>CAZCZL010000050.1:0-2547 GCA_964503315.1 uncultured Ignavibacteriales bacterium | reverse complement strand
CGCGCTTCGGAGGCAAGCACGCCGCTCACTTGCGTGAGACTTGCCGCCGCGATCTTCTGTCGGTCCGCCGGGTTACGTTCATCGAGAAGCGTAACGCTTCCATCGTTCGGGTTGTACACGGCGAACCGATACGTGCTGACCTGTTTGATCAACAGCGGGAATTGGCGCGTGGTCGGGTTGAGCGGGATCAGGTTCGCGCGGTTGAGCGCGGCGATGGTGATGGCGTCGCTGATGCCTCGGTTCGCGCGCGTGACCTCGTAGACAACCGACGTGAGCAGGATGAGGAACATGGCGGCGATGGAGGTGAGGAACGTATCGGCGATCTTGTTCCACACGGCGGCGGTTGCCCGGTCTTTTTGGATGTCGAGTTGTTCGCGCTCCACTTCGAGATCGTACAACTCCTCTTCTCGCTCCACGTTGAGATTGTGCAACTCCTCGACTTGCTTTCTCGTCTGCTCTTGGTTCAATGCTTGTTGATCGGCTTCCGATTTGATGGCATACGCCTGAGCCTCTTTGCGAGGATCGGGCGCGCAGGCAGAGATGGCAACGAGCGAGAGTAGGAATAGAACGAGGAGTTGCTTTTTCATAGCGAGGGTTCCGTTTCGAGTTCGGGTTCGGGTTCGACGGGTTGAGTGTTTGTGCGCGCGCGGCGCGGCGCGTGTTCGGGGGCGGGCGAGAGATCAGTCACAGCGTACACTTCGTTGACGGTGATGTGCGTGTTCGTTCGCCACGTTTCGTATTCGCCCGCGGTCATGTCTGCGACCGATGGCTTGAGGCGCTCGCATTCTTCACGCGAGTATTCCTTCACCGAGGCGGAACGCGAGACTTGCGCGGTGACGCCGTCGGTGAAGTAGCCGATGAAGACCGCCTCGCCTTTGGGCGTGGTCACACGTTGCGAGAACTTGAAGGTCATGATCGTTTCCGCGTGACGAAGAGGATGAACAAGCCTGCCACGCAGAACAACAGCGAGACAAGTTTGATCATGAGCGGCAGTGAGTTGAGCCAGTCCATCATTTTGTTTCTCCGATCTCTTCGGCGATGTCTTCATGCGAAGTCATGAGGACAGGACCATCGGCAATCAAAGCGTCTATCCTTTGGTTGATGCTCTCCTCGACCGCGGTAATATGCGATTGCGCGTTCTCGTCAAGATCGGAAAGCATTTCGACTATATCGTCGCCGTCGGGCTTATGCGTGATGGATGCGAAGAGCGTTACCATCAAGCCGATCATGATCACGATGCCCGCGGCTAACAGCGCCAAGCGTTCCTCGAACGAGCCAGCCAACGGCATGAGCAGGCGCGCAATGGTATCGGCGAGCGATCCGTTCAGCGTGGTATAGGCGAACACGGCGAGCGCGGAGATAAGCGGGATGCCGATCACGTAATACATCAGCGACGGCAGGATAAAATCGGGTTCGTCTACCCGCGCCCAGTCGGGGTTATTCTTGGCGCTCTTCTTCAAGCCGAGCGCCTGCACGATCTTGCGGGCGATTTGTTTCTCGATAGATATTTTCTTGGTCATGAGTTTCCTTTCAATGTATTCTTGAGTTTTGCGTACACGTACAGTAAAGCAACGAGCGGGAGAAACGGGATGGCGATATAGGCGGGGGCGACCTCCATGAAGTTGAGAAAGCGGTGGACGAGGGCTTTCATCCGATGTCCGATTCGGCGGCGACCTTTTGCACGGCGCGCGAGATGGCGTCTTCGATGCGGCTCTTTTTGCGGGGCTGGTCGTCGTTGACGATCTCGTGAATGTTGATGAGTTCCTCGAACATTTCTTTTGCCGCCGCCATGATGCCCGCGTCGCCGATCTCTTGCACGAGGGCGATCACGTCGCCGTTGCGGTTGAGGATTCCGCACTCGCCGCCATCGCTGGGGATGCTGACGGTCCACGGTCCGAATGAGGCTGTGAGTTGTTGCATGGCAATCTCCTGTATAAAGATTTGACGAGCAGGTCGAGCGCGTATGCGGCTTGGTCGCGCTGGTCAGCGGTCGGTGACACGGCGATGGGTTTGATGGCGTTCTGGAGTTTGGATTTGCGGCGGGTCATGACTGCATCGTCCATGCGCCGCCGATCACTTCGATCCGACGCGACTTGCCTTTATCGTCGCCGCGTCGGATCATGTTGCGGGTCTCCATGATGTCGAGGTAATACTTCGCCACGCTCGGAGATGGAATCTCACAGGCGCCCATGATCTCGCGGATGCTGGGACTGTTCCCATCGTGTTCGCGTTTATGCTGTACGATGTATTGATAGATTGTTTCGATGCGTGAAGGCGAAGTAGGTTTCGGCATGGCGTTTATTCCTTTACGACGTAATCGCGCCGGTCGCCTTGATATTCTGACCACTTCCCGCCGGTGAACAAATTGAGGAAGAAGTCTTTGATGGTGAGCAAGAATTCGATCATGGCATTCTCCTTTCTTTAGTTTTGGGTTTCGTTCAACCAATGACCCGCGAGATCGGGCGGCAGGATGTAGGTGCTGTTACCCGTGAGATCGCGGCAGACCAGACCCGCGCAGCTCTCGCAGAGCAGATCGGCGGGGATGTG
>CAZCZL010000049.1:0-2675 GCA_964503315.1 uncultured Ignavibacteriales bacterium | reverse complement strand
GAGATTCACCCGCAGGCTACCACGGCCGTCAACCATGGTTCTGGTGTACGCTCACGCGTGATCTGGAGCATGTTACTCACCGTTCCAGAAGCCGCGCGCCAGGGCCACCACGTCGAGCGCGTCGCCTCCCTTCTCACGCACGTGCATTCTTGCGCCGGCAGGGTTCTCGAAGTCGATCGACCATTCCCGCAGCCCGCTAGCACCGGGAGCGGTCAACTCGACGAATGGCGGTCCGCACTCCGCCTGACGCTTGCTGGGGGCGGTGGTGGCGCGCTCGAGGCGCTTCTTCAAAGAATAGTAATCAAGCCGCAGCGCTGATGCTGTCGGGTGCAGACCATACGTCGCCGCCAACTTCACCGCCGACGCCCACAGCCGTTCGGGAATCCGCACTCCAGGCTTGCGCGTCCGGCGCCACGTGGTGAACCGCCGCTCGGCGCCCGCCAAGCCTGAGGGAAGCTTCAAGCTCTTCTTCCCACGCATATCGCTGTCCTCCCGAAAAAGAAACCAGCAACACAGCAACGATAGCAGCTCAGCTAAAACAATTCATACAGGCCTGCCGAAAGGACACGGTGTACGTGGTTGATGAACGGATGCGGGCGAGTGCGCAAGGCAAGGCCGGCTGGCGGAATTGCAACCTGCGTACAACCTTTGAGAAGATCGTCAAACGCGCTAGCCTGACGCCGTGGCCGCGGTTGTTCCACAACTTGCGGAGTTCACGGCAAACGGAACTGGCCGAACGATTCCCGTCGCACGTTGTTTGCGACTGGTTGGGCAACAGCGAAGACATTGCCCGCAAGCACTACTTCCAAACGACCGATGACCACTTCGCCCGCGCCGCAAGTGACGATTCCAAGGCGAAGCAGAATCCGAAGCAGTCGGCGGCCGTTTCGACTCGCGGCGACTCGCAACCCAAACTAACACACACTGAAATTGCCGACAAAAGCGAAGACCCGCGATACGTTACAAAACGAAAAGCGGTTGGGGAGGGATTCGAACCCCCGGTACGGTTTCCCGCACGCCGGTTTTCAAGACCGGTGCCTTAAACCACTCGGCCACCCAACCTTTGTAGCCGCGTCTCTCCGAGACGCGGATGGCGCGATTTCCGAAGAACCTCGCTGACAATCGCCTAATTCGACTGTTTGTAACAGTTTAGCCGTTTGAAGTTGTTACGGTGGCAAGGCAGGTAGTTTTCCAGTTGTGAGATATTCGCTCAAAGCATCGGTAATCGTGGCGAGAGGATCGTGACCGCGTTGTTTCAAAGTTCGGTAGATGCTCATCAGCACGGCTTGGGTGTCCGCGCCGCGCCGGCTTCGATTGCCATACGTGTTCTTGCGAATGATGACCGCCGGACGGATGGCCCGTTCGCCATGATTGTTGTCGGCCGGGACGGCCGGATCGTCCAAGAAGGTCAACAGATGGTCGCGATGGCGGCGAAACCGCTTCAGCAGCCGGGCCGCTTGCCGGTCCTTCCAATCGGCGGCGATGAGTGCATCGAGCCTGGCGTGCAGAAGGTCGCGGCGCGACCGGTAGGTGGCCGGTTCGAGCTGGCTTTGTTTGTTCTTCAGTCGCAGCGCGTCGCGGATCAAACGGCGCAGTTTCTTGGCGAATTTCGGCCATTCTGGCGACGGGTGCTTGTACGCTTCGACGTGCTTGAGGTCGCGCAGCAGATGAGCCAGGCAGACTTGCCGCCGCGAGCACACGACCGCGTTGTACGCGCCCCAGAAGTCCGTGACCAGTGTGCCGGCGAAGGCGCGGCGAAAGAACTTGGCCAACACCGGGCGGCCGCGCTGGCGATCGATCATGTAGTACGTGGCCCGCGGCTGGCTGAAGCACCACAGCCAGTGGCCTCGACCGTTGATTCGCCAGCCGGTCTCGTCGCCGTGCAGCACCGCCGAGGAGAGACACTCGTCTCGAATCTGCTCGTACCAGGGAAACAGGACTTCCTGGAGGCGGTAGAATTTCTGCTGCAGGCCGCCCGGCGTGACGGGCATCTTGAGGTGGCAGTTGAACACTTCCACGATGTGGTCCAAGGTCTGTCCCAGCCCGTAGTGCAGCCAGGACGACAAAACCAGCGTGCGGTTGCCGATCTGGCTGCCCGGCAACGCGTCGGGAACCCTCGGCTCGACCTGCCTCTGACAGCGTGGACACCAGTCGCGGTGGATCGTGTGCTCGGTCACCACCGACTGGATGTCTTCGGGAATATCTTCCGTATAGCGTGTGCGGGCGTTGTCGCAGCGCTTCAGCCGACCTCGGCAGTAGGGACAGCAAGGCGCGCGATGGGTCTTGCGCTGGTCGATGCGGTCCGGGATTTTGCGACGCGCCCCGGGGTGGCCCGGCTTGCGGCCCGGCGTTTTGCCCCGCTTTTTGGCCGGCGGCTTCAGGTGCGTGGGGACCATCCCCGAAGGCGTGGCGGGCGAATCGACGCGACAGCGCAGCCCTTCGGCCCGCGCCCAGCCCGCTGCCAATTCGAGCATTGCGAAAATCACCGCCTCCTTGCCCTGCGCGGCAATCCGCGCCGCCTGAGCACGCGTGAGCTGCGGTCCCAAAGCAATGTCGAGCTTCACAACGGTCGCCGTGGCCATGACCCATGCCCTTCGCGCTGTAGTCAACGGCCATCGTCATAATACACAACCTCAATATTCACCAACATCAACTTCAAACGGCTAAACTGTTAC
>CAZCZL010000048.1:0-2680 GCA_964503315.1 uncultured Ignavibacteriales bacterium | reverse complement strand
TCCGGTTCAAGAAATAGGAGAGCGAACAATCGCTTCCACCGTACGGCGAACCCGCTGCACGCCAGCTGCTTACGCACCTGTCGCGCCGCAGGTTCCCGTACGGTTCGCCGCCGGTGAAGCGTGACGTTCGGCAACAAAGACAAAAAGGAGACGCACAATGAGACATCAGTATGGAATAATAGCCTTGGCGACGGCAACCTGCATCTCTGTCGCGCGCATTGCCACTTCACAAGTGGTGACCAGCGCAACGCATAGAGTCACGGTGTCTTCCATGGAGAACTCCACAATTGCAATCAAGTCGCTATCGCCACCATTCGGACCTTACGCCCAATTTGATATAAAGTGCGAGAATTCGGACACTCAAGAGATTAAGGCGACCGTATTCTGTGATCTCGTATTCACAAAGGACGGCAAAGAATCGCACGACGCCTTCTCATTTCACGATTTAACAGTTCCGACGGGGGTCTCGACAGCCACGGTCGTCTTCGCGACGTTCAATCTACAGTTGCATGGAGAAGGAAACATGAAAGTCTATCTTGCCAACCACATTGCTCCTGATCCTAAGCCACCCAGAGCTTTCTACATGGCCATCGGGGGTGAAGTTTGCAGTTTGGAAAAGCCTGTAAGCGCTGTATACACGCAACTACAGCTCCAGTTGATCAGCAACACTGAACTCCTTCCGGTCAAAACGGCGCAATAGTGCTGCGATGCAGGTGTCGTGTACGTGCCGACCAAGCGGGTGACGCAGCTCCCCGCGGACAGCTCGCGCATCCGTTGACCGCGAATTTTCGTCGTCAAGACTCACAAGGATACATATGTATACCGTCATACCGCATTCGGAGAGTGTATGAATAACGACGCCACAAACATCAACGCAAACAGAGGCAAGACGAGCGCACAGTCGAAGCCTACGGCCCGTCAACTGCTTGACGGTGTCCGTTGCCCAAAATGTGACAAGCCAAGCCTATCGCCATGGCAACGAACACTGGGTGAAAGAGCGGTAGAGGGCGTTAGTGCGCTTATTACTCGAGCTGCGACAATTGCCATAACAGGATCAGATATCCTCGGAACCGCAATGGCGTACGGGCCAATGATGGACGCCCTGAGCGGTACGGATGGTGCGAAGTGCGAGTCATGCGGAATCACCCTCGACGTTACTGTAGTCTTCGCCCTTGTGCAGATGCATCAGGAGGAAGTTGCAGCCCAAGAAAGAAGAGAAAAGAAGGTGCGCTCAATGAAAGTCTCATCTCTGCGATGCCCCCATTGCAGTAAAGACTTTCGGCTGCGTCACCTTTTCGCGCCACGAACGGCGTGCTGCCCAGGATGTCACAGGATTATCGCCTTTACCGCGAATCTTGTGACTGACAAACGCAATGAAGACCCCGCCCAGAACGGAGGCGCGTCGTGAGGTATTCAATACTTCTGCTGTTTACTTACTCAGCTATCGCAATGCTGTCCTTGACCTCATGCGAAGAGAAGCGCGAATCGACAATCCTGGCCTGTCCAGTCTGCGGAACTACGGAGGTTAAGCCACTATTCAGCGGAGCTAGCATCATCATTACATGTACGAACAAACACCAATCGGAGTTATCTATAAAATAGGCCGAACCATGAGGTTCACCGTATTCCTCACCCGCGGCGGGTTCGGAATCCGGTGACCTCTGACGTTGGAATGTATAGGGAACAAGGTATGGGTTCGCCGCTGTCTGCCAGGTAAGGGCTCCGGAGTGTCCGCGACCAGGCAAATGCGCACATGGGGTGAGACTCATTGATGGCCAGACGAGTTGGGCGATATACCAGTGCAATCGCCTGCACCGTTTCCGTGGCAGACAGCGGATCTAAATCGGTATGGTCATCAGACAGAAGAGCGGAGATACTCAGAGAAGATGACGATTTCGGAATTCCAACCATTGCGTGGAGCGTACGCTTCACCCGCGGCACGGGTGCTGCGTACGCACCCCCCGCGCCTCGGGCTCGCGTCCGCTCACGCATGACGTTCGGGCATGAAGATCAAATGAACATCCAGACCGCCCGAGAGCGGAGACTACTGTTGATCATGGCGATAGCGCCATGGCTCTTCGTGATCGTGCTTTCACTAAAGCATTTCGTATGGACGCAGCAGCGCAATATGGATGCTGTCGCGGTGCACATCCGCAGCATTGAGGGATCATGGGCGGAATTCAGAAGGACTCATGACGGATTTGACGACGTAACCCTGACGCCGTACACGGGCGGCAACGGCATGCTTGCGGCATTCGGTTCCGTCCCAACGACCAACCATCTGGAGACGTTGGTTGAGTTTCTCGAGGGTACTCATCCGCCCCGACCGATCTTCACCGATATGATTCGATTCCCAGAGCGACTTCGTGACTGGGGATGGGACAGCGACACAAACGCGAGACCGGCCCGAACAAGCGCTCCCACCGTACGGCGAACCCGCATCACGGCAACTGCTTACGCACTTGCCGCGCCGCGGGTTCCCGTACGGTTCGCCGCCGGTGAAGCGTGACGTTCGACCGCAGACAGAAGAATGAAGACGGACATTTCGGAGTGTGGTATGCAACGCCCTGTGCGCGGCCTGCCAGGAGGCACACCGGCCGCGAGCAACGTTGATCGGAACGATAAAGCAGCGCCCGTTGGCCGGCCTGCCGAAGCGGCACACCGGCCGGGCCACGCACAC
>CAZCZL010000047.1:0-2934 GCA_964503315.1 uncultured Ignavibacteriales bacterium | reverse complement strand
AGCCAGAAAGTTGCTTTATGGCGAAGACAGTCTCAACGTCCCCATCGGCGCGGCACCGGTGAATCCTTTGGCAAATACAGAGGACACAAAAGACGCCATCACGCTGGGGTGGCGGGAAAAGAAACATAGCGACCATGTATCGGTCGACCGAGACAGCGATACCGGTGCATGGGCATGGGTCCCTCGCGTCTGGCCATGGTATGACTCGTTGCTGGGTGACGAAGGGGGAAACAAGGAGAGCTTCGAGACCGCCATACCTTTAGGAGAGGAGTAGAGAGCATGAAGAATCGGTGGCTGTTGATGGGTCTTATCGTGGTTGGACTAGGATCCGTCGGAAGTTGGACTCACGCCGAGACAACCACGAATGAAGACGGCGAAGCCGATGAACCGCAGTGGACGGAAGATCAACTGACGATCATTCACGAACGCGGGGTGAAGCTACTGCAACGGACTGCGCACGGGCGATTTGTTCTAACGGGCGAGGTGGTGGACCAGTCGGGAGCGCGGTTGAAGGACGTTAAGCTGAACGTCGTGATGACGACACTCGTAGGCTGGGGATGGGAAACAAAGGACACAGGACGAAGTGAGGTCGTCAGGGACGGAAGATTTCAGATCGATGTGAGGCCCTACAACGCGGTCACGCTGTACTTTGAAAAGGAGGGGTATTATCCCGAAAAGCGGTTTTTCGATTTTGATGCCGCCCATCCGGCAGAGATTGAACAGGCGATTATGCGCGGGGAAGACGTGCAGGTGAAAGAGGGCGTGGTTCGGCACGAGAATATCCGGGTGTTGATGGAGAAGATAGGCAATATCACAAAACTGATTCGCTACAAGGGCCCGCTGGAATATGTGAGCAGCTATGGAGGTCGAACAGCGGAGGTCGCGGTGATTGATTTCGCAGACCCACCACTTCCTGATTATAAATTAAAACACGTTCCGGCAGCTACCGCCGCCGAATCGTTGCCGGCAAGCTGCATCTACACTCTTGCGGACACCGATGGCGAGGGTCGTGTGCTTACAGATGATCGGGTGTCCGGCCAATATGGGCAGCATAAACACCAGATTCCCAAACGAGTGCGCGTAATTATGTGTGACCCCGACGGCGGTTTTGTGGAGTACGTTCCAAAGGAAAAGACATTTGCTCGGCGGTTCATGAAGCAGGCTCCTGCTGAAGGTTATCAGAGAGAGTTAATTGTTGATGTTGACAAGGTCATGGACCGAATCAAGACAGTCGAAGGAACGTACAACGGAATCTACTTCTACTTTAAAGCGGGGGGGAAATACGGGAAAGGAGTGATCAGTTCTTCGACCGTTGATACCTCTAATCGGCTGCGTATTGGAGGGAAGTACGAGTTGCAGCCCGATGGCTCGCGCAACGTGGACACTGGGCGCGAGCATTAATAAAGTGAGGGTGGATTCCGGCATTGATGCAGCCGTCGAATCGCACGCCGGTTCGTGTCTCCGCCTCGCTCAACGCCCCCATCGGCACGGCATCGGTGAATCCTTTGGCAAATACAGAGGACACAAAAGACGCCATCACGCTGGGGTGGCGGAAGGAAGAACATAGCGACCACGTGAACGTTGATTACAATAAGGATTATGGCTGGGGCTGGTTCCCTCGCGTTTGGCCTTGGTATGCGCATATTCTGGGCGGGGAAAGAATCGAAGGATTGCCGAGAATCGATGCCGCCATACCTTTAGGAGAGGAGTAGAGATCATGAAGAAGCAATGGCTGTTGGTGAGTCTCATCATGCTTGGAATAGGGCCGGTCGGAAGCCGGGCTCGCGCCGAAACATCAACAAATGAAGTTGATGAGGCAGACGAGCGAGAATGGACGGTAGAAGAACTGACCGTCATCCACGAGCGGGGGGTGAAGCTGCTGAGACAAACCAATCATGGACGCTTCGTACTGGCGGGAGGGGTGGTGGACCAGGATGGTAAACCGCTGGCGGAAGTGTCTCTACGGGTCGGAATGAGTCAGATGGCGGGATGGGGTTGGAACCCCTCAAAAGATTTGATTGATGAGGTTAGAAACAGCGCGCTCAGGGATGGTTCCTTCAAGGTGAGTGTTAGTCCATATTATGATGTATCGCTTCACTTCGAAAAGGAGGGCTACTATCCGGAGGAGCGATATTATCGGTTTGATTACAAACCAGAAGACGAGGCGGAGCGCGAGGAGCGGGCGCGTGCGGAAGAGCGCATCCTGCGCGGGGAAGAGGTGACCGTCAAAGAGGGCGTGGTGCGGCACGAGAACATCCGGGTGGTGATGGGCAAGATATTGCCCTATGCCAAGTTGACCGACTACTCGGCCACGCTGGAAAACCGGATCACGGACTATGGTCCTATTGCGGGAACCGCGATTGATTTTAACCGCTCGATCACGAATCAGAAGCATGTGGTTCGGATTAGCGACCTGTCGGATACCAATCAATGGCCCCAACGCGGTGTAATGATGAATGCGGAAATAAGTCCGGAAGGAACCATCGCTTTCGTGGTCAAACACAATCCACCATATGCGGATGATGTCGTACCCATACGCGTGCGGGTTCGGATGTTGAATCCGGAAGATGGGTTCCTGCCCTACGGGGGGACCAATTGGCTTTGGGAGACGGAGGTGCCGACCAATGGATATCGGAATGAATTGGACCTGGATGCGGAAACGATGTGGAAGGAAAAGAATCATGGGATGGAATTAGATCCCAGATCGCTTCCGATATTTTGTCGAGCAGCCGGCAAGTATGGAAAGGGCAAGATTAGTGTTGGCGATGTGGACCGCAAGAGGACGGGTGTTAAAGTATTCTTGGACCTAGAAATACAGCCCGACGGAAGTCGATACATCCACACCCCTGTGAGGAGATTCTAATCTCCCGGCAATCTGCCGCAACGCGATCAGCGTGCAGGGCGCGGTATGGCGCGAGGCGTTCGATCCGCGCA
>CAZCZL010000046.1:0-2941 GCA_964503315.1 uncultured Ignavibacteriales bacterium | reverse complement strand
CCGTTTTCGACATCGTAGAGCAGGACAAATTCGTAGCGGTTGGAAATAGAGGTAGCCATGATTGAGTCTCCTTTGGGTTAGTTGGTTTCGGATGAAATGGTTTCAGTGGATTTCTTGGAAGTCCACAGGTCTTTTCGTTCGTGGTAATAGCCAAGCACAAAAACGCCTTGATCGTCGAGCGAGAGGCGGGAGGGAATCGGATTCTTCTCGATATCCAAAATGTTCAAAATCGTCTCGATGCGCTTGTCCCTGGCAAATCCAAATTCCGCTTTGGCAATGTGGTGTTGCGAAAGCCTCAAGAGAATCGGGAAGACGCTGGCGGGTGAAGCGCAGGCTGACGTGAAGTAACGATCTTTGATGCTGGCGTTCACGTCGCCGATTGCCTCCTGCTGGACTTTTTCAAGCACGGCAAAGAGGCGTCCCAGCACGTAGGCGGGGTGAGTGGCTTTCTCATTGAGAGACATAACGAGTACCTCCTGAATGGGATGTTGGGGTTGATTACGATACTTGCGGAGTAGATAGGCTTTGACGATCGCGGCGCGGGTGTAGTTGATCTTGCTGATGTACTTCTTCTGGTCGTCCTGATCGGCGCGGATGCGATTGATGATGGCGTTGAAGAGCGCGGCTGGGTAGGGCGTATTTTCGAGAACCGCGCGGAACACCGCTCCAGCCATCAACGGCGAGGCTTCTTTATCGGAGGATTTTGGAGAGATGGTTTCCTTCAAAATATCCTGGATGGTCAGATAGGTATGCTGGCCCTCGAACTCTTTGATGATTTCCAAGTCCTTGTAGTGCCGCATGATCTTCTCGACGATCTTGTCGAACGGGTCGCTGTGGAAGAAACGCACCGAGACGCGGGCCGCGTTCGGGGCAAGCCCAAGCACGTAAAAACGCGGATTGTCATCCAGCCCTTCGAGTAATTTCTTGACATCCAATGCCTGTACGCGCCTGACCTTTTCGGCCACTTTTTTGAGTCGTTTTTCGGCTTTCTTATCGCGCGTGGGTACGGCATCTTCCTCGATGGGAACTTCCACGATCTCTGGCTCGCAAAGTCCCATGAAGGCTCTGGCGAATCCCTTCTGTTCGCTTTCCGCCCAATACACGATGGTGGTGTCGCCGACAGTGAATTTCTTGTTTTCGTTGGTAGATGAAAGCAGATAGTTCAAGGCCGTAGTATAAGCAAAAGCGGCTTTTTCGCTCACAGGGGAATTCATTCCTTGGCCTTTTACCCTGTTGAAAGACTCGTAGGCGCGTTCGTTGAAACTGACAATGGATGCGCCAGTAGGATTCGCGTCGCGAACGCCCTTTATGCTTGGATGTAATCGAGCGATGGGCGCAGTTTCGCCCGTGATCAGGCATTGACCGAGAACCGCGTCGCTGCTTGACTTGCGAATCTCCCACATCCGACGAATGGCCGCGTCCTCGTGGACAAAACCACCGTTGAACATGAAAACCAGATTGCCGCCTTTCGACATGGTTTCAACGTGTGGGACGATTTTCGGATGCTCTTTGGCTTTTGCTCGATCATGCCTGTCGAGAAAGGCGATAACCGCCTTGGCGGAATCGCAGTCCGCTTGTGGAAGCAAATCCCTGTGGAATTGCCGGAACGCATCAAAGCGTTTCTGGCTGTATTCTGGATCGTCGGTGTCCTTGTCTGAAAATCCCAGGGCGAACGCGCTGTTATCCCACAGGAAATTGGGTACAGGTCCCGTTCGCTTCACCTGCTCAGGCACAATCATGCGGCGCGGCCTTTCTTCCATCTTCTTGCCGCGTTGTACCTGTTCAAAAAGCGGAATCACATCCAGCAGTTCGCCTTTTGCTGAAATATTCAGTGCATAACTGATTCCGATGGCGCTGTATCCAGGCGGCGCGATGTCGCTTTCATTGTCTTTCAGCAGAATGTCGTAGTAGCGGGTCAACGCTTGCAGGATCATTGTCGCACCTCCAAATTGGTCAAATCCAGCACGCCGCTTTTCAGTGAGGCTTTGAAGAACTGCGGCTTAATGTCTGCCGAATCCGAGAAATCCAGGTCGTGCAACATCCAGCCCAATTCCATGTCTCCGAGCGGGCTTGGCGAAATCTTTTCGCCGTCTTCGATCAATTCCACTTTTGCACCGAACTCGCGCGTTCCCAAACTGGGCGCGTGGAAATGTTGTCCCTTGCGGAGGCGGCGCAGAATGATGTTGTAGTGTTTTTCTACCGTGTCCTCCGCGCCTGCTTTGTCGGTCAATTCAAAATGCGCCTCGATGACGTACTCCACGTTTTTCAGCACAAGCGCGGCGCGTTGCTGGCGGATTTCAGGCGCGACCAGATAGGGTTTCCGTTCCGAAGCCTTTTCGCTCACCTCGTTGCGCCGAATGTTGGTGAACTCGATTTCTTTCAGCACGTGTATCTTGTCTATCACCCAGCGGATGGCGGGTTTCCAGTACACCGCTTCGATGATTCCCCGTGCCGCTGAAGGTGTGATGATGTCATAACTAACGCGTTCCACCTTCATTTCGGGGCGGGTGAACAGGGCGTAATCGCCGCTTACTCGAATCTTGATTCCGTAGCCCATAGAAGAACCTCCTTTGTGATCAGTCGAAAAACAACGCGTCCCCGCCCGCGTCGGCAGGCAGGACGAGACCCGTTTTCTCGTTGTAAAAATCTATCATACTGCATTCGGTCAACGCTTCGTACGTTTCGTTTATGGTTTCGATGACTCCTTTGCTTTGAAGTTTTTCAAATTCGTTTTCGTAAATATTGACCGTGTACATCTGCAACTGTCGAGCAAATGTGTACGGGAAGGGATGGTATTTTGCCTGTTGAAGCAGTTTCTTCGCTTCATCGTTATAGGGAATGACGACTCCAACGGTGTTATTATCAATCATCCTGAAATTCTCTGCCGCCGATTTAAAATCAAAATCGAACTCATCCGAACCTTTATCGAAGTAAGCCAGAA
>CAZCZL010000045.1:0-3210 GCA_964503315.1 uncultured Ignavibacteriales bacterium | reverse complement strand
AAAACTCGAAGCCAGAAAAATGCTCCTAAATCGCGCAGACTCCCACACGTCAGGTGCATCAAGAAAGAGCGGGGCTCATTTTTCACGCCAGAAACCGTCCAGCGGATGTGCAGAGTATACTCCCAAGCGGCAGAACGACAAGCCGTACAAAGCAGTGGAGGTTGCCGAAGAGGCAACCCCGAGGTGCATCGTGGTTGCCGGTCAAATTGATTTATGCACTGGAGGCAAAGGGGGCAAGACGACCCCGATGAGGAAGCTAATCCCCATAAATGACCGGGTTCTGTCAATTCTCAACAAGGAGTAGAAGGTGAAGAAAAGGAAGAGCAAACGGAGCAAGGGACAGGAGGAAGTGCGGTCTTTGGAAGGATTGAGCAAAGTGCATCCGAATGCGGCCGGAGTAGACATCGGCGCGACGGAGATCGTAGCGTGTGTATCGGCTGGAGAAGAAGTGCAATTGGTGAAAGCCTTTGGGAACTACACGGTGGATTTGCATTCGATCTGCGAGTGGTTTCGCAAGCATGGGGTCAAGACGGTGGCGATGGAGAGCACCGGGGTGTATTGGATTGCATTGTTTGAGGAGTTGGAGCGGCAGGGGTTTGAGTGTCTGTTGATCAGCTCGCGCTCCTTGCGGAAAGTGGCGGGGCAAAAGACGGATGTGGAAGACGCGCAATGGATCCAGACTTTGCATAGTTATGGACTGCTGAAGGGGTCGTTTCGTCCAGAAGGGGATTTGGTGGCGTTGCGGACCTTGTTGCGTCATCGCGCGCAATTGATCGAGCATCGCGCGCCGCACATTCAGCATATGCAAAAGGCGCTGTTGCAGATGAACATCCAGTTAGCGCAAGCGGTGACGGACGTGATGGGAATGACCGGGCAGAAGATCATTCGGGCAATCGCGGCAGGATGGCGGGACCCCGCCGTCCTGGCCGGTTTCCGAGAGTCGGGCTGCAAGCATAGCGAAGAGGAAATTGCAAAAGCGCTGACGGGAACGTGGCGGGAGGAGCATCTCTACGTGTTGCAACAATCCCTGGAGTTGTATGATGTCTACACGGAAAAGATCGAAGCCTGTGATGCAGAGATCAATCGTCAGTATGGAATGACGCGGCCGGATTGGGTCAGCGCGGAATTGCCAGTGGTGCCGCACAAGAAGCGGCACACGCACAGCAAAAATGCGCCCAAGGAGGTCCGCGAAATCCGCGAGCATTTGTATCGCATCAATGGCGTGGATATCAGTCTGGTGGATGGGATGGGCGTGTCGCTGGCGCAGACGGTAACGATGGAGGTGGGGAGCCATGTGGGGGAGAAGTTTGCGACCGAGAAGCATTTCAGTCGGTGGCTGGGGCTGGCGCCCAAACATGACATCAGCGGGGGCAAAGTGCTGAGCAATCACACGCTGAAGACCAGGAATCGGGCAGGACAGGCATTCCGAATGGCGGCGCAGGCAGTGAAAAAGGCGGATTGTCCGTTCGGGGCGCTGTATCGGCGCTTACGATCACGTTTGGGACCCGCGCAGGCGACGGTGGCAACGGCCCACGCCATCGCGCGGGTGGTTTACAAAATGCTCAAGTACAAAGTGGAATATGACCCGTTGAGTGTGAACGAGTATCAGAAGAAGTACGAGGAGCAACAACTGAAGTATATGAAGAAGCGGGCGGCGAAGTTCGGTTATCAGTTGGTGCCAGCATAGGGCTGGCCCTTGAAATATGCCTCGGCGTCGGAGAGCAAGACGCCTGTTTTGCATTTAAGTCCCTGCAGGATTTTTGATGATTTTAGGGCTTCGAGCGGAAGACCGACGTTATTTTCCAAAAAAGAACGCCCCGCAGGGACACATCCGGGGCGCTTGTGTTGGGGTGGTTTCTGAGGACGCTTTGTTCGGCGGCTCTTTGTCAAGTGCCTTTATTTAATTGAGTAATCACTTCCGTCCCAATAATCAGTAGATCACGAAAAGACAAAACGAGGTTGGCGAAAAACGGTCTCGGCCAACTGGAACAAGTTTTCAACCGCATGAGCCAGCATACGTACCAAACGGCGCAAGGACAGCCAGGATTTGGAAACAGGTGCGACAGGATTTTTCAAACAAATGGCAATCCGTTCGCGATTGGCGATGTACAGGTTGAAGATCACAAAGGCCAGTCCAACCAGCAATAAACGAACGGCAGGATTGCGAGAAGTGGTGCGGGCGCGGACTTGATTCATTTGGCGGTAACTGGTCTCAATGCCAAAACGTCGGCGATACATCTCAAAGACGTGGTGCGCTTCCACGGATTTTGGCAATCTTCCAACGGCATACGCAAACCAACGAGCGCCCTTGCGCTTGAAGCGTCCTTTGGAATACTTCTTGACCACCACTGCATCTATTTTCAACTGGCCGTGCTTGGGACTGTTGAGCGTGTAGGTGGTCTTGTGGCTGGCTGAATGAAATAAGGTTCGCACCCCACCCGACTTTCCACGTACAGGAATGGGCAGAACAAACCTGAGTTTGCGCCGTTGAAGCGTCTTGAGGACAGGCACGGAACAAAATCCTTTGTCAAAATAGGCGCACCGAATGGAGATTCCCATAGATTTTAGCCGATTCAAGAGCCAAGCGACGATGGTTTCCATGCTCTCGCCTTTTTCCACGAAACGCAACGCCAGAACATAGCGTTGATTATCATGCACAATCGAAACCGTTGCATATCCGTGAAAATGGGTCGTCCCCGATTTGGCTTCGCCACGCACAATCTCCTTCTCGTCTTCATAACATTCGCCGTGATACGGAATCAAGGTCAAGTCCATGGCGACATAATAGGAGCGTTTGCCTTTCTTCACGAATCGCGGCGTTTGGGCACGCAGAATCCTGTTCAGCGCTCGTTGCAACGTGACGCGATCGGGCAAGGCGATTGCCAAGACTTCACGCAAGCGATTGGCAGATGGCGCCCCTTTCAATTCATGGCAGGCCGCATCTGCACTGATCCGATGGGCGCTGGCGTACCCCAAAACGGCCAGAATGTCTTCGGCTGTTATCCGAGTGTTCTGCAAATCCAGTGGCAAATGCGGACGCACTACCATAATCAAGGCGTTCAGCACTTGTTGAGATCGCAGGATTCGGTTATTTTTAATGGCAGGTTTGAGCATGGTGGTTTGGTTTCCTTGGTCGGTGCCAAGTAAACCATGTTCAAGCCTTTTCGTGAACTACTGATAATCTGGATATAAAACAAGTCCAGGAAGCGC
>CAZCZL010000044.1:0-3214 GCA_964503315.1 uncultured Ignavibacteriales bacterium | reverse complement strand
ATTCCGGTCGACCGCTGGGTTGACTACTATTGCGGCTTCGCTACTCTTGATGATTCGATAGCTCTTCCGATCGGAACGGTCGTTGAAGTGAAGGATGCCGATGGTACGCTGGCTGGTCGCCAGATCGTCACTGAACCGGGCGTCATCCGCTTCATGCCGGTCTATCGTGACTCTGCCGGCTCGGCCATTGATGAAGGCGCCGAGACTGGTGATATGCTCTGGTTCTATGTCAACGGCATGATCGCCGAAACCTCGCCGTCTGAGGTCATCTATCCTGCCGATTACGCGCAGGTTGAGGTGTGCGTCAACGGTTCGCTCCGTGGCGGCAAGGTCTGCCAATTGATGGAAGGCTGGAACCTTGTTTCCTGGAATGTCGATACCCCGGCTGATTCGATCACCGCGGTACTCGGCGAGATCATGGATTGCGTCGAAGTGGTCCTTGGTTTCGAGGGCGGCGGTTTGACCTACGATCCGGAACTTGAGCAGTTCTCAACTCTCTGGTACACGGATCATCTGTCCGGATACTGGATCAAAGTGAAGACCGGTTGCTCGCCTGAATTGCGACTGGCCGGCTCTGTGGTCCCCGCGAATACGCCGATCCCGGTCTATCGTGGATGGAACCTCGTCAGCTATCTGCCGGAAGTTACCCTGACCCCGCTTGACGCTCTCAACAGCATCGACGGAAACCTGCTGATCGCCTACGGGTACGACAATGGTATCCAGGTCTATCAGCCGGGTATGGGCAACTTCAACACGCTGGAAGAGATGATGACCTGCCACGGTTACTGGCTCAAGGTTTCCACCGATGATCTCCTGATCTATCCGGGTGGCGACGTGCCGGTAACAGCCAAAGAGACGCCGTATGCGGCGGCGGCTCGCACGACTGCGGCTACCGATGTCAACTCGACTATCGCGTGGGTAAACCTCTACTCGCGTGACCTGACGGTCAACGGCCGCATGGTCAAGTCTGGTTCGACCATCGAAGCGATCAGCCCGAATGGAACCAAGATCGGTTCGTTCAGAGTACAGCGTGACGGACAGTTCGGCTTCATGCCGGTCTATTCCGACGCCGGTCTCAACGAGACCGTGACCGGTCTCAAGCCGGGCGACAAGTTCTCGCTGCGTATCGATGGTGTCGAGGTGAACGAAACGATCACCTGGACCACGACCGGCGACCGAATCGAACTGGCTCGCTTGACGACTTCCGCGGGTGGTACGCTCCCGGGTAGCTTCTCTCTGAAGCAGAACTATCCGAACCCGTTCAACCCGAGCACGACCATCTCGTTCAGCCTCCCGAGCAAGGGTATGGCCAGGATAGAGATCTATAACGTTCTTGGTAAGCTGGTGGCGGTGCCGTTTAACGGTTCGGCCGAAGCCGGTGAGCATCAGGTCGTTTGGGACGGCAAGAATGAAACTGGCGAAGCTGTCGCTTCGGGTGTATACTTCTACCGCCTGACTGCCGATAACTATACCGATACCAAGAAGATGATGCTGTTGAAGTAAGCATCGTCGTTGAAGACGTTCCGGTCGGCCTCTCAGGCCGACCGGACACTAACTGGCGGTGAAGAAGTGAAAAGACGTATTGCGTTACATCTGACTGTTCTCCTGGCACTGACGATGCTGGCCTCGCTGGCATCGGCCCAGCCGTATCCTGGTCCGAGTTTCACGAACTATTACAGTTCGACGACCCTGTTTAACGGCGTGCCGGTTCCGGTCGGATCGATCATTCGTGCCTATGATCCCAATGGCGTGCTCTCGGGAGTCGATACCGTTGGTGTCGGACCGACTGCCCCTGCCGGATTCTTTGGATTCATGAATGTGTACGGTGACCAGCCTGAAACACCGGGACTCGATGAGGGCGCCGTGAATGGTGATGCCATAAACTTTACCATCAATGGCCGGACCGCAACTGTGGTCAGTGGCGACCCGACCTTCACCGATCAGGCGCAGAAGGAACTGACCCTGTCAGCTTCCATGACCGTGTCCATGACTGTGATCGAGGTACCGCAGGATATCGCGGCATCGTTCAATCGGACCGTCCGGTTCACGGTCAAAGTGCGCAATGACGGTGACGGTGAGGATTTCTATCATATCTCGACCAGTCACAGCGATACCGCTTTCCATACGATCGCTCTGGATTCGTTCGTGTATGCCGATCCGGGTGATACGGTGTCGGTTGATTTTGACGTTCATACGCCGTTCTTCACCTCGACCGGCGATACTGTCGACGTGATCTCGTTCACGGTGAATTCGGGTATCGATGAGACTCAGAGCTATTCCGGCAATGTCAGTCTCTATTTCTCGATCACCGATGTACCGGATGGCGGTGGCAATCTGCCACGCGGCTTTGCACTGAATCAGAACTATCCAAACCCGTTCAACCCGACCACGACGATTTCATTCTCGTTGCCGCGGTCGAGCGATGTGCGGATCGATATCATCGATATACTCGGCCGGACCGTGGACAGCCGTGAGCTGGGGAACCAGTCCGCCGGTGATCACGCGATCGAGTACGATGGTTCATCGCTGTCATCAGGAGTCTACTTCTACCGACTGGTGACCGACTATGCGCAACAGTCGAAGAAGATGTTGCTGGTCAAGTAGTGAACAGTAATGACAAGTACAAAGCCCCGAATCGCTTCGGGGCTTTTTTTTGACCCGAAAATGGGGTATGGGACTCCAAGAAAAACTGTTGCCCGACTTCGAAAAGGCCGATATTATGGACACTGCTGATAACCGCAGTATCAAGGGAACATTGTGCCATTACGCCTGAAAGTCGCCGGAAAAACCGATAAAGGACTGGTCCGACCGGGGAACGAAGACCATCTCCATATCGACCTCCGGAATAATGTCTTTGCTATTTGCGACGGCATGGGGGGAGCCCAGGCCGGTGAAGTCGCTTCGTTCCTCGCCGGTGAGGTACTGCATCGCTCCTTCAACCAATTCTCCGAACCACTTCTCAATGATCCCGGGCTCAATTTTGACGCGCCGATTCCGGCGACCGGAGGATTGCTTCTACGGGCTATCCGCCTCGCCAATCGGGCCATCTACCGAAGATCATCATCTGATTCTACTTTGGCCGGGATGGGGACCACAATTGTCGCCCTGGCCTTCGAATCTGACCATATGACTGTCGCGCATGTCGGCGACAGCCGCGCGTATCGACTCGAATCCAAAGAACTGGTGCCGCTCACCTCGGACCATTCATGGCTTA
>CAZCZL010000043.1:0-3502 GCA_964503315.1 uncultured Ignavibacteriales bacterium | reverse complement strand
AGCAGGGAGACTACCTGTACTCCGCCACCGTTACACTGCTGCGCGAGAACGCGGCGCTGTATACCACTGCCCCAGCCTGGGCCAGCGTGGAGATCCGATGAGCGGGCGGCGCCTCGCTGGTCCGCGCGGATGCGTGATCATGCCATCCCCCTGGAAGGATTTAACCCGTACACGAAAGGAGAATACGCATGAGAACCTTCGCCTGGCTGTTCATCCTGGTCGTTGTTGCTGCAAGTCAAAGATCCCGCAGCGTTTTCCTGCGGGGTCAGTCTCATCGCTGGTTTGGCTGTTTCCTGGCAGCCTTCGTCCGCCTGTTGGGCGCATAGATTTCCGCAAAGGAGGCCGTAGAAAGGCATATGGACGACATCCTCTCCGCCGCCGAAGAGATCCTGGGACCCGCGGTTCGGGTGGAATCCCACAGACAGTGGGCTACCTTTTGGTGCCCCTTCCATAACGACGCGGATCGCCGGGGACAGGGCGGCCGCCCAAACTTTGGCGTGCATCTGGTTCACGGTTACTGGAAGTGCCTGCGCTGCGGCGCGACCGGCGGCTCGCTGAATTCCCTGCGCAAGAAGCTCAGACAGGAGTGGAGACCACCCGTATCGGCGCTGCAACCGACACGCCCGCCCAGACCACCGTCCCAGGTGGAATTGCTGGATGAAGCCGTATCGGAGGCGCGCTCGGTGGTGCAGCGTTCCCCGGCTTGGACCTATCTCGCCTCGCGCGGTGTATCGGCCTACACGGCGCTCGTGTACGGCCTCGGGTACGGCATCCCCGTTCCGAATGTCCATCGCGAGACGGTCGAAGCCGCCAAACAATCCATGCTGGTGCGCAAGGACGGGACCTGGCTGTGGGCGGGTGGTGTGATCTACGCCGATCCGCCGACACACCCCACCGTGATGAACGTGCGCTACCTGCCCGAGGAACAACTGCCCAAAGGGACGCGCACCTTCAAGCCCGAAAAGAATCACAAGACCTGGGGACTTCGCTCCCAGCCGCTCGGCAGTTGGCGCATCACTCCCGCCACACGCACTGTGATCGTGCTGGAAGGTCTGTTCGATCTACTCATCACAGCGCAAAAGATCCACCAACTCGGGCGCGAAGCCGATACGGTGGCGGTGTACACCAACGGCGCCAGTCCCTCCGCCAAAATGCATCGGTGGTTCCGCGAACATGCGCAGTACGAATATGTGTTGATGCGCGACCCGGATCCCGCCGGGGTGGAATGGGCCCTGTCCGTATCGGCCTCCATCCGACACAGCGGCGCCAGCGTGCGCACCGTGCTGCCGCCGGACAATCTTGACCCGGACGAAGCCATCCTGAGCGGATGGTGGCCATCCGGAATCTAATCTCACCTTCGCCCGAAATCGGGGAGCGACCCATCGCTCTCCGATTTTCTTTTCCCCAAGGAGAATTCGCATGAATGCGTTCGCCGTTTTCCTGCTCGTGACCGCCCTGCTCATCCTGAGTTGGGCGGTTTGGTTCCTGTTTGAGCTTTTGCGCTACGTAATCAGCGGCGAGTACCACGTTGACAAACGCCTGCGCGATATCTGCAAATAATTCCAAAGGAGATAACCGATGATCGCTGTTTCGCAAGACACATTGCGCGCCGCGCTGAACGCCGTGACGCGCGCCAGCCAGAAGAACATCCTGCCCGCCTTCTCGCTCGTGCGTCTGGACGCGGACGTGCAGGGCCAACTGAGTCTGTCCTGCTTCAACGGCGAGTCCGCCGCGCGCGCCATTGTGCAAGCCGCCTGTGACGAAGACCTCTCCGTCTGCGTGGACGCCTTGACGTTGAACGCTGTGGTGGAAACGCTGGCCGGCCCGATCCAACTGTCCGTGGAGGGCAATTCCTTCCTGCTGAACAGTCAATCCAACCGCACCACCTTGCGCATCGTGGATGAGCAGTTGCCAGTGATCGGCGAAGAATCCGTTCAGACGCTCGCCGCCCTATCCGGTTCCACCCTGCGGAGTTTGCTGCGCGTCCTGCCTTTCGCATCCACAGACGGCTCGCGCGCCGCCCTGCAGGTCGTTCATCTGACAGTGGAAAAAGATTCCATTCTTGCCCAGGCCGCGGACGGCTTTTCGGCAGGCAGTGTGCGTGAGGACGTGCAAGGCATTACGCCACCGACCACGCTCTCCCTGCCGTGGAACTTCGCCCGCCTGCTGGCCATGCTTGTGGATGAACACGATACGGTTCAGATCGAAACGTTCGGTTCGAACCGCATTCTCTTCCAGATCACGAACATGGAACAGGCTAAAGACTTGACGCTCGCCACGGTCACCGGCGCGGATAACTTTCCTGCCGCGCAGGTCAGGACCCTGATCGAGCAATCCCAAACCGATGCGCGCGCCCATCTCAGCGTTCAGCAGACCAGCCTGATGCAGACCATCCGCATGGTGCAAGCGATGGGTACGCACAACGCCTGCATCAAGGCCTCGGGCGGCTCGGTGAAGATGGCTTCCGAGGAGACGCCAACCGGACAGGCGCGCAATCTCCTGGATGGCACGGCCAGCGGCGAGGACGCCAGCGCCTGGCTTTCGGCTGCCTTCCTGAAGCGCGCTGCCGAATCCTGCAAGGGCGCAATCACGCTCAAACTGGCGGATGGCAAAAAGCCGGTCCTGCTGGAGGCTGGCGCTTTCACCGTTCTGATCATGCCGCTGCTGATCGAAGGAGCCAAGAACCCCTTTCCGGAGGAGGAAGCGCTGGCGATCAGCCTGCCTGATATGGCAATGGCGTAATGGACCCGCAACTCACCGAGACAGCGCAGATTACCTGCGCCGTCTTCTGTTTCCCAGGAGCCCCATGAACAACCAACCGACCTTCCCCTCCCTGCCGCAATACGAACAACCCAGCCTGCGCAGTCTGCCCCTGCGCGAGCAGCCCGCCCAGCGCGTCGTCCAGAACGCGGCCGCCTGCAACCTCACCGAACTGCTGGCCGCGGTGATTGGCGGACCGAAGCAGATCGAAATATCCCAGGCATTGCTGGCGCACTTCAACGGCGACATCCGCCGTCTGTATCAGGCGCATCCGGCGGAACTCGCGCAGGTGCGCGGCATCAGCCAGGTGACCGCGGCGCGCCTCAAAGCCGCGCTCAGCCTGGGACTGCGTCTCAACCTGCCCAACGAGGAACGTCCCACCATCAACTCCCCAGCGGACGCGGCTGCTCTGGTGCAAGCCGAGATGAGTCTGCTCGAAAAGGAACACCTGCGCGTGCTTTTGCTGGACCGGCGCAACCGCGTGTTGGACATTGTGGAAATCTACCAGGGTTCGGTGAACTCCTCGCAGGTGCGCGTGGGCGAGATCTTCCGCGCCGCCATCCAGCGTCTGGCTTCGGCCATCGTGGTTTGTCACAACCATCCGTCGGGCGATCCGACCCCAAGTCCCGATGATGTGGCGGTGACGCGCGCCATCGTGCAGGCGGGCAAACTGCTGGACATCGAAATTCTGGATCACCTGGTGATCGGGCAGGCGCGTTGGGTCTCGCTCAAAGAACGCGGC
>CAZCZL010000042.1:2210-3692 GCA_964503315.1 uncultured Ignavibacteriales bacterium | reverse complement strand
TATAAAATCTTCTAGGAGCGCGCCATGATACGAGAAAAAGACTGGCGAAATGTCGTTTTCGATGTGTTCAATTACGGCTTTATTGCCCTGCTCAGTTTCCTGGCGGCGGCGCCCATGCTCAACCTGCTGGCAATCTCGCTCAGCGACAATGCCGCCGTCATGGGCGGGTATGTCACCTTTCTACCTGTCAACTTAACATGGGAAAACTACGCGGTGATTTTCCAATCACCCGCCATTTACAAGGCGTTCACGGTTTCGATTCAACGCACCGTTTTGGGCATCGTCATCAGCCAGTTCCTGACCATCATCACCGCCTACCCACTCTCCAAAGCGGCGCGGCAGTTCAAGGGGCGCAATTTCTTCATGTGGATTTTGGTCTTCACCATGCTCTTCGACGGCGGCTTGATTCCCTTCTTCATGGTCATCCGCAACCTGGGCTTGCTCAACACCATCTGGGCGTTGATTGTGCCTGGCGTTTCTGCCTGGAGCGTTATTCTGCTGATGAACTTCTTCAAGGAAGTGCCGCAGGAACTGGAGGAAGCCGCCCTGCTCGATGGCGCGAATCACTGGCAAATTTTGTGGAAAATCTACGTGCCGCTCTCGGTACCTGCCCTGGCAACGCTGACGCTCTTCGCCGCCGTTTGGCATTGGAATGCCTGGTTCGACGGCATGATTTTTATGACCGACCCCAACAACTACCCCCTGCAAACCTACCTGCGGACGGTGGTGGTTGACCTGAACAGTTCCAACCTGCATATGGACGTAACAAAAATAGACATGCTCTCACAACGCGCTTTGCGCGGAGCGATGATTTTCGTCACCACCATCCCGATTATGATTCTCTATCCATTCCTGCAACGCTACTTCGTCACAGGCATCAAACTGGGGGCGGTGAAAGGGTAATTGGTAATTGGCGACTCGTAACTCGTAACCAGTATCTCGCAACCTGACACCTGGAACTTGACACATGACACCTGACACCTTTTTCGTTTCCCCCACTGGCTCCGACTCCAACCCTGGCACTGAAGCCCAACCCTGGCGCACAATTCAACACGCCGCCGAAACCTTGCAGGCAGGCGAAACGGTTCTCATCCGCGCAGGCGAATATGCCGAATGGGTGCGTCCCCAACACTCAGGCAATGAAGGCAAACCCATCACCTACGCCGCCTACCCTGGCGAGAATGTCACGCTCAACGGCGCGGAGATTGAACTGCCCGCCCACATGCCCCGAATGCCGCGCCCGCCGCATCCCACCCACGATTGGGTTGGCGCGCACATCGGGCATCCCACTGCCTTCGGCGGCTTGTTCCAAATCGAAGGACGCTCGCACATCATCGTCAAAGGCTTGCGAATCATCAACGCGGGTCCCCACCGCGATAACGCGGGCATCCTCGTCAAAGATTGCGACAACATCCGTATCGAAGGCAACGCAACCTACAACACCGTTTCGTCGGGCATTGGCGTTTGGCGCTGTTACAAGGT
>CAZCZL010000042.1:0-2110 GCA_964503315.1 uncultured Ignavibacteriales bacterium | reverse complement strand
ATCGAAATCTACCAGAACCTTGTCCACGACAACACGGGCGACGGCATCACCGTCGCCGCCGAAGCGGGCGGTTTGCTGGAGGACATCAAAATCTACAACAATCTCATCTTCCGCAACGGACGTTCGGGCGTGGTCATCGGCTGGTACGGTGACGTGGAACACCAACCGATTCGAGACATCAGCATCGTCAACAACACCATCGTCAACAACGGCGTTAACGATGAAGGCGGCGGCATCTGGTTCGAAAACCCCGAAGCCGAAAATATTCTCGTGCAAAATAACATCGTCAGCCAAAACCGTCTCTGGCAAATCGCCTTTCGCGATGACACCCCCGCGACAGTTGCCACCTTCAACAATAACCTGACCTTCGGATTCCGCGACCACCCAGGCGAGATTCAAAACCCGCTTCACGCCGACCCGAAACTTGTTGACCCCGCTCGCAAAAATTTCCGCCCCCAGAGCAATTCCCCCGCGCTCGCGGCAGGTCTCCGCTTCGACGGCTTGACCCACGACTTCAACGGACACCCCCGCCCCGCTGGAAACCCCGATATTGGCGCGTATCAATTTCAAACAGAAGCCATTGCTTCGGGATTGCAAAATAACTTTCGATTGACCTTCCCCCTGCAAGGGTTTTTGCGTGATTATTATGTCCATCTGCCCGAAGGCAATCACCCCGCCCAACCCGTTCCGCTGGTCATTTTCCTGCACGGATTGGAATCCGAAGCCAGTCAATTGCACGGCTTCGACAATCTCTCCGACCGCTTCGGCTTTATTGCCGTGTACCCTAACTCCGTCTCAACCGATGACCACGCCTGGAACGTCGGCGCGGAACTCAACCCGCATGTGGATGACATTGCCTTTTTTGAAACCCTGCTCCATCGTTTGGTTGCCGACTACAACATAGACCCGCGCCGCATTTATGTCAGCGGACATTCCAACGGCGGCGCAATGACCCAGCGGCTCGCCTGCGAAATGGGCGACCGCTTCGCGGCGTTCGCGTCATCGGCGGGCTTGCTCGTGCGCGAGATCGCCGAAAAAGCCCAGCGCCCCGTCCCAATATTCCACATTCACGGCGACGCCGACCCAACCGTCCCTTGGGAAGGATTAGCGGGCAGGTTCTCAGTCATGGAGCAGGTATTATTCTGGGCGCGAAAAAACGGCTGCAACGAGCGTCCCTTCCGCGATTTATTCCGCCACAAAGATAAGAGCGGACCTTCCTTTGAGCGTTACGAATATTACAGTTACCCGATGAATACAGGCGAATTCCCCAAAGTCCTTCTCATCCGCGCCCGCAACGGCGACCACGATTTTTTTGGTGAAGGCAAGGGCTACGACATAGATGCCAACGCTGAAATGTGGCGGTTCTTCCAAAATTTCGCTTTGTAGCGCGACAAAGTCCCCGTATGGGGATTAATGTCGCACTACACCAGGAATATTCCATGAGACGCTTGTTTTTTCTTCCCCTGCTTTTTGCCCTTCTATTCAACGCCTGCCAAAGCGCTCCTGCCCCTGCCACCACCGCGCCCGCAGAGATTCCCGCAACTGCCACCCCCACGCAAATCCCCACTGAAATTCCACCCACGCCCACCCGAAGTCCCGCGCCGCCCCTGCCCGCAGGCTTCGTCCACGCCCAGGGACGGACTCTCGTCGTCGGCGAGTCGCAAACCCCCATCCGCCTGACGGGAGTCAACTTCCCCGCCTATGGCTGGGGCGATTTGGGCGAAGACCCCAAAGCCGTATACAACGCCAAAGATTTCAGGCTGGAAGATTACTTCCGCGTGGCGGAGATGGGCATGAACGTCATCCGCTTGAACATCTGGTATCGGCTCTTTGAGCATGATTACTACCCTTACGTCTACGACAAGCCCGAAGGCTGGGACTGGCTGAACCAGCAGATTGAATGGGCAAAGCAGGCGCGGGTGTACATCATCCTGAGCATGATGCGGCCTCAGGGCGAGTATCAGGGCCCCGATTACGAAGGACCATTCTGGGAAGAAGACCCCTACTACCGCGACCGCCTGAAAACCTTATGGGTGGAGATTGCCACTCGTTACAAGGATGAAACCCAAATCGCCGCCTTCGACCTGCTCAACGAACCCTGGACGAACGA
>CAZCZL010000041.1:2131-3935 GCA_964503315.1 uncultured Ignavibacteriales bacterium | reverse complement strand
CGCAAAGACCTTCGGTAAAAGCGGGTTGAAAAGCGCGCAAGTGACTTGTGCAAGATGTCAATTATCGAAGATACGTTGGCCTTTTGCTGCGAATTACAAGGGCGAGGCTTATTCCCGCTGGGGTTTGGTCAAGACATGACGAGCAGTTTGATGACCGCCGCCAGTTCCAGCACGGGCTTGCCGATGTCCAGGTTTTCGGCGGCTTGTTGCGCGGCATGCGCCAGCGCGGCGGTGGCGTCGCCGTTTTCTATGCGCGCTGTCGCGCAAACGCGCAGGCCGCCAATCGTTATTTTACTTTCGCCCGGTTTAGATGAAGGTTGGTAAAACTTCCTTCGCTATTGATATCGAAAAAGATGCCTGCCTGCCCTTCGGGATAGAGCGTATCCTGCACTCGACCCAATTCGACGCCGTTCAGGACAAAAACCAAGTCAGAGCCATTGCAGGTGGCGCTGAGTTGCATGTTCTCTGGCGAGAAGTTTTCCACAGCGCCTTGCGCCAGGATGGTGAGATGTTTGGCTTTGGGCAGGTAATGCTCAGGAATCACATTCCGCCGAATGAACCATTTGCCATCCGGCTGGAGGTAAAACTCATACCGCCCAACCGCCGTCGCGCGGCAGAACAAAGCCACTCCGCCGCCTTTGCTGGTAAGGGTGGCTTCGGCGCTGATTTCGACGGGCAGGTCGTACAGGTCGGGCTGGTAGGTGAAAAGCGTCAGGTCTTTTTCGTTGGGCGTGACCAGAATATCGCTATCGGTATGATGGTCTGTGATGACAAATCGGTTGTATGTCTTTCTCCAAAAGCAAGGGTTGAAGTCGCGCCCCCACCAGCCGCCGCCACATCCTAAAACAAAATTATTCATATCCCAGGCGAAAATCGTCTCGCCGGGCTGATAGGTGGAAATGGCAACCTGGTTGAGCGGGGGGGATGCAGGCGGCATTTGACTCTGGAAAACCGTAAGCGCAACATTCGTGATTTTCACTTCGGAGCCTTCATACACATCCCAGCCAACTGCGCCTTCAACCTGGGCGTAACCTGGCAATTCCCCCACACTGGCGAGGCTCTGTCCATTGACTTTAAATGTGATATTGGGGCCGATACAACTCAATGTCAACTGGTTCTTACCGGCTTGAATGGCTGGGCTGGTTCCGTTTGCCAGGATTTCTTGATTCAACATCAGTTTCCAGTTGCCATCCCGATTGATTTCCGCTCCAATCGAGCTGGCGCTCTCAATACGGCAGTGTAAATTCAGGGCGGCGGATGACGGGAATTCCGCCTCCAGGGTAAGTTCGACATCCGCGAATTTACTGTTGATAAATGGATGCAGAGGATTATTCCCAGGCGACAACAGCAGGGCGTTATCTTGAATTTTCAGGCGGTCATCATTCATCAAGTCCAGATTAAACACCGAAGCAATTTCCTCCGGCGAACTGAATACCTTTTCGTCCACCACTGTTCCTGCCGGGATGGCTTGCGCCGGGCGGACAGAGTAATTGAGCAGAATATTGCTGCGAAAATCGCCTGGCGGATTCTCGGTAAAGAAAAACCCATAGCGCCCGGTTCGCCAGGTGTTGTCCTCCGTGTAAAGCGCTTGCTCTCCATTGACTTTGACCGAAATCTGGTTTCCGGCGCAGGTCAGCGTTAATTTTATCGAGCCATCCGCCTTGGGCGGGTAGTAGGTATCCATGATGTAGCGCGTTAACTTTCCCTGTTCATCGCGCTGTCCCAACACCAGGGCTACCCGCGCATGGCTGGAGTCATCCTTCATGTAGAAGGTTTCGTACCAGCCATCTTCACTGTAGCGGCA
>CAZCZL010000041.1:0-2031 GCA_964503315.1 uncultured Ignavibacteriales bacterium | reverse complement strand
TCCCGTCCGCGCCGAGGGTGGGGGCTGGCCCCGGCAGGCCGGTTTCGTTCCATTGGGCGCGGCGCGCGCTGAACTTGTCCACCGTGTTCCAATCGTCCCCAATGGCGAAAGACCAGCCCAGGAAGCCGACCTTTCCAGTTGGAAAAGTCGAATCATGCAAGGAAGCCATTTTTTCGCCGTCAATGTAGAAGGTCAAGCGGTCGCCTTTGCATTCGGCGCGCAAATCCACTTTTTGACCGAGCCATTTCCCGCCCGAGGCAATGATGTGGAAGTGGTATTGCCCGTTTTCATCGGGCTTAACCAGGCGGATTGTCCACACGCCGCCTCGTGGCTCGACCATGAACTGGTACCAGCCCGCTTCGCTGTAGCGACAGACCAACCCCAGCCCGCCATGCCCCTCGAAGGGCGCGCCGCCGCGCGCGGAAATATCCACATCAGCGGTTCCCAGATCTTTGTCATAAATGGCAAAGACGCGGGTGTTGACTTCCTGCTCAAAGCGGTAAATGCCGTTAACCGTCCAGGTTTTGTAGCCCACGGTCACAAAATCCTTTTTATCCATTGAAAAGGCGAAGGTTTTCCAGTCCGCCAGGGTTGGGTCGCTGTCCTCGAACTCGGTTTCGTAAAGGGTCAGTTCGCCTTCGGGAATTCTGGTTGGTCGCAGGGTTGCGGCGGGAGTTGGAAGCAGTGTAGGAGTGGCTGTCGCAACGGGAAGCGGGGTCGGCGTGGCAGGTTCGAGGGCGGCGACCGGCGTGGAGGCAGAGGCCATATCCGCTGATAAAGGTTTGATTTCCACATTATCAAAAGCTTTGCGCCCGCCTGGCTGATTAAATGCTTCCACACCAAAGCCAAAACTGCCTGTGGGCAGGAAATCCGCTTCCATGGCAAGAATCTCCCGGCCATCGGCCTGCAAGGCGAGCCGGTTTTGGTCGCAAATACCGGTGATGCGGTGTGCCCCGTCATCCAGAAAAACGCCAGGACCCTCGGCCAGGATAGTGGCGTTGAAAAGATCCCCTTGCGGTTGGACGTATTGGACAGAGCTACCGCCGTTGGAAATACGGAACTGGTACCAACCTGCCGTTGAATAGCGGCAAACCAGGAAGACGCCCATCGGGCTGACGCCATCTGGGAGCGTGTCCAGGCTGATTTGCAGGTTGACGGTGGGAATTTCGCCAGTGTAAAGCGCGTACAAGCCAGAAAACGTCCCCAGGTTTTCAATCACAAAATGATTTTCCTGCGCCTGGGCTTTGACGACTTTCGGGGCCTGGCTGTCCGCGTTGAAAGGCGCATAGAGTATCTGCCAATTGGCCGGAAGGCCGTCAGGCAGGTTATCAAAATTGAATGTCAGCGTCTGGGGCGACGAAGTTGCCAACGCCGCCAGGGTTTCTGTGGAAGGCATGGCAGTTGGGTTGGTTGTGGCACAGCCATTCAAACCGGCAATGAACAAAACTCCCAGCAAGAAGACAGCAGGGAGCGAGAAAGATGGGTTGGGTTTCAAGTGCGCCTCCAGTAAAATGTCAACGCAACATTATTCAATCGTGAAATATCGTACAAATTATAATTCTCTCCAACTTGAGAGTCAAATAAAAAAACTTCCGAAGCCGTCTGACTTCGGAAGTTTGCTTTTCTACACCAGCATCATCACCGGGTTTTCCAGCAACTCCGTCAGTTTCTGCATGAACTGCGCGGCTTCGGCGCCGTCGCTGACGCGGTGATCCACCGAGATGGTGGCTTTCATGCGCCAGCCTGCCTTCACCTGTCCGTCCTCCACCACAGGAACCTCCCGCGCCGAGGAGATCGCCAGGATCGCCGCCTCGGGCGGGTTGATGATGGCGATGAAGTCCTCCACATCGTACATGCCCAGGTTGGAGGTCGAGAACGTCGAGCCGTCCACGTCGTCGGGTTTGATCCTGCCCTCGCGGGCGCGCGCCGCCATGGCTTTGACCTCGGCGGAGATCTGCCGCAGCATCTTCTGGTCCGCGTCTTTGACGACGACGGTCATCAGCCCGCCGGGGACGGTCACCGCCACGCCGA
>CAZCZL010000040.1:0-4113 GCA_964503315.1 uncultured Ignavibacteriales bacterium | reverse complement strand
GATAGGCACCTGGCATGGACTCGTGACCGCCGACGATACGCGGAGAGACCTTGCGAGCACGGACAAGGCTGCGGTTCTCGGTGGCCTTGCAAGCTGTCTCCGGGACGGGTTCCGGCGGGACAGGCGGTTGCGGTTCCGGTATCGGAGCGGGAGGCGGCGGCTCGGGTATGGGGTCTGGCTTGTTGCATCCCGCCAACAGGAACACCAGCAGTACCGACTCCAGCTTAGTCACGCTCACCCTCCTCCGCATACGCCTGCCGGATCTCCTCGTCCAGTTCGTCCCGCGCTTTCATGGCAGACGACCAGAACAGGCTGGCGAACTTGTGCACGGTCTCCTCGCTGACGGCGCCTTTCGTGAAAGCCACGATGTAGTTACCGGCGATCTCGCCGCGCCAGATATCGTTAAAGACCGTCATCGCTGTAACTCACGAGCAGGTACACAATGAAGATCGCAGCCAGTACCCAGAGGATCAGGTGCAGGCCGTCAGGGGTCACGGCTTGCACGCCTCGGGGCTTCACCAGTGTTATCTTCGCGCATACTCGCCAAACAAACTGCGCTCCGCACGCTTTCTAGCTGCAACTGCGTCAAGTAATGTTTCATGCCTTCCAAGCCAATGCTCGTCGCCATCATACATAATGCGAGCATCCCATTTTCCTTTACGCCACCTTACGCCAGTCGCAATGCTAACTTTCTTTCTGCGCCATCCTGGGTTGTTTCTCACATTTTGTGCATGTGTAACAGCCCTAAGATTTGACCATGAGTTATTCCTTCTGTCGCCATCAATGTGGTCAACCTCACAACTCGGCCACTCACCAGTCATAATTAAAAAAGCTAGGCGGTGGGCATACAAATTCTTTCCCTTAACGCCGATAGTTAAATATCCAGTTAATGACAACGATCCAGCAATAGCGCCAGCAGGCGCGTTAGATGATCTAACCTTTCTAGTAAAAATTCCGGTTTCTGGATCGTAATTAAGCAGGCCCATTACTTCCTCGGCTAATATTCCTTGCATAATGCCGGCGCCTCATATTGAGATGGACACGATAGCCAGAGCGCGCAGTTGTTCGCGTTGATCCGATCCAAAACGCTGCGAGGGGTGGCTTTCGCCTCATCCTCGGTAAGCGTGATCGAGACCTGTTTCTGGCAGCGCGTGTCAACGGGGATCTTGACGGGCTGAGTACCGCAGCCGGCAAGAAATGCCAGCGCCACGAGCAGGATTTTCATTTTTCACCGCTTCCGCTTCGGCGGCGTGGTCGCGAGTTCAACGGCTTCGGCGTCCGTCAGTTCCGTGACGGCACTCGCGGCTTCTCGGGCTTCGTCTGCGGCCTGTAGGGCCTCGGCCTGCTTGTCCTTCTGCTCGGCGTTGGCCTTGGCGTAGCCTTCGGACTTGCCGGCCTTATACGCGGCCTCAAGCGCCCACGCAGCGAGCTTGCGCCAGTTGATGATCACCAGATAGACCGCGAGGGCGGCCAGCCCGAGGCCGGCCACCCACCAGTACCGCATGAGGTCCATCAGGCCGCCGGCTTGGACCAGTTCGCCAGGACTTCCTTGACCTTCTTCAGCACCTCGTCATCGGCCTGCGTCTTGGTCGAAGCGACGAATTTCTCCAGAGCCTGCAAGCCCTTCAACAGCCAGCCGCCGACAAAGGCGAGGATCGCGACCACCACGGCGGTCACAATCTGGTCAACATCCCAACCATCGGCGGGAATGTCCTGCGCCAGTACCGCAAACGGCATGGCGAACATCGCAACAGCAGCGATCAGCTTCTTCATTTACTACCTCCTAGGGGGGATTACCCACAAACCCGTCGGTTGTGGGATACAGCTACATTCTTTGCGCCGCCTCAGGCTGCGGCTCGGTATTGAGGCACGAAGCAACACGCCTGAGTTCAGCTAGATGCTCGGCAGACATTTCATCCGATAACTCATACTTGGCGATGGTCTTGCCATGCATGTTCATCACGAACACCTGCCCTTCATACATCCTTACCCGCTCGTTTTCGTAGTTCAGCCCGGCCCCGGATGGGCACACCGCAATAACTACCCCTCGCGTAAGCTCCTCCCCGGAACTGCTCATCAAACCCTCATCGGGCAAATACTCAACAGTAAATGCCTCACGAATGTTCTGCATACCCAACGAATTAACGTGATTGATTGATAACATAGCTTCTACTCCTTCTGCTGGTTAAACCCTCTCGGGTAAAAATGGGCCTCCCCACTTAGCGGGTGAGTCGGCCCAATAGCTAGATGAACAACTACGACAAAAAACATCGTTACTGCACTTCCGGTTTAAACCCGTACTTCGCGAGTTCCACGGATACCATGCGCTTGAACGCGGGCGACTGGTTCTTGCCGTAGCGCATCAGCGCGGTTTCCTCGCCGTACATGACCCAATCGAAAGCGTACTGGCGGGCCTCATGCTGCTGCTGCGCGAGCATGAATTCCAGGATTTTCGCGGACACGTTCTGCGGCCAGTACAACCGCCCTGTAGAGTTCGTCCTTGTCACGGCGGGAGAGATGGACAGGACAGTTGATCCCGACCGCGACCCAGAGACCCGCGGCGGGGTAGACCCTAATGTGCAGGGGTTCGATCATCGTCAAACTCCCATTCGAGGTTCGTGTGCGCCCAGCACTCCGCACAGCGGACGCTGTTGTCCATCAGGAGTACCCATGACTGAGATCCGCATTCGCAGACCAGCCCGTATTCCTCGGGATCGCGGAGGTCAATCACGTTGGGCTCGGTCATAACCCCCCCACTCTAAGTTACTGTATATGCTACAGTAAGCGTTCACTTCGCACTTAGGTTAAAGCCGTGGCCCGCTACCACACACAGCATCTTCGTGTGTGGCAACCTGACCGTATACCCTAGCTATTCGTTTCGTGAACCAGACGCCACACAGCGCATTGCGCACCCGCAAGGGGCAATGTGTACTTGTAGGCTAGGATTGGCGGACGCGCTGGCTTGTTTCGCGCATCCTGGAGCGGGCCTGCCTCCCGGTCTTGCCTGCTTTTTGAGGAACAACGACAGGCCGACGTTACAACTCAGAGCGCCTCGGGCTCGATGTCCTTGATGACTCTGGCGGGGGCGTTATCCTCACCGCCAGCAATACCGTGATTGATCGTCCACTCAATCACTTCGCACTGGAACGTCCCGGAATAGGACTGTTCAGCCGTTGCGGCTTTCAGTGCTCGTTTTACCGTTGAATACACCCCTACCTGATAGCTGCGACGTTCACGGTCGCCAGACTCATAGGCATGGACTGCAAAGACTTTTCGTGGCGCGTTCACTGTTCGCAACGGTACATTTTCATGTACGAACTGGCGTCGAACTCCCCGACCCCGTGCTCGTACAGCCATGCCCGCTGAGTGAGGACGGCCTGGGACTCCCTCTGGATAAAAGACACACAGTTACGCGACACCACGGTCCCGAAAGCCCCGGACTCGCGCTGGAGGTAGTGCACCAGCTCGTGGGCCAGGAGGGCCTTTGCGTAGGGGTTGGTTTCGATGTCCAGCGTGTGATCGAGGTAAATCACGTTTGGCTCCCCGCCGAAGCGTTCCGCGACCTCGGGACTCGGGGACCAGCCTTGAGCCTCACAGTGCTCCACGGCCTGACAGATGGTTTCCCGGAAAAACTCCGGCGGGACCAAGCGTATCTCCGGGACGGTATCGGGCATCGGCAAGGCCGTGTAGTCGGATGCCCACTGCATCAGCTCGCGGATCTCGTCGCGCTCATCGGCATTGGCCGCGACCATCGCCATACCCATCCACAGGGCTATAGCGAGAACGAAACCCGCTCCAATGCCCACTGAGAAGCCTTTGACACGCCCCTGACGGTAGCCTGCGTCGTAGCCCTCCTGTACCAGCCGAGCCGACACGTCAGCGAGACGTTCCACCCGGCTGTTCGACGCGATCAGGTGCATGGGGCTCCTCCGGCTTGGGCTGCATCAGGGAGCAGAACGCGAACGGGATGACGATCAAGGCGGCGAACAGGGGGCCGGATATTGCGCCGCGTTGCTTAGTCATACCCTCCCCCTCCGTCTGGTGTGGTTTCGGCGACATGGAAGGCGGCCAGAGCGCGGCGCCAGTAACGCACGCGGTCCTCTAGGCCGTTTA
>CAZCZL010000039.1:3682-4684 GCA_964503315.1 uncultured Ignavibacteriales bacterium | reverse complement strand
AGGGTGGATTATAACGTACCCGATCGCGAGCTGAATTTCTTACCAAGAGACCGCCGCCAAAACAGGTTGGACTAGCAGTCCGATTTACGCCACAAAGCGCGGTTCACAACCGAGAGCGTTGCAGAATTATCGCCAAATATCGAGCTGCCCCATCATAGTCGCCGTCTAATGAACGCAAATATATTCCTGGATTTATCGAGATTGACCAGGATCGCCATCAAGGCCTTGACAGGCCACAACATCAAAACCCACAAATAATAAAACGGGTTAAACCGAAACTTTGCCAAAGGATAGCCAAATTCCAACATGCGTTTCGCGGTGATCTTTTGGCAGATGACAAGATCAACCGTCTCCGACCGGCTCGCGCGCTGCCAGCGTCCGGCAATATCCTTGTTGATCCCGAACCGCTCCGGCCGGTCCGCTCCATGGGATGAACCCACCTGCGGCACCTCCAGCATCGCCGGAGAATATTCAAGTTCCAGGAATTGGCAGATCGCGCGGATTATCTTCTCTGGGTCCTCGATCAAATCTTCAAATCGGATGGAGTAGACTCTCGCCAGACCCTTGCGCCTTTCCCATGCCTTTATACCGCTTTCCCAAAGCAGGCTGATGGAAATAGGGTGATAATTAACCCAATATCGAACAGATTCCCTCATTGGGAATTTCTTTTGAGCGTAACTCCGCCTAAGCCACCTGTTCTTTTGAGAAAGCAGGACGTCGCGAGGATCCCGAACAATATGAACGATATAAGCATTGGGATAATACGCGAGCAACTCCCGGATGTAGAAGAGGTTCCTGGGCGTTTGGTCGCACGCGACCGTTTTGCCGCGCCGCTTCGCCTCGTAATCCAGAAATGCGGCAAAGACTTGGGGGGCGGTCAGTTTTCCGGGTTGGGCCGACACCAGCGCTTCAGCCTCCCGCCGGTATTTATGCGGCTCCACCTGGGCATAATACCCCTCCCTTTGAATTCCAAGCAGGCGTGTTGTGAAGTGGACTGCCTTT
>CAZCZL010000039.1:0-3672 GCA_964503315.1 uncultured Ignavibacteriales bacterium | reverse complement strand
ATCTGCTCGAAGAAATGCAGCTCATTAAAGGTAAGCACGTCGGATGAACGTCCCAAAACGCGCCCCAGCATGGTGGTGCCGCTGCGGCTGTTGCCGACGACAAAAATAATTTTTTGCATGGCGGTTGTATCGGTCATTGTCATTTTCCAGGTTAGGAATAGCCCAATTCCGCCAGCGTTTTCAGGAAGGCTGGCTCGATACATGGCGGCAGGCTGACGCGCCTGTCGTGGGTGCGCCCCGCGACCAAAGTCTTCCCGGCATATTCAAGAAAGGTTTTGTCTTCGGGCAACCCGCAAAATTCAGTCAGTTCGGGGAGGCTTTTCTGAGGGTTTTGGGTGAGGTCTTCATAACGGATTAAATGCGTCGCTTCGGGGAACGAAGACATCATCTTCAGTCCCTCTCGCATACAGACGATCCACTCCACCGCCGCCATTTCCTCCTGCCGCGTGAAATTGCCGATCTCGTCCTTATGTTCCGAGAGATCCGGGTCGCTGGCGACCAACTCATCCACCATGATGTTCCACTTCCGCCGGTCCGCTCCCCACCAATCCTCCAAAACACCGTCCACCTCCCTGCCCTGCTGCTTCGACCAGCGAGCGGTTGACGAAAGAGAATCCCAGCCATTACGGACGAGGAAAATAAAGCGGGCGTCCGGGAACAACTCGCGGACATAGGCGGCCCGGTATACGAGTTCGGGATATTTATCCACGATCCTTTTAGAGCCTGTAACAGCAAGGTAAAAGCCATAAATGCGCTTGAGTTTTGGCCCGGCATCCGCAGGCACATCCTCGGATGTGAAGCGATATTGGGCTGGACCCGGATAAAAGTTTCCGTTCACATCTTCTCTTGGATCAATGGAATACCAGATCAGTTTCGGTTCATTGAGCCAGCCTACATCGCGATGAACGGAAAGCGTCTTTCCCAAGATGGTCGAGCCGCTGCGTCCCATGCCGACAATGAATATCGGCCTTTCGACCGTCTTGATCTGCGGCATGGACGCGACAACCTTCATCCCCGCCAAAAGGAATCGATTCAACCAGCGATGCCGGGTAGTCAGGGGCCGTCCCTGAAAGAATAAATGGGTCACAAGACGCGTAACAGCCTTGCCTGGGCGAAGTTTGACGTAAAGAGAATCCAATTCAGCAGCCAAGCCGTTCTCCTTGTTACAGGCAGTGGAAGGCTCCTTCCGCCTATGAAATCCCTGCCGCTTTGCGATAAACTCCCATTAACTGGGTGTAGTAAATTTCCGGCGTGAACTTCCGTTCGACCTTCAAGCGGCCCGCTCTCCCCATCTCAACTGCCTGGAGAGGATGGGCCGCCATCCACGCCATTTTCTCTCTCAGCGCCTCCGCGTTTCCCGCTTCGAACAGCAAACCATCCGCGCCGTCTGTGATGATCTCAGGAATGCCTCCCATGCGACCGCCAATGGCCGGGCGTCCATGAGCAAAGCCCTCCAGGATCGTCAATCCCCACGGCTCGTACCATTCGGCCGGCAATATGGTGCATAAACTGCCGCGAATTATATCGTGAAGCTCCGCGCCTGTCTTAAAGCCGAGCAATTTGATGTGGGTCAGGCCGCGCTCTTCGATCCACTTTTGGAGATCCGCTTTGATAGAGCCTTCGCCGACGATATAGGTCGGCGCCTCCGTGATGGAAGAGGCAGCCTCCAGCAAGGTAAACAGTCCCTTAACCCGCTCCAGACGTCCAAAGTAAAGAAAGTAGCCACCCGGCGCGCCGTTTGGCTCAATATCGGATGCGTCCATAACATTGCAAACGGTCGTGACCTTATCCGGGGGAACGCCGTATTGGATCACTTTCTGCCGGACAAAATCGCTGACGGCAATGAAATGGTCAACGCGCTCCACCGCTCCGTTCCACCTGGACACGTAGGATTCCGTCACGCTGAGCAGGGTACGCGCCAGGGATTGACGGTTGCATTTTCTTGGGATGGCCCTCCAAAAATACCTCCCCTGGCAGGCTTCGCAGATCTTGTCCTTTGACACCAACGTATATACCGGACAGATCAACTTATACTCGTGCAACGATTGCACGATGGGTATCCCCGCGTCTTTAAGGGGGCGCAATATTGACGTGGTCAACTTGCCGTAATAGATGTGCAAATGGGCTATGTCGGGACTGACGTCATCCAGCAACTTCTTCATCTGCCTGGCGGCCGGAAACGAATACACATACCGCGCCAGGTCAATTAAGGCAGGCTTCTCAAAATTTGCCGCGGCCGGGAAATAACGCGACCATACGGATTCTTGATTACGGGCATCTTGAGCGGCAAAGACAGCCACTGCGTGTCCGTGATCCGCCAATATCTGATTCGTCTGGAACATCATCCGGTCCGACCCCCCGCGGATGTGATAATTCTGTCCAACGCTCAGAACCTTGTATTTCATAACTTCTTCCGATCGGGAAAGGTTCTGGTACGATATATTCCTATTAAGTTGGCTAACAATCCCACAAAAAACCACCATATTGTATTGGAACTAAAGTAATTTTCCGCCGCGCTTCCAATCGCGATCGCCGCGGTCAAACCCAGGACCATCAAGGCGGCAGTTTTTTCGATTCCCCTGAGTTTTCGGGAACAGCCCCACGCGAACAAACCGACGTGGATCAGCATTAGTACGTATAACAGCAATCCGATAATGCCCAGTTCATACCACAAACCGAGATAGTCGTTATGCGCAATAATTCCAAACGCGGCATTAAATGTAGCCGCGCCATATCCAAATATCGGATTTTGCAGAATTTTTCCGTACGCGTCCGTCCACAAAGAAATACGGAAGTCTACGGAACTTCGGCCGGCAATGAGTTCCGGGTTAAACAATTCAATAAAACGGTTTATATTTCCAGTCAGGTACATCGCTGCGCCAAGGAGAAGCGCCAGCAACGCAATTTGCAGCAAGTTCAGTTTCCCGCTGAAATAAGACATAAGCAGCGCGGCCGCCGCAAACCCGATCAGCGGCCCTCTGGCGTAGGTTAGATTCAATTCCCATAGCGCCAGGATAAAAAAAGCAGCTGCAATTAACTTTGCCTTTTGACCAAGTCCGCCCTGAAGAAGCAGCGCAAGCAGGATCACCAATATGATAAGAAGGTATTTGGCGAAGGGCTGCGCGTCGTAAAAGGTGGAATAGATCCGTATAATCCCTGTTTGGGCCTCAAACTGTGTGAGCCGCGCCCCCCCTGCCTGCAAATTTCCAGAAAGCGCCTGGTACAGGCCGATGGCGAGCGGCGTTATCGCCGACAGCAGCATCGCCTTGATCGCAGTGATCCGGTATTGCCGCTGACCGCTCAAATGTACGGAAAGCAAGAACATCAAGGCTATGGATAGCAAGCGGAGCGCTTCCTCAACAGCCCCGGCTTTATTATTCGAAAAAATAATTGAGCCAAATGTGACCAACACAAGGGCAAGCAGGTAGGCCGCCAATTTATGAATTTTCAGGCCTTTTCGCGCAAGAATCGGGATATAGATCATTCCGCTGATCGCGACAAACCACAAGGCCAGAAAACCTGCCGGGGAAAGAATCTTCAAAATCATCCCCCCTTTTCCCGCCGCGAGAGGATTAAGAAAAAAAATCGAAAGCGGGATGATCTGCGGTTTCCAAACGGCAATAATGCTAATGACAGCCAGGATCCCGATCAATAAATAAACCGGGCCTTTAA
>CAZCZL010000038.1:0-5158 GCA_964503315.1 uncultured Ignavibacteriales bacterium | reverse complement strand
GCGCTCTCGCCCTGATTCTGGAATCCTGTGCTCTGAAATTCTGATCTTCTGACTCCGGGGGGTGCAGCCCCTTGCGCTGCGCTCCAGGGGCGCTTCGCGAGGGGGCTTTGCCCCCCTGCCGCGCGCGAATTTTTGGAAGTCAGGTTTTCCAAATGTGTTTCCCGCTCAGCAGGGCTGTCTCTTTCGTCTTGCGTTTTGGGGGAAGCGCGTGTGCGATGCGGCGCGAAGATGCTCTGTGTCCAGGAAAGCGCCTGCAAGCCTGAGAGAAGAAGGCGAGGCGAGTCAACTCGCGGGGCGACAAATCCCGGTCTACCATTCATCCATCACAAAATCGCCCCCAAAAGGGTTTATGAATCGGATCCCTTCCAAAATTTGCCCATCTTGAAAATCTTCCGTAAAGATCACGGGGACTTGATTAAGTCTGGCGCATGCCCAAATTTGGGCATCATAATAGGAGAGCTTGTGATCACGCACACCGCGTGTGGCTTCCAGAGCAATTTGGGGTGTTAGATTGAAGACAGGAAAGGCATTTTGCCAATTACCGATTTTATCCATGACATCATCTGCAGAAAGACCAAGCTTCGTCAGAGCGGCGCTTGCGAATTCAGAGAGACACTGTGCGCTCAAGCAACCCTTTTCCTCCCCTTCCAGCTTGATCAAAAGGGCAATGGCCTGTTCTTGCCGTGATTCGTCTCGCGGATCGAATGTGTAGATCAAAATGTTTGTATCCAGCAAAATAGAAGGCATGATTACCCCCTCCTGGATTTGGACCAACGATTCTGCCGTTCTTCATACAATTGCTCACGGTTGAATACATAAGGTTCGCCTTTCAAGGATTCAGGCCGTCTCCGAAGTAAACGCGCATAGGCGATGATATTATTCAACGCTTGCTTGCTGCCTTGGACAGGCGACACAAAGACCTGCGCCTCGCGTTCCAATGCCTGGCGAATTACCTCTGCTTCGCTTACGCCTCGTTGCTTTGCCAAGCGTTTAAGTGTCAGATTATGCCGGCGGGGCAGATATATTTGTTTTCGAACCATGTGATCAGACATATTTCTCTCCTTTATACATTGTGATTATACATCATATCTGCAAAAATTGCATTCCATCAGGCATGTTTTTGGCATCACAGTTGCACAAAGATCTGTCCCGCGCGGTACATATCTGGTGTACGGCTACAAGTTTCGACCCACATTGAACCACATTTAATACATACCACACCCTGCTCCATATAGGGAAACGCCTTGACACTCTTTTTTGAGAGATTGTCAAGGCGTTATTTTTTATAAGCTGTTCGCTACAACCGAACTACAATTTCGCCATTATTCAGAAAATCCAGTAGTTGCTTACTCACTGCCATATCCATGATTTTGGCTCGAAACTCCACCTGAATGTCTCGCTTGCTATCGATCATCGCTTCAGCAACAAGCTCGTCCACCAGTTGTTTTTTCAACAAAAAGACACGATGTTGCTCTTCTGGGGTTTTGGGAGTAGCCCTATTCAACCCTTCGATCCCTGCTTGAAGGTTCGCCACATACTCCTTGACCTTTTCTTCCCAATCCGACCTGGCATAGGTGTCTATTTCTTGTTCCAGAGTTGTTAGCCTGCGCTTCAATCGTTCTTCTACTTTATACAGTTCGCGCATCTGCTCATCAAATTCGGCATCTACCCTCAATTTTTTGCGGGCTTCCGTGATCACTTGCTGGCGCTTGACAGACTCTTTTTCCAGTTCTTCAAGAATCTGTCCCCGATCTTTTTGTAGGTGGTCATACCTTTGCTCGAGTTGCCGGACCAGGTCTTTGGCTTGTACATGCAGGAATTCCGGGTTCATGGCAAACTCGTACAATTTCTCCCAGACCTGTGATTCTGCATGCTTGGCGCTCACAGATTTGGGACAGTCCGGCGGTCTGAGTTCCTTATGGGGTTGTGGACAGAAATAGGTACGAATTGGGGTTTTGCGCTCAATCCACTCCCCCTTGCGGCTGTTCCGGTGGGTTGCTGTGCGTGCCCGCCAGGTCAGTTTGCAGGCACATTTCAGATGCCCGGATAGCAGGCAGTCATTTTGCCTGCTGTGTTTTTGGTAGGTTTTGTTTCCTTCTCGCATCTTTACAAACAATTCATAGGTGGATATATCAATGATGGGCTCAACTGGGATATGGAATGTTTGCCCTGCACGGGAATATTTCTTGAGACCAAAAGCATACTCTCTGGCAGACTTGAGTATAGCCTGAATACTGGACCGGGACCATTGGATGTGTCGGGGAATACTGCTCCCCTTTTGTGGAGCATTCGCAGCGATCAGGCCCTTTCGAATTTTCTTGAGGTGGGTTTTCTGAATATACCAAGCGAAGATTTGACGCACCCATTTAGCTTCTTCCTCGTGAATCTGGATCTGTTCGCCAATTCGGATATACCCGTAGCGCCTGTCCCGTGTTTGCTTTCCCTGCTTTCAGCCGCGCCTTGACACCCATCTCCATCCGTTCTTTCATCCCATCTAACTCCATTTGAGCTACCCAGGCACGTATGGGAGCGATTTTGGAATCGAAGTTTTCTTTTGCCAACAAGATTTCGATCTTATAGCCTTGAACGGTTTCCAAGACCGTCAACATCGCTCGTATTCCGCGATACAGTCTGTCTTCGCGCCAGGCGAGGATGACATCAAATTCATCTTTGGCGGCATCGGTGAGCATGGCCTGCAAGGCTGGGCGGTCCGAGCGGCTACCTGAAGGCTCAACCAACTTGTTGCCCACCCGATATTTTTCCACATCACGATAAACACAGACTACTTGTAATCCCTTTTCGTGGGCAAGACGCTGGCAATCTGCCTCCTGTTCGGCAGGACTCGATTTTTCACCCTGGGTTTCGGATGAGGTGCGAATATAGATCACGGCTCTACGAACCATTTTGACCTCCTGTTTTTGTTATTGCGAGGGGAATGAGCAATATTCCCAAAAAGTAAAGGATAAGATGACAGGTCACCTGCCAACTCGCAATATAACGGAAAGTCATGTGAGGCGTATAAAACCGTGTCGGTAAGAAGTTACGGGAAGGAAATAAACTCCACCGCTTTTGGTTTATACGCTACTCCAACTTTCAACTTCTAGTTTCATGTTGAGGTTACTTCGAATTACCGCAGATTTGCGAAAGGCTTCGCAATTCGGTCTGAACATTATCCAAGAGCAAAGCATATAATCGCACCTGATTTGAAAATCAGGTATAATATAGATATGATAAATATCTCGTTATCCAGAAAATCTATCGAGGTTATTCTCCATGATGCCATGCAACGTGATATCACCACTGCCCGTCGCGCCGCTCTCCTTCAAATCCTGTGGAATGAGAGATTCCTCACTCGCGCCCAATTAATTACCAGGGTTGAGTACAGACTGGGCAGAAATTGTTTTGGAACATCCGCTTGGGAAGATACTTTTTACCGGGATATGCGTGTGGTCAAACAGGCATTTCAAGCGGCTGGTTACACCTTGGAGTACAGCCGAAGCAAAGAATTTTCTGGATATAATTTACAGGGGCAGCCAGCCTTATCGCCTGAATTTAGGCAAATGGTGAAAGCCAGCGCCGCTGAAGCAGATCAGCGCCAAATTGATATTTATCAGCACTTGTCATCTGCGGCTCGTTTCCAGCAAGGCTGTGCTATCAGTGATACGGCGCGAAAAGTAGTGGCTTACCGCATCCAACAAGAAAATCCCCGGCTTACTCCACAGGAAGCCAATCTCATGGCGCTACAGCGAGCATATTCACAATGAATGAACAACCATTGAACATCACCGATTTCCTCAAGATCATCCTTGAGACCCTTGAAGCCACCAGGGTTGAATACTTGATTGGAGGCGCTATCGCAGAATGGGCTTGGGGAGAACCACGAGCCACTCAGGATTTGGATATTGTCATTAACCTCCCCATCAAGGCGGTTGGTCGATTCTCCAAAGAACTTGAGAGAAGAAATATGCTCGTTCCAGCTGACATCATTCTGGATACGATGATGGAAGACCGGGCAGATATCCCATTGAACGCGATCCATATATACAGCGGCCTTAAAGCAGATTTATATCTGATGCGGGACGGTGACGAGCTTCGGCAAAGCGCATTTCAACGTCGCATAAAAGTTGACTACGGCCCGCCAATTGGAGAGGTTTTTGTACACTCCCCAGAAGACTTGATTCTCTATAAACTCATGTATTTAGGTTTGAGTGGGCAGCCAAAGCATGCTCGTGATATTGGAGCAATTCTTCGTGCGAAAAAAGAACAGCTTGATTATGGGTATATCGAAAAATGGGTAAATCGACTGGGTTTGAATTCTGTTTGGAAGGAAATGATGGATAGCATTGCATAAACAAAATGGTGATTGATAGCTTTATGCGTCTGATAGAATGACGGTTTGTAAAAATCGGAATCCAACAAGTCCAAGATGCCCATCTCGATTTTGGGTGATAATCAACCCAAAGTTTTTTGAAAGTGGGTCTACAGTACCACAAAGATCTGCCCCGCGTGGTATATATCTGGTATACGGGTATTAATTTCGTTCACGAGCGTAGGCGGCAACGTAGTGACCTGCTTTAGTTTTTGTGTCCAGTCGGAATGAGAGTCAGAGCGGGTTGAATTTGGGTGACACATTGGACGGCAAAGTTTGCCGGGGTTTCATAGCCCAACGAACTGTGAGGACGTCGGGTATTATAGTGCACTCGCCAATCTTCAATCACAACCTGGGCATCCAGCAAGGATGAAAACCATTCGCGCTGTAAACATTCGTCACGGAACTTGTCATGGAAACTTTCGATGAAGCCGTTTTTCCAAGGTTGTCCTGGCGGAATAAAAGCGGGGCCAACATTCTTGTTTGCTAACCAGGTTTGTACAGCCTCAGCGGTAAATTCACTGCCGTTGTCGGAGCGAAGAAAAAGGGGCGAGCTACGCTTTTTCATGATCTTATCCAGAAATGCGATGACATCTTCAGAAAGAATGGATGTCGCGGCCAGAATGCCTTGGTGCTCGCGAGTAAACTCATCCAACACACTCAGGGTCTTGAAGGGGCGCCCATCTGCCAAGCGGTCAAATAGGATATCGTACGTCCAGACATGATTAGGGTATTCGGCTTGTTGCGGTCGCGGAGTAGTGGTTTGATCCTTTTTGCGTGGTCTACGCG
>CAZCZL010000037.1:0-5221 GCA_964503315.1 uncultured Ignavibacteriales bacterium | reverse complement strand
AAGCGAGCGGAACATCTGCTGACCGGGCTGCAGGAGCTTCGCACGTTGCAGCAACAAGCCAAGTCAGAGGCGCGGCTCCAGCAGACCCCCGGATTCGCGGATTATCTCGATGAACAAGTCGGTAAACTTCAGCAGTTGGCTCTCAGCGAGATCGGGTTGAATTGGGATGGGAAGATAGTTGTGCGCGAATCGCCGGATGGTCCCAAAGTGAAGTTCATCGCGACCCTGGCATCCGACGGCCCGACCGAGATAGAGTTGAATGAACTGCGCTTTGACCCCTATTGGGACACCGTTGCCGTGGTTCTTGACGGCGAACCGAAAAAAGTCCAGCCGCACCAGACGTTCGTGCGAGAGTATCTGGTCGAGATTGACCGTGAGAAGCTGGAAGCACAGCGGCCAGAGTCACTGCTTTTCTCGGCTTCGCTGGCGTACGGAAAGATGCCGTTTACAGTGGTATCCTCGGTACCGATCTGGGAAGCGCCTGACCTGGATGTCGAGTTCCTACCCTCGTTCCTTTTTATTCCGCCCGTGCCTACCCTTGCGGTGGACAAGGTAGTTGAGTCGCGTACCTGGAAAGCGCTTATCACCAAGCCGCCGCATTTCTATGGTTCGGTCAGGCTGCAGCTCGAGACGCCGCGCGGAATGTTTGCCGGGGCATATCTGACGGAACGTCAGATGGAGAAGGGGGAGCTGTCGGAAGTTGTGCGCATCCCGTTCACGATATCCAATCTGTTTGAGCTCGGCATACAACCAGTGACGCTGGCGCTGTATGCGAACAATAAACGAGTAGCGGTGGACACGGCGCATATTCGGATAGCGTCGTGCCAGATCGATGACCGCATCAAGATCGGTTTTTTGCCTGACACCACCGGGCTGCTGGAAGACATTCTTCGAATGACCGGCGCGGGATTCCAGCCGATCACCGACCGCTCGCTGGCAGCATCAGACCTGGATATGTACAATGTGATTGTGATCGGGTCGGGGTCATCTCGAGATTATCCATCGCTCAGAAACCTGAAGGATCGCCTGACCGATTTTGTACGGCATGGCGGTTCGCTAGTGATTCTTGGACAGCCAACCGAATGGCCGCAGGAAGCATTGCCGGTGGGCTTTGTCCCTGCTTCAGAAAAAGTGAGCGGCCCGGAGATACTGAACCGTATTCCCGGCGCCAATATGTTGTCCAAGCCATACACTATTTCCGAACGCGGACTGCTTGATCCAATGGAGCGGAAGCAGGTGCTAAGCGCCGCGGTGATCGCTCCCGCGGAGAATATCTTTGTGACGCCATCGGGGGCATCGCTTCTGGCTGTGTCGCGGTTGGGGGATGGCCAGATAATCTACTGCGGGCTGCCGCTACTTGAGATGGTCGGGCAGTTGAATATCGAGGCGATTCACTTATTGGCCAATATACTGAACTATTAGGCTTCGGTTGTGTTATACGTACTTTACAGAAGGGTTTGACGACGTATATCTATGCCTGAGGCTCAGTTGCACAATTCCCCCAAACGCTTCGCGGTTCTCGCCAAATATCTTAAAGGGTACAAGGGCTACCTGATCTTCGGGGCAGTGGCGGTGATTTTCGCCAACGGCCTACTGCTCATAAACCCGTACGTTCTCAAGCTGATCTTCGACGCGCTCGAAAAGTCCGAGCCGCAGGAGACCGTCTTCTGGTATGTCCTGCTGATGCTTGGGCTCTCTATCACCGCCGGAATCTTCCGATTCTTCATGCGGCGGACGATCATCTGGATGTCTCGCAAGCTGGAGTATGACCTTCGAGACGAGCTTTTCACCCACCTGCTGACGTTGTCCCCGGCTTTTTATGACCGGAACCGGACCGGCGATATCATGGCCAAAATGACCAATGACCTCGAGGCGGTGCGCATGATGATCGGGCCGGGGATCATGCAGATCAGCAACTCGATCGTCACCATTACGGTGGCGCTCAGCTTCATGATATTCCTGTCACCCAAATTGACGCTGTACGCACTCTTGCCTGCGGTACTGCTTCCGTTCCTTGTCAATCGACTTGGAAATCTGGTGCACAAAAAATACTCCAAGATCCAGGAGCACTTCTCTGTGTTGACGGCGGCGGCGCAGGAAAATCTGGCGGGTATCCGGGTGGTGAAAGCGTATCGCCAGGAAGAGCAGGAGATCGAGCATTTCGGCAAGATCAGCCAGCAGTATGTGAAGCTGAATATGGATATGGCGAAGTTGTACGGAATCATGTTCCCGCTGTTGATCTTTGTCGCGTCGCTTCTCAATCTAGCGGTGCTCTATTTTGGCGGGCTGGATGTCATCGAAGGGCGTATCCCTCTCGGGACGATTGTCGCGTTCTTCGCCTATCTGACCATGCTTTTCTGGCCGATCATGGCCGGTGGGTGGGTTGTGTCGCTCTATCAGCGCGGGACGGCGTCGCTGGACCGGATCAACGATGTACTGAACACACAGTCGGTCGTCAAGAACGACCGCGAGGATATGTATACCGGCGAAATGAAGGGGGAGATCGAGTTCCGTAACCTTGTTTTCGCCTATGACGGACTGCCGATCCTGAATGGCATATCACTGAAGATCAAACCAGGAATGACAGTTGGCGTGGTAGGATCGGTCGGATCCGGAAAGACCACTCTGGTGTCATTACTCCCACGGCTTTATCCGGTCAAGCGAGGGATGCTGTTCATCGATGGCGTCGACCTGAATGACTGGGATCTGGCGTCTTTACGCAAACAGATCGGTTTCGCCACGCAGGAGCCATTTCTCTTCTCCGATTCGCTGAGAGATAATCTTCGTTTTGGAGAGGCCGACGCCGCCGAAGAGAAAGTTCACGAGGTAGCAGAGGTCGCGGCACTAACCAAAGACATTGAGCAATTTCCAGCTGGTTTCGACACTGTGGTGGGCGAGCGTGGAATCACGCTCTCTGGCGGGCAAAAACAGCGCACGGCTATCGCGCGCGCTCTGTTGCCTGATCCCGCGGTGGTTGTCCTCGATGATGCCACATCGGCGGTGGACACCGAAACCGAGGATCAGATCAATGTGCGGATGCATGCCGCCCTGAAACACCGAACGACTTTCATTATATCGCACCGTGTCTCCTCAGTGAAAGAGGCCAACCTGATCATCTACCTGGTCGATGGCAAGATCGCCGAGCAGGGGAATCACCATGAACTGATCGAACAGAACGGCTTGTATGCCGAGCTGTACCGCGCCCAGTTGCTGGCGGAGGAGATAGAGAAACTGTGAGCCAGCAGAACGGATTTCACGAAGAAGAGGCGCTTGGCAAAGCGTACGACGCCCGCCTGATGAAGCGGTTGCTGGCGTATCTCTCCCCGTACAAAAAATGGGTGGTGGTCGCTATCACCATGCTCCTGCTCGGTTCGCTCGCGCAGATCTCGCTCGCCTTCATTACACAGCACGCCATCGACGACTATATCAAGACCGGCATCACCAACGGCTTCGGCCTGGTGATCCTCCTCTATTTCGGTGTCATGGCAATATCGCTGATCGCCAGTTATGGTGAGACCTATGTCACGATGTGGCTGGGGCAGAAGGTGCAGTACGATATCCGGATGGAGATATTCCGGCATTTGCAGCGCCTGCATCTTGGCTATTTCGACAAAAATCCTGTCGGGCGATTACTCACCAGAGTAACCAACGATGTCAATGTCCTGAACGAGCTCTTCTCTTCCGGTGTCGTGACGATGATCGGCGATATTTTCACGCTACTTTTTATCGTCTGCGCGCTATTGTACTACAACTGGGAGCTTGCCCTTATTACGTTTACGGTGCTGCCGCTGCTGGTCGGCGCCACCGCGATCTTCCGCTCACGGGTAAGAGATGTCTATCGGAAAGTACGTACCGCCCTGGCCCGGCTCAACGCGTTCGTTCAGGAACATGTGACCGGAATCAAGATCGTTCAATTGTTCAATCAGGAAGCACGGGTCGGCAAGAAGTTCGATGATATAAACAAGGAATTGCAGACTCATCACTTTCGATCGGTGCTTTATTACGCGGTCTTTTTCCCGGCGGTCGAAATAATTGGTTCGTTGTCTCTGGCGCTCCTGCTCTATTATGGCGGATTCCGGCTTCAGGACAGCACCCTAACGTTCGGTGAGTTGGTCGCCTTTATCTCGCTTGTCCAGCGATTCTATCGTCCGATCGCGGATCTTGCGGAAAAATACAATATCCTGCAATCCTCCATGGCCTCATCCGAGCGTATTTTCGGGCTTCTGGACACGGAACCGGCGGTAGTCGATTCACCATCCCCAAAACCAATTCCGAAATTCAACGGGAAGATAGAACTCTCCAATGTCTGGTTCGCGTACCAGAACGAGGACTGGGTGCTGAAAGATGTCAGCTTCACGGTCGAGCCGCATCAGAAGATAGCGGTGGTCGGCGCGACCGGCGCGGGGAAAACATCGCTCATTTCGCTGCTTTACCGCTTCTATGACTACCATAAGGGCTCCATCAAGATCGATGGCGTGGAGCTGAAAGATATCCGCTCCTCCGAACTGCGCAGTCATCTTGCTTTAGTGTTGCAGGATGTCTTTCTCTTTAGTGGAGATTACGCCGGCAATATCCGGCTCCGTGATACGCATATCTCGGACGAGAAAGTGCGCGAGGCACTGGAGCGCGTTGGGTTCTCAAGATTCATGGAAGCTCTGCCGGATGGATTGAAGACAGAGATTCGCGAACGAGGCGCGACGCTTTCGACCGGTCAGAAACAGTTGTTGTCATTCGCGAGGGCGTTGGCGTTCAATCCGGATATTTTGATCCTTGACGAGGCCACCAGTTCGGTGGATACTGAGACTGAACGCTTGATACAGAAAGCGCTCGATGAGCTGTTGAAGGACCGCACGTCGATTGTTATCGCGCACAGATTGTCGACGATCGAGAAGGCGGATAAGATCATCGTCTTGCACCACGGACAAGTGCGCGAGATCGGTCGCCACGCGGAGCTGATGCAGCAACGCGGGATCTACTACAAGCTTTACCAGATGCAGTACAAAAAGCAAACGATCGGGTCCGAGGCATCAATTGTCCGCTAAGCTAACAGATAACGCGCGCCGCGAGGCGGAGAAGATGGTGAGATTCGCGCGGGAACTGGCGCTACAGGCTGGAGGAATCCTGAAGAAAGGTTTCCACCAGCGAATCTCCATCGAATACAAGGGGCGGATAAATCCGGTCACGAATATTGACCTGCAGTCGGAACGGCTGATTACACGCG
>CAZCZL010000036.1:0-5665 GCA_964503315.1 uncultured Ignavibacteriales bacterium | reverse complement strand
TCGGCTTGTTGCGGTCGCGGAGTAGTGGTTTGATCCTTTTTGCGTGGTCTACGCGTGCGTTGTGCCCCGATTTTGAAGTTGTAGCGCTTCCAAAGCCGCCAGCAACGCCCAAAACCGAGGCCGCTTTCGATCGCCACGCGGCGATAGCCATAGCGTGGATTGGCTCGGGCAGCTGTACGCATCTTTTCCAAAAACTGGGCGTCTTGAGTGGGACGACGCAACACATACCTGCGCACTGCACGTGAGATCCCGGTGTATCGACAGGCAGCTCGCTGGGACAATCCTTTGGTTTCCATTTGCTCGATCATCGCATGCCGCTCCTCTGCCGTCAGACTTTTTTTCCCTGGCACCGCCCGCCAGGGCAGGTGTCGAGAAACTCGCGAATGGCATCGTTTGCCAACATGGCCTCGGCTAACAAGCGTTTCAATTTCGCGTTCTCAACCTCCAGGGCATTCAGCCGTTTAGCGTCTTCCACCTGCAAGCCACCATACTTGCGCTGCCAGTGATAGTACGTGGCTGGGCTGATTTGCTCTTCACGACAGAAATCTTCCACCTCTTTGCCTTTCGCCATTTCTTCCTCGGCTTTGCGCAAGAGTTTTACGATCTGTTCGGGCTTTTTTCGGTTCATCAGAGTTTTGCTCCTTTTTGAGATGCTCAACTCTCATTTTACTTGGTCACATTTTTCGCGGCAGGTCACGCCGCTTTTTGATATATGACTTCGCCAGCCTTCAGCATCGAACCTGGCGATGGAGAAAATCACATCCCGGCAGGTTCCCGATAAGAAATATCACCTTTTTTACAACCAAAATCCTTTGGATAAAGTATCCTATACTTGGAGGCTTCTATGACTCATCCACTCGACCTTCCAGGCATCCTTTCATTTTGGGATTTTCAGGGCGAAGCAGGCGCTGATCTGATTGCCAAAGGCACGTACCACTATCAACTACATGAGCGCAACGGACCTGTTTTTCGCATGAACGATGGAATTTTCGGGAAACAATCCATCTGGCTTTCGCGCCAGGCATGGCTGGAGATACCGAATCGGGAATGCGCGGGACTGCACCGATACGGAGATAACTCCGCTCTGACGCTGATTGCGTGGATTAATCGCCACCGCCAGATAAACGAGTTTCCCAACGAACCGCCGCCGCCCGAAGCCATTGCAGGCATTTGGAACGAGACCAAGAGCCAGCGGCAGTATTGTCTCTTCCTGAATATCATCATCACAGGCGGCGCGGCGGATAATGTAAGCGGACATGTCTCGCACATGGGCGGGGCAACGGCAGGAAGGCGCTACTGCGAAGACGTTTCTGCAGGCACGACTTCTGTTCCGTTTCATCAGTGGTGCATGGTGGGTTTCACTTTCGATGGTCATTTTGCCCGTTCCTATTTCAACGGGCAGTTTGAAGAAAACGGCGCGTTGAATCCCTTCCCCTACGAAGGCGGGCTTTTTGAAAGCAGGGCAAATTTTACAGTAGGAGGGGTTCACCGCAGCGGCGAGATGGGCAACTGGTATCGCGGTCTGCTGGGGGGACTGGCAGTGTATGACCGCGCGTTAAATCCCGATGAGATGAAGCAACTGGCAGAATCCACCCTACCGATGGTAGTGCGGCAATAATCTCGTACTACGCGGTAGAATCACCCCATGTCAAATCCCCGCCGAAAAAAGAATCACCGCGCCACCATTGGTTTTCTCTCTGGCTGGCAAATTTACGAGCGCACCATGCTCGCGGATTATTATGGCGAACTGGCGCAGGGGATTTTACGCACCGCGCAGGAACGGCAATGCAACCTGCTGCTTGCCTGCGGAACCAGCCCATCCGAGTTTCCGATTGTGGTGCGCCCCGCCTTTCCCATCCATGACCCCAGCGTGGATTATTTGCCCGTTGGCGAATGGAACACCGATGGCTTGATTCTCGCCCACCCGTTGATTGGCAAGCCCGTGCTGGACTATGCCGAAAAACTGCGGGCGGCGAATTTTCCGCTGGTCATCGTCGGCGGCGCGGATGCGGTTTCATCCGTGCAAATTGATAATGCCAGCGGTATTCAACAGGCGATGGCGCACCTGCTCGAACATGGTCACGAGAGCATTGCCTTCATCGGCGGTCATGCGGACGATGTGGACGGGGACAGCGGTCAGCGCTTGCGGGCGTATCAGGATTTTGTACACCAGCACGGCTTGAACGATAACCCCGCGCTCATCCAACTGGGTGACTATGCTTTCGATGGCGGGGCGCAGGCGGCGCGAAAATTCATACAAGCGGATGCGTCGTTTACCGCCATTCTGGTCAACGGAGATAAAACCGCGCTCGGCGCGATCCACGCCCTCAGCGAAGCGGGGCTTTCCGTCCCTGACGATGTGGCGGTCATCGCCTTCGATGAAACCGCAGATGCCGCCCTCAGCCAGCCGCCGCTGACCACCATCGGCTTTTCGGCATTCGAGTTGGGCAGGCAGTCGGCGGAGTTGTTGATGCGTCAAATTCAAGACCCCGCACACCCGCCCGCCAGCGTCAAAGTCGTGCCGCGTTTGGTCATTCGTCAATCGTGCGGATGCGGCGCCAGACAGGATTGGCACGCAGACGCTCCGCAGGTCAGGCGGAAAGCAGGTATCCAGTTCGAGCCGCGTACCCTGGCAGATGAAATGACCCGCACTGTTCTGCCATTCGCATTATATTTAAAAGAAGACGAAACCCTGGGGCTTTGCGACAGACTGGCGATGGGCTTTGTCCGCGCTGTGCAAACCGCCGACCCCGCACCCTTCCGCGCCGCGCTGGATGATGTGCTGCGCTTTGTGGTGTATGTTCAGGATGACGTATACGCCTGGCGTTGGGCAATTGTCCGCCTGCAAGAGTTGACCCGCGAACACGCCCTGCCTGATTCGCAAGCCCGTTTTGGCGAGCGGTTGATTGCCGAAGCGCGCGAGACGATTGCCGAAGCCATTCAACGCCAGCGGCGCGAGTATGTCGAAAATCAACGCCGCCGCGCCAACCAGATGGGCTTGCTCAGTTCACGCCTGCTGACAACCTTGAGTGAGCAACAGGTGTACGACATCCTTGCCGAGCAACTGCCAGAAATGGGCATTCATCATCTTGCGCTGGCGATTTTCCGCGAGACCATGGACGGACTGCCAGAGAGCAGTGATTTTCAGGTGGTGCTGGGCGAGAAAAATCTTTCGCTTCATCACGCCCCGCGCGAATTCCCGCCCAAAGGCGTGTACCGCGCCGACAAACCTTTTTCGCTCGCGCTGATTCCGTTGGGCGGCGAAGCACAGATTTCGGGCTATGCGGTCTTCGACACAACGCAACTCGAATCGTACGGCGCAATCACCCAGCAAATCAAAGTGGCGTTGCGGCTGGCGCGGCTGTATCAGGGCGCGTTGGACGGTCTGAAAGCCGCCGAAGAAGCGGGGCAGATGAAAAGCCGATTCCTGTCCACCGTCAGTCACGAGTTGCAAACGCCGCTGAGAATCATCGTCAGCGACAGCGAGCGGCTCTTACGCGATAGAAGCGATAGCCCATCCCTGCAACGTATTCACGGCAGCGCCCGCCATCTCGATGCGCTCATCCGCGATGTGCTGGATTTGACCCGCGATGACATCGGTCAACTCAAACTGACCCGCGAACCGTTGGATTTGAATGTCACGCTCAAAAGTATTTTTGAGATTGGGGAACAGCTCGCCGCTGAAAAGGGGCTGACGTGGACGCTTCAGACTCCCCCGAGCCTGCCCGCCGTTTGGGGAGATTGGGCGCGGCTGCGGCAGGTGACTCTTAACCTGATTACCAACGCGGTCAAGTTTACGTCTGCGGGCGGGGTGACGGTGACGCTGGCGGCGCGGACGGGCGATGTGCTGGTCTCGGTGCGCGATACGGGGGCGGGCGTGCCGCCCGAAGAGCAGAAGATGATTTTCGGCGAGTTCTACCAATCCAGCCGCACGCAGGAGCAGCGCGCGGCGGGCATGGGCATTGGGCTGGCGCTCTGCAAACGTCTGGTGGAGATGCACGGGGGCGAAATTGGGGTACGGTCAGACGGTCAGCATGGATCAGAGTTTTTCTTTAGCGCGCCCATTCTCGGCGCGGACGATGCGCCGCCTGTGGGGCAGACTCAGGACTTGGGCGTGGAATCCGCTCCGTTGGCAGAGTCAGCCCCCAAAGAGTCATCCATCCTGCTGGTGGACGATGAACCGATGCTGCAGCAAATGCACGCGCAGATTATTCGCGAGCAGATTCCGTTTGCGCGGGTGGCGACTGCCGAAAATGGCGAGCAGGCGTTGGAGAAGATGCGCCGCCAACCGCCCGATTTGGTGATGCTCGATTTGGGGATGCCTGGCATGGATGGTTTCCGCGTGCTGGAGATGATGCAGCAGCAGGAGACGACGCGCGGAATCCCTGTGATTATCCTGACGGGGCAGACGCTTTCGGAAGTGGATATGGCGCGGCTGCGCGGGCGGGTGGAAGCGGTGCTGAACAAGGGCATGCTGAAAACGGAGGAGGTGCTGGCGCAGTTACGCAAGGCGCTGGCGCAAAATCAGGACAGGCTTTCGGGCGATATGCGGGCGTTGATGCGCAAATCCATTGCGTACATTCAGGAGCATTTCGATGAGCCGCTGACGCGCGAAGAGGTGGCGCGTTATGTGGGCGTGAGCGCGGGCTATTTCTCGCGCAGTTTCCACAAAGAAGCGGGGATTTCGTTTCAGGAGTATCTCAACCGTTACCGCATTCACCGCGCGCGGGCGCTGCTCGCCGAAGGCAGGAGCAATGTGACCGATGTGGCGTTTTCGGTGGGTTTTCAGAACGTGAGTTATTTTTGTCAGGTCTTTCGACAGGTGGTGGGGGTTTCGCCGCGGGCATATCAGAAGGGGGGAGGCAGGTAGGCAGGCAGACAGGTAAACAGGTACACAGGTAAACAAGTACACAGGTACACGAGTAACCATACCAACATGTTTACGTGTCTACATGTCCGTATCTACCTATTCCTCCAAACCATCTACCTATGACCAGCGCCACTATCCTCTTTCTCTGCACAGGCAACTTTTACCGCAGCCGCATGGCGGAGGAGATGTTCAATCATCTCGCCGAAGCGCGTGGGTTGCAGGCACAGGCATTTTCGCGCGGGTTGGCGGCTTCGTTTGAGAACAATGGCAACGTGGGTAGTTTCTCACCTTTTGCCTTGCGGATGTTGACCCGTTACGGAATCAAACCGCGCCGTGTAGATGAATTCCCCCAGCGAGTGACGGAGGGCGAGTTGCGTGACTCGGACGTGGTGATTGGACTGTATCAGCGCGACCATGAACCGATGATTGCAGAGCAATTCCCTGAACTCGCAGCGAAGGTCATCTACTGGTCTGTGCCAGATTTGGATGAGATGGCGGCCGTGGATGCGGGGGAGATGGTGTATCGTCGAATATTGGAGTTGGCGGAGCAGTTCTAAAATAAACATACTTGGTCACAAAATTGACAAAGCATATCGCCTGCGGGTGATACACTTTTTTTGTGTATTTTCTCCTTAGCCTTTCAACAAATTCAAACCCTAACCAATAAAGAAGAAATCCCTTTTCGGCGGAATATCACCCCCGCTTATTTTTTGGGCAAACGCCAAAGGAAAGGATGTAATATAACTGATGTTACGCAGGGAGCAGTTGGAAAATCGGATAAGATTGGAGCATGGA
>CAZCZL010000035.1:0-6134 GCA_964503315.1 uncultured Ignavibacteriales bacterium | reverse complement strand
CGCCCAACGGTTTGCGTTAAGCGCGGCTGGTAACTTTGCGCTTCTTCGCAGGGGTTTTGACATCTGCGGTGGATGACTGATTTTTAGCGGGCGACTCCAAGCCGTCGCTTGCACGCGATGTTAGAAGGCGTGCCATTCTGTGCTGTAAAAAAACACGCACAGAATAATTTGGGATATAACGAGCGTTTGGAGTGTGCTTAAATTCAATCATTGCAATCTTGCGATTTGGATTCATTTTGCTTTGTTTCCAATATATGCGCTCTATGGTCTTTATTGTTTTATGACCAGACATCAGACGAAATTCCCAACGCTGACCGACACGAGGTATTTGCATGGTAGCCTTCTAACGGCTTGCGTAACCTGCGCGAAGCCTTTATAAGTTTGTTGCGCCATGCAGGCACATGGCGAAGCGTCAGGTTCACGCTTTGTTAGACCCCGCCGCCGTTATCGGCGTAGTCACATTCCAAGATTTCAATTTCATCAGGCTCGTCAATGTCAAAATTGAGTTCGCCGTATTTCTCTGCCACAATTTTTTCGACCTGCGGCATAATGCCATCATTGTGAGATTCAATCTCATCATCCAATTCAACTTCAATTTCTCGCTGAATATGGATGCGAATAATTGCGTAACCTTTTCTTTTTGCCATGCGATTCTCCTTTTGCAAGATAGGGGTCTAACTATGAGTTATACGGAATGTACATCTAAAATTTAATCTCAACATACTTCTTCCGCGTCTTCTTCAACTCAACATCGGGCAATAGACTCTCTACTGCTTTTTCGATGGCGATCTTCACTGCGTCCGTCATGCTCATTCGATAGACACCTCGCTCATTCAGTGTATCCGCCAACAACTCGATGTATGGGCGGTATTCCGTCACATCCACACGCAATACTTTCATTCTTCCTCCGTCACAAGTTCGTCACGTGTGACTGTATGGTGTATGGTGTCTGGCGAGTCATCGGGCTTGCTATTCTCCGCCATCTCCACTCTGCGCGGCACGTTGGCGTAGCCTGGAACGACCTTGTACATCGTCCCGTTGATGTCGTAGTCGCGGCTCTCCATTGATTTCAACAGGTCGCGCAGGGCGGCGTCGGTGATGCGTTCTTTGAACTGGTTGAATATCGTTTCGTGTGTGAGCCTGCCTTCCGTGTTGTTCAAGGCGAACTCGATCACCTCCTCGGGATCAATGGTGCGCACGGTGATCTCGCCTTTGCCTTCGATCACGTCTCGAACCACGCTGTTGATGGTGCTGGACGTGATGCGCGGCGTCTGCAAGTAGACGAGACCGTCGCTCGTCTGCATGATCGCGCGACCGATGGGCGTGAGACCGACCGCGTCCCATGAGCCGAGAACCGATTGCGAGGCGGCGGTGCTCATGTTGAACGCGATGCGCCACGGGAAGTTGACCGAGATGAGCGTGCTGAGTATCTCGGCTTTGGGGTATTGCGTGCCGATGATGAAGTGAATGCCAGCGGCGCGGGAGAGGTTAGCGATGGTGGAGAGCACGGTCTCCACTTTATCTCCCGCCAGTTTGCGGGCGGTGGTGTATTCGTCAAAGATGCCGATGATGTACGGGAGCACGTTCTGCTCGTGCTTGCCTCGGTTGAATTCGGCGATGTTCTTTTTCTTCGCTTTTTTGAGCAGAGCCAGACGGCGGTTCGTCTCTTCGAGGATGGCGTTCAGCGCGGGGATGATCTGTTCGGGGTACTCGATGATGCCATCGCTATCTTTGGCTCCATCCCATAAGTGCGGGATGCCGTAGAACGAGTCGAACTCGACGCCGCCTTTCAAGTCGAACAACACCAACTTCACGCGCGCGGGCGAATTGCGGAGCAGGTATCCGCAGATGATGCCGTTGAGCCAGTTGCTTTTGCCTCCGCCCGTTTGACCCGCGACGATCATGTGCGGAGCATCGGCGAGGTTGCGGAAGACGGGCGCGCCGTTGGTGGTGAGACCCGCGTAGAAGGCGAGCGGCGGCATACTCTTGGGCATCCGCTCGAAGTCGGAGAACGAAGCGAAGTTCGGGATGGACAGCGTCGAACCCACTTCGACCGTGTAGCGCAAACCGAAGAGATCAAGTTCGTGGCGCACCTTCTTTCCAATCGTCGAGGCGATCTCGGTGGCGACCCAGTCCTGCGACATGTCGGTCTTCTTCACGCCAAACGGCACGGCGTTGATGTGGAAGACGTAGGCGAACGGCGACACGTCTACTTTGGCGATCTTCACCCGACCTTTGATCTGCTTCTTCTCGTTGTGCGTGACGTGATGACAGAAGCCGAGGTTGGTCAGTATCTCGATGATCTGCGTTTCGAGCAACTTCGCTTGCTGTTTGTGAAAGATAAACAACTTTCGCTCTTCTTTTTTTCGGCGATGCTCATCGAGGTCATCGGGCTTCCACTCTCGAAGCATGAACGCCATGCGCATCTTTTCGTCCGCGCTGAGTTTGGGGTTCGTGAACTGGTCGGTGAATCGGAGAACCACCCGCATGTGACGGCGCAAGCGGACGAGGGTGCGTTTGAGTTTGGTCATGCCGCGTTTCTTGAAGCGCACCGCCCACACGTCATCGTTGTCCGCGATGGGTACGATGTCGGATCGCCGCTCGAACGATTGACCGTCTTTGCCCTTGTCGCCGCCCGATGCGTTGCGGTTGTGACCGATCACATCATGCGAGCCGCCGCGTTCTTCGGTCGAAGCGCCATTGAACTGTCCGCGCTTGCCGTGTCTGTTCACGCGCAAGGCGAATCGGAGATTGAACTTAGAGAGCGGAGAACGCTTCACCGATCATCCTAGAAGAGAAAGAAAGAGAGAGAGAGAGAGAGAATGGACTGCTTGCATTGCGGATGACTCTTCGGCACGCGATAGCGCAGACCCGCTTTGCTAACAACGAGTTCGGTTTCCATATCCGCGCCTTTGCCGCCGCAGAATTGACAACGCGCGTGACGTTGCATCTCTTCGTTTGGCTTGGGGGCGTGGTAGGTCTTGCGGATGCGGGATTTGGGTTTCATAGGTTTCAACTCCATTTGTAATAATTGCTCGCCGATCCATTTTGTGTACGCAGGCGGAATGGACTGAACGAGTTCCGCTCTGTTCATCCAATCAATTTGCATCGCGGCTCTTGCTTTTGCAATCGGATGAACAGAACCAACAACAGTAATAAACGGCGCGTTGGGATGGCTTTGGTCGCCGTTCAAGCCTCCATTCGACGATCTCCCATAGTGGTTACAAGATCGCGGCGAGAGCATGATCGCAGGTTTCGTTACGAATTTTCTGTGACGAAATACTTTCAAGCCGAACATCGTTCCGCACAGCATGAGATAATTTTCAAGAGGAGCATCCATCACGTTCTCCACAATGTAAGGCTTGCCGATCTTCTCAAGTAGTTCGATGGTTGGCTTCAACAGATCAGGATGATCAGATGGTCTTCCAGCGAGCCTTGTAATGCGAGCGTAAAACTGGCACGGCGGACTTGCGTGAATCACATCGAACTCACACCAATGTCGTTTGAGAAACGAGAGCGCGTCAGCCTGGTGAAATTCAAACGGGTAGCGTGGTTGCGGTTCTTTATCCACGCCTACGACATCGAACCCTGCCATGTGGTATCCCATCCCAGCGCCGCCCGCGCCACAGAATAGATCAAGCAGTCTAAACTTCTTCATCTCTCCACCAGCCACACGCCGCTTGTGATGAATTGGTTATCGTCTACCACGATGAGCGGATCGCCGGACGCGAACGGGGCGATGTGGTCTTCGTAACATTGCGGATGCAGGGGCGAGCGCGGCGCGAACACCCATGCGCGTTTGAATTCGATCTCGTTCAATTCAGCCATCGTGATTCCAATCGCCTCGCGCGTGGATGGGCTGAGCGAGCCGAGGACGGGTCCCGTGTTCAATCGGTCGCCGCACGCGATCATTTCGTATTGCGGCAGGTTGCCCGCATACGGCAGAAGGTTGATCATCGGTCCGTCGTCGGTGTAGTACAGCACGTCGCCATCCTGCCAATTGGCTTTGACGTAATCGAGCGCGTCAATGAGCGGGGATACCGCGCCGTCATTCTTCATGGCGGGGATGTTCTTGTAGTAGCCTCCCACGCCTGAGACGAATATCGGCGCGATGAGCGCGGACGCGAGCGCCGCTTCTCTCCACGATTTGATCTGGTTCGCCGCGAAGAGTTCATCCACCCACCAGACCGAGGCGAGATAGAGAAACGGCGTGACGCCGATGAGCGGGCGAAACAACAGGATCGGCTGCCATAGCAGGGACGCGATCCATGCCATGACGAGCGGACCGAACGCCATGACGAGGATCGTCCAGCGCGATGGATGTTTGCTTTTGAGCAAATGGATCACGCCAACAGTGACCGCCATGAACGTGACGAGCAGGGCAGAGAGCAGACCGAAGCCAGGCATGGACGATGCCCAGAATAGTTTATAGATCGTGTTCAATGCGTCGCCGATGTTCTGTTCCTGAATCCAATACCGACCGCTGATGGTGGACATTTGTTTCGAGACCACCAACGCCCACGGCAGGAACGCGACCGCGCTGAGCGAATAGGCTGTGATCAAAATACGCAAACGATTACGGGTTGAACGCCAGTCATCGATGAGCAGGATAACCAAGCCGATGGAGGCGAGGTAGAACACTGAATAGTTCTGCGTGTACAGCATGGCGAACGAGGACAGGAATAACCCGATGAAGTTTCCGCGCAGGGCGAAGAGCAGAGCGAGGATCACTTCGAGTTCGAGCAGGGCATACATGCGCGCCTCCTGCGCGTACCACAGTTGCATCGGCAGGACCGCCATGAGCAGGAGCGCGGCGAACCTCACCCGTTCGGGAATGTCCAACTCGTTTAGCACGCGCGCGAAAAAGACAAAGGCGAAGAGCGAACAGGCAAAGGCGGGAAGGCGAAGCGTCCACGCGGGGAGCAGGACCGGATCCGGGAAGAGGCGGATGAACGTCCACTCGACGAGATACCAGAGCGGCGGATGCACGTCTCCGGCGGTGGCGGCGATCATGCGGTCGAAGGGCAGGCGGGCGAGGATGAGCGTGAAGTTCTCGTCGTACCACAATTGCGGAATCCATATCCCGGCGACGCGCAGGAGAAAGGCGGCGTTGAAGAGCCAGTCGTATTTATTGAACTTCACGGCTTCCTCCGATTCTCGACGAGGAAAAGCGAGAGCCGCATGAGCATCCAGATGATGATGGCGAGCAGGAGCAGACTGCCAACGCACAACAACGCGATCTGCCCGTAGTTGATCTCGCCGCTCAAGTACCAGTTCGGCACGCCGCTCGGCGTAAGCGTGATGGTGGGAGTGAGGGTGATAGTTGGCGTCAGCGTGATGGTAGGCGTGACGGTCGCCGTGCCTGTTTCGGTTGGGGTGAATGTAGAGATCGCAGTGTTTGAAGGCGTGAAGCTAACAACAGGCGTATCAGTGATCGTGGAGGTTAGAGTGATCGTTGGCGTGGCTGTGACTGTGTTCGTGATGGTTGGCGTGAATGTGGCTGTGTTCGTGCTGGTTGGCGTGAATGTAGGTGTTGGAGTACTTGTGTTCGTAGGCGTTGGAGTGGGCGGCGCGTACTCTGCCGATGGCGGCGTAAAGTTGGCAGTCCAGCGGGCGACGCCTTTACTGAGACGAAACTCATCCATCCAGCCGTTGAAGTAATCTGATGGCTGTGGATGTTTACCGATCTGAAGAGCGTAACTTGTGTCAGATCCGGTTGCAGATGATGTAGTGGTTCCGATCTGCGCTCCGTTTAGGAATAAATAGAAATCATTACCTGAGCGAACATACGCAATATGATACCAAACGCTCACTGAGAGCGTATCCGCTGGCTGTATCCTTCCGATGATCGTTCCGCCCGTATCGCGGATGAACACATCAAGCCTGTTCGCAGAATCTTTACGCATCATCAGGTGCGCGGTTCCTGTGCCGCTATCGCCGCGCGAGACATAGGTCTGATAGCCTGTCAGGCTGTTGTGCCTAACCCAAAAATCAATTGTGAAATCACCGGTCAGGTCGAAGTCAGCATGGTCGGGAGATTGGAGGTAATCTCCGCTTCCGTCGAACAGACCAGACGCGCCGCCGAACTTCGATTGCGCTGTGTCAATTTGCGCGTTGCCGTTGGCGGTCCACGT
>CAZCZL010000034.1:0-6467 GCA_964503315.1 uncultured Ignavibacteriales bacterium | reverse complement strand
GATGGGGACCATGAGGCGTTCCGCGCCGCCCATGCCGAGACCGTCAATGATGTAGATAACGCAAGTGGGGAATTTCATTTCGCAGAAAAACGTCAATCCTTCTTGCGGATGAGAGTCGCAAGTTGGAGCAAATTCTCTTTTTCAGATCGCCAAAGAACCGCGAAATACGCGGCCGCGCCCGCGAGGGCGACACAGGTTAATTGGATGATAGGCACAGCGCTTTGAACCGCGTACAAAACAAGAATCGCTACGACCGACATGACTGCCCCGCCCTTCAAGGACGGCAACATCTCTTTCAAAATATCCAGAAAGGATATTTTAATAAAGCGTGTCGCGACGACAATGCCAACAACACGGTCAATAATCATCGCGATTGCATATCCCCACGCGACGCCGATCAATCCAAAACGGGAACCGATAATCAGCGCAGGAGCGATGAGCACCAGCGTAAAGACGGCGAGCCATATTAGAATTTGCGGGCGACCGATGGCTTTATAAACATCGCCAATATGGTACGCGATGGAATACATGAGCGCGTAAATTGCCAGCACGCGGAGAATTGGGATCGCGTCCAGCCATTGCTCACCGAACAACACGCGCACTATTGGGTCGGCTGCAATGATCAGGCCTAAACAGATCGGCACGGCGAACAGTTGCACCAATCGAATTGAAGCAAGGAAGCCGCGGCGCAATTCTTCGGGGCGATCCTGAATGCTGGCGAAGGCAGGGAAGGTGACGCTCGCCATGATCCACAAGTTACCGATAAGGAGCATTTCGGGAAGACGGTAAGCCAACGTGAAAATTCCCAACTGCACCGCGCCAAAAATCCGCCCAATGACAATGTATCCAAAATTATCAACAGAAATATTGAGCAAGTCGCCACCGATGATTGAAAATCCAAATTTAAATAACGCGCCGGTAATGCCGGGATCAAGGGCGAGGCGCGGCCGCCAGGGGCGAATCATCCACACGAGGATTACAGAGCTCAGCGCGCCGGCGAGCTGTCCGAACACCAGCGCCCAGACGCCGTATCCCGCATACGCCATGCCGATAGAGACAATACCTTTGACCACCGAGTTCCCAATATCAGGGATCATCTTGCGCCGGTAATCCATCTCGCGTAACAGCCAAACGATATGCACCGAGCCAATCGAACTGATGAAAAACGATAATCCAAGCCACCGTAACACCGCAGAGACATCCGGATTCTTGAAGTAGGCTGCAACAAGCGGGCTGAGCGGAAGAATAATCAGGGAGAGCAAGAAGCCAATAATAACATTGAGTGTAAAGACGGTATTAGCCGCTTCGTTTACATCCCCCTGCCGTTGGATCAACGCCATGCCGAGGCCCAGATCTTTAATGACGGCCAAATAGTTGACCGCCACCAGCGCGATCGAGACCAAACCAAAATCGTCTTTGGCCAATACGCGGGCAAGAATGGCGGTAGCGACCAGCGTTACGACTTTAGTCAACCCGTAGGCAATAAAATTCCAGAAAATTCCGCCGGCGGTCTTCCTGACAATGTGTTCGCCGGCTTTGTTGGAACTGCTTTGAGAATTCATCAAGTAGTCAACTCGCGAGAGGGTCGTTCAGCATCCTGGCGCAATTCTTCCGTCAGTTGAATCGCAGACATCGCCAGCGCGGAAAAGATCCAAAAGAAGCGAAGATAAGCTCCGTGCAGGAAGAAACTCGTAATCAGATATCCAATGATAGTCAATTGAATGGCGATGATCCACGGTATCCAATGCCGATACTCTTCAAGATGCGAGATGGAATTACGCGCTCGGGTCAGCCCGACCAGCAAAGCGATGGAAAAACCGACGAACATAATTGTGCCGATTACGCCCGTCTCCGCCAGCACTTGAACGTAAAGCGAGTGTGGATCACGTTCTCCAGAACGCAATTCCAGACCAACATTCGTTGCGTACGTCTGGTAGTTATTTGGATAATTTCCTGCGCCGACGCCTAAAAGCGGGTTGTTGACGAACATACTTAATCCAGTCAACATCTCGCTGGTTCGACCGCGGAAAGAATCCTCCTGATAGATTCCTCCCTGACTACCGGGCGAGAGGAGAGAGAGCGTCTCAAATCGCGCCGTATAGCTGGATGGCAACCAAGGGATAGCCAGCACAACGACTGCCATGCTAGAAAACCATACCAAAGGATGGAGACGGTAACTCAGTGCCGTCAGGACAAAGATAATCGCAAGGGCCAGATAAGCTCCCCGACTATAGGTATTCAAGACTTCGAACAACAAAATGCCAAGAATGCCCAACGAAATCAACTTGATACGGATGCGAGACTCGTCAATAACGCGGAGCAGGACAAGTGGAATGGACGCGACCACTACCTGCCCCCAAATATTTGGTTCCTTAATTGATCCGGCGATTCGATACGTCGTCGAGTACGACCCAATATCCTGAACCACTCTCGCCAGCCCAAAAAACTCCTGCCGGTAATTCCCTCTAATTACTTGATACGCACCCAAAAGACATAAAAATCCCATGACGAGGATAATAGTCCACGCAGCCATCTTCCATGTATTGGGAGTTCTTAAAGTAAAGAGAAAACAATAAATAATGACGATATCTTTTCCCAGATCAAGAGTCGCCTCAAGAGCGCGATCTTTGTTGTCGGCCACAATATAGGAAAGAGCAGTTGCGATAAGAAACAGGAAAAGGAAAACTTCAACGGTGCGCGTTTTTACCCGCCCGCCCGGCATGCTCTCGTTCAAATATCTCACAAAAATTGTCGCCGCGACAATAGCCACTAACGGCTTAATAACGCCAGGCAGTCCCTGGTCTGTGAACTGGCGAGAGATATTCGAGAATACCGCGATGATCAACACCACTGCGCCGAGACTAGGCTTAATGTAAATTGCTACTACCAGCCCAATGACCAACAGAGTAGCCAGGCCAAACAGCCCTACTTGAATGTTGGGATTACTAATCAACACTGCGCCCGCGCTAGCCAATGCAATGATCAATAATAAATAAATAACGTCTTGTTTGTTAATTGTCATGGCAACTCGCTTCTACAAAATTGGATTGAATAAATGTAGTATATCTTCTTTTCTGAAAACCGGATATGAATTATCGCTGATAAGTCGATAGATTGCCGTCCAAGAGGAATGCCTAAAATCTATTTTGTGCTGGAAATCGGTCTCCATGTTTGACCGTGAGGAGCATAACGCATCTCCCGACGCGCCTGGGAAATGAACCATTCATTTTTCAGCCACCTGATGACGCCTTTTACATATTTCAGCGGTTGGCCGCGATCCTGTTTACGAAACAAAAAATATGATATACGGTTCTTGAGGGAGCGAAGCTGAGGGAAATCATCGAGCAGGATTGATCTGGCAAGCGCGTTTCCTTCAAATTGGCGCATCAACTGCATGGCACCATAAATATAACGGATCATTTCCTTATTCTCATCGAACAAGGTCGAAGCGGCATAACCCCAGATTTTGGCATCGCTTTCTGCAATTTGCCTGCCTTGAGAACGAGCTATAAGGCCCGCGCTATAATCTTCAATGACATTTTGCGGAAAACCTTTAATTCCGTTAATCCAGTGAGTGGACCACGCGAACATCCACCCCGTCACCTCGGCTTTCATTGTTTTGGCTCGTGGAGTCGCCCGCATATTCTCGTTTTTCTTTGGGCTAAACTCCTGCGAATTGACAAGCACGGTATCGGATTTTGGATCGTCAAGAATGACGCGCCTTGTAAAACCATACAGTCGGGCAACAGAATCAGGCTCAACCCAGTTGTTGGCGTCGATGTTTATCGCCAGCGGATGGTCGCTCCGTATTGCAATCTCATTACCAATATTGAGAGCGTTCGCCTTACCGGCGGTGGGAGTTTCGACTATCAGAAAGCGCAACCCAGTATAGCCAAATTGAAGCGCCGAATTAGACATTTTCGGATCATATGCCGAGTTGGGGATGAAGATTTTAACCGCGGGATAATATTGCGACAGACGGCGAATAAGTATTTCTTTACTTTGGTCAGCGGAAGCATTTAGCACAAAAACAATCTGCGCATCAACGTCGGAGGGAATTCCAGATGCCAAAAACGCTCCTAGAAAAGACGGAAGAAAACGGCGCTCGTTATGAATCGGCACAACAATTGTGAAGCGTGAATTCACAGACTCAATACCGGTCTGGTCAAGCCAATATTTCCGTTGAATAATAGCGCGAGCTTCATCAAATGATATGCCGCCTCGCATTGTTTGCCTTAGTCGAAAAATCTCACAAGTAATTAACAACAAAATGGGAAGGCTAGCATAAAGCCATCCTTCTGGTTGTTCCAACATTAAATCAACCACAGATTGTATACTGTCCATAAGAAACTGAACTCGAATTATACGACCACGCAGTTGTCAGCTCAAAATTCATTAATTCAACATTTATTTTGTGCTACGGATTGGCTGCCAGGTCTGTCCAGACGGGTTTCGGCGTAGCAAGCGTCGGGCCTCGAAGATGCAATTCTCATTGGCCAACCATGTGTAAAAGCCGCGAAGAATTTTTAGCAGGGGTTTCCGTTCACGAACTCGAGAAAGTACATAATAATCCAGACGCTTCCGCCACGGACGTAGGTGCGGAAAATCGTCCATGAGAATATTCGTTACACGCTGGTCGTCTCGAAATAATCGCTTCAATTGCAGCGCCCCATAAACAAAGCGGATCAACTGTTTCTTTTCATCAGCGTCGTCGGCAGGCGAAAACGCCCAGATATTCGCGCTGCTCTCAATAATTCGTTTACGCTGGGAAAGCGCCAGCAAGCCAGTTCCATAATCTTCGATTGCAAGCTGAGGAAATCCGCCGTTTTGCTGAATCCACCGCGTAGACCATGCGAACATGCTGCCTGATATTTCAGCCTTTTGCGTCTTCCCCTTTACCGCCACCTGCGCCTGCTCATTCCGCGTCGGGCAATACTCCAACGCATTGACGAGCACAACTTTATTGTTTGGCGAATCAATGCCAGCCTGTTTCGCGCATTGATATATCAGGGCAATAGAATCAGGCTCCACCCAATTATTGGCGTCTATATTTATCGCAATATTGTGATCTTGACGCAACGCAATTTCATTGCCAAGGTTGAGAGCGTTGGCCTTGCCAGCCGTTGGCGTTTCTATCACAAGAAATCGTATTCTGCCACAACAAACTTGGAAGGCAGATTCCTTCATCCTTGAATCGTAATCTGATGCCGGTAGATGCGTTTCGGTCGGTGAACATATGAGCGCCAGACGGTTTTTGATTTGAACAACGCTTTTATCGTTCGACGCATTAACAACAAATATAAACTGAATATCCGCGGAACTGGGTAATTCCGACGCCAGCAAAGCGCCCAGCATAGACGGAAGCGACCGCTCCTCGTTATGAACCGGCACAACGACGGAAAAATGCGTCGCTTCCACATCTATCTCAGTCAGATCGCGCCAGCGCCGACAAAGACAGGCCTCTCGCGCTTCGTGCAGCAATCCTGCATTATGCGTTAGATTCGCGACCGAGCACGTTGCTGTCTCGATCTTTGGCAGACTGGCTCGAATCCAGCCAACCGGTTGCTCGATCATCAGATCAATGATGCGACTAACCGTCATTGCGATCCTGTTCCACTAGCATTAACGCGGCCTCCACAGACAAATGCCGTTTCTTCCATAACGTCCAAGCAGCCTACGCAGTTTCCAGGTTGTCTCAAATTCCATGGGAATCTGGGACGCGTATGCCGCAGCGCCTTTTTTCCACGCGGCCAGCCCCCGCCACGAAATTGCATATCGGTCGGTATTCATCGCCTGTGTTAGAGAATCCAGGGCAGACGGATTATTTTGTAAATACGGTACATCGGCATAATACCAAAGCGCACGGCCGAGATCTTCGACTGCCCGCTTCGTGAGGACATGATCCACATGATTGCCAATCGCCAGTGGACAAACAACTCTATCAGCGGATTCCAGCCGTTCGGCGAGGCCGTGTGTCATCCGGGAGACTAATTCTGCGTCACCACCGTGTGGCGAGACAAATGTGCTGTTGACATATAGCCACCGTCCATCCTGCCCGCGTCTATAGATGCAGTCGAGGAAATCAAAGTGGACGGCCCTTGCGCCAACAATTCTCATTGCGCGCAGATCTTCGCCGCGCCGCAAACGGACAGCCTCTTCAGCAGACCGGAATTTCCATAGGCGATGTAATGCTTGCGCCAGCGGACTGGTCTCCTCAAAATTAGAAAAACCACACATAAGCGTCCACACTTCAACCTGCCCCCCAGCGCGGATCTGCTCGTTAATTAATCCGCCTACGGAAAAAACGACGTCGTCAAGATGAGGAGAAATATATATCCAACGCACATACACATTAAACCATAAATATCCGATCATAGCAAAGAAAAGCCCCTGCGACCTTTCTTCTGATAGGCCCGATATGCTATACTTCCCCTCGCCACTCCACCAACCCATAAGGAAACGCCCAT
>CAZCZL010000033.1:0-8313 GCA_964503315.1 uncultured Ignavibacteriales bacterium | reverse complement strand
GGAGACTATGCACCACCCAAAGAATAGTCAATACCAAGAACTGACCCCTTACACCCGTCATCCCGGAAAATCGCCTCTCGCCGATCCCCGCGACTCATCACATGATAGATCGCCCCCGGATACTCCACTCGTATCTTCCTCGCCATACCCCAGGAGACTATGCACCACCCAAAGAATAGTCAATACCAAGAACTGACCCCTTACACCGCGCCGCTACAACCGAGTTCGTCCGGTTGCCGTTGGCATCGTACTGGTAAATGGAACGGACCGCGCCATTTGTGCGCACTTCCACCAGGCGGCCCGCCAAGTCGTAAGTGTAGTCGAATTCTTTGGTCTCTCCCAGCACGATCTCCCGGCGATTGGTGATCCGGCCGAGCGCGTCGTATTCGTAGCTGTTCTCCAATAGATCGTCCACGTCGTACCGCGCCAGGTAGTTGGTCATCTCACCAAATCCATTGAACTGGCGAACGTCCACGTTGTCATCCATCACGCTACCCGTTAAGAGTCCGTTCAACGGGTCCCGCGTCAATTATTGAATATGGAGACGTGACCCCGTTTGCCCCCCCCGTTTGCCCCATCCCCTCCAATCCGGCAACCAAAATGTTACATGTTTAGACGTGACCCTCATCGCTTTTGTTTCATCGCTTTCTCTCATCGCTCCTCGTTTGCCCGCGTTTGCCCGTTTGCCCCGTGAATCTGGAGACGCTCGCCCACGGCGAACCACACGCGCTCGCCTAACTCTCGCGTTCCATACGCGTGGGCATCTTCAGCGAGAACCCAAATGCCCTTCCGCTGTATCCTTGACAGCGCGATATATACGCGATTTGTATAGACCAGAACAAACGAAGGCTTTAAGTCCTTGATTGCCGCCGCACACATTTCCTCATAAAGAGGGGTGCCGCTCTTCAGGGAGAAATACCGAGTCCTACCTATCTTGCCCAACTGTTCTGGCCGATCATCGCCTGACGCCCGCAGAAGCACGTCGTAGTTGAGCATGAGGTGATCACCCGATTCGCGTACTCCATCAACAGATAGCAACTCAAGACGCCGCTCCACATTGGCACTTATAATAAAACTCGCACCGATTACGATAAGGAAGCACAGGAAGATCGCTCCTGCTGAGATTATCAGGCCAAGCCTCGCCGGGGTGGCCTCGCTATTGGATGTGAAAGTCATACGGCAAATCAGAGCCGGTGATTAATCGGGCGGCAGAAAAGGGATTGCACCATGCATATAGCCAACCCAGTTCCAGAAGAAACTGCTCACTGCATCAGCAATTCCTTGCAAAATTGGAGCGCCTTCATTCCAAGGCATGGAACTGTTAGTAAGCACCTCTCCCCAAAATGCACCGCCAGCCACCACGAACATCCCGAATGGGTTGGAAAGACCTCCTGTCACCTGCGCAAAAGCATATCCCGGCCCGACGTTTCCCATCTGGGATGCAGACAGATCCATTCCCAGATAGTTGTATGTACCGCTCTCATATGGTCCGATATCATAAGTCGGCGAGAAGACGATTTCCGGCCACTGCCATGGCCATGAGTGAAGAATAGCGTCTGCGTAGCTACTGAGATAAGCGTAGCCGTCCTCACTTAATCCGAAAGGATCGATGCGGTTCACCGGATCCCCGCTGCAATAGAGATAAAGATTCGGATTTCCCCCCGCAAACAGGATGGGGTCTTTGGCTAGCCAGCGCCCCTGGAGGTGTAAGGTGTAAGGTGTAAGGGGTCAGTTCTTGGTATCGTCTACTCATTATGGCTGAGCCTACAGAATTCACGGAACGCACGGAAAGGAGGAGGAGCGGATGCGGCGGCGGGTGGCGTAGAGGGCGAGGCCGCCGAGGGCGAGCAGGCCCAACGTGCCGGGCTCGGGAACGAACGTGAGCACCAGTTGTGTCGCGCCGTCGCCCGGACGATCAGGGTCGGATAGTGAAAACAAATGTTCATATGTCGCTTCTGGAGAATCGAGGCTGGTAATGGCGCCACCTACGACAAACATGCCGCCCAACGAGGCATTCAACGCAGCCAGACCAGCTTCGTTTAGATAGACACTGACCACCACGTATCCATTATTCGACACAACATCCGTCGAGCCATAAACAATGCCGCTTCCGAGATCATTGTACGTGGCCACCGTATCGCCATAGCCGTTCTGCAATTCCCACAACGGAGTGGTGACATCAAACACCGTATAGGTCTCATATGGATCAGGACTGTCGTAACTGTTGTTGTTGACCAGTCGCAATTCCGCCGACACCACCTCCTGCGTGATCGACGACATGTCATAAACCAGAAAATTATTAACGGTACTCCCGTGTGCTCTTCCGACACCGTATGGCGTGTACCATGGTATGTGGTAGCCATCCTCCCCATAGAGACCCCGATCTGTCGTATTGAGCGTCATGATCATATCAGCTCGCACACAACAGACGGTCATCAAGACTGCCGCATAGCAGATAATGCCCCGCTGACGCACGCAAGACGCGGCAGGATGGAAGCCCTTTTTCATGGCGCCTCCTGGGATAGCACCATGATGCCGTAGGCGCCCATGTTGACTGCCGCGCGGAATGGATGGCCGTGCATGGGCTGGGAACCGGACGACACCGCGATCTGGTTCGTGGCGGGAATGCCGCCGAATCCGGCATTGTAGGTCTGCGAGTCGCTGTTGAATCGTATCTTCCAGACGCCGGAGGTCGGGAAGCCGATCTCGTAGTTCGACTGCGTCCACGCGGTCCCGCTCAAATTCGCGATCACCATCACGTCGTCGCCCGGCCCGCGCTGGTCATACCGGTGAAAGGCGAGGATGTTGTTACCATCGTCCACGGGGTTGTTCACATGCAGGCCGGTCCCCAACAAGCCGGCGGTATTCCCCGCCGCGTTCTTGCGCAGGGCGATCAAGTCCTTGTGCATCTGAACCACGCCGCTCAACGTATTGGTGTTGCTCCACGTCAAGGCGTTCGTTTCCGACCACGCGCCGGCCTGGAGAAACTCCTGCCCCATGAAGAACATCGGAATCCCGGGCGCGGTAAACGTCAAACCCGCGCCCAGGACCGCCCGCTTCTGCACGGTAATATTGGTCGGATTCGGATTGCCCGGATTCTCAAACTCGGCGATCTGCTGCGCGAAACGCCTCTTGTTGTTCAACGCCCCCACTTCGTCATGCGATTCCACATAGATCACGCGATCGAAGGGGTCCGAGGCATAGGAAAATTCCAGCTCTTCTTTCAGCTTGGCGATCCAAGGATCGGCGTTGGCGACGTTGTTGCGGACTTCGTGAACGAAGGGACTCCACCGGGCGTCGAAGCCCAACCCGTTCAGGGCGGTCGAGACGGTGACCTTTCGGTTGTTGGTGTTGACCAGTATATCCTCCGCTATCGCGATGTAATTGGTCTTGAGCATCCTTGAGTCGTCGTTGATCTGCTGAATCAGCGTCCAACCTTCAGGGATATCCATCGCCGTGCGATCCAAGAAATCACGATCAAAGTTTCGGATCATGTGCGTCGCATCCCAACGAAGCCCATCGCAATGGTATTCATTGAGCCAGAGCATGGCATTGTTCCGGATGTATTGGCGGACTTCCGCGCGGCGGTAATTGGGACGCGGCCCCCATTCTGTTGCATATAACCATTTGTCTTCCGAGGGATCCTCGTAGAAATAGATTCCGCCGGGATTGATCGTGTTGGTCCAACCATCATATTTCACGAGGCCGCCGTTGTCCGCGCGGTCGTCCCAATGATTGAACACGACGTCCAGAATGACGGCCAAGCCCTTCGCGTGGCACGCGTTCACGAACGTCTTGAAGTCGTCCGGCTCGCCGTAATCGCGCTCGATGGCGTACGGGTTGACCGGATTATACCCCCACGAGTACGGGCCATCGAATTCCCAGATCGGCATGATTTTGACGGCGTTGACGCCGAGTCCCACGACGTAATCCAGGAGATTCGTCGCCGTCTTGAACGTTCCGCCCACGCCGCCGACACGGTTGAATCCGCCGATGTGCAACTGATAGATGACCAGTTGATTGCGCGGCGGCGGCGCAAACGCGGAATCCGTCCAGTTGAAGGCATTGGTTCCTCGGATGACCGAATTGTGATCAACGCTTTTCACTTGGCGCGACAGCGGATCCTGTTTCCATGGCGCGGATGAGAAGTAGAACTTGTACTGTTGTCCCGTCTGCGCATTCGCCACGATACCGCGCCAGTAACCGTTGCCCTCGTTAGTGAGCGCTGACTCGCCCCAGGAGTTGAAGTCCCCGCGAACCGTGGCAGAGGTCGCATTGGGGGCCCAAACCCGGAAAAACCCAACCGGATCGTCGTTCGCATCCACCTGCAACGCAGGACTGCTGTTGGAGGAATAGTTGGTGTTCACGCCGTCGGGATAGCCGTCGCAGTCGATGTCTCGGTAGCCGAACGGGTCGAGAGGGAATGCGTCCGGCCCGTTGGTGATGCCGCCCCCGTTGCCGATCGGCCCATCGCTTCTTCCATCGCCATCAGAGTCCATAGTCCATGGATCGGAAGACCCGCGAACACACGGGTTATAGTACCCGTAGGCCGGGCTGTTGTATTCGGCGGCGTTGCTCCTGCCGTCCCCGTCGAAGTCCTCGTCCCCATCGCTGATTCCATCCCCGTCCGTATCCCACATGTCGGGCGAGGTTCCCAAAAAGAAATACTCGTACCCACTGCCCAACCCGTCGTCGTCGGGATCGTCGGCGAGTCCCGCCATATAGGATCGAAACGGCGGGAGATTGGTTCGCCCGGGACCGCCACAATCGAGCCAGACAATCTCGGGGTACGTGCCCGACACCGCAGTTTCGGCAAGTTTGAAGTGTAAGGGGTCAGTTCTTGGTATCGTCTACTCATTATGGCTGAGCCTACGGAATTCACGGAACGCACGTAAGGGAGGAGGAGCGGATGCGGCGGCGGGTGGCGTAGAGGGCGAGGCCGCCAAGGGCGAGCAGGCCGAGGGTGCCGGGTTCGGGGGCCATCAGGAACTGGTCCGGCGTCAGCGCTTCGTCGCTGATCCGGAATTCGTCAATGTAGCCGCGGAAGCCGTCGCCAATGGTTCGGTCGCCCGTGACACCCGTGCCGGGGAAGTAGTACGCGCCCTGCGCGGCGGGCGGGATTCCGCCAACATATTGAACTTGGCCGTCGATATAGATCGTGTACTCGGTTGATTCAAAAACGAACGCCACGTGCTGCCACTCTTCAAGCTGCACCATGTCGGCGGGGGCTGCGCTAAATTGATCCTGAAATTGCGTCCACCAGATGAGGCTGCCTCCGTCCATTCCAAGCGTTGTGTACAAGCGAGAGTATGGCGACAGCCCGAACACCGGAACACCGCCTCCCGGATCTTCCGGATACATGTAGAACTCAATCGTAAAGTCGGTGCCCAGATACAGATCGTTCGCGTTGCTTAAGTCGACAAATTCAGAACCTCCGGCAAACCGGATGGATCCCGTGTTGGGCTCGCCGGTAAGAGGAATCGTTGAGGCAAATACATTTGTGCTGAAGCCCTCATAATCAACACCGCTGTCAAAATTAATCAGTTCACCGTCCATCAATCCAGTTTCGTCCGTGGCGTTTCCCTCAAAGCGCAAATAGCTGATAACATCCGCGTCTGACTTCCAGAGCGCGACGAAGACTATCACAACAACACCCATCAAATGGCGGGCACTCATAAATCGCCCGCCCTGATGAACACACGGTAACTACGCGGCGGGGCGCTCAACGCGGCATTGCCGCTTCCGTCGGTGGCGACCGTGACGTTGGTGTTGATGAAGTCCACCAGATTGGTGCCGATCCATCCGGTGGCGACGGTATTCGTCAGCGTCTGCGTCATATGGTCGTTCAGCACCAGAATGCATCCAGGCTTTGTGCCAGAACCGGCGCGCTTCATAATGAACAGGTCGTTGGTGTTGGCCGTAGAGAGATACGTCGTCGATCCCCCGGCAAATCGCCGGCGCGCGTCGATCAGCCGGTCGATTTCGTTCGTCAGCGGCGCACCGGTCCACCCGTCGTCGATCGAATCATCGGGGTCACCGATATCGCGATATGGTCCCGTGAAATAGTCGTTGTACGCGACCATTGGAACAGGCTCGGAGATCAGGATAAAGGCATATGCGAGTGTTTTATCCTTCGTAATACCTGTCTTCCCATCCTCTCCATACGGCCTGACTTTGTCGTGGTCGCCGGCCAGTGACACCGCCCACTGAGGTTTTGCATAGGTCAAGCCGCTGCGCGAGAGCTTCCAGATTTGGAACGTGCCGCTTTCATTACACAGGTCCTTAAGATCGTTGTAGAGAAGCTGGTCAAACATCGCGGCCCGGCGGTCGGTCAATTCGAGCCAGGTCACGAATTCGCCGACGGTCGCTTCGTTGGTGGTGGTCCAATATTCCATGACGCTGAATCGGCTCTTCATGGGGCCGTAGTTCATCAATTCCGAGATGAACCACGGCTCGATGTTTTGGGCCACGTCCCAGCGGTAGCCTTCATAGCCGGCCTGCGAGGTCAACCAGGCGGCCCAGTCATTAAGCCCCTGCCGCTGGTACGGATGACGCTGGTTGATGTCGGCGGAGGTGGCGTCGGCGTCCCAAGCCTGTTTGTCGTCGGGATTGCCGAATCCGACGTCGAACGCGAAGGGCTGGTTCGAATAGTTCACGTTGAAGTATTGGTTCGAGTTGTTGGCGGCGGGGTCGCGCTTCTCGAAGGTGTTGTGCGAGTAATCGTAGTTGTATCGATTCGGGTACCCGCCGTTCATGTGGTTCATCACCAGATCCACAACGGGAACTATACCCCGGTCGCGCATGGCTTGGATACAGGCTTGGAGGTGCGCCTGGCTTCCATACCGGGTTTCGGTGGAAAACTTCTCGGCATACGCCCCGAGGTCGTAGTAGTCGAAGGGATCGTAGCCGACGCTGTCCCGCCCGCTGTTGCACTTCTGGGGTGGCGGCAGCCAGACGGCGGTGAATTTGTCCAATCGCCCGCTCTGCACCAGTTTCGTCAACTCGGGATACCAGAAATTGGTGGAGTAGCCGGGCAGCAGCCGGGGCACGTTGGTGGCCGAGACGTATTCGGCGGTGAAGAATGAGGCGTCGCCGTTGAGATAGGCCCGGAACCGGACGGTTCCAGAAACATTGGTCAGGAAGATATTGTCGGTACCGGGGTTGCGGAGCCCGTTGTGGTTGGTGGTGACGGGGATCGTGAGCCATTTCTGGCTGTTGGTGCTGCCCCACCACTCCCCGTTGGCGGTGTTGAATTTTAGTTGAACGTTCGTGGGCTGGCTGAAGGTCACGATGCGTTCCCATGTGTAGTTCGCCACGAGCGTCATCGGGTGGTGGCCATACACCCATGTATTGGAGACACCCATCAAGGAAACCGCCGTGTAGTTGCTTAGCGCGACACGCGGCACCTTCCAGTAGTAGCCCTGCAGCAATACATCGTCATCGGTAAATGGAGGCGGCGCACTCGGCGTCGGTGCGGGGATGTTGGACAGATGCACGGGAGCGCCGACCAGCGTCACGGTTCCGGTCTGAAAGTCGCTACCGACCAGTGTGCCGACTGCAGATTGGCCATAGCACTCCCCGGAGAACCAACGATTCGTTCCGCTGCTGTCGCCGGCTACAATTGCCGCCGCCTTGAACGTGCTGCCACTTGTCAGACCCAAACTGGTCAGGCTGATGGCGACTTCTATGCCCGCATTGGCTTCGCTGACTCCCCGATCACCCCATTGGGAAATGCGTCCACCGACGGCATTTGTGAATCCCGGCCAGTGCGTGGCATTGGTGTTCGTCAACTTGAATACACCTTGTCCGAAATCTCTCGTCCCCATATTGAAGCTCGCGAAGTTCTGCCCATCGCCGTATCGGCTTCCAAGGATCAGCCCCACGTTGGGGGTAAACGAAGTAGCGCTGAACGAAAGATTGTTGGCGATTCCGAACGCGTTTGGCTGACCCGTCACGCTTGTTAACGATATGGCCCCGCCATTTGTTCCATCCGTATCAAGGAACAGCAAGAGCGCGTTTTCGCTGCCGTTCCCGAATCCGGCCACTCCGATATAAAGATTCGTGTAATCGTGGTTGAAGAAGATGCCCCCGTGAATCTGTCCGAAACCCCGTGCATCGCCGCCGACGGCATAGGGCAACATTCTTCCGGCGGACGACACATCGAAGACTTCCGTGGAGGTATCGCCGACGGGGTTTACGTTCTCAACCGCGACCACCTTCACCGGGGCGATGGTGATGGGCATGATGCGGTCGAGCGAGGTGAGTTCGTTGGTGTCGGCGATGCCGTCGTTGTCGTCGTCGGTATCGGCGATG
>CAZCZL010000032.1:0-8720 GCA_964503315.1 uncultured Ignavibacteriales bacterium | reverse complement strand
CAGGAATCCACTTGTGGACGATGCGCGGAGATTTATCGCGGTGCGTGCCGATCTGGATCGGGTCGCTTCGCATCATGCCGCGCGGAGGCAGGGCGGGCATACCCCCGTGCTCTTCCACCATGCGGCGCAGTCCGCTCGTCACATCAATTGAGATTTTGTTCGAGGTCTGTTCCGCGCTGTACAGTTTGAACGCTTGAAAGATAATGCGCTCCGGTCCCTCGGGGATGTCGTCGGTGAGCGAGTGAACGACCTTGCCGAGGTATTCGAGTTCGGCGATGTAGTAGCGACCGTGTTTGGTGTTGCGGGCGAAGCGTTCATAGTTCCAGATGACGACGCCCGCCTCTTCTCCCCCATCTCGAAAGTGTGACATCAACTCGGCGAGCGCGTCGCGGCGTCTGTCGGTGCGACCCGTGCGCGCCTCGTCAACGTAGAGTTTGGTCAGGATGAGATTGCGCTCCTCGCAGTAGGAGCGCAATTCTTTTTCCTGCCGCTCCACCGAGGCTTCTTGTTTGGTCCCGCCGCTATCGCGCAGGTATCCCGTCACACCGGATCCGGGCGGGAATGGGCATGTACTTGCCATGTCTGAATTATACCACCCCAGCAGAACAGGCGTTCTATAATTTTCCCGCCTTTTTCTTTTGGCGAAATTTTGATAGTCTCTTGCGCATGGAGATCATCCCGCAGGTTGCCGAAGCGTTCGTGAGCGGAGTTGCCATCGTCGCGCTCGTGTTTTCCGCGATGGTCTTCACGGTGATGTTCGCGCAGATCATCGCGCAAGCCGTGGAGATCGGCGAATGACGCTCGAACAATTCCTCGGCGTGCAAGCGCAATTGCTCGAAGCCTTCGGCTGGTTCATCCGTTGGTGGCTGATCATGCTCGCCGCAGGCGGAACGGTCGCCGCGAGTGCGCTTGCGATCCTGCTCACCTCGCGCGGGATGTTCGACAAAACTTAGAAAGGAGGCTCGAAATGTCTCTCTCCCTTGACTTCAGCGGTTTGCTGACGCAGGCAGGGACCTTGATCAACGGTTTGTTCCCGTTGTTCATCGTGCCGTTGGGCATCACCCTCGGCATGGCTCTGCTCGGTCGCATCTTCGCTGAAATCCGTAAGGCGATCTAGCCTTGCGCGGGAAAGCGGGTTTGCAAGACAACCCGCTCCGAAGTAGCTGAGCAAGTGAACACCCATTATGAAAAAACTTTTTTATTCGTTCGTCCTGTTAGCCACATTCCTGAGCGCGGTTTTCCCAGCGAAAGCCGCGCCGTTGTTTGACCCGCCCGCGGAGGACGCTGACTGGTCTTGCGTACTCCTGTATAACGGCACATGCCCTCCTGGCAACATGTCCCCGTATTTTGTGGAGGGAAGTTTTACAGCGTCGCCGAATATCAACGTGACGATTACGGAAGCGTTGTTGAACTGTTCGCCCGGTCCTGGTTGTAAGAACGATTATAACGTGTATTTTCGAGTCGAGTTTAGCCTTGTCTTTGATGTGTTTGGCAGTGGCAATACTGAGCATGTTCGCATTTGGGCGGGGGCGCAAGCGCGCACTCCGAGTTCCCTGATCTACACTGAGACCGATTGCGGGACCAGTACGGGCGGAACATGCAGCGGCATTGCGTACGGAATCATCCCAGCAGCGTCCATGCCCACTACATCGTCCACGTACGATGTGCGCGCAAAACTTGAATCACACACCAATGGAAGTTGGCCGGTCAGTTACACGGTGAGCGCGTTCAATGTAGCCTTCTCTCTACTTCCCATCGAACAATGCGAGAGTTCTTACACTGAGGTTGGAGATTTTGTCACACACGAAATTGACCCGACGATTGAAGACCCGCTCGGTCCTGAGGGTTCGCCGCCCGATTTTCAAATCTTCCCAATGGAAACCGGTAATTTCTATAAGGTTTCGCGCGGAGGCAGCGGCTGGAACGACGGCGCGTCAGATCACCAAGACTTGACGATCTCGTGGGACGGCGAGACATGGATACCGCTCATCCCCGGCAATGCGGATTGTTCCGGGCAGGGCGAAGGCGGCGACGTGGACACGTATTACATCACCGCCATGAGCGACACGTTCTACATCCGCGTAAACGACGACGAAACTGAATTCGAGGATAACACGCAGGTAGACGAGGAAGATCCGGTCACGTACACAGTAGGGCAGGTGGTCACCTCAGTTCCATGCGAAGACCAGTTCTCATACAACCCCACCGACGACCTGCTCGCGTCTGTCGTCGTAGAGGGCGACGATGAAGACGGCGTGCAAGCATCGAATACGATTGGACTTAACGCTCTGCCTCCGCTGGTGGCGGGGGAGTGGTACGCCATCAAAGTGACCAGCGGAACGTGGCGCGATGAGGGCATTGCGCCCGACCGCACCGATATGGAATATCAGGTGACGCCCGGATATTCCGCCGTCCTTGCGAGTTATGCGGACCTCGGATCGAGCGGCGATGGCGTGTGGTGTCAGTCTACCGACGAGACCACTTGGTACATTCAGGCGCGCAGTATCAGCCTGTTCCTGCGCGCGAACAACGTGTCTTCGGGCTGGGCGGCGAACACAGGCGAATTGAACGTGAGTATTTATCACGCCACATTCACGCGCCCGCTCGAAGCGTGCGAATATTCATACGACCTGTATGGAGCGCCGCATCGAGATGAAGTTTCTGGGAACGCCAGCAACGGAAAGTCGTTTGCGTATGTGGAAGCCGCGGAACCTGTCGCGCCAGAGATACCTATTCTCGGCGCGGACACATGGTCAGCCCGTCCGCTCGAAGCGGGGGCGTGGTACGTCCTCGACACCATCGAGGGACCGTGGACGCCCGACTCGACAAACCCGAAGGTCTACCAGTTCGACATGTCGGTGAACGACGGCGACGGGTGGATTCCGCTCAAAGATTGGGATACGCCGGTCTGCAATGTGGCGCTCGACGCGCTGGGTCATCGGCGCGTCTACTTCCAAGTCCCTGCGGGACCGTTGGAGTGGTTCTTGCGCGTCAACGACACCGGCTCGTTCGGCAACAACGGCGGTTATATGGCGTGGAATTTATATCGCGCCATCGAGGTAGACATCAATGACCCAACCGCAAACACGTGGATAGATTGCCTTGCAGGATATGACCCATCTGTTTATGAACTGACGGGATCGTCAAATTTCATCCCTGTCAAAATGGACAGTGGCACATACGTCAAAGAGAATAACTACGGAACCGCCACCGAAACGAGCGGATCGGTTCTTTCCGCCGGTACGGAATATATTATTGAAATTAGCGGCGGACCGTGGGACGACGACGACACCGACGAGATCGGAGGCACACGGTTCGACGCCGCGATCAGCAAAGACAACGGCGTGACGTGGTCGCCAATAGACGGAAGCACACCGGGCATGGACTGCATCAGCATTACGCAAGATGACCGCTATGCTCAGATTCGCTTCACCGTGTTGCCTGGCGAAATTTGGAAAATCCGCGTCAACGATAATGACAGCGACTTCTCGAACAACGGCGGCAATTTGTCTTATATGTTGATCTCCTTTAATTTAGTGAGCGGCGGTCCTACCGGCACGTCCATGTCTCCCGCCTGCGACCTGCCCGCCATGCGCCCTGTCGTGCCTGCCGATCTCGAAGACCTCGGCTCGTGGTTGAACTACGTGGCGCAGTGGATTGATTATGTGGGCGTGGCGATCCGTCAGTTCTTCATCTTCTGCCCGAAGCAGATACAAGCCATCCTCGACCTGTATGACAAGATCAAAGCCAAAGAGCCGCTCGCCAGTGTCATCGAGGCTGGGCAAATGATCAATGACGTTCGCATCGAGATAGAGTCTTATGATTGGGATGTGGACGGCGTAGACACATCCATCTTTAGCATTTCGAGCGCGGCGCAACTGGAGAACATTATCACCAGCCACGTCTTCATCACGGATAACGAAGAGGCTCTCAGTCCGTGGGAAGGCGGCGACATCATCGACGTAAACGATTTTAAGACCGGTACATGGAGCGCATCATCCTACTACAACACTTGCATGAGTTCGTTTAGCGGCTATCTTCCTCCGTTGATCGCGCAGGGTGTTTGCTTTGCTTCGGCATCTTTCCGCGACACAGGCGCGTCGTTCTGGATTCAAATCAGCATTGATATTAGTTGCATATTCATGTATGTCAAACTAACGAAGCGACCCGTGCAGGAGTTGATCTATATGCTCACCGGTGTTCGCCCGTGGACAAAGGGCGGCGCGGAAGACGCCATCGAAAAATTGACCGAACACGCCATCGCGCGAGACCGCGCTATCGCAACAGGCGCAGACCCGACGCTCGTGTCTCGCTATTGGAGCCAACGAAAACGATGAAAAGGCATCTCGCTCTTTCTATTCTTTTTCTGTTTGCTATTGCGCTGTTCATCCCATCACAAGCACAGGCGCAAGGCGAAACGCCGCGCGTCATCCACAGCACAAAGCCGATCTCGCCTGAATTGCAAGCCGATCTCGATGCCTGGCTTGCGACCGATGCGCCCGCGCCCGTTCCGTTCTACGTTGTCACCTATTTCAAAACAGTGAACGGCGTCACGCAGGTATCGCTTACGGGAGTAGACCTACCTACCGACAAACTGCCCGAAGAGTGGAGCATGTTCGAGGACGGCAGTAACGTAGTTTGGATGGGAAGCGTGACCGTTCAGGAGGATGGCACGGTTGTCCCTTTTCCTACGGCGTCAAGGGATCGCGGTACATCGAAACTCGCGATGATCGCCTTCGCTCCACCAACGACGGGCGGCGGATCATACGTTGCTTTCCCGTTTCAATCAGGAAAGGCGATGATCTACGGTCCGCGTGCTGTTCACGGATCCGGTGATTACGGCACTTCAGGCATGGTGGCGGTTGACCTCGTCAGCGGCGACGGTCTCGGCGCGGGCGCGGCGCCTCCGTACGCCTACGCTTCGGACGCGGGGACGATTGACTATATCTGCGACGACGGCACGACCGTCGCGGTGCGAACGCACAACGCCTCCACAGGTGACGATTTTATCTACGCTCACCTGCTCGACAACGCCAGTCTCGTGATGTCTGGCACGTTCTCGCGCGGGCAATTGCTCGGCTCGATCAAGTACGGTTCGTTTGACGACGATTGTGGCTGGGCGGAACAGCGCGACACGAACTATCACATCCACTGGATGTTCGAGCCGAACGGCGACACCTTTCAAGCCGAGGGCTGTATCCTGCGCATCTCAGCAAATAAATGGACGTGCGGAATCAAAGAGATCGGCACGGGCGTTTGGATACAGGGTGGCGGCGGGTTTGGCTTTGGCGACGACGAGTTTACCAACGGACAAGTAGAGAAGTCTTTTTGGGACTATGTCGTGTTTGGTTTTGTGGACTTCGTAACGAACGGATGGTTGAAATTCCTCCCCGATCATCAAGATTTCGAGTATTTCTATGCGGTCATCTCAACGATACGGTTACTGATGCGGATCATGTACGTGCTTGTGCGCGCGAACGTCAATATCAAACCGATCTTTGATGTGGCGGTATATGGCATTGCAATCAATGCTTTATTCTCGCTCGGATGGATCATCGGAGTGATCACCAAGACCATCAAGACCAACACACCGGGCGCGTAGATGGACACTGCTCTCGCATCCCTCACCTGTGTCATGGTTGCGCTCGCGTTGGGCGCGTTCTTCCTCGTAGCCTGGCTCAACAAGCAAACGCCCTACCTGCCCGCCCAACCCGAAGGCTCCGCGCCCGTCAATCAAGAGGAGGAGCGCAAGCGCGGACAGAAGATCAAGAGCCGCCGCGCCATGATGGTGTGGTCGGTCTTCCTCGGCATCTGCATTTTGTCCTACACGGTCGCGCTCGCCGCGCCATCGGCAAAGAAGGTAAAAGCGGTGTTGTTCCCCTCCGCCACGCCAACGGTGACGAATACCGCCACGATCACAGCCACGCCAACCATCACGAAAACGCCAACGCGCACAGCCACGCCGAAAGATTCCCCCACGCCACGAGACACAGTCACGCCTTTATCGTCACGCACGCCTGTAGCCACGTCAACCCCACGAGTGATCACAGTGGCTCAGACCGTGATTGTTCAGGTTGTACGGACGGTCATCGTCAATCAACAGGTCACGGTCATCGTGCCTGTGACGGTGATCGTCACGGCAACGCCCCTCGTCAGCGAGACGCCTTCGCCCACCCTCACCGCTTCCGCTTCACCAAGCGCAACGGCGACCGCCTCGCTCACTGAAACAGCAACCGTCACATCTACACCAACCGTCACAGAGACTCCTACGCCATGATCAAGCCCATCTACCTCTCTGTCATTGTCCCTGTGTTCAACGAGGAAGCTCGCATCGAGCGATGCGTGGAGCAACTCATGCCCCACGCCACACGCTACAATTGCGAGATCATCTTCGTAGACAACGGCTCCACCGACCGCACGCTCGAAATTCTCGACGTGGCGAAGACCATCTACCGACCGATCCGCATTATCACCGTGCCAGAGCGCGGCAAGGGCGAAGCCGTGAAGACGGGGATGCTCGCCGCGAACGGACGTTACCGCTTCATGTGCGACGCGGACCTGAGCGCGCCCGCGCGAGAGATTCACCGCTTCTTGGAATTCGCCCGCCTGTACGATGTGGTGATCGGATCGCGCGAGGTGAACGCGGAAACGACGATCACGTCGCGCAAGCGGCGCGTCATCGGTCGCGTGTTTCAACGCCTCGTCCGCGACCTTGCGCCAGGCGTTCTCGATACGCAGTGCGGTTTCAAAATGTTCAGGGACTATGCCGCCATGCGCATCTTCGAGCAGGTGACGATCAAAGGCATGGCGTTCGATGTGCAAGTCCTGCACCTCGCGCTCGCCGAAGGCTACAGCCTGAAAGAGATCGCCGTGCCGTGGGTGAATGATCCCCATTCGCGCGTACGGCTGGTGAACGACAGCCTAGAGATGTTGTGGGACGTGATGAGGCTCAAAATACGGAATGGGGCTGTGCCTGCGCAAGTGAAAGCCTAATAATTTATGCGCCGAAAAAACTAATGCACGACAGATTTTATCTTCACGCGCCATCCGTTTTTTATTGCAAACCACCCATTTTTATATTGCCCGCATTTCGGGCAAGACGGTATTGACTGTTTCCTACCACAAGGACACAACCAAACAATATCAAATTTTTTTAGACTTCTCGTCATCAACATCCCTTCCTTTATGCGTCTTTTGTCACCATCATCATTCTCCATCCTAAATCCCCATCCTAAACATCCTGCCCTGTCCAACTCTCCAAATCACATTAGTCACGTCAGGTAAGTTTTCTAAAATATTCTCAACACCCCCATAGTTTTCATTCTCCGCTGTTTGAAAACCGAGATCGCGCCAATACTCTGCGACGATCCAATTATCATCGTCACCCAGCCAGAACATTGTGACCTCGCCTCCGTCTGGCAAAAGACAGTAAACGTTTTCGTTGGTTTTCTCGACATATTCACACGCTTGTTCAAACGACATCTCCTTCATAATTCTCACCTTCTCACTTTCCATGCTTCACATTCCAAGCAGTGACGGCGGTATCCCACGAGCCGTACATGCAGTAATACGCGGCGAGCGCTTGGGCGTATAAGTCCATCGTTCGCTTTGCGTGGTCATAGGCGGCGAGCGGCGAGCAGTTGTAGCAATCCAACTGCCTGAGCCAGGCTTGCCGTGCCTCGAATTGTTCGCGGGGGTTCATGCGATAGTAGCCAGAGAGATACACATGCAAGACCACAGTCGCGCCCGCGTCGGTGATCTGGATCAAGCCGTGTTCGCCGTCCACGCCGGTCCACGTCCAGAATTGGGTTTCTTCGGCGATGAGTCGCTTGAGGAGATCGGCGGGCACGTTCCACGTCCGCGCTGAGACGAGGATGGCGTCATCCAATCCGTTTTGCCACGCCAGCATTTGAGCGCGCGCGCCGTCCATGCCGCAGGGCGTCGCCGCGAAGGTCGAGGCATCCACACCTGAATATCCGCCGGGGCAATTCCCTTTCGCCATGCCGAACCAGATCAGTTTGCCCGCGAGCAGGTAGTAGTCTTCGCTGGTGGCGATGGAGGCGGGTTGCGCGACCGATGGCGGCTTGCAGACGGGCGCGGCGGATTCCACTCGTTTCGTCCCCGCGTAACGGATCGCGTACTCGTTTGCCGTTGGGCATTGCTCGGCGATCTCCTCGCGCGTCGGTTCGATGCGTTCTTTCGTTTCGACCGCGCAGATCGTGGTTTGATAATTCTCTTCGATGATGCGCAGGCGATAATGATCGAGCGTGGAGGAAAGCGGGCACTCGCGGATGACGTTCGGCAGAACATCGGCGCGGCGCGAACAGATGACCACGCCTTCGCTTTGCACGTCGAGCCTGTAGGCGGCGAGGTCAATGTCTCCGCACGATTGCACGATGGCGGCGCGTTCGGGAGGCTGGGCGACCCACAGCGAACACACGAGGCGATCTTGCGGGAGGGTGAGCAGGAACCAGATGTAGAGGATCATTCTTAACGGTTAAGAACCTTTGTCGCGGTTTATTGATTTTCTTACATCGACAAAAGTCTTTATCCATTTTTTGCAAAACTCAACTTCTGATTGAATAGGTTTTTCACCTTCAACATCAGCAAAACCAAAATCAGTTATATAGTCCATCGTTTATTCCTTTCTCGTTGAGCAGGAAAGCGCCCAACGGTTTGCGTTAAGCGCGGCTGGTAACTTTGCGCTTCTTCGCAGGGGT
>CAZCZL010000031.1:0-9647 GCA_964503315.1 uncultured Ignavibacteriales bacterium | reverse complement strand
ATTCGCGTGGCTTATGAGGAACTCCAAGCCCTCAAGGCTGCGTAACATCAGTAATATAAGTTTATATACCCGCGCTCTTTGAAAAAGGTCTGATTTGCTTCATTTCTCTACATCAAAAATCTAATAAGGAGTTCACCCATGAAAAGCAAAATAATTCAGCAATTGATGGGACTGATTTTAATCCTGTCCATGATTTTTGTTTCCTTGTTCGTTTGGATCAGCCCAGGCAGCGCAGCAGGCAATACTTATTATGTGTCGCCAACTGGCAATGACAGTAACCCTGGAACCCAAGCGCAGCCCTGGAAGACGATTCAGAAAGCGGCAAATACGGTCACAGCGGGAGATACTGTATATGTGCAAAGCGGCACGTACGATGAACGTGTATCAATCAGCGCATCCGGCACATCTTCTGTCCCTATTTTGTTTCAAGGACAAGGCACTGTAACCCTGGATGGTTTTGTGTTTACGGGCAATTACATCCAAATTAAAGGATTCACGATTCAGGTTATCACCTGCAGTGCTGCCAAAGGTAAAAATTATGGAATTGAAGTAGATGGTACCGGCAGCAACTTTCTGATCGAAAACAACAGGATCATCATGATGCCGTTGGGCGGAATCTATACATCTCCGCAGACCTCCAACGGCATGATTCAAAATAACTATTTCGAAAACAATGTCGAAAACAGTATCGAACTGCACGGGCAAAACCACTTGATACAAGGAAATGAAATCAATGGCGCCATCCAGAAGAATTCTTCGTGCGGACCCAAAGGAGATGACGCCAACGGTATCTGGCTTTTTGGCACCGGTCATGTTGCGCGCGGGAACTATATTCATGACATCCACTACACGGCCAATGTCACCGATGCTCACATGGATTGTTTTCAAACCTTTGGCGGATGGGAGAGTGGAGATCCCGCCAGAAATACCAACATCCTGATTGAACAAAATTATTGTGAAGCCTTGGGCTGGAGAACCGCAGACGAGACTGGCTCAGGCTTTACCGTTGAAGATACCAGCAGTACGGATAACACGTACGCACATGGCATTATTTTCAGAAACAACCTGGTATTTGCGGCGCAGTGTGCCGGTGTGCAGGAAAACACGGCCTGGTTCAGCTATGTGAATAATACATGCGCCACCACATCTGCGATTGGAAACAAAGCAAACCTTTTTGCCATGGACCTCTGGCCCGGCACGGCTTACGATAATCATCACTACGTTATCGAAAATAATATCTACTACAATTTTCTACAGCCTGTATATTTGAATTCGCAGATGATGAATACGGGTACGGTGATCCACGGAAACAACCTGGCATATAACGGCGGTTCCGCGATGATAAACGATACAGGTTTCACCTGCGGACAAAATAGCGACATTTGCGCTGACCCACTCTTTAATTATGTGCCAAGTGGTTTAGTCGGCGGCGATTACACACTTCAAGCCAACTCACCAGCCATCGATTCTGGGGCTGCTTTGCCTGATGTGACAACTGATTATGCAGGCAATTTCCGTCCAGTCAACGGGCAATGGGACATGGGTGCTTATGAATATCAGACATCATCACCCACGAATACTCCCATTCCGCCCACAGCAATCTATACAACTGCGCCATCCACTCCAACCGCCACACCGATTCCACCGACAGCAACGAACACGGCTGTGCCATCCACTCCAACCGCCACACTGATTCAGCCGACGGCGACGAACACACCTGTGCCACCAACTGCCACTTCGATTACACCCACTGCCATTTCTCAGCCCTCGCAACAGCAAATTTTCTTCGACGGCTTTGAGAGCGCTTTCCCTGGTTCCTGGTATAAAGAAGGAAGCACCACTTGGTATACGGGCGTTCCAAAAATCGGCTCTCATAGCGTGCGAATGGCGGGCAATAATTGCTGGATGCAAAGAAGCATTTCGACAGTCGGTTACCATAATATCGTTTTGCGGGTCTATCTGGGCGCATCCTCCTATGAAGCTTCTGAAACTTTGAATCTGTATTGGTACAATGGCAGTTCCTTCCAGTTGCTCAAAGCCATCAGAAATGGTTCTCCAGAAGAAGACGGGCAGTTGCATTATCTGGAATTTGTCCTGCCTGCCGCAGCAAATAACCTGGCAACCTTCAAGGTCGGATTTGGACAATACAGCGCTGATACAACCGACTATGGTTATATTGACAGCATAACGGTGTTGGGAACACCCTAATCTCAATCGCCTCATCAAATCAGGTGGTACAGGTCAATTGATTTGTGCCGCCTGATTTGATTCTCGGCGTTTCATCAAATCAACAAAAGCAGGCACAAAACTCACAAAGCCTTTTGGCGGCGAATGATATAGTTTTCGTATGACCAATACCACTTTTTACGTTTCTCCAAGTGGCAATGACGCCGTCTCTGGCTCCCAAGCCCAACCCTGGCGGACGATCCAACGCGCCGCGGAATCCGTCCAAGCGGGCGATACCATCATCGTGACCGCAGGTGTGTACGACAACGGACGGGTCTTCATCCGCGCTTCGGGGGCGCAGGATGCCCCCATTCGCTTCATTGCGCAAGGCGCAGTGGAACTATCTGGCTTCCTGCTTGAAGGCAACTATATTCATATCAGCGGATTCACCGTCCGATTTTTCGAGTCAAGCCTGAAAGACAATTCCCCCTACGGCATAAAAATTTGCGGCGATCATTTTCTCATCGAAGATAACCGCTTCATCGAAACGCTTGGCGCGGGCGTGTTCACCTCGCCGCACAGCGCAAACGGAATCATCCGCCGCAACTATTTCTATCACAACGTCCTGTCTAGTATTGAACTGCACGGAAAGAGCCATCTTGTCGAAGCCAACACCATCCGCCAGCCACTGCAAGATCACCCCAGCGGACGCAAAACTGATGATGCCGACGCCGTCCGCTTCTTCGGCACGGGTCACATTCTGCGCGGCAACAACATCCGCGAAATTTGGTATGGTGCAGGCATTCGAGATGCGCACATGGACTGTTTTCAAACCTTTCATGGCACAGAAGACGGCGACCCCGAACTCACCACCGATATCCTGATTGAAAATAATTTCTGCGAAGCCAGTTCCTACCAAACCGAAGATGAATGCAGCGGCGGCGTGACCTTGGAACGGGTAGGCAGCGCCGACGACAGCTTCGAGCGCGGCATCATCATCCGCAACAACATCATCATCGCGCCGTATCCTTCGGGCATTCACGGTCCTGCTTCCTTTATCAGTTTCATCAACAACACCTGCATTTGCAATCCCGATTTCATTCCGTACAACACCTTCGCGTTGGATTACTGGCATCCCGAATGTCATCATCTCGATATTCAGAATAATATTTTTTACAATTACACGCGGCAGTTTTATATTTCCAAACCCGCCCTTGAAAACAGCGTTCTTGCCAACAACCTATATTATCGCGCCGACGGTGTAAACCTACCTCCCGCTTTTCATTACTACAGCCATTCCGAGCGCGCCGCATTCGAAGGCATCTTTGCCGACCCCTGTTTTGTGGACGTCGCCAACGGGGATTTTCACCTTCTGCCGCAAAGCCCCGCCATTCAGGCGAATAGGACGCTGGGAGTCCGCTTCACTCCTGACCTTGAAACTGCTTCCGTTTCGACAGGTTTTTCCACGCCGCCAACTTTACCCGCCCAATTGTCGCCCTGGGTTAAACGCATCTACTTTGCCAACTTTGAAAAGACTCTCGCTGGCTGGCGAACCGAGGGCAGCGTAACTCTTTCGCAAGCCGAACCCAAAGTGGATGGACAGTCTATCCGCTTGCAAGGCAATTCCCGCCTGAGCATGGAAACTATCGAAGTGCTCACCACCCGCCACGAGCAAATTGTTGTGCGCGCGTTGATGGGCGCAGAACAATTGAGCGTCGACGAATCCTTCAGCATTTTCTGGCGCGCATCCAACCTCACCGACTGGCAGCTTTTACGCGCCATTCAAAAGGATGACCCCGAAACAGACGGGCAATTGCATGAATTAATCTTTCACCTGCCGCCCCAAGCCGATGAACAATCCTGCTTTCAGGTTGCCTTCTCTTTCCGCGCCGCGCCTCACAAACGCGCCTTTCTGGATAATCTCGAAGTCATGGGCGAACCCAAATATCGCAAGCGGCACAAAACCTTCACTCCTTTTTTGATGTGGTGATTATGCTCTATCTCAACCTTTTACATCGCCCCGCCGAAACCCCCGCCCAGCGCGAATCGTTTGCCTTGCAGCAGAACATGGCGCACAAACTGGGACTCAAAGTAACCCTGCTTGTAGACTATCAATCCATGTGTGACGCCGAAACCGTCGCCGACTTGCAGCATTACGCCCGCGACTTTGGCGATGAGTTGGGTATCTGGTTCATGAACCTGCCCCCTGCCGATTCTGACGCAAAGGGTGTGGATGGACGGCGCGAACCGTTCCTCTGGCTGTATGCGGATGAAGAGAAACGCCGCATCATCGAGCAGGTTCTCGCCCGCTTCCACTCGACCTTTGGGTTTGCCCCCGCTTCCGTGGGATCCTACCATCTGGATGCTGAGTCGCTCCGCATTCTCAAGGAACTTGCCCCGTCCATTCAAGTTGCGGTGGCGGGTTGTTTTGAAGAAGGCGTGCGCGTTTATCATGGCTGTAACAACTCGTGGTATCTGTTCAGCGAAGGTATGCCCTGGTCGCCCTGGTATCCATCCAAAACCCACTCGCTCCGCCCCGCGCAAGATGAATTCGATGCGCTTGGCATTGTCGCTGTACCGCATTTGAGCCGCGATCTGGCTCTCTCCTACGAAGGACGCAACGACTTTTTTGCCACACATCCCGCCAATGTCCAACGAGCAATGACCAACGATGGCATGGATAACCCCTACATGTATAACCTGGTAGACCAACATCGCCTGCAAGCGGACTTCAATGATGGCTTTGCCTATATTCACATTTTTGTTGGCCCTGCCTGGATTGCGGGAGATTTTACAGTTCAGGATTCCCTCGAGGTCTCGCGCCAACTGTATCGTGAATTTTTGGAATACTTTGTGGCTTTGCGTGAACAGGGTCAGGCAACCGATATGCAAATGAGCGAATTCGCCGCCTGGTATCGGCAGAACGTTCCTATCGGCAAGCCGCAGGTGGCATTGGCGAAGGAAATGCTCTATGGCACGGGCAAGCATTATTTCTGGTATCTCGATTCGTTTACCCGCATTTTGGTGGATGCCACCCAGGGCGGCTCGATTGGCGATTTGCGCCCGTATATCGCCCAAATCGAATCGCACGCGGGGGCAAGCACGAAGGCGTTGTGGTACGGTTCGTACCCGTATCTGATTCAGTCCCAGCACCGCACGGGCAACTCGTATCACTATGCCGATGGCTCGCGCACGACCTTGCTCGTCACCCGCAACGGCGAGACGCTCGATTTGGCCAACGTCCGCGTGAAGGCGGCGGAAGTCACCCGCTCTGAAAATGAAACTGCCCTGCGCCTGACTCCCGCGCACCTGACTTTCTCAGATGGGACGAAGGTCTCCATCGAAACCACTTACCGCTTTTTGGGCGGCGGGAAAATTCTCGTCGAGCGCAGACTGCTCGAAGGCGGAGAGGTGCGGGTTCAGGAATATGTCAAGGCGTGTTGGGGGGTGACGGAATACCCCGAAGATTTGAGAGAGGTCGTTTTAACGGTATCAGGTCAACGGTCAGGAGAGATGCGCTACCAATATCGCAGCCGCGAACTCCGCTCGGAAGCGGCAACGGCTGTGGCGGCGCGAATCCCCAATATCCAAACCAAAATCAGCCTGGAAAGCGACGAACCCCGCGAAAGCGGCGCGGCGCTTGAAGGCTATTTGTTCAGCCCGTATTTCACGCTGACTTTGGACGGCGCGCTGCGGGCGGGGAAGGTCTTGCGGACATGGCTGAACATCGAAAAGTTGTAGTGTTGCGCTGCCCCGTCTGTTTTGCGCGCGAGAACGACGTGGTCTTGTTGCGCGATGGCGGAGGGTTTTACTGCGTGAAGTGCAGTTTTGAAGGCGATGAAGCCCGCGTGCGCGAGTTGTATGCCGACCAGCAAAAAAAATATCGCTGGCGGGCGCGGCGGGTGACGCTGGAAGAACAGAGAGAACTGTAGAATGATGAATGCAGAATGGTGGATGGTGAATGACGATGGCTAAATTTTTAATAGTGAACGCTGACGACTACGGTTTGCACCCATCCGTTTCGGCGGGGATTCGCAAGGCGCATTTGGAAGGCATTCTCACATCCACAACAACGATGATGAATATGCCTGATGCAGAGCTTGCCTTGCGAATCGCGGCGGAGCATTGCCCGAATTTGGGATTGGGCGTTCATCTTACGCTGACGGCGGGTTCGCCCCTGCTCCCGCCCGAACAGTTGCCCGCGCTGATGAATCTTTCGGACGGGATTCGCTTTCCGCGTGAGTCGGTGTTGCGCGAAGGGGCAAAGTCCATCCCTGCGGCGGAAGTCAAAGCCGAGTGGCGGGCGCAGATTGAACGCTTTATTTCCCTTTCTGGCAAACAGCCTGACCATTTGGACAGCCATCACAACTCGTCTTATTTCACTTATCCGTTTTTTGAAGCCATGCTCGAACTGGCGGCGGAGTATGACTGCGCGGTGCGCTTGTGCTACAGCGATGCGGAGCAGGGCGATTACACCGCGCTCCCATCTGATTTCCCTGCCGATGCCACACCCCACGAATTGACGCGCCGCTTCAACGTCCCCGCGCCTGATTCGTTCATCGGCGGTTTTTACGGTGAGAATGTTTCTCTCGAATATCTAATCTCCAATCTCCAATCTCTTTCTGATGGCGTGACCGAGTTGATGACTCACCCCGCGCTGGACGGCGAAGCGTTGAAAGGTATCAGCAGTTACAACCTGCGGCGTGGAGATGAGTTGGGCGCGTTGATTCATCCGCAGGCGATGGAGACGGTGAAGGCGAATCAGATTGAGTTGGTTTCATTTGGAAAACTTATCTAACCACAAAGGAAACAAAGGGACACGAAGGAAACTCCTAAAAATCTTTGTGTACCTTTGTGACCCTGCGTGGTGTAAAAAATGGAGAAGTGGAATGACAAAATACTTTCTTGGCGTGGACGTGGGCGCCACCAAAACCCACGCAATGATTGCGGATGAATTCGGGGAGATTCTCGCTCTGGGCAAGGCGGGGCGCGGCAACCCAACCCTGATCGGCTATGACCAGTTTGGCGAAGTGGTCAGGCAGGCGGTAGAACAAGCGCTGACGCAAGCGAAGTTGAAGATAGGGCAAATCAGCGGGGCGGGCTTTGGCGTGGCGGGCTACGACTGGCCCTCGATGCGCGAAAAAACCTTGAACGCCCTGGAGTCTCATCTCAAACTGACCATGCCGCACGAGATGGTCAACGACTCGGTCCTGGGCTTGCTGGCAAACGCCCGTCACGGCTGGGGCATTTCACTGGTGGCGGGGACAGGTTGCAACTGCTGGGGGCGCAACGCACGCGGCGAGTACGGGCGGGTGACGGGCTACGGCAGCGAAATGGGCGAATACGCGGGCGGCTCCGATTTGGTGGAACGCGCCAGGCATTTCGTTGCCTACGAGTGGACAGGGCGCGGGCAACCCACCGCCCTGACGCAAGCCTTCATCCAAAAAACGGGCGCGAAAAATCTGGCTGACCTGCTTGAAGGGTTGAGCGAGAGAACCTATTCGCTCGCAGCCGATTCTGCGCCGCTGATTTTCGAGTGCGCCGCAAAGGGCGATAAAGTGGCGCTCGATTTGCTCCAATGGGCGGGCAATGAACTGGGCGAGTTGGTGATTGCTGTGGCGCGGCAGATTGGCATCGTTCACTCCGCGCCCGATGTGATTCTCATCGGCGGGCTGTTTCGCGGCACACCGTCTTTGAAAACGCTGGTTGCCCAAAAAGTGGATGAAGTAATTCCCAAAGCCACCTACCTGTCCATGCAAGCCCCGCCCGCTGTGGGCGCGGTGGTTTTGGGCATGGAGCAAGCGGGCATGTCGGCACTAGCGATTCAATCGGCGCGGATTGAAATGCAAATCAAGGCAGCCACCCGCCCCTGACCTTCGACCCTGACCTGACACCTGACACACCTTTCATCACAAAATTATCAAACCCCGTCACCAAACTGGCAGAACCCCTTGCCCAACCCGCTTACACTGGTATCAGGTATCTTCGCATGAAACCCGACCCTGCCCCCGCCGAATTTATCCGCGCCAGCGGCAACAGGCTGACGCTTGGTTCGCGTCCCATCCTGCTGACGGGAATCAACTTCCCCGCCTATGGCTGGGCGCGCAGCGGATACACCCGCGCAGAAATTCTCGGTGCAAAAAATTTCCGCGCCGCCGATTATCGCCGCGTAGCGGAGATGGGCATGAACGTTGTGCGCTTGAATATGTCCTATCTGCTCTTCGAGCGGGACGAAGCGCCCTATCGCTACGACCAGGAAGGCTGGGACTGGCTCAATCAACAAATTGGCTGGGCGCGTGACGCGGGCGTATATCTCATGCCTGACATGCACGCGCCACAGGGCGGGTATCAGGCTCCAGGCTACGATGGCGACTTTTGGGAGAATCCCGAACCGCGCCAGCGGCTCAAAGCCCTGTGGGTGGAAATTGCCCGTCGCTACCGCGATGAAACCCAAATTGCGGCTTACAGCCTGTTCAACGAACCCTTTACAAACAATCGCAACCATCTCTGGGTAGCATACGCGCAGGAGTTGGTGGAAGCCATTCGCAGTGTGGACACAAATCACCTGCTGAATGTCGAGCAGGATGTCGCCGCCATGATTCCCTTTGCCCTGCCCGATGACAACCTGATGTACGACTTTCATTGTTACGAACCCTGGCGCTACGCCACGCAATTTTGGCGTTACGGTTTTCAGGGACGCTACGGTGACCCGCAAACGCCCATCCTGCCCTGGACGTGGCGCGAAGGCGAAATCTGCGGTTCAGCGTTCAAGGTTGCGAATGAACGCATTGCGGGACTCATGCCACTGGCAAAAACCCTACAAGGGGTGGATGAATTTACGATTACAGAAATCGAACCCGGCGGAAAGCGTCACCTGCTGATGCGCGTTCAGACGGTGGATGAATCTGCTCCCCTGCCTGTATCCGCTTCCGTCTCCGACGACCCGCTGCCTGTCGCCGCAACATCCTGGACCGAATCTGCCCCGAATCATCTCAAGTGCGAAATGCTCGCCTTCCCCGTGCGGCAGGGCTGCGCCTACGAAATCAGCGGCGGCTTGGAATTCCTGGCTCTCGAATACAATCCAGGCGATTCGTTCGCGCCCTTCACCAACGAAACCATCGAAGCGCGCTTGCTCGGTGAATACGGCTTGCAGTTCTACCTTGACCGCAACCTGCCCGTCAATGTCGGCGAGTATGGGCTCTCCCCCCATGCCTTCAAAGGCGAGCGCGGTGGCAGGCAAATGGTGGCAGACCGTCTGAACTTATTCAAAAAGTACAACATCAATTCCCAGTATTGGGTCTATTCGGGCGCGGCGGATTTTGCGCTCTATGACAATCGCGGCGAGTATCCCGAAGAACGGCATGTCAATCAGGCGCTTGCCGGCCTGTTCATGGAAAAGTTAAAAACCAATTGAATCCAACCATTGCAAAAGGAGAAGAATTATGTCCACGAAAAAAATCTCACGGCGCGATTTTCTACGC
>CAZCZL010000030.1:0-10552 GCA_964503315.1 uncultured Ignavibacteriales bacterium | reverse complement strand
CCAGGCGAATATCAATTTGATCCAACGTGCCTCCTCCGCGACAATTTCAATTGTGTCGCCAACACGACGATAACCATATCGGTCCTGCCCCGTATTGGCTTTTCCTGCCCTTAAACGCGCCTTGACACCCATTGTCATGCGTTCCTTCATACCATCCAGTTCCATTTGAGCAACCCAGGCACGTAACGGCGCAATCTTGGGATCGAAGGTCTCCCGTGCAAGTAGGATCGAGATTTTGTGTTCCTGGACCGTCTCCAATACTGTCAACATGGAACGCATACCACGATAAAGCCGATCTTCGCGCCAGGCTAAAATAATATCAAACTCACCTCGCGCTGCCGCATTCAACATGGCAACCAATCCAGGGCGGTCAAAGCGGGTACCAGAAGGCTCAACCAGTTTGTTTTTGACACGATATTTTTCGATATCGCGATAGACTTTCACAACGGTTAAACCTTTTTCATCTGCTAAAGTGCGACAATCAGCTTCCTGTTCCGCAGGGCTGGATTTTTCACCTTGATGTTCCGAAGATGTACGAATGTAAATTACAGCGCGATGTTTCATATCCATTTTCCTCGTATAGTAGTTATGCCTGCCAAATACCGCTTACTCTCACCAAGCCCGTTCGAGCCTGGAAGCCCGATCTTTTGACGGGAGAACTGAAGTACGAACTGGGATTTTCATTGGGCCAGCGCCCGTCATTTCCATGCCCCCCATCCTTTCCTGACGCGCCTCCTAAAATTTGAAGCAAATTCAACCGGAGCGTCACGGTAAATCTCTGATTTCGATCTACTACTACCTTTTCGACAAGCGTTTGAATAATTTGTCGCTTCAATACTTGGCGTTCCCTTTCTTCGTGTGGATCAACAGGAATTGTCTTTAACCCGGCAATGCCTTCTAACATATCCGCCAAATATTGTCTGACGTGCGGCTCCCAATTCTCAATGATACTGGCGTCAATAATTTCTCGCGCCGAGGACAATTCATGTTTCAAGGCAACCTCTTGCAGAGACATTTCATTCAATTGGCGATCCATCTCTTGTTCGGTAATGCTGCCTTTGCGCGCCTGGGTAATCACCCATTGGCGATTACTGGCCAAGGCATCCAATTCCTTCTCAATGCGTTCTTGATCGGCATTTTGCGTCGCAACACTGTTGCGTAATTCAGCCGCCATAGCCCTAGCTTGCTCGATTAAGACATCCGGGTTTTTGATTACATGACACACTTGATTCCATACATCTTCGTCTGCTCTTCGACTGTTTACAAACCGCGGGCAATCAGGCGACCGAATCTCATCGTACTGGCATCTACATGAATAATTACCTGAGACCATCCGCCCTTCGATGGCCGCCTTGCGAGACGAAGATGAAAAACTCGCTTGCATCTTATACTGGCATGGGCAATACAATAAACTTCGAATCAAGAACCCTTCCCTGGAGATTCCAGTTGGCTGACGAACGTGTGATCGCCGGATCTCCAGATAGCGTTGGTAAGTATCCTTGTCCAGAATGGGGTCAGCGCGTATGGGAAAACTTTCCCCCTCACGTCTTGTTATCTTGATGCCACTGGCATACGCCTCTCCCGATGCCAGGATGCCCTGAATACTGCTGATGGACCAGAGAATGCGGCGAGTTGCGGTGGTTTGCTTTTGAGGAGCATTGGCGGCAATCAATTGTGTGCGCATGGTTGAGGCAGACACACCCTCGATATACCAAGCATAAATCTGCCGAACCCATTCGGCTTCTTCTGGAACGACCTCGATTCTTTCCCCAATACGCCTATATCCGTAACGGTCCTGCCCGGAGTTTGCTTTGCCGGCCTTCAACCGTGCTTTAACTCCCATCGTCATGCGTTCTTTAATATTGTCCAGTTCCACCTGTGCAAGCCAGGCTTTGAGCGGGGCCGTAGCAAGATCGAAGGATTCAAGTGTCAATTGAATGTTCAGGTTTTGTTGTTGAACTGTTTCAAGCACCATGAGCATGGCGCGCATGCCGCGGTACAACCGATCCTCCCGCCAGGCCAGAATGACATCAAATTGGTCGTCTGCCGCATCCCGCAGCATTGCCAGCAATCCTGGCCGGTCATAGCGTGTGCCAGATGGTTCCACCCATTTATTTTTAACGCGATAACGTTCTATGTCGCGGTAGACGTTCACCACCACCAATCCCTGCTTATTGGCATACTGCCGACAATCCGCCTCCTGTTCAACAGGGCTGCACTTTTCACCTTGTTGCTCGGATGACGTTCGCACATAAATCACCGCACGTTTACTCATCGCATCGCTCCTTGATCTTGATCAACATTTTCAACAGGTCCGGGGCCGCGGCTGGACAGCCCCTTTCGCTTAGACAATGGCTCTGCTTATTGACTTAAGTCAAGCGCCTCCTGAAGGAGCTGATTGCCCAAAACCAGCGCCTGCTCGTCGGACGTCAGTCCTAACTTGGCGGTTACGTCAAACAGGATCAAACCAACCGAACCGGACACGCAGACCAGGCTCTCCCCCTCCGCGCTCGCCTCCCACTCCTTACGCAGAGCGGCAAGGTTTTCGAGGGCGTTTTGACGATCCGAAAATACAACCGACGGCAAGACGGAACTTGCAAATTGAAGATTCATAGGAGGTCTCCTTGTGAAGCGCTCCACCTCCCCCAGCCGGAAAGCAGAACGCCCCAATGGAATCCCACCAGGGCGTCCGCACAGGCTATAATACGAACAGCCCGCCTACCGCTCTTATCGGTGGGTTGGGTCAGGGCGTGTATCGTGTCGCTGCGCTTTACACGCCCGTCATTCGACATAAATACATTTTACTAGTAAAATATATTTTAAGCAAGTCAAACGCCAGACCGAATACGGGAGTTATTTTTTGACAACTTTGGGACCCTGCCGCCTATCCGGGGACTTTTCAGCCGCCTGTAAATAAGCCAACAGGGATTTACGACTGATCGCCCACACCGACCCGAACTTATGAGCGACCAACTTCCCCGCACGAACGATAATGCGCAAATATTCGGGGTGATACCCGCTTAATTTGGCGGCTTGCTCGATGGTTAACCATTCATCTTCCGTCATGTTTTGCGCTCCTGGGGAATTATACCTTCTCGCGATCCGTCAAGACGCCCGGATTATTTGATTTTCAAACAGAGCGGCTCCTTTACCTTTCAAACAATTCCTTATTTGGAAACGAGCCACGGTCGCTACCGACCTCCAACCGAACAACATGGTCATCTTCCGTCCCGTTCTCTTGGGTCGATTCAGCCTGATCGCAGGCCGCCAAGCGGCGCAATCGCGCCCGACGTCCGTATTCCGCGATAGCCTTAAACATTTTGGCCAACGCAATGCGATCCGCGTCCGTCTGGGATAGGGCTTGAGATGACAATCGATTTTCATCCATGCTGCGCTTTTCCTGTTTCCCGGTCGCGAAAGTGTCGGAATTGAAGCGGCGCCTGAAACAAATAAACCGCCTTGAAAAAGAAATCCTTGTTTCCTAATTTCATGTAGAGACATCTCCAGGGAGAATGAGACGAGAGCTTCACGGTTCCCGTTTTACCGCCCAGGAGTCAAAATGAAGTTCATTTTGAGGCATAAATAGATTATGGAATTTCCAGGGACACTTTCCCCGAAGTTTCTCCTCCGTTTCAAACGCCTGATTTCCTAGGCGCATCCAGTAAAAAATATCAAGAAAAATTAGTGACGAATATCACTACCACGCCGGTAGAACCCATCAGGTAAAATACGCCTCCCATGAAAACCTGTACCATATTCCGTCCCCGGAAATATGGTCCGATCCAAAAGGTTTCGCGGGTTTCCATCCTTATTGGCGCAATACTGGTTGTTCTCCTTTCGGTGAACTGGGCATACCACAAAATACAAATGGGGGTCAGCGAGGAGGCTGCCCAAGTAACAGTTTCTCTGTATGTTGCTGCTGTGCTGGTACTGATCATCATTGGCCTGGGATTGGCAATCCTCGTGGATTGGGCCATCAGCCATCAGCGTTTTATCTTTCGCGCGCCCCAAGAGGGAAGTTGCGCTGAATTCATTGCGAGAATATGGGGATATGACGTTCAGTATCGGAGGGATACGGACCTCCCTCCCATCCTCGCGACGGAGCCATCCATTAATGCAGACTTGTATCCCGCTCCCCCGGACAAGCCCAAACGCCGCGGCAGGAAACCCACCTTCCCGCTTGAGCGCTGGCTGCCGATTGCCGCCAAATGGGAAAACCGGGACCCAATTCTGGACGCCTTCACCCTGGGGGAGTTAATCATAGAGCATCTTGGCTCCAATTCAGACGGCACGCCCATCGTCTCCGAACAAACCTACTACACCACCTGGCGGCCGCGCGCGATCAAAGAACTGCAACGACGGGCAAAAGCCAGGCAAAAGGCCTTTGGTTCGAAAAAGCAAGACGATCTCCTTTCGCAAGATTCAAAACCTTGAGTCGACAGGTCGCCGTTCGAGGCGAGTGGTTCCACTATAAAACGTCGCTTCCTCCCGAAGCGGCGTTTTTATTTTTTCTCCCTCGCTGTCTTGGGAACAAAACAAGGTCACAGGGAGCAAATACAACAGGAATCCCGTCCGCTGCGCTCGATGGAATTCCTGTATTCTTTCCATAATTCAAACATCAAATCAATTTGACTCTCGCCTGCTAAAAGAGCCGTCGCCGCGGCTCTTTTTCATCCCACTTCAAACGAGGTTCATATGGCGAAAGTCGTCATCCGCCTGAGAAGCGCCAAACCCGGCGCTCTCCGCGAAACAATCCCGCAGAAACATCGTCTCCTCAAGGCGAACGCTGTCTTGAGCGCCTGCCGGGAATTACAGCGTCGGGGAATTATTCCAGCGGAGGCCGCCGCTGCCGATGCCAGCCTTCCCCGTCCGTACAAGACCAGCAGAACAATCGCAGTCCGCTCCCGCCGTCCCAACGTTCAAACAATCCAATCGGATCATGGAAGGCGAGGCCCAACATGTTGACCGCGGCCGCAGCCGGCGCGGGCATCGTTGTAGGCGCCATCGTAATCGGCGTGGCGTTGTATCTGGTTTTCGCTTGACGTCGGGAAGCGAGAAGCGTCGATGTCCCCCAAAGTCATCTGCATCGCCAATCAAAAAGGCGGCGTGGGCAAGACCACCACGGCCGTCTCGCTCGCCCACGGCCTGGCGCAAAAGGGAAAACGGGTTCTGCTCATTGATCTCGACCCCCAGGGTCAGTGCGCCACTGCCCTGGGGCGCGGTCCCGAGCCGGGCGCGTTCTACCTGCTCACGATGGGAACCGCCCCGTCTGAGACTGTCTTCATCCGCTCCTGGATCCGCCCCACCGGGCGGGACGGCTTGTGGCTCATCGCCGGCGACCAGCAAACGATGGCCGCGCAGACCGTGCTGAACGCCCAGGATAAGCCCGTCTCTTCGGTCCGCAATACGCTCGTCCGCTTCTTCAAGGAAGACCTGCACTACATCATCTTCGACACGGCGCCCAGCGTGGGCGGCATCCAGGAACGCGCCGTGTGGGCCGCGGACCTCGTCATCGTCCCCACCGCCACCGAATTCCTGTCCGCGGACGGACTCGCCAAAGCCCTGCATATGCTAAGCGTCCTGCAGGAAAAGAAAAACTGGCGCGGGAACCTGCTGGGTATCCTGCCCACCTTTTACGATGAAACGACGCGAGAGAGTCAGGCCACGATGGACGATCTGAAGAAACGTTTTTCGGACAGTCTCCTGCCTCCCATTCACCGTTCCACTCTCCTGCGGGAATGCGCCTCGCAGGGGCAGAGCATCTTCGAATTCTATCCGCTCTGCCGGGCGGCCAAAGAATACCAGGCCCTCACGCGTCTGGTGATGAAATATTAGGAGGAGACCATGTCCAAAAGACGCGATCCGTTTGACGCATCTGAATTCACCCCGCCAGTTGCGAACGTCCCCATCATCTACGACACCCTGCGCGCGGCGGAAGAACGCACCCGCAACCGCCAGTGGGAGCGCGAGCATCAAAGCCAAAAAGCGACCTACCGCGGCGTGGATCCCAAACTGGCGCTGAAGGTCAAGAACATCGCCGGCAGTCTGAGCGTTCCCGAAGGCGAAGCGGCGCGCGCCCTGATCGAATACGCACTGCGCGCCTACGAACGCGGCGATCTGGATTTGTATCCAAGGCTGGCCCCCAATCGCATGCGGATGACTTTGTATCCAGCCTCGGACTCTGCGCGGTTCTCCCGCCATGCAAAAAAACCGAAACATGCCAAGGCCGGCTGGCGCGTGATCACCACCTGGCGCGGCTTTCCGCCCGAACTCAAAGGGGAACTCTCGGCATTGGCCTCCGATGCCGGCTTGAATGTGCCGGTCGGGGAACTGATCACAGCCTTGCTGCGCTATGGCTTGCATGCGTATGAAAACGGGCTGCTCAAACTCGAAACGGTCCCCACCGCCACCTCCTTCACATTGGCAGGGACGGGACAAAAATGAATTTCGCGCGAAATCCATTTTTCATGCAAGTCGTCATTCAAAGCGTAGGCGGCAGACGCTGCGCGCCGCCCACGTCCTGTCCACGTCCCGCCCACGTTACCGCCTGCGCTCCCGCCTACGTTGAAACCACCAGAAGCCCCAGGACGAACGATTGGATGGGAGTCTGGACTGCGGAACCAGCGGGCACATTTCCAAGCGAGGCGCTGCCATGAACCCACACGAGATTTGGGAATCCGTCCTGGCGCAACTCCAGCAGGAAATGCCGCGCGCCTCCTTCGAGACCTGGGCGCTCGACACCGACGCGCTTTCGCTGGAACACAACCTGCTCACCGTTTCGGCGCACAACGGGTACGCGCGTGACTGGCTTGAATCCAGAATCACCCATCCGGTGCAACGCATCCTTCAGGAACTTCTGCAGAAACCCATCACGGTCCGGTTTGTAGACGCAGAGGGCGGGCAGGAGATCGAAATCGAGGAAGAAGAGACGCTGGAGACAGAAGTCGCCATCGAACCCGTCCAATGGCTGGATTACGAAAAGATCGTTCAGCCCCACAGACAGGTGGTGGTGAAGGGCTACCTGCGCCGGCTGGCGACCGAGATCGGGCCGAAGGCGATCTGGCTCTACATCGGTTTCCACCAGGCGGCCTGGAAAGCGCACGCGCAGGGAAGAGAGGCTGCCTTGCACAGCCGGGAAATCATGCGCTTCAGCGGTTTGCCGAACGGAACATTCTGGCGACTGCTCAATCAACCCGCGATCCAGAACGCTTTGGAAGGGCTGGTACGGCGTATGGATCCAGCCGGGGAGCGCCGCTTCCGGCGCGGGCGGGATGGCCGACCGCATCGCGCTCCGATCCGCTACCAGATTTCCATGACGCCGCGCCTGACGCGCGCCGACTCGGCGGCCGTGTATGCGCGTTTGAAAAATTTACGACGGAATGGCGCTTCCCTCCAGGAGGCCCTGCAGAAGTTGCTGGCCGTGGAAAAGGCGATGGATCTGCTGCGCCCGTTGGCAAATGTGGAAACGCTCTGCCCCGATACCGTGATGGACATGGCGCGCCTGGAAACGGATAAAACCTTTTCCTCTGAAATCGAGCGCCTGGCGCAGGAACTGCACCGCAAGATCATCAACTGCCTGGGCGACATCCACCTCACGCATTATTTCATCGAACAGGTCATCCCAAGCCGCAACCTCACACCGGCGCAGGCCTGGTTGATCACGGTGGCGCGTGACATGGCCTTCATCAACGCCCGCACCGGCGAACGACGCGACCTGGTGACCTTCCAGCGCGGATACCTGGAGATGGCAGAACTGATCGGATCGCAACGCTACAAGACCATCCAAGCCTGGCTGCATCCGGATTGGAAAGCGCAGAAACGCGGCGGCGACCTGACGCGCTTCCTGAGCGAAGTCGAGATGCCTGAGTCCAATGCCTATCCCGACCTGCGCGTCGAAGACATGCCGCGTTCGTTTCGTGTGTTGCTGGACGAGCCGCTGGACGCGAATGGGAGAATTAGGCCGGACGCGAATGGGAGCAATATGGCGGACGCGGATGGGAGCATTAGCCGGACGCAAATGGGAGCATTAGTGGACGCGGATGGGAGTCATATGGCGGACGCGAATGGGAGTGTTTTAAACTCTTTTAAACACCCCAAAAACACTTCCAAGAAAAACACTTCCACCACCCAACACAGGAAAGGGCAGGCGGCGGAGGCGGCGCCCCCATTTTGGGAACTCGAATCTCTGCTCCAGCAAAACGATGTCCACCCCAAAGTGCAGCGCGAATTGCTCGACGTGCAGGCATCCGTGCATGCCTTTGTCTCGTGGCTTTTGTATGCCGCCAGCCCGCAAAGCGGGAATCTCTCTGATCCGTTGGGCTATGCCCTCAGCCGATTGCGCGAGCATCCGCTGAAGGAAGCGCGCGGCGCCTTCCGCCAGTTCGCCGATCTCCCGCCGGTGGAACTCCTGGGCTTGATCGACTCCACCCCCACCGGCGGATACCAAATGCCCCCGTCCCATGATCATCCCCTGGCGCCTGCCTGGGAAAAGGCGATGGGTTCGAGCAACCGCCGCCTGCCGGCCGTGCGCGCCATTTTGTTCGGCGAACGAGAGGAACAATAACATGCGTTTGCATTTCCTGATCGATTCAGTCGAGCGTTCCATGGGAGCCATGTTGATGCGCGACCTGAAGGAGGACGTGCTGGCTTTTATCTATCCATCCACAGCCGTACGCACCTTCCACACGTTTTTCTGCCCGCCGTTGCGGATTGTGGCTCTGGATATGACCGGAACGGCCTTATTCGATGAAGTCATCACAAAATGGAGGTTCGTGAAATTGCCTGCCTGCCAATACGTGATCGAAACCGGGCCTAAGGTGGATTATCGTCCGTATATTCCCACGATCCTCAAGGTCGCCCCGGACCTGCCGCAGACCGGCGCGTTGGACCCCAGCCTGCGTATGGACAGCCTGCTGTTTGCGCTATTGGCCGAAGCCGTGGCCGACATCCGGCGCATCCGCGAGGCGCATCCCGGGAAAGTCCAGCCGGCCGTGCAACGGCGCAAATTCGAGGTCTGGGAGCGTGGTCAGATCGTGAGTTCGGCCGGCTTCCTCCTGGATTTTTCACATGCCTGGAAATTACCTTCCGGCGCGGTGAAATTGTCCCATGCCATACTCGTGGCCGAGGAACCTTATCTCGAAGAACTGGTGGCCGCATCCGTGGCGGGCGTTCCCTGGCGGCACACGTTTCCGAATGCCTGCCTGCGCTGCGGCAAGCCCGGCTCGTGGCGCTCCATCCTGCAGCCGAATCCCAAAGCGCCCGTGGAACACGCCTGGCGTTACCAACGCCCGGAGAACGCCGCGCCGCTCTGTCACCATTGCACGGAGACGCTCGAACTCCTGCGACACGTGGACCTGCAGATCGATCTGGCCTGGGGACTTTGGGGACCGCGCTTCGAAGCCTTCTGGCAGTGGCACAAGGCCTTTCAGGAAAGCCGTCTGCCGGATTGGGACTCTTGTAACCATCCCTTGTGGCCGCCGGAGTTCGGCGGAGAAACCTGGGAGAGCGGAAGCGGTTCCCTGCAACACGCCGAACCGCGTCCCCCCTATAGGATCCAGCGAAGCGACCAACACCTGGAAGCATTGCGACGTGTTTTGTTCTCCCGCAAATTCCGTGGGCGACAGTCGGGCGAGACCCATTTGCAGAGATTGCTAAACTCCCGCATCGAAGGAGATTGAACCATGACCCTGCTTGCCTTTCTCGGCGCGCTCAGCGTGAGCGTGCTGGCCTTTGAACTCTTGTCCATGTTCCAAAACGCATTCAGCTTGTTCGGCAATAACCGGCTGATGAGCATCTCCACCAGCACGGAGACAAAACGCCGCTCCACTTGGGAAGCCTTACTGGTGGCGATCCTGCCGGGTCGCTTCGACCCGGAACAAGCAAAGAACATGACCGATGTGATCAGCCTGCTGCGGCGCGCCGGCTATCCGTATGACACGCCCGGCGAATTCTACGCCGTGGCCATGCGCGACTTCTCGCTGTACCTGGCTGTGGGCGGACTCTTGGCTGGCGCGTTGGCGGCGCTGAATGTACTCGCGGCAGCTCCGGTGATCGCTTTGATTTTTATGGTTCTGGGTTTGCGCCGCCCGTATGCGCGTTTGAAAACGCTGGCGAAGAAACGCGCCGAGTCCTTGCGCAACAACATGCTGATCGGGTTGTCCGTCTTGAGCGCATTACTTTCCTCCGGGGTGGGCGTGCAGGAAGCCTTGCGGCGCGCCTCGTCAGTGGGCGGACCGTTCTGTAATCTGCTCGGCTTATTGGTGGCGCGCATGGAGGTGGATGATTTCGCCAAAGCGGTGGGGATCACGCGCGCCCATCTGCCCGACGCCAACGATGTGGAGGCCAATCTCTTTCTGCGCGACATCTACGATTTCTTCGCCAATAACCGCCCGATCTTATCCAGCGTGCAGGGTTTGCAGGAATCCGTCCATCGCACGGTGGTGGAACTGACCGAAGCGCGCGCCGCTCTGGTTCGCCAACGCGCTGGACTATTCGGGGTGTTGGCCGTGGTGGGACTGGTGTTATCCATCCTGGCGCCGTTCCTTGGGGCGGG
>CAZCZL010000029.1:0-10930 GCA_964503315.1 uncultured Ignavibacteriales bacterium | reverse complement strand
AAAGGTTGGTCTCTGCCGCCTACGTTGCCGCCTACGCTCGGGGCTTAAATTTATACCTGTATACATGATATGTACCCCGCCGGATGGATCCGATTGCGATTATGAGACTACTGTAGTGTAGACTTTTCAAACAATCTCTCAATTTTTTCCTTCTGTACTTTCCCACCTCCAAACTGAAGCGCGTTCGCTGCGCCCGCCGCCACCCCGTAGCGCAACGCCACCTCGGGCGGATTCCCCGCCTCCAGCGCATACACCAGCCCGCCGAGAAATGCGTCACTGCTGCCCACACTGCTGACAATTTTTATCTCTGGCGACTTGGCAAGCCAAGCGCTGCGATCCATTGTCAATATCGCGCCTTCTTTCCCCAACGTCACAACCACAGAAGCGACGCCTTTTTCGCGCAGTTGCTCGCTGACCCGTTGCGCCTGTTCCGCGTTGGAAATGTCCACGCCCAAAACTTCGCTCAATTCGCTTCTGTTCACTTTCAGGTTGATTCCATTTACGTTCAGCGCCGCGCTCAACGCCGCGCCGCTTGTATCCACCCAGACAGATTTTTTCCGCTCGACCAAGCCCAAAAGCAGCGATTGAAATAAATGCGCTGAAAACCCTGGCGGCAAACTTCCGCTCACGCAAACGAGTTGAACGCGCTCCGATTGCTTCCACACATCCTGAACGAACGCTTCACATTCTGCCGCGCTCACTTCTGCACCGCGCTCGTTGATGACGGTTGCGTCACTGCCATCTTCCACCAAAATTACGCAGGTGCGCGTTTCGTTCTTCATCCGCGTCCACTCGGCAGATAAGCCTTCGCGCCCCGCCAACTCTGCCAGCAGGTTCCCCGCGTGACCGCCAATCAAGCCCATGCACAACGGTTCGCCGCCCAACGCGAGAATCGTCCGCGCCACGTTGAGCCCCTTGCCGCCCGCCGCCGCCAACACCGCATCGGCGCGGTGAACTTCGCCCGCGCGCAACGCACTTACATGCAGGGTGCGGTCAATGGCGGGGTTGGGGGGGACACATAAAATCATAACTTCTGCTTTCTGTGGCGCGACATTAATGTCGCACTACATACTTCAGCGCTTCTTCCAACGTGGGTTGCGCCGTCGTGCCGCCCGCCGCCTGTGTGGATAATGCTCCGCACACGCACGCCAGCCGCAAAGACTTTTTTAATTCCCAATCGTTCAAATAGCCATAGATGAATCCCGCATCAAACGAGTCGCCTGCGCCAACAGTATCCACAACATTTACGGGAATACTTTCCACCTGGATTTTCTGACTCTTCGAGATTCCCAACGCCCCATCTTTTCCCAACTTAATGGCAACCGCCTCCACCTTTGACTTGAGCCTGTCTGCCGCTTCTTCAATATTTTCTGCGCCTGTGAGCGACTTCGCTTCGGTCTCGTTCGGCAGGAAGACATCCGTCACAGAAAGCAGTTCATCAAAGCCAATCCATTTTTCGGTGGGGTCGTAATTCGTATCCAACGAAGTGGATAACCCAAGTGCATGAGCGCGTTTGAATAACGCAGGCAAATCGGGTTGGAGGTTGGTTTGCAGAAAGTAACTCGCCACATGCAAGTGACGCGCCCGTGCCAGTAAACTATCAGCGATGTCTTCTGCCCGTAGTTCGGCGATCAAGCCGAGGTGAGTCAGCATGGCGCGGTCATTGCCCTTATTAAGTGAAATGGTAATGCCCGTCACCCCGTCAGGGACAACGATCACGTGGGTCACATCCACGCCGCGTTTTTGCATTTCATCCAGCATGAAGCGCCCGAAGACATCATCACCGCATTTGCCAATGAAAGCGACGTTGAGTCCGAGCCGAGCCGCGCCGCAGGCAAAGATGACGGACGACGAGCCGATGGCGAGGGTGGCGTTGTCCATCAGTTTTTCCACCTGCCCAAATTCGGGGGTGACGTTGCCTGTGAGAATCAGGTCGGGGTTGGTTTCGCCTGCTACGAGTAAGTCGAATGATTGCATGGTTGGGGGAGGAATCGTCAAAGGTCAAAGGTCGAAGGTTAGTAGGTCTTGTACCAGTCGAAGGGGGCTTCGGGTTGGTAGAAGTCGGTGAAGGGTTTGGCAAGAGCGGTGCAGACGGAGGTGAGGCGGGTGAGGCGTTCAGCGGCGACATCGCGCAGGAAGGTTTGGCGTTCGGAGGGTTCCATCGTCACGGCTTCTTTCCACACGGCGCGCCCGACGGCGATTCCGCTGGCGCCCGCGTTGCAGGCGACGATGACTTGCTGGACGAAGGTTTCATAATCCACTGCGGCAGAGAGCAGAATCCAGGGGATGTCAATCACAGATGAAATTTCTTCGCAGGCTTCGCGCCAAAGGGTTTGATTCCGCTCTGCGGTATCCAGCGGGAATTCGGCTTTGAGCACATCCGCGCCGAGCGGGGTGAGGCGTTTGGCAGACTCTACCACCACATATCTTTTTTCTTCAGATGAAAGTTTCTTTTCATCGAGCGAGTACGAGAGCGGTTCGAGCATGAGGGCAAGGTCATGCTGTTTACATTCGTCTGCGATGTTTTGTGTGAAGTCTTCGGTCTCTTTGGCAGTGGGCAAATCGGGATGATAGTAGACCAGCAGTTTGATCGCCGAAGCGCCCATGCGTTTGGCTTTTTCCACGCTCCAGCCTGGGATGAGTTGCGCTTTGCGGGCGGACGAGTCGCCTGTGTAGCCCGTGGATTCAACAGCCACCACCAAGCCGACATGGTTGGGGATGACGTTTGCGGCAACGGCTTGGGCGGCGGAAATTTCAGGGTCGAGCAACACAGCCGTCCCGTAGGGGGCGAGCGCGGAAGTTACATCCAGTTTGAAGCGGCTGAGGGCAGAGTCATCCACAAAGGCGGGGTTGGCTTTGCGCAAATTCTGACGATGGTCGAGCGCAAGGGCGGTGAAGGTTCCGCGCGCCGATGCGATTTGTCCCAATCCGCGAAATTTTCCGATGGTGATAGGCTTCATGTGTTAGGTTCTTTTGAGTCAAACGTCAAAGGTCAAAGGTCAAAGACTTTCGACGTTTGACCTTTGACTTATTCAAATTGAGGCAGGTATTTTCGATTGGTTTCGAGCATGTCGTCCAAAACTTGTTGAGCGTGTTCGAGTTGGGTCCCAACGGGTGGACGATGAGCGCTTGATAGGCGGCGGCGCGGTCTCCGAGGGCGGCGGCTTGGGCGGTGAGAATCTCGTAAGATTTGACCGCCGACAGCAAGCCGTAGGCAAAGGGCGGGAGCGGCTCGGCAGGGATGGGCGTGATTCCGCTACAGCGGGCGATGGCGGGGATTTCCAGCACCCAACTCTCATCCCATTCCTTCACCGCCCCATTGTTGCGGACGTTGACCACATGCACTTCGCCCAGGTCGTTGTAATGAGCGTTGATGAGTTGCGTGGCGACGGTGGAATATTCCGCGCCGCCGCGTTTGCTCAGTTCTTCGGGCGGTTCGCTGCGGGCGGGATCGGCATATTGGCGCAGAAGCGATTTTTCCAATTCCATTACCGCTTCGGCGCGGGAGGGGGGCCAGGCGGCTTGGGCTTTGATTTTGACGGTGGTGTTGTAATAGTATTGCAGGTAGTCGTTGGGAATCAGGCGCGTTTCCCGAATCAGGCGTGGATCCCAGGCGTGGTTGTCTTCGGGTTTGAAATCTTTCAGGCTGGCTTCCATCACTTGATTCCAGACATCTTCGCCGTCAATGGCGAAACCGTAATTCCAGGAGAGATGATTCAGTCCCAGAGTCTTGAGCGCGGCGCGGGACGGGTCAATTTTTTCGCCTGTGTTTTTTTTCAACGCTTCCAAATACTTGGTGCGGGTGTTCATTGGAACATTGCACACGCCCACCGCAGGGACATCGGGCGCGTAGCGATTCAACGCTTCGGTGACAAGCCCCGATGGGTTGGTAAAGTTAATCAACAGCGCGTCCTTTGCCGTTTCGCGGAGGTCTTTTGCAATGTTCAATATCACGGGGATGGTTCGCAATGCTTTTGCCATGCCGCCGATCCCTGTGGTTTCCTGACCCACCAGCCCGTGCCGCAAGCCGAGATATTCGTCTTCGCGACGGGCTTGCATTTGCCCCACGCGGAATTGGGTGCAGACGTAGGACGCGCCCGCAATCGCTTCACGCTGGTTGGTGGTCAACGTGACTTTGAAGGGTTCGCCTTTGGCTTTGACCATGCGCTGGGCGAATCCGCCCACAATGTCGAGCCGTTCCTTGTCAATGTCCATCAGGCAGAGTTCGCGGACGGGGAGTTGCTCGACGCGGGCAAGAAAGCCGTTGATGAGTTCGGGCGTGTACGTCGAGCCGCCGCCGATGACTGTAATTTTCATTTTGATTCCTTTCGGTAGGGCGACATTAATGTCGTCTTACGCCAACTCCACTACTGCGGTGAGATTCTCTGGCAGGTCTGGGTTCAAGCCCTTTGCCACCGAACGCTGAAAGGCAATCAGTTGGGCGACGGGCAAATACAGCGGACTGCGGGCAATTTCGCTCAGTCCCGAATCCAATTCCACGTCCGCGCCTGATTCGGCGATGGAGAGAGTCCGCCCACCGAGCGTACGCATATCTTTCAGCACGGCTTCTTCCATCTCGCGCTGCGCGTCTGAAAACAGACCCACCACCAGCGCGGATGGGGTAATCATGGATTTGGGTCCATGCCGATATTCGAGAAAATGGAAAGGCTCACTATGAGTCAGGGTCATCTCTTTCATTTTTAAGTTCACTTCGCACGCCAGCCCATAGCGTAAACCAGAGCCGAGAAAGTAAAAACGGTCAAGCGTAAGGTCTTTGCCCAGTTCATTTGCAAGCGGTTCGTAACGGTCGAGCAATTTCTCTGCCAATGTGGGCAGCGATTGGAACTCGCGCCACAGGTCATCGCGCCCGCTGGCAAACACGGCAAGAGTCAGCGTGGCAAGGTAGAGTGTGGAAAAGGCGCGGGTCTGCGCGACGGATGTTTCCTGCCCCGCCGTCACCAAAAGGTTGAAACTGCCAATCGTTGGCAGTTCCGCTTCTGGGTAGCACGAGACGGTGGCAGTCTTGCCGCCAAAAGCGCGGGTGGCGCGGACGGTTTCGGTGGTGGTTCCCGAACGGCTGACGGAAATCATCAGCGGGTTGGACGAAGCGGGAATGGACGCGGGATTGAGCCAGGTTTCCGAGCTAGGCAGGGCGCGGGCGGGGAGTTTGGTCAACTCCTGCCAGACTGCCGAAGCCGCCAGCGGCATGTAATACATCGAGCCGCAGCCCGTCAGCACAAGTGAGTCGAAGTTGCCTTCTTTGAAAAACGACAGCCATTCGTCTTTGCGCCGCGCCAGCATATCGAGCGTCTCTGCCCATGCCTGCGGCTGTGATTTGATTTCATTGTAAGTGTGGTAGTTGGTTGGTCTCATAGTCTGTTAGTCTCGTAGTCTGTTAGTCACTGTTCACTGTTCACTGTTCACTGATAACTGTTCACTGCTCACTATCGCGCCACAAACGCGAACTCTTCTTCCTTCTGTTTCCACCCCGCGCGGATTCGGTTCAAGGTCTCGCCCCACGGGCGGATTCCGCTCAAGGCGTCTGCCGCTTCCACGGAGCAGGCGCCCACCCCCAGCGCGGCTTGAAGCGTCTTGGCGGGGGACATATCCCGCAGGAAGGCGGAGAGAAATCCTGCAATAGTGGCGTCGCCTGAGCCTGTCGTCCCCGCCACATCCACCTGATAGCAGGGCTGCCAGGCTTCGTAATTTCCCCAGGCGGTGAGATATGTCGGGCGGACTTTTCCCAACCCTTGCAGCACATCGGCGGGGGCGACGCGCAAATACAAGCCACGTTCGCCCAATTTGATGACGATGATTTTCGCGCCCATCGCCAGCAGTTCATCGCTGACTTGGCGAAGCAGTTCGGGCGTGAGCGGGCTGTGCGCGTCTTTGCCAAGCATGAAAAGAATCTCGTCGAGACTCGGCAGGAAGATGTCTGTGTGTGGGAGCGCGTTCTGCAAAATGGTTTTCCAGTCCGCCCGCCCTGCCGCCGAGTGTGGGTCTGGCAGCGCCATATCAAGCGAAGTGGTGAGACCGAGCGCTTTGACGCGGCGAAAGAGTTGAGTCAGTTCCGCGCCATCGTCGGTATACATGCGCGCCATGAGCGGGGGATAGCCAAAGTGAAAGAGACGCGCGTCCTGAATCTTTTCATCGCTCACATCGGCGGACGTGAAATCGTCGTTGGAGCCAGGGTGATGGAGAATGCAACGGTCAACGCCAGGCGGGTTGAGAATGATGGAGTAGGACGTGCTGGTTGCCGCGTCCGCGTGGATGCCGTCTGCAAGCGCAGGGGCGTGGTCTGCCACCATCTGCCTGACGACGCGCCCAAGTTGGTCAGCGCCGACTTTAGCAAGCAGGCGCGTTTCAATGCCCAGCCGATTCAGCGCCAGCCCCGTGTTCGAGACCGCGCCGCCCGTCGAGACTTGCGCCGCGCCGATGTCCACCAGTTTGCCTGGCTGGACGATGGAGTCGAGTCCGCTGGCGGCGTGGCTGGCAAGGTTGGGGATGATGTCGAGACAGATGTGTCCTGCGATGATGGCGTCGGGCATGAGGCTCCTGAAGGATGAAGGATGAATGATGAAAGATGAATGAACGTGTTGCGTAGTGCGTAAACGGAACACGCAACACGCAACAGATTATCCAATCAAATGCTTCACAATCAGCATATCCAATTCTTCGTAATCGCGGGCGGCGCGGAGTTCTTCCACTTTTGCCACATCCAGCGAGCGGGCGAGTTCGACAAGGCGCAGGAAAAAGGCGCGGCTGTTGCGGAGATGTTTGGTGGATGTTTCCTTCGCTTGCGTCCGCAGGGCTTTTACATCCAAGCCGATGAATTCACCGTTCTGTCCGTAGCCCGCGCGTTCCAGCACCCAAACCTGGTTGAAGGCGCGGCGGATGTCCACTGCGCCGAAGGATTTGTCTTCATCGAATTTTAGTCCGTTCTGGTCATTGAGATGGACAGACCAGAGTTTCTTGTGCGCGAGCGCGTACGCCATCTCATCAGACGGGTCAAGCCCTGCCAGAATCGCGTGCGCTGATTCGATGAGCGTCCCCACGCGGCTGGGGTCAACCGTCAGGCTGGCGAGACCGAGAAAATGTCCCGTCGTCGGCACGTAGGCGGCATCCATCGGCTCGTTGGGTTTCATCTCGCCCAAAATGCGGATGTCTTTATCGTATTCCAACACCGCATTCATCCACTCGACCAGCCGCGCCACCGCAGCAATGGGGTCTTTCGCTTCGCGCAGGTACGTCCCTTCGCGGGCGGGCCATAGCACCAAATCTTTCGTGTCCATCAAGCGGGCAATGTCAATCGCGCGTTTTGTGCGTTCGAGCGCGTATGTCCGCGCTTCGGCGGAGTTGGACGTAATCGCGCCGTCCACCGTCAGCGGATGTTCCCACAGGCGCGGGGCGATGAATTCCGCCACCAATCCGCGCTCATCGAGACGGGCGCGCATGGCTTTGGCTTCGGCTTCCTGCTGGCTCCAGGGCGCGTCTGCATTCGAGACCACATCGTCATCGTGAAACTGCACGCCGTCGAAGCCGAGTTGTTTGTAAAATTCCAATTTTTCGGCAAACGAAAATTCATCGCGCACGGCGGGACCAAACGGGTCTGCGCCTGTGTGGATGTTCCAGGGACCGAAGGAAAAGCGGTAGGTGGTGGACATGGGATGCTCCTTTTGTGGTTGGTAATTCGTAATTGGTGATTGGTAATTACCACTTACCAATTACCAATCACCCCGCCAAGCCTGTGACTTGCGCGGATGTGTGTTGTTTTTGATAATCTTCCATCTTTGGCTGGATTTTTACTGGATGGATGACCTGTTCGACGATGGTGCGCGTGCCAGCGCAGCCGAGCCGTTCGAACAACATATCGAACTGCGCTTCCCACGCCGCCGATAACTGCTCTTTGACATCCGTCGGCAGATTCCACGCTGATTCTTTGAACGGGGCGAGCGCGTGCATTTGGGTGTTGTGATGGAATTGTTCATCGGTCATGTCGGGCTTGCGCTCGGCGGCGAGATTCTTGTCCAGCCAGGCGAACATTTCATTCTTCAATTCGATTGGAATATTTTTGTAGAACGTGTTCATAAACGCGGTAGCCAGGTGGACTTCAATCGCGCCGTGCGAGACGAACTGATTGAAATGTTCAGGCGGCAAAGTGGACGCGCCATGTTGCACCGCGCCGCCCATGCCGTATTCCGTCCGCGCAACATGACCCAAATTTTCCAGCGCGTCAAAGTCTATGTTGACCTTCGCCATCGAACCATCGGGCAACGGGATTCCGCCGTGCGCTGTACCTGTGTGAATGCTGACCTTGCTCAACCCAGGCTGATGGGGCGCAAACCGTTCGTTGAACTGATTCATGTAAGCGTGGAGTTCTTCCAGCGTCGAGACGTGCCCGCCCACTTCGCCAATCTCCCCGCCGATGGAAACCGTCACGCCCTGCGGCTGGAGTCTACGGACGTGCGCCGCCAACTCCGCTGAAAGCGCGGCATTGACGGTTTGCTGTTCTGGCACAGTCGGCTTCGATAAATCCACCAGTGTGCTGGTGTCCACGTCAATGTTGAAGTAGCCCGCCGCCAACGCTTCGGCAATCAAATTCTCCACTGTCGCTTTTTCCTGCTTCAACGGCAGGCTGGCAGAGATTTGAAAATGGTCTCCCTGCAAAAATAGCGCGCCGCGAAAACCTTCGGCGATGGCGGCGGCAAGAATATCGGCGGCATATTCGGCAAGGGTCTGATTGGTCCAGCCGAGTTCGACGCGGGCGAGTTCAAAAATTATCGCGGCGGCATCCACTTTGCGGGCGGAGCGGAAGGCGGCGCAGGCGCAGTCGAAAGGCAGGGCGCGCAGGTTGAAGGCGGGAGTCGTCCAGGCGTGGGAAAAGGCTTCTCGTCCGCGCGCCAGGTACAGGTCATGGATGGAAGCGGGAACGATATCCAACGCCTGGGCGGCGGCGCGAATCCAATACCTGGCTTGCGCGGCGCGTTCGCCATTATCCAAGGCAGAGATACGCGCCAGATTTGCGATGTTGGCGCGGAGGATGGATTCATTTTCCACGCGGACGGTTTCACCATCCAACGACAAACCATAATCGGTCAGATTCATTCTTCCTTTTTCTCTTCAGGACTGACAGCTTTGCGGAACTCGCGCAATCCTGAGCCGAGTTCGCCCGCAATTTTTCCAATGCGCCCCACGCCAAAAAGCAGGATGACGATAATAAGCAGGATGATTAATTCAGTGGGGCCAATTCGAATGGGCATGTGAGTCTCCTTCTATGAGTTACAAGTTACGAGATACGAGTTATGCAATCACATCCACCTGCCGTTTAGTTTCAGCAGATTTCAGAATCGCGTCACAAATCACGGCGTTGATGTAGCCGTCTTTAAAGGTCGCGCCGAGCGGGGCGATGTCCTTGTCGTTGACGATGCAATCAAGCAGGTGCGTCATCTCATGCACAAAGGTATGCTCCCAGCCGATGATGTGTCCGTGGGGCCACCAGTTTGAAATCCAGGGGTGAACCGACTCGGTGACGGACACGCTGCGGAAGCCTTGAGTCTCGGCGGGGTCGTCTACAAAATAGATTTCGAGTTCGTTCAGCCGCTGCAAGTCGAAGCGCAGGCTGCCGCGCTCGCCGTTGATTTCAAAACTGTTGCGGTTGCGGTTGCCTGTGGAAAAGCGGGATGCTTCGATTGTGCCAATCACGCCGCTATGAAATTCGATGAGCGCAGCGTAGGCGTCATCTACGGTGACTTTTGCGCTCCCTTCGCCGACGGGCAGCCTGCGCTCTGGCACGAAGGTGCGGGTGAGGGCGTTGACGGTTTTTATTTCGCCCAGCAAATACCGCGCCAGGTCAATGGTGTGCGCGCCCAAGTCGCCGAGCGCGCCGCTGCCCGCCAGGTTTTTATCCATTCGCCAGACGAAGGGCAGGTCATAATGCGGCAGCAGCCACTCCTGCAAATACACGGCGCGGAAGTGATAAATGCGCCCTAGTTTGCCGCTTTGAATCAGTTCCCGCGCCAGCCGCACGGCGGGGACGAAGCGGTAATTGAAGGCAACCATGTGCTTCACGCCCGCTTTGGTCACCGCGTCGAGCATGGCTTTGGCTTCTTCAGCGTTGCGCGCCAGCGGCTTTTCACAGATGACGTGCTTGCCCATTTGCGCGGCGAGAATGGTTGGCTCGGCGTGGATGTCGTTGGAGCCGCCGTTGTCGAAGAGTTGGACGCGCTCGTCTTCGAGCATTTTGCGCCAGTCGGTGTAATGCGCTTCATACCCGTACCGTTGAGCGGCTTCAGCGACTTGAGATTCTCCCAGCCCGCAAAGGGCGGCAAGGCGGGGGATGGCGGGCGGCGGGTACATCATGTGGGGGATGGTCTTGAAGGCGTTGGTGTGCGCCTTGCCCATGAAAGCATAGCCGAGCATTCCGATCCCAATTTCGGGAATGGGTTTGGCGGCGCCTGATGCGATCATTTGGGTGAAGGATGTTTGGGACATGAGCCTCCTTTTGTGCCGCGACATGAATGTCGCATTACGCTAAAACATTCAAAACCTTGTTCAACCCTTCGAGCGTGTTCTCCACGTCTTCATTCGTCATCAGCGGATTGACATCGAGATGAACGGCGCGGCTGAGAAGGTCAAGAGTCTTGGGGCAGGCGGCGGGGGAGTAATCGGGGTCACGCTGGGCGGAACTCCACGGGGCGTTGGCGGATGTCCAGGCGCGTTTGGCGGTGATGGGCGTCCAGTGAACGTAGATGTGATAGTCGGTCACGTCGGGCTGATAGAGCGTGGCGGCGCTGATGTTTTCGGCTTGCAAAGCATTTGCCGCGCGGAGCGCTTTTTCGGCAGTATCGAGATAAAAGACGAGCGCGATGGCGGTATCGCCCTGCGGGTCATGTTCGGCGCGGAAGCGGATTCCTTTTTTCTGGGCGATGTC
>CAZCZL010000028.1:0-13131 GCA_964503315.1 uncultured Ignavibacteriales bacterium | reverse complement strand
GACCGGACTCAAGGCGATTGACTCGATGATCCCGATCGGCCGCGGCCAGCGCGAGCTGATCATCGGCGACCGCCAGACCGGCAAGACCGCGGTGGCGATCGACACGATCATCAACCAAAAAGGTCAGAATGTTATCTGCGTATATGTAGCCGTCGGCCAGAAGCAGTCGACGATCGCGCAGGTTGTGGAGATCCTCCGCAAACATGGCGCGATGGATTACACCATCGTGGTCAGCGCGACCGCGACCGATCCGGCGCCGCTGCAGTACATCGCGCCGTACGCCGGTTGCGCGATGGGCGAAGAGTTCATGTACAACGGCAAGCATGTGTTGTGCGTGTACGATGACCTGTCCAAGCAGGCCCAGGCCTATCGTCAGCTTTCGCTGTTGCTTCGCCGCCCGCCGGGCCGCGAAGCCTATCCCGGTGACATTTTCTACTGTCACTCTCGCTTGCTGGAACGTTCGGCCAAGCTCTCCGATGAACTCGGCGGCGGTTCATTGACCGCGCTCCCGATCATCGAAACGCAGGCCGGCGACGTGTCAGCGTACATTCCGACCAACGTGATCTCGATCACCGACGGCCAGATATTCCTTGAGTCTGAGTTGTTCTACTCGGGTGTCCGTCCGGCGATCAACGTCGGTATCTCGGTGTCGCGCGTGGGTGGTAACGCCCAGACAAAGATGATGAAGCAGGTGGCCGGCTCACTGAAGCTCGACCTCGCGCAGTTCCGCGAACTGGCGGCGTTCACGCAGTTCGGTTCAGATCTCGATGAAGCGACGCGTAAGCAGTTGAACCGCGGTGAGAAGATGGTAGAACTGCTCAAGCAGGGGCAGTATGTACCGATGACGGCGGCCAAGCAGGTGATGATCATTTGGGTTGGCGCGCGCGGTCATATGGATGACCTGCAGACTTCGTCTATTCTCAAGTTTGAGTCTGAATTCATTGCCTACTGCGATAAGAATTATCCGGATATCGAGCCGACGTTGATGAAGGAGAAGATCATCTCCGAGGCGACCGAAGTGAAGTTGAAAGACGCGGTGGCGAAGTTTAAGGCGCAATTCAAAGCGTAAGGATACGAGTCTGACGCATGGCAACATTACGCGCAGTTAAGAAACGTATCCGGACAGTTCGTTCGACGCGACGCATCACCAAAGCGATGGAGATGGTTGCGGCGGCGAAACTTCGACGCGCCCAACAGCGGGTTGAGCAGGCGAAACCGTACGCGCACAAGCTGGACGAGATGCTGTCGCATCTGGCCGCGGGTGCCACGGGCGAGATCTCTCATCCGTATTTCGAAGAGCGGCCGGTGAAGAAAACCACTCTCGTTGTGGTCACCTCTGATCGCGGATTGGCGGGTTCGTTCAACGCGAACGTTATCCGTAAAGCCGATCAGTGGCTGGCCCAGCAGGAGGGGGAAGTCGAGATCGTGACGATCGGAAAACGCGGCAACGACTATTACAAGCGTCGTCGCTGGCCGATCCTGCAGTTCTTCGGCGATTGGGGCGGTGTGCTGAATTATGACAAGGCGCGGCAGATAACGTCGCTGTTGACCGAACGATTTGTCTCCGGTCAGACCGACCGGATCGTGCTGATATACACGCGCTTCTTGTCGATGGTCCGTTACCAGATCGTCACCGAGCAGTATCTGCCGGTGGCACGCCCGCAAGTGGACGACAAGACCGGCGGAAGCGAGTATATATTCGAGCCGTCGCCGGAAGAGATCTACGCCGCGCTGATGCCCGGGTATGCCACCACCAAGATGGTGACGGCATTGACCGAGTCATTCGCCTCTGAGCATGGCAGTCGAATGATCGCCATGGGAGCGGCGACTAAAAACGCGGGTGAGATGATCAATTCGCTGACGCTTGAATATAACAAGGCGCGGCAGGCGCAGATCACCAAGGAACTGCTCGAAGTGGTTTCCGGTGCGGAAGCGCTCAAAGGGTAGAGAAAAGTTTTTTTGAACATATGTGTGGAGTGACCGAATGGCTGAGAATATTGGCAAAGTAGTTCAGGTGATCGGGCCGACGGTCGACTGCGAGTTCCCCTCGGAGTCGCTGCCGAACATCCTGAATGCCATCAAGATCAAGAACGAGACGACCAAGGAAGAGCTGACTGTCGAGGTCGCTATCCATATCGGCGATAATATCGTCCGATGCGTCGCGCTCGCGTCGACCGATGGTCTGGTACGCGGGATGAAAGCAGTCGACACCGGCGCGCCGATCTCGGTGCCGGTCGGTGAGTCATCGCTGGGACGTCTCTTCAACCTCCTCGGCGAACCGATCGACCTCAAGACGCCGCTGCCGAAAGATGTGAAACGTCTGCCGATCCATCGCATGGCGCCGTCATTCGATGAGCAGGTCACTTCGGTTGAGATGTTCGAGACCGGTATCAAGGTTATCGACCTGCTCGAGCCGTACGCCAAGGGCGGCAAGGTCGGGTTGTTCGGTGGCGCCGGTGTAGGCAAGACCGTGGTTATTCAGGAGCTTATTCATAACATCGCGACCGAACACGGTGGTTACTCAGTATTCTGCGGAGTAGGCGAGCGTACCCGTGAGGGGAATGACCTCTATCGCGAAATGACGGAGTCGGGCGTTATCTCAAAGACCGCGCTGGTGTTCGGCCAGATGAATGAGCCGCCGGGCGCGCGTCTTCGGGTCGGCTTGACCGGTCTTACCATGGCAGAATATTTCCGCGATGAAGAAGGCCAGGACGTGCTCTTGTTCGTCGACAACATCTTCCGTTTCGTACAGGCGGGTTCAGAAGTGTCGGCCCTTCTCGGTCGTATGCCGTCGGCGGTAGGTTATCAGCCGACCCTGGGGACTGAGATGGGTGCTTTGCAGGAGCGCATTACTTCGACCAAATCCGGCTCGATCACATCGGTGCAGGCGATCTACGTACCTGCCGATGACTTGACCGACCCCGCGCCCGCGACCACATTCGCGCACCTTGACGCTACGACCGTGTTGTCGCGTCAGATCGCGGAGTTGGGTATTTATCCGGCCGTGGATCCGCTCGATTCAACTTCGCGAATTCTCGATCCGCTGATCGTCGGGCAGGATCACTATCGTGTCGCCCGTGGTGTGCAGCGTATTCTGCAGCGTTATAAAGATCTTCAGGATATCATCGCCATTCTCGGTATTGATGAGCTTTCTGAAGATGACAAGCAGATCGTGCAGCGCGCCCGTAAGATCCAGCGCTTCCTGTCGCAGCCGTTCTTTGTCGCCGAGGTCTTCACCGGTAAGGCCGGCAAGTATGTCAAGGCGCAGGATACGATCCGTGGCTTTGATGAATTGATCTCCGGCAAACTGGATCACATCCCCGAGCAGTTCTTCTTCATGGTCGGCGGGATCGATGAAGTGCTCGAGAGCTACGAAAAGAGCAAGAAGTAAGCATGTTCCGATTATCAATCGTCACACCGGAACAGGTTGAATACGAGGGAGACGTCAAGAGTCTGACGGCTCCCGGTTCGGACGGGTATCTGGGTGTACTATCGCATCACGCTCCGCTTATCACGGCATTGAAGCCCGGAAAGATCGAGTTCCGGGACAACAGTGACCTGCTGCATGTGCTGGCGGTTTCGAATGGATTCCTTGAGGTATCGAACAATAAGGCGACCATTCTGGCGGATGCTGTGGAAGACTGCAATGAGATAGATATTGAGCGTGCCCGCGCCGCCTATGAGCGGAACAAGGCGCGTCTCGTTTCGGCGGAAAAGGGAGAGACGGATATCGATCTCCCGTCGGTACGCGCCGCACTCGACCGAGCGGCCAATCGGATCAGGATCTACAAAGACACCCACAAGTAGAACCTGTTGACGTATAAAGAGTGGACTGAGCATTGGGCGCTTGACGGCGCCCAATTGTGTTAAGGCGGGGGAAATAGGGGAGGCCTGATAGGGCGGGTGCCGGACGGGTGCCATAGATGCGAGATAACTTGTTGGCGGGTAGACGGTTGACAATACCTTTTCGGCTTGACTTCCCTCGCCATTGTAGATATTTTGTGAGACTATGATTGTCGATTTACGGGAATTTGAACGATTCCCCGCAACCACAATCCTGGAGGCGGCACCCGGCGAGATCGAGCCCTTTGCGCCCGAGGTCGCCCAGGTGAACTGGGTTCAATCGAAACTGAACCTCCAGAAGACTGAGCACGAGTATTTTTGCGCGGGGACCGCGCGAGCGGAAGTTGTTTTGATCTGTTCGCGGTGCGCGCGGGAGTACCAGACGGAACTGGAAAACGATACGGACTTCATCATCCGGTCCGATGCCGCGCCGGTTGAGGCCGAACGTGACGAAACGGATGACGAAGAGTATGTTTTCTACCACGGCAATGACCTGCGGGTCGATGTGACCGAGCAGGTGCGGCAGGCGCTGATCCTGGCGATCGGAATGAAGCCGCTCTGTCAGCCGGATTGCCGGGGATTATGTCCGACCTGCGGTGTGAACTGGAATGAATCGACGTGTACCTGTACGCATCAGGTGACGGATTCCCGCTGGGACGGATTACGAGATTTGCTGGGCAACAACAACTGAGAGATAGGAAGGAAGAGCTGTCATGCCTCTGCCAAAACGACGACATTCTCGCACGCGTGGGCGCAAGCGCCGGACCGGTTGGAAACTTGAGGTTCCCAACGTGATCTCGTGCGAGCATTGTCATCAGGCGCGTCTGCCGCATCACATCTGCCCCCATTGTGGATACTATGATGGCGCGCAGGTGATCGTCGGTCGCGAATCCTAAACATTTGCACCACCCCTCACAGGAACGTACGAGCAAGGGATTGTCTATTAGATGAGCACACGTGAGACTTGCACCGTCGCACTTGACGTTATGGGAGCCGATGGCGGCCCACAGGCGATCATTGAAGGCGGGCTTGAAGCGGCTCGTCGACTCGGCGACGCGATCCACGTTCTGTTTGTCGGCCGTCAGGAGCAGATCAAGAAGATCCTTGATCATATTCGTGACTTGCCCAAAAACATCTCCGTACATCATGCCGAATCCGAAGTGACCATGCACATGGCGGCGACGGACGGCGTGAAGATGCGTGACAGTTCCATCGCGGTCGGTCTGCAGGCGCACAAGAAGGGGATGGCCGACGCGTTCGTCTCACCGGGCAACACCGGCGCCGTGATGGCGACCGCCCTGTTGACCCTTGGCCGCATTGAGGGTGTGAGTCGCCCGGCGATCACTGCCGTGTTTCCCACCAGTTCAAGCCGGCCCTGTGTAGTGCTGGACGTCGGCGCGAACGCCGAGTGCAAGCCACAACACCTCGCACAGTTCGCGGTGATGGGCTCGGTCTATTCATCCATCTTGTTCAATATCGAAGCTCCGCGCGTCGGCCTGATGTCGATAGGCGAGGAGCGGTCGAAAGGGAATGAACTGATTTTCGCCGCCCAGCAACAATTGCTCAAGAGCGAGACAGTCAATTTCGTCGGCAATGTAGAGGGACGAGACGTATTGAACGGAACAGTGGACGTGGCCGTCACCGATGGTTTCACCGGCAATGTACTGCTGAAGTTCGGCGAATCATTGCAGCCGTTCCTCATGAATGCGGTGCGCCGCCAGATCCAAACTAACATTTTCTCACGAATCGGCGTCGTTCTGCTGGCGCCATTTCTCCGTCGGATCAAGAATTCATTCGACTACGCGGAAGCCGGGGGCGCCCCACTGTTAGGGGTGAACGGGATCGTCATAATCTGTCATGGATCGTCAAACGCGCGCGCGATATATAACGCGGTCAAGATCGCGTTCGAGATGCACGCCAAAAAGATCAAGCAGCGCATTCATGACGAGCTGATAACCAATCATTTCGGCAAAACCAATGGCTCAAAAGATAAGCGCGAAGATCACGGGAACGGGATCGTTTACTCCGCCTCGGCGGATGACCAACGCTGACCTTGAGAAGATAGTCGATACTTCGGATCAGTGGATAGTCGAGCGGACCGGGATCCGCGAACGTCGCATCGCGGATGACACGATCAGTTGCGCCGATATGGCGACCGAAGCGGCACGCAACGCGATGGCGATGGCCAACTGCGCTCCCGAAGAGGTCGAAATGATCATCGACGCGACGGTCACTCCCGACTATACCCTTCCGTCGAACGGATGTATCATCCAGGAAAATCTGGGTTTGGTCAACGCGGTCGCCTTTGATGTTGTTGCGGCCTGTACCGGCTTCATCAACGGCCTCACCATTGCCCGTGGGTTCATCGAATCCGGGATACATAAGAAGATCGTGGTCGTAGGTTCTGAGAAACTGTCATCCTTTACCAACTGGAATGACCGGACGACCTGCGTCCTGTTTGGCGATGCCGCCGGCGCGGTGGTCGTGGAACCGGCGACCGATGGCTCGGGTATTCAATCAAGCTTTATGAAGTCCGATGGTCGCATGCGCGAATGGCTTTGCTCCAAAGTAGGCGGAAACAAGTATCCGTACACGCCGGATTTCGCTTTCGACGGCAGCGACAAGATCTATATGAGCGGCACCGATGTTTTCAAAGTCGCGGTCAAAGAGATGGGCCGCGCCGCCCTCAAAGTTATTGAGGACGCCGGGCACAAGCCGGAAGATGTTTCGCTGTTCATTCCTCATCAGGCAAATATGCGGATCATTGAATCACTCATGAAGCGGCTCAACCTTGACCCCGAAAAAGTGATGATCAATATCGAAAAATACGGCAACACTTCATCCGCTTCCGTGCCGTTGGCACTGGATGAAGCGAATCGCTCCGGACGTATCAAACCTGGCGACCTGGTACTCATGGTCGCGTTCGGCGGCGGGATGATCTGGGGTTCCGCCCTGGTGAAATGGTAAGCGATATGAGCAAAACAGCATTGTTTTTCCCCGGTCAGGCTTCCCAGTATGTTGGAATGGGAAAGGATCTGTACGAACATTCGGCGGATGTCCGCCGGTTGTATGAGTTCGCCTCCGATCAGCTTTCGGCTGACATCGCGCATATCTCCTTTGAAGGTCCGGCTGACGAATTAAAGAAGACCAAATTTACGCAACCGGCCATCATGCTGCACTCGCTGGCTGTGCTGACGGTTCTGCAGAATGAACTTCCGCCCTTCCAGTTTGCGGCGGGACATTCGCTCGGCGAGTACGCGGCGTTGTCAGCGGCCGGGGTGCTTCGCTTCACGGACGCGATAGCGGCGGTGGTACGTCGGGCGGCGCTTATGGAAGAGGCATGTGTCAAAAATCCTGGCACTATGGCGGCGATCATGGGACTCGATGACGCCACACTTGAAAAAGTGTGCGCCGAAGCTTCGGATGCCGCGACGGTGGTCGTCCCCGCCAATTACAATTCAAACAGCCAGACAGTGATCTCCGGTCATATCGCCGCCGTGCAGAAAGCATGCGATTTGGCGAAAGCGGCGGGAGCCAAGCGGGCGATCATGCTCGAAGTTGGCGGCGCGTTTCACTCATCCCTCATGGCTTCGGCCCGAGACGGCCTGCACAGTTATCTGGCCGATATGGTGATATTACCGTCGCGCCAGAAAGTCGTTGCCAATGTGACCGCTCAGCCCGCGGCGACCGGCGATGAGATCAAGAAGCTGCTGGTGGAACAAGTGACCGCACCGGTGCGATGGGCACAGACGATGAGTTATCTCAAGTCTGAAGGCGTAACCAAAGTTATCGAAGTCGGCCCGGGAAAAGTGCTGACCGGAATGGCCAAGCGCGAAATGCAGCTTGAACAGACGCTCAATCTTGATACGTTGAATGATGTCAAAGCGCTCTCCGCGGTAGGCGCCTAGAAGGGAAGCGATGCTGGATTTCACCAACAAGGTAGTTGTGGTCACCGGATCAGCCAGAGGGATCGGCAAGTCACTCGCGGAGTCATTTGCGAAGCTTGGCGCGAAAGTGGTCGTCACCGACCTTGATCAGGCATTGTGCGAGCAAGTCGCCAAAGAGATATCCGCCGACGCCATTGGTGTGAAGGCGAACGTGACCAGCGCGGAAGATATCGAGGCGCTCTTCCAGACCGCGGTTGAGAAGTTTGGACGGGTTGACGTCGTCGTGAATAATGCCGGGATCACCCGCGATACGTTGATGATCCGGATGGATGAAAAGGACTGGGACATGGTTCTTGACATCAATCTGAAAGGGGCATTTCTTGTCACGAAAGCGGCCGCGCGTATCATGATGAAACAGCGCTATGGCCGTATTGTAAATATCAGTTCCGTCGTTGGACTCACCGGCAATGCCGGACAGGCGAACTACTCCGCGTCAAAAGCGGGTTTGATCGGCCTGACGAAATCATCGGCGAAAGAATTGTGCACACGGGGCATCACCGTTAACGCGGTCGCGCCCGGGTTCATTGAAACCGAAATGACGCATGTGTTGCCTGCCGCCGCGCGACAGGCGTTCCTGGATAGAGCGCTGGTCAATCGACCGGGGACTCCCAATGATGTAGCCGCCGCCGTTCTCTTCCTCGCCTCCGATAGCGCATCGTACATTACGGGGCAGGTATTGGCGGTCGATGGCGGCCTGACTGTGTAAATCAGACAACGGAAACCATAGTAAGGAGAAGAGTCATGTCAGTTGAGCAAAGAGTCAAAGAGATCATCGTCGAGCAGCTCGGCGTGGAAGCCGGACAGGTCACAGAGAGCGCCAAGTTCGTGGAAGATCTGGGTGCCGATTCTCTTGACACCGTCGAACTGGTCATGGCGCTCGAAGAGGAATTCTCTCTCGAGATCCCGGACGAGGATGCCGAAAAGATCACCTCGGTCGGCGATGCCATCAACTATATCAAGACCAACGCCAAGCCTGCCTGAGCAGGTTTGGTTGAACCTCATCGGAAGTAGAGAGCCATGAAAGTACGCGCTGTTGTCACCGGTCTCGGAGTCATTTCACCTATTGGCAATTCTGTGGAAGAAGCCTGGGGGAATATGCTGGCCGGCAAGTCCGGCGTGGGAATGGTGACTCGTTTCGACACCGCCAATTACACTACCAAGATTGCCGGAGAAGTAAGGAATTTCGATCCGGCGGCCTTTATCGATAAGAAGGAGTTGCGGCGTATGGATCTCGCCGAGCAATACGCGCTCGTAGCGAGTGAACTCGCGATCCGCGATTCCGGTATTGACCTGTCTAAGGTCGACCTCGAGAAAGCTGGGGTGGTGATCGGTTCGGGGATCGGCGGGATCACGACTTTCGAACAGCAGCATTCGACACTGGTCACTTCGGGGCCGGGTCGCGTGTCGCCGTTCTTCATTCCGATGATGATCATCGATATGTGCGCGGGTCTGGTCTCGATGCGGTTCGGATTCAAGGGTCCGAACTACGCGACCGTCTCGGCCTGCGCATCATCAGCGCACGCGATCGCCGATGCCTTCCGCTGTGTCCAGCGCGGGGAGGCTGATATCATGATAGCGGGAGGCGCGGAAGCGACGATCACGCCGACCTCGATGGCCGGTTTTTGCCAGGCGCGGGCGATGTCGACGCGCAACGACGAACCGGAGAAGGCGTCCCGTCCGTTCGATAAAGGGCGGGATGGTTTTGTCATGGGTGAGGGATCCGCGATCCTGCTCATCGAATCGCTCGAGCACGCGCAGAAGCGTGGCGCGCGAATCTATGGCGAGATCCTCGGCGCGGGGATGACCGCAGACGCGTACCATATGACAGCGCCTCATCCGGACGGTGACGGTGCCGCCCGGGCGATGAAGATGGCGATCAAGGATGCCGGTCTCAAGCCGGAACAGATCAGTTACATCAATACGCACGGTACGGCTACCGACCTGGGCGATATTGCGGAAACGCGCGCGATCAAATCGGTGCTGGGCGAACATGCGTACAAGACGCCGTGCAATTCAACCAAGTCGCTGGCGGGACATCTGCTCGGCGCGGCAGGCGCGATCGAGTTGGTGGCGTGCCTCAAATCGATCGAGACCGGATGGCTGCATCCGACCATCAACCTGGATGATCCGGATCCGGAGTGCGATCTTGACTATGTGCCGAATCAGAAACGGAAACACGACGTCATGTACGCTGTCAGCAACTCATTCGGGTTTGGCGGCCACAACGTCTCCTTAGTTGCGGGAAAATTAAACGGTACTGTCTAAATGGGTTTGTGGGACAGAGTCAGTCGGTTATTTAAAGTTACCGAGATACCTCCAGAGGATCCCCGATTAGAAGGGGTCCAGCAATTGTTGGGGTATCATTTCCGCAACACCCAATTGCTTCTTCTCGGACTGACCCACCGTTCCTATGCCCGCTCCACCAATCACGATCAGCAATCCAACGAAAGACTTGAATTCCTCGGCGACTCCGTCCTCGGTTTGATCATTTCTGAACAGCTATTCAAGGACAATCCTAACGAGTCGGAAGGGAATCTGACCAAAACCAAAGCGATGCTGGTCAATGAAACGACGCTCTGTCAGTTGGGCAAAGAGATCGGACTTAACAAGTTCATTCGGTTATCCGCCGAAGAGGATCGTGCGGGCGGACGTGAGCGCGCTTCGATCATCTCCGACGCGTTCGAGGCAGTGATCGGCGCGGTCTATCTGGATGGCGGAGTTGACGCGGCGCGGGATATCGTTCTGCGCACGATCTACGCTCACCGCGTTCGCATCCTCACCGATACGGCGCAACGGAATTACAAAGGTGATCTGCTCGAACTGATCCAGGCGAAAGGGGAAGGGGTCCCGCGGTATGATGTCGTGTCCGAAGAGGGGCCGGATCATGAGAAGATCTTCCACGTGATCGTCACGATCAATGGTCAGAAAGCCGGGGAAGGGGTGGGAACCTCGAAGAAGGAAGCGGAGCAAAAAGCCGCCGCGATGGCCCTTGAATCAATAGAAAAGTAGATCCGCGTCGCCTCGATATCTCGTTATTCCCCAATTGCTTGCATCTCCCTGCCGCGATAGCTATCCCTTGACAATTCACTCCTCATTCTTCATATTGGCGGCTCATTGAGATTTGCTGAAAGGTTGAGAAGATGAACATAGTCGTGTTGGTCAAACAGGTTCCCGAGATCGCGCTCATCAAAGTCGATGAGGCCGCCAATCAGGTGGTACTTCCGCAGGGACCGGGCATTGTCAATCCATTCGATGAATATGCCCTCGAAGAGGGACTCCGCCTTAAAGAGAAACATGGCGGTACCTGTGTGGTAATGACGGTCGGGACCGACCGCGCCGAATCCGCGCTGCGTGACTGCCTCGCGCTGGGCGCCGATGATGCCTATCTTCTCGCCGATGATCTGTTTAATGGCTCGGACCAACAGGCTATTGCCAAGATCCTCGCCGCCGGATTGAAGAAGCTTGGGTCGTATGATCTGATCCTTGCCGGTAAGCAGGCGGTGGACTCGGATTCTTCGCAGGTTCCCGCGGCCGTCGCCGCCAATCTCGATCTGCCGCAGGCGATGTTCGTGAAGAAGTTTGACGCGGTTGAGGCTGGCAAAGTGACGGTATTCCGGACGACGGAAGAAGGATACGATATTGTCGAACTGCCGCTTCCGGCGGTTGTGTCGGTCGTGAAAGAGATCAACGAACCGCGTCTGCCGTCGCTCAAGGGGAAGATGGCCGCCAAAAAGAAAACGATCATCAAGTGGTCGGCGGCTGATCTCGGACTTTCCGGGGATGGCATCGGCGCAAAGTCCGGCACGAAGACTCTCAAGGTCTCGCCGCCACCGCCGCGCGCGAAGGGTGAGATCATCACCGGCGCGACACCGGAAGAGATCGCGGAGAATCTGTTCAAGAAGCTGAGAGAGAATCAGGTTATCTGAGAATAGACAGCCCCGCAAAGCGGGGCTTTTTCATTTATGCGCATACGGAAACTAACTGAATGTACTGAGTTCGTAGCCGGCGACAACACCCGCCTCCGGGAGCTCTTGCACCCTGACAGGGGGTATCCGTTCGAGGGCCGCTATTCGTTGGCCCATGCGACGGTCAAGCCGGGGGAGACGACATTCAGGCACCGCCTTGCCACCAGCGAGGTCTACTATATTCTGGCAGGGGAGGGGCGCATGACGGTCGATAACGAGTCGGCTACGGTATCAGCCGGGGATGCTATCGAGATCCCGCCACAGGCGGTCCAGTCAATTACCAACACTGGACAAACCGACCTGGTTTTCCTCTGTATAGTCGACCCGGCCTGGCGGGCCGAGGACGAAGAGATCCTCGAATAGCCGGTTTTTCAATTTTGACTTCGGATTGCACTCTCTTCTATATTTCCAGTCATGGGCAATACTCATTTGCATTCCGTGCGCCGCGCTTTGCTGTGGCTCTGTTTTCCTATAATCGTGTTCGCAATGACGGTATCCGCTCAGGGAGCGGATGACGTCCAATCCCGCATCGCGCTGACTGACCTGCGGGTATTGTATCTTTACGATGACCCGCAGTCGATTGACTGGGCCAGCCTCTATTATCTCAATGACTGGTATGGTGCGCGGATCGATCTGGTGACTGTCCGCCCCGGCGACCAGTATCTGGTAAGCCAAGTCGGACTTGAGAACAGACAGCTTTTCGCGCACACCTACGCGATCCCTGACAGCGGTATGTATGCTGATTCGATCCTGAATGACCTATCCGACTACCGTTATCCGGATATCCTCCTGGTCGGTGACCTCAGCGCCAACCAACTGGCCGAGGCACTCGCGGCACAATTGACGCAACTGCCCTACGATTCGCTCCGCCTGTTCAATCTCACCAAGATATACCGACAAGTTGATTCACTCGGGAAATCGATCGGGGTTAGTATCAACGCCCGCGAACTGATGACACGGTATCACGACCGGATCGCACAGGAGGTTCCCCGGCTCTATCCGGGGTTCGATATCAAGAGCGGATCCGCGCAGTCGATGCTTCATTACGAGTTGATGGCGAACCGTCTCGATGAAGGGGCCGCCAAAGGTGATTTTGCCTCCGGGCTTGGAACCAACAGGCTCGGGAGTATCGTCAATCGACGGCTTCCCGATGGCGCTATCAAAGAATCCTTGAGCAAGAGGATCAAAACCTACTTCTCGATGATCAGTCTCTCCGCAAACGCCTATGGGAAAAAGCGGGCGGAACATCTGCTGACCGGGCTGCAGGAGCTTCGCACCCTCCAACAGCAGGCTAAATCAGAGGCGCGGCTCCAGCAGACCCCCGGATTTGCGGACTATCTCGAAGAACAGGTCGATAAACTCCAGCAGTTGGCTCT
>CAZCZL010000027.1:0-14615 GCA_964503315.1 uncultured Ignavibacteriales bacterium | reverse complement strand
CCGGACCGTCCCGAGGTGCGGCCACAGGAGGCGTATCAGGCCATGCTCTCTTCCATTCAGCCGGGATGGACGCTGCGCTTGATGCAGGTCTTCTGGCCGGACCCCGAGCCGAGGGTGGAATTTCAAAATCATGTAAAGGAATGGAAACAGCCAGAAGGCGATGGATTGGATATCCTGCGCCAGGGTTTGATCCTGGCGACGCAGGAATACCCCCTGCCGTTCGTCCGCCGGACGATCCTGGAATTTGTGTTGCCTGGGGATGAAGGCCTGGCCTGGTGGGATGGATTGACCGGTCTGTGCGCCGGCTTTGGTTTGCGTGTTGGGTATCTGGAGCAGGCCGGGATCGAGGAGTTGACCCGCTGGGCGCTCAATCCCAGCCTGGAGTACGAATACGGAATAGGCGCTATGTCGTCAGGGTTTCGATGAACTGAGGAACGCAAACCAAAACAGCATTTGTGAAAAAGGGGCTAAACCACCTATAATGGAAACAACATTTCCTGAATGAAAGGGACTCCCATGACTGAATCCAAATCCCGCCTCACCTCCCGCGCCTGGTTCGTCATGTTCGCCCTCGCCCTCACGGGACAGATCGCCTGGGCGGTCGAAAACTCCTGGTTCAACACCTTCGTTTACGACACACTCACACCCGACCCGCGCCCTGTGGCGTGGATGACCGCCGCCAGCGCCATCACCGCCACGCTGACCACGCTGCTGATGGGCGCCCTCAGCGACCGCACCCGCTCGCGCTGGGGACGCCGCCGCCCGTTCATTTTATTCGGATACATTCTGTGGGGCATCTCGACCATTCTCTTTCCAACCGTTGCCTACATCAAAATCTCAAGCCTCGCCATCTTCATGGTGGTGGTCGCCGACTCGATCATGACCTTCTTCGGCTCCACCGCCAACGATGCGGCCTTCAACGCCTGGACGGCCGACGTTGCCACCAGCGAAACGCGCGGCCGTGTGGAAGGCGTGCTCAACCTGAGCGTCTTCCTGGCGCAGATCGTGGCGATGGTCGCGGCGGGCATGTTGATCGACAGCCTGGGCTATTTCATTTTCTTCTATCTGCTCGGCGGCATCGTGACCGTGGTCGGCTTGATTGCGGGCAGTCTCCTGCACGATGCAAACGCTCCGCTCGACAAACCCACCCGTTCCTTCTGGTCAGAGTTCGCCGGCCTCTTCAACCTCGATACGCTCCGACAAAACCGCCAGCTCTTTATCCTGCTGATCTTCATCATGGTCAGCAGTATTGGCATGGAAGTCTCGTTCCCATATCTAATCGTTTACCTCAACAACTTCGTCGGTGTGACCAAGTCCGAGTTCAGCATCATCGGCGGCGCGGTGATGGTCGGCAGCGCCGCCCTCGCCATTCCCTTCGGCATCCTCGCCGACAAATGGAACAAGCGCAACATGATCGCGGTCGCCATCCTCATCTCCAGCCTCGGCGGCATTTTGCTTTCGCTCGTCCGCTCGCTGCCCCTGCTCGCCCTCACGGGTCTGCTCTGGCAGGCCTTCTCGGTCGCGGCCTCCATCGCCTCCGTTGCCTGGCTCAAAGACCTCCTGCCCGAAGAGAGCCGCGGCAAATTCCTCGGCATCCGCATGATCTTTTGGATCGCCATCCCAATGGTCATTGGCCCCTGGATCGGCTCGACGCTCATCCAAACCTTCGGCATCCCCACCACGCTCAACGGTCAGGCAGGCTTCGTCCCCGTCCCGATCATCTTCCAGGTCGGCTCGGTCATTGCCCTGCTCTCGCTCATTCCGCTGGCGTTCATCAACAACAAACGATCATGACCACACGCATCACTGGCGGGTTCTGGCGCGACCGTCTCGACGTCAACGCGCGCCGCGCCATCTTCCATCAATGGGATCAACTCGAGGCTTCGGGCTGCATCGAAAATTTCCGCATTGCCGCGGGGGAGGTGGAGGGCTTCCGCGAGGGCTGGTTCTTCGCCGATTCGGACGCGCACAAATGGCTGGACGCGGCCTCCCGCATTCTCGCTTCTTTTCCCAGCCCCGAACTGGCCGCGCACATCGACGCGTTCATCTCCCTCCTCGCCCGCGCCCAGCAACCTGACGGCTATCTCTTCACCTACAACCAGATCCACTTCCCAGACACGCGCTGGACGAATCTCCAGATCGAGCATGAACTCTACTGCCACGGCCATCTCATCGAAGCGGGCGTCTCGCACTACCAGGCGACTGGTCGCGCCGACCTGCTCGAGATCGTCCGCCGCGCCGCCGACCGCATCGTGGAGGACTTCCGCGGCAAGGACGCGAAGCATACCCCAGGTCACGAAGAGATCGAGATCGCGCTTCTGCGCTTGTATCAAATCACCAGGCATCAACCATATCTTGAAATGGCGCGGCAGTTCATCGAGCAACGCGGGCGCGATCCCTTCTTCGCCCTCTCGCTCCTGAAACAAAACTTCAGCGTGGAGGCGCGCGGCAAATACGTGAAGCAAAAGAAACAGGAATATCTCGCCGCCCATCCCGATTTCAAACCATTCCAACTCCCGCCTGGCAACGTCGCAAAGAAACCATGGAACGCGACCCTGCGCTGGAACATCAACGCGCTGAGCGGAAAATATTTCCAGCAGCACGCACCCGTGCGGAAACAGACGGCGCCCGTCGGTCACTCCGTCCGCTTTGCGTATCTCGAAACCGCCATTGCCATGCTCGCCCGCGAGACTGGCGACCAGACTCTCGTCCCCGCGTTGGAGCGCGCCTGGGAGCGCATGGCGACGCGGCGCATGTACGTCACGGGCGGCATCGGTTCCCTGCCCGCCATCGAAGGCTTTGGCAACGACTACGAACTCGACCCCGAATACGCCTACGCTGAAACCTGCGCAGCCCTGGGAAGCATGTTCTGGAATTGGGAGATGGCGCAACTGACAGGCGAAGCCAAATACAGCGACCTGTTCGAATGGCAGCTCTACAACGCCGCGGCCGTCGGCATGGGGATGGATGGCAACGCCTACCTCTACAACAATCCTCTCGCCTGTCGCGGCGGCGTGACGCGCAAACCCTGGTACGCCGTGCCCTGCTGTCCATCCAACCTCTCGCGCGCCTGGGCCGATATTGGCAAATATATTTTCTCGTCCAATCAAAACGAACTCTGGATTCACCAATACATCTCCAGCCAACACGAAACCAACTTTGCCAAACTCGAATTGCATTCCGACCTTCCGTGGAATGGGAACGTGCGGATCAAAATTGAATCACCCGCCGAATTCCCGCTTCACCTTCGCCTGCCATCGTGGAGTGAAAGCCCGCAAGTGAAATTAAACGGCGAGCCTATAGCGCAAAATGCCATTTCCCTGGCGCCGCCCGCCAGGGCAAGCATGCGCAGCGCTCAACTGCGCAGCGTTTTTCTCAGCCTCGCCCGCGCCTGGTCGCCTGCCGACCTCCTCGAACTCACCTTCGACATGCCCATCCAACTCCGCCGCGCGCATCCCAAAGTCAAAGGCCACGCGGACAAAGTCGCCATCAGCCGCGGCCCTCTGGTCTACTGTCTCGAAAGCGCCGACAACCCCAATGTGGACATCTTCAACGCTAAAGTGAATACCGCCTCCCTCCGCCCCACCTTTGACGCGTCCATCCTCGGCGGCATCATGAAAATCGAAGCCCGCTCCGCCGACGGCCAACCCCTCACCTTCATCCCCTACCACCTCTGGGGCAACCGCGGCGCATCCACCATGACTGTTTGGGTGAACGCATGAAAACACGCTGGCAACCCAACCAACCCATCCCCCTCCCCGAATATCCGCGCCCGCAAATGACGCGGCCTGATTGGCTCAATCTCAACGGCGAGTGGGACTATGCCATCCTGTCCAAAGACAGTCCCGCGCCACAAACTTGGGATGGAAAGATTCTTGTACCGTATGCTGTCGAGTCGTTGTTGTCGGGGGTGCAGAAATCGCTACAACCCGATCAACGGTTGTGGTACCGGCGAATTTTTGCACATCCTTCTGTGAGAGCGGGAGAAAGGAGCTTGCTGCATTTCGGCGCCGTGGATTATGAATGTTCTGTTTGGGTTAACGGCAAGCCCATCGGCTCGCACCGCGGCGGATACCTGCCCTTCACCTTCGATATCACCGACGCGCTCGTGGGCGGCGAGAACGAACTGCTCGTCTCCGTCTGGGATCCCACGGATACGGGATTGCAGCAGCGCGGCAAGCAAACGTTGAACCCAAGGGGGATTTGGTACACCCCCATCTCTGGAATTTGGCAGACGGTTTGGTTGGAAGTCGTGCCTGAGGTCAGTATCGAGTCGTTGAAGTTGACGCCTGATTTGGATGACCAGTCCGTGACGGTGGAAGTGAAAGTCAGGGGGAACGCGGCAGGGGTGCAGATGGAGGCGGAGGTCGCTTCGGGGGAAGAAAAAATCGCGTCGGGCGGCGCGCCCGCCCAAAGTCACGCGAGAATCGGGATTCCGAATCCTGTCGCGTGGAGTCCGTCGAATCCACATTTGTATGATCTGCGCGTGCAACTCGTCCGCGAGGGCCAAGTCATGGATGAAGTCGGCAGTTACTTTGCTATGCGCAAATTCGGATTGATGAAGGACGCGGATGGTCATCTGCGCTTTGCGTTGAACGGCGAGCCGCTGTTTTTATATGGCCCGCTCGACCAGGGATTTTTCCCTGATGGGCTGTACACGCCGCCGTCGGAAGAGGCGATGGCGTTCGACATCGAATATACGCGGGAGATCGGGTGCAACATGATCCGCAAGCACATCAAGGTGGAGCCGCTGCGCTGGTATTACCACTGCGACCGACTGGGGATGATCGTCTGGCAGGACATGCCGAACGGCGGGCTGATCGATGGCGACACGGTGGCGATCCTGTCGCTGATCTTTGGTTTCCATCGCAATGACACGCGCTGGCTGTCGCGCTTCGGCCGCGCGGACGAAGCGAACCGCGCCGAGTATCGCCGCGAGTTGCAGGGCATGATCGACCACCTGCACAACACGGCGTGCATTGCGGTGTGGGTTCCGTTCAACGAGAGTTGGGGACAGTTCCAGGCGAATGAGGTCGCGGCGTGGGTCAAGGGGTATGACCCGACGCGGCTGGTGGACCATGCATCGGGTTGGTTCGACCAGGGCGGCGGGGATTTCAAGAGCAAGCACATCTATGTCAAGAAGTTGAAGCGACCCAAGCCCGATGGACGCGCGTTCGTCATCTCGGAGTTCGGCGGCTACAGTTTGAAAATCCCCGACCACATGTGGGACGCGACGAAGAAATTTGGCTATCGCTTCTACGAAACGCGCCAGGAGTTGACCGCTGCGTATCTGGCGTTACTCGAAAACGAGTTGCAGCCGCTTATCGCGCAGGGACTGGCCGCCGCGGTATACACCCAGACGACGGATGTGGAGATCGAGATCAACGGCTACCTGACTTACGACCGGAAGGTGGAGAAGATGGACGCGGAGAAGTTACGCACAGCCCATCACGCGCTGATATTGGGCTAATCCTCCAGCCTGGAATATCGTTGAAGAAGGAGGCTGGAAGCCAATGATTGCCAACCAGGTCCATTCTTGAATTTCCTGTTCTTGTAAAGCTCAGCGTTGATCGGGCAACTGCACCAAATCGGTCTTATCGTAAAGAAGCCGCTTGTGCAAATATGCAATCGAATTGCACATTTGTATAAGCGGCAGGGAGATCGATTGCCTGTTCGAGCATGGCGATCGGATCACGCCCATCGAGATCAAATCTGGCAAGACCATGACCCCCGATTATTTCGACAACCTTAAGTACTGGAATCAACTTGCCGGGACTCCCGAGGAGAAGGGCTATGTGGTGTATGGGGGGGAGCAATCCATGCAAACCCAGGCTGGCGCGCTCGTCAGTTGGCGGGACCTGGAGCGCATTCCTGTCGAATAGGGAATATTAAGAGAAGAACAGTCATTTCATCCCGCCCAGCCTCTCCCCCGCAGGCAGAATGTCTCCAGCCTGACCTGATCGTCCAAGCCCGCGCTCAGCGGCCTCGGTACGCTTCCCACTTTGCGTAACCTTGTTCCACCTGTCCCCTCTGATCCTCACCATGCATGATGACCCGCAATATCTTCGACAGGCGTTCAAACAGGGCGGCAAACGGCTATGCGCTCAAGAAGGCAGTGGAGAATGAGTTGATTGTCAGCAAGGACTAAACCAAGACAGGAGCGAGGAACTGACCCGCTGGGCGCATGTGGCACAAATAATTGATGGAGGTCCAATCAAAAGCAAGCGCAAACTTTTACGATCCCAAAGCCTGCCTGATTGCCTTCACCCACCCCGTAGGCAGGGACAAAAGATCCACGTTCTTGTCGCCGATTAACACGCGCTGAAGGACTTTGCCCAATGTTTGAAATTCCTTCGGCTGTTGATTGGCATTATAATAGACGCAAAATGAAATTCATTGAATCGATCCCGCAGAAAGATTTGAACCGTTTTTGTCAACGTTGGCAAATACGTGAGTTTGCGTTATTCGGTTCAGCCTTACGCGCGGATTTCAAGCCCGAAAGCGATGTGGATGTTTTGCTTTCGTTCAAAGGAACTGCCAATTGGGGATTATTCGATCACGTTCAAATGCGGCTTGATTTGGAAGCAATCTTCAAACGCAAAGTTGACCTTATTACCCGCCGTGCCCTGGAACAGACACAAAACGAACTTTTACGCGAGCGTATCTTGCGTACGGCAAAGGTTATCTTCTCTGATAACGAGGCGGCGTATGCAGAGGGATGAAGTTGTCATTCAGGACATCGCCAATGCCGCGCGGCTTGTTGTTGATTTTATAAAAGACTTCGACAAGGAAACTTTCATTTACGACTGGAAAACCCGCTCAGCAGTCCTTTATCAATTAACGGTAATTGGCGAAGCAGTTAAACGGCTCTCCAAAGAATTTCGCGCCGAATATCCGCAAATTCCCTGGACGCTGATTGCGGGGTGCGCGACAACCTAGTGCACGGTTACGACTTGATAGATTGGGATGAAGTCTGGAAAACATCTACAGCGGATGTGCCTGATCTGTTGAATAAACTAGACTCATATATCAGCAAATAAAAATTTCCGTAATTGACTTCGGAAGTTTTTTCCATCTTTCACCCTTCAGCTTTCATCCTTTGAATAAGCGCCGCCCACTCCGCGGGTAGATTCGACAAACCCATATTTTTACTGCCCGCCATCACACGCTGAAGGACTTTGCCCAACTCCTTAAATTCTGCGGCGCGTTGGGATCGCTCGCCATCATTTGAATCGCCTCGCAATGACAGGCGCCAATGTCATTGTGAGCAAGGCGATCGCGCAGCATCCCGTAGGGAAGTAATCTTCTGTTGCGCGCGGGGATTGCTTCGGCGGGAGAGCGCCACCTCCATTAGGTTTACGAATAGTATAAGAGCGAATTCGGGTTAAGACAAGTCGGCTCCAATTCCCTAAAATTGAGAAGGGAGCGGCCGCGCAACAAAAGGACATCCATGTTCCAACAGCAATAGCAGCGATTGAGCAAGCGACACCCGCCGGATACCCCTGCGGGTGTTTTTGTATCATCCGCCGCATGTCTCACCCTCAAGACCAGTTCGCGGCCGCCATTGCATCCGAAGCCGTGGAAATTCTGGAAGACCACCTGCTCTTTCCGGGCGGGTATCTGCTGCCTCTCTCGGCGCGCGGCAGCGGCGTGCCGGGACAAACGGACCGTCCCTGGTCGCGGCTCACGGCGGATGTCTTCTACCCCAACCTGCCCGTGATCTATTCCCTGTCCCTGCGGCGCGAACCGCCGGATGTTCTGCGCGGTTCTTTGCGTGCGAGGCGTACGCTCTTCGAAGGATTCATGATGGCGCTGGCCGAAAAGACCGGACGGCGTCCCTCGATGGCCGAGCGCGCCTCCGACTCGGCGATGGACGCGGCCGAGTCCGAGCTCACATTCGGCAAGCCGGCCTTTCGCATTGCCCTGCTGGCAGGATTGTTCGTGGAACGGGATCGCTTCAACGAAGCGGAAGCCGCGCGCCGCGTGATCGAGTCGCAGCTGCGCGCCCGCGGCCTCACCGCTCAGCGCCTGTTCTACATCGCCGAGCGCGCCATCCACCATTTCCAGCCGGGCGGCAGGCTCTTCCCCGGCCTGGACGAACCGACTTTATTTTTGGAAGAAACCCTTCCATTGTTGCCCGCGCCTTCGCGCCAGGTTCTGCCAGCCGATGACTCGGTTTGGATCGGGACACACGCGCGCGATGGCCGCGACGTACATTTCTCTTTTACCAAAGGACTCGATCCCAACGTCCCGCCTCCCCCACATGCCACCACTTTGATTCTGGGCGAACCCGGTTCGGGCAAGACCACGCTCCTGCGCTGGATCATGCTGCAACGACTCCTGCAAGGAAGAACCGTGATTTCCATTGACCCGGAGGGCGAGAACAACCGCCTGTGCGAAGCAGTGGGTGGACGCGTCGTTCCCGCTGGAATTCCGGAACATAAAGACACCTGCCTGATCCAACCCTTGCAGGGCGAGAACCCGGCCGAGTTGTTATTGGCTGTCCGCTTCCTGATCGCCGCGCTTGCGGGTGAATCAGTTCTTTCCCCCGGCGTGCAAGCCGCGTTGCACGAAGCCGTGAAGCGCAGATGGGAGAGACGTCCCGGCCCGTGTTCCATCGCCGAATTGGCAGAGACGCTCGGCGCGCTGAATGCGTCCGAAGCCGCCATGCCTTTGGCGCTCCTGCGTCCCTTCATGCGCGGCGGCTTGTTCGAAGGTTTCTTCGACAGACCCAAAGCGCTTCTTTCTCCGCATTTCCCTCCCGGCCAATGGTGGAACTTCGATCTATCTTCTTTGAGAGAGGAAAACCGCGCCATCGTGCATGCCGTGCTGGCCTGGTTTTTATATCACTCGGTCACCATCGGGAAGCAGCCGATGGACATCTTCATTGACGAAGGCTGGCGTCTGCTGCGCAGCGGCCCCTTCACGGATCTACTGGACGAACTCGGACGACGGGCGCGCAAGCGCGGCGTGGGCGTGACGCTCATCACGCACCTCCCCGCCGACCTGATGAAGAACCCCACCTCGCTCAGCCTCGCCTCCACCGCCTTCATCGGGCGGCTCGGCCCGGACGAAGCCTTTGCCTTTTATCGCTCCCTCGGCGTCCCCGAAAGCGAAGCGCGCAAGAACGCGGAGATGACCTCGCGTCTGCCGCCGCGCGTCTTTCTCGCCGCTCCTTCGGGCGGACGCGGGGCGCTATTTCCTGTACTCGTTTCCATCCCTTCAACCTGGCTGCAATTCTGGAAACAACTCGGCGCCACGGGAGTCCTGCGATGATCTGCATCTCCTGTGGTTATGAGTTTGCTTCCGGTTCTGCGGATTGCCCCTTGTGCAATGGCCGCTGGCAGGGTTGGGAACTGCTCTTCGCCCCTCTGAAACTGGACGATCTGCGCGCCCAGGTCACGGGCTGGCTCGGACAACTGCCCTCTCCCGCCGTGATCGATTGGACGGCTTCGCCGATGGGATTGCGCGTGCGTCTCTATCTGCCTCCACATACCGCCGAAGGAGTTGTGCAAGCCTGGTCCGCCATGACCGGTCAACACAGCCGCTGGCGCGCGCTGGGAGAAGTGGATGCGCGCGCTTCCGGCCTCGCCGTGCGTTCGTCGAATCGCCTGCCGTCCATCCTCGCCTCGGCAAAAGACAGCGATCCATTGCTCGCCATTGCCAGCCGGTTGATCGGCGCCGCGCGGGAGGGACGACAGGCCAGCCTGCGTTTGTGGGTCCTGGGGCGCGAAGACCGTTTGCAGGAACGCCTGCGTAAGCTTTCGACCTACTCCTATGGGACGGAAGGCGGCGTGGAAGGGGATGCGCCCAATCCGTGGAGAGGCGAACTGGCCTTCCTGCGCGGTTCGCTGTTGCTTGGAATTTTCATCGCCGGGTTGAGCGGCGGCTTGTGGAGCGCGGGCTTTCTTCCTTCGCCGTTCGGCGCGCTCGGCTTGATCTCCGGCGGCGTGTTGTTTATCGCTTCCGCCTTCGGTCTGCGGGATTGGCTGAACTGGCGCTCGATCCCCAAAGAAATTCTCGAACGAAGAATCCAGGAACCGCTGTTCTCGGCGGCGTTATCTCTTTCTGCCCCCATTGACCTGCCGCTCCTGGACGGAGAGCGATACCGAATCGACCTGCCGAGTCTCTGGCCGCAGATTCGCGGGTATGGGTTTCCCCTGCCCGCAGGCGAACTGGCCGGATTGATCGCTCCGCTGCAACTGGGCGAAGGCAGCGGCCTCCTGGACCGCGCCGTCTGGCAGGATGTGCCTGCCCCGCCTCCCTCCCAACCGCTGCTGGAAGCCGGTTTCAAGATCGGAAAGAGCGTCGCGTCCGGGGAATGGATCGGCGTCGATCCGGACGGTCACGGCATGGCCACCGGAGGCAGCCGCTCGGGCAAATCGTCTTTCGTCTTCGCCATGCTGGAACAACTGCTGGCGCGCGGCGACGACGCGCCGGGCATCTTCCTGGTGGACCCGCATGTCTCGCTGGCGGACGCCTTTCTGGACGCGATCGCACAACTGCCGTCCCCGGCGCGCGAACGGGCCATTGCGCGCTTGCGAATCGTCACGCCCGATCTGCCGCAGGTCGTCCCCTTGAACCTGCTGGCCGTCCCGGATTTTACCTGGGCCGGCAACGCCATCGTCCAGATCGGGCGGCGCATCTGGGACGATTACTGGGGGCCGCGCATGCAGGCCGCGCTACTGGGTCTCTTCCGCCTGGCGCATGTCTGGAACCAACGCCACCCCGAAGCCGGGCTGGGACTCCTGCACGTGGTCTTTATGGCTTTCAACAAGGAATGGCGGCACACCGCAATGGCGCTGCTGCCTCCCGGCGACCGAATGGGCGCCTTGGCGTTGGATGCCTTGTTCGGACAGACCGGCGACGACGAACGCAAGAACCAGAGTTGGATCACCGAGGTGATCAGCCCGGTGCTTTCGAAGGTGATGGCGCTCGAACTCTCGCCCTGGCTTTTTTCCGCCATGCACCAGGACCGCTTCGTGGATATGACCAAATGGGCGGGCGAGCGCGCCTGGATCGTCCTGCGTCTCCCGTCCGGCGAGATGGGACGCGAAGGCGCGCGCCTCACCGCCTCGGTCTTGTACAACGTCTTCGACGCCGCCTATCGCAAGGCCACGCTGGATCAGCCTGTCCCGTTTTACTTCGTCGTGGACGAAGCCCAGGAGATCGGCTCCGGGATGCGGCTGGAGGCCATGCTGTCCGAAGGCGCCAAGTTCGGGGCGCGCATGTTCGTGCTGGCGCAGTCGCTTTCGATGATGCGCAAGGTGGAAGGCATGGAGCCGGTGGCGCAGGCCATGCTCGCCAACACCTCCACCCAGATGTTCTTCTCGCCCGATCCCGAAGACGCCGATCTGGTGCGCGCCGCGCTGAACTCCAGTTTGCGCTACGGGAACATGACATTGGATCTGCCCTCCCTGCAATGCTGGCTGCGGGCGCGCGTCGGAGGCCAGTGGCAGCCGCCGACCCTGGCGCGAATCCCGCCGCTGCCGCGCGCCGACGCGGGCAGGGTCCGGGCGCTGATGGAGGAGGTCTTCGCCGCCCATGCAAGCGAGTACCTGCCGCTGGACGGCTGGCAGGAACGCGCCGCGCATTCGTTACGCGGTATGTTGCCGCCCTCGGCGGCGGACCTTTTGGACGAACTCCTGGCCGCGCGCCAGGCGCGTCAGACAACGACCGTGATCCAGCCGGCCCCGGCTGAGGATCCGCTGCGATTGGGATTTTGATATGGCGGCCTGGCCATACCTCCCCTTCCTGTCCGTTTTTCCGCCAGCCAGCCTTGCGTCTCGGGGCGTGAGAAGCTTCTCGTTCCTCTTGGCCCAAACCTTCGCCCGCCGGTTCAAGGAGCGCCGATGACCCTCTCACAGATTGTGGCAGAAATCTACGCGCAAGCGAACGATCTGGAAACAGTCCGCAGAGAACGGTTCCTGGCCTGGCTGGGCAGACATCATCGAACACAGCCGCCATTTTCAATGGAAACCCTGCCAGGTCTCCTCGCGGTTTGGCTGGGCAATTTGCCCCCGCAGGGATTGCAGTGGGAAGCGCGACTCCTGCAGGACGAGATCGCCTGGTGGCGAAATCTCTCCGACGCTCGCTTATGGAACTTATCGGAGGAGGAGAACTCTTCATGAATTGGTTGAATGGCTTGGCGGAAGGATTGGTTGGACTGTGCCTCCTGTCCGGCCTGTTGATCCCCGCCGTTTTCTTTCTTCTCATGCATTTGGGAATCCGCGACTTTCAGGACTACGAACACAAACCATGATCTCCCGTTGGAAGTACTCGTTGCTATCCGCTTTGCCGCTGGCCATCCTGCTCCTGACCAGCAGCCTGGCTTCGGCGCGTCCGCTCGGCGCAGTTTCGCTTCCGGAGGGCCGCACCTACGACCAGGCGCACGACGCCGGTTACATTGACTGGAAAGGAAGGGTGCAATACGTCCGCCTCTTCCACAAGGACGGCGCCTCGCTTCCCCCGGACGAAGGCGGCACGTATTGCGGCGCCGGCTGCTGGGAAAAAGTCACCCGCATTTCAAATGGAAGCAGCGTGAGCGGCTCCTTTGCCCGCGACGCCGCCTACTTCGAGGTGATGGCGGCCTTTTCGCACGCGGCCGAGGTTGGGAACGCCGTGTTGACCGCCTGTTCTCAAAAGACCGTCTACAAGTTGTACGCCGGGCCGGGTTCCAGTCCGCCAGGTTTTATCTCGATACCGCTTGGCGTGCCGGCCGGTTGCCGCGCCTGGACGCTCGCCGCTTCGGGCGGGTACGTGGACTTCCGCTCGGTGGATGTCAACTATGCGCCCGCTTCACCGACCGCCACGGTCACGCGTACGCTGCCGCCGACATCCACGCCGACGCGCGCCTCCGTGCCCAGCGCGACGCCCACCAGGACCGCGACCTCAACCGCCACCCGGGCGGCGACTTTCACGTTTACCCCAACCCCGACGAACACATTCACCGCGACGGCAACGCAAACATCCACGGCATCGCGAACGCCCACCCCCACGGCAACCTATACATTGACGCCGTCTTCGACGAACACCGCCACGGCGACCGCAACCGCGACTCAAACCGCAACGCCTTCTCGACCCCCGACTTCGACGGCCGCGTGGACGTTCACTCCTTCTGCTACCAATACCGCCGCGTATCCACCAACCCCAATATTCACCCAGACGCCGACATTCACTGCCACGGTGACCCACACACTATCTCGAACGCCGACGTTCACTCCCGCCATAACGGCGCGGCCTCCGGCCGTTTTCCTGACAAGGCATTGGTGGATCTGGGAATCTGGCGTTATACGCATCATCCCGAAAACCCATCCCATCGTCAGCGTGAAGTTGACGATCTCCGATCCGCAAAATCGCTGGCCGGCAGTAACTTTGGAGATCGATCCGCGCAAAGAGTCCGAGAAAGTGGTTTGGGACCGGCGCTTTGCAGATGGCACACTGGCGCCGAGCGGCGAGTATCCGGTGCGGGTACGCGTCTGCGATGATCATAACCTGTGTGCAAACGCCGTGGGGAGAATCTCCATCCCGGATGGGGTTTGGCCAACCATGACACCGACTTTCACCCCAACAAACACCTCTACGATGTTGCCTTCTATCACTCCAACGAGAATCAAGATACCCGCCTCTCCCACGCCTGTGGTGGCGCTCCCATCTCCTGCGCCGACCACACCAACTACACAACCGACTCAATGGCCGCTCTGGCAGGTTCTTGGATTGGCGACGCTGATGATCGCGGTCGCCTCCGCCAGCGCAGTGGACTCGCGCCCGCTGGCCCTGCGCCGGCTGGGCGAGGCGCTGGAACAAATATCCAAGCAAAACCAAACGAACTCATCCCAGGATGAGAACTAACTTCAAATCGAAAGGAAACGAACAATGGAATTTCTTCTTGCTTTGGCCGTGATCGCCGCGGTGATCGTCTTTGGGGCCTTGGTCAGCCTTGGGAACGAACGACAGCGCCGGGCGATTGACGAACTACGCGAACAAGTGGTCTTGTGGGCGCTCCAGGATTTGCGCATCAAGCGCGAACGCCTGGCGCGGGACGTGCGAGTGGAGGATCCGATCGGCTGGTTGAACCGGGTCGTTGCAAAGGTAACCAACGAAGACGTGAATCTTCAGGTGGTCGAGATGTTTGAAGAGCCGCGCGCTTTGATCTGCGCATCCGGCAGCGGCACGGAGCGGGTGGTCTTCACGCCGCTCTCCCCCAACGAGATCCAGCGCCTGAAAAGGGAGAAACACAGCCGTCTGTCTCGCGTGGACACACAAAGCCCCCTGTTTACCCTGTCTCACAGGAGTAAGACATACGAGATTTCCATTCTCAACGGCGGGATCGTCTTCGATCGCGAACTCCCTCTGGCCTGGAAGGGCTTGACCGGACAAACGACAGATTTCATGGAACGGGTTTGGATGTACTGGGTGAGATAAACCAGGCGCTGCATCCGGCGAAACGCGTATTGGAGATGATTTTCCCGCCCACCTTGCCGCTTCTCCCATAATCACATATACTCCCACCAACTTCGATCAGCACGGGAAGGGAGTCTCCATGTCCAATCTCATCGGTCAATCCCTCGGACGCTACCACATCCTCGAACAACTCGGCGAGGGCGGGATGGCGA
>CAZCZL010000026.1:0-15748 GCA_964503315.1 uncultured Ignavibacteriales bacterium | reverse complement strand
ACGCCGGCGCCGATCGTACGGCCACCCTCTCGGATCGCGAAACGAAGCTCTTTCTCCATCGCGATCGGCGTGATCAACTCGATCTCCATCGTCGTGTTATCCCCAGGCATCACCATCTCAACCCCCGCCGGCATCTTCACGATACCCGTCACGTCTGTCGTCCGGAAGTAGAACTGGGGACGATACCCGTTGAAGAACGGCGTGTGACGACCACCCTCCTCTTTCGTCAACACGTACACTTCCGCCTTGAACTTCTTGTGCGGAGTGATCGAACCCGGCCACGCCAGAACCATCCCGCGCTCCAGGTCTTCCTTATCAATACCGCGGAGCAACAACCCGACGTTGTCACCCGCCTGCGCTTCATCCAGAAGCTTGCGGAACATCTCAACACCCGTCACCACCGTCTTACGGGTGTCACGGATACCGACCACTTCAACTTCCTGCCCCTGCTTGATGATCCCGCGCTCCACACGACCGGTCCCCACCGTCCCACGACCCGTAATGGAGAACACGTCTTCCACCGGCATCAAAAACGGCTTGTCTACCTCGCGCTTCGGCTCTGGAATATACTCATCGCACGCCTGCACCAGCTTCTTGATCGGCTCAAACGCCGGATCCGTCGTCGCCGCCCCACCCGCGCCGGCCGTCATCGCCTGCAACGCCGAACCACGGATCACCGGGATATCGTCGCCCGGGAAACCGTACGTCGTCAGCAGATCGCGTACTTCCAACTCAACCAGATCCAGCAACTCCGGATCATCCACCATATCCACTTTATTGAGGAAGACGATGATGAACGGTACACCCACCTGGCGAGCCAACAGAATGTGCTCGCGCGTCTGGGGCATCGGACCATCCGCCGCGCTCACCACCAAAATCGCACCGTCCATCTGCGCCGCGCCCGTGATCATGTTCTTCACATAATCCGCGTGACCCGGACAGTCCACGTGCGCATAGTGCCGATTCGCCGACTCGTACTCCACGTGCGCTGTCGCGATCGTAATACCGCGTTCCCGCTCTTCCGGCGCATTGTCGATCGAATCGAACGTCCGGACCGCAGAACCCGTCAGCTTGCTCATCACCATTGTGATCGCCGCCGTCAACGTCGTCTTACCGTGATCGACGTGGCCGATCGTCCCCACGTTCACATGGGGCTTCTTCCGTACAAATTTCTCCTTCGCCATCAGGAACGCTCCTCTTAGAAGACTATAAAGCCACTTTTTCCAACATTTTTCTGGACACTTCCTGCGGGACCGGCGAGTACTTGCTGAACTGCATAGTAAAGACCGCGCGACCCTGGGTGATATTGCGGAGCTGGTTCGCGTAGCCGAACATTTCGGACAACGGAACGTGGGCCGCGATCACCTGCAGGTCACCACGGGCGACCATGCCGCCGATCTTGCCGCGTCGGGAATTGAGGTCGCCGACGACCGAACCCATGTAGGTTTCGGGGACCACCACCTCAACATCCATGATGGGTTCCAGAATGATCGCGCCGGCTTTCTTGGCGCCATCCTGGAAAGCCATCGAACCGGCGATCTTAAACGCCATTTCGGAAGAGTCAACCTCGTGATACGAGCCGTCAAACACCTCGCAGTGAATGCCGGTGAGCGGATAGCCGGCGAGGACACCATTGGTCATCGCTTCCTTCACGCCCTTTTCGATAGCCGGGATATATTCGCGCGGGATCCTGCCGCCGACGACCTTATTCTCAAAATGGAATTCGGTGCCATCGGTTGTCGGACGCATCCGCATATAGACATGGCCGAACTGACCCTTACCACCGGACTGCCGGACGAACTTTCCTTCGCACTCGACGGCCTTGGTAATGGTCTCTTTGTAGGCCACAGTCGGACGACCAACCGAGGCGCTCACGCCAAACTCACGCATCAAGCGATCGACGAGGATCTCCAGATGCAACTCACCCATACCGCTGATAACGGTCTGACCGGTCTCGTCATCCTGGCGCACCAGGAAGGTCGGGTCTTCTTCGGCCAATTTGACCAGCGCGTCGGTCAGCTTGTCCTGGTCGGCCTTGGATTTCGGCTCGATAGAGACGGCGACGACCGGCTCGGGGAAGGACATTTTCTCGAGGACGATCGGCTGCTTGACATCGCAGAGCGTGTCGCCGGTTGTCGTCTTGCGCAAACCGATGGCGGCGACGATATCGCCGGCATAGGCGACCTGAATATCCTCACGCTTGTTGGCGTGCATGCGAAGCAGGCGAGCGATACGCTCTTTGATGTCGCTGTTCGGATTATAGAGATACGAACCGGCTTCAACTTTGCCGGAGTACACTCGCACATAGGTGAGACGTCCGACATACGGATCGGTCTGGACCTTGAAGGCCAGCGCGGCGGTCGGTTCGTCCATGGAGGCTTTGCGCTCCATCGGCTTTTCGGTATCGTCGATGCGATGTCCCTTGACCGGCGGCTTGTCGAGCGGCGATGGAAGGAAATCGACGATGGAATCGAGCAGTTTCTGGATCCCTTTGTTCTTGAACGAAGAGCCACAGAGCACCGGAACCATTTTTCCGGCGATGCAGGCCTTGCGTACCGCGATGAGAACATCCTTCGGATCGATCGGCTCATCATGCAGGAACTTCTCGAGCAGATGATCATCGAAATCGGCGACGGCTTCGAGCATCTTTTCGCGGTACTCGTTGGTGTAGGCCATGAGGTCTTCGGGGATCGCGACATCTTCAAACGTCATTCCCTGAGAATCCTCATGGAAGACGCGGAATTTCATGGAGAGGAGGTCGATAACGCCGGAGAACATCTCTCCTTCGCCGCCGGGGATAGCGATGGCGACGCAATTGGAGGAGAGACGCTCGTTCATTTCCAACAGCGTGTTGGCGAAGTTGGCGCCGACGCGATCCATCTTATTGATGTACGCGAGGCGGGGGACATTGTATTTGTCGGCCTGGCGCCAGACGGTTTCAGACTGCGGTTCGACGCCGCCAACGGCGCAGAACAGGGCTACCGCGCCATCCAGGACGCGGAGCGAGCGTTCGACTTCGACCGTAAAATCAACGTGACCGGGAGTATCAATGATATTGATAACATGCCCGTCCCAATGGCAGGTCGTCGCAGCCGAGGTAATGGTAATACCACGCTCTTTCTCCTGTTCCATCCAATCCATGGTCGCGGCGCCTTCATGGACTTCGCCAATCCGGTGCGACTTCCCTGTATAGAACAGGATACGCTCGGTTGTGGTGGTCTTACCGGCATCAATGTGGGCCATGATCCCGATATTTCGCACCTTTTTCAGATCTGCATCAACGGGCATAAAAAATCCCTGTCTAACTCCTAACAAAAACCTTCGATTTATCTGTCACAGAAGCGACACAAGGTTTTCGTCCGGTCAGCAGGGGACGGATGAACCTGAGAGTCAGCTTCTCATCATATCCGCGTATTAGAGGCGCGCAAAGTCACCCTCGTTTGGTTTACGATGTAAACTGCAGAGAGAGAAATCCTCTCTCTTCGGAGAGCAATCCTACCATTTGAAGTGGGCAAAGGCCTTATTAGCCTCAGCCATCTTATGGGTATCCTCCTTCTTCTTAATGGATGCGCCTTCATTATTAGCGGCGGACAAGAATTCCGCCGCGAGTTTTTCAGCCATAGATTTTTCGCCGCGGTTCATCGAATACGAGATGATCCAGCGGATCGCAAGCGCGGTACGCCGGTCAGGACGAACCTCGGTCGGCACCTGATAGGTGGCGCCGCCAACGCGGCGGGACTTCACTTCAAGCACCGGCTTGACATTGTTGAGCGCCTTGCGGAAAAGATCGATGCCGGCCTGGCCGGACTTCTTTTCGAGCAGGTCGATGGCGCCATACATGATGCGCTCGGCGGTGGAGCGTTTCCCCTGCTTCATGAGGCAGGCGATGAATTCCGCGACCGCGCGATCGTTGTATTTGAAATCGGCTTCGATCGGCCGACGATGTCCTAAAGAGATTTGACGAGGCATACTACTTGTCCGTTACCTGACTCACGATTTTGGTTTCTTGGCCCCGTACTTGGAGCGTCCACGCCGACGGTCATTCACGCCCGAGGTGTCCATGGTCCCACGAATGATGTGGTAACGGACGCCCGGGAGGTCCTTGACACGACCACCGCGGATCAACACGATCGAGTGCTCCTGCAAGTTGTGACCTTCGCCCGGAATGTAGGCGGTCACTTCCATCTGGTTCGTCAGACGAACACGGGCGACCTTGCGGAGGGCCGAGTTCGGCTTCTTGGGAGTGGACGTATAGACACGGGTGCAGACGCCGCGCTTTTGCGGGGAGCCAGCCAGTGCCGGGGTCTTCGTTTTTTCTTCAACTACCTGACGCCCAATACGAATCAGTTGGTTTATTGTGGGCACATTATCTCCTGAACATTCCTTACAAAAAGCCTATATCTCGCAAAGAGACTCGCAATTTACTCCTAACGCGAGACCTGTCAAGCGTTTTCTTTGAAAATGTCGGCGACGGTCGTTTCGACGACCTGGTCTTCCTCATCTTCAAAATCCGGCGTTTCGTCGATCACTTCCGTATTGCGATACCGCTCAATACCGGTACCGGCGGGAATAAGGTGACCGATGATCACGTTTTCTTTAAGTCCAAGCAAATAATCGACTTTGCCCGAAATAGCGGCTTCGGTCAGGACACGGGTGGTCTCCTGGAACGAGGCGGCTGAGATAAAGGACTCGGTCGACAGCGAGGCCCGGGTGATTCCCAACAGGAGAGACTCGGCGGTAGCCGGCTCACCACCCTCGGCGATAACGCGGGAGTTTTCCTCCGAGAACGCGATCTTGTCCACCTTCTCCCCTTCCAGGAAGTTGGTGTCGCCGGGATGGTCGACCACGACCTTCTGCAACATCTGGCGGACGATGGTCTCGATATGTTTGTCGTTGATCTTCACGCCCTGCAGACGGTAGACCTCCTGGATCTCATTCACGAGATATTCCTGCACCTTGTAGACACCCATGATCTTGAGGATGTCGTGCGGGTCGACGGAGCCTTCGCAGAGACGGTCACCGGCGCGCACGAAGTCGCCATTGTGCACCATCATATGCTTGCCGTGCGGGACGAGATATTCGCGGACTTCGTCCTGTTCACCTTTCACGATAATCTGCTGCTGACCGCGGACGATCTTGCCGAACTCGACGATACCGTCGACCTCGGAGATAACCGCGGGATCGTGCGGACGGCGAGCTTCGAACAACTCGACGACGCGCGGGAGACCACCGGTGATGTCGCGGGACTTGGAGATCATACGCGGCATCTTGACGAGAATGTCGCCGGGCTTGATGACCTGGCCGTCGTGTACCTGCAACTGCGCGTCGGTCGGGACGCGATAGCTTCCCAGCGTTTTCGCCTCGTTGTGGGCATCGACGATAGTGATACGCGGGAACAGGGTGCGATCACGATATTCGACAATGCGCATGACCGACAGACCGGTCTGTTCGTCCACTTCCTCGCGCATCGTCATATCGGGGATGATATCCTCGAATTTGATCTTACCGCCGCGTTCGGAAACGATCGAGCCGGTGTACGGATCCCATTCGTAAATGATGTCATCCTTCTTGATCTCCTGGCCATCCTTGACCAGCAGGTGCGCCGCATACGGGACTTTCAGTCGCGTACGGACACGGCCGCGATTATCGATGATATGCGCTTCGCCGACACCTTCACGGCTGACGACGATCTCCGTGCCATCATCTTTGCTGACGGTGGCGATGTTTTCCAGTTTGATAGTACCGTCGTACTTGGAACGGGTCTGCGACTGTTCCGCGATACGCGCGGCAGCACCACCGATGTGGAAAGTACGGAGCGTGAGCTGCGTACCCGGCTCGCCGATCGACTGGGCGGCGATAACGCCGACCGCTTCGCCGATATCGACAAGCTTGCGGGAGGCGAGGTTTCGTCCGTAGCACTTGGCACAGACGCCCCACTTGGCTTCGCAGGTCAACACCGAACGAATGCGTACGGACTCAATGCCGGCGTCGTCGATAGCGGTAGCTTCCTGTTCGTTGATCTCACCACCGGCATCGACCAGCACTTTTTCAGAGATCGGGTCGTAGACATCGTCAAGCGCCACGCGACCGAGAATACGGTCACGCAGGGATTCGATGACTTCTTCACCCTCTTTGAGCGCCTGGACATCGAGACCAAGGATCGTGCCGCAATCGATCTCGCGGACGATAACGTCCTGCGCGACGTCGACGAGACGACGGGTCAGATAGCCGGCATCCGCGGTCTTCAACGCGGTATCAGCGAGACCTTTGCGCGCGCCGTGCGTGGAGATGAAGTACTCCTGCACCGTGAGGCCTTCGCGGAAGTTGGAGATAACGGGGGTTTCGATGATTTCGCCGACACCACCGGTGATCTTCTTCTGCGGTTTGGCCATCAGACCGCGCATCCCGGCGAGCTGGCGGATCTGTTCGCGCGAGCCACGAGCGCCGGAGTCGGCCATCATGAAGACCGGATTGAAGCCCTGGTTCTGGGCCGCGAGATTCGCGAACATCACCTCAGAAACTTCGTTCGTTGTCTTGGTCCACTGGTCGATGACCTTGTTGTAGCGCTCTCCGTTGGTGATGGCGCCTTTTTCGTACTGCTTCTGGATCTTGGTGACGGCCTTTTTCGCTTCGTCGATCAACTGATCTTTCTCATCCGGAACGACGAGGTCATCAATCGACACCGTCACGCCGCCACGAGTGGCGAATTCAAAGCCGGTCTGTTTGAGGCGGTCGAGAAGCGCGATCGTCTCATTCTGGCCAAAGAGCCAGAACGAACGGCTGACGATATCTTCGAGTTTTCCCTTGGAAGTGCTGTCATTGAAGAACGGCATGCCCTTGGGAAGGATATTGTTGAAGATCAGACGGCCAGCAGTGGTCTTGACCAGCGAGTTGTCAGGGAATCGAATATCGACCAGCGCGTGCAGATCGATAAAGCCATGATCATAGGCAGCCAGCGCCTCTTCGACAGCGCGGAAGACCATCCCTTCTCCCTTGGTCCCTTTGCGGGCCTTGGTGAGGTAATAGCATCCGATGACGATGTCCTGGTTCGGGATTGCGATCGGTCGACCGGATGACGGAACCAGAATATTGTTGGTCGAGAGCATGAGCACCTGGGCTTCAAGCTGGGCCTCGAACGAGAGCGGGACGTGGACGGCCATCTGGTCACCATCGAAGTCGGCGTTGAAAGCCGCGCACACGAGCGGATGCAGACGGATCGCCTTGCCTTCAACCAGCACCGGGTAGAAAGCCTGAATACCGAGACGGTGCAGGGTGGGGGCGCGGTTGAGCATTACGGGATGATCTTCGATGATCTCCTCGAGGATGTCCCAGACTTCGGGGCGCTCTTTTTCCACCAACTTTTTGGCCGACTTGACGGTCTGGACGTAGCCCTTCTCTTCAAGCTTCATGATGATGAACGGCTTGAACAGTTCGAGGGCCATGTTCTTGGGCAGACCGCACTGATGCAGTTTGAGTTCCGGACCGACCACGATAACGGAGCGGCCGGAATAATCTACGCGCTTACCAAGGAGGTTCTGACGGAACCGTCCCTGTTTGCCTTTGAGCAGATCAGAGAGCGACTTAAGCGGACGCTTGGAGTCGCCACGGACGGAATGCGTGCGACGGCCGTTGTCGAACAGCGCGTCGACCGCTTCCTGCAACATGCGCTTTTCATTGCGCAAGATGACTTCCGGAGCCTGGATCTCAATGAGCTTCTTCAACCGGTTGTTGCGGTTGATGACGCGACGATAGAGATCGTTGAGGTCGGAGGTCGCGAAACGCCCACCCTCGAGCGGCACCAGCGGGCGGAGATCCGGCGGAATGACCGGGATGACCGACATGATCATCCAGTCCGGACGGTTCTGCGACTGACGGAACGCCTCGAAGATGCGGAGGCGCTTGAGCAGGTCTTTCTTGCGCTGGGCGGAGGTCTCGACCTTCACCTGGGCGCGCAAGGTGGCGACCATTTCATCCATATCGATACGGCGGAGAAGTTCGCGGATAGCGTCGGCGCCCATGCGGGCATCGAACTGCTTGCCGGCTTCTTCGAGCTCGATGAATTCTTCCTCGGAGACGACATCGCCCTGTTCGAACGACGTGTTGCCCGGGTCAACGATGATGTAGGCCTCGTAATAGAGGATCTTTTCCAGTTCACGGATCGACAGATCCAGCATATGTCCGATACGTGACGGCAGCGACTTGAAATACCAGATGTGCGACACGGGGACGGCCAGTTCGATATGGCCCATGCGTTCGCGGCGGACCTTGGACTGAGTGACCTCCACACCGCAGCGATCACAGACGATACCGCGGAAGCGGATACGTTTGTATTTTCCGCAGTTGCACTCCCAGTCCTTGACCGGCCCGAAGATCCGTTCGCAGAAAAGACCATCGCGTTCCGGTTTGAACGACCGGTAGTTGATGGTTTCCGGTTTGGTCACTTCGCCGTACGACCATGACAGAATCACTTCCGGCGACGCGATCTGAATCTGGATCGCGGAGAAGTCGGAAGGTTTCTTTTGTGGCGCTGGATTTTTGCCCATCATCTCGACCACGGCATACTCCTTTATAACGGGTCGACGCGGGAGCAGAAGCTCCCGCGCACGACTACTTTTCGATCAACTTGATGTCCAGGCCCAATGCCTGCAGCTCTTTCACCAATACATTGAACGCTTCGGGATAGCCCGGCTCAGGCGGGTTCTCTCCCTTGACGATCGCTTCGTAGACACGGCTGCGACCGGTGACGTCGTCGGACTTCACCGTAAGCATTTCCTGCAGCGTATAGGCGGCGCCGTACGCTTCCAGCGCCCAGACTTCCATTTCACCAAAGCGCTGTCCACCGAACTGCGCCTTACCACCCAGCGGCTGCTGGGTAACAAGGGAGTAAGGTCCAATGGAGCGCGCATGGATCTTATCATCAACCAAGTGCGACAGCTTGAGCATGTACATATAGCCGACGGTGACCGGATTGTCGAACGAGTTACCGGTGTGGCCATCGTACAGGGTCACTTTGCCGTTTTCGGGCAGACCCGCTTCGCGCAGATGCTGTTTGATCTGAGCGATGGTGGCGCCATCGAAGACCGGGGTCGCGATATGCTCGCCCTTGTTCTTCGCGGCCCAGCCAAGGTGGGTCTCAAGGATCTGGCCGACGTTCATACGCGACGGTACGCCGAGCGGATTGAGGACCGCGTCGACCGGAGTACCATCCGTCATGTACGGCATGTCTTCGATCGGCACGATCTTCGACACCACACCCTTGTTACCGTGACGACCAGCCATCTTGTCGCCGACCGAGATCTTGCGGCGGATCGCGATGGTCACTTTGACCAATTGCTTGACACCGGGTGGAAGCTCGGCGCCGCGCTGGATCTTGTCGATCTCGATCTCCAACTCCGCCTTCTTCTGGTTGATCAGATTGGCGGCATCCTCGATGATGCGGTCAACGTGCTTGTTGATGCTGTTCTCACCGCAGAAACCTTCGGGCGCGATGGCGTTGTCGACATCAAACGACTCGAATTCGTCGGCTTTGAACTTGTGGCCGGTCCGCACCATGACGGAATTATCAATGGCGGAGCGGATCATCCGCGAAGTCTGCCCATCGAGCAGCTCGCCCAGACGTTTCGCGCGGAGAGCGGTGATATCGGCGATCTTCTTATTGTAGATCTTCTTGACCGCGGCGATATCATTCTTCTCCTGCTTTTTCGCGTCTTCGGTCCGTTCTTTACGGGAGAAGACGCGGGTCTTGATGACCACGCCCTTCATTCCGGGCGGCGCTTTCAAAGAGGCGTCGCGGACGTCGCCGGCCTTCTCTCCGAAGATGGCACGCAAGAGGCGTTCCTCAGGGGAGAGCTCGGTCTCGCCTTTGGGCGTGACCTTGCCGACCAGAATATCACCCGCTTCGACTTCCGCGCCGACGCGAACAATACCCTGCTCATCGAGATTCAGCAGCGCTTCTTCCGAGACGTTCGGAATTTCGCGAGTGATCTCTTCAGCGCCGCGCTTAGTGTCGCGGACCTGTAGTTCGTATTCCTCGATATGGATCGAGGTGAAGATATCCTGGTGAACGAGGCGTTCAGACAGGATGATAGCGTCTTCGTAGTTGTAGCCGCGCCATGGGACGAAGGCGGCCAGGGTGTTGTACCCGAGCGCCAGTTCGCCACGGTCAACCGCGGGACCATCCGCCAGCGTGTCTCCCTCTTTGACATCATCATTGAGTGAGACGACCGGGCGATAGCTGATGCAGGTGTCCTGGTTGGAACGGCGATATTTCGTCAGACGATACTCGTCATCTTCGATATAACCGAGTTCGCCGGCTTTGACCTTCACGACCGGTCGCACGACCACACGGTCGGCATCAACATGCACGACTTTTCCCGCGCGACGGGCACGAACCACCACGCCGGCATCCTGCGCGACTTTGCGCTCCATGCCGGTACCGATGACCGGAGCTTCGGTCTTCAGAAGCGGCACGGCCTGGCGCTGCATGTTGGAACCCATGAGCGCGCGGTTAGCGTCGTCATGCTCGAGGAACGGAATGAGCGAGGCCGCGACCGAAACGATCTGACGAGGCGAGACGTCCATGTACTGGACCTCCTCTCGCTTCACGAGCGGGTAGTCAGAGCGACGGCGGGCGACGCAATGCTCGGCGATGATGAGGCCGTTGTCGGCCAGCGGCTCATTCGCCTGGGCGATATAGTAACGGTCCTCTTGATCGGCGGACAGATAATCGATTTTGTGAGTGGCGACGCCTTTCTCCACACGACGGTACGGCGTCTCGAGGAAGCCGTATTTGTTGATGCGGGCAAAGGTCGCCATTGAGGTAATGAGACCGATGTTCGGACCTTCAGGGGTCTCAATCGGACACATACGACCATAATGGGTATGGTGAACGTCGCGGACCTCGAAGCCGGCGCGCTCACGCGTCAGACCACCCGGGCCAAGCGCGGAGAGACGGCGCTTGTGGGTCAATTCGGACAGCGGGTTCGTCTGATCCATGAACTGCGAGAGCTGGGACGAACCGAAGAACGTGTCGATGACCGACGACACCGTGCGGGCATTGACCAGCAACTGCGGCGTGACGTTCTCCTGATCCTTCAGCGACAGGCGCTCGCGAATCGTACGGGCGACACGGGACAGACCAACCGAGAAAAGGTTGGAGAGCAGTTCACCGACGGTGCGGCAGCGACGATTCCCGAGGTGATCGATATCATCAGTGAAGCCGTCATCGTTACGCAGGCCGATGAGGTACTTGGCGATCGCAACGAAGTCTTTGGGGTCAAAGACCGTCTTTTCAGTCGGGATATCCAAGCCGAGGCGCTGGTTGATCATGTAGCGACCGACCTCGCCGAGGTCGTAGCGCTTATTATTGAAGAAGAGCTTTTCGATGAGCCCTTCCGCCATTTCAAGAGTCGGGGTCTCGCCCGGACGGACGAGATTGTAAATACGCATCAGCGCTTCTTCGCGAGACTTGGTCGGATCCTTGCGCAGCGTGTTAAGGATGACCATGGTCTCCTTCTTGTCGTGCTGGCGTACGACATGGATCGTCTTGAAGCCCTTGTCGACCATCTTCTCAGCGCTGTTCTCGGTAACCGGTTCGCCGACACCGAAAACGATCTCACCAGTCTCTTTGTCGATGAGATTCTCACAGAGGAAAATGCCTTCGAATTCCTTCTCTTTCTTGGCGGTGAGATTGAGCTTCTCCGGCGTATAGAAGAGTTTGACGAGTTCATCGTCGGAGGAGAAGCCGATAGCGCGCAGCAGCGTGGTGACGGGGAGTTTCCGCTTGGAGTCGATGTAGACATACATGATATCGTTGATATCCATGCTGAATTCGACCCAGCTTCCGCGATATGGAATAACGCGGGCGGAGAACAGTTTTTTGCCGTTGGGGTGGATCTCTTCATCGAAGGAGACACCGGGGCTGCGGTGCAACTGGCTGACGATGACGCGCTCGGCGCCGTTGATGATGAACGTTCCCCACTCGGTCACCAGCGGCAGTTCGCCGAGGTACACATCCTGTTCGATGATGTCCTTGATCTCTTTGGTCTGCCCTTCACCCTGTCGGGTGATGAGACGCATGGTCACCTTGAGCGGCGCGGCGAACGTCATGTTCCGTTCGCGACACTCTTCGATGCTGTAGCGGGTCGGGCCGAGATAGAAGCCGACATACTCGAGGGAATAATTCTCGTGGATGTCGGTGACCGGGAAGATCTCGGTAAAGATCTGGTGGAGACCCTGCATCTCGCGTTTGGCGTGAGGGATGCCGGCCTGGAGGAAGTCCTCATAGGACTTGATCTGGACTTCCAGGAAATTGGGCATGTCGGTCGCGTCGGGAATCGACGCGAAATTCTTGCGTGTGATCACTCCTGATCGGGCCAAGTCGATACCCTCCTACAAAGACAGAACGCCCAGACAAAGCGAGGCATTCCCGCTCTGGGCAGATTCCGCTGGTACTCTGTTCAAAACGTCTGGTGATCCTGTCATCTACACTATATTCTCCCGCCTCGTTATGAGAGCTGGGGAGCCAGAAATGCAGTCAATCAACCAACTTAACCGAAAAAACGGGGAAATAGTAACTCCTACCTTTGTGCAAGCTACAACCGACCGGGGGGTCATAGGTTCCCGGTCGGTTGAAATCGGAAAACTACTTGATCTCGACAGTCGCGCCGACTTCTTCGAGTTTCGCCTTGGCGGCCTCGGCCTCCTGCTTGGAGACGCCCTCTTTGAGCTTGGCGGGGACGCCATCAACGAGGTCCTTGGCTTCCTTCAGGCCCAGGCTGGTCAGTTCGCGGACGACCTTGATGACCTGGATCTTCTTGTCACCGGAGCCGGTGATCATGACGGTGAACTCGGTCTGCTCTTCGGCTTTCGCCGCGGCGCCACCACCGGCAGCCGGACCGGCCATCATAACCGGGGCGGCGGCGGTCACACCGAACTTGGACTGGATCGCTTTGGACAGATCAGCGAGATCCATCGCGCTCAAACCGGCGATCTTGTCGACGATTTCTTCAATTACTGCGTTTGCCACTGTACTAACCTCTCAATCAACTATGAACGTTTACTTATTCTCAACTCGGTCTCTATCAGGCGGTCAGCGAACCCAAGCGGTGAGACGATACCGCTTAGAAGCATGGGTCGCGGACTACCGCGTCGTCTCAGCTACTGCTCCTTAAGCGCCTTTCTTCTGGTCGGCGAGCGCGTCGACTGTGCGGACCAGTTCGGTCATGACCGCTTCAACGGACGAGACCAGGTTGGTCAGCGGAGCCTCGATCGCGGAGACGACCATGGACAAGAGAACCTCACGCGACGGCAGTTCGGCGAGCGCCTGAACCTTGTCCGGACCGTGAACTTCTTTGTCAAAAACGAACGCCTTGATGCGCGGGAGCTGCTTCTCCTTGAACGAGTCATGGAGGATCTTGGCAGCCGACGAGGCATCCTTCATCGCAAAGGCTACCGCGGTCGGACCTTTGAAGTGCTGGTCCAAGGTCGGCATACCGGCTTCGCGCGCGGCGATCTTAAAAAGCGTATTTTTGGCAACGACGAAACGGACATTGCTTTCGCGGAGATTCTTACGCAGCGTCGAGATATCGGCCACGTTGAGTCCCTGGTAGTCCGTCACGAAGTAAGAGGGAGCGGAGGCAAAGACCTCTTTCAGCTCAGCTACCGTCTCGATTTTTTCTGGTTTCGGCATTGGTGCTAACTCCTCTTCCTACTTCTTCAGCGCGGCTTGCAGCTCGCTGTGATCAAGCTTGATGCCCGGGCTCATGGTGGAGCTGAGCGAGACGCTGAGGAGATAGGTCCCCTTGGCGGTCGCCGGTTTGGCACGCATGATGGCATCGATGAACGCCTGGACGTTCTGAACGATGGCCGGTTCCTCGAAGGACATCTTGCCGACCGAGACGGCCACATTGGCCTGGCGGTCGACCCGGAACTCGATACGTCCTCCCATCAGCTCTTTGACTGTTCGGGCGACATCCATCGTAACCGTTCCGGTCTTGGGATTGGGCATCAAACCGCGCGGGCCGAGGACTTTCCCCAGCGGACCGAGCAGTCTCATCATATCGGGCGTGGCGACGGCGACATCAAAGTCGGTCCACCCACCCTTGACTTTTTCAGCCAGGTCTTCGGCACCCACATGCTGGGCACCGGCGTCGCGTGCTTCAGCCGCTTTATCGCCCGCGGCAAAAACCGCCACCCGGACCGTCTTACCGGTGCCGTTCGGCAGCGCGACCGTTCCACGAACCATCTGGTCTGCATGTTTGGGGTCGACCCCTAAACGGATGGAGACCTCGACGGACTCGTCGAACTTGGCATACTTGTTTTCCTTGAGAATTTTGACGGCGTCGGCCAGCGGATACCGCTTGCGACGGTCTATCTTCTCGCGGAAGGCGAGGTACTTCTTAGAATGGTGCATAGGCTCCTATTCTCCCTGCGAATGCCACGCGGGCAGTCCAGGTGGTAACGAACGGTTTGCGTTCAATTATATGACTTCGATCCCCATGGAGCGCGCGGTTCCCTCAACCATTTTAATGGCGGCGTCCAAAGACGCGGCGTTGAGGTCAGCCATCTTGCTCTGAGCGATCTCTTTAACCTGGTCGTGAGTGACGCGTCCTACCTTGTCCTTGTTCGGGATCGAGGAGCCCTTTTGCAGCTTGGCAGCCATCTTGAGCAACGTCGACGCCGGCGGGGTCTTGGTGACGAAGGTGAAGGACTTGTCGGAGTAGACCGTGATGATGACGGGGGTCAGGATCCCGTTACCACCCTGGGTCTTGGCGTTAAACGCCTTGCAGAACTCCATGATATTGACGCCGCGCTGACCGAGCGCGGGACCGACCGGCGGGGCCGGATTGGCCGAACCCGCAGGGATCTGGAGTTTAACGAATGCTGTGATCTTCTTTGCCACGTGTCATCTATTCCTTAAAAATACTCTTCATCACGCTTTGGCTTTGACCAGCTCCACCTGGAGATAATCAAGCTCGACCGGGGTTGGCCGGCCGAAGATCGAGACCATCACTTTCACCTTGCGGCGTTCCATGTTGACCTCGGAAACGGTGCCGGAGAAATCCTGGAAGGGACCGTCCTTGACCTTGACCGGGTCACCGGCCTGGAACGGAACTTCCTGCACTTCTTCGGTGCGACTGCGGTCGATCTGTCCGACAATGCGCTGAACCTCTTCAAGACGAAGCGGCTGCGGTTTGCCGGCAGCACCGACGAAATTGGTGATCCCCGGGGTATTGACCACGAGGTTCTGGGTCTCCTTGTCGAGATCCATTTCAATCAGGATGTAGCTGGGAAGGAACTTCTTGGTAGAGGTTGCGCGCTTTCCCTGCTTCATTTCCGTGACTTGTTCGGTCGGAATGAGGATCTGTCCAAAACGCTCGGTCAGTCCGGCATTGGCAATGGCGGACTCCAGATAGCGTTTGGCTTTGGCTTCATGCCCCGAGTATGTGTGCGCAACGTACCAGCGTAACGTCACTTAACCTCCCAGTGTCCCGCCAAAGATGGTTCGGACCATGAACGTGAGAACACGGTCAACGATCCCGATGAAGATCGCGACGACGAGCGACACGACGATCACCACAATGGTGGATCCCTTCAGTTCATCCACAGTCGGCCAGGTCATCTTGCGAAGTTCGGCGGCCGTCTCTTTGAGATATCGTTTGATCTTCTCCAACATGCTCCTCAATAAAGTCTGGCAGGCCAGGAGGGACTCGAACCCCCAACCGCCGGTTTTGGAGACCGGAACTCT
>CAZCZL010000025.1:0-22860 GCA_964503315.1 uncultured Ignavibacteriales bacterium | reverse complement strand
CTCATAACCCGAAGGTCGCAGGTTCAAATCCTGCCCCCGCCACCAAATTGGTTTCCACATGAGATCACGATCCCCCTTCATCGCTTCACACCGAAATCCTTCTGCTCGGTAGTCTGCCATGCATTGGGCAATTGAACCAGCCACGTCTCAAGAACTCCAGGAATGGAAAAAGTACGTCTCCTGGTTTGAGTTCAAAATTCAAGGGCTGGCCAAGAAAGACCGCAACATCGGCAAGGTTGAGTTTGGATCAGTCGAGGTCGAACGGGCATGGACACTCAATTGGTGCCTCGGCTCACCGTGTTGTCCGAATGAGTGGCTGCTGGAGTGTGCAAATGGGCATTTACTCTATATATGCTCATGGGATTTTCTGAACAAGTGGGACGGGATCGACGACAAGAACCTCAATTTCCCTGGACGGACTGTGACCATTCGGCGATGGCCGAACACACACCGAGTCACCGCAGCCCACTGCAGTGGCGACCCGCTACACATTGCTGAGTGGTCACGTGAGTTGGACAAAGCTGTCAAGAAGGTTCTTAAGTCGCTTCAATTGGATGACTGGCAGTGCTGCCACGAAATTCCCGAGAGCAATGAACCGCACATTCGGGAAGTGCTGTCGCTTGGTGGGTCATCGTCTCAGAGTGATTAGCAGGGTTACGAGGCGTGGCCCATCCTTCTCTCACCACTCTAATGTATTCACTCGTATATGCCGATATAGACAAGACTGACCATTAATGAGGGCGTACGGAGGTTTTGAGAATGTCACGCATTCAGTGGAGCACCGATTTCGAGATCGGACACAAAGTCGTCGATCTGCAACATAGAAAACTGGTCGAGATGGTCAATTCACTCGGCGCCTCGGTTGGCCAGGAAACCGCCAACGCCAGCATGGCCACCGTGCTCAAAGAACTGGTCGATTACACTAAGTATCATTTCCAAACCGAAGAACAACTGATGCGCGAGATCGGTTATCCCGATCTCGACGAACATATCGAAAAACATAAGCGGCTGGTCAACGAGGTCGTACAGATACTCTCCGATCTCAAAGAAGATAGACCGGTGACCATCACCAGCCTGCTCAATTTTCTCAGTCATTGGCTGGTCGATCATATTCTCGCCGAAGATACCCGTATCGGAAGATTCCTGCGCGAGCAAAGACAGGTCGCGCGGCTGGTGCCGCGGTCATAGCGTGAAATTCTCCCCGCCCGCAAAAACAGATCCCGGAGACCGCACTAGGCGATCTCCGGGATAATAAAGACAATCAGTAAGTTTACTGCAGATCGAACCGGTCGAGGTTCATCACCTTGGTCCAGGCCGCCACGAAATCCTGAACGAATTTCCCCTTCGCGTCATCGCACGCATACACCTCGGCGATCGCGCGCAGCTGAGAATTCGAGCCGAAGACCAGATCAACCCGCGTCGCGGTCCACTTGACCTTGCCGCTCGCATCATGACCTTCGAAAAGATTGTCCGATGAACCTGACTGCTTCCAGGTCGTGTGCATGTCGAGCAGATTCACGAAGAAATCATTCGACAGCACTCCCGGCTTGGTGGTGAATACCCCATGCGCGGTTTTTCCGGCATTCGCATTCAACACCCGCAGACCGCCGACCAGGACAGTCATCTCCGGCGCGGACAGAGTCAACAGGTTGGCGCGATCGACCAGCAGTTCCTCGGGCGAGAAACCACGGCTCTCGCGCAGGTAATTGCGGAAACCATCGGCCTTCGGCTCCAGCACCGCAAACGATGCCGCGTCGGTCTGCTGCTCCGAAGCATCCATCCGTCCAGGGGTGAACGGTACTTTGACCTCGTGGCCGGCATCTTTGGCGGCCTTTTCGACTCCTGCGCATCCGGCCAGAACGATAAGGTCGGCGAGCGAGACTTTCTTCTTTCCAGACTGCGACTTGTTGAAATCTGCCTGGATAGATTCAAGCGTCTGAAGCACCTTCGCCAATTGCTGCGGCTGGTTGACCTCCCAGTTTTTCTGTGGCGCAAGGCGGATGCGCGCGCCATTCGCTCCGCCGCGAAGATCCGATCCGCGGAAGGTCGAGGCGGAAGCCCAGGCGGTCGAGACCAGTTCGGTCACGCTCAGCCCCGAGGCCAGCACTTTGGCTTTCAGCGCGGCGATATCGCTCTCGCTGATAAGTTCATGATCGACCGCCGGAATTGGATCCTGCCAGACCAGTTCCTCTTTCGGAACTTCGGGACCGAGATAGCGTGAACGCGGCCCCATATCGCGATGCGTCAGTTTGAACCAGGCACGGGCGAATGCATCAGCGAATGCTGCCGGGTCTTTCTGGAAACGTCGGGAGATCGGCTCATAGATCGGATCCATGCGGAGAGCGAGATCCGCGGTGGTCATGATCGGCGCGGTCTTTTTCGATTTATCATGCGCCAATGGCACGAGGTTTTTCGCCGCCGGGTCGGTCGGCACCCACTGAAACGCGCCAGCCGGACTCTTCTCGAGATTCCAATCGTAACGGAAAAGCACTTCGAAGTAGCTGTCGTCCCATTTGGTGGGAGTGGGAGTCCAGGCGCCTTCGATACCACTGGTGATCGTATCACCACCTTTGCCGGTGCCGTGACTGTTTTTCCAACCAAGCCCCTGTTCTTCGATACTGGCGGCTTCCGGTTCCGGCCCGACAAGAGTAGCGCTAGCCGCGCCATGGCATTTGCCAAACGTGTGACCGCCGGCAACGAGCGCGACAGTTTCTTCATCATTCATTGCCATGCGACCAAATGTCTCACGAATATCGCGTCCTGAGGCAACCGCGTTCGGCTCGCCATTGGGTCCTTCCGGGTTGACATAGATCAATCCCATCTGCACCGCGGCGAGTGGATTGTCCAACTCGCGCTCACCTTTGTAGCGCTTATCGCCCAGCCATTCAGCTTCGGCTCCCCAGAAGATATCCTCCTCCGGGCTCCAGATATCCTCACGTCCACCGCCAAACCCGAAGGTCTTGAAGCCCATCGACTCCAGCGCACAGTTACCCGCGAGAATCATCAGGTCGGCCCACGATATTTTGCGACCATATTTCTGTTTGATCGGCCATAGCAGACGGCGCGCTTTGTCCAGATTCGCGTTGTCCGGCCAGCTATTGAGCGGGGCGAAACGCTGCGTTCCATTTCTTGCGCCACCACGACCATCGCCGATACGATAGGTTCCGGCACTGTGCCAGGCCATCCGGATGAAGAGCGGGCCATAGTGGCCGTAGTCCGCCGGCCACCAATCCTGCGAAGTGGTCATCAACTCGTACAGGTCTTTCTTGACCGCCTTCAGGTCAAGCGATTTGAACTCTTCCGCGTAGTTGAACTTCTCCCCCATCGGATTCGATTTCGGCGAATGCTGATGCAGGACATTCAGGCTCAACTGATTCGGCCACCAGTCGCGATTTGAGGTCCCTCGCATCGTCCGGTGGGCGCCCGTCACCGGGCACTTACCTTCCTTCTTGTCACTCACAACGACTCCTTTTGATCGCTCACGATCATTGATATGTAAGATAAGATCATTCTACTCTCGGCTTGTGGCTCACGCCCTCAACTCCCCTTACTTTGTCTTCACGCAGTTCGAACAAAGCCCGCTGATCACCACATGTTTCCCTTCGATCCGGTTCCAGTGCGAGACTGATTTGGGCGGTTTCATCTTGTCGAAATCCGGCCAGTAGAAATCTTCGATCGCGTTGCATTTGGAACAGACCAAGTGGTGATGGGCCGCGAGGTTGACATCGAGGCGCGAAGCATTGTCTATATGGTGCACCCGCTTGACCAGGCCGTACTCTTCGAAGGTCCCGATCGTCCGATAGACAGTATCCAGAGAGATGGTCCGCAGATGTTTCCGCACCGCGGTGTAAACATCCTCGACCGTCGGGTGATCCATCTGCTGAAGAAGCGCTTTGAATATCTCGGTGCGCTGGTGCGTGATACGCAGCCCCTTGACCCTGCAAACCGATTCGAACCGCTCCATCATCGAGGCCACTGTATCGCCGTTCTTCCTGGTCGCCATGCTTTCTGTCGCTTGTTAGTAATTATTCTTATGTAGGAAGATATAGGATAAGACCTCGCGGCGAAAGCGGAAATTTCACCTTTTTCTGTCCCCTGGCGGCACAGCGTTGGTTCTGCCGATCGGTCCCTGCCTTTTCGCCAACATAGACTAAACTTAACAATGTTATACACTGTATTCCCTTGCACGACCGGCTCGTGTGTGACCGACGCGGGTGGAATCGAGCGAGTCGGCCCCTCGGCCCTCGCCTTGACCGGCGGTTGACTTTAGCTCCCTATCCGCTTATGGTTCCGGTGAAGGTTTGGCCTTTCGAGAGCATCGGGCACCCGGCCACCATCGACTCACAGGAACCTCAGAAAGCGAGTGCGATCATGAAATGGCAAGGACGACGGGTCAGTGACAATGTCGAGGATCGCCGACGGTTCGGCGGCAGAGGGCTCGCCATGGGCGGCGGTCTCGGCGGAATCGTCATTGTTGTGCTCTACCTGCTGATGGGTGGAAACCCCGACCAGATCATGCAGCAAATCCAGCCTGGAAGTTCCGATATCTCCACCGGCGTTGAACAGCCGCTGAGCGTCGAACAGGAGCAAGAGGGTCAGTTTGTCGGCGTGATCCTGGCGGAAACCGAGGATGTCTGGGGTCAGATCTTCGCTGCGAACGGCGAATCGTATCGTCAGCCCCGGCTCGTCCTCTTCTCCAATCAGATATCATCCGCGTGTGGGTATGCCGGAGCATCGGCGGGACCATTCTATTGTCCGAGCGATGAACGGGTCTATATCGACCTCGACTTTTTCGCGCAGATGCAGCGGCAACTCGGCGCGCAGGGAGATTTCGCGCTCGCGTATGTTATCGCCCACGAAGTCGGCCACCATATCCAGAATCTTCTCGGCACGATGGAACAGGTGCAATCGCAGCGTGGCAGCCTGAGCGAGACCGAATACAATCAACTCTCGGTTCGATTGGAACTTCAGGCCGATTTCTACGCCGGTATCTGGGCGCACTACGCCGCCCGAACCGCGGGATTAATTGAAGAGGGGGATATTGAAGAAGGGATCAACGCGGCATCCGCGGTTGGCGATGACCGCATTATGAAGCAGACGCAGGGGTATGTCGTTCCGGACGCGTTTACGCACGGAACCTCCGAACAGCGCAAGCGTTGGTTTCTGCGGGGATACCAATCCGGCGATGTCAGCCAGGGTGACACCTTCAGCGCGGGAAGACTCTGAGATAGCCCCGACTTGACAAATCATGGAAACTTGGCTTCCTTTTATCCAGTATTCATGTATAAGGAATGAGAGGATGACCAACCATGCCGAATACTATCACACTTCACCGTGTCCTGCGCGCCACTCCCGAGCGCGTCTATCGCGCCTTTCTCGACCCCGATGCCATGGTCAAATGGCTCCCGCCGAACGGATTTACCGGTAAGGTTCACCATGTTGACGCCAGGGTCGGCGGCACCTACAAGATGTCATTCGCGAATTTCTCTACGGGAAGCAGTCACTCTTTCGGCGGCAAATATCTCGAACTCGTCCCCAACGAACGGATCCGCAACACCGACATCTTCGATGACCCCAATCTCCCCGGTGAGATGATCACAACGGTGAATTTGAAGAAGGTCTCCTGCGGAACCGAGGTTAACATCACGCAGGAAGGGATTCCTGACATGATCCCGCCGGAGGCCTGTTATCTTGGCTGGCAGGAATCGCTGGTCCTACTGGCGAAACTGGTCGAGGCGGAGATTCCAGACGGCGCTTAAGCCTGCGTACCGCGGTCAGACCTCGGTCGCATTCCGATCAAACTTCCAAAGCGCCCCTCTTTGTCCTGTGTTCCTGTAAGCCCCGCCTGAACATGGGAGAAGAACTCATCTGCTTTGCAGACGGTGCAGGTCTCCAGATCGTCGATATGCTTCCGCCGCACTCCCGCGCTCTCGAGTTGTCCGATAATGAACTCCGGCAGATGAAAGAACCCATCTTTGTAGTGCGGGTTATCCTCGCCATACAGTTCTTTGATGGAGCGCTGGAGCCGCTTCCAAACCCCTGATCGCTCGATATTGTAGTGGCAGCCGCGGATGGACGGAAACAGCATCACCTGAATTCGACGGGGATCCACACCAAACTCGCTCTGCATCAATCTCACCATCCTGATCGCGAGTTGGTTGACGGCGCCGACCAGGCCGATATGCGCGATCCCGCAGACCTGTGATTCAGGCGCCCAGAACATCACCGGCGCGCAATCCGCGGTCAGGATAACCGGGTAGAGATCCTGTACCGACATGATCACACCATCGATCCCCCGCTGCCACTCCATATCAAAATCGGTCGGGTCGAGATGAATTTCCCCCCGATGGATATCTGACTCCGCAAACTCATATCGCCGAGGTCCCTCGGGTCGCTGGAGAAAAGCTTTATCTCGAAGTATCACGACATTATTGCTGTGTGTCTGCGGGAGGCAGAAGAGATGGTTGACATCGATCTTCATCTGCTCCGCCACAAGGCGGTAGCGTTGGTCGACCACCTCCGGAGAATCAGCGCGGGTAGAGAGACTCCCAAACGCGCGGTTAGTCAGTCCGCCGATCACCTCATGGCTTTCAATTCTCACACCAATGATGCGAACATGCGGCGTGGGGCTCGCCGTATTTGAACCTTCACGCTTCAGCATTTCGCCAACACTCTTTCGATAACCACAGTCCTCCTCCTGGTGATAGCATCAGATGGCTTGGTTCGCTTCAAGTAGCGCTCACCGACTGCCGCCGCGTACCGCATCTCCTGTTTTGCCGCAGGAAAATCCATCTCAGAAAGTGCCAGCATGGTCCAGAAGTAGGGGAAGCGCTGCCATCTCCCTTTGCCGTCGCGAAATCCCTTCAGCACTTTCATCCCGTTCTCCAGCCATTCTTCCTCTCCCTTCAGTCCGCCGGCAGTGATATGGCGCCACAACGCCGGGTCGCACGTACCACAGCAGAACTTTTTTCGCTTCTCCTGCCTGGCACGGTCCAACGCTCCCCGCATCCCGATAGTTGCGCGAGCGAGCGCATCCTTGACTTCTTTGGAAGGAGATTTCAGCAGAACCAACGCGCGACAGGCCTCTTCACCGGAGACATGCCTCAGCGACGCGCTCGGCCCCAATGCTTCACCCGTAAACAGACGAATGCCGGACTTTGCCTCCGATGAAGTCGGGGCGAACATGTCGGCATAGCACCCCTCTCCCCCTTGCCGCTTCGCTATCCAGAGCGCGATTGCGTCACGTTTGGCCGCTGGTACCGGCTCACCGAAAAAGAATGCTTCGTTGACCGAATCAACGGTCCTGGCCAGACTGTCACGATAGATTTGCATATGAACCGCGAGTCCTTAAGTAAAGGTGAAGTTCGAATCCCGGCTGGCCCGCTAGAGCTGTTTCTATAAACCTATGAGACGGCCCTCCCCACTGCAATCACTTTCTGAAGTAGACAGGTCGAAGTCCCCGCTACGAGAGCAACCGCGCCGTCCCTCGATCGGGGCGACCTATGTGATTGTCTGAGAACAAAGTTTGCCTGGCTCTCAGGGCGTGGCATGGCCGATCACGGTATCACTGGAATCGACAATCATAGTCAAGTTTCTCCCTTTTCGTCCGACAATGGTGTTGGGGGTAGGGAAAGTGCATCGTTCATCTTTGTAAGGTTTCAAACTCGTCTGGTGCACTTTTCTCGCTATGAATAGGAACTAGGGTTGCACAGAACCGGATCAGCCGGAGTTTTTCGACTGCAATGCACTATACTAAACGGCTACTGTTTGCGCTCATTCTAACGATATTTCTATCCGAATTGGCAGTCATGCTCCTTCTTGCTTTCCTGCCAGGGGCTTCGCTTCGGGATTCCGCTCTCATCGACTCTTCCTTGACGACACTTTGTGCCTTGCCATGGCTCTATTTGTTCGTGATCCGGCCGGCGGCGAGGGAGTCAGCGCGTCGCGTTGCCGCCCAACAACAACTGCGCGATGAACGAGACCGGGCACAGCGTCATCTGGAGATCTCGGCGGCTATGGTCGTTGAGCTGGACCTTGAAGGGCGCATTGTAAGGGTTAATAGGAAAGGCCGTGAACTGCTGGAGTACACGGAGGCTGAACTGATCGGGCGCGAATGGTACGAGATGTGCGTCCCATCAGAGAATCATCGCGAGTTGCGCAACCATCGCTCGCGACTGATGTCCTGTCCTGTCGGTGAAATCGAGCACCACGAGAAGATCGTCATAAGCCGGTCGGGAGAAAGACATATGCTTGTTTTTCACTGCGTGGCATTGCGCGACGAAACCGGGAAAGTGGCCGGCACTCTGGCCTCCGGCGTGGAGGTGACTCAGCACCGACGCTCAGAGGAGGCGCTTCGCGTTGAACGTGAGCGACTTGCCAATATTATCAAGGGAACCAATGTCGGAACATGGGAATGGAACGTTCCGTCCGGCGCGCTTATCATTAATGAACGGTGGGCTGAAATTCTCGGCTATTCACTCGAAGAACTCGCTCCGGTTTCCATAGACACATGGAAGAAACTTTGCCATCCGGATGATCTGCTGACCAGCGACGAACTCCTGAGCCGGCACTTCCGTGGTGAATTGGCTTACTATGAACTGGAAATGCGGATGAAGCACACAGATGGCCATTGGGTCTGGGTGCTGGATCGAGGACAAGTTACGTCATGGTCGTCTGATAGATCCCCTCTCCTGATGCAGGGGACACACCAGGACATTCACGCCAGAAAGACGGCGGAAGAACGTGCAAGACGCACCGCCCGACTTGACAGCATCCTGCTGAAAATCTATGGCGATTCTGTCTCGCTTCCGGACAGAGAGTTTTGCACACACGCGCTCGATGAAGCGGTGAAATTGACGGAAAGCCAAATCGGCTTCTTCCACCGAATCTCCGAGGACCAGAAAGAGATCATCCTCACTGCCTGGAACGGCACGGCTCTCAAAATGTGCACTGCGGCATTTGACGCGCACTATCCGGTGGAGAAAGCGGGCAATTGGGTCGACTGCCTTCGCTACGGCCATCCGGTAGTCTATAATGATTTCCCGCATTCTCCGAATCAAAAAGGTCTGCCGGCCGGTCATTCGCCGGTCAAGCGATTCATGAGCGTGCCGGTCTTCGAAAGCGGCAAGTGCAGGTTGATATTCGGTGTCGGAAACAAGAACGAGCCGTACGATGAACTGGATGTCACTCACATGCAGCTCCTCGCAACGGAATTGAACAAGATACTGCGCCAACGCGAAAGCGAACAGATCATCAAGACCAGCGGGGAACGCTTTCGGGCGATCAGCGAACTTTCGTTGACCGGCATCTGGATAATACAGGCGGGGAAGATCCGTTACACCAATCCGATCCTTGCCAGACAACTTGGTTATGCGCCGGCTGATCTGTCAGGTATTCTGCCGATCTCGCTGGTGCATCCCGATGATACCTTGGCGGTCTCTCACATTTTCGGCGAATCGCCCAACGCGGAAAGCTCGCTTCATCAGATTTCCCTCCGCCTATTGAATCGTCAGGGTGATTGCCTTGACTATGACCTCCTGGCCTCGCCTATTGATTGGGACGGTCAACGGGCATTACTCTGCAATTTGCTGAACGTTACCGAGGTCAAACGTCTCAAAGAACAGGAAGCCCGGGCTCAACGACTGGAAACAATCGGGAGGATCGCCGGTCAGGTAGCCCACGATTTCAACAATCTCCTCGGACCTATCATGGCCTACCCCGATCTCATCAAGGAAGAGATACCCGAAGACTCCGTCGCTCGACAGTATCTGTCGGATATCGCGCATGCCGCGGCCCGAATTGCCGCGATCAACCAGGACCTGTTGACTCTCGGTCGCCGGGGACATTACACCGTGGAATCGGTGAACCTTAACTTGATAATCTCGCATGCCTTAAAGGAGCTTGCCTCGCGGAGAGCTGCCGTTAATTGCAGATTGGAGTTCGCCGATGACTTGCTATGTGTCAAGGGGGGGGCCGCTCAGCTCTACCGGGCAGTCGCCAACCTGCTGCATAACGCATTGGACGCAATGGATGGTCAGGGTGAGTTGTACGTGAAGACCGAGAACTACTACGCCGAAGAGTCTACGCTCACGTATCAACGTGTCCCGCGAGGTGAATATGTCAAGATGACAGTCGCGGATACAGGAAGCGGCATACCTGATGACATAATCCAGCGCATTTTCGACCCATTCTTCACCACCAAAAAAACCGACCGCAAGCATGGTTCCGGCCTTGGGCTCAGTGTTGTCAACGGCGTCCTCAATGATCACGGCGGGTTCCTCGACCTTCGGACTGAAATCGGCAAAGGGACCACATTCTACGTATATCTGCCTGCGTCGCGGGAGATAGGTCGAAGCGAGCCGGCACCCCGACCCGTAGGCGGAAGCGAACGTATCCTCATTGTCGATGACGACGCTATTCAGCGGGATGTTCTCTCCAGTCTCCTCGGAAGGCTCGGTTATCAGGTGACTGTAACAAAAAACGGCGAAGAGGCCCTTCGCATGCTCTACGAAAATCGATACGACTTGCTGGTCCTTGATATGATCATGCCCGGCGGTATGGATGGCGCCGACACGTACTGCAAAGCCGCCTTAATCAATCCGGGTCAAAAGGCGGTCATAGTCTCCGGCTACTCCGATAGCGGTCGTGTTGTGGTCGCGCAGGAGGCCGGTGCAGGTGGGTTCGTCAAGAAACCCCTCACCCTGCAGTCTATCGCCAGTGCTGTACGCGCAGAATTGGACAAGCCTGTATTGGTCCCCACCAATATTGCTTCACACTGAGTAATACGACTCTTCTGAACAGCCGCTGCCTGCCCCAAAATTGATTGTCGAACTCCGCTAACATTCCTTACCTTTCCGACCGCATACAGGCCGCACACTCTGGAATGAGCCAGGACCGGATGTATGCGGGAGCAAGTTATGCCTGAATTCTCCGGAGTCCTCACCGCCATTGGCAATACGTCGCTCATCCCCTTGCGAAAAATAGTCCCAGCGGGAAGCGCGAAGATCCTCGTCAAGCTTGAGTGGGAAAACCCGACCGGAAGCATGAAAGACCGCGCCGCGCAGGCGATGATCGCCCGCGCCGAAGAGGATGGCCGCCTCAGACCCGGCTATACTATTGTGGAATACACCGGCGGCTCGACCGGCATCTCCCTCGCGCTGATTTGTGTCGCCAAAGGATACAAACTGCATATCGTCTCATCCGACGCGTTCAGCCAGGACAAACTTCGCCACATGGCCGCGCTCGGCGCGCAACTGACGTTGGTCCCGAGCGAAGGCGGACTCACCACCAAAAAACTCATTCTCGATATGATCGAAAAAGCGAAGGAGTTCGCCGCGCAACCCAATACCTATTGGACCAACCAGCTTTCCAACGCCGACTCGATCACCGGTTACTACGGTTTAGGTGAGGAGATCTGGACACAAACAAATGGCTCGGTCACCGCGTTTGTCCACTCCGTCGGAACCGCGGCATCTTCGCGGGGTGTGGCTACCATACTAAAACGTCACAATTCGAAAGTGAAGACGGTCATCGTCGAGCCAGCCGAATCAGCGGTACTATCCGGCGGCCAGCCCGGACCGCACAAGATCGAAGGAGTTGGCATTGGCTACACTCCTCCGCTGTGGGAACCATCATTGGTCGACGAGATCATTCCGGTGAAAACGGATGACGCCAAAGCGATGGCTCGTCGTCTGGCGAAAGAAGAAGGGATCTTCGCCGGAACATCATCGGGTGCCAATGTTGTCGCGGCGCTTCAGGTCGCCGAGACGCTCGGACCGGACGCCACCGTTGTCACTCTCATGTGCGACACGGGGCTGAAATACATGAGTACGGACGTTTATCGATCATAGAAAAAGCCCCGGCATCTACCGGGGCTTCTTCTCATTCCAATTTCACTTCAACGACACTTATCCCTTCGGCCAGAGCCACCCGAAAATTCCCGCCGACACCAGCGCAAAAACCAGGCCATCGAACATCATGCGCAAAGTTGCGCCCCAGTTGCGGCCATGCCATATCGAATCCTGCATCAGCGCGAAAGCGTACGCCATGAAGGCCGATGCTCCGACAAAACGGAAGACCTGCAGATAATGCCCGCCCGGCCCGACCGCTCTGTCCGCGATATACGCTGCGAACAGACTAACAACGATACAGTAGACGAACCAGAGCACCAGACTTTTCCCCATGCTGATCTGCCCGGCCGGGAAAAACGTCATCAATCCCACCGGCCCGGTTTTCAACTTCTCAAGGAACGCCGGGTCTTTCATTTCTTTCGAACTGACGCAATGGGGCATATGATAGTCCCCCGGCGGAATATTGAATTTCCGCAACGCCTCCATCACGCCGTCTTCGTTGGGAAGTTTTTTGTAGTCGGACGCGTGATATCCCAGGACCATATGGATCAGCGAACTGATCACGAACACCGCAACCGCAGATAGCAGGATCGGCAACCACAATGCAGCCAGGAATCCCATAACCTATCCTCCTCGTCTCAACTGTTGATGACCGCGGGCGGACCGCCCGCATTGCAGAACGATGGGCCAAACATAGATAACTTGTATCTACAAGGCAAGTTTGAGTTTTGAGGGGAAGTCACATTCGGGGCGGCGATGGCCGCCCACGTAAAGGCTCAATGCTGGGCAAGGTCCGGGCGATCCGGTCCCATGATCTGGATGAAAGTGCGGAGTAACGGCCGGTCGAACTCTTCCGAAGATGTCGCCATCGTCTCAAGCGTCTGGTATGTCCCTGCCGCCGCCCGATAGACCCGATTAGTGGTCATCGCGTCGAACGCGTCGGCGATCGCCACGATCTTCCCGTACAGGTGGATCTCGTCTTCCTTGAGTTGGTTCGGGTAGCCGCCGCCGCTTCGACGTTCATGGTGCTGGGCTATCGGGATATATGCTTCGCGCGGTATCAGATCGGTCGCGGTCATCAACTCGACCCCCCACTCGGGGTGTCGACGTATCATCTGCCATTCCGCCTGATCGAGCGGCCCCGGCTTGTGCAGGATCTCATCGGGCACTCGCGCCTTGCCGACATCGTGTAGAAGTGCCCCCGTCGCCAACGCGACCAGGTCGCTGGTCTTCTCCACACCGCCAGCTTTTCCGAGCGCCAGCGCGAAAGTACAGACATTCACCGAATGGCTGAAGACCGTATAGTCGAACGACATTACTTTGAGCAGATTGTGGAACGCGTTTTTCCCTTCGAGCACGTACTGCACGGTCGTCTCCACAAACTCCTGACTCTCGCGGATATGTTCTCCTCGGGTCGGATCGGCGAATACATCCTTGATCAGTTCTCGCGCGCTGTCATAGACAATGGTGGAACGGGTGAAATCATCAATCGAGGGGTCATTGATAATCTGGCCAATATGATCGCGAAGGTGTTTCTGGTACTCCGTGCGTTGCGAAGTCGAAACATACAGGCGATGCATGTTCTTGCGCAGCATCTCCTGACGCTACTCCGCGGTCAGGGGAAACTTGGACGACCGATATAGCACCATATCCCGACCATCGAACGCATACAGGTCAAACTCAAGTATGCTGTCGGCGGTCAGAGTATGGGTGAATATCGGGATATACCCCTCGATCCCCTGTTGGGAATGCCTGCTCTCCACCCGTAGGTCCATAGGTTTGATTATCGACCTGCAAGGCAACTTACTTTACAGGGTCATCCCAGCCCCAATTTTGCCGCAAGTTTGGTCAGGCTACTTTGAGAGCGGAACGTCACCTTCAACCCCAACGCCCGCTCCAGTTTCCCACCATTGAATGTAGATTCGCTCTGCTTTTTCCGGCATAGCCAGTGAACCTCCCGCCCGACCGCGGCCAGTTCATCGATCTCGGTCCGAAAGGCAACCAGCTTTTTCTGTTGCCCCGAATCTAGTTCGTTATGGAGAAAACCGATATTGTACGCCGCGGCAGTGGAGAACATTTTTTGAGAGAATGGCTGGGCTTTTAGAATCTCCGCGATCTCCTCGTCCGTGCGCAAAAAGGTCGCGACTTCGTAGCCGAGTTTCTGTTCAAGCGCGGTCGCGATCTTCTTCTCAAGCGTTGCCCGCGCGACTTTGCCGGTGGCGAAAATCACATTCCCGCTGGCAATGAATGTTTCGACCTGTGTAAGCCCGAGCGATTCAAAGATCGCGATAAGGCGGTCCTTGGTCACGGTATGTCCGCCGACATTTATCGCCCGCAAAAACGCAACATATTGAGTCATCCGGTCAAGATACAAATCGCCGGCGTAGCATGCAACTTAAGGGCAGGCCGGCAAAGTTGGACGCGGTGTCACAGTTAGATACGCGATCAGCAATGAGAGATCTGAAATATCGATCGATCCGGTACCATTCACGTTCGCCGCTTCCTCACAGCCAAGGGTCGGACGCGGAGTCTGGACCAGGTATGCTATCAAGAGCGAAAGATCGGACAAGTCTATCGTCCCTGCGCCGTTCACATTGCCTCGGGTACCAACACAGCATGGTGACGCTGTTATACCGTGGGGTCCGGCGCCGGTCGGCGTCACGCCATGACAGACCGCGCACTTGTTAAGCGTACCGGCGTATCCCTGCAGAGCGATATTCTGGACATTATCCCGTGCGTTACCGCTTGGCACGATCGCGTGCGGTTCGCCATGGCAGGCACTGCAGAACAGTCCGCCATGCCCGCGCGATTCCCGGAACAACTTTCCCGGCTCTTCGGCATAGGTCGCGCCATGACACGACGGTGAGCCGCACTGCGGTTCATCCAGCCAGGGTCGCCGCCCGCTGCTGATACTCTCACCCACTTGAGTCACGCTACCATGACAACTCTGACACGTGAAACCGTGCTCTGTCTTCATTACGTCCCGCAAACATTGCGTATTGGGGCCGGGATGGCATTTGTAACAATCGTTTGTTTTCTCCCCGTGTTTTTTATGGATGGCCTCAGAAAGCGACGGCACTCCCGGTTGTCCCGGTGTCCCCAGCGCGTTGGACGAATGACAACTTGCGCAAAGGATAGGCGTATTCGCCGGATCGAACCCGCCCTCGTCTTCGTGCCGATTCAGGATGTCCTGCTCACTGGAGTGACAGCCCGAACTGATACAATTGATCTCATTGGATACCGGCACAACAGGCTGAGTGCTTGCCAATAGATTATTGGAGCCGTCGTAAAGTCTGAGCATGCCCAATTGGAATGGATCTTCGTGCACCAGATCGGCATCGGTGAACGGTGTGATCGGCACTCCGGTGACATGAAAGTAATTCTCCACCGTGCTCATTTCACCGCTGAGCTGATTCCCCGTGAGGCCGACATTGGGCGGAAGATTTACGCCGAAGATCTGGTCCTCGTAATCCCAGAAGTTCGTTTTACCGACAGAGAAGGTGTTGCCAGGGATCTCATACGCCACGCGAAAGCCGGTGGTCATGATTATAGGGAGACGCGAGCTATCTCCCACCTGGATGACCTGGGCGCGGATATTGTTGTAGGGCGGCAAGACCACAAACGTCGAGAAATCCTGATTGCTGCAGTGCATCCCCAGATCGTTCCACCCGATGATGACATGTTGCGGTGTCTGGGCCTGCGCGGATGTGAGCATGATAGCGAGGGCGAATAGAATCCGATTCATTCTGCTCTTCTCCTGTCTGTGTTGAATTGGTTTATATGTAACCACGAAGTCCATTTTATGCAACGCATTATTGAACCGTCTACCGACGTTGACCTGATGTGAATGACGCCCGCTTGCGACTGCATGTGAATACCGTCACGCGTGTGATCAATTCTTAATCCATGTTGCCTGATTGCCGATGGGAATCAACTCAGATTGGCTGCGGTGCTTAGCGAAAGCGTACAGGAAAGTAGAGTAAAACAGGCCAGATAAGATTCGCGCAGGACGCCCATATCACATTTTGATCGCGAGCAATAGCGCGCCTCAAAAAAAATCGTATCCTTAGTAGGTCGACTATCCGTTCACCAGCCCCAAGGAGGCATTATGTCGTCGCACGTTGATCTCGCCGAACAGTTCACTACCATTCATTCCGGCCACCCGTGGCATGGGCCATCGCTCAAACTGATCCTCTCCGAAGTCACGCCAGTTATGGCGACACGGAAGGTCGATGGCGCGCACTCCATATGGGAATTGCTTTTGCATATGAATGGCTGGATGCAGGTCGCTATACTTCGTCTCGACGGACTGGACGCCCCCGAACCGCTGGAGGGGGATTTCCCTGCTCCGCCGGACCCGACCGAGGCCGCCTGGAAAGCGACCACCCGGAAATACGAATCAACCCAGAAGAAACTGCAGGCCCGCATTCGCTCCCTCACCCCACGCGCTTTCAATGGTCCAGTGAAGGGTCGCAAGTACTCAGTGGCGACCATGCTGCACGGCGTACTCTGGCACAATCTCTATCATGCCGGACAGATCGCGGTCCTCAAACGGATTCTTCAGGCGCAGGAATCAAGATAAACAGAGTCACTGTTTTCAAGAGTCTCTTATTCCCTGGGACGGTCCAGCCTCCCCATCGGCCGTCCCCGGCTGCAAACCACTGCCCACCGTACCTGCAAAGTCTGCCAGCCGCACCATTACTTGCCGAGACGCAATGCGCTGTACAGCAACAAGATAGTGCGCGGCGTCGGTTTCCTCGCCGGTTGGCCCACCGCTTGCAGTCCCCCCTCCTATAATGAAGTTCTTTCCCCCAACCTGGAGACTAGCATGACTCGACGTGTCATCATCGGAACGGTTCTCCTCATCCTCGCCGCTTTCCTCTGGATCGCGGGCTGCGACAAAGAGCGTATCGTCAACTCCAAAGAGTACATCTATGAGACCAAGTATGTCGAGCTCCCGCCCGACACCGTCTTCTCCAATGACTCAGTGATCGTTTTCCGCACCGACACTATTCGCGTCACCGATGTTGACACGGTAGTACGGACGAACACCGTGCATGACACCGTCCGCATCACGACAGTCGTCCATGACACCATCCGCACTGTCCAGACCTATTGGGATACGCTGGTCGTGCATGATACCATCGTCCGCAACCAATGCTCGCCAAACCTGACGTTCGCGATTGCCGCGATGGAAGCCCAGACCAACCCGATGGTCTACGAATTTATCGCGGGCGAGCTCGGCCTTAATGGCGGCTTCATTTTCTATCAGACCGATTCCGAAATGGAAGTACTGCAGGTCTCGTCGACCACGTGGGATATTTATTCCTATGTTGACTATTGGGCGCCCGACTGGTCCGGCTACTATCCGCTGGAGGTTTACTGGCGACTAACCTATAGCTCGGGTGATCCATCCAACCCGAATAACTGGCAAATGACCGACCCGCCTACGACTGTGGCCGGAAATTCAGGTGGCATTGCGAAAGTCTCACGCACCACAACTGTTCGCCCACTGCAATAACGCGCAGTGAAGTCGCGAGAGAATTCTCCCTCGCGAAAAGATGTTGGCCGACGGATTGATCTCACTATGAGGTCGATCCGTTCGCTTTTTGTCGAGGCGGTCGATACGGTGGATAGGGAAATTCACGGAAATAGGTTTAATCATAATTTCTTTTGTGCTGATTTCTCGTTGGTGTTCCTTTAAAACACTCCTTAAACAATCGCAATAGTGACACCTCACCGGGTGATTTTCAGTAGAACAAATGCAGCCACCAGTCGCAACTGCTCATGACTCGCAAGAGGAAACCAACGATCACATCTCTCTTCATTATCAGACTGTAGCAAGGCTGTAAAATAAATGGACATTTCATTCGACTATTTGCTTGCTCACTGGAAAATTGTCGATAGATTCATTAGTGACGACGACCGCAACACTCACTTCTAACAAACCCATTGCGGCCGCTGATTCGCTCTCTTGTGTGGTGATGTTTCGCACCAGGAAGTATCTGTACACATGCGGAGTCACGGTACTCCGAAGGAGATTGTATGAAGCGCATCCATGTTGCGGCAATGGCAGCCGGCCTGTTTCTTCTGGGCCTCACGTCCGCTCTGGCTGCAGAATCCATTGAAGACTCACTCATGAGCCCTCAATTCGACGGCAACGGAGTCCCCATTTGCCGATGGCGGGTCATTGGAGATTTCAACCTCGATGGTCGTGAGGATCTTCTGCTCTCAGAGGATATAACTAAAGCCAACGACAACGGCCTGTACTTCGCCATTTATCTACGCGATACCACCGGGACCCTCGCGTACTACGACGCGTTTTACGACCACCCCAACCGGATCTGTATCGAAGCCTGCGGCCAGGAGGTCCGCGTCTGGACCTACGAATATACCGGCAGTGGTTCAGGCATTCTGGCCTTTGCGGTGATCACCGAAGGCGGCCTGATCCCCGGCAATCGCGTGGAGTTGCATGAATCCGGTCGCGTCAGCCAGGCGATCCTTGGATCGGTCTTCAACAATTCAGATGTGAAGTTCAAGGTGCAGCGAAGTCGCGTGGTGGCGGGCAAGGTCCAGTGGGTCGATGACAAGGTGTCTCTTTCGTTTCTCGATGAATAGCTGAGCGTTTTGAATCAACCCTCCTTTTTTCTCGACCGCCCGGAAGAGTCAGCAGTTCCGGGCGGTTGTCGTTTCCGCGTCAATCCTCCTCTTGCCATCCCGACAGATTTTCGTTACTAGTTGCATGGTCCGGCAGAACTCTGGAAGGTACCCATGCCCAATTTCGAACTCAAACTTGTCGATTCCCTGGCCATTGTCACCATGACTCGCGGCAAGGTCAACGCCATCAACCCTGATTTCGTACGCGAGTTGAATTTGCTGCTCGATGATATCGAACGGCATCCCGACATTCGCGCGATCGTAGTGACCGGACAGGGCAAGTTCTTCTCCTTCGGGCTCGACATCCCGGAGCTGTATGAACTCACTCCGGAAGCCATGACCCGCTTCATCCAGACTTTCTGCGAACTCTACCATCGTCTCTTTCTTTTTCCCAAGGCGATCGTCGCCGCCATCAACGGCCATGCGATCGCCGGCGGATGTATCCTCGCTACCGCGTGTGATCGCCGCCTGATGTCCGCCGGGAATGGCAAAATAGCGCTGAATGAAGTGACCTTTGGCGCGTCGCTGTTCGCTGGCGCGGTCGCGATGCTCCAATTTGCCTGCGGTCCGCGCAACGCTGAGCAGGTCCTGCTTTCCGGCCAGATGTTCACCCCCGAACAGGCCAAAGATCTGGGGCTGGTCGCTGAGGTCATCGATGAAGGCAAGCTTCTCACCGAAGCTTGCCGTGTGGCGCGTGAATTAGGCAAAAACCACGGCCCGCATTTCACCAGTTTGAAGCGCCTTTCCCGCCAGCCGGTTGCCGATCAGTGGCGGATTCGCGAACCTCGCGCCATCACCGAATGGATAGAAATCTGGTATTCGCCGGAAACAAGGGCGAAGGCAAAGAGTATCCAGATTCGCCAGTAACCCTCTTAATCTGTTTGTTGCCTGTCGTTTGACGGGAAGCGCGCACCGCCAAACAGGACAAAGCAGACCTCCTTTAAGGTTAATTCATGGACCTAATTAGACGATATTGGACAGTAGATTAACACCTTAGGTCCGGGGGTTTGACATGATACAACAGAATGCGAAGCAGTGTCCGGGATGCGGAATCTGGCTGACGATGGATGACCTGATGTTCAGCCCGTCAATCGTTCCCCAGGGAATGCAGATCGATCCAAGGGCTCACACTGAGTGCTACTTTCAGTTCGCGCACCAGACGGATGAGTGCTGCTCCTCATTCCTTATCCACTCGAGCGAGATAAAACACCTGTGCGATCTTCTCGCCGAGGAGCGGCCGCAATCTAACAGGTTCGGTTGTTCAGGATTCTGTGCGGAGATCCATGAACTGGCGAATTGTCGACGGCCATGTTCACATAGTCATTACCGCCAATTTCTTCTTTCACTTTGGTGGACACGATCCGCCGCTGGCAGAGTCAACGCGCATGATGGTGCGCAATCGGGACATCGGCATCACAAAAGTCTTGAGTCAAACGCCGGTTGAGCGTCTTTTCTCCCGCAAAACTCATCGCATCAACAAATCCTCTGTATAATGAGAGAATCCGGCCGGGGCTCGCCACCCGGTTCGGGTTCGCTATAGGGGCAATGCCCATCCGCCGACCGGGAATACCGGCGTCGGCTCCCCCCCAAGGACATTACATGACAGGCACTTGGGTCGATCGACGGCCAGCCTGAAACCTCGGCCGACATTGGCTGTTACACGCGTAGGCATCACCCTGCGTCTACAATGGAGTTTATGGACCTTCGAAAGTCATTTCTGCGCTTCCTCGGCCTCTTCGGCCTGATCGCGTTAGTTGCCACTACATGCGACGCCAAGCCGACCCGTGTTGGCACTGTCGTCGTAGACCTCGTCTCGCCGACTCAGACGATTCAGCCCGGTCAGCCGCTTACCGTCGGCCTCCATATGGTGATGGATGAGCACTGGCATGTCTATTGGCAGAACCCTGGCGATGCCGGCCTTCCGCCAACCATCAAATGGTCGCTCCCCGACGGTTTTACTGTCGGTCCGGTCAACTGGCCGATTCCAGAGAAACTGATCACGCCGCCCTTGGCTTCCTATGCGTACAGCCACGAAGTTATCATTCCTCTCCAGATAACTCCGCCAAGTTCATTGACACCCGGCGAATCAGTTCCGCTCACCGGCAAGGCATCCTGGCTCGTCTGCAAAGAGGAATGCGTCCCAGGTGAGGCCAATGTGTCATTGACTCTGCAGGTTGCCGAGCAATCAACCGCCGACCCGATCTGGGCTGATAAATTCGCCGCGATAAAATATCCAAAGCCCGCCGCATTTGCGGTCTCATCAAGTTTCGGTAGCGGCAAGTTCCAACTTCGTTTTCCAGCGACCGCAGATCTCGCCAGCGCCGAATTCTATTCCGGCGCAAAGGGGATCATCGAACATGCCGCCGACCAATTGTTTACCGTTGAGAACGGCACCGCGACCCTGTCAATTCTGAAAAACGAATATTTGCTGACCAGACCGGACTCGCTCTTTGGCCTGCTTGTGATAACCAATGCGGATTCAAGCAAAGCCCATCTGGCATTCACAAGTTCTCTCGGAGATGACAGACCCATTGCCGCGGCCGTGACCAACGATGACACCACGTTCTGGAAAGCGATCCTCTTTGCGTTCATCGGCGGCTTGATCCTCAATCTGATGCCGTGCGTCCTGCCGGTACTGTCATTGAAGATCCTTGGCTTTGTCAATCAGGCGAATGAGACCCATTCCAAGCCCCTTCACCACGGCCTGGTCTTCACCGCGGGAGTGCTTATCTCCTTCTGGTTGCTCGCTGGAACACTCCTGATACTCAAAGCTGGTGGCGAACAACTCGGCTGGGGATTCCAGCTTCAGTCACCGATCTTCCTTGTTTTCGTCACCTCGTTCATTTTTCTGTTCGGATTGAATCTGCTCGGCGTCTTTGAACTCGGAACTTCACTCGCCTCGGCTGGTGCGGTTGCTTCAGGCAAAACCGGCTTTGGTGGTTCATTCCTGAATGGCGTCACCGCGACTATTGTCGCGACTCCCTGCACGGCGCCATTCATGGGGTCGGCGCTGGGTTACTCGCTCGCGCAACCCGCATGGATCGCCATGCTCATCTTCACATCAATTGGCCTGGGCATGGCCGCGCCATATCTCGCGCTCTCGGCCTCGCCGCGTCTGTTGAAGTTCGTCCCGAAACCTGGTCGCTGGATGGAGACTTTCAAACATTTCCTCGGCTTCATTCTGCTGGCGACCGTCCTCTGGCTCCTCTGGGTGCTTAGTATCCAGGTCGGTACCGCCGGACTGATCGTTGTCCTCGCCGCGCTGTTGCTTCTCGGTATCGCCGCCTGGGTTATCGGACGCTGGGACACGCTCATCGCGTCAACCAAAACCAAATTGTTTGCCCGCAGCGCCGCGTTGGTTCTCGCAATCGCGGCCCTGGTGATCGGCATCGGCGGCGCTTCGTTCCAGAATACCATCGCCACCACAGCGGCCGGATCGCACGGCTCTATAGCCTGGGAGACTTTCACACCGCAACGTGTCGAAGAACTCCGCACCGCGGGCACGCCTGTCTTTATCGACTTTACCGCCGCCTGGTGCCTCAGTTGTCAGGTGAATGAAAAGGTCGCGTTCAGCTCTTCCGATGTTCAGCAGCGCTTCGCCGACCTAGGTATTGTCGCCCTCAAAGCTGATTGGACATCGCGTGATCATATCATCGCCGAAACACTCGCCAAATTCGGGCGCAACTCGGTCCCGCTCTATGTACTGTATCACTCGGCGGGAGCCGAACCGATCGTCCTCCCCGAAATACTCACCCCGGGGATCGTCCTCGAAGCATTAAACAACATTACGAACCCGTCTGAGTCTAGCTCGTCCCTCAGGCAGGTAACTTCACATGACGGGCGACCACTGAAGGAGAATTCATGAAGAAGTATTTTGCGATCGCGCTCGGGCTGCTGATGCTCTCAGCCGCAATCATCGCATCGGACGCCACCAAGACTGAGACCGTGGCGGCAACCGCCACTGTCGACCAGCCGGCGCCGAATTTCACGCTGACCGATGTCAACGGCAAGACTCACTCGCTGGCGGATTTCAAAGGGAAGTTTGTTGTCCTCGAATGGATAAACTTCGACTGTCCGTTTGTGAAAAAGCACTACGGCGCGAAGAATATGCAGGCTCTCCAGGCAAACTATATAAAGAAAGAAGTCGTCTGGCTTTCGGTCTGCTCCTCAAACAAAGGGAAGCAGGGATATTTCGAAGGTAAGGATCTGACCGACCGGATCGCCGCCGAGGGTCATGCCGCCACCGCGTACTTGCTCGATACCGACGGTAAGGTCGGCAAGATGTACGGCGCCAAGACCACGCCGAATATGTATGTCATCAATCCTGAAGGTGTGCTGATCTATGCCGGCGCTA
>CAZCZL010000024.1:7617-26039 GCA_964503315.1 uncultured Ignavibacteriales bacterium | reverse complement strand
GCTCACCACGGGTTTGACATGGCGGACGTTGACTGCCAGAATTGCCACGAAGCGCATGTCTCTCCTAAAGGGGCCAAAGCGCTCTTGCTGCCGAAAGCCCACGCCCCATTTGTAGGCCGGGACTGCAACCAGTGCCACCAGACGTCAGGCAAGCGTGAACTGACCATGCCGGGCAAACAGCTTTGCCTGAGCTGCCACAAGGATTTCCAGAAGGAAATGATGCGAGCGGTGGTACACGCACCGGTCGCCAGTGAGGATGGCTGCACCGGCTGTCATGGTCCGCATGTCGGCTATGGCAAATCACTGCAGACAAAGGATGGCGTGGAAACATGCCTGACTTGCCATACCACCAACGAATTCACCGGCCAGTTCAAGCATGAAGTGGCGTTCCAGGATTGCGGCAATTGCCACCAGCCGCACTCGGCCAATTACAAAGGACTCTTGAGTACGCCGGACATCATGGAACTTTGCATGAATTGCCATGATGACGTGAAGAAGACTCACTATCACCCGATGGGAAAAGAAGTGATCAATCCGCGCACTCAGCAGCCGCTCGATTGCCTCGGCTGTCACTCGGCGCATTCATCGAATCACAAGGCGATACTGATCGCCGATAAGAACCGTAAGCTCTGCGTGAACTGTCATGATGTAAGCGAATCGTAACAATGCGACGTTTCTTGCGAAGAATGTATGTACTGACAGCAGTGCTGCTTAGTTTAGCCGGGACAGTGGCTGTCCCGGCTCAGTCTTCCCCGCCGGTAATGGAGACTTCCCTCACCGGAGCGGGGAGATACGCTTTCTCCAGGCTCTCTGCGCTCGCCGTATCATCAGTAAGTGATCGGTTTGCCGTTGCCGACGAGAATCTCAATCGCGTCTTTGTATTTCAGAGCGACGGGCGACTCGCCTTTGTTATCGGCGAATCCGGCTGGCTTGCGGCTCCGGTCGCGGTCTGCTTTGAGGGTGACGCTACGCTGCTGATAATCACCAGGAGCATGCTGGTACTTCGGGTACATGAATCCATGCCTGATATATGCGATACGGTCGCCGACTTCACCGTGTCCGCCGCCAATAAGCTAAAGAGCATTTCGCATCTGACGATCGACAAGCAAGGATACATCGTGCTTGATCAGGAAAACGGTCAGGTTGGCCTACTTGATTCGGCGTGGTCTTTCAAGAGAATTCTGATAGGGCATGGCCATGGGTCACGCGGCAGGGTCTGGGAACCGACAGATCTGGAAATCGACCTAAGCGGACGAGTAATCGTCTCCGACCGCGGCGATTATCCGGTGCAGGTATTTACATCTTCCGGCTCTCTCCTCTTCGCCGCCGATTGGAGCACGCCCGACCGTCAGCGCACTTGGGAGGCCGCGGCCATTGCCGTTACTCGCCAGGAAATGATCTGGGCAGCCGATGTGACCAATCGACGCTGGAGAGTGTATGACCAGACCGGGACACAGGTCGACGAGATTGAGTTTCAGCCCGTCGGGCTTATGCCGATGGCGGCCTCGGTCACTGTCGACAACCGACTGATCGTGATGGATGAACGCGGCACGGTCTCAATCTGGAGCATACTCAGGTAAGAGGGAATAATGGGAAGACGACTACTCATCGCGCTTTGTTCTCTTCTCTGCGCCACGGGTGGAGCGCTCGCAGGCAATTGGCACATCGCGGGATCGCTCAAGTGCGGCGATTGCCACCTGCAGCATGCGAGTTCGCAACTTGAACCACCGACCGGAGCATTCAGCTATATGCTGAAGAAGAACTCCGTCAATGAACTCTGTCTCTCCTGTCACGATGGATCAGATCCGACGGCGCCGGATGTATCTCAGCCGATCACGATGTACAACAGCTCGATCTCCCTGGAAAGCGCCGCAGGACACTTCGGCCTACTCGGCACAGATAATCCCTTCGGTCACACACTCGGACTTCCGACCATCACCCCTCTGCAGGGCGTAGGGACAACCGCGGAACTCAACTGCGCAAGCTGCCATGCAGTTCACGGAAACGATAACTATCGCAACCTCAGTCACGATCCGGCCTTGACGGGTGCGTACATTCAAGTTGCGGAAGACGTTGATGTCATGACGCTGCAGAAGCCGGCGGTTCCACCAAGCGCGGGAGCATCAGCCACCGCGTATGAGCGGGAGAACAGCGCTTACATAACATCGCAAATGACCGCCTGGTGCGTTTCGTGCCATGACATGTTGAGCACCAACGCTGTTGGGACGCTCCCTGCGCATTTCTCCGGACACCCGAGCAATGTGGCACTGAACGAGAATTCGTTCGAACCGCACGCGGACGCTTCGCATTGGGTCGGCGGGTTAGGTGAAGGATTCACACCTGGGCTCGGTGATGGGATAAGCCGGGTTCCGTATCTGGCTCCTCAGGCGAATTCATTTGTCACGGCCAAGATTCCTCAAGCAACCAACCAGGTAGCCTGCATGAGTTGCCATAAATCCCATGGCTCGAACCATCAACGCGGGATGTTGTGGCCCTATCTCGAGGGCGGCGCCGGTTATATGGCTGGCTGCCAGCAGTGCCATAACAAGTGAGTGACCCTATGAAGATTACGTGTCCATCCAGTCGCTTGCTCCTCGTGTTGGTCGTCGCGTTTATCGTTATGGCGGCATCAGTCTGGGTGATCGCGGGAACTTATCGCGAGTCGCCACACGGCTCGCTTCTCAACGGAGTACAACGTTCGACCGAACTTCCCCGCGGTAGTTGTGTGCAGTGTCATTCGAATCATGATGGCGGCATGGCGAGACCGTTCGGGTTGTTCCAGGAGAACTCCAACGAACTATGTATGAGTCAGTCAGTGGGCGGATGTCACGCCGACCAGCCATCCGGCGCGACCACCGGTTATCCGGCGACTGAGGCGAACCGACTTCCGCTCGGCTCATCCGATCCGGGATACTATGAACACAACTCCGCCGGTATTCGCATACCCGGCGTGAACAACTTGGTCAGGTGGCCGGGACGGACAGTCTGGCAGAACCCGTCATTCTCCGCGCACTATGTCGACAGCGACATGCCGATCAAAGATGCCTTTGGCAACGGATCTTGCGACAACTGCCACGATGTGCATGGCGGAGTCTCGACGCGGGATATGCTTGACACGACCTACAATGGTATTGTCGGTTCACAATCCGGCACGCGAGCCACCAATTACGAACTGTGCCTCGGCTGCCATTCTATGAATGGTCCGCTCGGGATGCGAGAGTCGTCGAAGTACATCTCCGATTATTACGATCGCGCCATCAATCCGGGTGAACAGAGCGGACACGGCGTTTCATCTGGAAGTGGGTATGTTCCGACTGGAGCTCGTCTTCCCTGCGCGGATTGTCACAATCCGCACGGTTCACAGGGGTACGCCAATGGTGGCGCGAACGGGTTCATGCTGAGCGATGAACGACCCGGCTGGTATGGCCTGACCGATATCAAGAATGATAACCTGCAAGTCCGTCGATTCTGTTTCGGATGCCATGTATCGTCGGACGGACTCGGCGGAGGTCCCGTAGAGGGGATGACGCTCGACCCACTCCCTTCAAATCCGATGCCGCACGCGTTCGATCATCCCAAGCACTGTTATGATTGTCACGGACGAGACTACAGTTCCCCGACGTCGCACAATGTCCATAACCCGTCGGAGGATGCCGGTTCGGGACCTGAGATCGTGCCACCGGCGGGGAAACTTGGGAGAGGCCGATTCTGATGAATCGTCTCTTGGTGACAGTGCTGATCGTACTGACGCTAGCGCCATCGGCGTTCGCCGGCCGGATCTATGGAACCGGGACTTGGTCTTGGCATCATGTCGAGCAGGTAGGAGATCGGTTGATACTTTTACCACGTGAAGACAGCCTGCTGTATGATGAGGTTGTGCAGTCGATCAATAGCTCGGATGACCTGAATAGTGAGACGCTCTTGCTCAATTACGAAGACGTTCTCTTCTACAAGAACCGTCTGAGACTCTCGGCGTTCATCAATCGGCGCGAACTTGGATTCACGGACAATCGTGAGTTCCGCCCCACCTATTCAGCCGAGCTTAGATCCTATGGATATTACCTGTCTAGCAGCTATTCGCCGTACACGCAGCGCGCGGTGACACAGACATCACTCGGTCTGCTGCGAACGGATATTGCGCATCGAGAACTGCGCAATACTCTATCGTTGACCTATCCGAAGGTTCCGTCTGTGGCCATGGTGTTCAATCGCAATGAATCGCATGACAAGGAGAGAAGCGGACGGATCGACGGCGAGACGCGCAATTTCCTGATAGAGACGAACTACACCATGAATGTCGCTTCGGCGCGGTTGAATTATTCGGACCTTCGACAGGAAAGTCGCCAGGCATTCCCCTTCACCAACGTGCAAAGAAGCTACACGGGCACCGTAAGTTCCAACCGACAGCTGGGTAAGTTCGGATTCTTTTCGACAAACTACACGTATTATCATACGCGCAATGAGCGGAGTTCCGGAGGACTGGAAGCAATCACACGGAGCAATAATCACGCGGTGGCCGCCATGCTGGGAACGCAGGAATGGCGCCATGTAATGGCATCGGCTTCATACAGCGGACGTTTCGCCACCAGCAAGATCGTGCCCAATACCTACGAATCGCAGAATCAATCTTACGCTGGACAGGTGAGCTACCGGCCGTTGGGGTATCTTTCTTTTGATGCCACCAAGTCGTATCAGTTCAATCGGGATCGAGATATCACCGATATCAATGAGAACTTGTCCCTTGCCACGACGCTTACCCGGGCGCTGCGGCGCGGAGTGGATACCCGCCTGACAGTTTCGCGAATTTGGGTTCAACAGGGGACACAGCAAACCTTGGATGGCGACGAAAAGTACACACTCGACACCTACTATGCATCGCTCAGTTTTGAGCCATACGGGTTTATCCGAACGTTGGTGGATGCGTCGCTCGTCCATAACTCCGAGCCCGCGTCGCCGGAGCAACGATACCAGATGAATACGTCGCTGAATTCCCGCTTCCACTTCACGCGGACGCTGGAAGGCCGGTTTCACATGACATCGTTGTACCAGGGTGAGGAGTTTGAGATCGGGCACAGTTATTCGCAGAATATCAATATTGGGATTAGCTTCAGCCCTCAGTCGAATCTATCGTTCACGGCGAGTTATCTTTACACGATCCTCAACGCCGGCAGATCAGCGGACACCAGCAGACAAGCGATCGATGTTGAGACGGGGACCTGGATAGGATTCGCGAGCTATTCATTCCGCCGGGCTTTCACACTCAGTTTGTCGGCCAACCGACAGGAGCAGGAAGCGCTGACGACCGTGGCAGGCGGCGATCTGGGGACGGTCAGCCTGGTCCCGTACACGGTCAACGGACAACTGCTGGTAACATTGTCCCCCAGAACTACGCTTACGACAGCTTATATATACACAGAGACCCCGACCCGTCAGGGTCTGAAGACAATCGACCGGTCTGTCCAGGTGATTTTGAATGTTCAAATATAGAAGGATCAGAGAACTATGAAACGGCTCAACCCATGTCTCATCGCGATCGCGACCCTTCTGGTCGTGGTCTCCTGCGGTGGGCCGAGAACGTATGTAAACAGCGAAGCCGATTTCGGGTTTTATGAGAAGGTCGGAGTACTCCCCTTCTCCAATCTGAGCGGTGATCGCAATGCCTCCGAGAAAGTGACGGCAAGCTTTGTGACTGAACTACTCATCGGCGGCCAGGTGGATATCGCCAATATGGGTGACCTGCTCAAGGCGTTCAAAACCACGGTCAAAGACGATCGACAGAATCTCCCGGAGCAATTGACTATCGAGGAGGGGATGACAATCGGTCGTGATGCCCAGGTGCAGGGTCTGTTCGTCGGCGCCGTGCGTGAGTACGGCATGGTGCGAGTCGGCTCCGAGGAGTTCCCCCTCATCTCGGTCAATATCCGGTTCATCGATTGCCAATCCGGCAAGGTCGCCTGGACCTATGAGACGACCAAGCGGGGCGGTCCGAAATTCCCGATCTTCTCCTTCGGGGAAACGCACACGCTGGGCGAAATGAATTCAAAGGTCTGCCGAAGCGCGGCGACTGATTTTCTGAAGAAAGTGAAGTGAGGAGGATCCCATGAACCGGACATTCCTCACCTTTCTAACCCTTGTGGTCCTCTTGGGCGGTTGCGCATCCCAGATGGTGGCACGCAAAGGAGCTTCGGCCGATCTGCAAAAAGGATCTCGTGTGGCGATTCTGCCGTTCGAGAATCTCAGCGGTAAGGAACAGGTCTCGACCAAAGTGACCGAGTATTTTTATGTCTTGATGGCGGACGAGAAGAGATTCGCTCTCGTGGAGAACGGAAGTCTGCTCGAAGTGATGAGGAAGCACCGCATACGGTCCTCTTCCCTGCTCACGGAGTCGCAAATAGACAGTCTTGCATCCATACTTGATGTCGACTATCTCATCACCGGCTCGGTGCTGGAATTTGACGAGTTCGAGGACAATTTCCTCGGCAAAGTGCCGCGCGTGTCGTTCAATACCAAGGTCATCGACTGCAAGAGCCGGAATACAGTATGGGCCGCGGTTTCACATGGGAGCGGCGACAAGGCTGAGTTTCTCTTTGGCATCGGCGCGGTTCGTTCGGCCGAACAGCTCGCGGAGAAAATGGTTGAGAACGTGGTCGGCACGGTCACAGGACTTTTCACCAAATGATGAAGTGCATTGCGGTCATCCTGGTCTCACTGTTCCTGGCGGGTGCGGCTGTTGCTGAGCAGACCAAAACCCTTGCCGACTCCGTCTTCTTCACCGGTTATACCTTCGAGAATGGGGTCGATGGTCGACTGCGCGCTCCGCTTGGGATCTACTGTGATCCGCAGACGGACGAGGTCTTTGTTGCGTCGGGGCGACGAGTCGTGATCTACGATCGCAACTTGAATGTTAAGTACGCTATCGATCATTTCGTGACGGATCCTCTGACCGGCCAGATGATAGCCGGCGAGCCGCGTTCTATCGCGGTAACCAGCGAAGGTAACATCTATCTGACTGACAATCTGGTTGACTACGTGGATTTCCTCGATTTCCGGGGAGAGCCGATTTCCCGAATTTATCCTAATCGAGTGTTAGCTGACACCACGCTCAAGTTGAAAGCCGAGGCACTGGCAGTAGACGAATTCGACCGGCTCTACATCTCGGTTTCCGGGGATATGCAGACTATCCTTGTCCTGGATCAGGACCACAATTTGATCCGAAAGATCGGTGAAAAGGGAGATCGACCGCAGGACTTCACCAATCAGGTGGGGCTGGATGTAGCGGAAGGGTTGGTCTGCGTTTCGGACCTGTACGCTATGCCTGCGATCAAGGTGTACGACACTCTGGGTAACTTCAAGACCGGGTGGGGTGGGCATAATGTTGACCGGGAGGACTTCTCCCTGCCGTCCGGCATTGTGATTCACAGGGACAGTTATGGACGATTAAGGATATGGATATCTGATGCCCTGCGTCATGTCATAAAGGTATTCACGGAGGAGGGTGAATTTGTGTCAAATATCGGAGGGTATGGGGAGAGGTTAGGGGAATTCACCTATCCTATAGGCCTAAGTGTTGGGACAAAAAACACCTTCTTTGTCGCCGAGAAAGTGCTTGGACGAATCCAGCGGTGCGAAATCCGGTAAGTGTGGCGATACATAAATCCATATTCCCCAGTACGTTAAATCAATTCAAAAATTGATTAAAAAGTCTAAAATATCCCTTGACATTTTTTTCCGTATTGCTATCTTTTTCACAAAACAGTTTAACCGGATTTAGGACATTTTTAGTCCACCACCCCCTGGGGTGAAAGAAGGTTGGGACCTAAGACAAATGATGGCTTGTGAACGAAATCACAATATCGGCCGACACCGGCAGGTCTCTCGTTGTTCTGTTTTTGCCTCCCTCCCCCTGATCAGTCCCCTCGAGAATGACCAATGCACCATGAATATAGAAGATAAAGCCAGTGAAAGGAGGAGCCACCGGCAGCATAGATTCGACATCTTGGTTTAATACGAAAATTAACTGGTATTCTTTTTAGAAACACTATTTGAGGTAACGTTAAGGTAACACGTATGAAGAAGCTAATCACTCTCGGAATCGCTTGTTTGGCGTTCCTGGCGATCAACGCCACTGCCGGTGACTATCACTCCGGTACGACGTTGAACTGCGCTGAGTGCCACGTCATGCACTTCAGCGAATCACACAATTTGACAGACGATGGCACGTCCGGTCATGGTAACGTTGAACTCGGCGCTGGTGGCCCGTTCCACTATTTGCTGCGTAATCACGTGAATGAACTCTGCTTGACCTGCCACGATGGTAACTTCTGGGCTCCGGACGTTCTCGGCGCTCCGTCCGGTTCGGTCACGAACCGCCTCGGTGGTGCGTTGAACAAAGCTGGTGAGGCTGTCACTGGTTATCATGAGTCCGACGGTCACTCCCTCGGCTTCATGGGTGCTGCTCCGGGTCAGACCGGCGCCACCTCGACTGCCGCCTGGACCAACGCTGATGGTCTGGATTGCACGGATTGCCACACCCAGCACGGCCGCAAGGCTGGCTCGGGCGCCACGGCGACCTCGATCTATCGCAACCTGTCATGGCCGGGCAGCAGCGCTGCCGCTGGCTACATGGACTATGCGATCGGAACGAACGACCTGACGAAGGACGTTTTCGAGCGCTTCCCGGCTTCCTATGACAACGCTGATGTTGATTTCAACGAGCCGGTCGCGACCGCGTCCGACTACGCGTTGTTCTGCTCCAAGTGCCATGGTGACTTCCATGGTAACGCGGCTTCCGGAAACATGCGGAATCAGGCGTCGACCTCGACCACTGCCGAGTGGCTGCGTCACCCGGTCTCCAACGCTGATATCGGTGCCGCCGGTGGTGGTGGTTCCCGTATGTCCGCGTGGGGCGCCCGCCTCTATCGCGTGAAAGCGATGTCTGCCTCCGGTAACTGGGGCACCCAGGGTACGGCTCTTGGCACGACGACCGGTGTTGGCGACTTTACGCCGAGCTGCATGACCTGCCACAAAGCCCACGGCACGCAGAACGCCTATGGCTTGATCTTCCCGAACCATGACTATGCTACCGCGGTTACTCAGCCTATCACTGAGAACGGCGGCGGCACGGATTACATGGGTCTTTGCAGACAGTGCCACGGTCAGTGATCTGTTGACACAGTCTGAATACTCTGAGGAGAGCCAATGGCTCTCCTCTTTTTTTGCGTAGAACTAGTAGGGATTTGACGGTGCGGATCCCTATCGGCAAAGAAAAACGGCGGGTAAGGATACCCGCCGTTCGTTTTGGTCTGGATACTGGGACTTAAGATTCGGCTTCGGCCGCGGCCTTGGCCTCAGCGATGATCTTCTCGGCCGTGTCCCGCGGAACATCCTCGTAGTGCGAGAACTCGACAGTATAGATCCCCTGCCCCTGGGTCATGGAGCGCAGGTCGACAGAATACTGGTAAAGCTCGGCCTGCGGGACCTGGGCGCGGATCTTCTGGTTAGGACCATCCGGATCCATCCCCTGCACCTTTCCACGGCGAGAAGAGAGGTCACCCATAACGTCGCCGGTGAACTCATTCGGGACAAGCACTTCGAGGTTGTAGATCGGCTCCATCAGAACGGGCTTGCACTCGAGGAATCCTTCTTTGAAGGCCATCGAGCCGGCGATCTTGAAGGCCATATCCGATGAGTCGACATCGTGGTATGAGCCGAAATAGAGGGCGACTTTAACGTCAACAACCGGCGCTCCGGCAAGACCACCGTGAGCCATCTGTTCGACGACTCCCTTTTCCACGGCCGGAATGAACTTGCCGGGAATAACACCACCGGTGATCTCGTTGAGGAACTCGAAGCCGGCACCGCGGGTGTTGGGTTCAATTCGGATGTAGACATCGCCGTACTGGCCACGTCCTCCCGACTGTTTCTTGTGCTTGTATTGCTTCTCTACCTTGCCCCGAACGGTTTCGCGGTAAGCGATCTTTGGTTTCGCGAGTTCGACATCAGCGCCAAATCGCTTCTGGAGCTTTTCCATCAGAACTTCGATATGAGTCGAGCCCTGTGCATAAAGGACCAGCTGCTTGAGGGCGCCGTCGTTGACTACGCGGAAGGTCGGGTCTTCCTCATGCAGTTTGTTGAGTCCAGTACCGATCTTTTCCTCTTCCCCTTTGGCTTTCGGCTTGACGGCCACATCCATGACCGGGTTCGGATAAAGAATCGGTTGAACGGTGACCGAGAAGTCTTTCTCGGAGAGCGTGTTGCCCGTATGGGTATCGCGCAGCTTCACAAGAGCACCGATGTCGCCAGCGACTGCGCCATCGATATCGATGCGGTTCTTGCCCTGGAAGGTATAGATATGTCCGATACGCTCAGAAGACTGGGTCTTCTGGTTTATAAGTTCCGCACCGGGGCGCAACGCCCCCGAGTAAACGCGGAAGAAGGACATATCCCCCATATGGCTTTCGGAGATGGTCTTGAAGATAAACGCGACCGTCTTGCCGGAGGCGTCGTTTTTCAGGACTACCTTGTCGGTTGAGTCGGTTTTGACGGCTTCGACCGGGGCGGCCGCGGCTGGTGAAGGCAGGAATTCAACCATGAAGTCAAGGATCAGGCGGGCGCCGATGTTCTTGGCCATCGAGCCAAACATCACCGGGAAAAGCTGTCCTTTCTGGATGCCGTTCCGCAGACCCGTGAGAACCTCGGCTTCGGAGAGGGTGCCATCGGCGAAGAATTTCTCCATCAGGGCGTCATCGGTCTCCGCGGCGGTCTCCACGAGCGCTTCACGGGCAGCCTCAGCATCGGCCTTGAGATCGGCGGGGATATCTACGTCCTGCCTTTTCCCCTGGGCATCAAAGGTGTAAGCCTTCATGTGGAGGAGGTCAACCACCCCCTTGAAGGACTCAGCCTCGCCGATAGGGATCTGGATAGCGACCGCATGCTTGCCGATGGAATTCTGGATGGACTCGAGGGCGGCTCGCCACTTGACGTTTTCGCGGTCCATACGGTTAACCAAAAAGAAACGGGCGATTCCGTCATTCGGCATAGCCCGCCACTGAATACGAGACCCGATCTCCATGCCCGCGAGGGCATCCACGACAATCCCGACGGTTTCACACACTTTCATGGCGGAGAGAAGCTCGCCCATGAACTCAATATGGCCGGGACAGTCGATCAGGTTGATCTTGGTATCTTGATGGACGGCGGCCAGCAGTTTGAGGGAGAGTGAGGTCTTACGGGAGATCTCTCCTTCGGCATAATCGAAGAGCGACGAGCCTTCGTCGACGCGTCCTACACGGTTATTGGCGCCGACGAGGAACGCCAGGGTATCGGCCAGGCTGGTTTTCCCCGCGCCACGTGAGCCAGCCAGGCAGACATTTCTTATCTTGTCGGTTGCAAATTCTTTCACCAGCTCTCCTCCGTCATCTATGTCGCCAAACGGCGCTGTAAACGTCTATCTTCTAGTCCAGAAGGTGCATATTACAGCGGATTCCAGGTTTTGTCAAACGGATTTGGGCAGCGATAAGGCTTTGGGGGACAAAAAGAAACCCGCCCCGATGCGGGGCGGGTCAGATGCTTGTACGAGAGCCGCTGGCGCTTAGCCTTTGGCTTCCGGTTTCGGCTTAACGATCTGCAGTTCGACGGTGATGGTGACTTCGTTTGAGACTACCAGTCCGCCACCATCGAGAGTCTTATCCCACTTCACGCCATAGTCCATGCGATTGATGGTAGTGGTAGCAGTGAAGCCGGCGCGCTCGGCCTGAGGGGTGTCGATGAAACCATTGTTGGTGCACTCAAAGGTCACTTCCTTGGTGACGCCACGAATAGTGAGGTTTCCGACCAGCTTATACTGAGTGTCTGAGGCCGGAATCACCTGGGTCGAGCTGAAGGTGATATCCGGGAAGGAGTCGACCAGGAAAAAGTCGCCGCTCTTGAGGTGGCCGTCGCGACGCTCGTTGTCAGTGTTGATCGAAGCGGTCTTGATGGTAAACGTAACTTTGGATTTACTCATATTGCCGCGATCGAGATCAACGGTACCGTCAAAGTCGGTGAACTGGCCATTGACCTTGGACACCATCATATGGCGGACGGTGAAATTGACGGATGAGTGGACTTTATCTACTTTCCACTCTTCGGCATGCAGGCCGACGACAGACAGGGCAAGCAGGGCGACAGCGGCCGCGAAAACGCGGGTTGCTTTCATGGGTCCTCCGGTGACAAACGTGGTTGGTTTCATATTCACTCTTTTGAGAAATTGTAACAGATATGCTCCCCAATGGTTCCAAGCGGGCGATCGGCAAGTTTCGCCGAACCCGCAGATACTTTAATGTTAAATGATATGGGGCTACCGGGTAAGGACTTAGCGAGCGAAGAGAACCAGCGCCGCGCCGGTAATATAGGCGGCGATCCACCAAAGATAGGCGTATCGGGAGTAGAGATGGAGTGAACGCGGAACGACCTCTTCCCCGTATCGCAGCCAATAGCGCCAGAGCAGCACCGCGTCCAGCGTCATTGCGGCCAGTGAGGAATAGCCAAGTATGCCGTGCAGGGTGAACGGTGAATTTGAGGAACCTATGATCATGCAGATGGTGGCGGTGATGTCGAGAATGACGCCAAGGGTCAGGAACAGGCGGACTCGCGGAATAACGCGGTGACGGCGCTGTTCGGTGATGACGGCGATGCTATACGAGATGAGCGCAAGATTGACGATCGCAGTGCCGGCGATGAGGACAGGCTTCATGCTGGGTCACTTTTCAACGGATTGCCGGTCGAGACGCTGACGGACAGCCTCAAATAGACAGACACCGGTAGCAACCGAAACGTTGAGGCTTTCCATGGTCCCGAGCATCGGGATCTGTACCAGCATGTCGCACTTCTCGCGGGTGAGTCTGCGCAGGCCAGAGCCCTCGAATCCAATGACGATAGCGAGCGGTCCGGAGAGGTCGGTGGCGAAAAGCGATTGGGTTGCCTCAGACGCCGCGCCCACAGTCCAGATGCCCCGCTCCTTCAATTGGTCAAGCACTCGCGCGAGATTGGTGATCTGAGCGAACGGGAGTTTTTCTGCCGCGCCACAGGCGATGCGACTGACTGTATCGGTCACCGAGACAGCGCGGTCGCGTGGGGCGATAATGGCGTGCACTCCGGCGGCTTCTGCGGTACGCATACAGGCTCCGAGGTTGTGCGGATCCTGGACGCCGTCGAGGACCAGCAGAAACGGCGGGGTTTTGAGCTTGTCGAGAAGGTCAAAGAGGCCGTTGTCATCAAGGACGCGCCCTCTCCCCTTGGCGGCAGAGTGCGTATGGCGGCGTTGTTGCAGTGAGCGGGGGTTTTGTCCCATGGGGGTGAAACTACATTATCGGCAGCGAATTTCCAAGCAATTTCCCTCCGCGCTACAACTGAATCAGAGCGAGAATGCGATGCAGGTCGAGGTCCCGCTGCGATCGACTGCGGCCGTCAGATTGCCGAACAAAACTGCTCTCGGGAATATGGGTAGTGGTCCATTCCAGCATATCGACTTTCTGACGGTATGTCACGACAAGGCGCGGCACTTTGACGCCCTCCTCGTTCTTCTTCCCCGGAACATCGAACTGCTCGTAGACTATCTCCGACGATTGACACGCAAGTTGAGTTCCGAAGGGAGTCACCACGAGAAGTCGAAATCCCGAGGGCATCGACTCGACGTAATATTCCTTCAAAGGGAAAAGGGCCTCCAGGTAACAGGTATCGGAGATTATTCCAAGCTCGCGCAGCTTGGCCTGGTATTGGAACAAGGAATCGACCAAAGGACCCTCCTGAAGGGTCAGGAGAGTGGACCGTTCCAGCAACGAGTCGATTCGCTTCTTAAGCGGAGAGAAGGACACTTCCCGAGTCCATGTCGGACCGGACAGGCCGAAGTGAGTCATACGACCTGCTTTCGACGGATCCAACCGCGACAACACCAACGTCGAATCAAATCGTGGAATAGTGTCAGGCTTCTCATATTCGCGGGTCAATTCTCTGACAAAGTCAGATACTTCGTGCAGCGACATCCAGACATATTGTTTTAAAAGCGGTCGCTCCAACCATACCTGTTTGAGTTCAAAATTGATGGTGGCAGTGTACGCGAATCGCTCCCCAGTCGCCAGATTCTCAAACTCCATTGTGGAGATGACACCATGAGGGCTGTAAACGACCGACTGTGTTCCCTCGAATCGAATCGTCTTTTTCGGAAATTGCAGATGGTAAGCGAAGGTGCGATGTAGGGTAATATCCCCTAAAGCGACTCCGTTGATTCCAAGCACAAAAAACAGTGCCCACAAAAGGATGGCCGAAACGGTACATCTCTTAAAGTGACTACGACAATGGGCTGCTTGGGGGTTCATTTCTCAGTTATTGTCCTCATGGAATCGAGAGCTGACGCCCAATACTTCTTCATTGCCGAGGCCGAGGCAGCAGATTTCAATTTGAAATGCTGAACAGCCACCTGGCACCTGTCTGCGCCTTTAGGATAGATCCGAACCTCAATAATTGTGCCGTCTGCCCTATTGAAGCGAAGTGACTTGGGCGAAGTCGCGGTGCGGAGCGACAGTGATTCATCAAGGAAGCGCCTGCGCGTGCGGGCAATTCTCCAGGCAGCGAATGCCTTCTGCGACGAAACGGCAATGGTTCTGGAAACTGATATCTCGAACCCGGTCGTCTTCTGATGTAGCACGCGGAGTCCCTTCGCCTGCTCATAGCCGACCGTGACGGTCTGGCTCCACCAGGCCGAAAGGCCGCGTTCGCGGTGTAGCCATACGGCGATCTCTTTGTGGGGTTTCTCATGGGACTTGGCGCGGTCGAGCACAGCGATCCACTCTGACCAAGTTTTGCCGGTCTTGGCTTTGATAGCGTCATCGCCGACACGTTCGGTGATACTGGCTGGTTTTGGCATGATAGCCTCCGCTTCCTCGTGATTGACCGATCGAGATGCTCAGCCCGGCTCAATGATTCAGTGGCAATATGCCAGTACCGTAGTTCGGTGGCAATTGAAAAACTCGAGCGCACGATTGCGCGTGGTATGCGACTATTTGATGCAGAGACGGTCACCTGAGTCTGAGATCAATATCTGAGCGATATTCGCGCTGTCTCCGATTGATCAGGCAAACAAACTGAATGCAGCCAAGGAGCACAATCGCCTGAAATGGCAAGTAGATCGACCAGCCGGATAAATCCTCGCCGGTACCATCAGAAAGCAGTTCAAAGTAGGCATAGGAATGAAATCCAAGAAGAGCACTAAAGAGCGCCGGGTTGGCGACCAATAAGAGAAGTTCATGGAGAGATTGACCGGTATGGGATGCCGCCGCAAGATCAGGGGTCATTAGTTTGTCTTGACGCGTTGAAGAGGCGCGCAGAACAGTTCGAGCGATCTGGTAGTAAATGTAATACGGGATGAGCGGCACCAGTATAACGGTCCAAACGACAGCCGTCCGGTACTTGCGGGGCGCTGAATGGAGCTCTTCATCGTTCTTGTAGACCCTGTTCAGCCAGCCGAGCATCCCCAGAGTCGCCAACAGATACAACAGACCAATCAGTCGGATCGACTTCAGGGCCACAACCAGCTCTTGTTCATGTATGCCCATCAGATCGCGCAGCCACGCTTTGACCGGCGCAACTAGACTGAGATCGTTCGGTGCTACCAGCACCCATACCAGAATGAGAGTAAACGACAGACATGCCAGCAGGGTTATCAGGATCCCTCCCGGCTGGTCAGGCATCTGAGTCGGCGCAGACTGTTCATCGACGAGAGGGCGACTGAGGGGACGTCCTTCCCGCCAGGCTGAGATATCAGCGAGACTAAATCTCCGGCGGACCAACTCTGTTTCCATTTTGCCAATGGCGGTCTTGGAGTAGTCGCTTGCCCTAAGCGCGAGAAGTTCAAGCAGATCCTGGTCGGTGAGAGTCGCGAGGTTAGGCTCCGGTAGTGGTTCAAGTTGGATGGGTTCTTCCGTCGCCAAAGGCTCGGTTGCTGCTTGCAGGCCCAAGTTGTTTAGTGGAGGTAGTTCGGCCACCTTCTCGCCTGCGGCGGCGCGAAGGTCGTCGAGACGCTCGCGGGGAACACCGCGAAGAGCGAGCCGGCATTTCAGACGGTTAGTGGTGGCCGGGTCGGTGACAATATCGGGATTGTCCAACAACGTAAGTAATTCTTCGGTGGTCGCTGACGCCGATATCTGCACGCACGCCAATACAGGATCATCGGATTCCGGGTAAAGCCAGTCCATCAAGCTTGAGAGTCTGGCAAAACCTGATCCCGGTTTCAAGTTCCTATACTCAATCACCGACAGTTGATCACACAGCGGGCAGATGAGCTTTCCTGACAGCAGGTCAGGATATTCTAGGACCAAAGGCGAATCGCAATGCGCGCAGATTGTCTCGGCGTATTGCAGAGGCAGGTACCATTTGCGCCATTCGGTCAGAATGTTCTCAGGAAGACTGGTGGAGGAGAGTTGACGTCGCAGTTCTATCAGTCGTTCCGGTAGGAACTCAGTCTCGCAAAACGCCAGAGTGTTGACCAAGGATGCTTGCGCGAGTTCCCGGTCTGTCAGAATAAGGCGATAGCGCTGCGGTCGGTCGTACTCGTCCATGAGCTCTCCCCTGTTCATATCTCAATAAGTAACGGTCACTCCACGGCTCTGTAAAGTCGGAATGTGAACGGTCCGAGACGAATCAGACAGTGGGTTGCCGGTAAGCGTGATATCATCTCCCGCCCCCAAATTGAGGTTGTTCACCAGCGGCCGGATATCGACGATCAGATTCGCTGGAAGATACAGAGAGGCGAGCGATGGCAAGTTCTGCAATACTGAGATATCCGACAGGCGGCAGTTGACCATCGCAAGGGTACTCAGTTTGGACGCGCCAGAGAGAACAGAGAGGTCACTGACATCATTGTGCGCCATACCCAGCCGTTCCAGATTGGTGAGGCTCTCCAGCACGGAGAAGTCAAGTACTGGCAGTTGATACATAGTCAGATTGGTGAGAGATGGCATGGACGCGAGTGGCGACAGGTCGGACAGCGGATTGTAGCCGATATCGAGCCATGCGAGGGTCGGGTGACTTTCCAGTGGTTCCAGTGATGTGAGCTGATTTGAGTAGATGATGAGCGTACGCAGCGAGTCAAGATGGCGCAGAGGCTCCAGACTGGTGATCGCGTTACCAGGGACCATGAGTTCGGTCAAGCGGGGGCAATACTGCAATCCTGTCAGGTCGGCGAGGCCGCAGTTGGTCGCGGTTAGCGATCTAAGGGAGTTCAGATACGACCGCCGAATGGGACCATCGGGCTTCTGGATCGCCAATCGCACGGCCATTTCCAGCATGGAGTCCGGGAAGAAAACGATCGAATCAATAAGGCAATTGACCCTCACGCAGTTTGAGAGGCCGCTCCAGTTATCAGATTCATCGCGCGCGCGCAGAGCGACGTAGTACGTCAGTTCGCCATCGAGCTCGGACAGATCAACGCACTGCTCTTCCCCGGCCTCGAACGGATTGCCGACCCAGACCAGGCTGGCGGAATCAAAGTTGGCGGCGGTGAGTGAATCATGGGACATCCGCATATCGTACGCGGTGGCGACGCCGGAGTCGTTATCGTCTCCGGGGGCGGTCCAGCAGATGGTCGCCCGAGAGACACTGAAAGTCTGCAAGTGCAAATCGGCAATAGCGCGCGGCGGAATGGAATCAATCAGCGTGTCGTCGTCATCATTGCCGACAAGATCATGTGGGTTCTTGGGACAGCCGGATAAAGCGATGATCGATAGTGATAGTATCACCAGCAAAAGGAAAACGCACAATTGACGCATACAGCCCCGAATTCTGAGCGTCGGATTGAAAGGCGAGCGGCGACGCTACGCCAATTTACGTAACGTGGAGTCGCCTGTCAATGGTAGCGTGATGACACGTCAGCTTTTGAGGTAGCGCTCGCGAATGACCCGGAGGTGGTGCTCAACATGGCCGGCGATGATCCAGGCAATAGCACGAACGGTCACGGGGTGGCCTGACGCGGTCCCTTTGCTCAGCCAGGCGGCTTCGTCGAAACTGGCAAAGAGGTCGATGGTTGAAGTACGGAGATGATCGAACTCAAGAGTGATGCTCTCCAGAGTGCGGGAGGCATGACCGCCAGCAGCGGCAAACTTGTTTTCATCAAAGCCGGGGAGCGGGGTATCATCCCCCCTGCCAACCCGGAGGGCGCGATAGGCAAAGACGCGCTCGCCATCGGTGACATGGCCGAGAACCTCTTTGATGGACCATTTGCCGGGAGCGTAAGAGTAATTGGACTCATCCTCGTTGATCGTGGAGAAGAATTGAAGCAAAGAGGCCTGTTGGGTGGCCATAGTCTTGACGATGTCGCCGACAGGGACGAGCTTGGTATAGGTGCGATAATAGGCGGCAAACTCGGTGTCGGTCGGCGGAACGGCGCGAAA
>CAZCZL010000024.1:0-7517 GCA_964503315.1 uncultured Ignavibacteriales bacterium | reverse complement strand
TATAGGTGCGATAATAGGCGGCAAACTCGGTGTCGGTCGGCGGAACGGCGCGAAATGCTGTAGACATGGACTAGTGAACTCCAATTAAGGTCTGTCACCCAAACAACGGGGGGCCGACGGCTAACGCAATATAAAATGTCAGCGATGCGGATGCAGGGAAACATACCGGCCGCCGATAATGGAATCATCGGGTCGATATTTGAATCAGCCCCCGTAACGGAGAGTTCGAGTGAAGTACGTCCTTGTTCTGTCAGCCCTGGCGGGCGTGGTCTGGAATGTCATAGCCATGACGATCATGGGATGGAGCGCAACCTATGGGATGCTGCTTCCCTGGCTGCTGGCCGGGATACTTGCCGGCCATGTGGCCGGGAGATTCACGATCTGGTCGCGAATCAGAACGGACGGGGCTGAGACGTTACGCTATATTTTTGCCACCTATTACCTGGGGATGGTCGTCTACTGGGCCGGTTTCGTCATTATCCAGAGGATTGTAATGTGCGCAAGTAATGGCGGGTGGACCGACTTCAACCTATATGACCATCTGATTTTGATCGTCTGGATGGCTGTGCTTGGCACAGTCGTCTGGGGCATACTCCTGATCCCACTTACTGCCCTGACCCGACACATTATCTGGAAAACATATCTGCGAAATGCGGATTAGGATCTGATCTCGTCAAGATCCCCTATCAGGTCCTCGAGGGATTCGAGTACAGCTTCGAAGTGGGCGACAGTTATCGGAGTCATACGATCATAAGCCGCAAGCATCTGCGCAACATCGGCCCCAATAATCCTGGCGTGTAAAGCAATATCATCACGGTCGACGCCGAGGGCGTTGCATTGGCCAACCAGCCAATATCCCACGCGGCGACCGTCGATGACAATAGGGACCGAGCCATCGAGGAAACCACAGCATTGGCACATGTGGTAAAATGGGCCGTCGGTCTCCGAGGCACGGGCGGTGCGTTCGAAGTTGCTGCGGTCGCACGCCTCTCTTCCCTGCTGGGTTTGACCCACGAGCCGGCAAACCTCGGAGAAGTTGCTGGGGCGAGTGACGCAGTTGCCATCCAGGTCAATAATAATACAAGCGGCGTTGTGTTCGGCGGCGAAGCGATCTTGAAGGGATTGGAGCTCAACGAGGTCCAAATGGAAGAAGTCGATTGGGATTTGGATCTGTGACTTGTCAGGCATAGTCTGGTGATAGCGTGCGCATTATAAGACCACTTTATCCATGTATCGGCAGAAGCCTGGTCGGCTTGAGTCGGGACCACAAGGCGACGACAGGTTGGTATCGTCAAGTAGTTGAAGTCAATCGGGCTAGTTCTGAGCAGAGACCTTTTGAACAAGAGGCAGAGGATTAGGATGAAACCGTGAAAGAATCCGCGGCAGGCGGACGGCTTTTCTATCTGACTCCACATATGCGGGGGCGGAAAACGGAGTCACGTGGTCCGAAAAAAAGTATTGACAGGGGGGTGAAGTCGCAATAGCTTCTCGCCCCAACATACGCCGAGTTCGCCGCAGTAGGCGGCGGAATGGGGGACCCAAGTTCCCGGGGCGCATCACCGCAAGGTGTAGGGCAACTCTTTCGGCCCGAGCCCGTCAGCTAACCTCATAGGCGTCGAAAGAGAGAACCTCCCCTGTCGAGAGGAGACTCTCTCTGACAGGTCATTTTTTGTCTGGAGGTTCGTTATGAACTGGATGCCTTTCTTTGACTCCGGGACCGATCCGGAGCCTCCCGAACGACCACACTGGTCGCAACGATTCCGTGAATTCATTTTTGGCAAGCGCCGTGATGTGACCGATCGACGGGTCCTTCATCAGCTCTCCCTCGTCGCCTTTCTGGCGTGGGTGGGTCTTGGAGCGGATGGAATATCATCATCCTGCTACGGGCCTGAGGAAGCGTTTCGGACGCTCGGGGAGCATACCTACCTGGCAGTGATGCTGGCAGTGATGATGACATTTACGGTGACGATCATCGCAATCGCGTACAGCCGAGTGATCGAGCACTTTCCGCAAGGCGGCGGAGGGTATGTGGTTGCCACGGCGTTACTCGGGGAGAAAGCGGGATTAGTGTCGGGGTCGGCGTTGCTGGTAGACTATATACTGACGATCACGATATCTATCGCGGCGGCAGGAGACGCGCTGTTCAGTTTTCTGCCGATGGAGTGGCATTATCTCAAACTTCCAGCCGAAGCCGTCCTCATTATCGGGCTCATAACCATCAACATCAGAGGTGTGAAGGAATCGATCCTGATCCTCCTCCCTATTTTCCTTCTGTTCGTGGTGACGCACGCGATCCTGATTGTCGGGGGCTTCGCGGTACATACGGGAAATCTGCCTGAAGTGGCGAGTTCAGTGGGCGAAGGTTTTTCATCGGGGTTGTCTCTACTTGGATTTGGGGGGATGGCGTTGCTGTTCATACATGCTTACTCGCTGGGCGGCGGAACGTACACTGGGATAGAAGCGGTATCAAACGGCCTCCCGATAATGCGTGAGCCTAAAGTACGTACGGGAAAGCGAACGATGGTGTACATGGCGGCATCGCTGGCGTTCACGGCCTCGGGGCTGATCGTCCTATATCTGCTCTGGAATATTTCTCCGGTGGATGGCAAAACCATGAATGCCGTACTAGTTGAGCGATTTGTGGAAGTGGTTCCATTTGGAACAGTCTTCGTGATCCTGACATTGCTGGCTGAGGGGGCATTGCTGGTGGTAGCGGCACAGGCGGGGTTTGTGGATGGCCCGCGCGTGCTGGCGAATATGGCGGTCGACGGCTGGATGCCGCGGCGATTTTCCAACCTTTCGGAGCAGTTGACAACGCGAAATGGGATTCTGCTGATGGGGACGGCGGCGATGGTCGCGCTGATCTATACCGGCGGAAGTGTTCAGCATCTGGTGGTGATGTACAGTATCAATGTCTTTCTGACGTTTTCTATTACCGAGACGGGGATGTGTCGGTTCTGGTTCGGGAATCGCCGGAGCGAGCGGAAATGGAAGCGGAAGATATCGATACATCTGATCGGGCTGATCCTCTGCCTTACAATCCTGGTCGTGATATCGGTGGAGAAATTCAGCCAGGGAGGGTGGGTGACACTACTGGTGACGACCGCGGTGATACTGGTCTGCATGGCAGTGCGGCGGCATTATCGGTCGATGTCGCTGCGGCTGACCAAGCTGTATGCGTCGCTGATGGATCTTCCGACCGACGCAAGCACGGTGACGCGTGAAATAGACAAGGACAAACCGACCGGCGTGATTATGGTGGGAGGTTACGGAGGATTGGGGATACATACGACGCTCAAGGCAATACGTGATTTTCCGGAACACTGCGCCAATATCGTTTTCGTCGCGGTGGCGGTGGTGGATTCGGACGCGTTCAAAGTGCGGGACGCACTGGATCAGATGAAAGAAAAGACGAATGCAGATCTGGAGAGGTACGTCCGTCTGGCCAATTCAATGGGATTCCCGGCGGAGTATCGGGTGGCTATCGGCACGGACGCGGTGGCAGAGCTGGACGAGTTATGTCAGAAATTGGCAGAAGAGTACCCGAACATAACATATTTCGCGGGGCATCTGGTCTTTGGACGAGAGAGGTGGTACACCCGGCTTCTGCACAATGGGACGGCGTTCGCTCTACAGAAGAGACTTCAGTTGAGCGAGAAGACGATGATCATACTGCCGGCGCGGGTGGGGTGAGATTCTGACGACTATAGGTGGTACTTGTCGATGGTGGCGCGAATGGCGGCCTTGAATTCTTCGAGGCCGAAGGGGGCTTTGAAGTAGAACTCTACACCCGCGGCACGAACCGCGGATTCATAGCCTTCGAGGCCGGAGTAGACAATGACGGGGATTCCGAGTTTGGTGCGAATTTCGGCAATCACCTGAATGACCCCTTCGATCCGGTGGTTGAACTGGTATTTATTGGTGTAGAAGATAATGTTGTTGAGAAAGAGGAATACGATCGCTGGCCGAGTCGATTCAGCGAGTTCAAAGAGCTCGTCGCCTTTGAGAGTCGACAGGGCATTGACTTTGCGACCGGGACCAAAGATATCGGACGCTATATCGGTGACAACCTCAATTGTGATTTCTTCCGAGTCGCCGATGAGAATGTTCAGTTCCGCGATCTCTTCCTGACGACCGTCAAAGTCGTAGTGTGGATCAATGGCGACAGACCGGTTGTCCGGATTAAGGCGATTGGTCGAAACGGTTAACAGAGTGTTCATTGTAGTCCTCTTCCCTGTTATCGGACGTTCGCGTCGAAACAATAGCACAGTACCTCTTGTAGATTTTAGGGCACCATTGGTGGGGCCATCACCCTAACCGCGAAGTGCAGGATTACCCGTAAAAACTTTTTGGTATCGGTCTGGCAGAAAACAGGCTAGTTTGTCGCGTGATCACAAATATACTTTTTGGAAGCGGGCTGGCTTTTAGTGCGGCGATCCAACCGGGGCCGTTGCAGGCGTTTCTATTCTCCAAAGTAGCCTCGGTCGGGTGGCGTCGGACATTGCCCGCGGCGCTGGCTCCCCTATTAAGTGACGGGCCGATCGCTCTGCTGATGCTGCTAGTGCTCGGGCAGTTGTCTGAGACGATGCAGGTCCTGTTGCGTGCGGCCGGGGGATGTCTGCTCCTCTATTTCGCCTATCGGTCATTCATGCAGTGGCGGGGCGGGGTGGTCGCGGAGATATCGGCCACCGACAAGTTGCCCCGGACGCTTTTTGAGGCGACGCTGGTGAATCTGTTGAATCCGAATCCATATATCGGCTGGGGGTTGATACTTGGGCCGGCGGTAGTGGCGGCCTGGCGTGAGGCACCGTCGAATGGGATAGCGCTAGTCGCGGCGTTTTACGCGACGATGGTGGTCACACAGGGGGCGTTGATCTATGTTATGGGGGCGACGCGGTGGTTGTCGCCGACGTTCCGTCGAGGGCTGTTGCTGGTATCGGCGATGATGCTGGCGGGGTTTGGGGTGTATCAGTTGGTGATGGCGGGAGGGGGGCTGGTTGGGGGTGGGTAAGCAAATCGCGACGATTTATTTGTGTCGAAACCGCCTCTGCCCGGCCCGTTAGGATAAAGGCTTCTAACTACAGTTGCTCCTCCGCGAGTCGTGTGTAAGGTTAGTAGCATCGATTCCAAAAATAGGGACCAGGCGTCTTCTCGCTGAAGCGGTGGAGCTGAAGCACAAACGGCTTCTTTTCGACTATCCCAGCCTTTTTGCTCCGCAGTCGCGCTTCAAAACTGACCTGAATTTCGTTAATTTCGGGCGGAATGTGAACAGAAGTGAACGGAAAGTGCGAACCCAGCTTGTAACTTCCCGGGTACTTTTCAAGCACAGTGGTATCGACAAAGACTACCGTTCGGAGGTCACGTGGAGCGGAGGTGATCAGTATAGAGTCGACCTCGATCCAGGCGTCCGGAAGAGTGTCCATTTCCGCCGCGCCAACATAGTAGCCAGGGAATGACGAGTCTCGGGTATTCTCCACCCAGATCTCAGCCCGATACTGATTCTTGCCTACCCCCTGTCCGCGGTAATGCTGGCGCATCGACCACAACGAGAGCGAGATGTGCCAACCGTCAAACGCATTGGCAATCCGGTTCATTTCCTGGTAATCGCCGGGCAAGGACAGATTCTCGTGAAGCCTGAATGACTCCGTATTGACAGTGGATCGGCAGGAGAGCGTGAGAAGCACCAGAAAGCCAAGTAACGCGATTGTCCGCATCATTTGATGAACCCCTTATGCGGGAAGAATAGGGCCCGCTTCCCAGATTACGCAAGATACTTTCGGCAATAGATATTGGCAGAGGTGGTGAATCGGGCAGATGGGGACGTCTGCCGCGCAAGAATCTGGATCCCCGCCTGTGCGGGATGATGCGACGTCAAATGCCAGAGTCGCGTGGAAACAAGGACTGAAGGCAAACAAACAAAAACCCCCAACCATTGCTGGTCGGGGGTTCTTAATTACCCCGGCGGCTTTCTACTCTCCCACACCCTCTCAGATGCAGTACCATCGACGTTGATAGGCTTAACTTCTGTGTTCGGAATGGGAACAGGTGTGACCCTATCGCTATTGCCACCGAGAATATCTTTGAACTGAGGCTGATCGGCGCGTAAAGTGGTGTCAAGGCGGGCCGAGCAGTACAGTCATGTACTCTCATAGTGAGTTAGTAAAGCGTCAGAGGAGATCTTTCAACTGGATGCGCAGTGCGAGCACTCTTCGGGAGTGTTCACTGAGCAAGAAGGTTGCGATAAATGTAGTAATTTATCGATTAAGCCGCACGAGCAATTAGTATCACTCGACTGAACATATTACTATGCTTACATCTGTGACCTATCAACCTGGTCATCTTCCAGGGCTCTTGAGAGACTTTACAGTCTGGGAAACGTAATCTTGGAATGGGCTTGGTACTTAGATGCTTTCAGCACTTATCCCTTCCCAACGCAGCTACCCTACGATACAACTGGCGTCATAATAGGTGCACTGGAGGTTGGTTCAACCCGGTCCTCTCGTACTAAGGTCAAATTTCCTCACGTTTCCTGCGCCCGTATCAGATAGGGACCGAACTGTCTCACGACGTTCTAAACCCAGCTCACGTACCACTTTAATTGGCGAACAGCCAAACCCTTGGGACCTTCTCCAGCCCCAGGATGTGATGAGCCGACATCGAGGTGCCAAACCCCCTCGTCGATGTGAACTCTCGGAGGAGATCAGCCTGTTATCCCCGGGGTACCTTTTATCCGTTAAGCGACGGCATTTCCACGCACAACCGCCGGATCACTAGGACCTACTTTCGTACCTGCTCGACATGTACGTCTCGCAGTTAAGCTGACTTATACCCTTGCGCTCTACAGCTGATTACCAAACAGCCTGAGTCAACCTTTGTACGCCTCCGTTACTCTTTGGGAGGCGACCGCCCCAGTCAAACTACCCGCCTGGCAGTGTTCCTCACCCCGATTCAGGGGTCAAGGTTAGATATCCGAAAGAACAAGGGTGGTATTCCACTGATGGCTCCACCGAGGCTAGCGCCCCAGCTTCAAAGCCTCCCACCTATGCTCTACATGCCCGTCCAAATACCAATGCCAGGTTATAGTAAAGGTCCACGGGGTCTTTTCGTCCCGATGCGGGTAAGCGGCATCTTCACCGCTGCTACAGTTTCACCGAGTCCCACGTTGAGACAGCGCCCAAATAGTTACACCATTCGTGCAGGTCGGAATTTACCCGACAAGGAATTTCGCTACCTTAGGACCGTTATAGTTACGGCCGCCGTTCTCTGCATGTCGCCATGCAGGTCGGACTATATCATGACGCGATTGCTCGCATCTCCGGCATATAGTCTCTGAGGATTTCCACGGTCATATTCAAATCAACCTTGGATCTTTCCTGCTGGTTGTCCGCACGTCACATATTGTCACGCAATCTTGCGATCGCGTAATGGACGATACTCGGATGTTCTAGCATTTAGCCGGATTTTACAACGGCCCTTGGTTGGGTTCTGCTTGGGCAGAACGCTTTAGTTAACGAATC
>CAZCZL010000023.1:0-26882 GCA_964503315.1 uncultured Ignavibacteriales bacterium | reverse complement strand
CCATTCACCAGAGTCGCCACTTTGGCGCCGAGGATATTGTATACCTCGAGCGTCACCTCGCCGGATGTCGGCAAGCTGAAGTCGATAGTCGTACTCGGGTTGAACGGGTTCGGGTAATTCTGCTCGAGCGTGAACTCCTCAGGCAGCGAATTGCCCGCTACTGAAGATTCGCCCGACGTGCCGCTGCCGGCGACCGCCGCGGTGGTGCCGCGGAAGATGATCTCGTCGATATAGACGTCGTCCTGATCGTTGCTGGCGTCACACATAAAGCGGATCTTCGCGTTGGTCGGGAAGGCATACGATGACCGGGGGATCGAGACAACCGCATGGTAATAGGTGTTGTTTAGATAGGCCCCGGATGCAAATACGAAATTGGCGACCGTTAACCAGGTTGTTCCGTTGTAATACTGCACCCAGAAGTTCTCGTTGAGATCCATGCTCACGCCTTTGAACCAGAAGTCGACCTCGAGCGTCTGATACGCTGTTACGTTGTAACTTGCCGTATGGTAGAACGACGAAGCCGTACCGCTGTTATCCTGGATGTTGGCAGAATAGGATCCTTGGTGCGAGTTAGTCGTCGACAGGACCCGAGACATGTCCGAGCCACCGTCAGTATAGGTGCCCATCCCGGTCTCAAAGTTGTCAGACGTGATGGTAGTCCAGGTGGAAGTCGTGACCGTAATGTAGTTGGTTTTCACTTCCTGGTCAGAACCGCAGGCGTTGGTTGCGGTCAATGTTACCGTATACGTGCCGGCAGTGTTGTAGGTATAGACCGGGCTGACGGCCGTCGAGGTGCCACCATCGCCGAAATTCCAGCTGTACGAGGTCGGGTTGCCGGTAGATTGATTCGTGAAGGTCACTGCCAGCGGCGTGTTTCCAGAAGTGGGTGTTCCCGTAAATGCGGCGACAGGTATGGCTGATACCGTCACGTAGTTGGTGCGTGTCAGCGTGTTCTGGCATGTGCCGTTGCCGACAGTCAGGGTTACAGTATATGTTCCTGCGGCGGCATAGCTGTGCGACGGGTTCTGCAGAGTGGAAGTGCCACCATCACCAAAGGTCCAGCTCCAAGAGGTCGGACTGCCGGTGGAAGCATCGGTGAAGCTGACATTCAACGGAGCGCAACCGGTGAGCGGCGTCCCCGTGAAATTGGCTGTTACCGCGCACGGCGTGCCGGTATTGACCGCGCGGAAAGCATTCACGCGCCCGGCGCCAAGGCGACCGGCATAGGATGAATTGCAGGCCAGCGTGCTGATTGTGTCAGCCGAGGCGAACAACTGCGTCTTAACCTGCGTCGCGGTCCATGTCGGATTCTTCGACCAGATCAGTGCCGCAACCGATGCGGTCAGCGGAGTCGCCATCGAAGTTCCATCCAGTGTCGCGATGTAATCATTCGCGGCATCCGCGTGATAGTGATAGCTGCTCAGGATCCCGGTGCCGGGAGCGGAGATATCAACCCATGTTCCGTAGGTCGAGAAATCAGCCTTGCAACCATTGGTATCCAACGCCGCGACACTGACGATGTCGGTACGTCCGCACATGTAGTCGGCCGTCTGTGTGCCGTCATTGCCGGCGGCTTTGAAGATGATGCCGCCACGATTCAGGAAGGTATCGATCGCCGCGGCGAGACCGCTGGTGTTCGATGAACCCCAGGAGCAGGACGCGATCTTGGCGCCATTGCGCGCCGCATAGTAAAACGCCGAGGCGGCGAAATCCATGCGCACATAGCCGACTTCCTGACCGAGATAGGAACCGGAATAACCGATTCGAAGCGCCATCACCTTGACACCGTTGCCAGTCGGGGTGTTGGTTCCACTCCCCCAGCCGCCTGAAGGTGACGCGGTGGCGTAGCCGTTGTTGTTCATAGCACCGACATTACCGGCGCAGTGCGTGCCGTGACCGTTAAAGTCGCGCGGGTCATTGTCGGCGGTCGTGCAATCTTCGCCCGACCAGCAACCGCTGGTGATACCGGTGACAAAGTCATAGCCGACCCAGTCGTCGACATAGCCATTACCATCGTCGTCCACGCCGGCGGTGCCGTTCTTCTCGGTCCAGTTGATCCACATGTTGCCATCGGCGCCAGTCGGGTTGGTCGAAGACGCGCCGGAACCACCAAGATCCTTGTGATAGTACCGGACGCCGGTATCAAGGATCGCAACGATGATATTCGTTTTGCCGGTCTCGACATTCCAGGCTTCCGGAGCATCCATATCCTGATCGTTGGCGCGATTCAGGTGCCACTGGCTCGGATAGCTTCCATCGTTGGGAGTAGCCATGACGGTATGGATAGCGATCGGCTCGACCGATTCGATGATCGGCAGCGCCCGGAAAGCGTCCATGGCGGCCTGCAGGTCGCCGGATTCGATCTTCGCGACATAATAGCGGCTGAATTCGGCTCCATACGGGTCGGTGTCAGCGCCGGGGAATTGCGCGCGAAGGCCGGAGACTGCATGTGCGGCCGAAACCGCGTCAAATTCCGATACGCCCAACGAGACAGTCCCCTGTGAGGAACGGCGGAGCGTCATCGTGCCTGCGTTCGGTTTGAATTTCAGAATGAATTCGTTCGGGACATATCCCACAAACGAGGGGATATCAAGTGTGCGATTGACTTTGATCTCTGCCGGCTGCTCTGCCAGGATGGTTCCCGCGACAAGCAACAGGGCAAGGGCGAGGAGACTTGCCAATTTCATCATTCTTCCTCCGGTAAAGGGTAGAGAGAAAACGACAGTTAGTTACTCTTAGATCGAGAATATCAATGTGCAGTGGACTTCAGTTCGACGAGAACTTCACCCCCCTTCATTAACGATGTCACCGCGCAGACCAGTACTCATGATCCTGAGATTCCGAACATGGCGCGACTTCGGTTCGTTCATTTGCTGTGACTGTGTTCTGTCTTGAGAATCGTGACGATGCGGTAAGTTATGGCATGAGCCGTTTGCGGCGCAAGAAAAAATGTTCCACTTGCTCTATTCTCGCGTAAATTTTCGCGCGATCGTCACTAGCAAAAAGGCGCATGTGCTAACCTTCACATGCGCCTGATAGTATTGGTTACGAACCGTTGTGCGAGCGATTGAGTCTCAACTCGTTAGCCGGGCAAGACGCGCTTTCGCGTCTTTAATCTCTCTGATCTGTATGTCAGCATTCCCCCAGAATCTAAGCATTTCAGTATAGTTTTTCACCGCCTCGGTTCTGTTCCCCAGCCCTTCGTATCCCATTCCAATGTAATAGAGAGCCATCGGATAACCCAGCCCGCCTGAACTTTCTGCCTCACCGGAAACGAACCGCTTGAGAATATCGATCCCCTCCTGATAAGATCCCCGCTTTATCAGGATATATGCCAACTCCCGATCATTTCCGCTGGAGCCCTGCTGTTGCGTTTTGATCAAATCGCGGTACCCCTCGACCAACAGCGCGCTGTCCAGCGAGGCAAGTCCTTCGAAGATCTTCTCAAGTCCGTCGGTTATACCCCACAATTCGGAGGGAATACGCGCCTTGAAATTCGCGATATCCTCCTTGAACATCCTGCGCGCCACATCGGCTTTCGTGTGATCATTGTCGACCAGGACGAGCGCGTAATTGCTGAACATGCTCGCGGTTCGATATTTGTAGGCCTGCCCGTACAGGGCCAAACCCTTGTCATCCATTTCGAACTGCAGGTAGCCCCGAGCGGCGGTCTGCAGAGCGTTGGAGAGAATACCGCTGTCACCAAGTTGCTCGGCTACGTCGACCATATCGTCGTATTTCTGCAAGGCGTCCCGGAACTTACCCTGCCACATCGAAAGCCCCGCCATCTGTTCGTAGTAATCGACCATATCGTACAAGTTGCCGGGGTCAAGCTGCTTGTATCGCTCCGTCAATTCGGAGGCCTTGGCGAAGTCGCGACGATAGATCGCCAGCCGTATCAGATTCCCCAGGGCGCCGCGCTGGTGAGGGTACCGCGCTAACAACGCGTCAAACTCGCGCTCTGCCAGGTCACGTTTCCCTTGCTGTAAGTAAACGGACGCCAAAAGCATGTATGGATTCGGCGAATCTGAGTGCTCTTTCTTCACCTTTTCGGCAATGCGTATTGCCTCGTCAAACTTGTCAAAATTGATATAAATCTCGGCCCGAAACTCCTGAGGCAACTGATAGGTCGGGTTGATTGCCAGCGCCGAGTCAAACTGCGCGAAAGCCGATGTCGTATCCTTCGTGAACTCGTACACCAGAATACCGTATATCGTTCTGGCTTCGATATCATCAGGGTAATTGCTCACTAAGGTTCGCATCTTGGCGAATGCGTCGTCAAACTTCTTGTTCAGCCAGATATCCGCGTACACATCGAGCAGGCTCTTCTCGCGGACCGGCAGTTTGGCCTGGTACTGAAGTGCTTTTGCGATGTACTGCGCTGCCTTCTGCGGGCGACTCTGGAATGCATTCATCATCCCCAACCGCATATAGGGGAGAGCAAAGGTCGAATCGTATGACAACGATCGCTCCAGATCGGCTTCTGCTTCCTCTGTCAATCCTTTGAGGAATTTCTCCAGCCCCATAACATAATACTTGTACGCTTCGGGCGATGCCGAGGTTAACTGGCGAATATCCTGTTCTCCCGCCGATGCGTTCGTCACATTCATGGACATCGCGATCTTATCGGTCAGGCTGTCCACCAGCACGAATGGGTCTTCGCCAACCACTTTCTCACCCATCAACACGCGACCGCTCGATGCTTCCTCCAGTCGGGCGTCGATCCGTATCTGCTTCCCGACCTTGTAGAGCGTTCCGGTCAACACATTGGTTGCCCCGAGTTTCGCGGCGATCTCCCGGCTGACATCGCTGGACAACTCGTCACCCACGGTCTTGCTCGTTTCCAGCATATCCAGGATGCGCTGACGGCTGATGAGATTCATCTGCTGATTCTGCGCGAGGTCGGTCAGGAGCATTTCAGGAAGGCCCGATTCCATCCAGTCGAACTCCGGATCACCGGTCTTATTCTGGAATTCTAGAATAGCGAGGCTGTTTGGTTTTGCCTGGACATTGCTGGAGTCTCCGCCCGAGAAGAATATCTTCCAGACCAGTGCCACCACCGCGATCGCGATCACGGCGGTTTTCCAGTCCAATATCCAGGTCTTGCTCGCTCTGACCTTGGGCGCTTGCTGGATCCCAGATACCGATATAGAATCCGAAGTTCCACTTTCGTAGAGTCTGCGCAGGTTGCGCAGGTCCACTACCAGGTCACGCGTATCCTGATATCGGTCGTTCGGATCCTTCTGCAGGCACTTGTCGACAATGCGTTCAAGTTCCTGCGGGATCATCTCATTTCGCATCCGAATAGAATCGTGCCGTGCCTCGAGAATCTTGGCGAGTGTCGAGACCTCGGTCGGTCCGGTGAATGGGAACTCACCGGTTGCCATGCGATAGAGGAGGACACCAAACGAGAAGATATCCGAGCGAATGTCAACCGCCTCGCCGCGTATCTGCTCCGGCGACATATACGAAACCGTGCCGACTATCTTGCCGGCGCGCGTCAATTCCTTTGAGACCGTTTTGGTCGAGTCCCCTTCCGAGAACTTGACCGGCTGGACCGGTTTGGCCAGACCGAAATCGAGGATCTTCGGCTGGTCGTCTTCGTCGACCATGATATTGTCCGCTTTGATATCACGATGGACGACGTTGATCTTGTGCGCGGCGGCCAATCCGGCCGCTATCTTTTCGGCCAGTTTGACTACGGTCGCCAGGTCGGACGACCTCATTTTCATGTAATCCGAGAGCGATTTTCCCCGGATGTATTCCATCACGATATAGGTCACATCACTGCCGGACGCGTCCTGCGTAGTGTTGATGTCATATATCGCCATCACGTTGGGGTGTGAGACTTGCGCCGCGGTCTTGGCCTCACGCTCGAAGCGCGCCAGACGGTCATCATCGTCCCCCGGTTTGAACGATAGGATCTTGAGGGCGACCTCGCGATGCAGTTTCTGGTCCTCCGCGAGATAGACCTGTCCCATTCCTCCTTCGCCGAGGAGCCGTATGATCTTGAAATGGGCGAAACTCTGGCCTTGCTCAAGCATGGTCATTTCCTTCTGACGAGCAGCATCGTTATATCATCCGAACGGGGACCATCCCCGACATATGCCTCGATATCTTCGGTCAACCGACGAGCGATCGTGTCAATCGATTCACTGCGATTGGAGGTCACCAGTTTTTCCATCCGCTGGTCGGTGTACGGTTCATCGCCGCGCATCGCCTCGGTCACTCCGTCGCTGAAGACGAATATGAACTCCCCGGAAGATAACTTCACCGAGGACTCCTGCCAGGTTGAAAAATCAAACGCCCCGATCATGGTGCCGGATGGCTGCAGGTATTCCAGCGAACCGTCGCTCCGTACTACCAGCGGCGGATTGTGCCCGGCATTCACGTACGACACGCTGTCATTGTCCGGCGACAATAGTCCTACGAATAGCGTCGCAAAGTCCTCCGGCGCGCTGTACCTGTGTAACTGGGTCGAGACCGATTTGACTGCCTTCTCCAAAGTAAAAGTGGGATCGTTGTAGAAGATGCGGAACGACGCGAGGATATTCGACATCAATAGCGCCGCTCCAAGTCCTTTGCCCGATACATCCGCGACCAGAAAAACCAGCCGGCCATCCGGAAGCAGCGCGACATCGTAGAGATCACCGCCGACCAGTCGGGATTGACGCTGAAACGCGTGCACATCAAAACCGGCGATCCGCGGCGGTATCTTTATCAATAGATTATTCTGTATTGAGGATGCCCTATGCAGTTCCGCGTCGATGAGTTGTTTCTCCTGCCGCGCCTGCAGGAGCTGATAGTTCATTAGGCGCGCCGCGATAATGTTGCCGAACGTAGCCAGAAGTCGCAGGTACTCATCACTGTATCTGTGGAGCGGATTGGTCGTATCAACATACAGGATCCCCAGCACCTTGTCCTCGTCCATCATCGGAACCGCCATCGCCGATTTCATCGCCGACATGATAACCGATTGCTGCGATGCAAATCGCGGGTCACTGGTTGGGTCGCCTATCAGGATCGCGCTCTTATTGGTCAGGATCTCCCGCACGATCGTGCGAGACAACGTGAATGTCCCCAGGTCACGACCATTCGGCAGTAACGTCGCCGCAGCATAGATCTCATTCTGATCCGAAGACGTGAACAGCACCGCCAGTCTTTCTGACGGGATCACTTTGGCGACCAGGCCGAGGGCGCGGCGAAGCATCTCCTCCTGTGGCTCGGGGAGGACCAGCGTTTTCGCCATATCGAACAGCGTCGGCAACAGTTCCGGGAGGTCGGTCACACGCGCCGGGAGCGGCTTTAACGCCTCGTTCATGGAGAGAAATACTGAGTGTTCAGCGATGTTCTCGGGCAGAATAGCGCGAGGAAAACTGGTAGAGTCGTTGACCGGGGTATTCCCCGATGTCAGCCGGAATTGCGCCTGACCGAACGTGAGATGATCCCCCGCCTTAACCGGAATTCGCCCTGTCAGCTTCTTTCCGTTGACCAGCGTACCGTTGCGGCTCTCCAGGTCGGTCAAATGGATCGTGAGCCCATCCGGGCTGACTTCAAACTCAGCATGTTTGCGCGAGACGGTTTTGTCGGGGACAACCAGGTCCGCTTCCGAACTGCGCCCAATGACGTATTTGCCGGTCGCCAGCATCCATGAATAATATTGACTCCCATCGGAGCCGATCAGTTGGATCACGTATTCATTCCTTATTGGGTGGTAGCGGCATGGTGCCCGCCATTCAGGCCGCGGAATGGCCACCTGAGCGGCAGAACCAGCCACTGGATGACCAAGTTAACTGAAAGGTAGCTAAAGAGAAAGAGGAAAACGCACGGCAATTATTCGGGACAGGGGGGAGCAAAAAGACACCCGACAACCAAACTCGCCATGGCTGCCGGGTGGTTTAACCCTCTGTTGCACATGAGGGCATGTCTTTCATCCCCCGTCTGTACTGTCCCGTCCCAGGGAGTGTGGCTCCCTGCCTTCGCGGGTGAAATGCGGCAAGGAATGGGACACACCGCAGGTTCACACGCAGTCGGTAACTACTTACATACAATAACAATGCCAACTCTTTGGTCCATTATAACTAAAGTAAGTGCATGGCGATTAGATTGTTGAAAGAGACCAAGTTTGCTACGATTGGTGGCCAGGTCAGAATAACCCGAAAACAGGCGAAAGTAACCGGGTAGATTTAACCCAATGTTATGCCAAGTGACTCGATCTGCTTCCGGAAGTTTGCCGGATCCTTCCCAAACTCTCGCGCCACCTTGCTTACATTCCAGGCATGCTTGTCGAGCGCTTTGACAATCAGGATCCGCTTGAAATCTTTCACCTGCTCGTCAAAATCGGTCTGGTTTGGAATAAACAGCTCCGAGCGTTCCAACTTCCGTTCGACGTCCTGCCGCGAAATGAAATAGGAAGGAGTGGACGAAATGAGCGCTTTCAGAGTCTCAAACAGATCACGCACATTGCCTTTCCAATCGTGCTCGATCAGAAGGTCACGCGCCCCCTGGTCGTAATACTTGATGTCGATCCCCTTCTTTTCGCAGAACATCGCCGTGAAATAGTCGATCAATTCGGGAATGTCCTCCCGACGTTCCCGCAGTGGCGGCATCATAATAACCACGCTTCGAATACGGTAGAAAAGGTCGCTCCGGAACCGCCCCTGGGTGACCAGCTTCTCAAGGTCGGCGTTGGTCGCGCAGATGACGCGAACATCCACCTCTATCTCCTCCGTCGACCCCAAACGCGTGATCTTCTGGTCCTCGAGCACTCGCAACAGTTTTACCTGTGTATTGAGATCCAACTCGCCGATCTCATCTAGAAAAACAGTCCCATGGTTGGCGGTCTCCAACAAACCTTCACGATCGGTCAGCGCGCCGGTGAATGCTCCCTTTACATGTCCGAATAACTCGTCCTCGACCAGATCGGGAGGTTTGTGACCGCAGGTGAATGGAACCAACGGTTGGCCCGCCCGCGAGCTCAGTCGGTGCAGCGCTTTAGCCACCAGTTCCTTCCCCGTACCGGTCTCTCCAAGGATCATCACACGGTCATCCTTCGGCCCGATCTCATCGATCGTCCGATAGATATCCAACATCGCCTGCGAATGCCCGACCATCTCAAACAAATCCCGGGCATATTCGGTCAGCGCTTCCGGATGGTTTTTGAACAGTGTACTGCGCACCGCGTTACGCACGGCCACGGCGAGACGCTCAGGGTTTTCGTTTTTGCCGATGTAATCCGAAGGTTTCATCGACTCGGTCTGTTTGTGCGAATAATCCCCCGGGTAGCCTGTATGGAAAATGATCGGTACATCCAGCGAGGACTCCCGAATGTGCCGTGCGGTCTGAAAACCGTCCATCTTGGCCATCCGGATATCGAGAATGATCGCGGCCGTGTCGCGATGTTGCTGCAACTGATCCAGTGCTTCCTGGCCGGTTGTTGCGAGGACGATATCATACGCGTCGATGAAGTTCTCTTTGAGTGCTTCAAGGACCAGCGGGTCATCGTCAACGATCAGGATCTTGCCGCGGAATTTACTAAGTGGCATGCGTGATTTCCTCCTCCGCCCGATATCGCGGGAGTGTGATCTCGAAACTTGTCCCAGAATTGGGGGTGGAGGAGACCCGGAGGGTCCCTCCATACATCTCCGCTATTTTCCTCGCCATCGCCAACCCGATTCCCGTACCGCTGCGCGGTTTAGTGCTGAAAAACGCGTCAAAGATACGGGGAAGGTTTTCCGCCGGGATCCCCGATCCATTATCCGCAACGCGGATCGAGACCGTCTGCGGCGAAAGTTGCGCTGTTATTGAAATGGTCGGTTGCGCGGTCTCCTGCAGAGCGTCGATCGCGTTGACCACCAGATTATTGATCAGACTGTTGAAATGGGGGCGGCCACATGCCACCCGCGCGTCGGCCGGAATCGATGCAACGACTTGAATATGTCCGCTTTCACAGCGGGATCGATTCTGTTCAATGATCTCGCCAATGACATCCCGTACGGACACATCCTCTATGCGCCGATTGGCCTCGAGGCGCGAGTATCGCGTAACCGATTCGGTCATATGGATAGCGCGCGCGATCGCCTGCTGTGCCAGGCCGATCAATCGCAGATCTCTTTCCTTCTCCTCCTGGTCCAGCGTCCGTTGCGTGAGGCGCTCCTGCATCTTGTGCAGGCTGGTGGTGGCAGGGAAAAGCGAATTGTAGATCTCGTGAGATACTCCGCCGGCGATCTCACGAACCTGCTGGTAGCGCTCCTGGTAGACTCTCTGCAATTCGTTTTCCGCATTTACTCGATCGGTGATGTCGATCGTCGTGCCTAGGACACATCGCTGCCCCATGAACTGCACCAACTGGGCGGAATAATCTATCCATCGCTCTTCGCCATTCTTGCAGATGATCTTTACTTCGTAGCGCGGCGGAATATCTTCTCCGGTCAGACGAGAGCGCCCGCGCTGGATCACCAGATCTCTGAATTGGGGGTGGATCACTTCCCAGAAATTCATGTTCAAGAACTCTTCGTGCGAATAGCCGGTGATCTGGCTGGTGGCCGGATTGCAATACAGGAGTTTGTCTTTTCCGAAGATAGTGATACCGGCGGTCATCGTTTCCGCCACTGCCCGGAATTTCGCCTCAGATTCTCGCAGGCTCTGTTCGATCTGATGACGCGCTGTAATATCGAGCCAGGTTGCCTGAATGAATGTTCGATCAGGGAGCACGATGCGTCTCGCCAACGCTTCCAGTCGCTTGTGCGTCCCTTTGAACGTCGTGATCTCCGTTTCAAACTGAGCCGGCGCATCGCCTCCGGCCATCCGTCGACGGATCCGGTCAAGCCACGCCTGCGTCGCTTCATATCCAACCAGCGTCTCAAGCAGAGTCTGCATCGACAAGGAAGTCAATTCGTCGACATCGATCTCCAGCATGCGCGCAAGTTGCTCATTGGCGTACAGCACCCGGACATCGTCATACTGCAAAATACCGATATTGGAATGTTCCGAGAGCGAGCGATATTTTTCTTCACTCTCGCGCAACGCTTGTTCTGCCCGTTTAAGCTGAGTGACATCCTGATACGCGCCCAGCACGCCGACGATCGTTCCATCGAGATCACGAAGCGGCACTTTACTTGTCAAAAGATGGATGGTCTCTCCGGTCGGTGTCGTCTGCGGCTCCTCGATCAGCATTTTGGGCTGGCCACCCTCGATGACCGTGCGGTCGTCGGCTCGATACATCTCCGCCTGATCCCGCCAACCCATCGCGAAATCGTCCTTTCCGATGATCTCGTGCGGCGACGCGAAACCGGCATCTCGTGCGAACTGGGTATTGCATCCTAGATACTTGCCGGCGCTATCCTTCCAGAAAACCCGCGCCGGGATCGAGTCCATCACTGTCGCGAGGAATTCGCGTGATTCGCGGAGGTCTTCTGCCGCCCGCCGTTCTGCTGTAACGTCAACCATCACCGTCAGGAAATAATCCTTGCCCGCACTCCTGATTATCTCCCCCGAAAAAAGTCCGGTCAGAATTTGACCGTTCTTACGGCGGACCAGTAGTTCAACATCTTTCAAGTGCCCTTCTTCCATCAAACGTATGCCCGCCGCCTGATGCTGTTCACGATTGACGAACATATTCAGCTCAGCGGCAGTATGTCCGATGAGTTCGGCGCGCGAGTAACCCAGCGTCTGCAAGAAAGCGCTGTTGATGTCGACAAAGCGGCCTTCTTCCGACTCTGTCACGGCCATCAGCGATGGATTGGCCTCAAAGACTCTTTGAAAACGCTGCTCGGCCTCCTCTTTTTCGGTTAGATCCTTGCTCAACCCGAAAATACATTCTGCTCCGTTCCATGTTCCTTCCCAGACCCGGGTGGAAGCCTCGATCCGAGTGCCATCCTTCTTGACGAGGGGGAGAGTGCATACCTGAGTTTCACCGCGAAGGATCGCCTCGATCGTCCTGATTGCCTCTTCTCTGACCTCGGGAGGATGCAATTCGACCAGTTGCAGGGCTCCGATCTCGTCCGATGTGTAACCGAGTTTTGAGCGCATCGTGGAGTTGGTGAATAACACGCGCCCATCACGCGACGCGACGATCAGCATATCTCCGATCGTCTCAAAGAACATGCGGAAATTGCGCTCGCTTTCAGCCAGCGCCTTGATCGCTTGTTTCTGGTCGGTGATATCTCGCACGATCGCCAAGAGTTCATCTTTGCCGGCCACCACCAGTCGCGCTTCGTAGTCATGCAGGCTCCCTTGAATCGGCAACTGGTACTCAAGCGTTCGACTACTCCCCGACGCCAGTGCTTCCGATAGGGCAATCAGAAGCCTCTGGGCCAAGGGCGCGGGCAACACATCGGTGACATTGCGATTAAGGAACTGCTCCGCGGGCGCGTATAATTCCGACTGGCGACTCGCTTGATAATCAAGAAATCGGCCATCCGCGGACATCCTGAACATCAGATCCGGCGTGGCCTTGAGCATCGCCTCATTGCGCGCGTCTGCTTTCTTGAGTGCCTCGATCGCTCTGCGCCGTCGAATGTTCAGGATCACCAACTGCAGGGAGACCAGGAACAGTGCCGCCACGAACCACGTGCGGTAGCGCCACAACACCGCGACCAATCGCTGAGACCACGGTCGCGCGCGAAGATTACCGGCCACAAATCCGTTTCCGGCGTTGGCCACGAACATCGATACTCCACCGGCCGAGTCCATCTCAAGAGGTATGAGTTCGTTGTTGACCCCGGCTAATACCCCCCGGCACTCCCAATTCTGTGCGTAGAGAACAGAGCCCCCTTCTGCCACAAACTGCATTACCAACTCACCGGTCTGCGGAAGACGGAAGGAGGAAAGGAATCTCCCCAACCGCGCTCCCGACACTCTGGTCAGCGGGGTGAGATAAGTATCGAAAATCAGGGCGTTGCCGTCGTTGCCGACCATCAATAGCTCCGGCCGGTCGTCTTCCGTCAGATCAAGAAGATCAAGCGACGCAATCTTGGGGGGGACGGCCACGCTTTTCATGGTGCGCCCGTGGGCATCGATTATCGACAACCAGGCCGCGTCCGAACTCTTCACCTGATCAGGTAGCGGGTACTCGTGATAGAGCACGTAGAGCGAATCCCCCGGAAGCGTACGAATCGCGGGATTGGCGAATTTTGGCGCGATCCGATAGTTGAAGACTATTTGTCCATATCTGTCGATTCGCGTCAGATAGCCATATTGGTCATCGAAGTTCGGATCAGTGACCCCGTTTTCGGGTCCATAACTTCCGACCAAAATGCCCGGAGCAACAGAATCAAAGCAGTTCACTGTGTTGAACTGTGTTGCCGAGGCCGACATCGGCAGCGACCACTCTATCTCCATTCGTTCGATATCAACGCAGAAATATATCCGCGGCCATTTGTCCCGGCCGCTCATGAGGTAAAAGAACAGCTCGTTTGTCCCGTCGTAATCGTAGTCAAAACTGGCGAGATGGTAGGGTGATGGCTCCCATCTGCCGTTGCCCGTGTGGTCAACGCCGGTGGCGAGAAAGAGAAAGTCAACGCGGTTGCTCCCCGGATAGTTGCGGGCGACAAAAGCGGAATCATTGCGAAAGCCCACCAAGGCGACACCATCACGACCGGTCCTGTCCTTGAACAGGCAGAAATCTTTGATTGTCAGGGACAGAGGATCCTGACTCAATGTCCGGTTGTCCGGGAGCAGATTGACAAAGACCGATGCCAAGTCATCCTGATTATAAGAGGAGTTGGCAACTATGACGCACGTGATCGTATCGGAAGGGTCGATCCGTGGCCTGAGAATACGGATAGTATGCGAGGATGTGGGACGCTGGCTGTCATAGCTTGATTCAAGAAAATACGACGCGCCAAACGGCAATAGCGTCGTATCACCCACCGGATCAGGGGTGATCTGAGATTGAGCTGAGACTGTGCCGGCCGCCAGCGAGTAGACGAGCCACAGAATGAGCAGACGCACCATAGAACCCATGTGCCCTTAACGTTTTCCCCTCAACCCCACTGGAGACAGGTCACATTCGCCGACGGTTAAATTCGGTCATAGGGATAGACTAAGAACAATATAATAGAAAGCAGGAACAAAATCCAGATGCCTGCGTGAAGTTCTCGCCAGCGTCCCATCGCCCCCTTGAAGACCACATAAAGGACAAACCCCGAGGCCACCCCGAACCCGATATTGTAGGTGAAGGCCATCATGGCGATCGTGGCCACCGCCGGAAACAGCTCGGTATAGTCGTCATAGGGGAGCTGCCTGAGGGGGGCCACCATCAGGAATCCAACTATGACCAGGGCCGCTCCATAGGCAACCGCAGGGACCGCCATGAATATCGGGGCAAGAAAGAGCGAGCAGAGGAAGAGGATTGCGGTGACCAGCGACGCAAACCCGGTCCGCGCCCCCGACTCAATCCCCGCCGCCGACTCGATGTACGCGCCAGATGTTGAGGTCCCGACCACGGCCGCGGCGGTCGTCGCGAGCGCGTCCGCCATCATCGGCTTCTCAATCTCCGGAAGGTTATTCCTGGCGTCCAGGAGCCCGGCCCGGGCAGACAGGCCAATCAATGTCCCCATCGTGTCCACAAAAGCCAGAATGAAGAGGACCAGGATGATCGGCAGGAACTCCGGCGCCAGCGCGCCCTTGATATCCAGCTGTCCAAAGACCGGGGCGAGCGACGGGGGAGAAGAGAGTACTCCCTCCGGATACGGGCTGACCTTCAGCAGAAAAGCGAGAAGGGTGGTCAGCAGCATTCCTATCAGGATCGCCCCCGGGACTTTGCGAATTATCAACACCGCGATTAGGAGCACGGCAAAGAGCGCCAGAAGCGGCCCGGCTGACGACAAGTCTCCGATCTTCACTGGAGCGCCAGGCACTCCCAGTCTCACCAGCCCGGTTTCCGTCAGCCCGATAAACATGATGAAAAAACCGATACCTGCCGCAAAGGCCCGCTTCAAATTCTCCGGTATCGCGTTCGCGATCCAACTCCGTATTCCAAAGATCGTGATGACAATGAAGACCACTCCGCTGAGGAACAGCGCCCCAAGAGCGGTCTGCCAGGCGAATCCCATCCCCAAACAAATAGTGTAGGCGATAAACGCGTTCTCTCCCATATAGGGCGCGATAGCGAACGGCCGTCGCGCGTACAGCGCCATGATCAGCGTGCCAAAGGCGGCTATCAGGATGGTCGCGGTTGTGCTGGCTTCGCGGGGAATACCTCCGGCGCTGAGGATCGCCGGGTTGACGATGACAATATATGCCATCGCGAAGAAAGTCGTGATTCCACCGAGTGTCTCTTGCCGGAACGAGGTCCGGTGCTCGTCAAACCGAAAGAAGCGTTTCATGGAAACGTCCCACTCAGGTTATTCTCTTTTTGTTACTTAAACTAGTAGGGATGACCGCCCCAGACAAGCCTTTTTGACTCAGCGTGATCGATCTGGCTGGCAAACAAAAAGGGCGACCGTGTGGTCGCCCTGCATGGTATGGAGGGGATTTTTTACCTAATTCATCGACTCAGCGCGAAACGCGATATTCTCCTGCTTCCACCCGATACGCCGGAAAACCAGAATGCATGGTGACTGCGGCGGCTGCTTGGACGGGTCATTCAGCTCTGTGTCGTATGCCCAGTCGCGCCGCGGCGGTTCGTAGTAGTCGAGCGACCAATCGCCATCGGCCTGCTCAGATTCCCACAAGTTGATCATTGAGCCGCGAATAGTCGCTGTCCGTGTGCCGCCCCAGTACTCCAGGAAGCGTGGGAGGTTTTCCAGCCCGCCGCCATAGTTGGAAGAGGTCGGTCGCGTATCTCCCGTGATCATGCAGACATTGACCGTGGTCGCTACGGCCGTTCGGCTGCTGGTCGACAACGCACCCTTCGTATCGTCCCAGTTGGACGACAGGATGGTATAGGCATCGGCGATGATCGCCGCCGGCTTTTTGCTGTTGGTGTTGAAATTTCCGAGCGTGTAGACCGGATTATCGCTGGCCACGGTCAGCGCGGCGCCCAGGGTCGTGGCGTTTTTCAGCCGCAGCGCCGGCCATTTCGTGCTGGTCAACGAGTCCGAGAAATAGATCACTCCATTCGCCGGCCCATATCCATTCGCGTACAGCGCGCCGATATCCAGGTCAGTAACATCAACATTCTTTCCTTCGCGCTTGTCATAGAACTTGTCGCTCGATTGCGTGATGATCCCTTTGGTGGTCATGTCGGCAGTGACATCTGTCCAGGTCGAACCAGAGAGTTTATAAGCTTGGCCGTTGATGAACTTCAGAGTGGCCTTGCGTTCGAATGAATCGCTGTTCCCGGTTTCGCGCTCGATCAATTTCCGCATATCTCCGGAATTGGTCAGAGGGAGCCGCAGTTCCTCCTGCCCGAAGGCTTGATCCTGGACCCTGCCGCCCCAGCGGCTCTGCGCCAGGCTGTGCCAATCCGCGTTGCGCGCGTCAAGCCATCCGCTGCCCGTCTTCATGTTCTGGTACAGCCCGACCCGATCCTTGATGAAGATATTCCCTCCGGCCGAACCGGAAAAATTACCATACTTCAACCCATGATAGATACTCCCCGAGGCGGATACCCAACTGTCGAAACTGAGGTTGGTCAGCGCCTGGATGTACATACTTCCGTTCACATGGACACGGCCGTTGATGATCATGTCATACATCGGGGTTGTCTGGAAATCATCGTTATAGAACACGGCAAACTGGAAAATCGGTATCTGGGCCGCTTCAAATTCCTGTACCAGGTCCTCGCGAGCTCCATCCAAACTACTGATCGCGGTCGAACGGATAGTATAGGTCTTTACCAGCGCGTGCAACCCCGCCAGGTTACCATCACTCAACCTTGCCTGCTCCGTTCCGTCATCAGTCGTCCGATACTCGACGCTGCAATCGTTAAGATCTTCTGCCCCTTCGGGAGCGCTGACCGGGGGGAGTCCTGTCGCTTCGTACTCGGCCTGAATCTGCGCTACCGCAATCTCCAGTCCGGCCTCCGCGGCATAAAACGCTTTGCGGTCGTGCAGCTCGTTGCCGGCAATACTGACCTCATCATCGGAGGTCGACAACGCAGCCAGACCGATCAGGGTCAACATGCCGACCATGATCAGGGCAACCAATGTTGCCATCCCGGAATTCGAGGCTACTCGCGCGCGAGAAGCCAGACGTCGTAGTGAATTGAGAGCCATAGACCCATCCAAAGTTCGGGGGTTGTGTGGAGATGTCTCGGCCGTGACCTCGAGTCCCGGACCAATTTGCTCCACTCTTCATTATCGACCGATCCGTCAATAGCTTAAGGGGGGTGATGGGCCACCCTGATGTACCCGCGTTGTATCGCCTGATTTCCGCAGGAACCACAGTGTTTGAGGACACGTTGATTTCTCATGCAAACTAGGTTACCATTCGGAGAATAATGGAGACGAGAGTAGGTCAGACAGGCCAGGATCAAGGGGGATTTCGAAACATCCTTCGTGCGATGCGCCACCGCAACTATCGCCTTTTTTTCATGGGGCAGGGGATATCCCTCATCGGGACCTGGATGCAGCAGATCGCCGTCAGTTGGCTCGTCTACCGTCTGACCAATTCACCTTTTCTCCTTGGACTGGCCAGCTTTGCGCTGAATGCCCCGGTTCTCTTTCTGGCCCCCATCGCCGGATACTACGCCGATCGATGGGATCGCCACAAACAACTGGTCATCCTCCAGGTGCTCGCAATGGTTCAGGCCCTCGCGATGGCTACGCTCGTTCTGACCGACCTTATCACCATTTGGCAGATCATTGTTCTCAGCCTCTTCCTGGGAGTCATCAACGCCTTCGACATGCCTATCCGACAATCCTACATAGTCGAGATGATTGAAGATCGCAAAGACCTTGGCAACGCCATTGCCCTCAACTCCACCATGTTCAACAGTGCGCGACTCATCGGTCCTTCGATCGCTGGTCTCATGATCGCCGCCGTCGGTGAGGGAATAGTGTTTCTCGTCAACGGCCTCAGTTATATTGCGGTGATCATCGCCTTGATGGCGATGCACCACGTTCCGATGCAGGCGAGGAAAGACTCCGCCAGTCTTTGGCAATCAGTTAGCGAAGGATTTTCCTATTCGTTCGGCTTTCCGCCGATCCGTTCACTGCTGTTCCTCCTCGCGCTGGTTTCGCTGATCGGTGTGCCTTACATGGTTTTGATGCCGATGTTCGCCAAAGACGTTTTGCATGGTGACTCGCACACGATGGGATTTCTGGTCGGAGCCTCGGGCGTCGGTGCGCTGATTGGTGCGCTCTATCTTGCTTCGCGTCGATCGCACAGGGGACTAGCGCGCATGGTCCCGCTTGCCGCGGCTGTCTTTGGCGCGGGTCTTATCGCGCTTTCATTCTCCCGAAATATCTATCTCTCCATCGGACTGATGGTCTTCACCGGCTTTGGATTCATCACGCAGGCGGCAACAAGTAACACTCTACTGCAGACGATCGTCGACGATGATAAGCGGGGGAGAGTGATGAGCCTGTATACCATGGCCATTCGCGGCATCGCGCCTATAGGCAGTCTTCTTGCCGGAGCCTCGGCCGCCGCAATCGGCGCGCCGTACACTTTTATGCTGGGTGGACTCGGTTGTCTGCTGGGCGCGCTGATCTTCGCCCGGTATCTCCCGACCCTACGCCAGATGATCCGCCCGATCTACGTCAGCAAAGGAATCGTCCCGGCGCCGCAGTCAGCACCCGAGAGGGAATAGCCCGGTGATTATCTTCAAAAGTCCGCTCTCCGGTACGCCGATAATAATACTATGGGTACCGAGACTGCATTTCTCCAGCGACCGGAGGAAGAAACTGAGCTTCAGGGCGAATCGCTTGATCCGCTCCACTCGGTCTTTTCGAACCGTCGGGGCCTTTACCTGACTTTCTGGCTGCTGGTGCCGCTCATTCTCCCCACCTGCGCATTTCTGTACGCGCTTCCACTAGCTCCAGTGATCTGGCTGGGCGCAAAAGTTGCCGGGACAGCCACCAGCAACCATGGCGGAACGATCGTCGCCATCATTATGGCCACTAGTCTAGCGTTGGCCGCGGTTACGGTCGGAACGTTGTGGAAACGAACGCGCCTGATGGCGCGCTCCCTGCGCTAGGCCTGTTTCTCTCAGGATTGCATACTGGCCATCCGTCGCTTGACGTGGCCGAATCCGACCAGACGGTTCTCCTGTTCATCCCACAGTCGATAGCTCAATGACCTGAAACTAGGCCAGAACCGTATTTTCGGCGTGGCCGAGAGCAGTTCATGCTTCTCGTGGCATTTGGGGAGATTGTAATTCGGGATGCGTGAATTGAGATGATGTATATGGTGATATCCGATATTGCCGGTGAACCAGTTAAGTACTTTGGGAAGCGCGTAGAATGACCCGCCATCCAGCGAAGCGGTCACAAAATCCCACTCCGGCTGGCGCGCCCAGTACACTCCTTCAAACTGATGCTGCACGTAGAACAGCCATATTCCCGCCATCGTCCCGATATACAGGACCAGACACTGCGTTACCAGGTAGATCTTCCACCCGACCACCAGACTGACTCCAACTCCGACCGCGACGATCGCCAGGTTGGTGAGGTAGACCGACCGACGTTCCTTCGCGGTCGCTTTTCGACGGACCATCCGATGTGTTATCAGCACAATGAACAGCGGTCCCAGGAGAAACATCACCAGCGGATTTCGATAGAGCCGATACTGCAATCTCGTCTTGAAGTCCGCGCTGATGTACTCCTGCACCGTCATCATCCACACGTCGCCGAAGCCGCGCTTGTCGAGATTCCCCGATGTCGCGTGATGTTTGGCGTGGCTTTTGTGCCAGTAATCGTATGGGGTGAAAGTCAATATACCGGTGATATTCCCCACGATCACATTGAGCCGATCTGACGAGAAGAACGCGGAGTGCCCGCAATCATGAAAGATTATGAACAGTCGGATAAGGAAACCCGCGGCTAGAACGATCGAAGGCAGCGCGTACCAGAACGAATACTCCATCGCCCAGAATGAGATGGCCATCAGCGCCAGATACGGTATCAAGGTGTTGGCCAATTGCCAAAGACTGCGTCCTATGGACGGCTTCTGTAAGTGAGCAAGTTCCTGCTGGATCACTTCCTGGATCTGCTGCTCACCTGAAAGCGTGGTGGGATTGATCTGATGCGTCAGGCACATTCTCCATTCTGTTGAGCGACAGCGTGAGGTCGCGGGTATCAGTGGCTCGGAGTCCGATACCGATCTTAACCCTGCGACTCGATCGAAGGCGAAAGAAGGTCACAGCAAGCCACGTTCAGTAAACCATCACCGATTGACGTTAGTTCCAAAGCCGCAGAAAGGTAACCGATTTCGTATTGATTATCAACCAAAACAAATCTGGTCCACGGCCCACTTGATTGGTTACTTCAAATAACTGGAGAGTCCATCCAGAAACAACTGCACCGCCACCGCCACCAGAACCATCCCCATCAGCCTCTCTATCGCGGCCAATCCACGCTTGGTCAGGAAGTCGACAATGTAGGTCGAAAGAAAAAGCACAACAAACGTGACCACCCAGGCTCCCACAGCCGCGATCATTAGGCCGCCAACGCCAAGGGTACCAGTTGACGAGAAAAGGAGCAGAGCGGCCAGCAGCGATGGCCCGGAAACAAGAGGCACCGCCATGGGCACCAGAAACGGTTCCCCGTCGAATTCTCCAAAAGTGTCCGCTTCCGCGCGGGGAAAAACCATCCGGATGGCGATGAGAAAAAGTATGATCCCGCCGGCGATTGAAATAGAAGCCCGGTTCAAACCGAGAAACGACATCACGTAAGAACCGGAGAGAGTGAAGACCGCGATGATGAGCAAGGAGAATAGCAGTTCGCGAACGAGCACCTTCCTCCGCCGTTCCTTCGGAACCTTCTCCAGGATCGGCAGAAAGATCGGGATATTCCCGAACGGATCCATGATCAGGAAGAGCGTGACCGAAACGGAGAGTATCTCCATGCCGCTCATCCGTTACTCAGGGGATCCTTGAAGTACTCGTAATGATAACGGATCAGCTTGGTTATCTTCCCCGCCTCGTTGCGCATGATCAGTTGTGTCAGGAGCCCATCCTCTGAATAGACATACGTCTGAAGGCTCAGCAACGTCCCGGCGGAATTCAGCGTGGCGATCTCATCGTACTCGCCACTGTTTGTATAGCTGTATGAGAAGACGCGATTGATCGAGCCGTCCGGGGCATACACCGTCTTTGAGACCCGGGATGTTCCTTCGAACTTACTTTCCACGCTGACCATCGTCGTACCGTCCGCCGAGGTCTGTTTCGATGCGATGTTATTCCGCAGGTCATCTCCCGGCGCGAAGGTGTAAACTATCGTATAGAGGAGCGAGTCCTCATCGGTATGCTTCACCACCGTTATTTCGCGAGCCTCGACATTGTACGCGTAATCCAGCTTTCCCGTCAGCGCGCCGGTAACATCGAAACTGAGGATCTGGTGGATCAATCCATCTGGCCGATAGACGAAGACTGTCCTGTCCTGCAGGGAATCGTCCGCGTAGATCAGTTCCTCAAGCCAGACATTTTTGTCTCCGTACTTGCTCATGAGGCGGGTAACGCCCAGAGAATCGAAAGTCACCTGTTCGATCAGATTACCCCTCTGGTCGAAGTGACTTGACTGCCAGAGCATGGAGTCGGCGGGACGGGAAGGAGTACTCTCGAAGATCACCCAGGCGTGCTGGATTTTCACCTTGTGCCGCGCGATCGTCGCCCGGGCATTCTCTTTCTGGGCAAGTTCATCCTGTGTTTTGGGAGGTTCAGTGTGGGCATGGAGGAAAGACGCCAAAAATAGCGTGCACCCGAGCAGAGCACACCACGCTGTGAATGACCTTATAGTTCTCATGACTCCTGTCCCGTTGTCGGTCGAGCTGTTCCTACCATGGAGCCCCCGTCAGAGGAGGTTTCCGCGACTCGTCCTTATGCGAAAGTAACTCTCGCCAAACTCAAAGTCAACTTAATGTGCGTCAAAGATAGGTGAATGACTCGACCTTCTGCACTAAGACATCCGAGAAGGAAGGAGGCTGTGGCAAACCATCAGCGCAGGCGACACCGGATTCTCTGAATATCTGAGCGGGTTTGGCAGTATAGCTTTTTAGTTGGTGGCGCTCTCCCGAAGACCTAGATTCGGGTGGACAATCTGAAACTACACCAAAAAGGGAGTTAGATATGCTCTTCATCCTCGCGCTTCTGGTCAGTATCGCCGCGTTTTTCGTCTGGCGTCGCGCGGTGGTCAACCTCAGGCAAAGCAACGCTGTTGTCCGGTCCGCCGGGTCGGTCTCGTTGCTGATGGCCATCATCTTCGCCGTAGTTGCCCTGACCCAGTGTTTCTCACAGGTCCCAGCGGGGCATGTCGGCGTGATCGACTTCTTCGGCATCGTCTCAGACCGTGTCCTACCGGCAGGGATAAACATAGTGAACCCGCTTGCCAGGGTGATCAAGTTCTCGATTCAGACCAAAGAGCAGAAAGAGGTGATGCAGGTCCTCTCGCGTGAGGGGCTGACCATCGGACTCGAGATATCCGCTCTCTATCGCCTCAATCCAGATTCCGCCGCCTCGGTCTACAAAACAGTGGCCGGGGGAGACTACGAAACCGTCATCCTGGCGCCGCAATTCCGTTCCATCAGCCGCGCGGTGACCGCCGGATTCCAAGCCAGTGCGCTGTACTCGACAGAACGGGAGCGACTGGGTGTGACCATCCAGGAGGAGCTATCCAAAACTATGGAAAAGCGGGGAGTCTTCGTAGAATCAACGCCGCTCCGCAACGTGCAACTCCCATCGCAGTTGACCGAAGCTATCGAACAGAAACAGCGCGCCGACCAGGAAAGCCAGCGCATGGAGTTTGTCCTAACCAAGGAGAAGCAGGAAGCCGACCGGAAACGGATCGAGGCACAGGGTATCGCCGACTTCCAGAAGATCGTCTCCTCCGGTATCAGCGAGCAGTTGCTCCGGTGGAAGGGTGTCGAAGCTACAGAGAAGCTGGCCAATTCGCCCAATACCAAGGTCATCATCGTCGGTTCAGGCAAAGACGGCCTCCCTGTCATTCTCGACACCAAGTAGCGCCGACCGTCAGGTTACGAAAAGAGGTGGCTGGTTGTTCAGCCACCTCTTTTGCTGACAGAATGCCGCATTCTATTTCGTAACCACAACCCCCAGCGAGTCGAGTTGGATGATCTCTCCCTTCTGAAAGGTCCGACCATCCCGCGTGACTGGTTCGGAAAGTCTCGCGTTCCGCAGTTGACCATTCTCCCAGAAGGTTACATTCGCGCCGTCGCCAAAGACATCCGCCATCCAACTGTACTCCGCCACCGGGATCCCCTGAATAGTCTGGTTCTTCGCCGGCCAGGCGATCCGCAGTTTGCCGTTAGGATGGAATACCGTCTGGAATCCATGCCCCTCACCTTTGCAGAGCACGCCCTGGATCTCGGTCGACTGTTGCAGGAAAGCGAAATCAAAATCTCCATCGCTAGTGAACGAAACCACCGTTCCTTTCGGAAGCACCTGCCCCGCCAGCGTATCCACCGCGCCAAGGGTACAGCTCCGGAGTTTACCATTCGGATAATATGAGATATGCCCTTCGCAGGTGACCGACTGAACCACGACCGGCCCGGAGAGCGCCTGACCAGATTTGTTGAGTTGCCCGATCTCCCCCTTTTCCGGACGACTCATCAAAGCGAATAATATTACCAAAGCTAGGGTCGATACTCCCAACAGCGTGGTGCGAATCTGCTTGTTGCGGCGCTGATCCGACCCTGCGTCCTCGCGACGTTCCCCCAGCAGGCAGATCGCGGCGATCAACATGCACCCGACCAGTAACCAGACCGGGACCGAGTTGCTGTTGAAGCGATACAAGTGGAACCAAAAGACCATCGCGAGCGCGAGCGCCGCGATCCCGATACCGATCAGTCGGGGATGATTTCTCGATAAGTATCCTGCCACCGCAATAGCCAGCCCAACCGCCAGACCGATGATCGATCCTGTCGACAGACCCTCGGAGAGGACCACGAATGTTGCGATGACGAGTCCCAGCACGATGATAATTATCGAGGCCGCTTTCCGCAGATCCCCGCGCATCACCAGATTCGTCACCGCGCGAGCTACCAATCCGATTATCAGGAGCAGGTACATCTCGTCCGGCTGCTCGCCTCGTGCGAGACGGACGATCGAGAAGCCAACCACCGCCAGCATGACGGCCACAAACCCAACATTTCCGGAACGCGAATGGATCTGCACCTGCCGTTCGTCATCAAAGCGCGGCGCCAGCTCGAACGCGTGAAGAGTCGGGCGGAGCAGATACGCCGCGACCACCAGCAACAACGCGATGGGCTGCCCGGCCAGCGCAAGGCCGATCCCCGCGGCAAATAGCCCGCAGGCCGTGTAGAAAATCGGGTCACGTTTACGCATGGTCCTGTTCCTCCAGAACAAAAAGCTGTTCGACGGTCGTCTGTAGATGATGCGCCAAGAGCAGGGCAAGTTTGACCGACGGGGAGTAGTCGCCGCGCTCGATCGAGATGATCGTCTGCCGCGACACCCTGACCAGATCGGCCAGTTGCTGTTGGCTAATTTCGCCGCGTTCAAAGCGGAGTTTTCGAAGGGTTGTCTTCATGGTACTTCTCTGGTTTGGTTACCTCATGCACCAATACTATCGGCTTTAATGTATAGTATACTTTACGTATAGTAAAGAATAAATTACACAATGTTAATAAAATTCGACATACCCACTGGAAACAGAACAAGTCCTTCGCCGTGAAGTGAGACATCTATCCGCCTGTAGTGCAATGAGATAGAGTATATTTTGAGCTGTAGTCAAGACCGCGCAAAAAGAAGCGGCCCCATTGATAGAGCCGCCGTATGAACTGTGGTTATCCCGTCCTCAGTTGCCGACCATGGCCTTCACCATTTGCTTCAAGTCCGCCTTTAGCCCGACAAACCATCTTCCGTCTGACCTCTTACGCAGAGGGATCACGTCGACGGCTTCGATCGGAGCGCCTGCATATTGCATTTTCAGTTTTATCACTGCATAGCCGGTTTTGTCCGACTCACGCAGGCACCCGACTGGTGTGTACGAACTTGACTTCAACATCTCTTCTATACCCTGCGCGCCCTTGGTCGTAAAGGCCATGAATTTTGAGAAGAACAACGTCACAGGGATCTTCTCAAGCTGTTCCAGACTAGTGATACTGTCCCCGAAGACCATCGAAACGATCGAAAGGTCGGCCATGGCGCCGTCTTTCCTCAGTCCCTGTACCAGGATATCCTTGAATCCCACCAGCTCCGTGGTGTCCATCAGGGTAGCCAACGAATCCCACTGAAGGTTACGACTGAACGCATCATACTTGAAAAGCAATACATTCAGCTCTTCCGCCTCTTCACCGATGAAGCATGGTTGTTCCGTCTGGGCCGCGACGGTCGAAACCAACAAGACCATAACTACCACAAGCAATTTCATGTGTTAATCCTCCGAGACCAATGGACAACAAACAGGAGTCCGATGACAAGCTAAAGATATGGCGAATTGAAGCTCTCTTTCTTCGTAGGAAGAGCGTGAGGGCCAAAAGCGGACAGGTGGGAATTGCACTGACAACTGCCCCGCCTTATTCATTCTTCGACTCCAGATGGAATCTATGCAGAAAACGGTGGAATATCGGCGCGATCAACAGCCCAAAAGCTACTAGAAAAATCACTCCCGAAAAGATCGCGTAGAACCCCGCGAAGATCTTGGCGCTGTCAGTTGCCAGCAGATCAACCGGCCCCATGCCGCCGACGATCATCGCGGCATTGAGGAACGCGTCGACCCACGTCAGCCCCGCGATCCAGTGGTAGCCGCAGACACCAACCAGCATCCAGAGAGTCAGCGCGCCAATTGCGAGCAGAGCGGCGATCAGGATCCGTCGGACGAACTTGTGCCGTGGCGCAAGCGGCTGGTGGCGATGTTCAAACTTCAGCGGCATGCCGCTTCATGGCGAGTTTCTATTAGAGATGTCAAGCGGGGAAGGGGGCGGCATTAGCCGCCCCTAGTGAGAATCTAACTGAACTTACTTAGTGTTCGTAACTTGAACGACAATTCCAGATTCGGAATCGGCCGCTATTTCAATATCATCTCTACCGTTCGTGTCTATTGTGATTTCAATTCGTTCCGGCCCTATGACACTCATATCTGCTTTCTCAAGACTAACGGAGACCTGGTCAGGGCTCAATCCATTCCAGCTTCCAGTAGCGGCATCAACGACAACGCCAATGAGTCCTGTCAGTAGCACATCAAGCACAATAATTCCAAACTGAGCGCTCGCCTTAATATTGACCTTCGCGTCCTTGTATCCTTCCTTTGAGAAAGTGAGTACGTAGCTGTTCTTTCGCGAGAGGCTGAGCGACGCTGGGAGCGTATAACTCCCGATATCCGGATTTCCGGAAATCTTAGCGCCCTCGGGCGACCCTTGAACTTCAATTACTTTGGATGAGCCATTGAACATGGCGCCACACCCGCTCAACAGCAGGCTACCACAGATTACTCCGATGACGATAGCTCTGGCTTTCATGGATTTCCTCTCCTTCAATAAAGTAGCGAACGGCTAACAGAATGTTAACAACTCAAATTACCAAAGCCAATTTTCGGAGTCAACAAGTTTCTGGACAAATCTATCCATGAAATAACACATTTCACTTACTTTTTGGGCTAACCAGCTGGTTCTCATTGAAAACTAATGAAATACTGCAATATCTGATGAGCAATCAGTCAGTTACACATGGAAGTGGGCAACGCCATTTGAATAGCGAATCATTCATACTCCGAACTCCTCTCAATGCCCCCCTACTCGCACCCCACATTCAGCACAACGCCGCTCGTTGTCATGAACGCCACCATCACCGACAGGTCCGA
>CAZCZL010000022.1:2390-27238 GCA_964503315.1 uncultured Ignavibacteriales bacterium | reverse complement strand
GGGCTGGTGCGATTAAAGTCTTTTCGGTCCGTGTTAGGCAAAAAGAAATCCGAATTTGAGGACTTTACCCTGCGCGTCCTCGTATTCGCCGTCCTCATTCAGATCGTATGCCCGCGCACGGCACACGACGCTGGTTACTTCGTTTTTGTTCAGCACGTCGCGCAATTCATCATACGTCATTTCAGATGAGGTCGAGAAGTCAAAACTCGCCGTTTTGTCTTCTATATTCAGCGTCGCCTTCATTTTCATTCTCCCTTTTTCGTTCATCCGACCCGCCCGCTGTGGGCTGTCCGTTGTGCCGCGCCTCCCTGCGAGGGGAGGCTTGCTGACGCACCAGCGCGGCAGGGAGAAGGACGAACTATAGCTTGACAAATCGTAACCCCCAAATCTTGTCGCCCCACGCCGCCTTAGCGTCGCGGATTGACTCGCGCTTAGTTGCCCGAGTTGGCAATCCCGCATCTGCGTAAGTACCAGCCAGCACCCACCTGTATCCTTTGTCGTACTTGTGCAATTCCACCCTCACACGTCCCGTCCCGTCACTGTGATTTACAGTTAATGCCATCGTAGCTTTCATTTCCGTTTCTCCCTTTTTGGTTCATCCGACCCGCCCGTTGTGGGCTGTCTTAATTACACTATCAATATAAGCAATTTGTTACCATTTGTCAATAGGCTAAGTGTAATATTTACAACGAGCTTTTTGTATCACAACGAAACACCCAAAACGGACATTGTTTTTATTGTGGTTACAGCGGTTAGGTGGGACGCATTTAAACGGCCTACAATGCGGCCTGTTACACGTATCTGGTGCAATATGTTACTTGTTGCCATATTTTTTGTATCAACAAAAACAACTGTTTAGGTTTGCCAACATCCGGTTGTGTGTTGAAAATATTGAAGTTACCGTAAAACACTGGGATATACAAGATAGCCCCCGCTTTAAGATCGCGCAACCACGGGCGTTTATGTGCGTTTTTTGGGGCCTGTGTTGGTGGTTTCCTACGCGGTTAGTATCAGATGTCAATATTGATCGCAAACAAAAACCCCGCGTCGGGGAAACGCGGGGCCTGAACCTAACCGGGAGAGAAAAGGAAAGGAATGAACATTTACAATGTACGCAATTCGCTGAGTAAAATCAAGAGTTATTCAATTTTTCATCCACGCAAGAACGGCCTTAGCCCGATCCAAATACGCCAGCCGATCCGGCCAACCGCTGAGGCCGCCGTTGATGAATTTCGTGATCTGCTCGAACGACTCAATCGATCCGCGTCCCCAATCCGCCACACCGTTCAGGTTGTAAAACTCCGACCAGTACCACCCGGCCACGTCCGCCGAGCCGGCGTCGGTTTTGAGCCATGCGGTTACCTGTGACAAAGTCATATTGACAAACTTCGCATACGCAAGATAGTTGTCTGTCCCGGTGAGTTGGATCAATCCGCGCCCTTTGAATTTTTCACCGTCACCATCTCGCGCAGGTGTGTTGCCAAGAGCCGCCGCTTTCGCCCCGACATCATAATCCGCGCCGCTCGCAATTTCTTCTTTGTAGACCAGCCCGCCGGATTCATGCCCCACCTGGGCCAGCCACATGGTCGCGCGGTCGAACGTGTTGATCTTGTATCGTTGCATCGTGCGATTGATCGGGGCAGTGTATCGTATCGCAAGATCAGTATTGCATAGCATGATCTCACGTAACTCAATATGTGTAACTTGCCTCATGTATCCTCCGCGTCAAATGTTCGCATCGGCGGCTTGTGTCCGGTGTCAATAAAAAATTCGCACCTCTCGCCGTGCATAACCGACAACGTTCCAAATTCTTTGATGTTCTTTTTTTTGTCGTCGGCGTGTCTCGCGCATTTTGCGCGCAAAGAACATCCAACGCCGGAGCAGTACGTTGATCCCATTCCCAATATTTTTGTCCCGCGTTTCATACTTCAACTGCTTTGATTAACTGTTACGACTCAACTCCTCAAGCTTATCAAAAATCTTATCCAACTTGCTTTCGATCTTCGACAACTCGTCTTTGAAATCCTGCCGCCTCACGTAAGTTTCTGCGACGGTCAACTTGTAGTCGTCAAACGTTTTTCCGATGCCGTTCACCTTTGAATTTACCGACTCCACCCGCTTGTCCATTTGCTTCCAAATCCACACCAGGAGCGGGAATACAAACACGGTGAACACCATGATAACGATCTGAAACACGTCATTCTCCAGCATTTGTTTTGTCCCTACAGTTTGATAAATAGAACTACCACAACAATTCCCTCCACAAGCGCGACCACGCGCCACAAACTTTTCTTGCGCGATTCTTTATCCTTGATAACAAGCACCGAATCCCGTTCCGCTTCCACACGCGGGAACCGGATGAAACAATCGGCACATTCACGCTCAACGTTTACTCTCTCGGTAGGCTCTTGCGAGCGAATCAAGGACGGCGCGCTGACGCACAGAATCCACGCCATCATAAAGGTCGTGAAGAACTTTTTCAACATATTCATCCTCCGCTTTGTCCATTGTTTTTTTTTCACCACCACCGGACGGCGTATTCACGAAGTAACATACCGCGAATCCAAATGCAAACGACAACACACATGCGAGTAAAATGGATTTCATGATAACCCCTTGTCGTATTCGCCGTTCTTATCACGGAACGTGATCCATTGCTCCGCCGTATCGAAAAATTCCGTCACGGCAATCCACGCGGCCAACTCACGCATGTTCGAGGCTGTCAACAAGCTTGATTCGAATTCAAGGAGGAGTCCTGACTCTGCGTCGCCGTTGTCATCGTATCGCGTGATGTCAAGCCCAACGCAGGCGGAACCCAAGAGAGGATAATTTTCTTGGAAGTCCGCGGCTTTCGCGCCTTTGGTGTAACTATACATGAGTTCTCCATCCTGAAGTTGATCCGTCGAATGAGAAATTAGTCAGCGTCATGTCTCTGTTAAGCGCGCCCTCGTCATCCAGCGTTGTATCTGTGCCGGTGCCGTCGAATTTGTAGAGCAGATCGTATAAGCTGTAGTCCGCTCCGTTGCCGGAATTGTATAGGGCCGTCTTTGTTGTGTCATCCCACACGCCGAAATAAAACGCCGCGTGATCGATACGTCCAAGGAAGAATTGAGTTGTCCATGTAAAATTCGCGCCGAACGTCTTGCGAATCGTGCCACCACCAGAAAACAACGGCAACGCCGTCGGGAATCCGCCGCCCGCGAACGTCAATGACTGTGAGACGTCATCAATTTTACACTTCACCTTATCGCTATCCGTCGCTCCTGCGCCGTTGAAAGTCCAGATCATCAAGTGCCATGTGTCTACTGTGGCGATGAAACCGGTTTTTGCTGTTCGATATGTAGCATTATTTGGATGACAGTAGAGAGACATTTGCCAATTCGAGCCGGATTTCGCCTCAGCTAAGACAATAAGGTCACGAGTTGCATTGTTCCCATACCACCACAAAATTCGAATTTCAGATGATGCGCTCGACGGAATGTAAAACCACATGGCAATTTCCAGTTGTGTTTTTGAATCAAACGTAGTCTCTCCGGTCGCTACGCGCTTGATATGATCGTTCGACCCATCGAATGCTACACAATTCAGGAAGTCAAACGATACTGGATTGATTTCCGTATCCTCTAAACTGAATCCGGATTGCTGATCGACTACGCCTTCGACATACAGGATGCCGTTCGCGTCGTTGCCGCCCATGTCGAGTATGCCTTCCGCGCCTGTGAAATCTTTTGTGAGCGTGCGCGTAATGCCAGGTGCCGCCGGTGAAGATTCGCAACGGTTGCTTGACGTTGTCAGGTTCACGACGCACGATTCGGGCCCGTTTGTCGCCGGCCATTCATCTCCGATAATCGTATCCCCGGCATAATACATGAGCGTGGATTCTGACGTATAGACAATCGTGCCGGATATCGTGCCGCCAACTGTCCCGCGTCTGTAAAGGTTTGTTGTGGTGAGTGTACCGGAGAGCGTGATCGTTTTTGACGTAGTGCCATCGCATTCAAACGAGACGGTGGTTCGCGCAAACGGCACCGTGAGATTATGACTGCCCGTAAATTTCACATTGTCCGGCCCACCGGAGACCGGCCATTCATCGGCATCCGCCGTCATTGCCACGCCGGACGGAGAATAATACAACGTCGCGCCCGCCGCATACGCCAACACTGCGCTTGATAATATTAGCCCTTGCGACCGGGCGTAACGTTCAACGGACGTTGCGATTGTCACTGTGCGTGTGCCGCCAGTTCCGATAATGGTCAACGTTCTTGCGCCGGACGATGAACTTGAACCATAGGATAATCTATCAAAAGTCTGATCCGCATTCAGCGTCATGGTAATGGTATCGGGCATGTCAAAAATGGCCGTCTCTGCGTTTAGAGTCCCGCCGGATTTCGTGAAGTCGGCGCCAAAAATATTTGCGCCAGCTCCGGCGTTGAACGTCCCGCCCGACAAGGTGAGGCCGCCGCCAAACACGTTGTAATAATCGTTAGAAGTTGTGTTGGAATCAAATACCCCGCCGGAAATAACAGACACCCCATTGATCGTAAATACGATATCGTTATTTACAAGTGTCCCGGCTTCGACCGACAAATCACCGTCCATCGTTGTGTCCGTCGTGAGCGTTACTGATCCGGCGTTCTTGCTGATGGTCAGGTCGTTTATGGTTTGTGCGCCAAAATCTATTGATTGATCTTCCGATCCGCTCAGGATCAGTTCGCCGGACATAGTGAGGGTGCCGGAACATGAGATGTCGCCTGAAATCTGCAACGCGTAGCCGCCGTCGTCAATCGCGCCGTCAATCGTAAAGTCGTGCATTGCATAATCCGGAGACAAATCCATCGACAGAGCGTGGGAGATGGTTACGTTGCGGGTGTTGGGGTTACTCCCTGGAAATGACTTCGCGGGGAACCACCCAAGACCATAATTGATTTCCCACATCGACGCGTCCGACCAGTCGCCGTCGTCTGCGGTGCGATAATCAGCATAAGCGAAAGAAGAATCAAGAGCGGCAACGCCCCTTGATAGAGACGCAACCCGCGCCGCATCAAGACGCACCACACGCTTGACAGCAACAAGAGAAGGAACCTTAGCGGCTTTCAGTCTTGCTATTCCCATACTTCCAAAAATTTCAAATGATCTTCCACAAACTCAATCGTAATCGTTTCGCCTGTGGCCGTCACCGTGTAATACCATGTCAACTTTTTTCCCTGTGATGTTGACCCCGTTGCGTTCAGTGCCGTGAGCGGCGCGTAAGCCAAACCCTTGTTGGTCGTCTGGTCGGGGTCTGGCGTCAGCGTGATGGGCGCACCGCTATCAACAATCACGTATCCGGTCTTGCCAGTCCACGACTCCGCGACGCCGTCAATAACCAGTTTGACGTAAGCGTTGTATACGTCGTTTTTTTTAAGTCTCATTTCCATCCTCGCTAACGTTGAACACAAACCCGTTGCCGAATTCAAGATCGACCTCGGACAATTCATATTCCGCATGATCCACGATGAACGGCTTGATCGTAACGGTTTCTTTCATCACGGCGCGACGTTTTGCAATCCGCTCTTTTTCATTTTCCTTCGTGTAGGTATACGCCCCGCTCTGGTCGCGGATCAAAATACCTTTTTCGTCGGTGTGAGCAAGGTCGAGATCAATGTCTTCCCACGCCTCGTTTATACCGACAAGGATCGGGCGCACACGCAAGAGCATCTTGTCTAACGCATACTTCAGCTTGCTGTTAGGTTCTTCTGTTTTCACGCGGGACGTGGCCCACGCCGCGAAATCGCGCACCTTTTGCTTTGTCATTTGATCTCCTCGATTGATATGATATAGATTGGATAACCTTCCTCAAACTGAACGTGTTTCAATGGTTCGAATTCTACATACACAGTGATCCCGTCGCGCTGAAATTCCTCCGGCAAATCCGTTGCATACCATAAATGATCGTATCCGTCGATCAGAGAAAACGTCCCTTGCGGCCATCGGTAGATGCGCGCGGTTTGCTCAAACTGACAATCAGAAACACTCAAAAGTATTTCCGGGTCATTCGATACTACCGCCGGTTCGTTCGTGCAACCGATGAGTAATAGCAACAATGCAATTGTCGTTTTCACAAGTCTCCTCATCATGGCGTTATGCAGGACAAATATCTTGTTGTCCCGCCTGAATCTTTGATTGTAATATATCCAGCCTGCGTAACCGTTCCGTCAGATGTAAACGTCCCGAACTTTATTACACCGGCTCCGCCTGGATTGAAAAAAATATCCCCATCCGCCTGCGCGTTAAGCTCAAGCGTGACGTTTGCATCCGCACCCTCCGCCGCAATTTTTGAACTATTACCTGTTGCGCCGCCGGTAATACCTATCCAGTTATAAACACCGCCACCGCCAGCCGTGAGATGCAACATGGACTTTGTTCCGGCTTTGATATACTGACCATCCGGTATTCGCAGGTTGTTGGCGTTTATGACAACGTCTCCAGTGCCCTTCCCGGAGATGTTTAGAACGGCGTTTGTATCCCCGCCGGTTACAGAAAGAGTCGGCCCGTTTCCCGTCGCCGCATTCGTGATCGTGAACTCGTTCACCGCAGACGCGGTCTTTGAGAATTTCAGATACTCATTGCCGGATGAATCAAGTATAGGTTGATCGGCAACGAGCCGGAGTCCGATACAAGATGCTGTACCAAGATAGAGTGACGCATTGCCCTTCTGTTCAAGATTCAGACTGACATCACCATATGATCCGGTAGCCTTTACAATAACATTTACGCCAGCCGAATTTTCAATCGTGACCTCGTTAGCCGCAGAGGGGACGGATGAAAACTTCAACACTTCGTTTCCGTTCGCGTCGTTGATCTGCGTCGGGGCCTGTAACGCTCCGGTGAGTGCGGTCATGGACGTGATGTCGTTATTCGCACCGGACACCGCCGCGCCGAGCGTTGACCTTGCCGCCGATGCCGTCGCGTCATCCAGCACCGTGCGGATAAACGACGTACAGGTAATTTCCTGCACCGCGCCAGCGCCAACAGATGACCGTCCGAAAATTACGTCGGTCGCCGACGCAAGAAAGCCTGAACCAGCAAGGTTACGCGCAAATAAGTATTGCCCCAACATCCCGCGAGTCGTTGTCCCGCCCGCCTCTACAAGGATGTAATCCGCCGCAGGATCAAAGGTCGTGAGTAGCGGAGTGAACCCATCGATCGTAAATTCTGCCATTTTTAACGCCTTCCTATGACTTTGTTTCCTAACTCGTCTACAAGATAATTTCCTGACTCGTCAACCACATAATTTGTGATGTATGTAACCCGCACGGTGTCTTGCAACTCCACCGTTGTACACCTCATTGTCCACTCATCCGCAAACACCGTCCCGCCGTTCGGTTTCCCCTCTTTGATAATCTCACATTCAACCTGAAAAATCTGGTTGTAAGGCGTTCCTTCCGCGTCGGCGTGCGGCACGAGATAGACTTTATAATTTTTCTCACCGCCTGATCCGGAATCGAAATATTCCTGAATCTGCTGGAGTTTCCGAATATCGGTTGTCACGTTTGAATAATCGTCGATGTCGCCGAATACGTCTTTCCAGGTGAACGTAAGCTCCCAAACAAACCGATACCCGATGAATTCATCAACAAGTTTCCGACTGAAAATCGTTTCGTATTTTGTCGCAACGCGAATCGGTTTCCGTTCGCGCGCCGTCAGGCTAACGAGTGTAAAGTCCTCAACCGCCACCCCCGCCGATGTGTAGATTTTGAAAACCGGTTTACCTGTTCCTGAGTATGCCATTTACACCTCAAGCAATTCTAAAAAATATTCCTGCCGATCAAAATTGTAAGTCATCCCGATGATCCAACAATCCGTCGGGCCAAACCCTTCACCTCGAATCGCTCCGCCGTCAACGCGGACGATATCATACATTTTTGGTCGCGCGGAAAACGACCTGGAGCGGACGCGCCCTTTGATAACGCGTCGCCGTGTACCATAATAATCAAACATAAGTTTAGACGCAAGGTAATCAAAGTTGACATAAAAGTCCCACGTGTTGCCACTCGCCGGAGAGGCCTCAATAATCCACGCCGACATAAAGTCTTCTGCGCAGACCTGATTCGGCGTACTCGTGATTGTCGAATCGGTCAACGTGTATAGAGTGTTACCATCAAGATCAACAATGCAAACCTTCTCTTCATCGCGGTCACAGACAACAACTTTGTTGTCATACATTTTCCAAACGGAAACCGGATTGGTGAACCCAACATCCGTGGCTGTGTCATGATCATACAGTGCAGGTATCGGATTCGCGCCACCTCCGGCAATGATTTCGAAATTGCTGAATGACGCACCGTAGCCACGATAAACTAAAAGTCCATCGGTGTCCGTGATAAAGTAATGTTGTCCGTTCGTCGCATCTTCACTCGGGTGGACATGCAACCCGTAAATGTTTGCCGATGAAGTGAACGATAAAGTGAACACATTGTCAACAAAACTTATTCCTTGTCCAAACAGGTCGCGCTTCTTAACGCCCAGGTATGGATAATACATGCGGTCATCGGCCCACGGATTCATAACATCCGAGTTGACAAATACACTTGTAACATCTGTCGTTTGACCGGTCAACTCAATGACTTTCGGATTGTCGCCGTCATTGCTTTTCAGTGTTACGCCGGTATACTCAATGAGATCATCATCCGAAAACGGAGAACTAACTGATTCGAAGTAATCAACAATCGGCCCCGCCGTTGTATCCATGTCGATCAGAAATCTGTATATACGTTCAATACCGCTCGTGGTTTTAGCCACACACACAACAAGCCTTGTGGCTACCTCGTCGTTTTCCTCATTTCGTTTTTTTATGAACCCTGAACTCATGTGCCTCGTGTTGAGGTTATCACCAAAAGTATATAGCGAATCATTCAACCAAAGATTGGTAGTGCCGAATTCTTCTGTAGAAGGAATATCCAACGTACTGAACATCAATTGCTCATCATCTGTATCAACGCGGTCGGTATAAAAAGCGCATCGCGTTCCGGTTTGGTGGTGCCAGCTAACCGGAACAAGATCAACTACCGAAACCGCATTTGTATTGCTACCGGAACCCACTCCGTAGAATCTTCCGACTGGCCTATATCCGGTTATGTCTGTCCCTGCGATGTTTGACAGCTGAATAAAAGAGTTCTCAGCGCACGAAACAAAAATATCCGGGTGGGTCATTTTGAATTTGAGACACTCGCTGAATTCGAGATCAACACTTGCCTTGTTGTTCAGCGCAAACGGCGTAAACTCCCGGATGTCCGCTTGCACGTCCGGTGTCACGGCGTAACGACCTGGGACAATCCACAAATCGGTTGATTCATAATTACGAATTCGATACCTGCTTCCACCGACAATTTCAATATCATCGCCTTCATCAACCGTCGCGCTGATTGATCTGGAACCCTCAACTCCCGATTGGTTTTCTACTGGAAATCCTGTCACATGATGGAACCCTGTGCCGTCGTAATGAAATCCGCTTTCAAGCGTCGCGCCGTTGAAATATTCATATACGCTCTTTGCAAACACCCCATTCTCCGCGTAATGCCTCCACGACTCAATCTTGACCTTGTCCTTCTCAGATTGTGCCACGAAATCATCCTCATATAAAATGTCTCTGTGCGCGTCGCGGTTTCGTTTCGATCTGAAATAGACATACGGCGTATTGCCCTCGAAATGCAATACCGCCGACGCAAGAAACCTCTTCATGATGGATTCAAGCCACGAAAGAACCGGAGAGCTATCGACGGCGTTTTGTTTCCAGATCGGCGTATTAAACCACACGTCGCCAAAATGGTATAGCCATCCGTAATGTCGCTCATACGCAAAATATCCATCCGAATCAAAAGACACGTTCGAGCTTTTGATACCGGCTTTGTAAAATGTTTTGGCAATGATCGTTTTCAACGGCCCGACTATCGTTCGCGTCAGGTTGTCCGCGTCGGTGTATTTAAGATTATTATACACACCATCAACGTCCATCATCAACTGATCCCTGAGAGCATACAACACAGATTCGGTCATCACGGATACGTTGTTGTCGGGGTAGTTTACAGAGGTTTCCCCATCGACAAATTTCCCGACGTAGAACGTACTCCACGTCGTCGAATCACGTAGAGCAATGCGGATATATTTTGGTGTTCGGTCGCCCTCAATATCAAAATTTGACAGCACGTATTGATACCCCTCGAGCCACTCTGCAAGGTATTGCAGTCTGTCGTAAAACTTATTTCCTGCGTTGACGAAAACAAAATCCATTTGGTTATCAAGCGTGAACTCGTTCCGCGTCACTTCAGGTTTGAATTCCCAATCCGAAACGGCGAGCAGGTCGTCGGACACATCAATCACCGGCTCGAAGTAAAAAGCCTCGTTGTCCTCAACTCTCTTTTCCAATCCGTTGAGCAACACCAGACTTGTCGATGTTGAGGTAGAAATTTTGTAGGCCCAATCATGCCCCTCGAATCTGACGACCGTTCCCGTCGGCGGAGTTGTGGTAAGTCCGTCAACCGTGATCGTTGTTGACCCGGGCGCATAGCCCGAGGCGTTATTGACCGCGCCTTGTGTGGATGAAGCCGACAAATCAATCTCGTCCAAGTCATGTGGAATCCAGCACGGATTGAAAGGCATGATCTGACATTTAACATTCTGTATCACGCCGCCACCCCGCGCCTATCGTTCAACTCTTTCGCGCGCGCACGGATACCGTAGTCGATATTTCTCACAAGCCGTTTGTCGCCGAGATATACGTCCACATTTGCGACCGCCGTTATGCTCTGACTGTATCCGCCGGACGGATACGTTGAGATCGACCCGCCGCCCGCCATTGCCACCGCGTTTCCATACGTTCGCGTCTGTCCGCGTCCGGAAAGCGGCTCTACAGTCACGCGCTCACGTCCGCCTGGATTGTCGCCGACAATCAAGAGCGTAGGCCCGCGTGTGGTGAAATCTGTTCCACCGGCGGCAAACACTCCGCCGAGAATTGATCCGATGAATCCAAGACCGCCGCCCTGTGCAAGTAACATCTGCGATACAAACGCCGCCGCCGCTTTTAGAAGTCTGCCCTCGAATGAATCGGTAACTCGAATAAGACCGGATGACATGATGCTGACAAAGGCATGAGCACCGCGTGCAAAACCTTTTGAAATTCGGTCTTGCCGCTCCATTGCATCGGCATTCAGTTCGTCGGTAAGCTCCGATACACTTTTCTGTTTCGATTCAAACTTCGAAAAATCTGGACGCTTTACTTGCGGTGGTATTCCCACGAAGTTCTCAGACGACGGCATACCAAGCCCTCCAAGCGGTATCCCGCGATCAATACCAGGTCGTCCTGGAAAATTATCGCCAGAAACATACGGAGAATATCCTATCCATTGCCGATCATTCGGTGTTGTGGTTACACCTTTTTTTGACGCGGTGTCCTTAGCTATAGCGTCTTCTAAATCCTTCAATACCCGTTGTTGATGAGCCGCTCCGCCGAGAAGTCCTCCACCAGGGGCCTCATTTGTTCCGCCAAAAATATCCGTTCCAATATCAAGAAGACCGCCTTTCAGGGCCAGCAATATCTTGAATGCCGCGCTGTTTGCAAACGACCGGTCAAGTTCTAATTGTTGCCGCTCAATTTTTTTCAACCCCTCGACAACGCCGCCGGAAAAATCAAGCGGATGATCTTTAACGTACTTTACAGAATCGGCGTATTGTTTTTGGACGGTATTGATAGCTGTTGATATGGCAAAAAATCCAGAAACGACTTGAGCGGCCTGACCTTTCAGTGTATCGAAAAAACCACGCCCGACGTTTTGCGCGTCTTTGATTTTCCTTCTTACGTCATCTGCCTGAGCCGCAATTCTACCATATTCCGAACTGAATTTTGATAATCCGGCGGCCTGACTTTGAAGGTCTCGCAATTCATTCTTTAGCGACCGCAACGCCGAGACCGCCTTTTCTGGGGCCTTTGCCGATTCCGTCCCGGCTTTCTTTAGAGCTTCCTCCGCCTTTTTGGCCTCAGCGACAAGACCGGATGCGTCGCCGTGTAGTTTTACATTTACGTCCTCAGCCATTGCGATGCCTGCTCATGTTTTCGGATTTGATCTGGTAGCAATCCTTCTTCAGCCGCAAAATCCCCTCAAGAAAATATTCCCGCGCCGGGGTGTGGACGCCGCATGCGTGCAACGGCCACCCGCTGATTTCCGCAATCTCTTTTTGCATGTAGGTCTTGTAATCTGTTTCCATAGCGTGCTTCATGTAGATTGCATACACAAGGCTTTCATCGCTCCCGAACTCTTTCACCCACGCGTCGCGCTTGTCCGCGCTGATCTCAAAATCTACGATGGACGCTTTAGGGGAGTCTCCGTCATCGAGTAGACTGTCTCGTATATTCCGAGTCGCTTCAAATGCAACTCTAAGCGCGAAGACGGATTGACCGCTTGCAATAATTTTTTTTTGCAGTCGTCAATCTCTTGTGCGTTTGTCCAGCGGTTGTAATCTGCAATCGACATAACCGGCTCGGACTGGCACGCGAAAACTGAGAACCACTCATCCCATGACAAATCAAGGATGTCCGCCGACGCAATATGATCTGCTATGATGCGCATACCGGCCACGGCGTCCTTTGTGTTCTCGATCTCAGCGGATTTGTTTTTCACCGCTCCGGCTACCGCGCGAACTGCGTCTAATTTTGACTTTACCCATCCGTCGAATACCGTCAACGCACCGGCTCCGATGTCCTCGAAAATCTCAAACTGTTTTCCGTTTGCAATCGTAATCTTCATATCGCTCCTCGTTTTGTTTTTATACGTCGGATGCCGACGCAATTGCGACCAATGCGCTCGTAGCAATTTCCGTCGGAGTGTAGACATATCCGCCAACACCAGCGGCGTCGACCGTCGCCGACTCCAGAACCACCGGCACAAATTCAAACGTCAACACCATTGCCTCGCCAGCGCGTCGCGGCCCGAACGTCACGTTGGCCACGCACAGATTGAATACCCGTTTCAGGTATCCGGTCTTTTGCGGCTCATAGTCGCCGACCTTCCAGTACACGCCTTTGGTCAAGAAAATCTTTTCCATGTTCAAGGCGTTGCCGCCGATTTCGCCCGTGATTCGGATTGTGCGGTTCCCGCGAATAGCGGCCAGCGGTTCACCGTCTTCGCCATTGAACACACTAATCGGCCTATCGTGACCGATTTGCGACGTGCGCTTGAACCACAATTGATAGACATGTCCACCTGACGCACCCAACACGTCGGTTGTTGGATTTGCGCCGTCATGGTCTTTCTGCACGATCCGCATGATGTCTGACCCACCGCCGGACGCGGCAATCAAGGCGGTATCTTGTAGATTTGTTCCTGCCATCTCATTAGCTCCTTTAAGTTGTTTCCAAAAATACGTCCAATTTAAACTCCATCATGTGAACCAATTTTTCAAGCTCCGAGAATTCCGACAACCCGAACGATTCAGCGCCGGGGAAAACAACCGTATCGAGGTCTATCGGAAAAATCTGATAGTACTTTGATTCCCCGGTCGATGACGAAATCGTATCCGCGAAAGCGTCCGCGATGCCGGAACAAATTTTATCAAACTCCTCTTGTGACGATCCGGTGTAATTGCCGTCCGCCTTTTGCCGATACGAATACATGAACCGAATGTTGAACCGTATCTTGTCAACAAGGTTGCCAAACTCTCCAACCTCTCCGGTTATCATGCGTTCCTGCATGATCTCAACCGCCGATCCCTTGTCGACATGAAACGGCCCGTAGATTTGCACAAGTTCTTCTTTTGTGATTCCAGTGCGAAAGAACCCACCCACAATCTTGCCGTCGAATCCCTCGACCTTCAAAAGATTTTCTTCAATCGCCTCGTATGCGCGTCTGAACTTGTTGTACGACATTATTCTTTCATCGCCTCTTTGACTGATCCGCGCCACAAACTATCAAGCAGGTTTTCGACAACGTATGAAATTCCACGCCGGATATACGACCGATCTCCGGCTTTTTGATATTCCTGACGCGCCGCATACGGAACCCCGCGCGTCCCCTTTGTGACCTTGAATCCTTTTTCTTTCACAGTCACCGATCCGTATCCACCAACTCCACCGCGTGCCGCGCGAATGAGTCGCCCGCTTCGGACTGTTAATCGATCTGGCAAAGGGGCCATCACGCGAGAATGAATTTTATATCTGCCTGACCCCTTGAATGGAACGATAACATTCCCACGTCTCCACCACCTCGACGACGACGCTTCTTTATCCCACGCCTTCAGTATTTTCAAACCAAGAATTCTCATCAACCTCTCAATGAATCCGCCGCGCGAGGCAATCAGATGCTTCAGCCGACGACTCATTTGCCACCTGAAATCAAGTATCATTTACATTCACCTTTGCAAATCCGCGCCAGAGTGAATCAAGATATTTTTGTATATCCATCGGGCTCCTAAACGTCCGCTCACGCGCGCCCTGTGTTGAGACGGATGAAAGAACGTTGATGTTGTCTCCTCCCATCGCTTGCAAAAACAGAGAGGTCTGTTGAGCGTATAGGTTTATCAATTGCGGATGGACATACGTCCATCCTGGCGTATATGTCACATCAATATGATCTACACCGACGGGGAAGTATCCGTCGTAAAGCAAATACCCCTCGTCGGTATTGAGTGTATACGTATCCGAATCAATTTCAACGTCGTCAATAAACACAGACTCAACCGATTCCACATGTAGTTCACGAAGGTATAATTTCGAGCCGGCGGCACCCATCGAATATGTTTTTGTTTGCGACCGCGCTTTGATGTTGCCGACAATGTTTTCTCCGTATGCCCGCGCCGCCCACGCCGCACGGTATATGGTAACAAGTTGCCCGTTGTCGTCTGCAAGATCAGATTTACCCAACATCGCGCACAGCGAATCGAAATCAATCGGCGCGTAATAATCCTCACGTGTCAAAACCGCATTGTCTGCAAGTGTGGCCTTCAATCCAGCCGTCGTCTGTCCTATCGCCGTCCCAATCCCAATCGATGATTTTGTACATGACGTGACGGGATAATGATAAGTCCCGTCCGTGATGTATTCACCAGGCGTCAGAGCTATCGACGGAGCATCAAACGCAATAGCGGTTACGCCAAGGGTCGAGTGTGCGCCATTCACAGCGCGCGTCATTTTATCCGGCGTTGGCATTTACTTCTTTCGGTTGTTCGCCATTTTCTTTTCTTGTCGTCAGGTAGTCTTTGATGAGTCCAATTGTTCCACCGGCAACAAATATGATGACCTCTTTCACGCCTTGCGGGACGTCATAATTCTCACCGCGAAACACAAACACAAACACTGGTATCATGACGGTAAGAAGTGCGCCGATCACGAGTATGGCCCTCACCGACCCATCTGGCATCCACAATGGCTTCATTCGCTCTCCTAAAAAATATCGGGGCGGCGTTCTTGCGTCGGGTCAATGAATATGTCCCTAAGCCGCCCCTTGTGATCCCCTTCATGACGTGAGGAGTCGGGCCGTCAGTCAGGGGGAAATAATTATTTGTTTGCCCGTCGCCTGAACAATCGATTGTTGTTCAGCTTCGTGGCATCTCCGCCAGCCGTGCCTTGCAACGCAAGACCATGAGCCGCGTCAGCCGCCGCATAGGCCGCAATCAAAATACGCGCATATTGTGCGCCGGTCGGAATAAATCCGGCACACTTAAACGACACAACATCACCCGAGACGTATCCCTTCTGTCCGTTTGGTTTTTTGTATACCGTGGAATCCAAGAGAGCCGTGGTGTGCGACACCGCATCGTTAAGCACGCTTTTGCCGGTATCGGCATCGACGCCGAACTGGACGTAGAAATTCGCGCTCATTGAATCACCAGGGATGAGCCAGAAAATGAACGACGTGGAATCAAACACGTCAATTTCAAACCAGCTGGACACAACGGTATCGACAGTAACCGTTGCGCCGGAGGCAACCCCCAAAGCCGTGACCGCCGTCCCGCTCTCACTGTAGAACGTCAGCTGTTGGCCGATGTAAGGCGATTCTGGGTATTGCGTTTTACCGCTTGATGTGATTTGAGCGTTAGCCCCACTCACCAACAAAACCGCCGCTAAGGCGACAAAAATTAACTTCTTCATTGTTTTCCTTTCAATGAAACATGATTTGTTTTAAGTAATATCTCGGCGTCGTGCCTTGATATTTCCACCTCTGTTCCGGTCTCATAAGTCTTGCAAGACGACCAGTGAAGGAACGCCTTTTTCAAAAACACAACCGTGACTGTTTCAGAGGTTGCGCCTACTTCGGTTTTCACCGTTTCGGTCGGCTCAAGCTTGGCAAAAACGTTGTGTAGCCCAATAACATTATCGCCAAGCTTTGAGTCTTGTTTTTTCTTGCGCCACATCACGCGACGGCAATGAGCGTCAAGCCTGTGCGGACAGCATCGTTATACCGTCTGACATACACCTTGAACGCATAACGCATGAACATGACGAGGCCGAGGCACCGCTGTTCACCGCAGTTCACACCGTTCACCGTGCCTTCACGGATCACCGCAAACTCGGGAGCCATCCTCATCCACACGTGACAGGTGTCACCGAGGTTCCCGAAAGCCGCGAACCGCTGACCCGAAGTCAGACCGGAATAAGGCATCACACGCTGACGGCTGATCTTGAAACCCTTCATCATGGTCGGGGGCGCGCCGTTCACATCAAACAAAAGTGGCCTGTTATTGTCATCTTTGATCCCTTCAAGATCAGTTGACCACCCGTCGTTGAAATACCACTTCGCACCACCACCTTGGTACCAATCCTCTTCGGACAGAGAATGCACGACCTCATTCAAGAGCGTATTCCCGACGCTCGCAACGTCACCGGACAACGTCTTGACTATCGCACCGCCGGTTGTCACGCCGCCTGTGACGGTCTCCGACAACATTCCGTTGAAGTTTTTGGACGATCCGGTTGCGTCGGTAAACACAACCTGATTCCACTTAGTCTTCAACGCCTCAGCATACGACTTCTGGGTCAACGCCCAAAGTTGTGGGGCATCATCAAGCAAATTCCGCGTAATGACCGTCGAGGCGCGCGTGTCTTTGATCGTGATGTCGATCTGATCCAGTTGCCATTTCGAATGCGTTCCCGCAACGGTTTCGGCCACGTCGGACACGCTGACCCCGCTCAAGAATTCTGACGAAATCGCGCGGTTCGTCGAAACCGGAATAACGTTGCAATCCGACAGAACAGATTCTTTCATGGACTTCATGAATGGATCGGTATAATACACCGGAGCCACCGCATAAAGACCGTCGGCGTTGGTGCCTTCGTTTTGCGTTTCACCGGACAACGTCATGGTATCCGGGTCAAGGCCCTGATCGGAAAGAGCTTCGAGGTATTGATCTTTGTTTTTGTTCCACATCGCTTTGACTTGCTTTTGAAAACCGAGAGCGGCCTTCATGTCAAAACCCCACGGAGAATCTTTTTTCTGAGAAGCAGATGTATCGAAAAGAGCTTTCTTGTTCTCTTTTCGAATTTTCTCAAACTCCTCTTTGTTTGCCGATTCTATACGGGCAAACTCTTGTTTGACGATTGCCTCCATTGCCTTCGCCGTCGAATCGCCCTCGCGTTCTTTCAACATCGCCTGATATTCTTCAAGCTCTTTCCCGGACAATGTGATCCCGTCAACCTGTTTTTTTTCGTCTGCCATTAGACTAATCCTTTTTTGTAGTCAAGCTGTTTCTGTATCAACTTCCGCAATTTGAATCTCTGTAAGTCAAGATACTGTTGTTTGGTGAGTTTGACCTCCGCAACGTCTCCGGCTGTGGCCACGATTCCGCCTGGTGTTTCTTCACCTCCAGCGATACCGTTTGGCTTTTCGCTTAACGTCTCTTTCTCTTTAGTCATGAACTCAATTTGTAATTTCAATTCATCTACTTCATAAACAAGGTTGCGCTGTCTTTCTGCTTCCAACTGCTCAAGCATCATATCCGACGCCTGCATCTTGAGCGCGCCGCGTTGTTCCGGTATCGGTGTAATCGACCATTCAATTTGTTCGCAGGACCTAATGTAACACCATAGATTTCTTTTTGGTTTCTTGCCGAAATCTTCCTCATACGCCCTCATTGCCTCATCCTGACCCCAGAATGTTTCAAGCACAGAAATCCCGGGCGACGCCCCTTTCATTTGTCCCGCGTCAACCCACGACCATATCTCATGCGCAAAGTCAATCATTCTTTTTTGCGTGTCCGGCATACCTTCGGTTTTCAAGTCCGGCGGCCCCCACTTGGACAGGATATACTCGCCGCCAACGTTCTTTGCCCACATACCCAAACCAAGCGGCACGTTCGGGTTGTGACCAAACAGCACGGTCTTATTGTCATTCCACGCTTTAAGATCAACTCCATCGACGCGCAACACCATGCCGCCGTATCTGTTCATTATTTCATTCGTGGCAATTTTAAACGTCGCGGATTTTTCACGTTTGTTGGTTTCTGCGAGTTCTATAACCGGGGCAAGCTCACGCCCAAGCTTCATCCCGTTTTGAATTATGATGTCGTTCATGTTTTTGGTTTCTCCGGTTCTTGGTATTCCTTTAAGTTAGTCGCTATAAATCTTTTTTGTCCAAACGTCCCGCCAACCTTCGGCAATCCCTGGCGCACAGCCATCTCATCCACATTCAAAAGCCCCATGCTGAAACGTTTCTCATCAAGCTCTAATTCCGTAACCCTATCTTCCAACGACGGCTTGATCGTTTCCATTGATAGCTTGCCGCCACGTCCAGAGGTTTGCGGGTAGTATCTGTTCCAAAAATCTTGACTAAACCTCTGATCCCGCACCGCCAATAATGGGAAAATAGTATTTTCCAGGAATGAAATTCGTTGCCCTTCAACATCTGCTTTTGTGGTCGATCCGGTTATACCATATAAATATCTGTGTGTTCCGGCGATCTGAATGATCTGATCCCGGATGTTGTTGTTTGAATTCGCAAAGTCAAGCTCCCTGACCGTCTGTCCAAAATCCTCAATCTTGGCTCCGAGGTCGGTGAACACTGGCATCCTAAACTCACGCGACCCGGCCCATTCGTCGCGGAAACGATTCTTAGCTTCTCTGAATTGGCCCGGAGTCAACGACCTGTCGACAGACAGGTGGATGCTTGCAGCACCGTAATTGTCTAAAAAAGATTGCATGTAATCCTTGAGGCCGCGATCTACACGGGCGAGTCTTATGAGTTTATTCATAAGACCAAGCCCGCGCGTGGAACTTGACATATCCATACATCGGTAGTAAAAAATCTCACGGGGTTCAAATGCAATCTCAGCACCACCGAATTTTGGCTGTAACCTGAATCCAGTAATACCGCCAAACTTGTTACGTTCAATTATCATCCTCCCCATGTCCGGAAGAATAGGAACGATCTCCGTCGGTTGACCATACAAATCAAGCGGTAGATACAAAAACGCTTCACCGAAAAGATCATAAGACATCTGAATGTAGTTCCACAAATCAAACTCGGTATACTCGTCATTCACGTCATAAAATAGGTCGATCCCCTTATGGTTTTCAATGATCCTTTTGTCGTCCTCCGACATCACATGCACAAGATTCCAATCGAATTTAGCAAAATTACCCGCCCTAAGATCGAATGTTTTCCATACCCAATCGGTATTCAAATCAATATTGGTATCCTGGTTGACCGCCCTGTCATCCGTCGTGCCGGAAAACAAAGCTCCCCACATTGATTGATCATGACCCCATAGCGGCTTATCAGATGCAAAGTGCATGTAAGCCGTCTCCCACAATTTTTTTACAAGAGATTTACGCTTCATGTCAGGGATCCGAAATTGCAACCGCCGACTTCGTTATTCGCATACCGACACGCGTCCCAAAAATGATTGAACGAATCAACCGGGTCTTCCGTCAGTTGACCTGATATCCTGTCGCGTTTGAAAACGTATGACCCGCGTTCACGCCATCCGTTCACGGAGCGTCGCGTAATCCCGTAAGGTTGAGACTTGATCTTCTTGATCCCGAACATGATCGAGTCCGGCCCCTTTGCCGCCGGCTGCACGTTCCAGCCCAACTCCCGCAACTCCTGTATCGACTTCGGGTCGCCGGAATCGGCGGATATAGTTACAGAGCGGTCAAGCCCGATCCGCTCAAACTCTGCCGCGATGTCTTTATTGGTCATCCCGCTTCGGTAGATCAACTCGTCGAATATCAACATCCCGTCTAATTCGCAACTACGAACCAGAACCGTCGGATCGTTGAATCCGAAATCCAGTCCGTAGTTCACACGCTCCGTGCCCTCGGGCCACGCCTCGACCATTTGCGCCTCGGCGAATATCAACCCCTCGACCGTTCCCGTCTTGCCGCGCCCATACACTTTGAACCAGTCCGGGTTAGTCTCTTGCCGCGATTCGATCTGCTCTTTAACCTGCGAAGGAATGTAAGGGTTGTGCCGGTAGTCGCTGATGAAGTAATCAAAATCAACGCCCTTGACAAGCGCGGGGTTACGGATAATTTCCGTATGCGCCCAGAACTCCGCCGACGGGTTGTAGTCAATAAATGTTAGCGACTCCGTCCTCATCTGCACGGCATCATAAATTGCAAACGGTATCCCGTTCGCCTCGTTAAAAAAAGCTATGTCACGCTTCCCAGAACGGGCGTCCTGCTCATTGTCAAACGATTTGAATTCAATCAACGATCCATTGCGTGCATGATACGCCAACTCCTGACGGTTGAAATCCGCAAACATCCGGCGCATCCACTCCGCCGTGTATTCATCCGCCAACACCTGGGCCGCCGTTCGGATAGCACCAACCTTCAAATTCGGTACGTCCTGGCCAACGACGGTTATGATAACGCCGGGCAACTCAACGGCTTTGAGAAACAAAGCCTGCATGATCGACCAAGTTTTGCTCGACCACATCCCGCCTTGGTTCACACGTATACGCGCTTTCGATTGCCAGTTCCAATCCAACACCGGCGTGTGTCGAAACGGCGCGCCGTCGTGCGGCATTTCAGGCCCACGGTTCAAGACTCAACCTCGGACTCTGACGTTATCGGTTGCACACCGTGCGACGCGAACGTGACCCGAATCGGTATAGGCACATCACCACCAGCAACCGTCACGGTCACGCAACGACCGACAAGCGACAAGAAAGCCGCCTTGATCCGAGGGTTATCGCTTTGTCCGCAATCCTTGAGGTAGTCCGGTCCGCCGAGGTCACTCAAGGCGGTCATGATCATTTGCTTCGCCTCAAGATTGACCTTGTCCTTGCCGCGCTTTCCTTGATTCGGCTTTTTTTGTCCTTTTACAAACCTACCGTATCCCATCTCACCCCGTCACATGACAATTGGTAATGTGTTGCTATTACTTGTTTCACGTGGAACTCTTTTCCTTGTAGTTCCCCGGGATTGCGAGGTCGCTTTTTCCGTATCGCGTCATGATCTTTGCCCCTCGGTTCGCGGCCCTTGCTTTCCTTGCGCGGTTATGGTTCAACGTCTGTAAAATGATTTGCTTCACAGCACCCACTTTCCTGTAGACAAGGTAAGAGATCACGCCGTGACTCCGATGTTTTCTTTAGGATAGTCTGTCAGGTAGGGACGCAAAAAGCCGGAGCTTTCAACGGTTCCGGCTTTCGCTTCGTAAGTCAAAGTCTAATCCTCCCACACAACACCACACAACACACACGTTTTGAACCTACTACGGGATTAGTGTATGTAAAACAAGTGAGAAAGTCAAGTAAAATTGTTTTATCGACGAAAGGGGCCATTCTTTACGTTCAAATCCGCGTAACAAGCACCCGCCTTTGTCCCGAGTGCCGCCCCACTGCTTGAAAAAAAAAGCTACCCCGGCCTTCTTGCATTGATCTTCGATGTTGAATACCCATTCATCTTTCATCTGTCGCGCGCCAGGCCCGCTTTCTCCGCCTACGATGACCCAATCAATGCCATTCAGATTGATATCTCCTAAGTCTTCAAGTAATGGCTCCACGCTCAGAAATCTCACACGGGCCGGGATTTGTCGCAGGTGGTCGATACGCGGTATGCCGTGCTGTTTGTTTTCAACAGTCACGCCAAGCCACACATTCGGATAACCTTCGCCCCAGTCGTCTGGCAGAGAGTCCTTTATGAGCGTGGCCCGTTTCGTCAGTAGTTGCCAGTCGAGTCGAGGCGTGGCTTTGATTAAATCGAACAACCGTTCGCGCTGACCTTCTGGGGCGTGCTTGTCAGCCCAATCACACATGGAGCCGCAAAAAACCCGGTGAGGCAACCCGTCTTGATTCGCATTCCATCTCAATGGTTTTTTCCAGTTCTCATCACCCAATAGACGATACATTTTGCCGGCTCCCCAGTGATCTCCGCCCATACGTCTATCCAGCCGTCGAGCGTAGCAATGATCGCAACCCGGGCTGACGTTAGAGCATCCCCACCAGGGATTGAATGTGCTGTCCGTCCATGATATTTCTGTATTTTCTGCCATGACATTACCCGTCAACCTTAAAACTGTTCACGATACTCTGTAGCAATGCCGCCACATCCAGCGTCCCGTCTGGTTTCTTGAACTTGTCAAGATACGCCCGCTCTTCTTCCGTCGGCTCTGGCGGTGTCACCGGAGAACACGCTTTGATCGGCCTGAACTTTTGAATCTCAATCCACATGTGATTGAGCTTCACCGGAAACGTGGTCTGCATCAATTTGATGGCCACGTCGTTTATCAAATCAAACGGATCGTCCTTCAGAGACTTATACCACACAGCGCAATAGTCGTCATCGAATTTCTCGCGGTTGTGTGCGCAAATAGCGCGCATCAAAGACTCGAATTGTGGTAAGTCGGCGGCGGTCATTTGTCTGTCTCGTGGAACAAATCGACTGTTTCGGACTCCGGCTTGCATTGCTCCATGTTCTTCACCGCCTGGCGATAGTACGACGGTTTCAGTTCAATTCCAATGGCGCGCCGCCCATTCAACACAGCCCCGTATACCTCTGAACCCACACCCGCAAGTTGTAAGGGGTGAACATGTCTTTCGTCTTCTGGATCGCGGCTTTCTTCGTATGGTAACACGCGATCAATCCGAATATCGTCCCATACACTACTCGCGTATTGTCGCCATATCCAATGCGAAAATCTGTTCTCAATTTGATTCCCGGTCCATCCGCGATACTTCATTAGGCATCAAGAAAAGTTTCGTAGTTCATACCTTATCCTTCCACGATGTCGTCTTCGCTGTTCTCCGCCACGCGTCGGGGTCTTTGTTGTCCCACACCTTGACCGCAAGACACCAGTCCATATATTTGCCGCTCTTGTTGGCCGAATAATGCACCGCCTGCTCGTGATAGAACATCGCTTTCTCACGCGGCCACCCGTAACGCTTCGCAAGTTCAGCACACCATGACTCTACTTCGTAACACGGGGATTTCGGGAACGACTGTTTCCGTGTCGGCTTGTCAAGACATGATCTATGCCATGCCTCAAGCACTTCAAGACGAGCAAGGATGTCGGTTAGTTGTTCATCGGTCATTTCAGATTCTCTGGGTTAAAAAACACCAACAACGGGGATTCAGTTTGTCTTCGTGGTCTCTGTCATGAGCAGAACTTCCCGCGTCCACGTCGCCGCCTCGTTAGAGCGTTGTAGGTTTATGTCGTTTATCCGCAAGTTATACGACAGCGTTTGGCGGTTGGTCACCCCGCTCTTTCATCTGTTGCCGTTGGTCGAGTAGCCACCAAATGCGGTTCGTATCCTCCATGAGTTTCATAAATTGCTTGTACTGTTCTCTGCTTAAGTCGCGGATGTCGGTCAGTTTACCGTCAATCTCTATGAAGCATCTTCCAAACACCATCGATCTTTCTCCTTAGCCAAAACGCCGTCGGTTTAGCCATTTGGCCTTTTCACTCGCCAGCTTTTCTTCCCTGGTCATCTCATCTTCCAATCGCGGCCTCTCGTTCGCGTAATCCCACACCCACACAACTTTCTTGCCGCTCACGTCACTCACCTCTATTGACCCATAGAGCTTACAAATTTTTGCTAATCCGACAATTTGCTTTTCCATACTTTTCACCTTATCGAATGTCTCCCGAGCGGTTTTGCTTTGTAATCACTCCGCTTCTTGATCCGCGCAAACATTCCGCGATTCCAATTGGCGTAGAACGCCCCGTTATTCAGCATCCGCGCAATCGTGGCCGTCGCATAAAAAAACTCCGTTACAGAACGAATATCAAGCGGGTTTCTGTATACATACTCATGCAGGCCGACGGTGTCACCGCCAAGTCCGTAGACAATATAGCAAAATGTTTCAGGGCGGTATTGCGCCCATCCCTTTTCTCCGATCAGTCCATTCTTCTTGTTGTAACCCCATGAACTTTCGTATTGTGCGACGGAATCCACCAGCGCACCGACCGACGGGAACCGCTCACGGATTTCAACAATGGTCGCCACGACTAAGCTGTCAGGCGAAAATCCAAGACCGCGTACGTTGTCGATCTTCTGGCACATCTCAAGCCAACGCACCTGGTCACGCCGGGCAACGCCTAACGCATACAGTGAATCGTTATGTTCGCGTCGGAGTTTCGCGTAATCGTTTTCTGCTTCCGTCAGGTCGCCCTTGATACTTGCGCCGGCTAAGGCAGACAAGACAAAAGCAAGAATCAGGACGGCGATTGTCCAGCGGTAGAGGGTAACTGTTTTTCGTTCTTCTGTGGTCATCGTTTCTTACTTTCTTCACGTCGAATCTTTTTTCCACAAAATGGACAATATCTCCAGCGGTCCGACGGCGAATATACCCCCGCCCCACATTGGGTATTGGTGTATTCATGCCAACCGTCCAGCCTGGTGTAAAGACATTCCGGCTCTGTCGTTTTTTTCTTGCTCAT
>CAZCZL010000022.1:0-2290 GCA_964503315.1 uncultured Ignavibacteriales bacterium | reverse complement strand
CATCTTTACCAATCCAGAAGTTCCGACCTACGAGCACTAACCCGTCTGGATACCAGTATCTCGTACCGATGATGGAGAGCGTTTCCTGCTTTTTTGTTGCAACAATGTTATACCACCCACCTCACAATCCCGTATCCCAGCAGGTTTACCCAGGGATCGATATAGATTTCCTCAGCCCACCAGAACGACCGGAGGGCGAAAATCAATTTCGTTCTTGTGGACCCCGTCCCACGCAGAAGCCATTCGCCAATGTGCATATCCAATTGTGCGCCAAACACAATCACGGTAAACGCCACGTAGCCCACGAACGCATTGCCTACCCAGACGTGAGTGATCCAAGAGAATAGGCCCGTCGCCACGACGTGCCCGACCTTTGCAAACCATTTCTGCCTGAGAGTGTTGAGTATCTCTCGGAAGTAAACAAGTCCAAAAAAGAGATACACGATAATCCACAGAACAACGGTTGTCTCCGCGAAATCGCGGATCAGTTTCTCAGTTTGTTCGTTCATTTCGCTGTCTCCGTTGAGGTTTTTGTAATTATCTGTCCAGTGGAAGCATAATCAGGAGTTAGATGCCTTCACAGTTTCGGCCTGAACACAATCACCGCCACCGGAAACGGTGCGCTTGCGGTCGCCCCCGCGAACTTCACGCGCCCTTTCGGAAATCGCACTTCGGTCGCCTTCGCCGCGTAGTTGTGCCACCAATTCGTATCTACCCGCGCCGGAACAAAAGCAACTACCAGCGCCCCGTTGTCTCTGGCTTCCTCATAGGCTTTCTTCATCCACTTGCCCAAGTCCTTGCCGTATGGTGGGTTCATGAACACCCGCTCGTCTTGCCAGCTTTGTGCAAGCCCGTCCGTGTCTGGCGTGTAGTAGCGTTTGCATTTCGCTGTTTCAGGCCAGCAGCACGGGTCGAGCGTGAAGCCAAATTCAAGGTTCAGGTAGTCAAACCACTCTTGCGGGGTCGCCCAAGTCATGTCCTCGCTGCTACTCATCACCCGCATAATGTGCGCGTTCTTGGCACCGGCATCTAACACGTCGGTCAAGTCGGACAGGCCGCCAGCGGCGCTGTTTTCGGTTTGTAGTTTCTCCACCTTCATCACTCCTTTTCAGTTTCGTGGTGCGGCCTGCCGCTTACCTTGGCGTTCGGCCCCATCAGCAATGCCGTTCGCCGGTAGCACGTCACGCCGTCGCTCATGTCGCCGTGGTAGCTGGCGCAGTTGCAGTCTTCGCCGCAGGGCTCGTGGCGCGTCTCGCCCACCAGCAGCCCGCACTCAACGGCGGCATCCTGAATCGACAGGCCATCCACATCGCCAAATTCCTCTGGCCATCCTTCGAGCATCTTTTGCGCAAAGCGCCGAAGTTGCTCGTTCTCTTCTTCCATCGCGCCGACGCGCGGAGCAATTTCAAGCAGAGCGTGTCCGGCTGAGTTCGTTTTCGCCTTGGTCACGTTTTCCCACGCCAGCCCTTTGCCCATCAGTTCAAGTCTTTTGCTGTCCTGCATTTCGTGTCCTTTCTTCGGCGCAACAATGGGGCCGAACCCATCATTCCACCGGACCTGCGCGAAAAGCCGCGCAGGCCGGTGAATTCAGACGTTCGGCTTCACTGGCACGGCACGAAGTCCACGCGCAGTGTGGTGCGGTCAGGCTCTGCAAGCCCGCGCCTGGTGAAGCCGTCCACGATCTGCGCCCATCCCGCATCGCTGACGTACAGCGCGGGGTCAGGGTCGGCGTGGGCATCGCAGACCGGCAAGGGGAACTTGAACTCGGGTCGCGGTCCTGTCGGGTTCGCTTTCGCCGCGAAACTCACCAGCGGGTACTTCGTCGCCTTGTGGCGGCATCCAATGCGAGAGCAGTTCATCGCGGTCCTTTCTGTTGCGTCTTCTGAGTGTCGGTCTCGTGCTTTTCCTTTTCAAGACGCAGAATCACTCTTTCCACGTCCAAGCACCAACATGTTTCAGCGCAAGTTAAATAGGCCGCCTTCTGATGACGGTCGACGACCTTTTTCAACTCGTCAACGATTTCTTGTGTTCCGCAGCTATTCCACGCCTTCACGGCTTCCAATAACGACGCTTCTGTGACAGCTGGCGCGGCACAACACAAACATCTAATCGTCCTTTTTTTACCAGACCACTTCACAATCTCCGGATTCTCTCCGCAGAACGGACACGGCAACGGTCTCAACTTTTTTGATCTTGGCATTTTTCAATCTCCTCTTTTTTGAGTGTCCATCTCCTATTAGACACACCCGATCTATTTCCTGCCATCAGGTATTCACCGCCTGGAGAAGCA
>CAZCZL010000021.1:0-29241 GCA_964503315.1 uncultured Ignavibacteriales bacterium | reverse complement strand
AATAAATCCATTGTTGCCAAAACCAAATTACAAAATCGTTTTTTTACTTCATTTTCCTCTTGTCACATGCCCCCCCCCCCCCACGTTATTATGATTGGGACAGGGAGGCAGCACTACTTCCTGCCACGAAGAACAAGCCCGGTAGGGTATATGGCGGCATTCTGTCGTTCTCTGTTTCAGAGCGCAATCAAGGCGAATCTGCTGCTAGTTCAAACCGGAATTGTTAGCACACGATAATCGATTGCCACTCGTGAAACAAACACACTATGTAATACATATTTGGACTACCTTCTGGGGTGAGTATGAATTTCAAGCAGGCATCCCTAAAACAAATCTTCGTTTACGGCACAATAGGGCTCATAGTGGTCGCCGCGGGCACCGCGACAGGCGTTCTTTTGGCATACCGATTCATGACTGCAGCTTCAGGCACCCTGCAAAGAGGAGAATTGATTTCGTCAGTCATTCGAGCCAAGGAGAGGTTCCCTTGTGTCGAGGTGCGCCAGCCCAGTGGTGGCGCTGAGCGCCTATGTTGCTCCGACGGGGAGAAAGAGAAGATTGTTGTCTTTCTGTCGGGAAACTGTGGCGCGTGCAGTGAATTATTGAATTCGCTATTTTTTGACCCATCCATTCAAAGCAAATCAGTTGAAGTCTTCCTTCTAGTACAGGAAGGTGAAGTGATCACTTATGACCAGCAGTCAATCATATATGAGATATCTTTATCTGAATTGCGTAGACTAGATGTGAGACTATTCCCAACACTTGTGAAAGTAGGATCCGGCGGCATAGTGACTGCGATTTCGGGGAATCTCTCATCGAATGCGCTTCGCCAATTCATTCAAACGGGTGGATGAGTACATCTCAGTGTCGTCGTTTGCAGGGGATAGGATAGAGCTATCGCACGATTTTTGTATGTCATACTACGTTGACTTTGCACTCTTTGACACCACCGGGACCAGATGGGAGGTTTAGTATGAGACCTTTTCTGGCGTTCTTCATTCTATTTATATTCATGGTATTGGTTGGCAGTATTTCAGTGGTACTCACACCTGCGGAAGTGCAGGCCTCTTACCCCTGTACTGAATTTGGTCAGTCTCTCTGCGTGGGATCTTGCATTTATTTTGACGAACCTATCTACTATTTCACACAGAACTGCGATGATCTATGCAGACCCAACTATAGCATGAGAGAAATTTGGGTAGCAGGTGCCAGGTGTGATGGCATTCTCTGTTGGACATTCTACGGCTGCTATCAGCCGTAGGATTTGTTCGGCCGGTCGAATAATCGACTCATGTCTTGTTGGAAATGCCTATAAGCTCCAACAAGGTTCACGTTGGTAGCTGATTAACAGGTCTCGGTGGTAGTCAAATGAGTATATGTGGAATGAGGCTTCGGCACGAAATGCACGAATCCTTTTTGCGGTTGCAGATCGGGTTTCCTCGACTACGGCGAAAAATCGATATAGTCGTCTCCTCCTTCCTAATTCAGGCGATAAGCCTGACCTCAGTGTTCGCTGCTCCTACTGCTTTCCCCGCACGTTGTTCCGCCGTTCACAACTCCGGTAATCTTGTTCTACATACCACCAATGGAGGTGTCTGGGGGAGCCGGGGGGGCTGGTCGCCTTACTCTCTGGATTCAGGAACTTGCACCCTAGACAACACAACGCTTATGCAGACTCTCCTCTCCGACGAATATCCGAAAGGGAGTTATGATCACTTTCTCGACTTCGGTTCCCTGTGGATCGGTGCAATCACTGAATTGCATGATACACTGGTAACCAATGGGTACGATTGCGCGCGAATAGATATTGAATTTGCTGCAGAGCCATTACCTGCCGGTGAAATTGCGCAGCAGTCACTCGCGGGCGAATATCGCGGTTGGGGTGCTCGATCGGATCAGGATTTCGTTTCTGTTTTTACTGATACTGTGACTAGAGGAGTACCGGTTTACATGGAAGACGAGTACTTGACTCGACCTGTCCACCGGCCGCTTGGTGTACAAGTTACTCAAACGTCGATGCAATGGTCAAATCCACTGGTCGATGACTTCGTAATCACGGAGTATCGAATCAAGAACATTGGACTGCGGGACTTATCTGATGTCTATGTCGGCTTCTGCATGATCCCTGCAGTGGGTCACACTTCCCTTGATCCGGGCTACACTGATACATTGCAGGGGAGAGCAGTTGAAGGAGATGACATTTGTGGCTATCTGCGAACTGTCGATTTCACAGGGGGCAGCTGCAAATATAGAGACACACTCGAAATGGTCTGGGCTGCTGATAACGATGGTGATCCAACACAAGAGCTAACGTGGGCAGAGGCCGGGTCTCAAAAATCTATGAGAGGCGTGGCTGGACTGCGAATTCTCCAATCGCCGCGAGGGGCACCACCAAGCTTTAATTGGTGGACTGTTCATGAATATCATCCTTGGGTACACAATCAATGGGCATTGCATGATTTTGGACCACGTCGCAAGCCACCTCCCGGACAACAGTCTCGCAACTTTGGCACTGGCGGTAACGGCGACCCGATGGGAGATGCTAATAAGTACTATGTGATGAGTTCTGGCGAAATCGACTACGACCAAGTATTCACGGGGACTATTGGACCAAACGATCCTGTGTGGGAATATCCAACAGATTACACCCGTAGTTTTAGAATCTGGTTGGGAGAGTACATGGCCTATTTGTACTCTGTCGGACCGTTTGACTTGGAGCGGGAATGGGAAGAAACAATTGTCGTGGCCTATGTTGCCGCACCGGAGTTTCACACCGACCCTACGAACTTCCAGAATCTCTATGAAGGCCGGATAGACCAGTGGTATGAGAAGATGGACTTTGACCCTCTCGCCAAACATGCCAAGATGGCGGAGTGGGTCTACGACAATCCCGGCTACGATACCGATGGCGATGGATATGCCGGAAAAAGTCATATCTGTGTTACTGACTCGGCTTTTTCCGACGGCCGATGGATTCCGACTATCGCGGAAACAACTTTCTACACAGGCGACGGGGTCGCCGACTGGCGAGCTCCCGGAGCGCCACCTGCGCCAAAGTTCTGGCTCTACCCATATGACCATGGCATTCGGGTCCGCTTCAACGGGAGCCAGACAGAGACGGCTAAGGATCTGGTCTCTAATCGAGTCGACTTCGAAGGGTACCGCATCTATCTCGGAAGGGACGAACGCGAAGGGTCACTTGCTCTATCCGCAAGTTACGACCTTCACAATTACGACAAATACATTTGGAATCCAGACAAATATCCCTTTGGCGCGTACGAGGTTCAGGAGATTCCGTTGTCACTCACACAGATACGATGCCTTTACGGACGCGGCGAGCATCCATGCGAAGATTCGCTCTTTGACCCATTAGCCTATTCACAGGACAATCCATTTCGGCTACCTGGTTTTGTATCGGATTCAGCGTTTTATTTCGTCCAGCACGGCTACAATGCGAGTCGATTGGGGATTGATACTCCCATCAGAAAACTCTACCCCAACCAGCCAAAACCGATCCCCGGCGAACCGATTCCCGATTCCGCCTACACCGAGGATGGCTATCTGAAATACTACGAGTATGATTGCATTATCGACGGCTTGTTGCCAACTGTGCCATATTATGTGAACGTCACAGCAATCGATTACGGCGACCCGGCAGGGGGAGTCGAAGCTCTCGAATCAAGCAAACTCCTTGGACTCCAAGACTGCTTCGCGCTTGAAAATGCCAATCAAACCGGCGCGACCAACAAACCAGTCTACATCTATCCGAACCCCTACCGCACAGACGCCAAATACCGCGATATGGGATATGAGGGGAGAGGCTCCGATAGAATCAACGACCGCGAGCGAAGAATCCACTTCGCAAATCTCCCCGCCAAATGCTGGATACGGATTCACACACTCGATGGAGACATGGTCCGCGAGATCCGCCACGACATGGATCCAAACGACCCGGCCTCCGACCATGATACTTGGGACTTGATCAATCGGAATATCATGGCAGTCGAATCCGGGCTTTACTACTGGTCAGTCGAACCGGACTCCGGCCCCGTGCAGATAGGGAAGTTGGTGATAATCAGGTGAGTATTGGTGCGCGCTTCGACTACGCTCAGTGCAATTATTGGTAGGGCAGACGGGGACGCCTGCCGCGCAATAAAAAAGCCGCCGAGGGGCGGCTTTATCTTCATGAGAGAATGTAAGTAGACAAACTCGGATCAGACGTCGACGGCGTCATCGTCGGTTTTGGGGCGGGTGAGCGCTTCGTGCACCCGGGTGATCTGCTCGGGCTCTTTCTCTTTAAGTTTCTCTTTGTGGCGCTTGAGCTGAATCTTGATCTTGTCAACCGCCAGAGACATCGACTTGTAGAGATCATCGCTTTCCGCTTCAGCCGAAAGGGTGTCGCGTGAGACCTTGACTTTCAGCTCGGCCAGCCGGCGGTGCCGTTCGACATCCAAGATAAACTCGGCGGAGATAATATTGTCGAAGAACCGGCTGAGTCCGTCCATTTCTTCATCGGCCCGTTCCCGGATCTGGGGGGTGAGGTCAAAATGGCGGGCAGTGATCTTTTTTTGCATGGCTCCTATCTCCTTTCCATGCTCCTACGACCTATATGTTCTATTCGCGCCAGGACGCCGCGGCAGAGAATCCATCCTGACTGCCAAAGTTGTCATACCGAGTTGCCACGGTCGACGGAGCGAATCCGTCATCCGTAACCAAATGGCTCTGGTCAATCCAGTCAATTATAACAATTGAGCTTCTTTTCGTGCAAAACGGGGGCGAGTATAGACGCATATCTATTATACGAGAGATGTCGGTTTTCAGCAACGGGAGGTTTGGGGTGGGGTGTTAAAAAGTGTTACGGGTGGCATGGTGTTTTGTTGGTTTTGCGGCGGGTCACACTTCGAAGCGGTTCACGGCTATCGCAGGTTGAAAGTTCAAGGCGGCCAGTGGGCTTCGAAGCAAGACCCGCCGCAACGAACCTATGCGTAGTTGCGATAGACTTCGGTGTGCGGGGTCCATCTTTTGTGCACTAACAGTTAGTGCGATACACGCTTGCGGAAGCGGGCCGGCTTGATCTTCAGCTCTTCACGGTATTTCGTCACCGTGCGACGGGCCAGTTTGATCTTTTCGTTCTGCAGCATCTTAAAGATATCCTGGTCCGAAAGCGGGTGTTCGGCGTTTTCGGCCCGGATGATCTCTTCGATGCGTTGTTTGACGGTCCGCTTGGAGAGATCCTCGCCATCCTCGTTGGCGATACCGGCGTTGAAGAAATACTTTATCTCAAACACACCGAGCGGCGTCTGGACATACTTGCCCGAGGAGACGCGGCTGATGGTGGCGACATTCATGTTCACTTTCTGGGCGATGTCATCCATGATGAGGGGTTTGAGGAAAGCGGGGCCTTTCTCAAAGAACTCATGCTGTTCCTCGATGATCGCTTCCATCACACGGATCATGGTGCTTCGACGCTGGTTGATGGCGTTGAGGAGCCAGCGGGCCTGTTCCAGCTTCTGCTTGACGTAATCTTTGGTGTTTTTGTCGGTGCTGTTGCCGCGCTTGATCAGATCCTTGTATCCGGAGTTGATGCGGAGGCGCGGGACATTCCGGTCGTTATGAAAAACGACATATTCTTCGCCGATCCGCTCGACAATGAGATCGGGAACGACGGGGAGCGCGGCGGTATCAAAGCGGCCATGCGCCGGGGTCGGCGAAAGCGACTTGATGGTCTCCATCGCCTTCTGGATCTTCTCGAACGGCACCGACAGCATTTTGGCAAGCTGGAGCATGGACTTTTTCTCCAGGTCGCGCAGATGTTCATCGACGATGCGATAAGCGAGGGTATTCTCAAGATTTTTGTCACGAAGCTGAATGAGGAGAGATTCTCGAAGGTCGCGCGAGCCGACCCCGATCGGGTCGAAACGCTGGATCAGGGAGAGGACCTCCATGATCTTTTCCTGCGGGACCTTCAATTCGTCGGCCATCTCAGGCACCGAGATAGACAGGTAGCCATCGGGACTGATATTCCCAATGATATATTCGCCGATAAGCTGCTGTTCTTCGGAGAGCTTGAGGAACGACAACTGTTCTTTTAGATGATCGTAGAGGCTGTCGGTGGCTTTCGCCAGATCACCGAAGCGGTCTTCATCGGGCTCGCGGGATTCGCGGACTTTATAGTCATCATCGTTCTCGCCGAGGTAATTATCCCAGTCTATCTTTTCCTGCTCACCGCTGTCGGGGGTAGGCTCCGGGGCGACAACATCAGATTCCGAGGCTTCGAGATTCGGTTCTTCCTCGAGGACCTCGACCTCTTCGAGGAGAGGGTTGATGGCGAGTTCCTGGCGGAGGGTCTGCTCCAGTTTCAGGATCGGCATCTGCAGCATTTTGAGGGACTGAATGAGTTGCGGGGCAAGGATTTGCTGCAGCCCTGGGACTTGTCTTATCTCAATCTTCATAGGTGAACCCTAGTCCGTTCAGTCGCTCCAATTCGAAGTAGTATAGTGCTCCTGGTCTAGGTATCGGACGGGTACGGAGGGCGGTTTACCGCGAAGCGCCAAACCGTTCATTTATTCCACAGAGCGATACCTAATTCAGCCGGAACTTCTCTCCCAAGTAGATTTTGCGCGCTTCCGGGTCATTGGCCAGATATTCGGCCGACCCGGCTTTAAGGATCTTGCCGTCGCACATAATATACGCGCGATGGCAGATCGATAATGTCTCGCGAACATTGTGGTCGGTGATAAGAACGCCGAGACCCCGTTCCACGAGACGATTGATGATCTTCTGAATATCTTCGACGGCAATCGGGTCGATACCGGCAAAGGGTTCATCCAGCAGGATGAATTTCGGTTCATTGACGAGCGTACGAGTTATCTCGACGCGGCGGCGTTCCCCACCCGAAAGCGTGTACGCCTTGTTATTGCGCAAGTGCGTGATATCCAGTTCGTGGAGGAGTTGCTCGAGCCTTTCTTTCCGCTGTTTGAAGCTCATGCTACGGAACTGGAGGACCGCGCGGATATTGTCTTCGACCGACAGTTTTCGGAAAACGGAGGCTTCCTGAGCGAGGTAGCCAATTCCCATTTTGGCGCGGCGATACATGGGCATCCGGCCGATATTCCGGTCACCCAGATAGACCGAGCCGCCATCAGGGCGAATAAAGCCAATGATCATGTAAAAGGTCGTGGTTTTTCCTGCCCCGTTAGGGCCAAGCAATCCAACGACTTCGCCGGGATTTACGGCGATGGAGACATCGCTGACTACCGGCCGTTTCCGGTAATATTTATATAATCCTCGAGATTCCAGGATAGCCATATAGCAATTATACCGATGTTTATGACTGGTTCCAAGAAAAATCATCATGTCAGCATGCAATTTGCTACAAAATCGCGCACCTCGTACTTTTTCATACCCAAAATTCCAAGGGGGATAGTATCTTAGGCGATTGGCGGAAGTGCCGAACGGCCGCCGTGAACTATCACAGATAATACGATTCAATGCTGTAAGGAATAGACCTGTATGTATCGACTGGCGTTAGTAGTGCTCCTCATGATCGGATTGATCGGGTGTTCCGGCGGTGACAATGGCAGTGAGCCGGTCACTCGCGCGGCGAAAGCATCCGAGAATTATGATTTCCTCAAGGCGGATTCGCTCCTGAAGGCGCAGATCAAGACGGATAGCACGGCCAGAGCTCCGTATCTGGCGGGAGTGAACAAAGAGCGTCAGTTGATGCTGTGGGACGCGCTGGAGTATTATCTCGAGGCGTTGACACGTGACGTGAAGTACGCGCCGGGATACGCCGGGATGTCGCGAGTCTTCTCGCTGTTGGGTTCTCCGATATTGGCGGCGGACGCGGCGCGCACCAACGCGGAGCTGTCGGGAACAGATCTCGATGCTTGGGTAATGAGCGCGAACGCGTATATCGATGCCGGTCAGTTTGGCGAGGCACAACGCGCGCTGGCGCAGGCGCAGACCGCGGGTCTGGCGTCCGACGCGGCGGCATTGATCAAAGCGCGGATGGAATTTTCGCGACATGAGTATCAAGCGGCAGAGACCGATGCCGCGACGCCGGTAACGACGCTCGCGGGTCGTCAGGCACTGGCGCGGTATCTTGAGGTCAGGGGATGGTCCGATTCGGCGACGGCAGTTTCACGGGGGATCTTCGAAGAGGAATCATCGCACGACGCGCTGGTGGAGTACTTTTTCCGCGCCCTGCGCACCGGTCGCTTATATGACGCGCGCACGGCTATCGCGGAAATGCGGAAACGGGATAAGTCGGATATTCTGCCGCGCGTGGCGGAAGTGTTCTTTTACGATCATGTCGGGGAGTACGCGATTGCGCGGGAGGCATCGCTGAAACTTGCCGATGTGCAACCGGTCGCGCTGTCGACCTATGCGTATATGAACCATGTCGGGAACCGGGCGGTCAATCTGTCGCTCTCCGGAACAGCCGGGGATGAACTGATGGCGTATATCGCGGTGAACAACGTTCACCCGATAGTGGCGCAGTACGCGGTCTACCGACGGATCGTGCCGCGCGTGCGGATGATGGCTTCGCCGGCGGCGGTGATCGCGCTGGATTCCGTGTCGATGATCCCGATGCGGAGCGAAGTAGAGTGGCAGGCGTGGTACGCGTTCGCGCTGGAGACGGTGCGGAATTTCAATAATGTCGGCGACTCGCTCCCGACTTTCGCGCAGTTCACATCAGCCTGGAATGACCATCCGGCGCTCTGGACGGCGTTTGCCGCGACAAGAATGGGATTCAGCCCGTTGAAGGCGATCCATGCAGAGACGCTGCTGACGAAGATCCTAGCGAAGGATCAGTATTTCAAGCCTGCGTTCGACAGTCTGTGGGTGATGTATCGTTTTGTCGGCGAGTTCGACAAGGCGGCGGAGATATTCGGCAAGTATCCACACTTCGCTGAGATATACCCGGTCGCGGGACTTCAGCAGGCGATTGCACTTGCCGAGTCCGGTCGTGTGGCTGAGGCAGTGACCGCCGCGGAGAGAGTATTGCCAAAAGTCGGCTGCAATCAGCCGCTGATGGATCTTCTCGCGCGGGCTCTGGTGCGCGCGGGGGGTGGGAACGAAGCGGCATCGTTACTTGACAAAGCGCTTGCCGCCGACCCGAAGAACCCGGATCTGCTGGTATTGGCCGCGCGCGTTGCGTGTGATATCGGTGACTGTAAAAAGGCGCTTGAGTTCGCCGAGCAGGGACTGAAGATAGAGCCGCAGAATCAGTGGCTGGTGACTGAAAAGGCGAGAGCGACTTTCGACTCGGGTGATCAGGAGGCGGGACTCAAGGCGTTGAATGATGAGCTGAATGCCAGCCCGTTCAACGCGCAGGCATTGATCTATCTTTCTCAAAGGATGGCACAGCTCAATCAGAGCGCGTCGCGGGCTCAGGATCTGGGAAGACAAGCGATCATCGCGGCGCCACTGCCTTTGCGAGCGACCATCAATATGGCGTATGTGTACGAGTTGACGGGGCGACATGACCTCGCGCGAGGCGCGGCGAACATGGCGCTGCAGGTTTACCCGAACGACGCGGAGGCGTACTATCTGCTCGGGCGCGCGATGTACAACGAAAAGAAGCCGGAAGCCAAAGAAAATCTGCTGAAGGCGGTGCAGTTCGGCGTCAAAGGGGATGCTCTGAGAGACGCGCAAGCGATGTTGCAGAGGATGTAGGTTCGATGTCTTTGAAGGGAAAGCGAATACTGGTAACCGGCGCCGATGGATTTATCGGCTCGCACCTCACCGAGGCACTGGTGAGAGCGGGGGCCGAAGTACGCGCGTTTGTCCTCTACAATTCGCTGGGGAGAACCGGCTGGCTGGAAGACAGCCCGCACGAGATACAGCACGAGATAGAGATCTTCGCGGGGGATATCCGGGACGCGCATCGCGTCAGCCAATCGATGACCGGAATAGAGATAGTGTGTCACTTAGCTTCGCTGATCGCTATACCGTATTCGTATCGTTCGCCGGACAGTTATGTCGAGACGAATATCCGTGGCACGCTGAATCTTTTGCAGTGCGCGATTGACGCGGAAGTGACGCGATTTATCCATACGTCGACGTCGGAAGTATATGGCACGGCGAACTACGTGCCGATGGATGAGGCGCATCCGGTGATCGGGCAGTCGCCATACGCCGCGACCAAGATCGGGGCGGATCAGATGGCGGAGGCGTTTCACCGGTCGTACGGATTGCCGGTGGTGACTTTACGGCCATTCAACACCTTCGGACCGCGTCAGTCGGCGCGGGCGATCATCCCAACGATCATGACACAGATCCTCTCCGGCGCGGAATCGATACAACTCGGCTCGCGCGAACCGATCCGCGATTTTACCTACGTGGAAGATACCGTCCGCGCGTTTGTCCTGGCGGCACAGACAGAAGGTCTGGAAGGGACATTGACCAATATCGGCTCTGGCACCGGCGTGACGATCGGTGAACTGGCGGATATGATAATCGGGATGTCGGGGCGTGATGTTGAGATCGTCACCGATGAACAGCGTATCCGCCCGTCGGGGAGCGAAGTGATGAAGTTGATCTGTAGCAATCAGGCGGCGTTGACGCGATTGGGGTGGAGCCCGCGCACGTCCCTGCATGACGGCCTGAAGAAGACTTATCTCTGGTTATCGCGACCGGAGAATCTCGCGCTGTACAAGCCCAATCAATACATGCTATGAACGATCTGCACGCTGTGATCCTGGCAGGGGGAAAAGGGACAAGGTTACATCCGTACACCAACGATGTCCCCAAACCCCTGGTGCCACTGGGGGAGACGCCGATCATTGAAGTGCTGTTGCGGCAGATGAAGAAGTCCGGCGTGGGCAAGGTCCATGTCGCGGTGAATCATCTCGCGCATTTGATAATGGCGGTGCTGGGGGATGGGAAGTCGCTAGGAATGGAGATCTCCTATTCAGTCGAGGGTAAGCCGCTCTCGACGGTCGCGCCAATCAAGCTGATTGCGGGGTTGCCGGAGTATTTCATCGTGGCGAACGGGGATATACTGACCGATCTGGATGTGCGGAAGGTGTATGAGTACCACCTGCAGAAGAAGGCGGCGATGACGATCGCAACGTACATCCGAACGGAGAAGATAGATTTCGGCGTACTGGATTCGACCGCCGAGGGGAGAGTAGTGCAGTTCGCGGAGAAACCGAACCTTCAGTTCGCGGTCTCGATGGGGGTGTATGTCTTTTCGAAGCGGGTGCTGGAATATGTGCCGGATGGCGAACCATTCGGGTTCGATGAACTGGTGCTGAAACTACTCGCGGAGGATGAACCGATCATGCAGTATCCGTATGATGGGTTCTGGCTGGATATCGGTCGGACAGATGATTATCAGCGGGCGCTGACTGAACTCGACCGGATCAAAGGCTGGCTGCGGTAGTTCACCGCAAAAACGCCTTCACCATTCCCTTTGCAGAATAAACTTCATTCGGGTTGACGGTGCCGAGGATAATGCCGCGGCAGGCGTCTTGCAGGAATCTGCTCTTGCTCACGCGGCGAGCGATGAAATCATTGATCCAGGGATAAGCGAGCCATCGCTCGGTGCGCCGGTACCCGGCAAACAGCGACGTGAAGTGATCCCGCATCAGAGGGACAATTCGCTCAAGAGGGGAGTGATCTCCCAGCAACAGTATATCGAGTTGGTCGGCGGCCAATTGGGCAGAGCGCATAGCGGTACCGATGCCTTCCCCGGAGAACGGCAGGGTGGTACCGATCGTTTCGCCAATGGCGCAGACATTCCCGCGCGCGATCCGCTCGGAGTCGCCAAACGAAGTGCGAATTCCGGCACCGGTCAGGTGAGAGATCAATTTGCCTTTAGCGAGCAATTGCTGCATGGAAGGAAATTCTCGGCAGAATATCGCAAACATCTCTTTGAGTGTCCGGCTGACATTGGGGCGTCCGTCGATGAGCATTCCACACCCGACATTGTAGCGGTTACTGCCGAGGGGGAAGACCCAGGCATAGCCGGGGCGGAGGGCGCGGTCGTAGGAGAGGATGCCGTGCGGTATATCGCAATCCGATTCCAGATAACAGCGCATGGCGAGAGCATTAGGATGCGGATCGGTCACCAGGTTGAGATGGTGCGCCGTATCGACCTGTGAGCCAGTGGCAAGGAGTGAGTATCTGGTGTGAATCGATTGGCCGCTAGCGAGGTGGAGTAAAACGTTGTCCTGTTTCTGTTCGACAGCGGTAATGGCGGCGGTGCAGATAGTAGCGCCGGACACGTGCGCATGGTGCGCGAGGAGAGCATCGAGTCGCTTGCGCGGAACAGTGAGATAGGCGGCATCGATATCAAAGGTGAATCGTCCGGGACTATAGATTCGCATTCGGTCAAGCGAATGCGCGATCTCTGTGACGCGATCGAGAACGCCAATGTGCGAGAGCATGTCGATCGCGTCCGGGAGGAGGACATCGCCGCAGACCTTGTCCCGCGGGAAGTGGTGCCGTTCAAGGAGCAAAACACTGTGGCCGCGTGACGCGAGAAGCGACGCGGCAGTGGAACCGGCGGGTCCGGCACCAACGATGGCGACATCCCAGTCTCGTGTGGGGAGTTGATCGGGAGTAAGTTGCCAATCCGGTTGCATGCAGGAATAGTAGGGGGAGAGGTGAAGGGGAGCAAGGGGGAAGTGGGGGGGGTGGGTGATTTGGGCTTCGACTACGCTCAGCCCAATTGGGAAAGGGATCGCGACGCATGGCCGTCAGGAACCTGTCTTGCGATGTTTGGTTGGTGCAGGGCAAGACTCGCGATGACGACGTACCATCTGCGGCTTGCAGGAAATCACACGGCATGGCTTCGAAACCATGCCGTGCCTATATCGAAGTGTTAGCGAACGTCGTATCGCAGGAAGGCGGCAAATGCCCCGGCGAATGCGAGCAGGCTGAAGAAGATCAACAGGCCCGAATCAACCACGATGCCTGACATGGTCACGCCGAGTTGCTGAGCTGGCGGGACGAAGGCGGGCATGTCAGTCAGATCCAAGGATGCCTGATCGCGTGGACTTTCAAACGACATTCCCTTCTCCGAGTCAAATGAAATGCGAATGCCAGAGGGGACATCCTCAGTCTTGCTGTTCGCATAATCCGTGAACTGCGTGCGGTAGGTGGCCATCGATTCTTCGTAGCGCTTTTTCAAATCAAGGTCAGTGCCGGCGAGAGACATCGCGGCAAGTTGATACGCCGAAGCCGGTGAGACGCGTGAGAGCGTAAAGGCGAGGCGCTCCTGCACGGCGCGGCGCTGAGTCAGGTCGGCGTACAGTTTCAGTTCGTAGTCATTGATACGATCCTCCACCGCTTGGCGAATGGAATCCTGGGTAGCCAGTTGCGACCACATCTGTTCATCGGAGAGGGTGTCCTCGTGTGAATTTCGCGTAGCCCTGAAGAGTGAATCAAGTGCTGTGTGGAAGCCGGTCCACTGGTCTTTGGCGTACGTGTCGCGAATGCCCTCGATCTCAGCGACTGTCGGGACAGAGACGATTTGTCCGGCGGCCAGCACTCCTGCGCGCGGGATAATCAGGACGAAAAACGCCCAGACCACCAGCGATATCAGGAAAGAGACGGATGAACGGCGAGTCATTGCCGATATCAGCAATCCGATGACAATAAACACGGTGAAGAAGAGCAGCGAGACCAGCATGAGGAGTCCGGTCCGGATCCAGTGGTCAGCGGTCATCGGCACTCCGGCAACGAGGACCATCAAGATGGAAAGCAAGAGTGCGAGGAAGATCGGGGTGACCAGACCGAGCCATGCACCGATTCCTTTCGCGAGAAGATACTGCGCACGAGGGACGGCGTTGGAAAAGACCAGGAGTAATGTCCCGGATTCTCGTTCGCCGCAGATGGCATCATAGGTGAATAGTACCGCCAACAATGAGAGAACAACGGTCACGATAAACGCCAGGTCGACAAAGCGGAAGACGGCGAAGATCGGATCCTCGGAGTAGGCGCTGTTGCGGAGGCGCGGGGCGTTGTCCTGCGTGATGCCTGCCCAGCGGCCTATGTCGTAAGTCAAACCCGAGACAAATATCTGCATCGGGTCGGGGGCGCGGAACGCCTTGGTCTGAACCTGCCGGAACGAAGTGGTTTCGCGCAATTGCTGGTCGGCCAGGGCGCGCGCGGTCTCATATGATTTGACCGAGGAGTTGTATTCGGAGATGCCGATGAAGACCGACAGCAACAGCAGGAGAGTGCAGATGCCGAAAGTCACCGCGAATTTCGGGCTCAGAAGAATCGATTTGAGTTCTTTTTGTATCAATAGTGCAAACATCGGCTACCTCCTAGCGCAGGTCGTATCGTAAGAAGCCGACGACTGAGCCGGCGAAAAAGATCAGGTTAAAGATGGCGAGCAGTCCCATATCGAAAAGGGAGCGCCCAAACAGTTCGCCGAGAGTCGGTTGCTGGAACGTGAAGGAGGGGAGTTCAGCCGGGTCGATCTCCTTCGGCTTCTCCTGGTTATCATCGCGAATGACGACGACCATCCGGCCGCTGGGGTTGAATCCTGTTTTCTCCTTCATGAATTTGGCGTAGTCGGTCTGGTAAGCCATCGATTGCTGATAGTACTCATCCTTGAGAGTCATGTCGGTTCCTGCCAGCGCGGACGCGGCAAGCGTGAAGGAGGCGGACGGAGAGAAGCGGGCAAAGGCGAAAGAGAGCTTCTGTTGCGTTTGTTGGCGGTTGAAGCGATCCTCGTTGAGGCGACCGCCGAAGTCGGAGAGCTTTTTGTCGCGGGCATCGGCGAGCGAATCCATGAAACGGTTGAACTGGCCCATCATCGCCTGAGGGTCGAACTGGTCTCCCATGGCCGCGCCAGTAGGCTTGAACTGCGACATGGAGGTTCGATCCTCCGCCTGCAGTTGCATGGCGAGCCGTCCCTTCTGGGAGTTGATCTCGTCGACCGAAGGGACATCAACCATGCGACCGGCGATAAGGACCGAAGCGCGCGGGATGATAAGTACCGACGCGATCCAGATAACCAGGAGCATGAGGAATGAGCTTGAAGTCCGTTGGGTGAAAGCGGAGACCATCACTGAAAGCGTGAGAAACGCTCCGACGAATAGCAGACCGGTGAGGAAAATGAGCGCGAGACGCATCCAGTCGGCGCCGGACATCGGGATCCCCATGATCGGATAAATGAGCGACCCGATTGCCAACGCGAGCAGGAGCGGGATGGTCAGCGCGCAGAACGCACCTATCAATTTGCCGAGAATATAGGTCGCGCGCGGGACACCGTTACTGAACGATAGGCGGAGAGTGCCACGCTCCTTTTCGCCGGAGATGGCATCGTATCCCAAGAGGATGGCCAACAGAGAGAGGACGACCTGGAAAAGGAACTCAAGGTCGAGGAAGCGAAAGACGGCAAAGACGGGGTCCTCGCCGTAGCGGCTCCCTTGGGCATTGAGTTCGCCGCGTCCACGAACTTCCGTAGTGCGGCCGATATCATTCGAAACACCTCCAACCAGCGAGGCGAGAGGGTGCGGCGGGAGGAAGATACGGTGCTGCTGGACGGAGTACCAGTCGGTGAGTCCTTCCATCTGGCGGAGGTTCTCCGCCTTGGCGGCTTCGTACTGGGCCTGGCTCGATTGAAAATTGAGCGCGCCGGTAATGAAGCTGAGGAGGATCAGGACGGCGCAGGCGCCGAAGGAGATCGCGAACTTGCTGGAGCCGATGATATCGCGAATCTCTTTTTCGATAATGGTTCGCAACATGATGAACTCCTACGCGGCGACTTCGGCGTTATTGTGACCAGCCATATACTGCATGTAGAGGCGTTCCAGGTCCTGGCCGATGAGACGGGAGGCAGGCTCCTGCATTACGATGCGGCCGTTGTTCATTATGGCGATGGTGTCCGCAATCTCTTTGGCGCGGAAGATGTCGTGAGTCGACATCAGGATCGCCTTCCCTTCACTCCGCAGAGCGGCGAGGAGTAACTGGAATTCGTAGCCGGCCTTGGGGTCGAGACCAGAGGTTGGTTCATCAAGCAGGATGGCGGGGGCGTCTTTCAAGATCGCAATGGCAATACCGCATTTCTGGCGCATCCCTTTGGAGAAGCCTTTGAGGCGCTTGTGATGAGCTTCTTCGGCGAGACCGACACGTAGAAGGACCTGGCGATAATCATTTTCGCTGTAGCTGGTTTTGCCGCCAAGCCGGGCAAAGTAATCAAGATTCTGGACGGCCGTGAAATTCGGATAGAGCATGACGTTTTCGGAGACATAGGAGACATGCTGTTTGGCGAGGAGCGGCTCCTTATGCGTCACGATGCCGTTGATGCGGGCCTCACCTTCGGTTGGTTCGATGAAATTGAGGAAGAGATTGATGGTGGTCGTCTTGCCGGCACCGTTGGCGCCGAGCATGGCGAAGATCTCACCGGCACGAACGGCAAAATTGACATGGTCGAGGGCGAGGACACCATCCTCGTAGCGCTTCGTCAGGTTGACCGCTTCTAGGAGCGGGGTAGATGTGGATTCGTTCTGCATCATATTCCTCTCTATCCGTTACTTGCGTGATAAGCGAATGCCAAAGATGACCACCACCGCGACCAGCCCGAGGATCAGCAGCACCACGAGCGTGATACCGATGACGTTGGAGGATGGGAGTATCTCTATCGTGACCGTTTTGTCTTCGCTGATGACCGGCTGTCCGGAGGACATGCCGGAACTGCGGAGGCGGACCTCGTACTTGCCGGCGGCGATATCTTCGGGCGGCGTGAAGGTAAAGGAGATCCTTCCTTCCTGGCCGATCGCCAGGGATTGAAGGACTGCCGGCTCGATCGTCTTGCTCCAGTTAAGCGGTATATCCGCCTTGATCTCGACGTTATCCAATCGATTGCTCCCCTCGTTGACGCAATCAACCGTGAAGGTGACCGATTCATCGGCATGGATAGCGTGGAAGAGTTGATTCGATCGAACCAGCAGTTTGCCTTTGCCGCGCGGGACCAGTTCGAGCCGGACAAAGCCGACGCCGAGCGCCTCGATCTGATCGGGGGTCATCTGTCTGTCCTGCAGTCCGGCCAGCTCCGCGGTACGGTCATGCGGGATGACCACGACGTAGAACGGGATCGGTTGATCCATCAGGACATCATCATTGGGGCGATCCGGAAGCGTTATCTCTAATGCCGCGCGCTTCGTGTGGGTGCTTTCAGTGAACTTGAGTTGGCTCAGGCGAGCCTGGCCGGTCGGGTCTTTGAAGTAGCGGCTGATCGCCTTCGGAAGATTGACTACTTCCAAACCAAAGGTGTTTCCAACTCCGCTGAAAAGCTCCAGCGTCAGATCGTACGTGGCGGATTTGCCGAGTTCCACCTCCTGCGAGAACTGCTCAGACTGGACATTTACTTTATTGGAAGATGCATCCTTCTGCAAAAATATCTTCATTGAGCGCGACGAGCCGTTGCCGTAAATCAGGTAGACAGTGACGGCATCAAGATCCTGCAGGAGCGTGAAATCGACTGTCTGTGGCGAGCCGTGACGAAGTTCCGCTATCTTGGCCTCGTAGGGCTGGCTGATGATGGAGCTCTGGTCGTTCAGGATGGAGACATAAACATTGGGGATGACATCCGGCTGCAGCGATCGAAAGAGCTCATCATCGATATTGAGCAATTTCTGGAACTCCGCGTTGCCGCCGGAGGTGTTGTCGAGCGTAAGGCGGACATGGCGTGCGCCATCCTTGGCGTAATACTTGATCGCCGACTTAACCGATATGTACTGCTCCTCGAAGAGGACCGCGAGGAGCGACTGCTGATAATTGACCTCAGCATCGCTTAAGCGGCTCTTGATCACATCGAGCTCGGAGCGGGAGATAAGCTGGCGGTCAAAAAGGTCCTTCTGTCGGTCGTATTCGGCTTTGAGCAGTTCGTATGTCTCTTTGGCGCGCTTGAGGCCCAGAAGACGGTATTGGTCATCGCGCTGGTTAAAGGCGGTGGTCGCCTGGCCGAACGATTCGGCCGTGGGCGTAAGTATGATCAGGCAGAGAAGCGCGAGGATGAAGCGGACGCGGGTCATGGGTCGCTCAATTCTTCTTCATGATGGTTCGGATCTTGGAATCCTTCTTGGTGAAGGAGGCCTTGAGTTCGGTGTCGCCATGTTTCAGCGTGATTGTTACCGGGTCGCCGACCTTGATGGCTTCAAATGCCTTCTCAAATTCGGTGACACTGGTGATGGAAAGATCCTGCAGGTTAAGGATGATATCTCCCTTTTCGATGGCAGCGTCTCCGAGGACTTCGGCGGCCATCGGGAGTTTCTCGGCGACCACGACGTGCTTCCCCTTGACGCCTATGATAATGCCGGCTCCGCCAATGACAGTGATCTCTTTGATCGCGGGGTCGATATCCATCGAGCCCTGGCTGGTGAACTCCATCGCCTTGCCGGGTTCACCCTCGCGGATGACCATCTTCCGTTTGGGGAGTGTTTCGGGGTCGGCCTTCTTGACCGTGACCATTAACATCTGCTCACCGCGTTTGATCCCCATCTTCAGGTCGTCGCCGATCTTGAGCGAGTCGTACATGTCGGAGATGAACTTGGCCGTGGTGACCTTTTTGCCGTTGGCCATCATAATGATGTCGCCCTCTTTGAGGTCGATCGACTCATACGCCTTCGGGCGGGCGTGCGCGGGCGAGACGACGTCGATCTTGACTTTGCCTTCTTCTTCGGAGGCGATCGCGCCGACCTCGTTCAGCATCCACATCTTCCCGGGTTCGCCGGTGATCATCATGGCGCGGCGCGGCCCCTCTTCGACTTTGGTCTGCGCGCCGGCTGTCAGCGCGGAGATGAGCATTCCGAAAAGCAGCCATCCAATTGTCTTAAGCATTGTCCTGTTCCTCCTGTTGTGCTTTGAACTACGGGTGAAGGTAGGGAGTCTGTTGCGGAGGGCGAAGTTAAGGTCTGTTAGGGGATGTTAAGAGATGTTAAGCCTGTGGATTTTGCCGGTTCCCCTCGTATATTAGAGGCATGCAACTCTCGCGACATATCGTCAGCGCGATCATCGTGCTTATCATCCTCTCCCTGGCCGGGCTGGTGCTGGTTCAGTCGTTTCTTATAAGCAACGCCCGCGAACTGGAAGAACAGGCGTTTCAGCGGAATGTCCTGGCGGCCCTGAATGCCGCCACGCAGAAACTGGAAACCGGGGAGACCGCACGACGGATGATCGTCACCATGGGAGCCGAGTTCAGCACCACTGATTCGGCGGGGAAGGCGCTGCTGTCGATACAGGAGTCGATGGTGGCGCATACATCGGTCGGCGTCTGGACATCGGAAACGCAGGACGTTCAGAAAAAGATCGAACGTGGCGGGGAGATCGAGATCGGAACTCTCAATCGGGCGGTTCCGCCGGTGGAGATAGAAGAAGGAGCGATACGGTATCGTGTGCCGGAGAAACAGCATGTGCGGGTTATGGCGTTTTCTTCGAGCAGCGGACGCGACACTACCTTGGTCGATACGGTCAAACTGCCCGGTGATTATCGCATTGATTTCACGGATTCGTCGTGCGGCGCCATGAGTTATATCTTCAAGTACGCAAACGACTCAGCGTCGATCCTGGTAAATGTCGACAGCAGTTTCAACACGAAACTTCCGCCGACACGATTGCAGCTCGATTCCAAGCGGGATATGGTGAGCCGGGTGATGAACAACCTGGTGTTCGCGGAACTGGAGCCGATTGAGCGGCGTGTCGATTGGATCAAACTTGATTCGGTGCTCGGGCTGACGTTGAAGGAATCGGGGATCGATCTGGCGTACGCATTCGGAGTCGCGGGGAGTAACGATTCACTCCGGCTGGCGCGACCGGCGGTCTATCGCGAGCAATTGCAGCAATCGCCGTTGCGATCGCGGCTCTTCCCGAATGATCTGTTCGCGGCGGCGAACGAACTGGTTGTCTATTTTCCGGAGGAGCGGTCGTTTGTCTGGAAGCAGGTGACTCCGCTGCTGGTGGCGACGACCGTGTTCATGCTGATCATCACGCTCTGTTTCGCGTATACGATCAGAACGATCGTGCGGCAGCGACGTTTCGCGGATCTGACGGTCGATTTCATCAACAATATGACGCACGAGTTCAAGACGCCTATTTCGACAGTCAATCTGGCGGCGGAAGCCTTGCTCAAGTCCGAGCCGGATGGTGAGAGTAAGACGACCCGCTACGGCAAGATGATCCTCGACGAAAACCAACGGATGCGGAATCAGGTCGATAAGATATTGCAGATGGCGGTGCTGGAAGAGGGAGATTTCGAACTCAGCCTCTCGGATATCGATCTGCATCAGGTGATAAAAAGAGCGGCGGAGCATTTGAGTCTCCACGTGGAACATAGAGAAGGAAAGGTCGACTGCCGGCTGGAGGCCGCGAATCATCTGGTCAAGGCTGATCCGGTCCATATGAGCAATATCATCAGCAATGTGCTGGACAACGCCAACAAGTACTCGCCGGAGAATCCGCAGATAACCATCAGTACGCGCAACGGCGATGGCGGGATATTTGTCCGGGTCGCGGATAATGGGATCGGGATACGCGAGAAAGATATCAAGCAGGTATTCGACAAATTCTATCGTGTGCCGTCGGGGAATGTGCATGATGTCAAAGGATTCGGGCTCGGGTTGGCGTATGTGAAGCTGATGGTTGAAGCGCATGGTGGACGGATACGGATAGATAGTCAGTTCGGGAAGGGGACCGAGGTTGAGATTTTCTTGCCGGTCGTGGAATCAGTGGAGCAGGACGGATGAACGAGCGGATATTGCTTCTGGAAGATGACGCGAATCTTGGCTCGATCCTGCAGGAACATCTGCAAATGCAGGGGTATGTCGTGACGCTTCGCACGAACGGCGTGGATGGGATCGCGGCATATAAAGGGGGGAAATTCGATCTCTGTCTGGTCGATGTCATGATGCCAAAGATGGATGGATTCACGTTCGCGCGGGAGATACGGGCGGTCGATGACCAGACGCCGTTGATATTTCTGACGGCGAAATCGCTCAAGGAAGATAAGATCGAGGGGTTCAAGATCGGGTGCGATGATTATCTGACCAAGCCGTTCAGTATCGAAGAACTTCTGCTGCGCATACAAGCGATTCTCAAGCGCGCCGGAGGAAAAAGCAAGGATGATTCGACCGTGTCGCAGTTTTCAATCGGCGCGTATGAATTTGACGCGACGCGGCAGTTGCTACGATACAAAGATAAACAGTACAAATTAACGCCCAAAGAGGCGGAATTGCTGAGACTGCTCTGTCTCCATAAGAACGAGACGCTGGAGCGGGAGGTCGCGCTAAAGAAGGTCTGGGGAGATGACAACTATTTCAGCGGTCGAAGTATGGATGTATTTGTGTCGCGGTTGCGGAAGTACTTCAAGGATGATCCGCGGGTGGAGATCATGGGGATACATGGCAAGGGGTTTCGGCTGATAGTGAGCTGACAGAAGCAATGTTGGGCTTCGACTGCGCTCAGCCCAATTTGCAATTCAATTGTCTTCCAAGAAAAGTTTAGTCAAGAAGTCTGTCTTTCATTCGAGAGGGGCAGGGGTTGCTTCAAAGTCGCGGAAGCGAAATCAGTGCTCGAACGAGATTGGTTGCCGCGACTTTTCGCAATGACAATTTGGGTGCAAGTGCCGCAATGAGAGATATTGCATAAAGACGATTAGACGTGCAGCAAAAAGGCCGGCGGGTGCCGGCCTTTTCTATTTTGGTTCATGCGGCGAGTTTATTCGCCGGAACGGAACATCCCCACGACATTACCATCAGGATCGGCGAACCAGGCAAATGCCCCCATGCCGGGAATCGGGGTTGGCGGGAGAATGGTTTTGCCGCCCAGCGATTCGGCCTTTTTCAAGCTGGCCTCCAGATTGTCGACCTGGATATAAACCGTCACATACGGCTTGCCGCCCGGAGGGACAGACGAGACACCGCCGCCGATCGAATTCGGACCGGCAGGGTTGACCATGCCGTAGTCATTCCCTTCTCCGAAGAGCTGGTACTCCCAGTTGAAAAGCTTGCCGTAGAAATCACGGGTTTTGGCGCCGTTCATGCCGGCGATCTCAAAATGGACGACTGGTTGAGACATGAGATACTCCTTATATGATTCGTCTGGTTACGCGGTTCTGGGTGATACGCGACCGTACCGCTGCGTGATATATCCGAGAATCAGCCCGACCAGTGATCCTGGGATCATTATTTCAAGCCAATAGTGTTCGCCATTCTCACCGGGCATCGCGGCGATGATGAACGCGAGGATCAAGCCAACCGCGAATCCGACCGCCAGTCCAAGCGGCAGGGAATTGTACTTCTTCGCCACAAAGCCAATGATGATGCCGGCGACAACTCCCTTGAAGGTGGAGCCGATGACGATCCCGGTGATCATCGGCGCGACCTCCGGGGTGAAAAGCGCGGTGAGGCCATCGATAGCTCCCAAGATCGCGCCAAAGATCAAGCCAAGTAACGGCTTAGACATGTGATTCCTCCTGTAGAGTGAATGTGCTATTCTGTTTCTACTCTTCTATTACGCGTGGCGCGAGTTTCCTTTAAATCTGCAGGAAGAAAAATATCAGGTACCGCACCAACATATAGCCAAAGAGAATGAACAAAATCACTTTGTTGCGCCCGGCCCAGCGCGAAGCAATTTCCCATATGGATTCCCGATAGGCCGTGACCGGCTCGTTATCAAGGAAACGGGTGATTTCGCGCGATAGATGCTCAGCGGTCGGATAACGGGATGACCGGTCGAACGCCATGCAGGTGAGGCAGATCGCTTCGATTCGCTTGGGGATAGAACGGTCAACTTCCCGTGGCGGGATGAGGCGGCCGCCGGTATCGGTCGACGGATGTTTCCCTGTCAGCAAGTAGTAGAGGATCGCGCCAAGCGAATAGATGTCGGTGGTATGGTCGATCTGTGACGGATCTCCCGCGGACTGCTCCGGCGACATGTAAGCGGGCGTTCCCATGACCGAGCCGGTCTTCGTAATGGAGGGAGAGTTTTCCGGAGTCGCGCTTCCCTTGGCCGATTGAGAAGTGACTGCATTAGTCATTCCGGATGTGGTGGCGAGTCCCCAATCAAGCACAAGGATCTCACCGAACGGCCCCACCATAATGTTGGCCGGTTTGAGGTCGCGGTGGATAATACCGCGAGAATGAGCGAACGCGACCGCATCGACAACCTTCTGCAACAGCCTCAGCAAGTCGGAGACCGTGGTCACAGATTTTCGATAATCCGCCAGCGTCTGCCCTTCGACATACTTCATCACGTAAAAGATGCGGCCATCGGGGAGTTGGCCAACATCGTGAATCGGGATAATACCTGGATGCTCGAGCTGGGCGACGATCTTCGCTTCGCGCAACATCCGCTCGGCCATCTGCCCAGAGTTGTCGGGGAGGGTGAGGATCTTGAGCGCAACACGGCGGTCGAGCTCTGTATCCTGAACAAGGAAGACCGTCCCCATACCGCCCGCGGCGACGCGCTCAAGCAGACGATACTTGGTGCCGGAGAGGTCGGGGAGTTCGACCAGCGAGCGCAAATGCTCCAGCTTTTTGTTCGTGAATTCCGTCATGCGAGTTTTATCCCGAGGACGGCCATCACTTCCTCGCGGTACTCCTGTTCATTCGCGGTCAGTTCGGCGATAGTTTCGAGCACTGTCTGGCGGAACTGCCTTCGCGCCCAGGAGAGATAATTGGTGACGGTGGTTTCGGTCAGACCGTAGTGTGCCGCCAACTGCGCGTAGGAGAGGTCGCCCTGGTCAGACAGATCGTAGGCCTCAAATAGCTTGAAATGAATCTGCTTGTCGTCGGTCTCGCACTGCTGTCTGAATTTGAGGATTGAAAGCATGAGGATGGAGCGGACCCATTCCCGGTCGAAGAGTTGTTCAGGATTGTATTCTGGACCGGCGGCGAGAGTGGAGAGTTCTTTTTCGGCGGAGGCGAAATCGAGCGACGTATGCTCGGCATCGCCACCGCGTTTCTCGCGGCTGGATGACTCATTCTCTTTCATGACGAACCGGTCGAGACAGAGCCGAAGGTAGGTACGGAAGCGCGCTTTGCCGGGATCGAACTCACCGAGATATTGCTTTTCAAACGCCGTCAGGAAAAATGATTGGATAATATCCTGCGCCGACTCGGGCGAGATTTTCCAGCGCATCCGAAGATGAGTGTAGGCCGGTCGCCAGTAGACGGAGATAACAACATCCCAAGCAACACGGCGCCGTTCCGGATCGGTGTCGCGGAGTCCCTTTATCGCGCTGAAGCGCGTTGTCGGAAACTGCGATGGGCCATCAAGTGTCATACTGCAACAGAGACCACTCTCACGGTCAGGCGTGAGTGTATAGGGTTACGATTCAGTTAGTGAGGGTCGAGTCAGTATAACATGGAAAAGCGGGTTTGTCAAAGCGGGGGTTGTTGCCGCACAAATACTTGTGAAGGACGTCACGAGGGATGACCACATCGGCAAAGTGATTGCGGGTTGCGAGGGTCCATCTCTATTATGGAATGATTCTGTCTATAATAGGGAACCAGAACGCCGGTTTTGCCATTATGTTACGGAAACATATGAAGGAAGGTATCCGTATATCTTTCCTTTGGTTGGCCCAGCCGGGAGGAGGCCGAACCGATACGGAGAGCCGTCTGGCGCCGCTACAACGAGATACATTCAAGCTGCGAGGTATTCTGTGAATCGCTTCTCACTAATTCTTTCTATCGTAAGTCTATCCTTACTCCTGATGCTGGGTATGGTCGGTTGTTCGCAGGAACAGCAGGCAGGCGCGTTCACACCACCGCCGATGCCGGCCGAGACCGCAGTGGTCGAAGCGAAGACCGTGGTAGACCGCTTTGACGCGGTCGGAACGATCGAGGCGATCAACTCGGTGACAATCGTATCGGAGATCGATGGCTTGGTCAAGGCGATCCCGTTTGACGAGGGGACCTCGATTCGCGAAGGGGAGTTGATCGTCCAGATGGATGATTCGCAGCTTAAGGCGGATCTGGCTCGGACAGAGGCAATTCGCGATCAGCAGAAAGTGACCTTCGACCGAGTCAAAGAGCTGTCTGATCGCGGGGCAGTTGCTCCTCAGGAGTATGATAACGCGCTCGCTAATCTGAAAGTGGCGCAGGCGAATGTCGATCTGGCACAGGCACGGCTGGCTAAGACCCGCATAGTCGCGCCGTTCGACGGCATAATTGGCGCGCGGAAGATCAGCCCCGGCGCGTTTCTGCGCGCGGGTGACGCAATCGCGGATCTGGTGCAACTCTCCCACCTCAAGGTGACCTTCGCCGCCCCCGAGCGGTTTTATTCTCAGATAAAGCGTAAGGCCGAAGTCGCGGTCTCAACCACCGCGTACCGCGATCACTCAGTCAAAGGTACGATTGAAGTGATCGAGCCGATGGTTGACCCGGTAACTCGTAGCGCCAAGATCATCGCGCACATTGATAATCCCGAATATAGATTCCGTCCGGGGATGTCCGCGAATATCGCGGCGGTCCTCAGTTCACGCGACAACGCGCTCCTGGTGCCCGATGAAGCGATCTTCGCCGAAGGCGACCAGATGCTGGTTTTTGTCGTGAAGCCGGATTCGACCGTGACTCGCACGCCGATCAAAATAGGGAGTCGCCAGCCCGGGACGGTGGAAGTACTCTCTGGATTGGATGTGGGGCAGTCGGTCGTGTCGGCCGGACACCAGAAATTATATGAAGGGGCTAAAGTGATGCCGATTCCGCAGCAGCCTGTCCAGGCGATGGCGGCTCAGGGAGGCGCTCAGTGAAGTTATCAGAGATATCTATCCAGCGCCCGGTTCTGGCGTTGGTCTTCAGTTTAGTCATCATTCTGCTCGGCGCGGTGGCGTTCAGCCGCTTGCCGGTGCGCGAGTATCCGGATATCGATCCACCGATCGTTTCGATCACGACCTTCTATCGTGGCGCCAGCCCGAACGTAATCGAGACCGAGATCACCGATGTGCTCGAAGAGCAACTTTCGACGGTTGAAGGGGTCAAGACACTGACCTCGTCATCGCAGGAGCAGGGGTCGGTCATTACGGTTGAGTTCGAATTGGGGCGCGATGTAAACGAAGCGGCCAACGATGTCCGCGACCGTGTGTCGCGGGTCCGTGGTCTGTTGCCCCGTGAAGCGGATGACCCGATCGTCGAAAAAGTCGATGTCAACGCGCAACCGATCGTCTGGATCGCACTGACCTCGGCGCGGCACTCGAACCTGGAACTGACGGATGTCGCGGATCGAATCCTCAAAGAGCGAATTCAGCGACTTCCGGGTGTGGCCGGGGTGTTTCTTGGAGGTGAGCGACGTTACGCCATGCGCGTCTGGCTGGACGCACAGCGAATGGCGGCGCGTGGTCTGACCGCCAGTGATGTCGAGAACGCAATTCGGCGGGAGAACGCGGAGATCCCTGCCGGACGAGTCGAGGGAGAGGGGCGAGAGTTCTCGGTCCGTACCCGCGGCGATCTGGTGACGCCGGAGGAGTTCGCAGCGATCATCGTGCGCCAGACCGGCGATGAGACGGTTCGCCTCGGAGATGTCGCCCAGGTTGAACTTGGCGCGGAAGATGAACGAACCGCCGTTCGGTACAACGGACAACCGACGATCGGCTTGGGTATCATCAAGCAACAAAAGGCGAGTACGATAGATGTCGCCGATGTAGTGGTGAATGAACTGCCCGAATTGGCGAAAATCGTGCCTGAAGGGATGACGCTTGAAGTCGCGTACAACTCGGCCAACTTCATTCAGGACTCTATTGACGAAGTCGCGGAGACGCTGCTCATCGCCTTTTTGCTCGTGGTAGCGGTCATTCTGCTCTTCTTGAAGAGTTTCCGCGCGACGATCATCCCGACATTCGCGATACCGGCGTCGATCATCGGCGCGTTCGCGCTGGCCTATTTCTTCGGGTTTACCATCAATATTCTGACACTGCTGGCGTTGGTGCTGGCGATCGGATTGGTGGTGGACGACGCCATCGTGGTGCTCGAGAACGTCTACCGCCATATGGAGATGGGGAAGAGCCGTCGCCAGGCGGCGATCGATGGCTCGAAAGAGATCGGGTTCGCGGTGATGGCGACTACCATCACGCTGGTGGCGGTCTTTGTGCCGTTGGCGTTTCTCGAGGGAAATGTCGGAAGATTGTTTAATGAATTTGGATTGACCGTCGCGGTAGCAGTACTAATCTCCGGGTTTGTCGCGTTGACGTTGACCCCGATGCTCTGCTCGCGTATGCTTCAGCCGCTACACACCGGCAAGCAGAATTTCGCGTCGCGTTCATTCGACGCGTTCTTTGATTGGCTTGACAGATTCTATCGTGGAACGCTCAAGTGGGTGCTGAATCACCGGGTGATATCGATCGGTTTCGCGCTTGTCCTTATTGTGCTCGGTGCGACGATGCTTCGATTCATTCCGTCGGAGCTTGTACCGACCGAGGATCGCGGCGTGGCATTCGGCATCGTACTTGCGCCGGAAGGAGCGACACTCGAATATACCGACCGGTATATGCGACAGGTGGAAGCGCAACTGCTGGCCTTGCCGGAGCGCGACGGACTCTTCACGGCGACGGGACTTGGATTCGGCGGCCCCGGGCGTGTGACGAACGGATTTGTTTTCCTTGAGTTGAAGCCGCGTGACCAGCGGAGCCGTTCGCAGCAGGAGATCGTGGCGGAAATGTTCCCGCGCTTGCTCGGTATACCGGGAGTGCTGGCATTCATGATCAACCCGCCTTCGCTCGGACAAGGGTTTGAAGCGCCGGTGCAATATGTTCTGCAAGGGGATACCTACGAAGAACTGCAGCAGGGAGTCGGGATCATGATGTCCAAAGCGCAGCAGCTTGGATACTTGATCAACCTCGACACGGACCTTCGACTCAATAAACCGCAGCTCGATATCACGATCGACCGCGATCGCGCCGCGGGATTGGGAGTGTCGGTCACCGACATCGGCGCGACACTCGAAACATATCTTGGCGGGCGCGTAGTGACCAACTTCAAGCGCGCGGCCAAGCAGTATGATGTAATAACGCAGATGCGCCCCGAAGACCGCGCGACGCCGCAGACGATATCGGAACTGTATGTCCGTGGCAAAGGTGGTCTGGTGCAGTTGGCGAATGTCGTGAACATCCGGGAGACAGTCGCCCCAAAAGAGTTGAATCACTTCAACCGAGTTCGTTCGGCGACCATCAGCGCGAATATTGCGCCCGGGATGACGCTCGGTAAGGCGCTGGATGATCTGGATCAGATCGCGGCGACCGACCTGCCGCCGTCGATCAAGACAGCGTTGAACGGTCAGTCGCGAGAATATCGCGATTCGAGCTCCGCGCTCTATTTCCTGTTCCTCTTCGCGGTCGTGTTCATTTTCCTGGTGCTCGCGGCGCAGTTCGAAAGCTTTATCCATCCGCTGACAATTCTGTTGTCGGTACCGTTGGCGGTGGTAGGCGCGCTGGTATCGCTCTTCCTGTTCAAACAGTCGATCAATATCTACTCCCAGATCGGATTGATCATGTTGATCGGTCTGGTAACAAAGAACTCGATCCTGATTGTGGAGTACGCGAATCAGTTGCGGGAGGCCGGACGGTCGTTGTATGACGCCATTCTGGAAGGCGCTGCAATACGATTGCGACCGATCCTGATGACCTCATTCGCCACGATCTTCGGCGTGTTGCCGATCGCAATCGGATTGGGCGCGGGAGGCGAAGCCCGCCAGCCGCTCGGTATCGCTGTGGTCGGCGGCATGTTGTTCTCGACCTTCCTGACCCTGGTTCTGGTGCCGGTGGTGTACGTGTTGCTTGCACGATTCACCAAAGAGGGCGCGGTGGCGCATGAACCGGTGAAGGAGAAACCGGTCGAGAAGGCAATGCCCGGAACGGCTGGATTGGTCGCGGAGTAACTGAACTAAAGGCAAATGGAAAAGGCCCTGTCGAGTGACAGGGCCTTTTTCATTGGAGTACGTTTGCTTAGTATTTCACACCGCAGCCATACGGGGCAGTGGCTTTGACGGCGATCGGTTTGCCGGCCATGGCGGCATCAAGAGCGGCCGCGACATAATTGGTCGAGGTCTTGATATCATCCGGATTGGCGGTCGCCTTGGCCAGGTCGGCCGACAGGACATAAGGCTCGTGGTCGGTGCCGCGAATGCCGATGGTGGCCGACGGAGTGACGATATTGTGGCCCGAGCGGTTGGTGCGGGCTATCCAGCCGCTGATCACGCGCAGCGAGCCGGTGAGCAGGCGCACGGTGAAACTGTCGGTTGGCTTGTCCTCGGCCGAAAATCGCTCGGCGACGAATTCGGTGTTCGGAC
>CAZCZL010000020.1:0-30319 GCA_964503315.1 uncultured Ignavibacteriales bacterium | reverse complement strand
AGAAAGAGCTTCGTTTCGCGATCCGAGAGGGTGGCCGTACGATCGGCGCCGGCGTTATCCACGAGATCCTGGAATAAAGCAGGGAATACTGCGAGAAAACTATGGAAATGCAGAAGATCAGGATTCGACTCAAAGCGTACGATCACTATTCGCTCGATCGTTCCACCAAGGAGATCGCGCGGACGGTGCTTCGGACCGGTGCCAAGATCGTTGGCCCTGTCCCGCTTCCGACCAAGCGCACCGTCTACACGGTGCTCCGGTCACCTCACGTCGACAAGAAGTCGCGGGAGCAGTTTGAGACCCGGGTCCATAAGCGACTCATAGACATTTACGACTCGACTCCGCAGACGGTGGACGCGCTCATGAAGCTCGACCTCCCGGCCGGTGTCGATGTGGAGATCAAGACCTGATAAGGTTACCGTCATGAAAGAGATTCTTGGAAAGAAAATTGGCATGACCCGGATCTTCAAAGAGACCGGGGAAATGGTCCCGGTAACCGTGATCGAGGCAGGCCCCTGCCCGGTGGTTGCGAAGCAATCATCCAAGGGGAAGGTCGCCTATCAGGTTGGCTTCGAGGCCCGTCGTGCTAAATTGATCAACAAGCCGCTCGCCGGCATTTTCGCCAAGGCAAACGTCTCGCCGACCCGCTGGGTCCGCACCATCCGTTTGGATGGTACCGAGCTCGAACCGGGCGCGACCGTCAATGTCGACATCTTCAAAGAAGGCGAAAAAGTGGATGTTACCGGTATCTCCCGCGGGTTGGGTTTTGCCGGCGCAATGAAGCGGCACCATTTTGGTGGTGGTCCCGTCACGCACGGTCAGTCCGACCGTCTGCGCGCTCCGGGTTCCGTCGGTTCTTCATCCTATCCGTCCCGCGTGTTCAAGGGAATGCGCATGGCCGGCAAAATGGGTAAAGAACAGGTCACCACTCTCAACCTGCCGATCGTTAAGATCATCAGTGAGCAGAACCTGATGCTGGTGCGGGGCGCCGTGCCGGGATTCCGTGGCTCGCTGGTCAAGATCCGGTTGTCGAACCGTGGCAAACACTAGTGGATGCAGGCAATGAACGTTAAAGTCTACAATCAGGAAGGTGTGGCGATCGGCTCTATCGAACTCAAGGAAGCTATCTTTGGGATCGAGCCGAATGAGGCCGTCGTTCACCAGTACATCACCAATTACCTCGCGCGTCAGCGTCAGGGAACCCACGAAACGAAGACGCGTAAAGAGGTCTCCGGTGGTGGCAAGAAGCCGTGGAAGCAGAAAGGGACCGGCCGCGCTCGCGCCGGTACGATCCGCTCGCCTCTGTGGCGTGGGGGTGGTACCGTTTTCGGTCCGCATCCGCGCAGCTATGGCTACGAGTTCCCGCGCAAAATGAAGCGCATTGCGATCCAGTCCGTTTTCTCGGCCAAGGCCAAAGCGGAAAAGATCATGGTGCTCGACAAGTTGGAACTGGCCGCGGTCAAGACCAAAACGGTTGCCGGGATCCTCGGCAAACTGCAGGTCGCCGGCAAGAAGTGTCTTATCCTGGATGAAGGGATCAACACCAATGCCACCCTGTCGTTGCGCAATATTCCGAAAGTGACGTACCGTCGCGCCTCATTGGCCAATGGCTATGAGTTGCTCCACGCCGACATGATCATCGTGACCAAAGCCGGTCTGGAGAAAGTGCACGAGGTGTTCGCATGAGTTTCGATCCGCGTCACATCATCAAAGAGCACGTAACGACCGAGCGCACCACCCGGCTCAAAGAGGTCAAAGGTGAGTACGTCTTCGTCGTCGATAGAAAGGCCACCAAGCATACCATCAAGGATGCGGTGGAGAAGGCCTTCAATGTCAAGGTGCTGGAAGTCCGCACCCTGATCATGCCGGGCAAGACCAAACGTCTCGGTCGGTATGAAGGAAAGTCGTCAACCTGGAAGAAGGCGATCGTTCGCCTCAAAAAAGATCAAACCATCGCGTTGTTTGATAATGTCTGAGTGGTGCACTAGTTATGGGTATTAAACGTTTTCGTCCGATCACGCCTTCGACCCGGTTCCGCACGGTCCCGACGTTCGAAGAGATCACGTCGACCGTTCCCGAAAAGGGGTTGCTCGAACCGTTGCGCAAAAGCGGCGGCCGCAACAACAAGGGACGTGTGACCGCGTTTCAGCGCGGCGGTGGCCACAAGCGTTTCTATCGCATCATCGATTTCAAGCGCAACAAACGGGATATCCCCGCGCGTGTCGCCTCCATCGAGTACGATCCGAATCGCTCCGCCCGTATCGCCCTGTTGCACTACGCCGATGGAGAGAAGCGCTATATTCTGGCGCCGCTTGAGGTCAATGTCGGCGACACACTCGTCGCTGGCGATCAGGCCGATATCCGTACCGGCAATGCCATGCCCCTGAGCCGTATGCCGCTTGGCACCAACGCGCACAATATCGAAATGCGCCCGGGCAAGGGCGGCCAGATGGCTCGCTCCGCCGGCTCGTTCGTCCAGGTCGTCGCCAAAGAAGGCTCGAAAGTTATTCTCAAGATGCCGTCCGGCGAAGTCCGCACGGTCCCGGCCGAATGCTACGGCACCATCGGCCAGCTCTCGAATATCGATCACAAGAACCTGGTCCTCGGCAAAGCCGGCGCTTCTCGCTGGCGCGGCCGTCGCCCCTCTGTTCGTGGCGTCGCTATGAACCCGATCGATCACCCGATGGGTGGTGGTGAGGGACGCACCTCGGGAGGTCGTCACCCTACCACGCCGTGGGGTAAACCGACCAAGGGTTACAAGACGCGAAAGAAGAAAAAATCGCTTTCGCACCTGATCGAAGATCGTCGCAAGAAGAAAGTCTGAGTTTGGAGTAGATAGATTATGCCCCGTTCCTTGAAAAAAGGTCCGTATGTGGACGAACCGTTGGCCTCGAAAGTGGAGTCGATGAACAAGTCCGGCGACAAAAAGGTCATCAAGACCTGGTCACGCCGCTCGACCATCACCCCCGAATTCATCGGGCACACGTTCGCCGTGCACAATGGCAACAAGTTCATCCCGATCTACGTGTCCGAAAACATGGTTGGTCACAAGTTGGGCGAATTCGCGCCGACCCGAACCTTCCGCGGCCACGGCGGCAAGCTCGTGGAACGGACCACGGCGGTGAAAGGATAAGGCCTCCGAGTCATGGCACTACCACGTCAGAATGAAATAGCCAAGTCATCCCTCCTGGCGACTATTCGCCAGATGAACGCGGATGGTGAGAAGCGCCCGCTGAAGACCTCGGCCAAGTCGGCCATGGTCCGCCGCGAAATGGTCGGCCATACCATCGACCTGTTCAACGGCCTGAAGTACGAGCGCATTCACATCACCGACGAAATGGTCGATCGCGAACTCGGCGAGTGTCTCCCCAAGGGGATCACGGCCCGTTTGTCCTTCGTTTCCATTCCCGCGCGCAAGATGCGTTTTGTGGCGGATGTCATCAAAGGGATGCCCATCCAGAAGGCGATGGATATCCTGAACTTTACCAAGCGTGTGGCGGCCGGTCATATTGCCAAGACGCTCAAGTCGGCCGCCGCAAACGGCATGTCCGTCGCCGGCACGTCACACATCCGCCCCGAGGATCTGTACGTCAAGACCGTCCGCGTGGATGAAGCCCCGACCGCCAAGCGCATTCGCTTCCAGTCGATGGGCCGCGTCTTCCGGTATCGCAAACGCTACTGCCACCTGATCATCGAACTCGAAGAACGCGTGGCTCACAAAGCGGCGGCGGCCCCGACCGGCACCAAAGCGAAGAAAACCGACGACGCCGAAACAACGGCCAAGCCGAAAGCCACTGCGCGGACCAAGTCCGCCAAAGCTCCGGCGAAAAAGGCCGCGGTCAAAAAGACCGCCAAAAAGTCGGCGACGAAGAAAACCAAATAGATGACGTCTGCAAGTTAGGATACTAAGGAGATACTTTGGGACAGAAAACCCATCCGATCGGTTTGCGCCTCGGCATCATTAAAGCCTGGAACTCCAGGTGGTATGCCCCGGATCGGAATTTCGCCGATCTGGTACACGAGGACATGCTTGTCAAGCGCTACATCAATCGCCGCTTGGACAACGCCGGCATCTCGAATGTGCTGATCCAGCGTCAGCCCAAGAAAGTGACGGTCGACATCCTGACCGCCCGCCCCGGCATCGTTATCGGTCGCCGTGGCGCCGAGGTGGACAAACTGCGCGAAGAGCTCCAGTTGCTCACCAAAAAGGATATCGCCCTCAATATCGTCGAGGTCCGCAAGCCGGAATTGGATGCCAAGCTCGTCGCCGATTCCGTCGCGCGTCAGCTCGAGGGTCGCGTCTCCTTCCGTCGCGCCATGAAGAAATCCATCAGCTCCTCTATGAAGATGGGCGCTGAAGGGATCAAGATCCAGTGCGGCGGTCGTCTCGGCGGCGCCGAGATCGCCCGAACCGAAAAGTATATGGAAGGCCGTGTGCCGTTGCACACCCTTCGTGCGGATATCGATTACGCTACCTCCACCGCGAACACCACCTACGGCACGATCGGTGTCAAAGTCTGGATCTGCCGCGGCGAAGTGCTCGATGGCGGTATGCGTCAAAAGACCGAAGACGCCAAGGCGGAAGCCGAGAAGATGGCGCAGATGCCCCAGGGTGGTCGTCCCGGTCGTGGTCGCGATGACCGCGGGCCCGGTGGTGATCGTGATCGCGGGCACCGTCGCCCGCCGCGTGGTCGCGTCCGTCGTCCCGAAGGCGGCGGCGATAATCGTCCCCCGCGCGGACGTCGTCCCGATGCCCCCCGTGGTGAGAATCGCGGTGGTGATTCCGGCGGCGGCCAGGGCGAGAAGAAGTAGCAGTCAACGGTGCGTGCAAGGAAATAACCTATGTTGATGCCAAAGAGAACAAAGTTCCGCAAAGCCCAGCGTGGCCGGATGACCGGTCTCGCTAATTCGGGCGCTGCGGTTGATTTTGGCGAGTTCGGCCTCAAGGCGCTCGAACCCTGCTGGTTGACCAACCGGCAGATCGAAGCGGCCCGTGTCGCCCTCACTCGTCACTTGAAACGTGGCGGCAAGATCTGGATCCGGGTGTTTCCCGATAAGCCGGTCACTAAAAAGCCCGCTGAGACCCGCATGGGTAAAGGTAAAGGCGCACCCGAATACTGGGTTGCCGTCGTCAAACCGGGACGTATGCTCTTCGAGATCGAAGGCGTGCCTGAAACCCTGGCCCGTGAGGCAATGCGTCTGGCAGCCAACAAGCTGCCGCTCAAGACCAAGTTCGTCAGCCGTGCAGAAACGGAAGGCGCGTAAGATATGGCAGACAAAGTAAAGATCACCGACCTGCGTGAAATGACACGCGACGAGCTGGCCCATCGACGCCGCGATCTCGAGGATGAACTCTTCAACCTCAGAATGCGGAAATCGATGAAACAGCTTGAGAATCCCCTGCGCCTCCGGCATATCGGCCGGGAGATCGGTCAGATCATGACCGTCCTGCGCGAAGATCAATTGGGTATCCGGAAGCTTGCCCAGGCCAAAACATCCATCATGGATACTGCCGGCAAGAAGGGCAAGAGTTGATAGGAGCTGATGTGACGATGGCTGAATCTACGCCGCGGAGCGCGCGAAAAGTTCGAGTGGGTCTCGTCGTCTCGGACAAGATGGACAAAGGGATCGTGGTACGCGTTGACCGCACCATGAAACACCCGCTGTACCTCAAGACCGTCCGGACGTTCTCGAAACTGTACGTCCACGACGAAAAAAACGAGGCAAAAGAAGGAGATCTGGTCAAGGTCATGGAAACCCGCCCGCTCTCCAAACTCAAACGCTGGCGATTGGTCGAGATCGTCGAGAAGGCGAAATAGGCAGGCCGGTTCCGCCGCCCTCTGGAAAGGTGTGATGCTATGATTCAGGAATTTACCGTTCTGTCAGTCGCCGACAACTCGGGCGCCAAGCGCGCGATGTGCTTCCGTATTCTCGGTGGCAGCAAAAAGAAATATGCCTCGATCGGTGATATCATCGTCGTGGCCGTCAAAGAAGCGATCCCCGGCGGGACCGTGAAGAAATCGGAAGTTTGCAAGGCGGTCGTGGTCCGTACCACTTCCAACCTGCGCCGCAAAGACGGTTCGCTCATCCGGTTCTCCGACAACGCCGCGGTGATCATTAACGAGCAGAACGAGCCGCGCGGCACCCGTATCTTCGGGCCCGTCGCTCGCGAGCTCCGCGAAAAGCAGTTCATGAAGATCGTATCCCTCGCCCCCGAGGTGATCTAAAGGGAAGCTGACAGAGATATGCGGATCAAAAAAGGTGATACCGTCTTCGTCCGGAGCGGTGCGTACAAAGGCAAGACCGGACGCGTCCTCTTCGTCAACACCACCAAGAACACGGTGTTGGTCGAGGGACTGAACAAAAAACAGCGCCACCAGCGCCCCTCCCAACGCAATCAGAAGGGCGGCATCGTCGCGAAAGAGGCTCCCATCCACATGAGCAATGTGGCCCTGGTCGACTCCGCCGTCGGCGGCCCCACCCGTCTCGGCGTCAAAGTGATCGATGATGGTGGTGTCAAGAAACGCGTTCGCATCAGCCGCAAGTCGGGCGAGATAATCTGAGGCTCACGAAGATGACACGACTGAAAGAAAAATTCGAAAAAGAGGTCCGGCCCAAATTGATGAAGGATAATGGCTACTCCTCCGTCATGCAGGTGCCCAAACTCACCAAGATCACCATCAATATTGGTGTCGGTGAAGCTACCCAGAATTCGAAGACGCTGGACGCCGCTGTCGGCGACCTGCAGGCCATCACCGGGCAAAAACCCCTGGTGACCAAAGCCCGCAAAAGCATCTCGAACTTCAAGCTTCGCGAAGGCGTCAATATCGGTTGCGCCGTCACCCTGCGCCGCGACCGCATGTACGAGTTTCTCGATCGCCTGGTGAATATCGCCATGCCGCGTATCCGTGACTTCAGAGGCGTCAGCCCGAAGTCGTTCGATGGCCGGGGTAACTATAACCTCGGTTTGCGCGAGCAACTGATCTTCCCGGAGATCGACTACGATAAGATCGACAAAGTGCGTGGCATGACCATTAGCTTCACCACAACCGCGCAGTCGGATGACGAAGCACGACAGTTGCTGTCCGAACTGGGCATGCCGTTCCGAAAGTAGGAGTCCATGGCCAAGAAGTGTTTGATTGAGAAACAGAAGAGCACACCGAAGTTTGCGGTTCGTAACTACAGCCGCTGCCGTCGGTGCGGACGGCCCCGTGCCTACCTCCGTAGGTTTGGCATTTGCAGAATCTGTTTCCGTGAAATGGCCCTGGCCGGTGACCTTCCCGGTGTGGTCAAGGCTAGTTGGTAGTTGTCTAGAGATTGGGAGTAACGACGTTATGAGCATGACCGACCCGGTCGCCGACCTGTTGACCCGAATCCGGAACGCCTCCAAGGCACGCAAGCCTGCGGTGGACATTCCGGCGTCCAATCTCAAGCGTGAGATTGTCCGGATTCTCAAGGACAACAGTTTCGTTCGCGATTACCTTGAACTGCAGGATTCCAAGCAGGGGATCATCCGAGTCTACCTGCGCTATAGCCGCGGTGATATGCCCGTTATCAAAGGCATTCGTCGCGTCTCCAGCCCCGGCCTGCGTAAATACTGGGATGCCCAGGATGTTCGCCTGTCAACCCGCTTTGCCCAGGGTATCTCCATCATTTCCACCTCCAGCGGTGTCATGACCAACTTCGAAGCCGCCCAAAAAGGCGTCGGCGGCGAGATCATGATCCGGTGCTGGTAAGGAAGGATATACTAATGTCTCGTATTGGCAGAAAGCCGGTTCCGATAGTCGACAAGACGAAGATCGATGTGGCCAATGGCAACGTCACCGTCACCGGCCCGAAAGGGTCGATCTCGATGACCGTGCACCCCGATATCACCGTCGCCCTCCAGGGTAGCGAACTCGTGGTGACCCGTCCCTCCGATCTGAAGAAGCATCGCGCCCTGCACGGCCTGACCCGTGCCCTGATCAGCAATATGGTCACGGGTGTATCCAAAGGGTTCACCCGCCAGTTGCAGATCATCGGCGTTGGGTTCCGCGCGGAATTGAAGGGCCGCACCCTCGTCATGTATCTCGGCTACTCGCACCCGATCGTCTTTATCCCGCCGCAAGGCGTCAATCTGACGGTCGAAGCGAAAGAAAACAGAATCACTGTTGAAGGTATTAATAAAGAATTGGTTGGTCAGACGGCTGCCAAGATCCGCTCGTTCCGTCCGCCGGAGCCCTATAAAGGCAAAGGTGTGCGCTATGTCGACGAGCATGTCCAGCAAAAAGCCGGCAAGGCCGCGGCCAAGTAATGTGGGATCACGCTAATGGCTGACAAAAATATCGTTAAGAACAAACAGGCCGACCGCCGCAAAAGCCGCGTCCGTAAGAAAGTCCTCGGGACCGCCGAACGCCCGCGCCTGACCGTGCGGAAATCGCTGCGCAACGTCTTTGCTCAGATCATCGACGACGAAAAAATGGCCACCCTGATCGGCCTCTCGTCCGACTCGAAAGAGATGGAAAAGATCATCTCCGACAAAGACAACAAAACCGCCGCAGCCAAAAAGGTCGGTTTGAAACTGGCTGAACTGGCGAAAGCCAAAGGGATCGAAGCCGTCGTCTTCGATCGCAACCGCTTCCGCTACCATGGACGCATCAAAGCGGTCGCCGATGGCGCCCGCGAAGGCGGACTGAAATTTTAACCGTGGCAATGTGTCGCCTGCAATAGATGAGGTGAGTTTTGGCGAGATTTGAAATGGAAAACTCCGAACTCGAGGAGAAAGTTGTCAGCGTCAACCGCGTGGCTAAGGTAGTCAAGGGCGGACGTCGCTTCAGCTTTACGGCGCTCGTCGCCGTCGGTGACCGCAACGGCAAGGTCGGTATCGGACTGGGCAAGGCCTCGGAAGTCTCCGAAGCCATTCGCAAAGGCACCGACGCCGCCCGCCGCGCCATGGTCAAAGTCAATCTGGTTGAAGGGACCATCCCGCATCGGATCGATGGCCGCTTCGGAGCAACCACCGTCGTCATGCGCCCCGCCTCCGCCGGTACCGGCGTGATCGCCGGCGGCGCCGCCCGCGCGATCCTCGAATCCGTCGGCATCCAGGATATCCTGGCCAAGGTGCTCGGAAGCCGCAACCCGAATAACGTCGTGAAAGCGACCATGAACGGCCTGAAACTCCTCCGTACCCGTGACCAGGAAGTTGCCTTCCGGGAACAGGCGTAAGGCGGAAAGAAAGAGAACAGCCATGGCCAGACTGAAAGTCACGCAGACCAAAAGCACGATCGATAAGAAAGAGCCGCAAAAGCGCACCATCAAAGCGCTCGGCCTGGGACGCCCGCACAGTACGGCGATCCATAATGACACTCCGCAGATCCGCGGCATGATCCGCGCCGTCACCCATCTCGTGACGGTCGAAGAGATAGAGTAAAGGAGAAGCCACACATGGAACTTCACACCTTACGACCCCCGGCGGGCGCGAAGAAGGCCCGCAAACGGGTCGGACGCGGCCCCGGCAGTGGCATGGGCAAAACCTCTGCTCGCGGACACAAAGGTGCCAGAGCGCGAGCCGGCTACAAAGATAAACGCTACTTCGAGGGCGGCCAGATGCCCTTGCACCGTCGCCTGCCCAAATTCGGCTTCACCAACGTTTTCAAAGATGATTTCCAGGTCGTCAACCTGGCCGACCTCGCTCGCTGCTCCGGCACCGAGATCACGGTGAAGACGCTCAAAGAAGCTGGCGTCATTCGCACGGTCAATACGCCGATCAAGATCCTGGGCAACGGCACCATCGATCGTCCGCTCACCGTCAAGGCGGCGGCTTTCTCTAAATCAGCCATTACCAAGATCGAAGCCGCGGGCGGCAAAACCGAGGTAACCAAGTAGTGCTAGAGACATTTAAATCGATATTCCGCATCGAAGAGCTGCGCCGGCGCATTTTCTTTACGCTGGCGCTTCTGGTTGTCTACCGTATCGGTGGACACATCCCGACTCCGGGCGTGGACGGCTCCGTTCTCGCCGCCTTTATGGGACAGCAGGGTTCGATTTTTGGTCTGCTCGATCTATTCGCCGGTGGCGCGTTCGCCAAGGCGACCATCTTCGCCATGGGCATCATGCCCTACATCTCCGCCTCCATTATGTTGCAGCTCCTCGGTGCGGTTGTCCCGTACCTCCAGCGCCTGCAGCGTGAGGGAGAGGAAGGTCGGCGCAAGATCACGCAGTACACCCGTTACCTGACAGTGCTCATCGCGGCGCTCCAGGCCTACGGCACTGCCATTTTCATCACCAGCATCAATTACAACGGTGTCCCGGCGGTCCATATGGCGACATCCGGTTTCATTCCGTTGACTATTTTGACCTTCACCTGCGGTACCATTTTCATCATGTGGCTCGGTGAGCAGATAACCGAACGCGGTATCGGCAACGGTATCTCGCTGATCATCTTCATCGGTATCATCGCCCGCTTCCCGGATGCGATCGTCGAAGAAGCGCAGTTCGTCTTCGCCGGCACTCGTTCGATCCTCGTGGAAGCCCTGGTCGTGGTCCTGATGATCGGCGTCATCGCCGCGGTCATTCTGATGACCCGCGCCCAGCGCCGTATCCCGGTGCAGTATCCGCGCAAGGTCGTGGGCCGTCGCGTTTATGGCGGTGCCACCACGCACCTGCCGCTGTCGGTCAACTCCGCCGGTGTTATCCCGATCATCTTCGCCCAGTCGATCATGTTCCTGCCGTCGACCGTCGCGCAGATCTTCCCGAATGTGGAATGGCTGCAAAACCTCGTCGCGGTCTCACTCGCTCCGGGCGGCTGGTGGTATTCCATCATCTATTCTTTGATCATTATCTTCTTCGCGTATTTCTACACGGCGATCGTGTTTAACCCGATCGAGATCGCGGACAACATGCGCAAGAACGGCGGTTATATCCCGGGTATTCGCCCCGGCAAGAATACCGCTGACTATATCGAAAGAATTTTGACCCGCATCACGCTCCCCGGCGCGCTCTTCTTCGCCGCCATCGCGGTTCTGCCGTGGGTGCTGGTCGGTCAGTTTAACGTGAACTATTTCTTCGGTGGCACCGGCCTCCTTATCGTGGTTGGTGTGGCGCTTGATACACTGCAGCAGATCGAATCGCATCTGCTGATGCGCCATTACGACGGCTTCATGAAGAAGGGTCGTATCCGCGGGAGATCGATGTAAATATGAATCTGGTCTTCCTTGGCCCTCCCGGTTCCGGCAAAGGCACGCAGGCTGCGCGCCTTTCCGCGCGTCTGGGCGTGGTCCATCTGTCGACCGGTGACCTCCTGCGCGAAGCCGTCAAAAACGGCACCCCGCTCGGCCTGCAGGCCGAAGGGTACATGAAGCGCGGAGAACTGGTTCCAGATGCGCTCATCGTCGGGCTTATCGAAGACAAGATCAATACAGGCGAGTTGAACAAGGGCTTCATTCTTGACGGCTTTCCGCGGACCATTCCGCAAGCGGATGCCCTCAAACAGATGCTCGCCTCGCACCAGATCGGACTCGACCACGCTATCCTGTTTGATGTCCCGGACGAAGAGATCGTCCGACGTCTCTCCGGTCGCTGGTACTGTCCGTCCTGCAATGCCGGGTACAACTACCCGATGCAGATCCCGAAAGTGCACGGGAAATGCGACAAGGATAATGCCCAGTTGATGCGCCGCCCCGACGATGAAGAGTCGGTCGTGCGCAATCGACTGGATGTCTATAAAAAGCAGACCCAGCCGATCGAAGATTACTATCGGCGTGAGGGACTGCTGGTCACAATTAAGGCTGACATCGCCCCGGACAGCGTTTTTGAAGCGCTTCTGGACGCGACCCGTGGTCAGAGAATCCGGTGATAGTGCTGAAGACCACAGAAGAACTCGAGATCATGCGCGAAGCGGGCCGCATTACGGCTATGACGCTCGACATGGTCGAAGAGAACATCGAGGCAGGCCTCACCACCGGACAACTTGATATGCTGGTCGAGGATTTCATCCGTTCACACGGTGCTATCCCCGCCTTCAAGAACTACCACGGCTACCCGGCCTCCGCCTGCATTTCCATCGACTCTGAGGTCGTGCACGGCATCCCGGGGAAGCGGGTCATTAAGGATGGCCAGATCGTGTCGGTCGATATCGGCGCCATTGTGAACAACTATTATGGCGACTCCGCCCGTACATTTGCTATCGGCGAGGTTTCGGAAGAGAAAAAACGGCTCATGCAAGTGACTCAAGAAGCACTTTCGGCCGCTATTGACAAAGCCAGAAAAGGCAATAGATTAGGGCAAGTTTCGTCGACCGTTCAGCAGATTGCGGAAGCGGCCGGTTTTGGCGTCGTGCGCCAGCTGGTCGGCCATGGCATCGGCCGCAAAATGCACGAGGAACCCCAAGTCCCTAACTTCGGTTCTCCCAACGAGGGTCCTGTCCTGCAAGTCGGTATGGTCCTTGCAATTGAACCGATGGTGAATGCCGGGACGTACGACGTGAAGACGATGCCCGATGGCTGGACCATCGTGACCGCCGATGGCGCCCCATCGGCCCATTTCGAGCATACGGTCGCCATTACGGATAATGGCCCCGAGATTTTAACTAAGGCGTAAAGGAGACTATGCCCAAAGAAGAAACGATCACCGTTGAAGGCAAGGTTGTTGAACCCTTGCCCAACGCCATGTTCCGCGTACAATTGGACAACGGTCACATCGTTCTGGCGCATATCTCCGGCAAGATGCGGATGCACTTTATCAAGATATTACCGGGTGACAAGGTCACGCTTGAACTGTCACCGTATGATCTCACCCGCGGTCGGATCACCTACCGCTACAAGTGAGACACGATAGAAGGATCGAATAGATGAAAGTCAGATCGGCGATCAAAAAACGGTGCGAACACTGCAAGGTCATACGACGTCACGGTGTGTTGCGCGTGATCTGCACCAAGAACCCCAGCCATAAACAGCGCCAGGGTTGAGCAGGAAGATAACAATGCTGTCAGGCATAGAGGAGTAGTCAATTGGCTCGTATTGCCGGTGTTGATCTACCGAAAGACAAACGGATCGAAATCGGGTTGACCTATATCTATGGGATCGGCCGATACACCGCCGCTGAGATCCTCAAGAAGACCGGCGTCAAACCCGAAGTGCGTGTGAACAAACTCTCGGATGACGACGTCGCCAAACTGCGCCGAGTGATCGAAAACGAATACTCGGTCGAGGGTAACTTGCGCGGCGAAGTCAACATGTCCATCAAGCGGCTGATCGATATCGGCTGCTATCGCGGTCTGCGTCACCGTCGCGGCCTCCCGGTCCGCGGCCAGCGCACCAAAACCAATGCCCGTACCCGCAAGGGTCCGCGCAAATCCGTCGGCGGCCTCAAGAAGAAGGCCCCGGGCAAGACTTGATGATTAACTTGTTTCTGAGGATATACCGTGGCTGAACCAAAAGGCAAAAAGCGCGTCAAAAAGAAAGTTCGTACCACCGAGTCGAACGGTGTCGCGTTTATCAAGGCGACCTTTAATAACACCATCGTGACTGTCGCTGATTCCCAGGGTCGTACGATCTCCTGGGGAACCGCCGGCAAAGTAGGCTTCAAGGGCTCTAAAAAGTCCACGCCGTTCGCCGCCCAGATGGCGGCCTCGACCGCGGCCAAAGAAGCGATGGATCTCGGCCTGCGCCGAGTCGAAGTGCACGTGAAGGGCCCGGGCGCCGGTCGCGAAGCGGCTATCCGCTCGCTCTCCGCTGCCGGTCTCGAAGTGACGCTCATCAAAGACGTCACCCCGATCCCGCACAACGGCTGCCGCGCACCGAAACGTCGCCGCGTCTGATTCGCAACGTGTGAGTGTTGGAGTATAGAGGAGAGTAGATGGCTCGTTATCATGAAGCTGTATGCAGGCTGTGCCGCCGCGAAGGAGAAAAACTCTTTCTCAAAGGCGCGCGCTGTCTGACCGATAAATGCGCGATCGAACGGCGTCAGTTCGCCCCGGGTCAGCACGGTCAGAACACCCGTCGGAAAGTCTCTGCGTATGGTTTGCAGTTGAGAGAAAAGCAGAAGATCCGCCGACTCTACGGCGTGCTCGAAACGCAATTCCACAACTACTTCGAAAAGGCCGACGCCAAAACCGGTATCACCGGCGAAAACCTGGTCCAGTTCCTCGAATGCAGACTGGACAATATCGTCTATCGCCTCGGGTTCGCGGCCTCGCGCAAGCAGGCTCGCCAGCTCGTCCGGCATCGGCATATCCTGGTCAATGGGAAATTAGTCGATATCCCGTCCTACCAGGTGAAACCTCAAGAGATTATCCGCGTTAAGGATAAATCCAAGAATCTCGAGCAGATTCACGCATCCCTGAAACTCGGGCACGGCGCCGAATTCGCCTGGCTCCGACTCAACAAGGCTGCGTTGGAAGGTGAACTGTTGGCTGTCCCGCAGCGCTCGGATGTGCCGCTGACCGCCAATGAGCAGCTCGTCGTCGAGTTGTATTCCAAGTAATCCCCGCGGAGGAGGTAGCAGAGTAGTATGAAGTGGAAACCGCTGACCATGCCCAAAGAGGTCGTTAACGATCAGTCGTCGACGACCGAGAACATGTCGCGCTTTATCGTCGAGCCGCTCGAACGCGGCTATGGCGTGACCCTGGGCAACAGCCTGCGCCGCGTGCTCCTGTCATCCATTCAGGGAGCCGCCGTCACGGCTATTCGCGTCAAGGGGGCGCTGCACGAGTTTGCCACCATTCCCGGCGTCTACGAAGATGTCACGCACATCGTGCTCAACGTCAAGTCTATCATCGTTCGCTTTCATGCTGAGGAGATGAAAACCGTCCGCCTCAAAGCCAAGTCCGTCGGCAAATTGACCGCCGGCATGATCGAGGCTGATGGCGATGTCGAGATCCTCAATCCCGACCAGCATATTTGCGAACTGACCGAACCGATCGATTTCGAAATGGAACTCGATATCGAACCCGGCCGCGGTTACCATATCGCCGACATGAACAAGCGTCCCGATGCGCCGGTCAATTCCGTCTTCATCGATTCGCTCTTTTCACCGGTCACCAAGGTCTCTTATTTCGTGGAGAATACCCGCGTAGGACAGAAGACCGATTATGACCGCTTGATCCTCGAGATCCATACCAACGGCGCCATCACGCCGGAAGATGCGCTCTCTTACGGCGCCAAGCTTCTCAAAGACCACCTGCAACTCTTCATTCACCTCGACGAACAGGTCATGGTGGAGGAGATGCCGCAGGAGGACGAAGAGATCCTGCGCGTGCGTAACCTGCTCAAGACACGCGTCGACGAACTGGAACTCTCCGTTCGTTCGTCCAACTGTCTGCGGGCCGCCAATATTCAGACCATGTCCGACCTGGTCACGAAGTCAGAAGCCGAAATGCTGAAATACCGCAACTTCGGCCGTAAATCGCTCAACGAGATCGGCGCCTTACTGGAGCAGATGAACCTGTCGTTCGGCATGGACATCTCCCGGTACATGGAACCGGCCAAGAAGTAAACAGGTGAAGAAGTAATGGGACATCAGGATAAAGTCGCGAAACTCAACCGCACCAAATCCCACCGGGAGGCGATGCTGGCTAATATGGCGATGTCGCTGTTTCAGCATCGCATGATCAAGACCACTACGGCCCGGGCCAAAGCCCTCAGCCCGGTGGTTGATCGTCTCATCACCATCGCCAAGCGCAATAATCTCGCGTCCAAACGTCTGGTGGCTGACACTGTCCGTGTGAAAGAAGTCTATAACAAGCTCTTCACCGAGATTCTGCCGCAGCTCGCCGACCGTAACTCCGGCTACACCCGCATCATCAAGCTCGGCGTCCGCCGCGGCGATGGCGCCCCGATGTCGGTCGTGGAGTTGCTGACCCCCAAGCCGGCGTTTGAGACGGAAGAGAAAGACAAAGCTGCTGAGAAAAAAGGCGGCGGCCTCAAAGGGGCGCTCTCCCGCGCTCGCGCCAAGGCCGGAAGCAAGACTAAGAAAGCCGCGGCGGCTAAGAAAACCGCTAAAAAACCGGCCAAAAAGTCCGCTTCCAAGGCCAAGTAGCTTTTCTCGATTCAGTCTATTTCAAGCCCCGCTCCGGCGGGGCTTTTTTTGTGTTCCCCCGACTTGCGGGACTCACCGCCATTCGTTATATAATCTTACAGCGAAACATCAACCTGTCGCATGAACCACAAGGCAACAAAGCTCTTATGCTGGGGAATGGATTCGCCTTGCCGGTCCTGCGCATGCACCTGAGGTCTCTATGGAACAGCCGGTTCAAAAATCCGGAATGCCTCGCGGCTGCCTTATCGCTCTCATCATCGCCGGTATTCTCATCGTCTTGATGGCCGCGCTCGTGGGAGTCTGTTATTTCAACAAGGACAAGTTCATGAAATGGTCGGTCCGTACGGGCGTAGCATACGCGCAGGAGGAACTCTCCAAGAACCCCGTCGGCATTGACACTGTAAAATTCAACGCGCTGGCCAACGGCTTCATGCAGCAATTGGAGACAGCCGAGATTTCGGACGAGCAGTTCGCCAAACTTGGCCCGGTCTTCCAGCAGGTCATCGCTGACAAGAAGATAGACACGGACGATGTCCATAAACTTTCAGACGCCATGGTGACACTCTTCCCGGCCTTGGAGTCGTTGAGGATGACCCCTCCGGGCGATATGAATATCCTGCCGGATGATACCGGAGGTCCGCTCGAAGGAGAATCACCCGACAGTGGAACGGTAGAATAGCGACCGGAATGCCACAACGGCATCACTGATGCTCACTCCGCTCTCTGTCATCGTCCTGGCGTTTTGTATCGGCGGGATCCCCTTTGGACTGTTGGTCGCGAAAGCGTTTGGTATTCGCGACCTCCGCTCGCAGGGCTCCGGAAATATCGGCGCCACCAACGTCTGGCGCGTCGCCGGGGCCAAGGCCGCTATCTGGGTTTACCTGCTCGATATCGGCAAAGGCGTCCTCGCCGTGCTCATCGGGCGCTATGTCACGCAGGACGCGATACCGCGCGACTGGTTCCTCGTGCTGACCGCTCTCGCCGCGGTCTTCGGACATATCTTTTCCCCATACCTCCGCTTCAAAGGAGGGAAGGGGGTCAACACCGGGCTCGGCGTGATGCTTGTCCTTATGCCGATCGAAATACTCATCAGTCTCGGAGTTTTTATCGTGGTTGTCGCTCTGACGCGGTACATCTCTCTCGGCTCCATCATCGCGGTCCTCGCGCTGGTCGCAGTCTCATTTATTGAGCGGCTCGCCTTTATCAGAGACGTCAGCGCGGTCTTTTTGGGCCTGACCATCATTCTTGCGCTTGCCATTATCATCACGCATCGCGCTAATATCACGCGCCTGCTTAATGGCACCGAGAGCAAGTTCAGCCTGTCGTCGAAGGGGAGGAGCTGAGATGTCCGAGCGCATCACTATTCTCGGCGCCGGATCTTGGGGCATGGCCATCGCCCGTCTCCTCGACATGAATGGCCGCGATATCACTCTCTGGGCCTATGACCCCCGCGAATACTATCGACTCCTGCAGGAGCGTGGCGATTCCTCCAAACTTCCGCGCCTTCAACTCGCCCAAACGATAGAAGTAACGAACGATCTGAAGAACGCTATCGATGATTGCGACCTGGTTGTGCTTGCGGTCCCCGCACAGCACCTTCGCTCGGTACTCCGCGAACTCGGCACCCGCCTCCGTCCTCGTATGGGTGTCGTCAATCTCGCCAAAGGGATTGAAACCGGCTCCCTCAAACGCATGTCCGAGGTGGTGCACGAAGAAACGCATCTCCCCATCGACCGCATCTGCACCCTCTCCGGCCCGTCGCATGCCGAAGAGGTCGCCCTCGATATGCCGACTACCGTGGTCGTCGCCGGAACCTCCGACCTCGTCACTTCCCGCGTCCAGGAGACATTCAGCAATCTCGTTTTCCGCGTCTACCGGAGTTCCGACCTGACCGGTGTCGAACTCGGTGGGTCGCTCAAGAACGTTATCGCTATTGCCGCGGGGATTGTCGATGGCCTCGGCTTCGGCGACAACACCAAGGGCGCGCTCATTACGCGCGGCCTCGCCGAAATGACTCGCCTCGGCATGACCCTCGGCGCAAAACCGGAGACCTTTGCCGGTCTCTCCGGACTCGGTGATCTGGTCACCACCTGTTGTTCGCGGCACAGTCGCAATCGTTGGGTCGGTGAGCAGATCGGTACCGGCAAGAAGCTGCATGAGATCTTGCTGACTATGAGCATGGTCGCTGAAGGTGTGGAAACGACCCGTTCCGCTTACAGTCTCGCCCGACACTGTGGCGTCGAAATGCCGATCACTTCCGAAGTCTTTCGGGTGCTCTTCGATGGCAAATCCCCGCTCGAAGCCATCGAACAATTGATGGGACGATCACTCAAAGCCGAGGTCTGGAGACCCGGCGAATAACGTGAGGCGATGGTACGATGCAGAAAACCGACACCACCGAAAAACTCTACTACACTATTAGTGAAGTCGCCAAAATGACCGGCCTCGAAGCTTACGTGCTTCGCTACTGGGAAAAGGAATTCCCCCAGCTTCACCCCCGCAAAAACAGGGGAGGGAGTCGCCTCTATACTGCCAAGGATATCGAGATCATCAACCAGATCCGCTATCTCCGGACCAAAGAAAAGCTGACCATCGCCGGCGCGCGTAACAAGCTCTTGCTCAAACGCGGTCATGAAGAGCGGACCGATATCGAACAGCGCGCCCGAACCCGTTCGCTCATCGGGAAGATTCGCAAGGAGTTGGAAGAACTCCTCAAATTTTTCCCTTGAGTTTTGGCCCCTTTTGGCTACCTTGAACACCCCTAACGGGCTATAGGAAAACAACGTCGGAGCGTAGCGCAGTTGGTTAGCGCACTCGCTTGGGGTGCGAGAGGTCGGCCGTTCGAATCGGCTCGCTCCGACCATTTTTTCTTTCCATCCCTTCGCTCATACGGTATAAGTCGTAACATGTCGACTGACCATTCCAACGCCACCCTTGTTCTCGTCCCGGCCTACAACGCCGCCATATATCTGCCGGACCTCATTCGACGGTGCCGTCAGTTCGTTTGCGACGAGAACTTCCTCATTGTCAACGATGGCTCATCCGACAACACGCTCTCCATTCTCAAGGATACCGGAGTCAATTACATCTCTTTCCCGCAGAATCAAGGGAAAGGCGCCGCGCTCAAAGCCGGTTTCGACCATGCCGTCAAACATAACTACCGCTCCGTCCTGACCATCGATGCCGACCTGCAACATCTTCCCGAAGAAATCCCGCAGTTCTTCGCGCTCGACAACGGCCAGCGCCTCATCATGGGGACCCGCTCCATCGATCGGGCCATTATGCCATTCGACCGCTGGTTGACTAACAATCTCACTTCAATGATAATCTCCGTCTTCTCCACCCAGCGGGTGCGTGATTCACAATCCGGATTCCGCCTTATCCCGGTCTCAGTTTTGTCCGCCATGCCTCTGGCCACGATCAAGTATGATTTGGAGTCCGAGATGCTTTTCAAGGCCGGCGCTATGGGGTGTGAGATTGCCGAAGTGCCGATTTCGACGATCTACGAAGGCTCGCACTCTTTCATCAATCCATTCAAGGATACCATGCGATTCATCCGCCAGATCTGGAAGCGCATCTGGGCCTGATTCCGGCTTGCTTTTCACTCCGCCCACCCCTAAACTGCCGCCATGCCTGAAAAAAAACGTATCCTCCTGACCAACGATGATGGCTTTTCCTCCGATGGCATCAACGCGCTCTACTCGGTACTCTCGCGGCAGTACGATCTGTATCTCGTCGCGCCGGATCGCGAACAATCCGCCAGCTCGCATTCGCTGACCTTAAACCGCCCGCTCCGTGTGGTTAAAATTGATTCGCGCCGCTTCGCCACTGATGGTACCCCGACTGATTGCGTCATGCTCGCCGTCCATCTGCTCTTCAAGAAAACACGACCGCACATGATCATCTCCGGTATCAACCATGGCGGCAACATGGGAGATGATATCACGTATTCCGGCACTGCCGCGGCCGCTATCGAAGGCGCGATTCTGCGCATCCCGTCCATCGCCGTTTCGATGTTCGATTGGACCCCCGGCACACCAATGCGCCGCGCCGCAAACTTTGTCGGTCGCTTTCTCAAGGAGTACGAGAAGCTCAATATCGACCCGTCGACCTTTCTCAATATCAACTTTCCGAAAGACAACGGTCGGTCGTACAAATCATATGAATTCACGCAACAGGGATTCCGCACCTATCGAGATATCGTCGTCCATAAGACCGACCCGCGCGGGAAGCCGTACTATTGGATAGGGGGGAAGCCGCGCTGGAAAATGATCCCCGGCTCGGATTTCGAGGCGATCCATCGCGGTGTTGTCTCCGTCACCCCGATGAAGCTCGATTTTACCGACCGGCCGACGCTGGAAAGGCTCTGTGCCTCAATAAAAAAGCGGTGAAAGGGAAGGCTCAATAAACAGTTGACAAGTCGGGCTGAATCCCTATACTGAGGCCTCATTTCGATGATAAACGGGGCGTAGCGCAGTTGGTAGCGCGCTTGGTTCGGGACTAAGAGGTCGCTGGTTCAAATCCAGTCGCCCCGATTTGATCCAGCGAAATGAAACCCTCCGCTCTGCGCTCTCCCGATTACACAAACATGTTCAAGGATGAACCAACATCGGATCTGCTATGCGTCGTAAAGTAACCGTCGCCGTCATCGGCCAGAACGAATGTTCCGCGGAGACCGCCCAGCTCGCCGCTCTCGTCGGCAAAACGCTCGCTGAAAAAAAAGCCGTCCTTATCTGCGGTGGCCTGGGTGGAGTCATGGAAGCCGCCGCCCGCGGCGCCAAGGAAGCCGGCGGCGTCACGGTCGGTATTCTCCCGTCCATGAATAAGGGAGACGCTAACCCCTACATTGACCTGGTCATTCCGACCGGCCTCGGTGACGTCCGCAATATCCTGGTCGCTCGCGCCGCTGATGCCGTCATCGCCCTCCCCGGAAAGTACGGCACGCTCTCCGAGATAGCCTTTGCGCTTATGGCCGGTATCCCCGTTGTCTCCGTATCATCTTGGGTGCTGGGCGCCGATGTTCACCAGGTGGAAAATCCCCTTGAGGCTGTCGAACTCGCCCTCGAACTGGCCGCCAAACGTAACGCATGACCGCTGCAGAGATAACCGTTACCGGAACCGTGCAGGGAGTGGGCTACCGATGGTTCTGTCACCGTCAGGCCACCACGCTCAACCTCACCGGATGGGTCAAGAATCTCTCCGATGGTTCTGTCCGCTTGCACGTCGAAGGCGAAAGGACGTCGATTGAAAGTCTGGTTCCGATACTTCGTACCGGTCCTGCCTCTGCCGAGGTTGATCAGGTCTCTATACAATGGCTGAATTATTCTGGAAAACACCACTCCTTTGAGATAACGCGATAACGACTATGGAACAGATCAAGAAGTACATTCGCGAAGTCCCGGACTTCCCCAAACCCGGCATCAATTTCTACGACATTACGACCCTCTTTCAGGATCCCGTCGGATTCGACCTTGCGCTTGATGGCATGGAGCAGTATATCCGCTCCCGCAATCCCAACAAGATCGTCGCCATCGAGGCTCGCGGTTTTGTCTTCGGCGCGGCGCTGGCGGATCGACTGAAACTCTCGCTCGTCCCATGCCGCAAAGCAGGCAAACTGCCGTACAAAACCATCACCGAAGAATACGCCCTCGAATACGGGACTGATAAGATTCAGATTCACGCCGATGCCGTCTCCTCGGGCGACCGCGTCGTCCTGGTCGATGACCTCATCGCCACCGGCGGAACTCTCCTGGCCGCCTGCAAACTGGTAGAACGACTGGGCGGAACCGTCACCGGTATCTCGTCTGTCATCGGTCTGACGTTCCTCCCGTACAAAGAGAAATTGTCCGGTTACGACCTCAATTTCCTCATCTCGTACGACTCGGAATAGTCTTCTTGCGCCGGTTCATCCGGCGCAGTACCTTACGTGCGGACAGTGGGGCGAACGAGTCCGCTCACGCCCTCTGTCAGATGCCCCCGTAGCTCAGTTGGATAGAGCAGTGGCGTCCTAAGCCAACGGTCGCAGGTTCAACTCCTGCCGGGGGTATTTTGATTTCTCCTCCGGAAGCGCACCCCCCAACCGGCACCGCCCCAACATATTTCCCCTGAACAAGATAGCCCCGCAAAAACGACAGGAAATCGTTTGACAGCCCTCCGGCACCGGCATATATTCTTTGATTATTTCCAGAGGGCTTTGCGTCTTCTCTGGGAAACGAATGATTCTGTTGGGATAAGGAGTTCTGTGAATGAAACGGTTGTGGCTGTACTCGTGTTTGGTGGTGGTCGCAATGACCAGTCTGGCGACGGCGCAAATCACGTTCGATTTCACCGGTGCCGGCGCACGAGCCGAAGGAATGGGCAAAGCCTACTTGGGAGTTGCCGATGATGCTTCATCGATAACCTGGAATCCGGCCGGGCTAGTCTCTCATGACAAGCCGATCCTCGGACTTTCCTACGCCATGGCCAAACCCCGTGGCTCGTTCCAGGATGTCAGCGGGACCGAATTCAAAGTTACTGACAATTTCAATAATCTGACCTATCTCGCATTTTTGTCGCCGGTCCGCGTTCGCGGCCACCAGTTCGTCCTCGCGGCGTCGTATTCACAATTGGCCGAAGATTTCCTCTATGGCAACTTCGACCAGTCGATCCCGAATCGCCCGCACGAATTGGTCCCCAACGCGAACTACGACTATCGCGCCATCGCCTACAGCTCATACCACGCGAATCCGTATGTGCTGAACTTTGGTTTTGGCACGCCGGTCAGCGAACGTATCGATATGGGCGCCTCGATCAATGTCTACACCGGTAAAGCGGTTCAGCGAAATCGCGTCGACCAGCGCAGCACCGGCTACGAAGCTATCGACCGACTCCTGCAGGAAGTCACCCGCGACTCGTCGCAGGCGCTCCTCGATTCCACAAAGTTCTCCGGTATCAATTTCACTCTCGGTGGCAAGTACGAGCAGGAAAAGCTGACCATTGGCGCGATCATTCGCACGGGTTTCTCCCTCAAGGCGATGACCGATCGCAAGGCCTCCGACTCAGTCTGGTACAACAACCAGCTTAAGACCGGAACGACTGTCTACTTCGATGATCAGTTGACCAAGTACAATATCCCCTGGATCTTCGGCGCCGGCATCGGCTACAAGCTGAAGCCAAATTGGTTGCTCGCGTTGGACGCCGAGTATCGTGGCTATGCGTCTACGAAGGCGAAAGTCCGCACCTCCATCAAGATCGGCTCCGGCGGAAATAACGAAGAGATCTTCACCGAGATTGACCCGCAGTTCTATGACTGCTTCGTCATTCGCACCGGTACCGAATATGTCTGGACGACCAACAATACGATCTTCCCGATCGTCCCGCTCCGCGCCGGTGTGGCGTATGTGCCGCTGCCGACGCCTGAAGTTACGGTCGATGGAGATCGTTCCCAGACCACCATGCTGCAGTTGACCGCCGGAACCGGCGTCCGCTGGAGCCAGATCTGGCTCGACCTGTCGTACGTCTACAGCACATACGATCAGGAATCTGAGACCGTGTTCAACGGTATTCTTGAGGCCGGGACCATCAACAATCGCTCCCATCGCCTCAACCTGACCTTTACCGGCTACTTTTAAGCCGACCAAGCCTGTTTCGTGAGAAACACCCGCCGCCCGGGTTAAGTCACGGGCGGCGTTATTCGATATATCAAGTAGTTCATTTTTCGACCTGGAGAGGACATGCACGGCAAAGTCAAACTGACTAAGCGAGAGATCAAAGAAGATAAATTCGCCACCTTCATGCTGACCGCCAAAGATCAGCTCACGGAGAACTGGCAGTATGCCGCTATCGGCGTTGCCGCCGTTATTCTGGTAGTGGCCGCGATCGTTTATTACTTCAGCAACCGGTCTTCGGCCAATATCGAGGTCGCCGAGAAACTGGCGACCGCCCAAATGGATTACCGCAGCGGTAATACCCAGGTCGCCATCATGTCTCTGACCCAGATCGCCGATGAAGCTGGTGGCGCGACGGCCCGTCAGGCCAAGTTCCTCCTCGGCAAAGTCAACTTCGACTCCAAGAACTACCCCGAAGCGATTCGCTACTGGCAGCAGTTCCTCACTGCCTACGGCAATGACCCTTTCTTCAAATCATCGGCGCTCGGTGGCATTGCCACGTCGTACGAAAATCAGGGCCAATTCGACCAGGCCGCTGGGAAATTCGTCGAGGCCGCCGACGCTTTCAAGACCGGCCCGTCCGCCGCGGAGTATCTTTTCGGCGCGATGCGCTGCTACCTGCTCGCCGGTGACAAAGCCAAGGCGCAGACCTATCTCGATCGCATCAGAGCCGAGTGGCCGGGCACCTCGCTCGAGACCCGCGCTCTTCGCTATCACGCAGAAAAGGATCCAACCGCCAGCGTGTCATAATGCCGACCATACGGAAAGACCAGCCTCTCAAGGTCGCCATCCTATGGCACATGCATCAGCCCAATTATCGCGAACCCAACTCCAATCGGCTCTCCATGCCGTGGGTTCGCCTTCACGCCCTTAAAGATTATCTCGATATGCCGCTTTTGGCCGGCTCCTTCGAGCAGGTCAAAGTCACCTTTAATCTCGTCCCGTCGCTCCTCGACCAGATCCAGATGTATCTCCATGGCGCCACCGATCGCCACCTGGAACTCTCTCGCATGCGCGCCGAGGATCTTCCGCCGCAATTCAAGATCGAGATCCTCGAATCATTCTTTGGCGCCAATCCCGCCACGATGATCAAGCCGTTCCCGCGCTATTGGGAACTCTACAACAAGGCGAAGCAGGGGGATGGCAACAAGGGCGTACTTGCCTCCGTCTTCTCCTCTGCCGAGATCCGCGACCTCCAGGTCTGGTCGAATCTCGCTTGGGTCGACCCGATGTTCCGCAACGATTCGCCCATTAAGGCTCTCCTCGCCAAAGGGAAGCAGTTCACCGAAGACGAGAAAAACGATTTCCTCCAATGGCAGATAACCCTCATGGGCCGGATCCTGCCGACCTATAAGCAGCTTCTCGACGACGGCAAGATCGATATCTCTTTCACTCCCTACTATCACCCGATACTGCCGCTGCTGTGTGACACCGATGTCGCCATCGAGTCGATGCCCGGCATCAAGCTCCCGGAACGACGCTTCCAGCATCCCGAGGATGCCGACACCCAGATTCGCATGTCCGCGGAACTCTACGAGAAACTCTTCGACCGCAAAATGCACGGAATGTGGCCGTCCGAAGGCTCTGTCTCTGAAGCGGCTCTGCAACTGATAATGAAGCACGGCATCAGTTGGGCCGCTACAGACGAGGAAGTGCTCTATCACTCGATCCTCAAATCTCATCAGGATCGCGCCCACAGCCCGATCCACGCCGTCCATGAGTTCGGCCCCGGCCTCAAGATGTTTTTCCGCGATCACGGCCTCTCCGATCGCATCGGCTTCGTCTATTCAAGCTGGTCAGCCGAAAAAGCGGTGCAGGATTTTGTCTCGCATCTCCACGCGATTCGCAAGGCAAACCACCATCGCCTGAATGAAACCGTCGTCCCGGTCATCCTCGATGGCGAAAACGCCTGGGAGTACTTCCCGAATGACGGCTACGATTTCCTCAGTCAGTTCTACGCCGCGATGCGCGATGATCCGTATATCGAGACCGTCACCATGACCGAAGCCGCCGCGTCGATTCCCGCCAAGCCGTTGCGTTCTATCTTCGCCGGCTCATGGATAAATCACAATTTCCGCATCTGGATCGGCCACGACGAAGACAACCGCGCCTGGGATCTGCTGTCGCAGACCCGCGACACGCTGGCTAAATTCGAACGCGCCAATTCGCAATACGACCCGGCACGTCTCGCCGCCGCCTGGCAGCAGATCTATATCGCCGAAGGCTCCGACTGGTGCTGGTGGTACGGCGATGATCACCGCTCCGAGTTCCGCGAACAATTTGACCGGACCTTCCGCCGTCACCTCGCCGCGGTTTACGAGTATCTGCAACTCGAGGTCCCGCGCGCGCTGACTCAGCCTATCATTCGCGGTATCGCGACCTCGCCGCTCCTTCTGCCTGAGAATATAATCTCTCCGCAGATCGATGGCCGCGTCACCGATTTCTACGAATGGGCCGGTGCCGGACTCTATGATTGCCTCAAGGCTGGCGGTTCCATGCATCAGACCGCCCGCTATATCAGTTCCTTGCACTTTGGCTATGATCACGCCCGGGTCTACATTCGCCTTGACTTCCATAATCGAATGGGCATAGACTTACTGGAGCACCCGCGTTTTCTGCTCGAACTGCACACCCCGGAGCATCTGACTCTGGAGTTGACCAGTGAAAAAGGGCAGTTCCGCGCGGAACGTGCCGGTAGCTTTGTCTACGCCCTTGATGATGTGCTCGAAGTGGCCATCAACCGCTCGCTTATCTGGCCACAGGGCGCCGGCACTCTCGGTCTCGTCGTCTACCTCTACCAGGGGGACGAGCGGATCGAGGCGCCAACCGGTGATGAACCGCTCCGCATCGAGATCCCGGAAAAGTCCAAAGAACTTTTCTGGCCCATCTGAACGAAGCGATGAACGGGGGAGATGGAGGCAATATGAATGATTCTTTCTTCCGCGACCAGACCGAACCGTCCACCGACCTGCCGCCGGATGTCGAGATGACTCCGCCGAAAACTTCGACTGATTCCGCGGATGGCGAAGATCTGCGGTCCGATGAAGGTCGCTTGGCCGCCATCATGTCCTACATTCCGTTCCTCTGCTTCATTCCGCTCGTCAACATCAATTGGCGCGAGAACGAAGAAGCCCGCTTCCATGCCCGTCAGGGGATCGTGCTTTTCCTGATAGAGATCGTCGCGGTCGTGCTGCTTATCGACGACCTGGCGAAATTCGTCTTCAAGGCGATCCTTGTTGGCGCGGGCGCGCTCGCCGCGACCGGGATCTACTTCGCCTTGCAGGGGAAACGTATTCGCCTTCCCATTATTTCTGATATCGCCGACAAAGCGAAATTGTGAGGACCCTATGAAACACCTGACGACTCTCAGTATTGCCCTGATGCTTCTCCTGGTGGCCTGCGTGACCACCGGGCCGGGAGGGAAGAAGTCGCTTATCCTGATGTCCACTGATCAGGAACTCCAGATCGGACTCGGCATGTCCGAAGAGATCGCCAAATCCGAAAAACGCCTCCCCGATGATGTCTGGCAACGTTACCTCAACGATGTCGGTCAGAAGATCGTCAAGGTCTGCGACCGCCGCGATATCGAATACCATTTCACCGTTATCGAATCCGATGAAATGAACGCGTTCGCCACTCCCGGTGGCTACGTCTACTTCTATACCGGCCTGCTTAAATCGATGGATAACGAGGGAGAGATGGCCGCGGTGATGGCGCATGAGATATCCCATGTCGTCGCGAGGCACGGCGTAAAGCGCGTGCAGACCGCTATGGGCGCCGCGATGGCCCTGCAGTTGATCGCCGGTGAAGGCGGCAGCGAACTGATGAATGCCGCCATCAACATAGGCATGGGTTTGCTGATGGCCGGCTATTCTCGCGATGCTGAACGCGAGGCCGATCGCTACGGCATCATCTACATGAAAGCTGCCGGCTATGACCCGAACGCCGCGATCACCATGTTCGAAAAACTTGCCGCCGCAGGCGGCGGTGGTGGTGGAGTCTTTGAATCTATGGTTAGCTCTCATCCGGAGACGCAGGAACGTATCGCCAACGCCCGCGCCGAGATTGTCCAGATCGGCGGAGGTACCGGACTCACGGTTAACCAGAAAAAGTACGCTGAGATGAAAGCTCGCCTCCCGAAATGATTCGCGCGACCAATTCTCCTCTCTGCAAATCCAAAGGACTCCGCCATCACGGAGTCCTTTCTCTTTTTGGGAAGTTATTTCCAGGAGTGGGAAAATTATTGTTGATATGTGATGGAGAATCCATTCTTTGCCGATGTCAAAAAGTGTTGGCCGTCGCCCATGTCGAGGGAGTTTTCTGTTCAATCCACCGACAGGGAGGAGAGCTGATGTCAGGAACTGACCGTTTACCGTAACGGTCTGTCCTGCAAGAGGTTGGTTGGCCCGGAAGGGTCCTGAGTCGGATCACTGCTCAGGATGTGGTCAATCACGACGAAAACAGGGCCGTCTGGGAGTCTCACGACGCCGGCCCGGTGCACAGGAAGGTTGCACTTAGAACATGGAAACGAGTTGGGGTGGTTGAACTTACGATGGGCTGGCCGAATCTCTGCCTGATTCCTCCTGTCCCTCCTACAGAGCCTATTCTCGGGCATCCCGCTTGCCATTGCTACAGGTCGAACCTGTTGCAAAGGGAACGCGATGCACAATAGAGTTATCAAACGAATCCTGACCGTCTGGGTCCTCCTGATCGTCCTCGTGGCCATTTTCGGTAAGGTCACGATTGCGGCGACCGATGCCGGTCAGACTGCCGCTGACTTCCTGCTTATCGGCGTAGGCGCCGGTGCCGCGGGCATGGGTGGCGCATATACCGCCGTTTCCGGCGGATCCTCTGCCGCATACTGGAACCCCGCCGCGCTTATCACCTCTGAGCGCGCTGAGGTCTCCTTCAGCCATATAGCCTGGTACCAGGATATCAGTCTCGAGCATGGCGCGGTCGCCTTCCCCGTGAGCGAAAAACTCTCGCTGGGCGCGGCTATCACCTTCCTCGATTACGGCACTATCGACGGCTATGACGTCAACGGTCTCTCCATAGGGGAGATTTCCTCATACGATATGGCCGGAGGTGTCTCCGCCGGATACCGACTCAATGATGAGTTCTCCCTTGGTCTGACGACCAAATATGTCAGCCAGAAGCTCGCTGATATTTCCGCCTCTGCTTTTGCGGTTGATTTCGGCGCCCGCTACGAAGGCAATAAATTCGCCGTAGCCGCGGTCCTCGCCAACTTTGGTTCGTCTTTGAAGTTTGACCAGGAGAGCGAAAAGCTCCCCAGCACCGCGCGTCTCGCTTTCTCCGTGCAACCCTTTGGTTCGCGTTTCCTCACCGCTGTTGAATTTGAGAAGAAGATCTACGGCGACATCACCATCCGTCACGGCGTCGAGGTCAACTTCGACAATCGCTATTTCATTCGCGGCGGATATAACTATTATCCTGCCGACGATGTCCGTCCGTTCGGCTCCGGGCCCTCTTTTGGCGCCGGATTCCGCTTCTCGGGCGCAGGGCTTGACTATGCCTACACCCCCAAAGATTCCTATACCTCCGATGATCTGCACAGGTTCTCGCTGAGCATCGGGCTCGGTAAGTAGTTCCCGGAGAACAGGGTCAGAGCAGAAACCGGCGAGCCACTCGCCGGTTTTTCTTTGGAATGTGGATATCTATACCCGGAGGTGCGCATTCCTGCGCAACATCTTGCATGAAAAGTGCGGCTTATTGGCCCCAAAACCAACCTTCCGGCTAAACCTTACCAAAGTCAAACATAAGGAATCTATTTAATCCACGTTCCCGTATGCCAAGTCGTTGTTTAACAGACAAATAGGTTGTGCGTCCAATTGTCAATTTTTCGCATTTGGGGACCAAAGTCATTTCGGAAGTTGGCAATGCATTTGCTCATAGGCCTGTCGTACACTCAACAAAACCATAATCGCACAGGAAATACTCGGTTTAGCACATATGGACAAAGTTACGAATCACCTCACTCCTACCGACGCTACGGTTGCTCTTGAGAGCCGAAGCCTGCAGTATGGTGTCGCTTCCAGCGCCACGATACCGGCTCCGACCCCCTACGAGGCCGTCACGCCCGATTTCGGCCTGAAGCTCCGCTTCCTGACCGGGGAGATGTTCGGATTCCTGTTTGTCATGCTCTCGACCCTGTATATCTTTGTAGTGCCGGCCTCGGTCAGCCGCCCGGCGATGCTTCAGGCTATGTTCAACAGGGTTATCAAAAGATCACTGGATATCGTTGGCGCCGTGGTAGGGTTGGTTTTGACCTCCCCACTTTGGCTACTGGTTCCTATTGTCATCAAACTGGACTCGCATGGTCCGGTCTTCTATACACAGACTCGCGTCGGTATCAACCGCCGCAAACAGGATCGCCGCTGCTTTAATCGCACCGCCGATCAGAATCGCCGCGGTCAGGATCGCCGTCGCGTCGATTACATGGGAAAGCCTTTCGAGGTGATCAAGTTCCGCACCATGGTGCAGGACGCTGAAAAGAACTCCGGACCGGTCTGGGCGACCAAGGGTGATGCGCGGATCACTCGCGTCGGCGCATTCCTCCGTCGGACCAGGATCGATGAGATCCCGCAGTTCATCAACGTCCTCAAAGGTGATATGGCGCTCGTCGGACCGCGCCCGGAACG
>CAZCZL010000019.1:0-32134 GCA_964503315.1 uncultured Ignavibacteriales bacterium | reverse complement strand
TGCACGAACCAGTGATCGTTATCTCCGGCGATCTGGTGACTGATTTCAACCTGAGCGACGCCATCGCCTGGCACCAGCAAAAGAAGGCGGACGCCACCATCCTGCTGACTCGCATGGAGAATCCGCTCGCTTATGGTATTGTCATCACCGATGACAACGGCCGCATTGTGCGCTTCCTCGAAAAACCATCATGGGGCGAGGCGTTCTCTGATACGATCAATACCGGTATCTATATTCTGGAGCCATCCGCGATAGAACTGATCCCGAAGCGCACGAACTTTGACTTCTCGCAAAACCTCTATCCGCTGATGCTCTCACGCCAGATGGGGCTATATGGTGAGATCATGAAGGGGTACTGGCGCGATGTCGGTAATGTCGATGAATATCATAACGTCCATATCGACCTCTTCGAGAGTAAGGTCACCGTTGATCTTAAGATGGCAGAGTCGAAGCATGGTAGTGGCACACTATACCAGGGGAAGAATGTTACGATCGCTCCCGATGTCCAGATGCATGGGACGGTCATTCTGGCGGATGATGTGATCGTAGAATCCGGCACCCGGCTCGAGAATGTCTGTATTGGACATCGAGGCCGGATCGGCCACAAGTGTAACCTGGTCAACTCGGTCATCTGGTCGGACTGCTTTATTGGAAATGAGTCGACTTTCTCCTCCGCTACCGTCTGCAATCGGAACAAGATAGGGCACAATGTACAGTTGAATGATCGTGTGATCGTCTCGGATGACTGTGTTATTGGCGATACCGCAACCGTGAAAACGAATATCAAGATCTGGCCGGGGAAACAGGTGGACGATGGCGCGATCGTCTCATCCTCGGTCGTCTGGGGCGACAAGTGGAATCGCGAGCTGTTCACCGATTCCAAGGTAACCGGTCTCGCGCTGACTGAGATAACACCCGAAATGGCGGTCAAGATCGGGTCCGCGCTTGGTGCGTTCCTTGGATTGGGCGCCCGCGTGGTGACCAGCCGCGATGGATCGGATATTTCGCGTTTATTACGTCGCGGGTTGATCTCCGGCCTATTGGCCAATGGCGTCCATGTCTCCGACCTTGAGACCATGCCGATCCCGGTCGTGCGTTACGGCCTCCGCAAAGACAAGTTTGATGCCGGTGTTTATGTCCGGCACAATCCCGAGGATTATCGCCAGATCGACTTCATTCTCTTCGACGGGAACGGACTCGATATGCCGACCAGCAAATTGAAAAAGATCGAACGGCAGTATTTTGGTGAGGATTACGAGCGCGCGCCGCTCGACCGTATCGGCCATCTCGACCGCCCGATTCGAGTGCTGGACAACTATCGCGAAGAGTTCCTCTCAGCGATCGACGTCGACCTGATCCATCAGGCCGGATTCAAGATCGTGATCGACCACTCCAATGGAGCGTCGAGCCAGATCTTCCCCACACTCTTTTCGCTCCTCGGAATCTCCGCAACGGAACTGAATGCCAGCCTTAACCCGCGCAGGTTCTCCACATCGCAGGATGACCAGGCACAGGCGATCGTGCAGCTCGCCGCGATCGTTACCTCGCTGAAAGCTGATATCGGTTTCCGCCTCAACTCCGCGGCAGAAAAACTAACAGTTGTCGACGAACAGGGGAAACCGCTCGACCCGCAGATGCTGCTGCTGATTGTCACCGACCTTTACCTGCAGGTCCATCGGCCGAAGAAGATAGCCGTTCCGGTGGTTGCCTCGATGGGAATCGAAGAAGTGGCGCGCGAATACGGCGTCGAAGTCGTGCGCGTCTCCAATGATCATCGCGCTATGATGGACGCGCATACGCGCGGTGGGATAGAATTTGTGGGTGGAACCAAAGGCGGGTTCATCTTCCCCGGCTTCCAGATGGGAGCCGACGCGATGCTCGGCGCGGTGAAGATACTTGAGATGATGGCGAAAACACGCAGCCGGGTTGGATTGCTCAGACAACGCCACGAGGCGTTTGTCAGAAACTCCATCTCCGTCCCCTGTCCCTGGTCCAAGAAAGGGACAGTCATGCGTCGGCTGATCGTGACCTCAAATGAAAAGGAACGGCAGTTGATTGACGGCGTGAGAATATTCGAGAATGATGGCTGGGTGTTGATCGCGCCGGATCGGATGAAGGCATCATTCAATATCTTCGCGGAATCGCGTTCGCGTGAAGAAACCTCGCGACTTCTGGAACACTACCGGGCGTTCGTTGAAGAATCCCAGTCCGCGTGAAATAGGTTCACTGGACTATTTTGCAGCCTCGGGCACACTGCCCGAGGCTGTTTTCTTTTGACTACGACAAAAAGAGGACGGAAGTACTCTTGAATATCCAGGGAAAGTGGTCGGATTGGTCCGAGTACGGCTAAACCGTTGCGGAGAATAGCCGAAATAGAACTAGACGCGATGGGTGACTCTGAATGCGGGGGAACAACCAGTGAGGTAACCATCGACCCGGGAGATGTGCGCTTGTCCCGGCCATCGCGAACGTGATAGAGGACCAAATGCTTCGATTCTTCTCCAACCTCAGCATGAGATCCAAGCTTTTCAGCCTTATCGTCGTCAGTACGCTTGGCATGATCTGTCTTGGCCTCGTTTCCTACAACCTGCTCGAAGAGGTCAAGGTCGGAGGACCACTCTACGGTAAGATCACCGATGGCAAAGATCTGATCGCGGATATCCTCCCCCCTCCTGAGTACATCGTTGAGTCATACCTGGTGGTAACGCAGATATCCGGCGAGACCGACCGCTACAAGGTTCAGCAGCTGGTCGACCGCCTCAGTGTCCTCAAGACGGAATATTACGATCGCCACGATTTCTGGGACAAGAAACTCGAATCCAGCGCGATGAAAACGACCCTGCTACGACGCTCTTTTGAGCCCGCGGAGGAGTTTTATCGGATAGTCGAGCGCGACCTGATCCCTGCCGCGACATCTGGACGGCAGCAGCGCGTCAAAGAATTGGCTTTCGGCCAATTGGCGATTCTCTACAATCAACATCGCGCCGCCATAAATGAAGTCGTTGAAATGGCCAATGCCCAGAACGCGGAGAACGAGGCTCATAGCGCGACCGTCACAACGAGCAAAGTCTGGATGCTGGGCCTGATCACTTCGTTGTTCGTGCTTGTTGCATTTGGTCTGGGATGGATGATCTACCGAGTGACAGTAGCTCCGATCCGACAACTGACCGAAGTCGCCGAGCATTTCTGTGTCGGTGATGCCCGACAGTCGGTGACCATTGAATCGCGAGATGAGATAGGGAGACTTGCCGATTCATTCCGCAAACTGGTGACCTATATGGGTGACTTGACCGACCTGACCACCCGCATCGCGGAAAACGATCTCACTCCACGCGTCAAACCCCGCTCGGAGAATGATCAGCTGGGCATCGCTTTCCAGAAAATGATCACCAACTTTTCAGGACTGGTGCGACAACTCGCCGACAGCTCACGCGAACTTGCTTCCGCGTCTTCACAGGTGGCGGCCGCGGCTTCGGAGATGTCGTCCGGTTCCAAAGCTCAGGCGGACCGCGTCAGCCAGGTGACCGCGGCGGTCGAAGAAATGAGCGCGACCATCCTGGAGTCCTCCCGCAATGCCGACGAGGTCCGCAATGCCTCGCAGCAGGCTTCGGATACCGCCCTCAGCGGCGGCAAGATCGTCAATGACACCGTACTCGAAATGCAGCATATCTCCGAGGTGGTTCGTCAGTCCGCCGATTCAATCGGTAATCTCGCCAAGTCGGCCGACCAGATTGGGCAGATCATTTCAGTCATCGACGATATCGCCAGCCAGACCAACCTGCTGGCCTTGAATGCCGCGATCGAAGCGGCCCGCGCCGGCGAGCAGGGACGCGGTTTCGCCGTGGTGGCTGACGAAGTGCGCAAGCTGGCTGAACGGACCGGCAAAGCGACCGGCGAGATCACGTCGATGATCAAGGGGATACAAAACGATACCTCCAGCGCCGTCGGTTCCATGCAGAATGGCCTGAAGCAGGTGGAACATGGGCGTGAACTGGCGGACAAGGCCGGAAGCAGTCTGACCGGGATCGTCACCATGTCTCAGCAAGTGGTTAACATGATCATGCAGATCGCAACTGCCGCCAACGAGCAATCCGCCGCCGCGGAAGAGATCAGCCGCAGTGTTGAAGGGATCAATACCAGCATTCGGGAGAACGCGACCGGTGCGGCGCAATCTGCCGCGGCCGCCGAGCAACTGCATCACCAGGCCGAGCAACTTCAGCAGATGGTCGCGAAGTTCAAGGTACGGTAGCCAGATATTACACTGAATTCCGACCAAAAAAATGACCGCCGAACCACGAGAGTTCGACGGTCATGAATGATAGGTTGGGAACTATGTAAACCTTGCTGTCGTGTGTTGGGCACGGTCAGCCTGGCCTTTGGTTGTTATATGTAAGTTTCCTGCCAAAAGTTTCACTTTTCTGGTAAGTGATTGGAAGACTTAACATAATCGTAACAGTTCTCCTCCCGCGCGGAACTCCGCGCTTGTCATTTCGGCGAACTGCCGTATTTTGGCGGGATTAAACAGAAACCAGCCTCTATCAGGAGTAGTGATTGACGTGGATTATACCAGCAGAACCAAAGTAGCCCGTATCCTGGTCGACGACGCCATACCAGTCGACTCCACCATCATTATCCTCGGCTGGGTCCGCACTGTCCGGACCGGCAAAGAGGTCGCGTTTGTTGAGGTGAACGATGGTTCCTGCATGAAGAATCTCCAGGGGGTGGTCAACGAACCCGCCAAGTTCCCGGACCTCGACCGTATCCTGACAGGCGCCGCGGTCCGGATGAAAGGGAAACTGATCCCTTCTGCCGGTAAGGGGCAGAAGTATGAACTGGCGGTCCAAGAACTGACGCTGGTCGGCGAAGCGGACGCAACCTTCCCGCTCCAGAAAAAGCGGCACAGCATGGAGTTTCTGCGGGATATTGCGCATCTTCGCCCGCGCACCAATACTTTTGGCGCAGTCAACCGTCTTCGCTCCAAACTGGCATACGCCATTCACAAATATTATCAGGAGCGCGGGTTCTTCTACATCCATACGCCGATCATCTCCGCCTCGGATTGTGAAGGCGCCGGTAACCTTTTCCGCGTGACCACTGTCGACCTGCAGCGCCCCCCGATGAAGGAAGGTCAAATTGATTGGGATTCCGATTTCTTTGGATCTGAAGCATTCCTGACTGTCTCGGGGCAGCTTGAGGGGGAACTTCTGGCGACCGCGCTCGGAGATATTTACACGTTCGGGCCGACCTTTCGAGCGGAGAACTCCAACACGAGTCGACACGCTGCTGAGTTCTGGATGATCGAGCCGGAGATGGCCTGGGCGGAGCTTGAGGATAACATGAACCTGGCGGAAGATTTCCTCAAGTATCTCTTCCGCTACGCGCTAGAGAACTGCAAAGACGAGATGGACTTCTTCGGTCAGTGGGTGGATACATCGGTGCGTGAGACGCTGGAGGCGATCGTGCAATCAGATTTTCAGCGGCTGACCTACACCGACGCGATAAAAACGCTCGAAAAGTCCGGTGAGAAATTCGAGTATCCGGTTTCCTGGGGGATCGATATGCAGTCGGAGCATGAGCGGTACCTGACGGAGAAGGTTTTCAAGAAGCCGGTGATAGTTTATGACTACCCTGAAGAGATCAAAGCGTTCTACATGCGCCTCAACGAGGATGGCAAAACCGTCCGGGCGATGGATGTCCTGGTTCCGAAGGTGGGAGAGATCATTGGTGGAAGTCAGCGTGAGGAGCGGCATGACCTGCTCGTTGAGCGGATGAAAAAGATGGGGATCCATAATCTGGAGAACTATTACTGGTATCTGGATATTCGGCGCTATGGTTCGGTCCCACACGCTGGTTTCGGCCTCGGGTTTGAACGTGCGTTGATGTATATAAGTGGGATGGGGAATATCCGCGATGTGGTGCCATTTCCCAGGGTCCCGCGTTGGGCACGGTTCTAAAAGAAACCGGGAATATAAGTAAGCCGACCGAAAGGTCGGCTTTTTATTGATTTATAATAGCTTACGGAGAAACTGAAAGGAGTGAGGGGTTTTCGGGCAAAAAAAACGCCCCGCGCCGGGGGGGAGGGGGAACGGCACAGGGCGGGACCGACAGACCCGAAGGTCTATCGCATCCTTTTCAACCGATGTAGTCGGTCATGTTATCAGTTACATGGACCGTTGGCCAATTGTTCTGGCCTACAATCTGTTACAAACCTGAGAGAACACTTCGCTACCCGCGAGTAAAAGAGCAGCGCTCTCACACATTCATAACGCGCGCTCAATTAAGAATGTTCCTCCCAAAAAGCAAGCAGTTTTTATCGAACTACTTTGTTCCGGAGCGCCTTCGGCGCTCGTCGCTTTCAGTCTTGGTACGCCGCAGAGGCTGATTCGTTCCCTGCCACAAAAAATTATCAATATGGCTCTGCCCACTCCACTCTTTGCCTCGAGAGCCTTGACAGACAGCCACTCCTGGCTATATTGGCGCCTTCCCAATAACGGATCTTCAGCAAAGGAATTTCGACTCATGCTCTTTTCCCTCAGGTACGTTCGCCCACGCCGTTATTCGCTCCTGGTGCTGGCGCTGGTATGTGGCCATTGCCTGTTGTCTTTCTCCACTACCAGTGCGCAGGAAGATGAAAAGCCGAAGAACCTCAAGGTACTGGATACTTCGCTAACGCACGAACAGGTCGATCATATCATGGATCAGTTCAAAGTGGCGCTCGGCGTCGGTTGTGATCACTGCCATGTACGTCAGGCTGACCCGAATGCCCGCGGCCTTGATTTCGCCAAAGACAGCCTTCCATCCAAAGAAGCGGCGCGCGAGATGCTCCGCATGACGATGGCGATCAACAAGGATTTCCTGACGAAACTGGCGAAGTCTGATTCGGATAAAGTTGCCGTGCAATGTATCACTTGCCACCGTGGGCAGCTCAAACCGGAGATGCTGGAGGATGTGCTGATGCGCGCGAAAACATCCGGCGGAATGGCAGCGGTCGACTCCACCTATCGCGCTCTGCGCAAGAAATTCTACGGCGGGTTCTCCTTTGACTTCAGCGATCAGTCGCTCGGAAATATGGCTATCGCGATCTCCCAAGAATCCGATCAGGACGCTTTGACATTGCTGAAACTGAACAAAGAATTCAACCCGGAGTCTGTGCTCAATCAATGGTTACTGGGACAGGTCTATACATCGCTCGGCGACACGACCAGCGCGATCGCGGAGTATGAGCGGGCATTGCAGATAAGTCCGGACTCGCGTCGCGTCAAACGCGATCTGGAAGCGCTGAAAGGGAAACAGAAGCCATAATCTCGACGTAAGTGCACATTCCCTCTGGCGGGGATGTGCACCATTAAATCCTTGCATCTGGCTGGGATACCATCCATCTTGCAGAAACAGTGAAGTAGCCGCCGGGCGCGGCAGTCGACATCTCGCACTTCATACTCCTGAGTATTGGTCATGGACGGATAGAAAGGAGTTGATCGTGTTAAACATCATTTGGTACATCATCGTTGGATTTCTCGCGGGGTTGATAGCTCGCGCTCTCCTGCCGGGCGGCGACCAGATGGGCTTTCTGGCGACGACGGCTGTGGGGATTGTCGGGTCGGTCATTGGCGGGTATATCGGCGGCAGAATGAAGCCGGCTGCGGCCGGTTCAAGTTTTCAAAGAACCGGCTTCATCATGTCAATCGTCGGCGCAGTTCTTTTATTGATAATCATTCGACTCATTCGGTAAGGCAAACGCTCATTCACTTGCTCAAGGAGGATCAATGGACATCATGGGACTGATCATTCAGCTCATCAGCGGCGCCGTTGGGGGCAACGTGGCTGGAGCCGCGATGAAGAAATTCAGCCTGGGAACGGTCGGAAACTCAATTCTTGGGATAATTGGCGGCGGCATAGGTGGCCAGTTGCTGGGCATGCTTACAGGCGGCGATGCAGCGGCTGGCGCATCTGGTGGAGGAATGGATATTAGCTCAATTGTCTCTAACATCGCAGGCGGTGGTGTCGGCGGCGGCATCTTGATGGCGGTTGTTGGGATGATCAAACAGAGCATGGCCAAGAAGGGCTGACGGGCATACTGAGACCGCATGGCGGCGGAGACACAATGCCGCCGCCAACTCAATCATTCAGGCTGTCTCCGTATGACCTAACTCACACGGAATCAACGCGTTTCCTCTTCCACCTATTTTCTTGACAATCCCGCTCCAGAATTGTTTACTGTTTGGTTTGGGTGCGATAACAACCACAAAGGAGCCATCTATTGCAGGCCAAGGATAAGGCGGAAGTGACGTTCCCCGACATCTTCGAAAAATGCTTTAGCTTCACCGATGCCCAGGACGTAAAGGCGATGGGCATTTATCCCTATTTCCACCCCATTCAGTCTGCCCCGGGGAACGAGGTTGTGGTGGAAGGGCAACAGTGCATCATGGTCGGCTCCAATAACTACCTTGGATTGGTGAACCATCCCAAGGTCAAGCAGGCTGCTGCCGATGCCGCGCTCAAGTATGGTTCCGGTTGCACGGGCTCCCGATTCCTCAATGGCACACTCGACCTGCATCTTGAGCTGGAACGTCGCCTCGCCAAGTTTGTCCACAAGGAAGCCGCGCTGGTCTTCTCGACTGGTTTCCAGGTAAATCTTGGCGCTATCTCCTGCATGGCGAGCAAAAACGACTCGATCATCATTGACCGTCAGGTGCATGCCTGTATTGTCGACGGCACCCGACTCTCCTACGGCAAGGTCTATAAGTTCGCGCACAATGATATGGAAGACTGCGAACGCGTAGTCTCCAATGTCCGGAATATCAACGGCAAGGGCGGGATGCTGATCGTCGTGGATGGCGTCTTTTCGATGGAGGGTGACATCATCGACCTGCCGAATCTCGTCAAGGTCGCCAAGAAGTATGGTGCGCGGGTGATGGTGGATGATGCCCACTCGATCGGCGTATTGGGGCCGACCGGCGCCGGGACGGCCGAACATTTTGGCCTGACCGACGATGTCGACCTCATCATGGGGACTTTCTCCAAGTCGTTTGCATCGCTCGGCGGCTTCATCGCCGGCGATTTCCAGGTCATAGATTACATCAAGCATTTCGCCCGTTCGCTTATATTCTCCGCCTCGATCACGCCGTCCTCCGCGGCGGCGGTGCTGGCGGCGCTGGATATCATAGAGACGGAGCCAGAACGGAGAGAGCATCTCTGGCGCAATGCCCGGAAGATGCAGGCCGGGTTCCGCAATATGGGGCTGGATATCGGTCACACCGCGACACCGGTCGTGCCGATAGTCGTGGGCGAGGATTTGGAGACCTTCGCGTTCTGGAAAGACCTGTTCGATAACGGCGTCTTCACCAACCCGGTGATATCGCCGGCGGTGCCGCCGGGACGCGGCATGATACGGACATCCTATACCGCTACCCACACCGATGCCCAGTTAGACAAAGTACTCGAAGTTGTCGAACGGGTGTCGCGCAAGCGTGGTTTGATCTCGTAAGAGGGATATGGCCCAGGTAGAAGTCGTGGAAGTTGAGTCACCGACTCAACTCGACCAGTTCATAAAATTCCCAAACAAGCTCTATAAAGGGGTGCCGTACTATGTCACCCCGCTCCTGATAGAACGGCGGGCGTTCTTTGACCAGGAGAAGAATCCGTTCTATAAGACTTCCAAGGTAAAGCTCTTCCTGGCGATGCAGGATGATGAGGTTGTGGGGCGGATCGCCACCTGCATCAATTACACGCATAACGATTTCCACCACGAGAAAGCCGGATTCTTCGGATTCTTCGATACAATAGATGATTACGAGGTCGCCAAGGGATTGCTGAAGGTCGCCATGATCACGCTGGCCAAGGAAGGCGCGGATCTGATGCGCGGCCCGATGAACTTTTCGACCAACCATGATATCGGATTTCTGATCGACGGTTTCGATCTCCCCCCGACCGTGATGATGCCGTACAATTTCCCTTATCAGCCTAGGCTGGCGGAGAAGTTTGGCCTGAAAAAGGTCATGGACTTAAACGGGTATGTGATCGTGAAGGATGACCCGATCCAGGAGCGAATCCTCAACGTGGTTGAGAAGCTGAAACAGCGCTCCAAGATCACTATCCGGACGCTGAAGATGCGGGACTATGACAACGAGGTGAAGCGACTCAACGAGGTCTACAACCAGGCGTGGGCGCACAATTGGGGATTTGTCCCGATGAGCGCCGAAGAGTTCACCCATATGGCGGATAACCTCAAGCAGATATGCGACCCCGAGATGGTGCTGATCGCGGAATATGAGGGCCGACCGGTGGCGTTCTCGATCGCTCTGCCGGATATCAACCAGGCGCTGATCCATCTCAAAGGGCGCCTCTTCCCGTTCGGTATGCTGAAACTGCTCTGGCACACCAAGATCCGAAACAAGGTGAACGGCGTCCGCCTGATCACGATGGGGGTGATCCCGCAGTTCCAGAAACGCGGCATCGATATGATCTTTTTCGTCGAGACCCACCGTCGCGGCACCGAGCAAGGATACAGCTGGGCAGAACTTTCCTGGATACTCGAGACCAACGAATTGATGTGCAAGTCGGCCGAGCAGATGGGAGGCAAGTTGTATAAGAAATATCGTATCATGGAAATGCCGCTCTAGCGGCAATCGGTTTCGCACGTCCCGCCCGGGCGTTTCGTCTTAAAGATGGTATGAGCATGGCACTCCTTTGTCGTACAACCCTCCTTCTCGTAATCCTGCTATCATTTGCGGCTTGCACGAGTCGATATAAGTACGACCTATACCAGACCGCGGATGAGATCCGACGGAAGGTGAAAGTCGAAGAGACCAAGTTCATCCCGAACGCGGTCTTGGGCGACCCGAACGGCCCGAACAAATTCGTGACCGGCGCCGGGAATACGATCGTGGTGACCACCGGCACGCGCGGCCTGACGCACGAGACTGACAACTACACGGTACTTCGATTCGATGAGTACCTTCGCTGTGATATCTATATTGAACTGAGCAACCCGGTGGCAACGGAATCGATCCAGTTGACCGACCATTCGTATCTGCTGATACGGGGACGCTACGACCAACCGGCCGGATCAAAGCTGTTTCAGCCTGAATCCGGGACACTGACAGTCGATTCATTGCGCGGGGATCATATGTTCACGACGTTACGGGGTCTCTACCGCAACGCGGAAAAAGTGCCGTTGACTTTCGACGGAAATGTAAAGATAAAGTACCGCGAGTAAACGTCGGCTACTTCTCAGCTTCCTCGAGCGATTGGCGAAACATCGCCAGCCCGTATTCATCCCACAAACAGAATTGCACCCGCTCCAAAACGGTGGAACGTTCGCGGAATCCACGCACGACAGCGGTCATCAGATTGGCACAGGCTTTCATCGGAAATCCTCCGACACCCGTGCCAAACGCGGGAAACGCGATGGAGGTCAGCTTCAGCTTTTCGGCGAGATTCAGGCTTGAGACGGTGGCCTGTCGGATCAGTTTGTCGGAAGTCCGCAGATCCTGACCCATGCAGGCGGCATGGATGATGTACTTGAAGCGAAGGGTACCGGCCGACGTGAAGATCGCCTCACCCGGCATGACCGGCCCTTTGGCGACCGCCTGTTGTTCGATCGTCTCTCCCCCGGCCTGTTTGATAGCCCCTGCCACACCGGAGCCCATCCAGAAGTGATTGTTGGCGGCATTTACGATAGCGTCGGTATCGGTGGTGACAATATCCCGTTGGACGATTTCGATTTCGTAGGGCATGGTAAGGTGTAAAGTGCAGTGCAGAATGACACGAAGCAAGATTCAACGAAGGATCAGATTTGACCAGGACAGCAGGCGTAAAAATCGCTTGACAAAATGGACATCCGCACCTATCATAAGACCGAAGGCACCCGCATAAAGAGGCCCTAAAAAACGTCTGGGCCCCGCCACCTTCGGTGACAGACAGACGGGCGCTTTCGTACAATATTCTAAGTCTTAAAGCACCCTTGGGTATGGCTCGAGGGTGCTGTTCTTTTGGGGGGAAGTGCTGAGAGTCAGCGGGACGGTCGGTCGATCCACCGTGTGCCAAAGAAATGTGTCGCTGTCCCCGCCATGATCCCAACGAGCGCACCAACCAGTATATCCGCCGGATAGTGGACACCAACAAACGTGCGGCTGATAGCGATCAGCAACGCAACCGCCATCAGCGGCCAGAAATAGAAGCGTGCCCGCAGACCCCAGACGGTGGCTTGGCCGAACGCGTTGGCGGCATGCGCCGAAGGCATGGAGAATCCGGCGCCGCAATTGACCAGCAAGTTGATGTCCTCAAGCGTGTGGCAAGGGCGCGGACGCTCAAAAAATGGTTTGAGCAAATGAGCGGCTATTTGGTCGGTCAACAGGAGAGCGACGGCCGAGACAATGACTGTCCAGCGAAGGCGGCTGTTCCCTTTCCAGAGGATTAACACTATGGCTACGGCGTAGAGGACACGAAGAACCATATCGGAGGTGATGACCGGCATCAGCCAGTCGGTCACCGGGTTGGCCAATTGGACATTGATGAACAGGAAGACCGCTTTGTCGATCTCTGCCAGCCACTCAAGCATAAGTCTCCGGATCCTTTCTGAGGAAAGTTCTGACCGCTGCTAGTTTGGGCGCGCCGGTGCGTGCGCCCGGCTTGGTGCATTTGAGCGCGGCGACCGCGGCGCCAAAGCGGAGTCGCTCCGTCAGTCTCCATCCATGCAGCAATCCATACAAATAGCCGGCATGAAAGGCGTCCCCTGCACCTGTGGTGTCGGCAACCGGGACCTTGTACGCTCTCTGGCGAACAAACTGGCCATCCTCAAGGCCGACAGAGCCAGCCAGCCCTTCGGTAACGACAATCGTCCCCGGGCAGATAAGAGCAAGACGCGCAATCGCCTCCTCGGCAGTGGAGGATTTGGTGAATGGCAGCGCGTATGCGTCGGCGACCACCAGATGGTCCACCAATGGGAAAATGGGTGAGACATCGTTGCGTATCGAACCGATATCAAACGACACCAGCGCGCCGACTTTGCGTGCCCATTTCGCGAGCTTGATGCAGGCTGGAAGGTCGCGGCCATCGAGATGGACAATTCGCGGGATCGGGTAGCTATCGAGTCTCAGGTCCGATGGTTTGACTGCAATATCACGGTGCAGTGCGATAGTTCTCCGTCCGCTCCCCTGTTCAATGAATCCTGCCGCGGCAGCGGATGGCTGATGTTTGGTGACGACATAGCGGGAATCGACCTTTTCGTGCCTGAGGTCATCGACACCAAGTCTACCGAACAGGTCATTGCCGACAGCGGCTATGACCGCCGTTTTTGCTCCGAGTCGTGATAACCCGACCATGGTATTGGGGACAGGGCCGCCTCCTTGGACAATCACATTGGTAGCATCGATCTTCCCTCCTGCCTCGGGATAGTATGGGATCGTGAACAGCAGATCGAGCGGGATTATCCCCAAGCCGAGAACATCGATATGACCACGCTTAGCGTTGATTGATGATCGCTTTGCCATTGCTGAGCTCGACAAGATGGTTGCGCAATTCTTCGGCGCGCGATTTCCGAATCGCCAGCCGCAGTTTGACCTGGTCGCTGAAATCGGAACTGATGATGGACGCGCCTAGTTTGGCTGCCAGACGCTGCAGCCGGTCATAGAGTGGAAACTCTATCTGCAAATCAAATTCAGTCTGGAGAAAATGCTCTCTGCGACCGGAAGCATCGAGAGCCGCCTGCGCGGAATCGCTGTACGCATGCGTCAATCCGCCGGTACCGAGTTGTGTGCCGCCGTAATACCGCGTCACGACTATCAGCAGGTTACTCAGTCCGGAGCCGGTCAGTCGGTCGTATATCGGTTTGCCGGCTGTGCCGGAAGGCTCGCCATCATCAGAATATTTGAACTGAGTCTGACCGAACAGCCCGACCTGGTAGGCGTAACAGTGATGCGTGGCGGAGTACTCTCGCTTGCGAATAGCATGCAGGCGCTCTGTCGCCTGCTCGACCGACTCGACCAGGCAGGTCTCACCGATAAAGCGCGAGTTCTTTATCTTAAGTTCGGCGGTTGCCTCTTTGGCAATGGTGAAATACTGATCATCCATGCGGTTCAGACAAGCACTTTGACGATATCCGCGGTTTTGTCGAGTCCTTCCAGCGGAATCACTCCGGACCGGACCGCATGCTCGAGACTCTCTTTGTCCGCGAGGGGACCGAATTCAGGGTCGATCATCAGGAAACTGAGTTTGCCTATCTGCGAGCAGAATTTGATGATGTCATGTATCCGGCGCGACTCCTGGTATACTTCGGTGATCACCACTGCCTGACCGAGGGCGGTCAAGAGGCGATCGGAAGCTTCGAGCGTTTCATCTCCCAGCTTGAATTCAGGAGCATACTCCGAAATGATGCCCCCCTCGCGTGTGATATCGATTGCGAGCGGGATCCCCTCAGCCTGCGGGATATTGTCGAATCCGGTATCCAGCACGGCGAATGAAATGCCCTTTCCGGCCCGGGTGCCGAGGTGCGCGGCAGCGTCGTTACCGGAAGTTAGGGACGAGATCACCTGCACGCCTGCTTCGGCGAAAAGCTTGGCGGCACGGGTTGTGAGATTAATGCCATGTTCGGTCGCGTCGTGCGTGCCGACCAGCGTCACCGACTTCAGCTTAGGGTCAGGCATTTTGCCGCGAAGATACAGAAATGGCGGCGGGTCATTCAGTTCAGAGAGCAACTCCCCATAATCTGTATCAAAGCAGGTGACAATACGAATCTCTCGTTGGGCCAGCCTGTCAATTATCGCGATGGCTTCCGCAATATGTTCATGCGCTTTGCTCAGCCGGAGCGAGGCGGCTTTGGTGATCCCAGCGACCGAGAGGAATTCCTCATCGGTAGCATCGAGAATGGCCGCGAGACTCCCAAAACGCTGGAACAGCGGCTCGAACATCCGCGGGGTCATGCCGCCAAACCTTGAAAGAGTCAACATCTGGGCGGCGGCCGAGGTGGTGAGGGGTCTGGACATGGGATAATCTTACGTCAGTCGGGGACCGTTGTCAAATGGCCAAATCCTTGAATCAGAACGGGAAATATAGTATACTTCTGTTAATATGAAACAGACCACATTCTTCATTCTCATGGCGCTGTGCGCGCTGATCGTCGGATGTTCCGGCGAGCCGAAAACGCTGGAAGAACTGACCAAGGCCGGTGATGAAGCCTTCACCGCGGAGAAATATACCGACGCACGCGGGTATTATCAGAAGGCATTATTGCTCAAACCATCGGATCGGCAACTGCTCTATTTCACCGGGATGACCTTTCGCCGTGAGGAGCAGTATGACTCGGCGCTTTCGTATCTAAAGCGAGCCGACCTGCTTCACCCGGGGGATCGTGAGATAAATCTTGAGATCCATGACATGGCCCTCAAGACTGAGAATCATCGGTACGCGATCAACGCGATCCGGACGTTGGTGGAGACCGGCGATTCGGAGCAGATGTACTGGCGCGAGTTGGCGGAACTGTACGCGAAAGACAGCGTGCCGTTGATGACCTTTCACTACCAGCGGTTGATCGTCAACCAGCGCCCCGATTCGCCCGAGGAGTATATGCGCCTGATCAGTATCGCTCTCGCAGTCGATTCGATCCAGGTAGCCAGAGATTATTTGGATTCGGCCGAAGCGCGTTTCGGCATGCGCAATGAGATCAGAGCGAATCGCGCGTTTGTCCTGGCATACGAACGGAAGTACAGCGAGGCGGAGGCGCTTTTCCGAGAAGCACTGGCCGAGGATTCAACGATACTCGGATTCCGTCTGGGGCTGGCAAACGTTCTTTCTATGTCCGATGACAAGAAGAAACTGGCCGAGGCGCTGGAGCACTTCAAGATGATTCGCGCTCGCATGGGCCAGAATGAGTACAATATCGATTCGTTGATCGCGGACATTGAGCAGCGCATTCGGTAATGCGACGCCTGAGATTGCCCTCAAAAAAATAGGCACCGGCTACTAGTAGTACGCCGGTGCCCGGTCTGCTTCAGGTCGCGGTCCGAAGCAGGACCTGCTTTTCCTCACATCATCTCATTTGCGTCCGCCACGCCGGTTCTCGACCTGCGCGCGAATCTCATTTTCGTTCATGCCGTCATCTTCGCCATCCGAAGACGCACAGCGGATCTTCCAGCGTCCCTGGAAGAATCCGGGGCGATTCTTGTCGTTGCTCTTGTAGTGTCCGGCGAGAACGCCGATCGGATTGGTTTTCGCATCGAGGATCATACCACGGAACCATCCGCCGGCGCGACGTATCGCGGTGGAGTCAGCATGCGGGTTGGGATGCTGGTTCCAGACGCCATGCAGGAAGCCTTCGAACTGGCCGGAAGCATCGATCCACTTGCCGTAGAATTCTCGATTGCCGAGTGAATCTTCGCCAAACGTTCCCTGCAGGTGGCCTTCGATACGCCCGTGCTTGGAGATCCACATGCCGCGGAAGACACCCTGACCGGTGGAGTCGTAGCCCCAGAAGCCGGAGAGGAATCCACGCGGACACGGAATGCGTTCAACGCGGAAGCCGTTAAAGGCGATCGCGGTAGAGTCGGCGAACGTGACGATTTCGTCCAGAGACGCTATCTCGGCCAACGTAAACGTGCGGGAATAACTTCCGGCAACGAACTCAACGGTTACCGGTGGTGTCGGGAGAGTGTCAACGACTACGATCTCAGTTGTGTCACCGGTGAGGGTGTCGATTATGATAGTCGTCGTACTGTCGAGGATCGGGGCGGCCGGTGGAATGAGCAGATCAAACGCAAGTCCATCATTATGTACGGTGGTCGTGGATGCCCACTCGATAAGATGACGGTCGGTACGTGGAAGTACCGAATCAGTCGCCGGTTCAAAACGTATCACGCGACGTACGAGTTCAGCGCCGCGAGAGATGGTCAGTGAGCCATCCCAATTGGTCGGGATGACAGAGAGGCTGTCGTAACGAAGGCGGCCCCAGACAGCGCGCAAATGATAAAAACCGGCATCGGGATCGCCGAGCAGGCTCTCAACTTGCGGAGCGGTGGCCATGGGGTCATTGAATTCAACTTCTTCAGCAGTTGCCGCGACAAGAGCTGGGTCACCGAACGCCGGTGCCTCGTTAGTGGCTGTATAGCCGCCCAAAGTGCCACTGGTAGTGGCGGGACTGGTTGGGGAGTCGGAGCATCCTGCGAAGATGAGCAGGAAGGCTGCGGCTGCAACTGAGAAAAACTTCCGATACATGATTACATCCTCCTTACCGCGAGCATTCTGCCAGATGGATAGAGTGGTTCATGTCCGAGAGATATACAAGGGGCATGCCATTCCCGGCCAAAACAGGTAAGTTGTTATTTTACAGATAGATAGGAGAATTCAAACGCAGGCAAAAGAGAAGCGGCTGTACCTGTCGGTACAGCCGCTCACGGGTTCAGTTTACCGATTGGTACATCGGCAAACGACTATTCCTTTTCGTTTGATCCCTTCTTGTATGGAATCTTCTCAGCGTCATAGAAATGCTGAAGCATGGTTACCGAAGTATCTACCCACATATAGATGGAGTCTTTCTCGGCATCGGAAAGCCAAGCCGACCAGTGCATCAGCCGATAGCTCAAGAGTGGCATCTCCCCATCTTCAACCTCTTTTCGGATATCTCCCAGCAATTCGAGTTGCTCTCCTTTGCCCTTAAACGGGAAACCATCGGTCATATCAAGGTGCTCACGCCCTTCTTTGACGTGGCCGTTAATGAACTGCTTTATGCCGGGGATCTTGGCGTACCAGGGGAAGTCGGTATTGGCGCTGTGACAATTGAAGCACGCGTTCTCGAATATGGGACGCACCAATTTGAATTGCTCATCGATATTGGCGAAAAGTGAATCCTGACGCTGTTGGACAGTCGTACTCTGAATCTCGATAGGTGTTTCGACCGGGTTCTCCCACTCTTCGCCGGGCGAATCATCTTCCTTCCCTTCTTTCGCCCCCAATCCGGCCACGACAGCCAGCAACAGAGCGAGCGCCATCAGGAGGGCGACGGGGAAGCGGTGTATTGAGGATGATGTCATGGGTCTCTCCTCTTGTTCGAATCAACCTGGGATCCGTGAAATGAATCCATTGGCTTGGGCAAGACGCGTCAGCGCGTCCTCACGATCACAGCCAAATCGTTTCATAACTATGGCGGTTTTGACGGACCCGCCGGCCTCGGCCAGAAGGGCATCCGCTTCTTCGAGACTGATGCCGAGCAGATCGATCAGGATACGTCGCGAACGCGCGGCCAGTTTTTCGGACCGGCTCTGCAAATCGACCATGAGGTTGCCGTAGGTTTTGCCGAGCAGCACCATGGCCGTGGTCGAGATCATATTGAGTGTCATCTTCTGCGCTGTGCCGGATTTCATGCGGGTCGAGCCGGTAATAACTTCGGGGCCGACCGGCAACGCGATAAGGATATCCGGTGATACATCAAGTGACTCCGGGTCATTGCATATGATGAAAGCAGTGCGACAGCCGAGAGACTTCCCGTAGTCCAGCGCAGCGAGCGTATAGGGAGTCCGTTTCGAGGCGGCAATGCCGATCACCATATCGCGCGAGTTTAATCCCTGCGCGGCGAGATCCTGTCGCGCTGCGTTACGGTCATCCTCAACCCCCTCTTTGGAGAGCACCAGCGTGTCGTAGCCGCCGGAGATGACCCCCCGGATCTGAGCGGGGTCGGCGCCAAAAGTGGGCGGACATTCGGCGGCATCAAGGACACCGAGGCGACCGGAGGTTCCGGCGCCAACATAGAATATCCGGCCGGAATTGCGCAAGGTGTTGGCGAACAGCTCGGCGGCACGCGCGATCTCAGGGATGGCACGACGGACTACCGCGGCGACCGAAGCATCTTCGTCGTTGATGCGGGTGGCGATCTCCAGAGCGGAGAGACGGTCAATATCCAGCGTGCGGGGATTGACCTGCTCCGTGCCAAGCTGGCGAAGCTGGTGGATGAGTTCTTCGTACGCGGCCATACTCAAAGGTACGTTTCCGGTTGACGAAGGGCAATAAAAAGAGCTGAGGGCGAATGCCCGCCTTACGGCTGGGTCACCACATGCACTGAGTCACGATGCGCTATCAGCAGCGTGCCGACCTTGCCGACAAACGGATCATCGCTGACATTCGCGGGCGCATTTGCCGGCATCGGTACCGGCAGAAGTTGATGCGTAAACGTGCTGTCTATCGCGCCAATGTAGGCGTAGACATAAATGTAGTACCAGCCGGTGTCGGGGTTGGGACCAACAGAAAGTGAAAAGGCGTCCGGTGGCAGTGTCCCCGCGGGGTTCAGAGACGTGACATACGCGCTATACCCAGTTCCTGAATGATGGAACGGGCGGCGGACGGTCGACAAGACGTATCCATCGGCATTATCCGAACCTGACCATGAGACTGAGACCGGCTGCAGGCCAGTCACAATGCGGTTGGGCGGTTCGACAGTCAGGATGCTGAACGTATCCGGTATCGTTATGGGGTACGAGAGATTTTCAAAGTTTGAATCGGAAACGACGAAGGGGACGTTGGTACCGCTCAGCGAATTGCCAAGGTCACGCAGGAGATAGAAAATCGAATCATGGGCGAACGCCGGCTCGGCAAGGTCAAGAGTGTCATTCGCAAGACGGACAAGCGCGGTGCGCAACGATGAAGAATCGCGCAGGACATCGACCGCGACCTCGGACTGATTGCGGTCATAATCTGCGACCGCAACAGCGGTGACATCGTAGGCAAAATCGCGGCGAACATTCGGCTTGTTGGGGGCAGAGTCACAAGCCAGTATAGCCGACACCAGGAGCATCAGCACCAGAAGGATTCGATTTGTGTTCATCATACCTCCATTATCGGCGCTTCAGCAGTCAGATTTACCGAAGTTCTCGTTACGGCGTACCATATTGAACCGTAGATAGTTACGCTGTTTGCCGCACTTTTGCTTTTGCCTCCAGCTCGGGTTCGGACCTAACGCTTGGCCGAGGCCGGCTTGTTGGAATAGAACAGCTTACCCAGAATCTGCTCGGCGAGGCACCATTTGGTGATCGACGACTGGAACAGATTGAGACCAACAAATGTGGTCAACAGCAACCACCAAGGAGAGACAAAGTAATAGAGCACCAGTGAGAGCAGGATCAAGGTGCCGGCCATCATGCGAATCGCGTGTTCAAGAGACATGGTAAATACTCCTTATCGAGAACGGATTAATGTCACTAACTGCTACAACCTACTCCACATCCCCCTCTCGGTAGAATAATGCGGAAAGGGGGCGGAAGGTTCAATGAAAAAAAGCAGAGGGGGATTTATTGCTACTGGACGAATGGTTCAAAACGAAGGCGGAGCCTCGTGGCTCCGCCGTTTTAGTCTGGATTCCCGCCTTCGCGGGAATGACAATTCCAATCAATTTGCGCCGGTCAGTTTGCCTTCTTAAACTTGTCCATGAACTCGGCCAGCTTGGTGGCGCCGTCGAGCGTCATGGCGTTGTAGAGCGACACACGGATACCGCCGACATCGCGGTGCCCCTTCAGCCCAATATATCCCTGCGCCTTCGCCTCCGAAACGAACTTCTTTTCGAGGTCTTCCGAGGGGAGACGGAAAGTCAGGTTCATCCAGCTCCGGCTGTCCGGCTTGACCGTTCCGCGATAGAAATCGGGATAGAGATCAACCATCTGGTAGATCCGTTCCTTCTTCGCGAAATTGGTCTTTTCGACCGCTGTCAGTCCGCCATTCTTCTTGATCCACTCCAGCACCAGCTTGATGACATAGACCGCAAAGACCGGCGGCGTGTTATAGAGAGAATCCTTCTCGACATGGATTCGGTATTTCAGCATGGTCGGAAGTTTTTCTTCCTGGGCGGTCTTGAGGAAATCCTCACGGATGATCACCGCACAGGCGCCGGCCGGGCCGATATTCTTCTGGGCGCCGGCATAAATGAGTGAATACTTGTTGAAGTCAAGTTTCCGGGAGAGGAAATCGGACGACATATCCGCCACCAAGGGGACATTGCCTGTCTCCGGGAACCAGTGCATCTGCGTTCCGTAGATGGTGTTGTTGGTGGTTATATGCAGGTAGGCGCAGTCACTCGGGAGCTTCACGCCGTCCAGTTTCGGGATATGGTCGTACTTTGCCTCCTTGCTTGAAGCAACCACCGCGACATTGCCGACCTTCTGCGCTTCTTTGACTGCTTTGGCGGCCCAGGAGCCGGTATCGAAGTAGGCGGCCGTTTTGCCGGAGTGGAGGAAATTCATCGGCAGCATGGAGAACTGGGTTGACGCGCCGCCGCCGACAAAGATGACTTTGTAGTTATCGCCGATCCCCATCACTTCGCGCATCAGCGCCATGGCGGAGTTGTTGATATCATCATACTCGGCCGAGCGGTGGGATATCTCCAGCACCGACATACCGGTGCCGCGATAATCGAGCAACTCAGCCTGAACTGTCTGCAATACCTCGAGCGGAAGGACCGCCGGGCCGGGATTGAAATTGTAAACCCGTTTCACGCCGGCAGGTAATGTCGAGGCGGCGGAGCCTGTCTGAACCTGTGCCATTTATCGCTTCTCCTTTACAAATTCACCAATGATCTTGTCTACCATTTCACCGATGCGCAGCATGTTCTCTTTTGACGACGCACCGAGATGCGGGGTGAAGATTGTGTTGGGCGCGTCGTTCAACGGCGAGTTAACCGGCGGATCAGAATACCAGACATCGGTCGCGAACCCGGCCAGTTTGCCGGATTTGAGCGCTTCGACGACATCGACATCGACCACCGTCTCCGCTCGACCAGTGTTGATCAGATAGGAACCGGTTTTGAAATGCGAGAGAAGCTGCTTGTTGACGATGCCGATCGTTTCAGGAAGCTTTGGGATATGCATTGAAGTATAGTCTGCCTGGCTGACCGCCTCGTTGATATCCTGGACGATCGTGGCGAAATCAGAAAAATAGACATCGGGGTGCCAGGCGAGGATATTCATACGAAACGCGCGGGCGCGGATCGCCAGCGCGGTGCCGATTCGTCCCATGCCGAGAATGGCCAGCGTTTTGCCATGCAGTTCGGTCCGTTCAAGCTCGGATTTGAGCCACTTCCCTTCGCGCATTGAAGCATCAGATTTGGTGATATTATTCGGCAGGGCGATCATCAGCGCGAACGCCAACTCGGCAACCGCGATGGTCGAGGCCTCGGCCGTATTACAGACCTTTATCCCTTTTGACGCCGCGTGTTTGGCGTCGATGTTGTCCATCCCGACACCGCCGCGGATGATCAGCTTGAGATTTTTGGCAGCATCGAGATACTCCGCGGTCGCTTTGGTTTTGGAGCGAACGAGGATAACATCCGCTTCGGCGACGCGATTTTTGTCGTCGGTCACTTCGCCGTACTTGGCGAGTACGGACGGAAGTGTTTTGTCGAACTTATCGGAAATCAGAATTAACATTCTCTATACCTCATACATCAGTCGGTTAACAGGTTAACGACCATGCCATCTCTCAATTTTGGTTCGAACCAGGTTGATTTCGGGGGCATCACCTGGCCGGCATCGGCCACGCGAAGCAATTGCGCGATACTTGTCGGATAGAGTGAAAATGCCGCCTTGAATTGGCCGGAATTGACGAGTCGTTCGAGTTCCTGCGTCCCGCGAATACCGCCCACGAAATCTATCCGCTTGTCGGTGCGCAGGTTCACGATATTCAACAGCGGAGTCAGGAAAAGATTTGATAAGATCGCGGCATCGATTGATTCTATCGGATGGTGCGCATCGAACTTGCCGGCTTTCGCTATCAACGAATACCATTTGCCGCCGGCATAAAGGCCGAACTGGTGCGCTTGCTGCGGGTCGATACGACCCGATGCATTTGAAATCTCAAAATTCTCCGCCGCCGCTTTGAGCAGGGCATCTAAAGAATGCTCGTTCAGATCCTTCACGACCCGATTGTACGGCAGGATATGCAGTTCATGGTCGGAGAAAAGTACGTCGAGGAAGAAGTTGTAGCTCTCCTGACCGGTATGCCTGGTATTAGCTTCGCGGGCGCGTCGGGCAACCTCGGAGGCGGCTTCGCTCCGATGGTGCCCATCGGCGATATACAGGAAATCGATTGCCGCAAACGCGTCGACGATCTGCTTTATTGTCGAATCATTGTCGACCAGCCAGAGTTCGTGTCGAATAGCATCGGAAGCGGTGAAATCGATCAACGGGGCGGCCGCTATCACCGAGTTGAATATCTTTTCGATCTGCGCGTTGCGCCGGAAGGTGGAGAAAACCGGGCCGACTTGAGCCTCGACCTGGGTGATATGATTGGCGCGGTCATTGACCTTTTCCGGTCGCGTATGCTCGTGCTTTTTGATCTTGCCGGCATCGTACTCGTCGACCGAGGTCAGCGCCACCAGGCCCAATTGCTTGCGGCCGTCCATGGTCAGGCGGTAGAGATAAAAGCAGGGCTTGGCATCGCGGATCATGATGCCATCGCGCTCCAGCTTTTTCAGGTTCTCTTTGGCGCGCTGGTACACTTCGGGGGCATATGGATTGGCGGAATCCGGAAATTCCAGTTCCGCTTTGTTGACGCGAAGAAAAGAGTGGGGGTTGCCATCGGCCATGGCCCGGGCTTCCTGAGCATTCAGAACATCATAGGGTGGGCAGGCGACCTGAGCGGCGAACTCGGGTTTCGGACGAAGTCCCTTAAGCGGGCGGACAATAGACACGCAACCTCCTGAGAAGCACAATTGTGAACATTTTCACAGTTGGATTATAATAAAGTGGAGTGAATAAAAAAACAGAAATTGGACACGGCTTTGTCATGGTGACAAAGCCCCAAAACAGGATCGGCGAGACACCTCGCCGACCCCTGCATCAGTATATGGCTACGTCGGTTATCACGGGAGTCGCAGGCCCAAGGCACGATAGACGAAACTCCACTCCTCGGCCACTTCTTCGGCCACTTTGCTGACCGGTTTTCCCTGACCGTGTCCGGCTTTCCCTTCGACCCGAAGAAGAATCGGTTTTCCTGAACTGGTCGCGGCCTGCATGGCGGCCGCCATCTTGCGTGCATGGAGCGGATCGACGCGACTATCAGATTCACCCGCCTTGAAAAGAACCGCCGGATAGGCAGTCCCCTTCTTCACGTTGTGATAGGGCGAATACTTGAGGAGGTACTGGAATTGAGTCGAATCTTCGGATGAGCCGTACTCCGGTATCCAGACGCGCGCGATCCGAAACTTGTGGTAGCGAATCATGTCGAGCAACGGGACATCGCAGACTGCCGAGGCACAAATATCCGGGCGCTGAGTGATGACCGCGCCGATCAGTAGTCCGCCATTTGAACCGCCATAGATGGAGAGTTTCGATGGATTGGTGTACCCCTCTTTGAACAGATACTCCGCGGCCGCGATGAAGTCGTCAAAGGTGTTCTGCTTGTTTTCGAGCATCCCGGCCCGATGCCAAGCCTCGCCGTAATCGCCGTTGCCACGAAGATTGGCCAGCGCATAGATACCGCCGTGGTACATCCAAAGGATCTTTCGGCGGTTGAACACAGGTGTGTCCATGGCGTTGAATCCGCCGTAGCCATCGAGTACACAGGGATTGTTGCCATCAAGCACGGTCCCCTTGGGCGTGACGATGAACATAGAGACCGGCGTGCCATCCTTGGAGTTGTACCAGACCTGCTTCAGTTCAAGATTGGAGAGATCGAAGGGGCTGGTCATCTGGGCGAACAGGTCGGATTCTTTGGTTGAGAAACGGTAGCGGTACACAGTCGGCGGCTTAAAGAAGGATGAGAAGTAGTAGAACAACTCATCGCCGTGATGTTCGCCACTGATGGAAGAAACTGTTCCGATAGTCGGCAGTTCGATCTTCCCCTCCTCCGCCCCTTCGAGCGAAAACAGCTCGAGCACCGACTTGGCGTTAAGTATGCCGTTGATGACTATTCTATTCCCGATGACCGCTATCCCGGAATACACCACTGGTCGCTCCGGAATGATCTGGTGCCAGTTGGCCATCTGCGGAGAGCCGTAATTGCCGGAAAGGACCCGCTTGCGCGGGGCGGCATCATTGGTGCTCACCAGGAACCGGTCATTCAGGAGAGTCATCATATACTGCGCGTCTTTCCCCTCGGTCAGTTTGACGAAAGATGACGAAGGGTCGCGGAGGTCTTTGAGATAGAGTTCAGACTTGGACCAGCCATAGAATACGGAGATACCCAACCAACGCCCATCCGGTGAGATATCGCAACTTGGCCAGAGAGTCTTGTCTGTTGAGTCCTCAAAAATAAGCGGGTCGCTCTCCCAGGGATGTCCGAGCTTATGGAAGAATATTTTCCGGTAATAGACCTCGTCCCCGGCAGGGACCGTCCCTGGCGCGGGATTGCGGGTGTAGAAGAATCCCGAGTTGTCCGGCATCCAGGCGACCGCGGCGGCATTCGTGAACGGGATCGAATCCAGCAACATGCCTTTGCTGCTGACATCTTTGAGGAACAGGGTGGTCTGTTCTGAGCCGGATTGAGATACGCCGTAGGCGATGAGTGAGCCATCCCAGGAGAGATAGTACCAATCCATCGCTGAGGTGCCGTCCTCCGAAAAGCTGTTCGGGTCGATCAACACTTCGTCCCGACCAAGCAGCCCATCCCGGACATTCAGCACGAGGTGGTTCTGGTCGCCGGACCGTCGCTCCGTGAAGTAGCGACCATTGATCACCTGCGGTTGGCCGATTCCGCCAGTGGAGAGGAATCTGGTCAATTCCTCGGTGATGCGGTCCTTATCCTCAAAACCATCGACATAAAGTCTGAAGTGGTTGTATTGGGCGGTACTCCATTTCTGCACCTGCGGGTCTTCGCTGTTCTCCAGCCAACGGTACGGATCGGCGACAGGAGTACCGAACATCGTGTCGACCACCGGCACTGTGCGTGTGGCGGGAGGCGCTGAGAGTGGCGCGGCGAACATGTTTGTGGGAAATGACGCCAGCAGGCAAACTATTGCTGCGAAGAAGAGGCGAAAGCGAGCGCGAAACATGGTAGACCCTCACGGTTGTCACGTCAATTAGGGGGAATATACGGGAGGATCAGGCACGACGACAGGGGGAAAAAAACAGGCCGGGGTAAGCCGGCCTGTTGAATCCAGAAGGAGAATAGTCTACTTCAGGTGAGCGGCGATCAACTTGGTCATTTCGAACATGTTGACCTGCTTGCGTCCTTTGAAGATGGCGGACAGCTTCTCGTCGGCATTGATCATGCGGCGATTGTTCTTGTCCTGGAGGCCATTCTTCTTGATGTAATCCCACACGCGCTTGGTAACTTCAGTGCGGGGCATCGGACGCGCGCCTATCACCGCTCCAAGGTCGGCTGAGGGCATCAACGGCTTCATGAAAGCCGGATTCGGAGCACGCTTCGTCTTTTTCGCAGGCGCTCTCTTGGAGGCCTTCTTCGCGGTCGCCTGCTTTTTACTCGAAGCTTTCTTCTTGCCAGCCTTCTTGGTGGCTTTCTTGGTGGTCTTCTTGGCGGACTTCTTCGTCGCCTTCTTCGTGGCCTTCTTGGTGGCCTTCTTCGTCGTCTTCTTGCCAGCCTTCTTGGTGGCTTTCTTCTTTGCCATTGGCATTGTGTTGCTCCTTAGCATTGAGGGTTTGAGTTACTATGGGTTAAGTCGGTTTCCCTGTCTACTTAGCTGTGAGATGCTTCCCTGAAAACATCTCGCATACCCATTTTCGCTGAAAAGAGTACGGTGTTTGAAAAAACATGGCAAGAAAAAAGTGACCTTTTTGAGTAAATAATTGCTTTTTTTTAGAGAGTGTTGAGGCCCTGCGAAGGGCGATTTCACGAGAGAAAATGAGAATGTTGGCGGATGATCGTCACGCGCGACGCAACTCTATCACCGGTGCTTCCGGCGGACAACCAAGACGGAACGGGAACCAATGACCGACTCCCGACGACGTGTACAAGACCGATTTTCCTCTCCGATATTCACCCCAGAGATAGCGATCTTCCCAATAAGAATCGAACACTGAACGCCCCATAAAACCGATCTGACCACCGTGCGTGTGCCCCGCGAGCGTGAGAGATATCCCTCGGTCTGCGGCATGGTCGAAGGCGTCCGGACGGTGACTCATCAGGATCTTGAACGCGTCATTCTGGCTGTCGCCGAGAGTGGTATCGATAGTCTGCTGAAAGAAAGTGGTCTCTTTCGCTCCCATCCGTCGGGGATCATCAATTCCCCCTATGAAAACGGGTGTACTCCCGACCTGCAGATGCGTCCCCTGGTCGATGAAAAGCGGCACCGCGCTACGGTCAAAGATGCTTTTTACCTGGTCGACGCCGCGGAAATACTCATGGTTCCCCAGAGTAGCGAACTGGCCATCGGACGCCTTGAACTGCTCTATCAGCTTGAGCGCATCGGGAAGTTGACTCAGGTCATCGGCGACATCGCCGGTGACCAGCACCAGGTTCGGCTTGAATTCGCGCGCTCGCTCGAGCACCTCGGCCAGATCATCGACTGTAGTATAGTGCCGAAGATGCAGGTCAGAGAGGTGCAGGATCCGGTACCCCTGCAGGTCTGGAGGGAGATCCGGTATCGCTATCTCTTTCGTGAAGACATTGACCGAGCCAAATGACCGAGTGAAACCAGCCCCCGCCGCGGAAACCGCCGCAAGCGGGACAGCAGCGGCTATCCCTTTCAGGATGATCCGTCGGTTGGAGTCAATCGCGGTGTCGGTTTTGCGATGGCGGATGACATGATCGATAAGTCTGTTTATCAGGTGAAAAACACCCGAAATCGGAAGTGACAGCAATAGGGCGAACTGAAGGACAAACGCCAACGCGGTGAGCAACATGCCCGGTCGCGAGAACCACTGATTCTGGTAATACTCGCCAAGTCCCCAAAGCCCCATGGCCACCAGGGTCACGACCGGCAGGAGCAGTGAGGTCCAGCGAATCAGCTTTCTGCGCCACCAATCGCGATTGAATCCCCAAAGCAGGAGGATCTGTAGCAATCCAATGATGAGCGTGATGATGCTGATAAAACCGATAAACTTCATGCGTCTGGGTCCTGCATTCCTTACTCAGTGCTCTCGCGAAAATACTTTCCGGTATACGACATCGGCAAGCCGATTGTTCTCCTTAAACAGCCAACTCTAGCATGGGTTTCCGCCAGCCCAGATAGACTTTGGTGCCACGGGGTGAGAAAAACAGTCCTCTCCCCTGAACTTTTTGAGATTGATACTGTTTTGGCAGGGGAAGAAAACAAGCCCAATGAGCAACAACGACAGCAGTAATACCGCCGATATGGCGCTTGAGAACAAGTCCGACAAGCCCTCTGTGAGCGGATGGCGACGTTATTGGCGATTCCCGAGATCCTGGAAAGAGGTCAAGGCGCTGGGGTGGAAGTTCATTCTGGCGTTTGTGCTGTTCTACCTGATCCGGGATTCAATCCTCTATATCCTGATCCCGTACCTGATATACCGAGGGGTTATCAACTGACTTGTCGAGGGGGGAGTGACGCCATGAAAGCGTCGTGCTCTGCCCTGATCTTTATTCTGTCGCGGATGACCAACTCGTTCTCCCGCCTGATGCGCAACAGCAGGGCCTGAATTCCGCGCACTATCTCAACCAATTCCTGATCGCTGTAAACCCCTGTCCTGACGCGTACCTGCAGAAGTCGGCAGTGATGCAGCGCCAGTTGGTGGCGCTGGTGGATCTTTCGGTGAACCTTCAGCATGGCCGAATGCAATTGTTTCATCTGCTGATGGTGAGCCAAGGCATTGGCCGACGCGAGCATGATCTGGTGGAGATGCTCAATATCCTGCTCGGGAAGTTGTGGGTGAAGCGCGATTGCGCTACGACGTTCCTCTGCCTCGATCTGCGCCACCAGCGCGTCGAATTGGGCGACCAAGGAGACCGCCGCGTGCCCGTTGCTGTCGATCATTGAAGGCATATCTATCCATAATCTATACGCGGAAGAATCATAGACACAAGGGAAAAGAAAAACCGGCCTGTGAGGCAGGCCGGTTTCAAGAGAGAACTCATCGGGTTTAGATTCCGTAGATCTCGCCGTATTTGGCGTAGAGATAGTCCATCAGCGGTTTGTGTGACAGCCCCTGACCGGTGACTTTCTTCGCCAGGTCGGTCGCCCGATACCGCGAGCCATGCTTATGGATATTCTCCCGCAGCCAGCCGAGCAGGCCGCTGAAATCGCCGCGCTCGAAACTCTGCAGCATATTCGGGATATCCGTCTTCGCCTTGGCGAAGAACTGAGCCGAATAGAGGTTGCCGAGGGTGTAGGTCGGGAAATAGCCGATCAACCCAGCCGACCAGTGGACATCCTGAAGGATACCGTTGGAGTCCTTATCCACCTCGATACCGAGGTAGTTTTTGAACCGCTTGCGCCACTCCCCGGCGGCATCCTTGGCGGGGAGTTCTTTGTTCAGCAATGCACGCTCCAGTTCGAAGCGGAGCATGATATGCAGGTTGTAGGTCCCTTCGTCGGCTTCGACGCGGATGTATGACGGCCGGACATCGTTGATGGCGCCGTAGAAGTCATCCAGACTTACATCGTTTAGGGAGTCGCGGAAGATCCGCTTCGCCTGCGGCAGGAAATAGACCCAGAACTGCTTGGAACGGCCAACCTGGTTTTCCCACATGCGCGACTGCGATTCATGGATGCCGAGCGAAGTGGCATCCCCCATCGGCATGCCGAAGTATTTCTTCTTGTCGATCCCCATCTCGTACAGAGCGTGGCCAGCTTCGTGCATGATTCCGAACAGCGCGTCATTGAGACGGTTCGGGTTGTAACGAGTCGTGATGCGGGTATCCCCTGCGCCAATTCCGGTGCAGAACGGATGGGTCGTGATATCGAGACGCCCGGCGGTGAAATCATACCCCATCGCTGCGGCGACAGCTTCGCCGAACACGCGCTGGAGGTCGACCGGATAGGAGCGCTCGACTATGCCCGGGTCGGGACGCTTTTTGGCGTCTCGAATCTTGCCGAGCAATTCGACAAGGTCCTTCCGGAGTGGCGTGAAGATCGCTTCGATCTCGGAGACTTTGGCGCCCGGTTCGTAATTGTCGAGCAGAGCGTTGTACGGCTCTCCCTCGTACCCCAGCGCTTCGGCCTGCTGGCGGGTCAGGTCATAGACCTTTTCGAGCCAGGGGGCAAACATGGCGAAATCAGACTTCGCGCGCGCGGTCTCCCACTCGGTTTCGGCGATAGTCGTGACGCGGACGATCTCTTCGACCAATTTCTTCGGGAGCTTGGTCTCTTTGTTGTATTTGTGGCGCAGTTCACGAAGATTGGCGGCTTCCGGAGTATCTCCTTTGACCAGATCGGTCGATTCGGCCTGCGACAACAGATCGCCAATCTTCGGGCTGGTGAATCGTTCGTGATACATGCCGGCGATGAGCGCCATCTGCTGAGAGCGGAACTCCGCCCCCTGTCGCGGCATATAGGTCCGCTGATCCCACGCGAGGATCGACGCGGTGGAGCCGAGCACGGATATCTCGTGCATCTCCTTGACTAATTCCTGATAGGCTTCCTGGGGTGACATGGTCTGTCCCTTTACTGTATAATGCGTTCGTACCAATGTTTGTCGTGGTGGGTCGTGGCTGGAAGTATAGCCAAATCAGATGCCGCTGGCAACCCCAACCGGACGCGGATTCACTTTCTTCCCAAGTGGCTTGTGCGGGTCAACCCTACACCCTATATTCACGCCGACTTCAGCTCAGAAAGGGATCTTTGTGGCACACGCACGGAATTTGCAGGCGGATGCTTTGCTCGATAAGGAATATCCGGTTTTGGACAAAGGGTTTGTCCGCCTGATCGACTATATGGGGGATGACAACGCGATCGTCCAGGCCGCCCGCGTCAGCTATGGCGAAGGGACCAAAAAGGTTCACGAAGACCGTGGCCTAATCCGCTACCTGATGCGCCACCGCCACACGACCCCATTTGAGATGGTCGAGTTCAAATTCCATGTGAAGCTCCCGATCTTTGTCGCCCGCCAGTGGATACGCCATCGCTCAGCCAACGTGAACGAATATTCCGGCCGCTACTCGGTGATGAAGGAGGAGTTCTATTTCCCGCCGGACGAGGATATCCGGAAGCAGTCCAAGCGAAACAAGCAGGGGCGCTCCGAAGAGGAATTGCCGGCCGAGATTCGCAACCGGTTTATCGCGTATCTCCAGCATTCCAGCAAGGATGCGTACGATAAATACGAAGAGTTTATCGGCGAAGGACTGGCGCGGGAACTTGCTCGCATCAATCTCCCCCTCTCGCTCTATACCGAGTGGTACTGGAAAATCGACCTGCATAATCTTTTCCATTTCCTCCGTCTTCGCATGGATGACCACGCCCAGAAGGAGATCCGCGTCTACGCCGATGTCATGGCGGAGATGGTGAAAACGATCGTCCCGATGGCGTATGAGGCATTCACCGATTACGCGCTGAACGCCGTCAATTTCTCCGGGCCCGAACTGAAGCTTCTCCGCGACCACCTGAGCGGTGTGCCGGAGGATGTGGACGCGCTGGTGGCGCGCGGGTTGTCGATGCGGGAAGCGACGGAATTTCAGGCGAAGCTCAAGAAAGTCAGCGAGCTATGAACGAGACCGCGCGCGAACGCCGTAAATAATTGCCCGCTAAGCATTTTCACCTTGACACCAACTCCGTAATCAGTTACCTTGATATTGCTCGCCATAGGACTTATCCAGTGGGCGCCCGTATGGTGTGTCGACTGGAGGACCGATGGTTTTCGCGGATCGGTTTTGGTGATATTAGGATGATCGCAGGAGAGTAGATGGACGGTTGCTCACGTCCGGCGGACGATGGTCCGCGCCGTCTCAACTTCCAATCTCCCCCCTGTTAGATTTCCGGATTAGATGCTCGCCATTTTTGGTAGAGCGCAAGATAGAGTGGGATGCCGCTCGTTACACGTCAGGCGTGTTCTACGTCTGGTAGCTGGTAGCTTAGCGCCACTAGGAAGATGGGATTACGCAAGTAAGACCGTTTTCCGATTGAACAAGAAGCCCTCGTGAGAGGGCTTTTTGTTAGGTGGGAGGGCGCGCTGCCTTGTTCATCTGATTATCACCAACTTCCCTATTTGCACCGGGCCGGAATCGGGTTCCACTGACCAGTAGTACAACCCCGATTCAACCGCCATGATATTCCGGTTGATCAGATCCCAGGTGTCATGGTCGGAGGCTGGGTCGT
>CAZCZL010000018.1:0-42112 GCA_964503315.1 uncultured Ignavibacteriales bacterium | reverse complement strand
ACCTGCGACCTTCGGGTTATGAGCCCGACGAGCTACCAGACTGCTCCACCCCGCGATCAGGACTGCCAATATACCGCTAACGACCCCCGTGTCAAGCGCTCACTTGCAATTGACTCGCATTTCCCCAACAATCCCCTAACCCCTTGTCCGATAGCGCAAAAGTGCCTTGTACGCCTTTGACAGTCGAACCGTCGTCTAGGTCACGATGACCGCTTCATCATCGACCACTTCAACAACGGCGGCGTCACCAACGTCGTGATTATCACCATGATCACAACCGCGGAATAGGTCGATGGAGAGATCACCGCATGACCATCGAGCACCAGTTTCGCGCCGATTCCCGCAAAGATCAACCCCACTTCGCCACGTGGGATCATACCCAGACCGATAGCAAATCGATTCGTCTTTTTGTCCCATACTCCCAGTGAGCAGGCCTGCTTACCAATGATCGCCGCGATTGTCATCACCGCCGCAAACCCGAGGATCTCAACCTGCGCGAAAGTCGTCAGATCAACCAACATCCCCATCCGCACGAAGAAGATCGGGACGAGGAAGATGGCGATGGGGGAGATCAGATCTTCCATCGAGTGCTTCTCACGTTCCTCGAACTCCTGATACTCGACGCGGTCATAGATGAGCCCGGCGGCAAACGCCCCAACGATCGGCGCAAGGCCGATCTTCCCGGCCACATACGCGAGGCCAAAACAGACGAGTAATGCGAATGAGAGAAAAACTCCCTTGCCGCGGATACGGAACGCGAACTTGAAATACTTCGGCAACAGCCATTGGCCGATCACGATCGCGCCAACGATGAAGATGAGCGCTTTTCCAATAATCCAGCTTACCTGACCGGTGGTGATCCCGCCGGCACCGGTCGACGATGCGGTGATGATACCTGACACGATCGCGAGGATAACCAGGCCGAGAACATCGTCGATAACCGCCGCGCCCAATATGATCTTCGATTCCCGGGAGCTGGTTTTCCCGATATCCTTCAACACGCGCGCGGTGATACCGACCGAGGTCGCGCATAGTGTCGCGCCGATGAAGGCGTGCACCAGTTCTGATTCTTCGGGCAGGAAGATGATACTGACACCCCATCCCAACAGGAATGGCACGACCACGCCTAGTATCGCGACCAGCAGTGACGTAGCCCCGACCTGCCGCATTTCGCGAACGGTCGATTCCAGGCCAACCTCAAACAGCAGGATGATCACACCCAATTCGGCCAGGATCTCCAGCGTGACATTGCTGCCGAAATTCTGGAAGAGATCAATACCGATCAGATGAGCGTTGCCAATGAGCATCCCGATTATCAGTTCACCAAGGACGGCCGGTTGATTGACTCGTTCGAACAGGTCACCGCCGAGTTTGGCCGCGAGGAGGATGACGATCAGTTCAAGGAGGACATTCAAAACTTCGCCACCATGTCCAGAATCACCACCGCCGGCGGCCAGGGCGATCTCATAGAGGGCAAGTCCTCCAAGCATGACCATCAGCATTCGGGAGCGTTTGTAAGTCAGCAATCTCGATAGGTTCATGGATCTCTCCTCTATCTATAAGAAATACACGGAACTGCGCGCGGCCCGTCTTATCCCGCCTGGTCGGGCGGAAGCCGCTGGGCTCCTACAGTTTCGGGGCCGCCTGCCGATAATTATATGCAAATAGGTCGGTCCAGGACAAGTAAACAACTGGGGCTCTAAGGCATACTATGTTCATATTCATTGGCGCGTTTGTCGTTGTCGGCGGCGTTTTGGGTGGATTTATGCTTGAGGGTGGGCAGGCTCTCGCGCTCTACCAGCCGCTCGAAGTGATGATCATCGGTGGAGCGGCGCTTGGGGCGTTGCTCATCGCAACCCCATTGACGGTGATCAAAGGGATATTCGCCCAAGTCAAAGGGGTGCTCGGCGCCGGACTGGGCAAAAAGGATTATCTCGAATTGCTCGTCATGATGTACGAGATATTCAATGTCGCCCGCCGCGACGGTCTGGTCGGCCTGGAAAATCATATCGAACATCCAAAAGAGTCCGAGATCTTCAAACGCTACCCCAAATTCCTCGCGAATCATCATGCGGTCGAATTCTTCTGCGACACGATGCGCGTCATTATCTCTGGTTCGGTTCAGCCGCATGACCTGGCTGACCTGATGGACGAAGATATCGAAACCCTGCATACTGAAGAGCTCCGTCCTCCGCAGGCGCTCAGCGCGGTCGCTGACTCCCTGCCCGGTCTCGGTATCGTTGCCGCGGTGCTGGGCGTGGTGCTCACGATGTCCGCGATCAACGGCCCGCCCGAAGTGATCGGTCATAAAGTTGCCGCGGCGCTGGTCGGAACGTTCCTTGGTATTTTGGGATGTTACGGTTTTGTTGGGCCGCTGGCCGCGAGCATGACCCACCGCATCAATGACAACAAGCAGTATCTCGGCTGCATGAAGCACGCGCTCCTCTCATTCCACAAAGGAGTAGCGGGTGTTATCGCGGTTGAGTTCGCCCGTCGTACCCTGTTTGCCGAGGTTCGCCCCGGATTCACGGAACTGGAAAAAGCCTGTAACGAATCGAAGAAGAAGTAAGCCGTGGCTGACGAAACCCAACCGATAATCATCAAGAAGAAAAAACATGGTGGGCATGGTCACCATGGCGGGGCGTGGAAAGTCGCGTTCGCGGATTTCATGACCGCCATGATGTGCTTTTTTCTCGTGATGTGGCTGGTGGGACAGAAGGATGAGGTCAAAGAGGCCGTCGCCGGCTATTTCCGCGATCCGGGGAAATTCAATCACGAAGGCCGCTCCGGCGTTCTACAAGGAACCGCCCAAGTGATCAAGGCTGATGATCCGACCCTTGGTCTGGTGAACAACCCGATCAAAAATGACAACCTGCCGTCGGAGTCGGAGAAAGAACAGCTCTCTGCCGCGGCCCGCAATATCCTCACGGAACTTGAGAAACAGGAAGCGTTCGAGCGTCTCAAGAAGAACGTCCGCATCCAGATGACCTCGGAGGGCCTGCGGATCATTTTGAATGAATCCGAAGATGCCGCCGCCTTCTTTGAACCCGGTTCAGATAAACTCCTGCAGAAGAGCGCAGTCATTCTGATGATCATCGCACAAGAACTTGGCAAACTGCAGAACCACCTGGTCCTCGAAGGTCACACCGACAACACCTTCGCCGACAGAACCGGTTACACCAACTGGGAACTTTCAGCCGATCGCGCAAATTCAGCCCGCGAGCTGATGGAAGTCTCGGGCCTGTATTCGGGCCAGGTCCGCGAAGTACGCGGCTACGCCGACAAGTTCCCGATGATCACTGAAAATCCTTCCGATGCCCGCAACCGACGGGTGACTATCCTGGTACTGTACGGAGCGAAAGATAGGTCGTACGACCAGGTTGAGGTCGATGGCGACCTGTACGGCACGAACGGCTAAGCCGTTCTTTGACCGATTTCTTACCTGACATTTGAACATCTGTCCAATATATTGGACGAGCTTTAGATACCCCCGGTCCCGGTGTGATCGGGGCTTTTGTGTTGTCTGCAGGGTCCTGAGGACCGGCCGACTCGAACCAGACGCAATCACTCCTACCCCACCCGCGAAGGTGGGTTTTGGTGTATCGGAAAGAATGAAAACAGTCACTCACACAACTTCGCCTCATCCACCAACGCGGTTCCATTCACTCCTGTTGCTCTGGCAGAACTATGCGCCGGTGAAGGAACTTCAATCAAAACTACTGGGCGACACCCGCCGTATCGAGATTGCCGGGCTGGCCGGCTCAGCGGAAGCGTTTCTCATCCATGCTCTGGAGCAGCGGATAGACCGCCCGATTGTCGTCGTGACGCGCTCCACCGACGAAGCCGCCGAGTTGCACGAGGATCTCCTTTTCCTGATGGACGAAGCTCGGCTCGCATTCTATCCGTCGCGCCAGATCCTCCCGTATGATTTCAAAGCGCCGGTCGGCGAGATAATGGGGCAGCGTATCAGCACGCTCGCCGGATTGATCGACAATCGCCTCTCAGTCGTGGTCAGTCCGCTTCGTGCGTTGATGGAGCCGACTATCCCTGCGCCGACCCTTGATTCGAGCCGTGTTGATATCGAGGTCGGCAAAGAGATCGATATCGACGAGATAGTCGAGCGCCTGGTTCAGCTTGGATTCAAACGTGTCCCGCTGGTCGAGGAAGTCGGCGATTTCGCCCGCCGCGGCGGCTTGATCGACCTCTTCACCCCCGGTTCAGAGTATCCTGTCCGTGTTGAGTTATTCGGCGACGAAGTTGAGACGATCCGCTATTTCGATGTCGGCAATCAACGAACTGTCGGTCAAGTCGACCGAGTGACCGTACTCCCCAAGCGGGAGATTCCGATCACGCAGGAGACGCTCGAAGAGGAACTGGCGAAACTTCCCGAGGAAGATGCTGACTATATCCGGCACCGCTACCTCAATGACCCAGAACTCCCCGGACTGGAATGGCTCTCCGTACTGTTTGGCCTCAAGCAAGGCTCATTGCTCGATTATCTTCCGGAGAACGCGGTGATCCTTCTAGAGAACGAAGAATCGCTCAAGGAAGAAGCCGACGCGGTCATTCTTGAAGCGGAGTCACTCCACGCGCGACTTCGCGAACGATTGAGCAGACTTCCGGAGCCGACCGAATACTATTTGTCGCCGGAGGTTGTCTTTGAGCGACTTGAGGCCAAAGCATATATCAATCACCTGCCGTTCCGTGGCGCCAAAGCCGAACTAATAGCGTTCAATTGCCAGCCGCATCCATCGTTTAACGCCCGCCTAGATCTTCTGGGAAAAACGATTCGGGAATACCATGCGAGCAAGATTGATTATGTCATAACGACGGATAACGAGGGTCAGGCCGCGCGACTGGATGAACTTATCCAGCAGAAAGCTTCACTTGAGACGCGGCCGCATGTCGAGGTCGTCTCTATTCGCGCCGGATTTGCCTGTCCCGAGGCCGGCTTTGTCGTCTTGACCGACCATGAGATCTTCAGCCGTCACCACCGCAGGATACACCGCAAGAAATTCCGCGAAGGCGTAGCCATATCCGACTACTCCGCCCTGACCAAAGGTGATTTCGTCGTCCATACCGAATACGGTATCGCGCGGTATCTCGGGCTCCAGACTCTGACTGTTGATAAGCGGAATCGCGACTGCCTGCTTCTGCAGTACGCCGGGACAGACAAGTTGTACGTCCCTATCGAAGAGTTCAACCGCGTCTCCAAATACTCCGGCAAGGATTCCGCGCCGCAGTTGACCGCTCTGGGTGGCCCGGGCTGGGAAAAGCTCAAAGCGAAAACCAAAAAGGCGATCGCCGACATGGCCGAAGGGCTTATTCGGCTGTATGCAGCGCGCAAAACGCGCTCGGGACATGCCTTCGGTGAAGATACCGTCTGGCTCAAGCAACTTGAAGCATCCTTTCCTTACGATGAGACTCCGGATCAACAGAAGGCGATCGATGATGTCAAGCGTGACCTCTCGATTGAGAATCCGATGGATCGATTGGTCTGCGGCGATGTCGGCTATGGCAAGACCGAGGTCGCTATTCGCGCGGCATTCAAGGCGATGGATGGCGGCAAGCAGGTCGCATTGTTGGTGCCGACTACCATTCTCGCGCAGCAGCACTATACCACCTTCTCCGAGCGATTACGAGACTATCCGTTCAAGATCGAACTGCTCTCGCGGTTTCGCAGCCGCGCCGAACAGTTGGAGACCGTCAAACGAGTGGTGGCCGGCAAGGTCGACCTGGTCATCGGCACCCACCGATTGCTTTCCAAGGATGTCAAGTTCTCCAATCTAGGGCTTTTGATAATCGATGAGGAACACCGCTTCGGCGTGAAGCACAAAGAGAAACTTCGGGAGATTGCCGCGACTGTCGATACGCTGGCGATGACCGCCACGCCGATCCCGCGCACGTTGCAAATGTCCCTCATGGGAGCGCGCGACATGAGTTTGATCAACACCTCGCCGAAAGACCGCCTCCCGATCATCACCGAGATCGCCGAATTCGACCCCGCGGTCATCAGCACAACTATCCTTCGTGAACTTGAACGCGGCGGACAGGTCTTTTTTGTGCACAACCGGGTGCAGACGATCGAGGCGATGCATGAATATCTGAAAAAGCTGCTTCCGAAGATCGAGATAGCGGTCGCGCACGGCCAGATGCATGAACGGACACTGGAAGGGATCATGCTGGCATTCATGGCAAAACGCTTCGATGTTTTGCTCTGCACCTCGATCATCGAATCCGGTCTGGATATACCGAACGCCAATACGATCATTATCAATCGCGCCGACCGCTTCGGACTGGCGCAGTTATACCAATTGCGGGGAAGAGTCGGACGGTCGGACCGTCGCGCATATTCCTATCTTCTCACGCCACCGATGCGGATGCTCAACCGCGATGCTATCAAGCGGCTTCGTGCGCTCGAAGCCCACTCCGACCTTGGCTCCGGCTTTGCGCTGGCGATGCGGGATCTGGAGATACGCGGGGCGGGGACTATCCTCGGCCCGAAACAGTCAGGCTTCATTGAAGAGATCGGGTACGACCTGTATAACCGTCTGCTCGAAGAGGCTGTCGCCGAACTCCGCGGCGAGGAGATCCAGCGACTTCCGGATACCAAACTGGAGATCGATATCGAAACGTATCTCTCCGACGAGTATATCAATGACCGCCAGCATAAGGTCGATGTCTATCGTAGGCTGGCCGATGCCCGCAATCTTGATGAAGTCGAGAAGATCCGCGAGGAGGTGACCGACCGATTTGGACGGATGCCGCAATCGGCGGTCAATCTGGTCGAAGCAACCGCGGTCAAGATCGCCGCGTCGATGCTTGAAGTCGAGAAGGTCAAGATACGCGCCGGCCGCGTGAATCTCTTCTTTGGAGAAAACCGCCGCCTGACCCGACCGGAAGTTGAAGCTTTACGCAAAGGAACCGACCGCCCGATGGAGTTCTCTCTGCTGGGCTCACCGCGCATCGATATCGATCTGAGCTCATTGAGTGAGGCGGATCGATTACCGCATCTACGTGGAGTGCTGGGAAAAGTAGGGTAGAGAGTTAGCGGCGAGAAGCCGCGGCCTCGTGGACCAGCGACGCAAACCTCGCGGCGAGCGGCCCCGACGCGTAGGTCGCGTGCGCCTTGGCATATCCCGCTGACGCGAGCGCCACTCGTTTCGTCGGATTCTTCAACAGATCGAGTAACGTGTCCGCGAGCCGCGAACTGTTATCCAAATCGACCAATCGCCCGGTTTTGTTATCCTCGACAATATCAACGATTCCACCTGAGCGTGTCCCGACCGCGCACGCGCCGCACATCATCGCTTCAGACAGCGCCAGTCCAAATCCCTCACGATACGAATTGAGTACCGATATAGCCGCGCGGTTGTACACTTTCCTCAGCTCTGCTTGCGGGACAGGTGGATTGATCGTCACCGAAGCTGTCAAGCCAAATTGATCAATGAGTGCTTCAATAGACGATTGTAGTGGTCCGCCGCCGTACAGCTCTAGTCTGGCTGAAGGACACTTTTCAGTCACCAGTGCAAATGCCTTTATCAGAAAATCGACTCGCTTCTGGTCGGTGAAGCGGGTCACGGCGACAATTAGATTCTCGTCGCGATGGATTGTCGAGTCCTGAAAGAAGATAGTTTCGTCATGCGGCACGGGAAGAACTTCGAGCAACCTAGCGACTGATGGCTCCATCGCCGCTATCTCATCGCGCAGATACGACGACACAACCGTCCATCGATGCAGCCGCTTGGTCAAACCGCCGAAATAGAGTCGCGAGAGCTTGGCGTATTTCGACATCAACCGGATATCTGTCCCATGCGAGGAGAGAAGCAGCGGTATCTCTGTCTTCGCGGCGATGGTCTTCATGACGATCCCCGATGGAACCAGCCAATTTCCAGAAACGACCTGAATCCTCTGTTCCTTGATTATCCTGAACGCGGCGCTTCGGAATGCGTCGAGGAACCGCTTGAACTGGAATATCCCGCTGACAGAGCCGAGGACCAGTTGGTGCATGGCGCCGCGATAAGCGATAGTCTCTTCGGCATCGGTCGCGGCATACCTAAAACGGTACACCGGCACGCCCTCCAGAATCTCATGTTCAGGCAGGCCGGCATCGTGCGGGGCGAGAACAATCGGCGCGATATTGTGCTCAGCCAGCTTGCGGGCCAGCAACGAGATGAATACACCGGCAAAATCCCCCTGAAAACGGGGGTAATTGTGGGTGAGTATCAGCAGTCTAACCGGTTCGCTCATGGTTGCTTAAGTGTATACAATCCAAACGGGACATGAAATTAAAAATGTCGGCGGCCAGCCGCTCTGTGTATATTCTCCCACACCTATGAGAGAGAGTTCGACACGGCTTGATTTTGCCACTCATCTCGATTTCAGCGCCATCCTGACCAACCCGATCCTGGATATCGCGGCACGGGTCTGGGAAGAGGACCGCTATGCCGCTTTCCGCGTCTGCTACCGTTCGATGCGCATGATCGATGACCTGGTGGACCACCGCAGGGCCGAGCAAACCCCGATCACTCCGGATGAGGTGACTTCGATCGAGGCGAGCATCAATCAATGGGTCATAGACGCCTTGACCGGCAGATCATCCGACGAATTCACCTCGCAGTTCCTAACGACGGTCGAAGAATACCGTCTGCCGTTCTGGCCGTGGGAACGTCTCTGTCGCGCGATGGTCTACGACCTGACGCATAACGGATTTTCCTCCTTTCATTCTTTCTTGAGATACAGCGAAGGCGCCGCTATCTCGCCCGCCGCGGTTTTCATGCATCTCTGCGGCGTGCGGGGAGAGGCAGGGAATCGTCAGGCTCCTCCCTATGACATTCGCCTCGCCGCCCGACCATTGGCGATCTTTTCGTACCTCGTCCATTTGATGAGAGATTTCGAGAAGGACCAGCGCGAAGGGCTCAATTACTTCTCAGACGATATCCTGCGACAGAATGATCTGACAAAGGAGAAACTCCGCGAGCTGGCGGTTGAGCAAAAAGTGACAAGCGAACTTCGCGGCCTCATGTCCACCTATCACCGCATCGCCGGTGAGTATCAGAAGCGGGCGAGGAGAGTAGTTGATCAGACCTTGCCGATGCTGGCCCCGCGCTATCAACTCAGCCTCGAGTTGATCTACTCATTATATAGCCAGATATACAGCCAGATCGACCCGGTGCATGGCGAGTTCACCACGCCCGCCACCAATCCGGAAACGACCGCCATCGAATCATGTATCCATATGACTATCAATAGGTTCCGCGAAGTAGAGTGATTTCGCGGGAAGGTTTTTCTTGCGCAGAAGTATAGGGATGTAGTAAACAGACAGACGGAGAGAAATGTCTCATGAAAATCAAGCAGATGGGTATAAAGGGAGTAGGTAAAAAGATGAAGAAAGTCGTTTCCCTCGGAATGTCGTTGCTGGCGGTTTCAGCCGCTCAAGCTACAGACATGGCGGTGACAGTTTACAACAATAATCTGGGCGTTATCAGCGAAACCCGCTCACTCGACATTAAGAAGGGGACTAACCGCATCGCATTCGCCGATGTCCCCGCGCGCATTGATGCCGCGTCGGTTCGTGTCGAACTCCCCGGCGGAAACTCCAAGTTGACCATCCTCGAACAGAATTATGCATACGATCTGGTCAGCCCGGAGCAGATGTACCAGAAGTATATCGACGAGCAGATCGAACTGGTGGATGAAGACGGCAAACTGTACTCCGGCAAACTGCTCGCCTATAACGGCGGCGCGATAACGTTGATGGATTCATCCGGCAAGGTGAAGATCATCACCGCCGCGAAAGTGACCGAGGTCAATTTCCCGTCGCTTCCCGATGGGCTTATTACTCGCCCTACCCTCAATTGGCTGTACAATTCGAATACCGATGGCAAGGTTGACCTGCGTGTCGGCTACCAGACGAGCGGGATGAGTTGGAACGCCGAGTATGTCGGCGTGCTGAATGAGAAGGAGACCTCGCTCGGTCTCTCCGGATGGTCCTCTATTAATAACTTCTCCGGTAAAAGCTACCGGGATGCTTCGCTGAAACTGATTGCGGGAGATATCTCGCGTGCTTCTCAGCCGCCGCAACCGATGTACAAGGGTCGGGTGGAGCTTGCCGCGACTGCCACTGACGCGGGATTCGAAGAGAAGCAGTTCTTCGAGTACCATATGTACACGCTCCCCCGCAAAGCAACTGTTCTGGATAAAGAGATAAAGCAGATATCATTGTTTGATCCGGCGACCGCCGCGGTTCGCAAAGCCTATGTCTACAAACCGGAAGAGAACCAGAAGCAGGTCGCGGTGGCGGTGAAATTCAAGAATTCACAGCAGACCGGGCTTGGTATGCCGCTCCCGGCCGGTCGAGTCAGGATCTTCAAGGCTGACACCGATGGCTCCATGGTCCTTCTCGGCGAAGATCTCATCGACCATACGCCGAAGGATGAAGAGGTTGACCTGCGAGTCGGTTACGCCTTTGATATCGCCGCCGAAGAACGGATGATGACCCAGACTCGCATTTCCGACCGGGTCGAAGAACGGGAGTACGAAGTCGAGTTCCGCAACCATAAGAAGGAAGCGGTGACTATTTCGGTGGAAAAGAGACTGTACGGGACATTTGAAGTCCTGTCAGCCAGCTTCCAACACAAGCGGAAAGACGCGTCGACCTTGACGTTTGATATAGCGGTCCCGGCTGATCAGACGGTGATCGCCAAATACAAGGTCCGGTTCACGTACTAGCCGGCAAGGTTGACAAGGCTTCTGATAAACGTTACATTTGGCCGATATTGTACGGTCGTATCGACTATTAGGAGGTCTAAGTTGAAGACATTCATGAGGTTCTTGATAGTGCTCCTGGCGCTGGGAATGATTGCCGGAACGGCGGATGCTCAGCGGAAAGGGCGAAAACTCCCGGAAAAGGCCTATATCGAGTCGGCCCAGATCGCCATCGTATCGGGCGACACCACCCGCTATCGCGAGGCGATGGCCATGCTGGACTCGCTCTTCATGAACTACGGGCCGCATCCTGAAGGATACCTCTGGATGAACCAGATCGCGGTCGACTTTATTGAGAAGTCCGCCAAAATGTCCGACAAGGAGATGTGGGTCAAACATCTGGCGCTCTATAAAGACTCCCTCCATTATGCCTGCAACAATCCCGGCGTAAAGGACAAATACAAGAAGGATTGCGCCAAGTTCATCGAAAAGGCCGACTCAACTCAGGTCAAGTACTGGCGCGTTTTCTACAACAAAGGGATCGAGCAGCATACAACTATTGAGGAGTCGTTGAAGGAGATCAAGCCGGAGACAGATTCCTCGGGCCGCGCCTATTACATGAATAAGGTGAAGGCGGCGGGCGATTCCGCGCTGGCCAATGTCGCGCTCTGTATTATTCTCGATTCCACCAATAACCAGTCCTATCTCCTGGCTGGTTCGGTCTGTGAAAAGCAGGGGAATCTGGCTGCTTCCAACGAATGGTTGCAGCGAGGACTGAAATATACAGCCGACTCGACTCAGATGCTTCTGCAGATTTCCTACAATATCCTCGGTGAAAACAAGTACTGTGAAGCGATCCCGTTCCTTCGGGAGTATCTCAAACATCAGCCCGCCGATACCGGCACCCTTCTGAACCTGACCATCTGCTATAACAATTGCAAGATGTACGATTCGGCGGCGGCCGTGCATCGTCAAATCCTCGGGATGAACCCGAACCACGCGGACGCCCTGCTCGGATTGGGGCAGTACTTCAACCAGCTTGGTATCTGGGCGAATGACTCCCTCACAGTGGCGCGTGACAGCAAAAATGACGCGGCGGTAAAGAGATGGACCGACCAGCGTGCGTCGCTGTTTGATTCCTCCAAGGTCTACTTCAAGCGCGCGTTTGAGAATGACCCGACCAACGTGGTAGCGGTCGAAGAGTACGGTGTAGTCGCCTTTGTGACCAACGACTTTGCCGGGGCCGCGGCGGCCTTCGCCAAACTGGCCGAGCTTGAGCCGAACAAAGCCTCCCACTGGATCTCGCTTGGCGATGCCCAGTTGAACCTGAAGAAGTTCAAAGATTCGATCGTGGCGTACGAAAAGGCCGTCGAACTTGAGCCGGACAATCGCCAGGTCTGGGAACGTCTCGCCGACCTGTACACAGAAGAAGGCCAGACCGCCAAAGCGGCTAAGGCCAAAGAACACCTCAAGTAAGCCGCTATATCACGTTTTGAAAATAAAGGCAGGACTGTTGGTCCTGCCTTTTCTATATTCAGACTATGTCATCCGAGCCCCTCATCACTGTCGCTATTGCCGGTCCGATGCGCCGCGCATTCACCTACGCGCTCCCGCCGGAACTTGGCGCTCTGACCAAGGGGCAGCGACTACTGGTCCCCTTCGGCAAAGGGAGAAAGCTCGGCTATTACCTTGGCTCTGCCGAGAAACCGCCGGAGAGCGTGACCATCAAACAGGTCATCAAAACGCTGGATGAGGAATCATTCTTCTCCCCGGAGTTGTTCGCGTTCTGCCACTGGATGGCCGATTACTATTTCGCCAATCCCGCCGATGTCCTCGCGTGCGCGCTCCCTTCTATGCTCAAGTCCGCGGTCGAAGTAAAATATCGCTGGGCGGAGCAGACATTGCCTGTTCCCAACTCTCTCTTCTCGTTCTACAAACCCGGCAAGAAAATATCTGCCGCGACATTGCAAGCGATTCATCGGACGGGCAAGACCGCCTTCAGGAAACTTCTTAAAGACAGTATCATCGAAGAGATCTGGGAAGGGGATTCTTCCGAGGACACGCGCCGGGTGATTGGCTATCGCATGCGCGAGGATGCGGATATCTCCGGCCTTGCCGCCAAAGGAAAAACTCCGCCACATCTGTTTGGCGGTGAAAAGACTCGCGTTGCGCTTAAAGAGCTTGGCTGGAGCGAGCATTACCTCGGCAAAGCGATCAAGCTTGGGTTGGTGATCCCCATTGAAGCGAAGGAGAGCCACCCGCTTGATTTCATCAAAGGGCGTGAAGAGGTCCGACAGATACGGCTGACCGATGAACAGCAGAACGTCGCGGATGCGGTCAGACCAGCGCTGACTTCCGGATTCAAGACGTTTCTTCTGCACGGCATCACCGGCTCCGGGAAAACGATCGTCTACTGCCATCTCGCGCAGTCGGTAGTCGACAGCGATAAGACCGTTCTGGTGCTTACGCCCGAGATCGCGCTGAGCGGCGCGACGCTCGCCTATTTCCGCGGCTTTTTCGGCGACCGGGTGACGGTCATTCACTCCGCCATGACTGACCGCGAGCGCCTCGAAAGCTGGCGCGGCATCCGCGGCCGGAAATACCGTATTGTCGTCGGACCGCGCTCCGCTATCTTCGCGCCCCTTCCGGATCTCGGACTTATCATTGTCGATGAAGAGCATGATGGCTCTTACAAACAGGATGAACCCTCGCCACGGTTTCATGGCCGCGACTCCGCCATCATGCGCGCCAAACAGAACAACATCCCGGTTCTGCTCGGGTCGGCCTCGCCATCGATCGAGTCGTACTATCATGCCCAACAGGGGAGATACCAACTTCTCGAACTGACCCAGCGTCCCGGCGACGCGGTTCTCCCTGAGGTCAGAATCATTGATATGCGAACGGAAGGAGCGAAGGGGGAGGCCAGCTTCGTCTCACTCCCACTCAAGCGAGAGGTTGAGAAGCGGATCTCGGCCGATCATCAGGTGATCCTTTTCTTGAACCGTCGCGGCTATTCGCCGATGCTCCGGTGCGGCGACTGCGGTCATATCCCGCACTGCCCGCATTGCAATATCCGCATGACCTACCACAAAGTGGGACATCGCCTCACGTGTCATTACTGCGGACATATCCGCTCCAACTACGACACGTGCGACCAATGCGGCGGGACACGCATACTCTATATGGGTGCAGGCACGCAGAAGGTGGAAGAGACCATCCCGAAACTGTTTGAAGGAGCCAAAACGATCCGCCTCGATTCTGATTCCGCCGGTGGACGGATATCGGCGCATCGCATTCTCAATTCGTTCGCGCAAAGGGAATTCAATCTTTTGCTAGGTACGCAGATGGTGACCAAGGGGCTGGATATGCCGAATGTCTCGCTGGTAGGCGTGTTAAGCGCGGACAGCGGGGTAGACCTTCCGGATTTTAGGTCTTCGGAGAAAACGTTCGCGCGACTCCTGCAGGTCGCTGGAAGATCCGGTCGCGCCGGGATTCGCGGCGAAGTTATTTTCCAGACCTACGCGCCGGAATCGCCGCTTATCGGCGATGCCTCCCGGCAGGATTACCGATCATTCTTCGCGCGGGAACTTCAGTCACGCAGAGAGTGTGACTATCCACCCTTTGTGCGGTTGACCAATATTATCTTTTCGTCCGAAGAAGAATCATCGCTTGAATCGGTCGCGCTTGATTACCATGCAAGCCTCAAAGCGCGATTGGCTCAGGCCGGTATTGCCGCGCAATTGCTCGGCCCGCATCCCTGTCCGCTGTATTTCCTGCGGAAGCAGTTCCGGCGGCATCTCATTATCAAAACCAATCAGCAGGTGCAACTGGGGCGGATGTTGACTCAGTGGGAATCCGAAGAGACCCGCTTCAAATTGCCCAACAATGTCAAGATCGTGATTGATATCGATCCCGATGATATGATGTAGTGCCGTCGGACGTTTAACTCTCTATCTTGTCGCCGTGAAGCAGACTCAAAAAGACAAGCAGGCCGTAATCGTCGGTGGAGGCGCGGCGGGCTATTTCGCCGCAATTCGCGCCGCCGAGTGCTTTCCTGACCTCAGGGTCATACTTCTTGAAGCAACGCATCGTCCTCTGCTGAAAGTTCTCCTCTCCGGGGGCGAGCGATGCAACGTCACCCACAATTGCTTCGAGCCGAAAGAACTGATCAAGGGTTACCCGCGCGGTAGCCAGGAATTGCGCGGGCCATTCAGCCGCTTCCAGCCCAGAGATACCGTCGCCTGGTTCGCCGAGCGGGGTGTGGAACTGAAGGCCGAAGAAGATGGCCGTATGTTCCCGATCACCGATAGCTCCGCCACCATCGCCGATTGCCTCAGAGCGTCCGCCGAAAAGGCCGGCGTCGAACTGCGACTTGCCTCCCGGGTGAAAGAGATACTGCAGCGCGATGGATCACCGCGCTATGAACTTCATCTCAAGGAAGGAGAGCCGATTCTCGCTGACTCCGTCCTCCTGGCGACTGGAAGTACTCCCTCCGGCTACAAGATCGCGGCCTCGCTCGGGCACACCATCACGCCGCTGGCCCCATCGTTGTTTACGTTCAATATCACCGATCGACGAATCGACGGCATTGCCGGTATCTCTGTTCCGAAAGCCACTCTCACTCTGACCACGCCTGACCAGAAGAAATTCGAGCAGACCGGGCCGCTCCTTATTACGCATTGGGGGATCAGTGGTCCCGCGGTGCTCAAGCTCTCTGCCTGGGCAGCGCGAGAACTACACCGCTCCGACTATCACGCGACGCTGCATATCAATTGGATCATCAACCACACCCATGAATCCGCGCGCGTTTCACTCGATTCCTATCGCGCCAAACATCCGGTCAAGCAGATCCAGTCCGAGGGACCATTCTTTTTGCCGCGTCGTCTCTGGATACGCCTGACCGAACATGCCGGTATCGAACTTGACCGCACCTGGAGCAATCTCACTCGTGCGCAGGCACTCGCGCTTTGCGAAGAACTGTTACACGGGGAGTTCGAAGTGATCGGCAAGGGGGAATTCAAAGACGAGTTTGTCACCTGCGGCGGAGTGTCGCTCAAAGAAGTCGATTTTCGCACCATGCAGAGCAAACTCTCAACGGGTCTCTTTTTCGCCGGGGAGTTGTTGGATATCGACGGCATCACCGGCGGGTACAATTTCCAGGCCGCCTGGACCACAGGCTGGATCGCCGGTTCGCATCTCGGCGAGTAGTTTTATCTCGACTAACTTAGCACGTTGTCTGTACGATTTCGTCGTCAAGCTCTCTCTGTTCACGGTATGAAGAGACTCATCTTGCCACTGTCGGGAAAGGGTCGAACAATGAAGAAGAATATCGGAAATGTTGAACGGGTCATTCGGATCGTCGCCGGGCTGGCGATCATCTCATTGGCATTCTGGGGTCCGAAATCCCCCTGGGCGTATCTTGGCGTCGTGCCGCTACTCACCGGGCTGGTTGGCTGGTGTCCTCCGTACGCGCTCCTGGGGATCTCGACCTGCAAAACGAGCGCCAGTTAGGCTTCGGGTCAGTAGCCCCGATCGTCGGTAAGGCTATGTCCGTTTCCTGCCGATAATTCGAACGATACAGTTGCACTAGTTCGAAGGACATCAGGAATGGCACAACAAACTCGCGCGATCATTGGGGCCATAGCCAACTCAGACGCCCTGGCTACTACTCTCTCCCGCACCCTCACCGGAGCCGGCTACGAGATCAGGTTCTATACCAATATCCGTCAAGCGGAGACGAAGCTCGGTCTCGATAAGGATATCGACCTGCTCATACTTCCGCTCGGGGACAAGAATGGCGCCGACCTGGCGTTTCTGCGACAACTCCGCAGGAATCCCCGATTCCAGTATCTTCCGGTCATCATGTTGTGCGAGGTCTGCGAGATCGGGCGGGTGAAGGAGGCACAGGGACAGGGAGCCAGCGCCATCGTCACGCTTCCGCTCGCCGAAATGATCCTGCTCTCACGAATTGAAGCCTGTCTCAAGTCCGGTCGTCGCGCCGTTTTATTGGTCGATGATGAGCCGACCATTCTCGATATTCTGAAACTGTCTCTCGAACTGGAGCGATTCAAAGTCTTCACCGCGCTCGATGCCGAGTCCGCGCTTGAATTGCTCGAAGAGAATACCGTCCATGCGGTCGTCTCTGATATTCAGCTCCCCGGTATGAATGGTCTGGAGTTTCTGGTGAAATGCAAAGACAAGTGGCCGGGTCTTCCGGTGATTCTGATGACCGGGCATGCCGGACGGTTCGTCGCTTCAGATGCCGTGGCGGCGGGGGCGGATGGTTACTTCACCAAACCGTTCAAGAATGTTGAGATCATCAAGACCTTGCGTCAGGTCATGGCCCACGCCCCGGCTTCCGTGAACGCAAAGTCATCGGGCGAACGGACAACGGTCAAGCAACCGGGATGATCTGATTCTTCGCGCTTCTACTGGTCGTCGGCTGAGAGGTCGATCGGATGGTCGGAGTCAGAACTCTCCATTTCAGAGAGAATCTCGGCCGCGGCTTCAGCGTCATCCGGATGAACCTGGATCTCGATCGGCCCGGCCACCGGATTGAATCCGACCTGCCCCATTGCCAGCAATCCGATCACCCCTTCATTCTTTGCGAAATACTGTATATCCGCGTCTTCGAGCAGAGACTTTGCGACCGCCAACTGCGGAGCATTGGTGAATCTCCCAACCGTCACCAGCTCGACATAATCCATCTCATCTTCGGGCGTCAGTTCCGCGACGAGCGCAATATCACAATCCGCGCAGCGAGTGATCCCCGCGGTATACTCGGCGCGACAATTTGGACAAAACATACCCACCTCTTTTTCTGCCGGTCATACGGCGTTCGGAGTGCGATGCCCAGCCACGTTCCGCGTCATATCTGACGAATTGACTTTGGCGTCACCACCGCATAGAATACTACGTACAATGACCTCTATTCAACCACTGAAAACTGCATGAATCTAAGCCCCGTCACGATCCGGCCGCTATCACCGGAGGACTCGCTCGACGAGCTGACCGCGCTCCTTCACCGAGCCTATAAACAGCTTGCGGACATGGGGCTACGCTACCTGGCGACCCACCAGGATGTCGCCACCACCCGCCGCCGAGTAGCCAATGGCCACTGCTTTGTGGCGGTGAAAAATGGCCGCATGGTCGGGACTATCACTTACAACCCGCCGGGTGTGGCGAAAGGATCCCCTTATATCGAGACGACGGGAGTAGGGCATTTGCAACAGATGGGGGTCGAACCGGAGCTTCAGCGGCAGGGGATCGCCAAAGCTCTCATGTCGCACGCGGAGAACTTCGCGCGCGAAAGCGGTGTCTTTGAGATATCTATCGATACCGCCGAAACCGCGACTCATTTGATCTCATGGTATGAGCGGATCGGCTACGAATTTAAAGAGCATATCCAATGGGATGTCACCAACTACCGGTCAGTGGTGATGGGGAAGAGGCTGTAGCAAGACCGGCCTACCGCGGCCGGTTAATTTTGGACAGAGGGAAAGGGAGTTCCGAGCTCTGAATCGGTCTCCAAAACGCCTTCAACGAGTCGCTTTGATCCCCATTCCAATACTCATATCCAGCCAGACCGTAGTCGATGCTGAAATAGAACGCCCACACTCGCGGGCCAAAACTCGAATCGGCCACGACATACTCATGCCAAAGAATTCGTGTCAATCCAGTAAACGTGGTTTCAGTAACAGTTACTGACTGATCCACGTTGGCCGATCTCTCGACCACTAGTGTCGGATAGAAAGCGATCGTTTTCAATGTCTTCTTCCCGACCTGAATGGAGTCCGTAAGGTCAAAGGGTAGGTCTACCCCCCGGATTCGCATCAACAAAGTGTCTTCAGTCATTACAACGCGTACAGGTGTATTGTGTGTCGTTTCGAAGATCGAGTAGGTCACGCCACTGTCTGATACAAAGGCAAATGCGCCAGGGACACCGGCAAGCCAGAAACTACTATCATTACCTTCGACATAACGATACCAGTATACGATATTTCGGTAGTCGTTGAGTGTCCGGTCCCAGACTCCATTTCCATTGCAGTCAAGAAACGGCATGTATTTGGCCAAACTATCTCTGGGAAGCTCACCAGTTGAGACGCGGATATCGCCATTTCCGTCAATGTCGTCAAATGGCAGATTACCGTCCCACTCCGAGGGAGGGGTCTCCAGGCCATCATGCTTGCCGTTGTAATTTAGATCCTGATTGATTGCCGGGTTACCTGACCTGATAAATCCATCTATTCCGTTATCGTATCTCCCGTTGCCGTTGAGGTCAGTATATGGTTCGTCAAGAATGTGCTCGAAATCGACAATTGGCTCCCCGCCGGACCAAGTCCAGTTCACCATTCTCAGTTCCATCGTATCAAGTGGACTCACAAACGCGATATCGCGGATGTTTACGAAGATCGCAGGAATAGGCGCGGTCGGCTCATCCTTCGAGCATCCAAGCATAATCGTGGCAAACAGAAGAATGGTCAGGAGCGCGCACCGCGCACTTGATGATTGCAGATAGCTCATCCCCATAAATCAAATATACGACTCCTTTGGCGATTTTCAAAACGCTGTTCTAAACGGCACCCTGTATCCACTAACTTGTTGCCATGCAATCCACTCTTCTCGCATTCTCCGCTTGAAATCCCGCCCTTTCGGAGCTATACTCCCACCGTTCGATCTGTCGACACACGGATGTTCCGCTTGACAGGTCTGCGTATACCGTAATCGTTCATACCCAATCATATTTTGGAGGAGCCCTTGAAAGCTTTGCGGATAGTTTTTGCGATCGTCCTCGCGCTCGGACTCGTCTCGTGCGGCGAAAAGAAATCAGACAGCGGTTCCGGTGGGTTCACCGCCGACACCAATGTTAAACTCGATGGCCAGCCGGTCACCGTTGCCGGTGTCACCTTTACGCCACCGTCGAACTGGCAGAATTTCGGCGCGTCCGGTATGCGCCAGGCGGTTTTCGCCTACGGCCCGACCAATGGCGAAAGTGATTCCGCCACGATGATCGTTTTCTATTTTGGACCTACCGGCGGTGGCGGCGTGCAGGACAATATCGCGCGCTGGATCGGCCAGATGTCGACTGCCGAGGGGGGCGATGTCTCCGGGCAGGCCAAGCAATCATCGTTCGAGGCCGGCGGCATGAAGATTCATTGGATGGAAGTCTCCGGCTCGTACAACGCCTCCATGGGCGGTGGCGGTATGCCGGGCGGACCGACCGAAGCCAAACATAATTATACGATGGCGGCGGCCGTGCTTGAAGGACCGGAAGGGAATCTGTTCTTCAAATTGACCGGCCCGGAGAAAACCGCGGCCGAAATGATCACCGGGTTCAAGGCCGTTCTGGCCGGCGTGAAGAAAGCAGCCTGAAAAAATCATCCGGGATAATGTAACGAACAGAGGAGAGAGTATGAAGAAGATGAAACTGATGTTGGCCTGCTGCGCGCTGATGCTGTGCGCGACGCTGGCTATCGCCGAAGAACCGGCCGCCCCGGCCGGCATGCCCGAAATGGGCCCGCCCAAAGAGATGCAGCAGCTCGCCAATCTCGTTGGCACCTGGGATGTTGCCTCGAAATTCAATATGAGCCAGGACCCAGCCGTCCCGCAGTGGATGGAGAACAAAGCGGTCGCCACCTATAGTTATTCTTCCGATGGCGCCGTGATGGTCTGTGACTATGCCGGCGATCCGATGATGCCCGGTTTGCCCGCCTTCAAAGGTCTCATGTTGCAGGCGTGGGATCGTGAACTGAAACAGTGGCAGGCGACCTGGGTAGACAATATGTCCGGCCGCATCTCTATCTACACCGGCACCGACGATGGCAAGCAGATCGTCATGACCGGCGAAGATCGCATGATGGGAATGGCGTTCCTCTCCAGAATGACCGTCTTCAACCGTACCGATACATCGTACGAGTGGAAGATGGAAGCCTCGATGGACGGTGGCAAGACCTGGATCGAATCCGGCATCGCCACATACACCAAGAGAAAATAACGCGGAGCGTTGAGAACAAAGGCAGGGCAGACACCCTGCCTTTTTCTTTGCGAAACTGTCGATGCCACCCACTGTTATAGTGCTACCATGACCGATCTGAACAAACTTCGCTCGTACGCGGATATTCGGAAATTCGCCGACCCGGCCGCTTTCTCTCGCGCCATGAACTTCATCGCGTGGCACAACCGCCTGACGTTCACCCCGATGCTCGAGCCGACCGAAGCGCTGGTCGTCACTCTCATCTACGAGCAGAGAGAATTGGACGGGATGTTTTTTACAGCGCTCAAGACGATGTTGGAAGAGGTTCGCTCGGAACCAATACTCAATCTTGAGCAGGCGAAAGCGCGGGCGGATGGACTGCTGACTCGACTGATTGGCTGAAAATCAAAAGGACCATTCGAGGGGAGAATGGCCCTTTAACAGGTAAGGTAGGTACAAGATAGCAGGTACCTAAACTTTGCTTTTACTCTAGTTGCGACTCTTCTTCGCCAGTTCCTCTAAAAACAACTTCACTGACTTCGCGCCGGCGGCGTCGGGATACGACGCGGTCTCCATCGGCACGGCATCTTCCACATTATGCCCCAGCGTCTCCGAAAGCGTCCGTCGCACCATATCGGCGATCCGTCGACCGGCGATCATGGCGTTCTGGCGGGGAGTCTCAGGGAACAACAGGGCGATATGGGAATCATCGAGAAGAGTGACCGTGTCAGTGCAGCGGATCCGCTTGTTGGCGGCATCCATGATCTGGGCGACCGTCTTCGTGGCGTCGTTCGGCAGATGTTTGGCCACTACCGAGAGATCAAGCACGATGAGCGATACGAATATACGGTACCGCTCAGCACGCTTCAGTTCGAGGTCGGCCTGAACCATGAAGGTGTTGTAATCTGACGGCGGCAGGTGGCGAGTTTCTGTCTGGCTCATACTACTTCTGTTTATCTCTCTTTGTTCAGGTTCTACACAGCAAGAACTGTTCCATTTCCCAAACTCGGGAGGTTATCAACACTGCAGTCGCGGCGGTAAATTTCGGGGAGGAGTGCATCACACCTATCTTGTTGTGACGCAGCAAGATATGGCATATCCGCGACATTAGCCCCGCAAACAGATTCTCGGAAAAAAATGGCCTGGCCTGCAGACCACTGCATAGCCAGATACCCTTGCCCTGCAACAAGTAGCTGGAATAGACCAGCCTACTTGGCGTTCAGGTCATAATCTTTGATCTTATAAAGCAGCGAGCGATAGCTGATCTGCAGGATATCCGCCGCTTTACGACGGTTCCAGTTGGTCTTGTTCAGGACCTCGGCTATCAGCTTCTTCTCTTCGCTCGCAATGGTCTTCCCAAGTCGATTCTTCAGCGACAGATCGCCACCCGGCTCACCTGCAGGGACCAATTCCGGCGCGTCTTCCGACGCTCCGAACCCGCGATGTCCCACCGCCACGCCAACCGGCTCATGCACCGGTGCGGGCATCGACGACGACGCGATCAATTCAGCGATGATCGTCTCATCCCCGCGCACCACCACCTGCTTCACCATATTCTCAAGCTGGCGGACATTCCCCGGCCAGTGGTACGCAACTAACTGGTTGATGATCTCGGGGGAGAGCTGGTAGAAATCCCGCTTGTAGAGCTTGTTGTATTTCTCCAGGAAATGATTCACCAGGAGAGGAATATCTTCTTTGCGCTGACGAAGCGACGGCAAGTAGAGCGTGATCTCATTCAACCGATAGAAAAGGTCGTCACGGAAACCATGCTCGGCGATCGCCTGCTCCAGGTTACGGTTGGTCGCGCAAATGATCCGGACATCGACATGGATATTCTGTATCCCGCCGACCCGGACGAACTCCTGCTGTTCGAGCACCTGCAGTAATTTCGACTGCAGTTCCAAAGGCATATCGCCGATTTCGTCGAGGAAGATCGTCCCCCGATTGGCCAGTTCAAACCGCCCCTGCTTGGTTTTGTGCGCGCCGGTGAACGCTCCCTTTTCATAGCCGAAAAGCTCGGCCTCGAGAAGGTCTCGCGGGATCGCCGCGCAGTTCACTTTCACGAACGCCGCGTCTCGACGAGCCGACAACTGATGCAGCGACCGCGCCACGATCTCCTTACCGGTTCCGGATTCACCCCGGATCAACACGGTCAACTCGGAGTCGGCAACCTGCTCTATCAACGCTTTGACTTTATTCATCGCGGCGGAATCGCCGATGAAATTCGAGTAGTTGGATTTGGTCTGGAGCTCCCGTTTCAGGTCGCTCACTTCGCGACGGAGTTTTACGCGCTCCAGTACGGCGTTGATACGGGTTTCAACTTCGCGGACATCAAACGGCTTGTCGATGAACTCAGCCGCCCCCAGCTTGACCGCTTCGACCACATTCTTGGTCTCGCCATGTCCCGATATCATGATAACTTCGGGGCGGTTTTCCACCTTGTTCAGCTTTTCGAGCACCTCAAGACCGGTCATGCCGGGCATCTTGATATCGAGAAGGATCAGGTCGGGACGCTCGGTGGAGACCATCTGGATCCCCTCGATGCCGTCGCGTCCGGACACAAACTCAAAGCTCGAGGACAGCCCCTCGGAGAGGATCCACGAAACCTTTGGGTCATCGTCAATTACCAGTATTTTCGTCTTTGTACGTGCCATATTTTTCCAGTGTGCAAATGGAATCAGATAGTGAAATTATCGGCAGGCTAGATGAAGAATCAAGCCTAAACTTACAGGGATTGCCACTTTTTCGCAAGAAAATGCACTAGGCAGATTGGATCGGCAGATAGACTGTGAATGTCGTCCCCTGTCCCTCAACAGAATCAACCTTGAGTGTGCCACCGTGGGCCGAGATAATCCGCTCCACAACCGACAACCCCAACCCAGTCCCCGTCTCTTTGGTAGTGTAATAGCGGTCGAAAATACGCGCGAGACTCTCTTTCTTAATACCGTACCCGCTATCAATCACCCGGATTGCCAAATAGTCATGCTTTTTGTGGCCGGGACGTTCCACCAACCCCTGGACGGTTAGATTACCACCATTAGGCATAGCGTCGATCGCGTTGATGAACAGGTTGAGGAACATCTCGAGGATCTGGTTGCGATTGACGAAAACATCCCACTGTCCATCCGCGAACTTGGCGGAGAAGGTCACTTTGTTTTTCCGCATATCCGGGCCGACCAGTTCGGCGGCGCGCTGGATTGTCTGTCGAAGATCGACCTGGTTGGTTTCGTACTTGTTCGGATTGGAGAAATCGATCAGCTCGTGCACCAGCTCATCCATCCGCGATATCTCCGAACCCATCAGGTCGAAAACATCTGCGTTCTTATCCGTATCCACTCGTTGCCGGAGTATCTGCACGCCGCCGGAGATATTGGTGAGCGGCTTGCGCAGGTCATGGGAGATTTCCGAAATCATATTCCCCATGGTCAGCAGGCGCGTTCCATTGAGGATCGCCTTCTCCCGCTCAAAGAGCAGCGCCGACTGCGACACCACCAGTTTGGCGAGCGAGATATCATCTTCGGTGTAATCTTTATCCGCTTTCGCGCCCAGACAGAAGAGGTGCGCGAATTCGTCGTTCCGCAGAATCGGGATAGCCATGAATGCCCGCCCCGGATCAGGGTAGTGCGAGAACGCGGTCAGCCGCTCCGACACCAGATCCGAAATCAATCGGATATCGTCCAAATCAAACGCCGTCAGGTCCGCCCCCTGAATAATGATCGTATCCCGGTCGATCGCCCGCAGGTCGATGCGGCCTGATTCGGTCAACGGGATATTGGCATCGCCGATCGCGGCATCCGGGATAAGCGCTTTGTTGTTTGGTTCCCAGTTGAACCAGATGGCATAGTCGATAGGGAAGATACGGGCAAGTTTCTTCACCAGCAACGCGCGGAACTGATAGAATGACTGGATAGTCGAAAGCTCGTTGGTCACTTCATGCAATATCTCGAATTCGATCAGTCTCCGTCGACTCCGCTCGAATTGGTAGGCGTCATCCACCGCCACCGCCGCCTGCGACGCGAAGGTCGTGAGCAACCGAAGGTCATCCTGCGTGAAGGACTTCTCATCCTCCTTGTTCGCCATATTAATGACGCCCAGGATCGTATTTTTTATTCGAAGCGGCACTGAAAGCAGAGAGGCGGAGCCGTAGCGCTCTTTATTTATCCGCTTGAAGCGGGCGTCATGCTCAACATCGGAGATCATGATCGGTTCGCCGGTCTCGGCGACATGGCCCGCGATCGATTCGCCAACGGGGAGGCGCGTCTTTTCGACAATCTCCTCCGCAAGTCCGATCGCGGCTTCTATCTTGAGGCACTCCCGACGCTCGTCAAACAGCATGATCGAGCCGACCTGCGCTTCGGTCACGGTCGCGGCCAGCGCGACGATTTGCCGCAGCAATTCCTGCAGGTTGGCGGTTGAGCCGATCGATTTCCCCGCCTCATACAGCGCGTTTAATTCGCCGATACGGCGTTCCAGTATCAGGTTCGACAACTTGAGTTCTTCAAGCAGTCTCAGCCGCGCGATCTCCGACCGCCGTTTATCCAGCGCGCGACGAACCGCTAACTCCAGATAAGCGAACTCGACCGGCTTGAGGAGATAATCGTACGCCCCTTGGGCGATAGCGTCCAGCGCGGTCTGGAGCGAGGCATACCCCGTCATTAATATGACCGGGATCCCTTCATCGATATTCTTTACCGCTTTCAGTATCTCTAGGCCATCCAGATCCGGCATTTTGATGTCGGTGATAACCAGGTCAACCTTTTCACCGCGGATGGATTCCACTGCCTCCGGCGAACGCTGAAAACTGGAGACGCGATAACCGTTCCCCTCGAGCAGGGCGGTCAATGATTCGCACATCCGTTTTTCGTCGTCGATAATGACTATCTTTTCAGCCAGTGGTGTCACCGATTTAGTCCTCTTTGGCGGCAGGGAGTGTTATCTCGAAACAGCTCCCGGGGTTGAGATTCCTAAATGTTATCGACCCATTATGGCTTTTGATTATGCCATAGCAAACAGAAAGTCCCAACCCCGTCCCTTTCCCCACTTCCTTGGTCGTGAAGAACGGCTCGAAGATATGCGCGGCCACCTCGGCGGGTATTCCCGCGCCGGTATCACATACCTCTATCACTACTTGGCTGTCAGTCCGGTGCCCCTGAATGATCACTTTCCCGCCATCCGGCATCGCGTCACGCGCGTTTATCAGCAGATTGAGGAAAACCTGCTTCAGATTGTCCGCCGACCCCATGACCACATACGGTCCATGCGGAAGGCGCTGCTCTATCTCCACTCCCGCGGATTCGAGCAGGCGACCCGTGAAGGAGAGTACATCTTCGATCACCCCGTTCAGGTCGACCCGCTTCATCTCCATAGGTTGCGGCCTATTGAAATCGAGTAGTTGCCGCACTATCGACGCGATACGGTCGATCTCACCCTCAACCACACTCAAGTGCCCCGTTGAGGCCGGATTCTCGGCGATCGACCGACGAATCAACAGCAGATAATTCTTGATAATACCAAGCGGGTTGTTTACTTCATGCGCTATCGAGGCCGACATCTGACCCAGCGCCGCCAGTCGCTCCGTCTGCAGCAACTGCTGTTGCGCCTCGCGCAAGGCTGTGGTCGCCATCTTTTCCGCTTCATACAACCGCGCGTTTTCAATTGCCACCGCTATCTGGTTGCCGAGGATCGAAAGGAACTCCAGATCATCGAGCTGAAACTCTCGTCCACTGATCTTGTCGGACATCAAGAACATGCCGATCAACCGTGTCTGATAGATTAGCGGAACCGCAATCCCTGAATGGAAATGCTGAAGTATCTCGAGGTCATGCTCTTCGGCAACTTCATTCACCAGATCCTGCACCAGCACCGGGCGATTCAGGCGCGTGATATAATCTATCAGCTTGCTCTGCTCGCGAAACGCCTGACCATTGGTAGGGAAGGAGCCTGACCCTTTGCTCTTCACAAGGCAGAACGCGTGGCGGCACTCTTCGCCCTTGAGGAATATCCCCCCTTTGAGCGCGCCCACCTGACCGAGGCAGGTGAAGATGAACGTATCCAGCAGCGATTGGTACTTGAGAACGGCGTTGAAATTCCGGCTGATCTCAAAGATAGTATAGAGGTCGAAGATCTTCCGCTTGAGCTGGCGATTGCTGTCTGTCAGCTCGCCGACTTTTTCTTCGAGCTGGGAACGAAGTTGGATGATGGCGTCCGACTCAGCCGATGCGGCAGTCTTACGTGGCACGCGCGGTTTGACCGGCGTGCGACGGCTCACTGACTTCTTCGGCTTTTCGGTTTTGTCGGTCATCGCTTTCCGTATTTCTGCAGAAACTCTCCCACCAGATAGTGGGAACCGATCACGGCGACAATATCGTCATTATCAATTGCCGGCAGCAACTGCTTTATGGCTGTCTCCAGGTCCTTACATTTCCAGACCGGGAGCCCCTTGAAATCGATCGTCTCAACCATCTCTTTCGGGCTGACCGAGCGGTGAGTCTTCATATTGACCAGCATATACCGACGGCCTATCTGCCAGAAGGTGTCGAACATCGTCTGGTGGTCCTTGCGCTTGACCAGGCCAATGATGATCGGCGGCCGATGTTTCGGGAATCTTCGCTTGTACGATGCCGCAAACGCCTCCGCGCCGCCGGCGTTATGGCAGACATCCAGCACGAACGTCGGCATCCCTTTTGGCTTGATCACCTGGAATCGTCCGGCCCAGTCAACTTTTCGAATCCCGTCCACCACCGCTTTCTTCTGCAGTGCGAGTCCTTGCGCTTTGAGCAGAGAAAGCGCCTTGAGCGCCAGCGCCGCGTTGGTCAATTGGTGGGTGCCGATAAGCGCGGGTTTGAGTCGCTTGAAAGTAAACTGTGGCGACTTGAAATCGAGCGAGAACTTCTCGGGGTGAATGCTGAAATCGTTCGGCGTCAGTTTCTGCATCGTCGTGCCGACCTTCTTGCACCTCTCGCGCATCACCCTCTCGGCATCACGCGGGAGCATCCCGATCAGGTGTGGCACCCCCTCTTTGATGATTCCCGCCTTTTCACCGGCGATCTTTTTGATACTCCGTCCGAGTATCTCGACATGGTCGAACGATATATCCGTACAGACCGTCAGGTCCGGATGGAGCACATTGGTGGCGTCGAGACGTCCGCCAAGGCCGACCTCGATGACGGCAATATCAACTTTCTGGTCGTGGAAATACTGAAAAGCGAGGGCAGTGACTACTTCAAAGAACGAGAGTTTTTTTTTACCAGTACCGAGCGGTACCGGTCGACAAACGATTGGATCGCTCGTTTACTTATCAACTCCCCGTTGACTCGTACGCGCTCGCGGAAATCCACGAGGTGCGGCGAGGTGTACAATCCCACTTTGTATCCCTGCGCCTGCAGAACCGAGGCGATCATCGCGCAGGTCGAACCTTTGCCATTCGTCCCCGCCACATGGATCGTACGATACCCGTTCTGCGGATTGCCAAGCGACTCAAGGAACTGGCTGATATTCTCAAGCCCCAGCTTCATCCCGAAGAACTCCCGCGACAGCAGGAATTTCTCGGCCTGGGGATAACTGTGCGTTCTCACGATGGATTACCTCCGAAATAGCGTAACAGACGGATAGTGGTGTCGCGAAGTTCTTTCCGCTCGACGATCTTGTCGAGGAAACCTTTATCCATGAAGAACTCAGATGACTGGAATCCTTCCGGAAGATCCTGCCCGATCGTCTGCTGTATCACGCGCGGCCCGGCGAACCCCAGCAATGCCTTTGGTTCTGCGATTATCACATCACCAAGCGATGCATACGACGCCATCACCCCGGCGGTGGTCGGATTGGTCAGGATCGAGATATACGGCTGATGTTTTTGCGCCAGCACTGCCAACAGCGCCGAGGTCTTGGCCATCTGCATCAGGGAGAGAATTCCCTCCTGCATACGGGCGCCACCCGAACAGGAAACGACTATAAGCGGCATATTCCCATCAATCGCCCGCTCAATCGCGCGCGCGATCTTCTCGCCCACCACGGACCCCATCGAACCACCGATGAATGAAAAATCCATGATGGCGAATGAGATCGGGATTCCGCCCATCTCAGCGGGACCGGAGATCACTCCCTCGACCGATTCCGCTTTGGCGGATGCGTCGCGGAGCCGGTCCGGGTACCGCTTGGAATCTTTGAAATGCAGCGGATCGCCGGAAGCGAGATTGTTGTCCATCTCCTCGAGCCGCCCGCCATCCAGCAACAACTGGATATACTTGCGCGACGGAATGCGGAAATGGAAATTGCAGGCCGGGCAGACCCACAACAACTGTTCCATCTTCTTGCTGTAGACGATCTCACCGCACGAGGTGCACTTGGTCCAGAGACCCTCCGGAATATTGCGCTTCTCTTGCGGGACGATGCCAGAGCGTGCTTTACGGAACCATTCCATAGTTAATTCATGTCCTTGTCATCAGTCAAATGGCGGACCATCACTAACGCATCCTCGATCGGCCGACGGTAATAATTCGGTCGCCGATACAACAGCTCGAAGTTGTACTTTTCATAGAAGCGTATCGCTTCCGTATTCGATGGTCTCACTTCGAGCAGGATAAGGGTGCAGTCGAACTCCGCAACGACCTGTAAGATACGCTCCAGGAGCAGCTTAGCAATAGATTTTCTGCGCCAGGCCGGGTCGACCGCGATGTTGGTCAGGTGAGATTCATCCGCTACAATAAGATAGCAGGCATACCCGACAATGTTTCCCTCCACCTCCGCGACCAATCCTCCCCAGTAGGGCCCCTTCAATTGCTCCACAAACGCCGTGCGCGGCCACGGATCGGAGAAGATGATTTTCTCCATCGACGTGATCAGGTCGATATCCCGCTCGACCATCGGTCGGATCGTCGCGCTACTGACCGGCTTGTCCGTGTCGCTGTTCAAAGCGAATCTCCGCCTGCGATTTTCCATAATACAACGGCTCGAGTTTGCCGATATCCGCAAACTCACCGATACGCAATTTGTGCTGACCGATATAGTGGAGATCCGATGGCGAGAAGTTGATGCGCGGCACCACTACATTCGCCCCTTGAATGAGCCGGTTGAGATCCAGCCCGATCCCCGCCACCGGTCGATCATTCAGGTAGTCCTTCAGCAGATTCTCCGGCACCGCGTCCACCGCGTGAAGGTCAACTTTTCCTTCCTGCACGGTCGCCACCAGATATTCACCGCGCCGCACCTGGATCATCACCAGCACCGGCTCCGGATGATTCCGCAGCAGAAACGCCGCTACCTCATACAGCGAAACCGACGCGATCGGTATATCCAGGGCCGACGCTATCCCTTTGGCGATAGCCAATCCGATACGCAGTCCGGTGAATGACCCCGGCCCCGATGAAACGACTATCCCATGTAACTGCTCGACTTTCGCGCCCGCCGAGTTGAACAGGTCGGTCATCTTGCGCACGATCACCTGTCCGTGTGAACGGTCCACCTGGTCGGTCGCGGTGACTATCCTGTCCTCGCCGAAACTAAGCGCCAGCTTCAACTCCGGTGTCGAAGTCTCAATCGCCAATATATTGTCGAACGGTCTCTCCATCGTCATTGCACCAATGCTATTTCAACCGATCGTTCGGTTTCACTCACAATGCTGAAATCTATCTTGTAGTATCGATTCGGCAGTAACCCAGCGGCTCGTTCTCCCCACTCGACCACGACAATCCCATCCCGCAGCAAGTAATCATCCCACCCTATCTCATACAGCTCTGCCGGATTCTTGATCCGGTACAGGTCAAAATGATAGAGCGGAAGTTCTCCCGGATATTCGTTCACCATACCGAACGAGGGAGAAGAGACCATCGCTTCCTGTAGTCCCCGACCCTGTACCAGCCCGCGCACGAACACTGTCTTACCGGAGCCGAGCGGCCCGGACAACACAATGACATCGCCAGTGACAAACGATGCCGCCAGCTTTTTGGCCAGCGCCAAGGTCTCGGCCTCGGAGTGCGAGATTACAGACAAGACCCGCGACACCCTTACCTCGGCTCAAGCGTCGCGACCGGCACGACCAGTTCTTCCAGCGAAATGCCGCCATGCTGGAACGAATTCTGGAACTGGCGGACCATCTCGTTATAATTGTTCGGATAGACGAAGTAGAAATCTTCTTTGGCGATAATGTACGTCGTCGCCAGTGACTGCATCGGCAACCGCCACTGATCCGGCTTCTTGACGATGATCGACTCTTTCGGATTCGAGTTCAGGTTGTCGCCGTATTTGTACCGAAGGTTGGTCGAGGTAGCTCTCCGCCCATGCGCCATCGTCCCGCGCTTGCAGAGCACCGAGCCATGATCCGAGGTTATCACCACGGTGAATCCCTTCTTGGCGAATGTCCGAAGAATCGAATAAAGCGGCGAATGGACAAACCAGCTCCGCATCAGCGAACGGAACGCCGCCTCGGTCCCCGCGATCTCTTTCAGAATGACATTGTTCGAGCGACCATGCGCGAGGATATCCAGGAAATTGAACACAAACGTCACCAGTTGCAGGTCGAAGAAATCCGATGACCGTTTGGCGTACTCTTCGCCCTCGGTGTTGTTGTACACCTTCATGTACTTCATCTTGTTGTCGAGACGGACCCCCTGACGGACGAGATTGTCGGCAAGGAACTTGTCCTCGAATCGATTGAGCGACCCTTCATCCTGCACCTTGTAGGTCTCAGGATACATCCGGTCGATCTCGTCAGGGAAAACTCCCGCGAACAAAGCGTTCCGCGCGAATGGTGTCGCGCTCGGAAGCATCGCGAAATACGAATCCCGCTCGATATTGTAGATATCCGTCAACAGCGGCTCTACCAGCATCCACTGGTCGAGGCGCATGCAGTCGACTACAATGAACAGCACTTTCTTCTTCTGCTTCAAGTGCGGTGTCACATACTTGGCGACGATATCCGGTGAAAGCGTCGGCCGGGAATCGGACTTGAGCCAGCGAAGGTACTGGCTCTCCATATACTTCGTGAACTCGGTATTCCAATCTTTACGCGTCCCTTCATGGGTCTCCCGAAGACCGGGATCATTGGAAACATCCAGGTCAAGATCCCACTGCGCGATCAGGCGTCCCGCTTCGAGCCAATCCGACGGCTCCATTTGGCCGTACAATTTCTGGTTGAAGCGATTGATCTCCTGGATATACCGCTTCATCGCCGAGGTCCCAATGATCTTCTTTGCGTCAAGGATCCGCTTGATAACCGAAAGTATCTGCGACGGGATCACCGGCTTGACCAGATAATCATCTATCTTCTGCCCGATCGCCTCTTCCATCAACGTCTCTTCTTCGGACTTCGTCACCATCACGACCGGAAGATGCGGGCGGATGTCTTTGATCTCTTCGAGGGTCGTCAGGCCGTCCTTCCCCGGCATCATCTCGTCGAGCAGGACCAGATCATACGTGTTGTCGCGCACCAGCGAGATAGCGTCATCGCCGGACATCGCCGTGCTCATCTCAAACCCCTTCTTCTCGAGAAAGAGAATATGCGGCTTGAGCGAATCGATCTCGTCATCAACCCAGAGAATGCGTTTGCTGTCGGTAGTACCGGCCATGCGGATTCCTTCTACTTCTTGGCGGTGGTCGGGAGGATCAGATGAAAGACCGTCTCACCCGGTTTGGAGCGATGCAGATAGACCTGACCGCCATGATAATCTTCGACTATTCGTTTCACCAGCGTCAGACCCAGTCCCCAGCCGCGCTTTTTGGTCGTAAAACCGGGACGGAATATCTTCCGCGCGGCGGCGGCGGTGATCCCCTTGCCGTTATCTTTCGCTTCAACCAGCACGCGTTTTTCCTCGCCGAGGAGCGTGGTAGTCAGTTCTATTCGCCCGGTCTTCGAGTCCACCGCCTGTATCGCGTTCTTCAGCAGATTCTCAAACGCCCAGGTCAATAGTTCCGCGTTCAGCGGTATCTCCGGGACAACGCCATGCTTTACTTCAAGCTGGATCCCCTCGCCATGGAAGGGGAGACGTCGACGATAATATTCAACTACTTCATCCAGCAGTTCATTCAGGCTCCCCGCCTTGAGATCCGGCACCGAGCCTATCAATCCAAATCGATTCGCCACCCGCTGAAGTCGGTCGACATCGACCTTCATATTCGAAACAGTCTCATCGATCAATTCGTTCTGCTGAGTGTATTCAGGACTGGACGGCCGCTCGGTGCCGAGCACCTCGATCCATCCCATCAGCGATGAGATCGGCGTCCCCAGCTGGTGCGCCGCCTCTTTTGCCATCCCGACCCAGATATGCCGCTCCTCAGACCGCCGGATATTCTGGAATCCGATTATCCCGACTATCATAAACGCCAGCACGATCCCGATCTGCACGAACGGCATCAGCTTGAGTTGTTTGATCACCTCAGTATCGCCGTACAGCAAATAGTTGTGATGCGTCTCGTCGATATTGAGCTGAAACTTCCCATTGGCGGCCAGCATCCCATCTGCCACCTCGCGGATCTTTGTCTTGGCGACGGTGGTCGTATCCATCTCCGCGACCCCCTCGATATTCCGCCAGTACAGCGGCTCCTCGGTATCATCGAGCACTATCAGCGGGAAATTCGCTTTGACGATTATTTCATTGAAGATGAACTGGAGTTCCGAGCCGGAGGTCGGCGAGTTGGCCGCCTCCTGCCAAAGCTGGACATACTTTTTGACCTGCTCGCGGGTATCTTCCTGAAGCTTCTCGATCAACTGCAGCGTGTACCAAATGAAAAAGGCGGAGATGATCGCCACCCCGCCCAATAGAAATATCTTGAGCAAGGTCGATTTGCCGACATAGAGATCCGATGTTCCGCCTAAGAGACGCATCCGGGCTGCCATTACTTGATGAGTGACTCCCCTCCCATATACGGGCGAAGGACTTCAGGTATAGTGATTGTACCATCCGCGTTCTGATAATTCTCCAGGATCGCCGGAATAAGGCGCGCCAGCGCCGTACCGGAACCGTTCAGCGTATGGACAAACTTGATGGTCTTGTCTTTCTCCCGGAGCCGCGTGTTCATCCGCCGCGCCTGGAAATCCTCGAAATTCGAGCAGGACGATATCTCCAGATACTTCTCTATCCCCATCGCCCAAAGCTCGATATCGTAGGTTTTGGCCGAGGCAAACGAGAGGTCGCCCGAGGCCAGCGTTACTATCCGGTATGGTATTTTCAACCCCTGAAGTACCTTCTCCGCCTGGCGCAACAGCGACTCGAGTTCATCATACGAGTTATCCGGATGTACTATCTTCACCAACTCGCATTTGTCAAACTGGTGCACGCGGATCATCCCGCGCGTATCTTTACCTGCCGCTCCCGCCTCACGACGGAAACAGGGGGTGTAGGCGACCATGTACATCGGCAGTTTCTCCGCCGGAAGTATCTCCTGCTTCACCAGATTGGTCACCGGAACCTCAGCAGTAGGGATCAACCAGAGGTCATCCTCCGGAAGTCCGTACATGTCGGCCGCGAGTTTCGGTAGTTGTCCGGTCCCATACATGGTATCCGAGTTGACCAGATCCGGGACACGCACCTCGAGAAATCCATCCTTCGTATGCAGGTCGAGCATGTAGTTGACCAGCGCACGTTCCAGTCGCGCTCCCTGACCCTTGAGCACATAAAAGCCTGAGCCGGAGAGCTTCGCCGCCGCTTCCAGATCAAGGATCCCCAACTTGGTCCCGATCTCCCAATGAGGGAGAACCTTGAATGTCGGCTTGGGGATCTCACCCCACTCGCGTACCACCACATTATGCGATTCATCGCCGACCGGCACCGATTCGTGCGGGATATTTGGTATCCACTTCAGCGCCGAGGTCATCTCGTCTTCGACTGTCCGAAGTTCCGCGTCTTTGGCGGCGATATCATCGCCGACCTTCCGCATCGCGGCGATCGCGTCATCGGCGGGCTGCCCGGCCTTTTTCATTTTGGCGATCTCTTCCGATGCTTTGTTGCGCATCGCTTTGAGCGCGTCTACTTCGCGGATGATGTCCCGGCGGCGGGCATCGATCGACAGGATCTGGTCGATATTGACGTTCGTATTTTTCTTGGCAATTCCGGCTTTGACGAACTCGGGGTTGTCCCGGAGCAATTTCAGGTCGAGCATCTCTAGCCTATATGGTTCATCGGTTTTGGGGATAGCGGGTTGACAACATCTCGATAGTATAGCGGATGCCCGCATGGGAGTCAACGCCAGTTGAGGCAGGGAAGAATGGAGCGGCCGAGCCGCCCATACCTGTTCGTAAGATATTGTTCCACAATACCATAGGTCGACTACCCACCCGCCTGCCGGGTCAATTTTGCGGCCGGGCGGAGAATTTCCTCTTGCCTTTTCCGGCCAGACCGGTAAATTACCAGACTGTTGCGGTTAAGGAGTAGTATTACCAATGGCAAAAATCTGTGAAGTCTGCGGCAAGACCCCGGTGTATGGTAACCAGGTGTCGCATGCCCATAATATCAGCTCACGGCGCTGGAATCCGAATCTCCAGACTGTCCGTGCGATCGTCAACGGCGTCCCGAAGAAGGTGACTGCCTGCACCTCCTGCATTAAGGCGGGGAAGGTTCAGAAGAACAGCCGTGGCCGGAAATCCGCCGCGACCGCCTGATCGACTGATATTCGCACATGTCAAAGGCAGCCTCTCGGCTGCCTTTTTTGTTGGAGTCGCATTTGCGCGGCAGACGTCCCCGTCTGCCCGCTTTGTTTTCAACCCTACTTCTTCTCCCCACCAATGAACTTGTATATCCCCGCTCCTATCACGCCCCCGACTAACGGCGCGACCCAGAACAACCATAACTGCGATATCGCCCACCCGCCGACAAAAACCGCCACGCCGGTCGACCGCGCCGGGTTGACCGAGGTATTCGTCACCGGTATCGATATCAGGTGGATCAGCGTGAGGCAGAGTCCGATCGCGATCGGCGCCAATCCCGCCGGCGCGCGCTTGTCGGTCGCGCCAAGTATCACCACCAGGAAGAGCGCGGTCATCACTACCTCACATACCAGCGCGGCGACCATCGAATACTGCCCCGGCGAGTGTTCAGCATACCCGTTCGACGCAAACCCCGCGGCAACATCGAACCCGGCCTGTCCCGACGCGATGACATACAGCACCCCGCCCGCCACGATCCCACCGAGCACTTGCGCGATGATATAGGGGAGAAGTTCCTTCGCGGGGAACCGTCCACCCGCCCACAACCCGACCGATACCGCCGGATTGAGATGACACCCCGAAATGTGACCGATCGCAAACGCCATCGTCAGCACGGTCAATCCAAACGCGAGCGACACACCTAGCAGTCCGATCCCGACATTGGGGAACGCGGCGGCCAGCACAGCGGACCCGCATCCGCCGAGCACCAGCCAGAATGTCCCCACGAATTCCGCGGCATACTGTTTCATCTGTCTATCTCCTTGTTATCAGGTGACGCGATGATCTATAAGTGTTCGAATTGATTATTGCACGAGATGTTCGTCTGACGCAAAGAAGCCGATGTTGAAACGAGGGGCAAGATTAAAGTAGGCGAGATGAGACTATGGCACACAAGAGATACAAGGTACAGCCGCGAGTGGCCACTACCCCTTCCCCGCCAGCCTCTTTATCACCACCATCGTCAGATCATCAAAGACATGTCGCGAGGACGCAAACCCCGTCACTGCCTGATAGACCAGATCCTCTATTTCCGCGGCCGACTTCTTCCGGTTCGCCTTGACCAATTCTATCAAACGGTCCAGCCCGAACTCTTCACCCGCTTCATTAAAAGTCTCCGTCACACCATCGGTGTAGAGTACCATCAGATCCCCCGGCGCAACCACGATCGCCCTTTCTTCATATACGCCATCTGCTGATACCCCCAGCACCGGCCCACCCTCGCGAAGGTACTCGACTGTGCCATCCGCTCGCAGAATGAACGGAAGATTATGCCCGCAGTTGGAGAACGTGAAGATATGATTTTTCGTATCCAGCACGCCGTAGACCGCCGTGACGTAGTTCCCCGGCTCCAGCGACTCAAACAGCAGCGAATTGACTTTCTGGCAGATAGTCCGAATCGAGTAGTTGTTCCGTATCTCCGCAATGAGCGACGCGCGGAATGACGCCATGATCAGCGCCGCCGGAATACCTTTGCCCGAGACATCACCGATTGCCACACCGAGATGCGAATCGACTATCCGGATGAAATCATAGTAATCGCCGCCGACTTCGCCCGATGAGATATTTGTCCCCGCGAGGTCATACCCGAATATCTCCGGGTTTTTGGCCGGCAAAAATGTCCGCTGTATCTCTCGCGCGATATTAAGCTGCTCTTCAAACTTACGATTTTTGAGCGAATCCTCGTGCAGTCGCGCGCGCTCAAGCGATATCGCCGCCTGACTCGCAAACGCCGACAGCAGCGCCAGCGACTTGTTGTCAAACGCGTTTATCTCGGGCGATTCAAGATTCAACACCCCGATCAACCGCTCATCCAGTTTGATCGGCACCACGATCTCACTTCGCGTCGCCGGGTTGGCATCGATATAGCGGGAGTCCTTGGTGACATCGTTGACGATCACCGGCTCGCCCGTCGACGCTACATGCCCCAGCAGCCCCTGGCCGATCTTCATCTCAAGTTGGGAATCATACTTCGGGTCATACCCGACAGTGTAGAGACCGTAGATCTGGTTCGCTTCGGATTCGACCAAAAAGACGCCGCCGGTGTCATAGTTGACCACCTGCTTGAGCGAATCCAGGATCTCCTTCATAACCTCGTTCACTTCGAGTTTGCCGGAGAGCTTTTTCCCGAGACGGTAGAGGAGATCCTTTTCGAGCGCTTCCCGCTTTATCTCGCGATACAGATGCGCGTTGTCGATCGCCACCGCTATCTGGTGATTGAGGCCGGTCAGGATATCCAGATCAGCATCCGTGAACTCGCCATCGATCTTGTTGATCGCTTCCACGACGCCGATCATATGCCCCTTGCCGACCAGCGGAACCGTCAACACCGAGCGGAATTGCATCCCCGACTCCGCCTCAAGTCGCGGGTCAACCCGCGGGTCCTTGGCGACATCGTTCAGGATCACCGGCTCTTTGTACCGCGCGACCCACCCAACCACCCCCTGTCCAAGATCGAGGTAGAAGACCCGCATGCAGCAATCCGATGCTTTCATGAACCGGACCTTCATATCGGTTCGGTCATGGTCGACGCGGAACACCAGCGCCGCCTCACAGTTGACGGCGGTAAGGGTCAGCTTGAGAACCTCCTGGATCAGATCCTCATATTCGAGCGTGTTATTGAATACGCGGGCGGCTTCGAGCAGCAGTTTTTCGGTTCGAGTATGCTTATTGGAACGGGGCATGAGCCGGAAAGTACTCTCTTGGCGGATTTTGTCAATCGTTTAGCTTGATATCACCTTTGCGTCCCCATCTCATTTTGTCATTGTCCGCCCCGTTGCCGCCCAATATCTTACCTCCATGGACCTGTTCAACAAAGAGATAGAAGGGACGGCGAAGTCCGATGATTCGAAACATCGCCCTCTGGCCGACCGGATGCGCCCGCGCACGCTCGATGAATTCGTTGGACAGGAGAAGATTGTCGGCCCCGGCACTCCGCTCCGCAAAGCGATCGAAACCGACAAGGTCGGCTCCATCATCTTCTGGGGGCCACCCGGCACCGGCAAAACGACCCTCGCGGAACTGATCGCCCGCGCGACCCACGGCCAGTTCGTCCCATTCTCCGCTGTCTCCACCGGCATCAAAGAAGTCAAAGAGATCCTCAGCAAGGCGGGGGAGTACTACAAGGTTTCCGGTCGACGGACCTACGTTTTCATCGATGAGATACATCGCTTCAACAAAGCCCAGCAGGATGCCTTTCTGCCGTATGTCGAAAAAGGGGATATCATCCTCATTGGTGCGACTACCGAGAATCCATCCTTCGAAGTCAACTCCGCGCTTCTCTCGAGAATGCGCGTCTATGTGTTGAGTCGCCTCAGCGAGCAGAATCTCGCCGCCATCATCTCTCGCGCGCTTTCGGACAGCGACCGCGGCCTGGGGACACTCAAACTCTCCATCGATGATGACGCCCTCGCGTTTGCCGCCACCGCCGCCGATGGCGATGCCCGCCGTGCGCTCACTCTGCTCGAACTGACCGCCGAATATGTCCTCCCACGCACGCAGATCACGACCAAAGATATCGAGCAGGTCAATCAGAAAACTGTACTCGTCTATGACAAAGCAGGCGATGAACACTTCAATCTCATCTCCGCTTTCCACAAATCGATTCGTGGCGGCGATCCCGATGGTTCCCTCTACTGGCTTGCGCGCATGCTTGATTCCGGCGAGGATCCGCTTTACATCACGCGGCGCATGATCCGCTTTGCGGCTGAAGATATCGGCTTGGCCGACCCGTATGCTCTGACTCTCTGTATCAACGCCCGCGACACTTACCATATGCTCGGCACTCCCGAGGGAGAACTGGCGATCGCCCAGGCAGTGATCTATATGGCCTGCGCTCCCAAATCGAACGCTATCTATATCGCCTATGAACAGGCGCGCAAAGATGCCGCCGAACATGGCTCGCTCCCGGTGCCGCTCTGGATACGGAACGCTCCGACCAAACTGATGAAGGCGCTCGATTACGGCAAAAACTACGCCTACGCGCACGACTTTGAAGACGCCGTCACCGACCAGGAATACTTCCCCGAGCAATTGGCCGGGACCAGCTACTACCACCCGACCGACCGGGGGAGAGAGGCAAAGCTGAAAGAGTACCTCGACTGGTACAACGCCAAACGGAAAGAGCTACGGGCTAAGAAACCCGACACGACCAAGCCGGCCCCGACCGCCAAGAAGAAATCGAACCAATGACCGTGTCCGACGTTTAACCCTCAGAGACCATGACCAAACTACTCTTCGCCCTACTGTTCGCGCTATTGCTCCCTCTTGGGAGTTTCGCCAACTCACTCCTGATTCCGATGGATGACTCCCAGTCCGACCACCTCAAAGCCTATGGAGTCGTCTTCAAGGTGCTGAGCAAAGGGGAGAAGGCGGAATGGCTGCTGAATTACCGCGCCGGATCATTCCTGCTTGGCTACTCACAGGCCTCACTCGACCTCTGCCTGATGGCCGGCGTTTCATACGAGCAGGTCACCTCCGGACAGGTCGCCGATATCTATCGCCAGATCGAAGTTGAGAATATGGAACGGGTCGAGCTGGAGAAAGCCCCGCGCATTGCAGTCTATTCTCCTCCTTCACTCCAACCGTGGGATGATGCTGTCACGCTCGCGCTCAGCTACGCCGAAATTCCCTACGATGTCGTCTGGGACGAAGAAGTTCTCAGCGGCGTGCTCGATGAATACGACTGGTTGCACTGCCATCATGAGGATTTCACCGGCCAGTACGGCAAATTTTACTCCGCGTTCCGGACCGAACCGTGGTATCAGGCCGATGTCCGCACCAACGAGGAGATGGCCAAGAAACTTGGCTACAACAAGGTCTCTCTCCTCAAGCTCGATGTCGCCAAGACCATTTACGACTATGTCCGCCGTGGCGGATTTTTGTTCTCCATGTGTTCCGCGCCGGAGACCTTTGATATCGCCCTCGCCGCGGAGGGTGTCGATATCGTGCCGCGCGAATTCGATGGCGACCCGGTTGACCCCGATGCCCAGTCGCGACTCGATTTCTCCAAGACCTTTTGTTTCGAGAATTTCCAGATAACCACCGACCCGCTCCTCTACCGCCGCTCGAATATCGACACCTACCCGGACAGATTGGTCCGCTTCGGTCAGCCTGGTGAAGACTATTTCTTTCTCTTTGAGTTCTCCGCCAAACTCGACCCCGTCCCAACCATGCTGGTGCAGGATCATACTGCCACCGTCAACGGATTCATGGGACAGGTGACCGGATTCCGGAAATCGCTCCTCAAAAAGTCGGTCGTGGTGCTGGCCCAGCCTGAGGGATTTGATGAGGTACGCTATCTGCATACCAATCTCGGGCGCGGCACGGTCACCTACTACGCCGGCCATGACCCCGAAGATTACCAGCATATGGTGAACGATCCCCCAACCGATCTCAAACTCTACAAGAATTCTCCCGGTTACCGGCTGATCCTGAACAACGTTCTTTTCCCCGCCGCCAAACGCAAAGAACGCAAAACCTGATAAGGTCACCCCTCGTCTCCGCTCGGGGCGACGAGTTACACTCCAGTGGGCCTATAATTGCCCCCGAGTGAAAGGCAGTACTTAGGTGACTTCCTGCTTCCAACTTTCCTTCGGGTCGAGCGAAGACGAGACCCGAGGCTGGTTTATTTGCGCGGCAGACGTCCCCGTCTGCCCGACCCACGGCCCGAACACCCTATTGATGCCTCATACCAGCACAAGCCTCTAGTGCCTCATGCCAGCGGAAGCTGGCATCCACGACTCAAATCGGGCTGAGCGTAGTTAAATCGGGCTGAGCGGAGTCGAAGCCCGATTTTCCCCCGCCAATAACACTCCCCCTGCAACTTTTGTTAAGTTGCGTCTGTTTCTCCCACCGTATATACTGACCCCGACTATCAGGAGGAAAAATGGTTCATCCGTGGCACGATGTTGATCCCGGCCAGGACATCATCGATCATTTCTTTGGCATTATCGAGATCCCCAAAGGATCCAAAAATAAATACGAGCTGGATAAAAAGACCGGTCTTCTCATGGCCGACCGCGTCCTTTACAGTTCTGTCCATTACCCGGCCAACTACGGCTTCATTCCGCAGACCTTCTGCGATGACAACGACCCGTTGGATATTCTCGTCCTCTCGCAGGAAGAATTGCATCCGCTCTGCATGGTTCAGTGCAAGGCGATCGGCATGATGTCCATGCGCGATGAAAAAGGACAGGATGACAAGATCATCGCCGTCCACTATAACGACCCCGCCTACAACACCTACGAGGATATCTCGGCGTTGCCGCGTCACATCGTGAAGGAGTTGAAGCGGTTTTTCCAGGATTACAAACAGCTGGAGCACAAGGAAGTGATCGTCGACACGTTGCGTGGACGGATCGACGCCAACAACGCCATCAAAGACGCCATCAAACTCTACCACGCCAACAAAGAGAAACTGATCGCGAAGTACCAGAATGGCTGAGAAAAAACCGGCTCCGCTCACCCAGCCGACCTTCGTCGGCGAGAAGATCTACCTGCGGCCGATGACCGCCGATGATGTCACCAACACGCATCACTGGTTTGTCCTCTCCGAACCGCAGAGCCAGACCTGCCATCCGCTGACCATCACCTCTGCCGCCGAGGCGGCCGAAGCATTCAAAAAGCAGGAGCGCAATCCGGAGATGGCGTCGTTGATGATCGTCCGAATCGCGGATAATATGCCGGTCGGACGGGTCCGCTATTTCAATTGGAACAATCTCAATCGCTCGGTGGAGTTGGGTATCCTGATGGACCCGGATGAACGGCGCAAGGGGCACGCGAAAGAAGCGATTCGCATC
>CAZCZL010000017.1:0-50065 GCA_964503315.1 uncultured Ignavibacteriales bacterium | reverse complement strand
TCACATGGGGCTTCTTCCGTACAAATTTCTCCTTCGCCATCAGGAACGCTCCTCTGCTGCGTCTACTACAAGAGCCCAGAACCAGGATTGAACTGGTGACCTCATCCTTACCAAGGATGTGCTCTACCAACTGAGCTATCTGGGCTTATCGTTACTAACGGACTAACTCAAAGCCAAAAAAAGCCAAAAGCAGGCGTACCCCGCCCTTGGTGGAACCCAGAAAATATCCGTACCCCCGGCAAGTGTCAAGGGGTATTTTGTTGATTCCGGGGATAGAAGTTTCTGCCCGACTTGACATTAATGTCAGGTGACGTGGATTTGTTCACACGGTAAGAGAAAACGGTACAATTACGCGTAGAACTCCCTTAATTCTTACCAAGCAACAACTTAAGAGAGTCGAGCGGGGGGACATTCCAGACCGCCCGATCTTCGTCGGTAGTTAAGGAATCAAGCGGATAAAGCGTCACGCTCCCTGCCGAATCAATAAAAGACTGGGTGCCATACTTCTGCGGTAAGCCACTGGAAATCAGATACTTATCATGGTATTCGGCAGACAGCCGGCGAGCCTCTGTATACCCTTTTCGGGCCGACTCGAGAGCACAATAATAGGCGAGCATGATGTCGCTGGAGGCGGCGCCTGCGTCGGGGGTCTGCAAGAGAATTGCCGCCCGGTAGAGGTCAAGCGGTTCGACAATCAATGCCTGGGCGAGCAGTTGATAGACAGTCTGGCGGTGGCGCAAGTCAGCTTCCTGCAGAAGTCCCGGCGGGTAGTCTTTCCAGGAACGCATCTGCTTGTGCTCTTCGAGCATGGTATTCAATTCAGACGAGACAGGCGATTCCTTCTTGCTCTGGGTCTCGGCTTTTCGCTCGACACACCCGGACAGAAGCAACAGCATGAAACTTGCGATGATTGCGGATCTGAGTGAAATGAATCTCACGCGCGGCCACCAAAAATTAAGAGCGGGAGACGAGGTTCGAACTCGCGACCAACAGCTTGGAAGGCTGTGACTCTACCAACTGAGTTACTCCCGCTGGTTGCCCAGAAAGTACGGGCGAGCATGGTAGCTCGCAAGTGCTTTTTCAAAAGTAGAACAGATGAGAGGCGCTGGGAGTTCACCCCTGGTCGGAATGGTAATCCGGCGGGACTCCCCAGTGCAGTTTATTTTTCAGCAGACGGTAGTAGGAGTTCTCGGCAAAGGTGACGAACTTGAGTTTGAAGTCCGCCTTGCGAATTGTCACTGGCTCTCCCTCGCGCACGCCAACAATGATCTGACCATCCAGAGTCAAGTTGGCGACTCGTCCCCGACTGAGGACATGCAGTTCCAGGATATCGTCGGCTGAGAAAATCATGGGGCGGGTGGTGAGCGAAAACGCGGCGATAGGCGCGGCGATCATCGCTTCCATGCTGGGATGCATGATCGGTCCGCCGACCGCAAGCGAATACGCGGTTGAACCAGTCGGCGTGGCAATCACCAGGCCATCGGCTTTGTACGTGACGACATCTTCCCCATTCACCCTGAGACTGATATCAAGCACTCGGCTGGAGGGGCCGTTATCCAGAACGATATCATTGAGGGCGGTGGAAAGTTCGGTCACTTCTTTGCCGTACACGAGTGCTTTGAGGAGCATTCTCTCGGCGATTTTGTATTCTCCGGCGACGACTGCATCGAGGCTGGGGACGATCTGGTCCGGTGTGCGCGGCGTGAGAAAGCCGAGCGAGCCGAGGTTCACGCCGAGAATGGGAGTTCCGGACGCGCCGACTGAGCGGCCGGTACCAAGGATAGTGCCGTCGCCACCCATCGAAACAATCATATCAACCTGCGCGGCGAGTTCATCCTGTGGTACAAACTTGTAGTCGCCGGTCACCGCCTTCTGCAGATCCGCTGAGAGGATGAGTTCATGGCCGTGCTGTTTGGCCCACGAGAGGACGGTATTGATCGCCGTGCGGGCGCCGATTCGGGTGAGGTTGGCTATCAGTCCAAAGCGCATAGGTTACCTACGGCAAACATAGGTTGAATGTTGGACGGAAATCAAGTGAACAAATCACGACGAGGGACATGAGCAGGCCGGGCGGTGTTCAGCCGACGTTTTTGACCGAGTCTTTGCGGCGGGAGAAATTGTTCAGGATGAGCCGCTGGAAAAGGCTGGCGTTGGATTTCGCCTGCTGCTGCAGAAACAGCTCCAGTGAATTGGCGATGCCGTCAGCATCGAGGCCGACATCTTTGAGCAGTTGCGCGCGGCTGCCATGGGTGACGAAGCCATCCGGGATTGCCAGCGCCTTGAACTTGCCATCCCAACCGGATGACAAAAGATGTTCGGCGATCGCCTGGCCGAAGCCACCGCGAAGCTGACCCTCTTCTATGGTCACGATCACTTTTGACTCGGCTTTGATCTGGTCAAGCATCGCCTGATCCCACGGTTTGACAAAGCGGGCATTGACCACGCCAACATCCAATCCACGTTCGGCCAGTTTCTCTGCGGCCTGAAGCGACGGCTGGACCATTGAGCCGACTGCCAGGATCATGACCGGCGACTGGTTGGTCAGCATTTCCCACTTTCCCCAGGCGATCGGTTGCACATCGTCTTCCATCGGCGTGGGAACGGTGTCGCGCGGGTAGCGTACGGCGACGATGCCTTCTACCTTATTGTCTGCCGTATGATGCAGCATGGCGCGAAGTTCATTCCCGTCTTTGGGGGCGCAGAGTGTCAGGTTCGGGACGGTGGAGAGATAGGCGATATCAAAAACGCCATGATGAGTCGGGCCATCTTCGCCGACGAGTCCGGCACGATCCATGCAGATGACCACTGGTAGTTTCTGGATGGCGAGGTCGTGAATTACCTGATCATAGGCACGCTGGAGGAAAGTCGAATAGATCGTTAAGTACGGCTTGATGCCATCGGCGGCCAGTCCGCCGGCGAAAGTAGCGGCGTGCCCTTCGGCAATGCCGACATCGAAAAATCGGTCAGGATATTTTTCGGAGTAGTCAACCAGTCCAGTGCCGGAGCACATAGCGGCAGTGATAGCGACGACCTGCTTATCCTTTTCAGCCAATTCGCACATAACCTTGCCGAAAACATTGGTGTAGGCAGGGAGATTGGCCGATGACGCCGCGGCCTTGCCGGTCACCTTATCGAACTTGCCGATGCCGTGGTATTTGAAAGCGTCATCCTCGGCGGGAAGATACCCTTTCCCCTTTTTGGTCGCGATGTGCAGCATCACCGGGCCGTGGATGTGGCGCAAATCCTCCAGAGTCTTGATGAGCAACGGCAGATCGTGGCCATCGATCGGGCCGAAATATTTGAAGCCAAGTTTTTCAAAGAGCATTCCGGGGACTAGGAAACCTTTGATCGAGTTTTCAATCCCCTTGATGGTGTCACGAATTTTGTCGCGGCGTTTGAACTTGCCGGTCAGTTCCCAGACTTCGGTGCGGAGGCGTTGGAACTTTTCATCGGCCATAATGCCGGTGAGATATTTGGAGATGGATCCGACGTTTTTCGAAATAGACCAGGTATTGTCATTCAGAATGACGAGCAGGTTCTTTTTGAGGGAGCCGGCGTTGTTCATCCCTTCGAAGGCAAGCCCGCCGGTCATGGCGCCATCGCCGATAACCGCGACGACTTTGTGATCTTTCCCCTGCAGGTCGCGGGCGAGCGCAAAACCGAGCGCGGCAGAGATGGATGTGGAGGCATGCCCCGCGCCGAAATGGTCGTACTCGGACTCAGACCGTTTGGCGTAACCGGCGAGTCCTTCGTACTGGCGAATGGATTTGAGTCTTTCACCGCGGCCAGTGATGAGTTTGTGGGCGTAGGTTTGGTGCGAGACATCCCAGACGAGGCGATCCTGTTTGAAGTCGAACAGGTAATGCAGCGCCAGAGTCAGTTCGATAGCACCGAGATTGGAGGCGAGGTGGCCACCGGTCTCAGAGACTGCCGCGACGATCTCCTGACGTACCTCTTCGGCCAGGAGGACAAGTTCCTCCTGATTCAGTTTCTTGAGGTCTTCGGGAGTGTGTATGTTCGGCAGATATTTCATGTGTTAGCTATATACGTCTTACTGCTCACGGTGTCCGATGAATTTGGCCAGAAAGGTCAGCATATTGTCATCATCAAAAAGGGCGAGGCTTTCATCAATCAGTTGTCCCGCGTCTTTCTTCGCCTGTTCCATGCCAACCGCCGCGGGATAGGTCGCTTTCTGGTTTTTACTATCAGACCCGACTTGCTTGCCTAACTTTTTCTGGTCGCCTTCAATATCCAGAATATCATCAATGATCTGAAACGCCAGCCCGATCCGCTCGCCGTACGTGGTCAGCCTTTTAAGGGTTGCCCCGTCGGCATCGGCCAATAGAGCGCCGATCCTGACCGCGCCCCGGATGAGCGCGCCGGTCTTTCGTGTATGAATATATACAACATCAGCTTGGCTGACTTGTTTCCCTTCCGCCTCAACATCGGCGACCTGTCCCCCGATCATGCCGGTCGTTCCGACCGCCTCGGCAAGTTCGAGGACAACCTGAGGATTGCCGGTTTCCGCCATAAGCTGGAAAGCGACGACATGCAGGGCATCGCCGGCCAGGACGGCAATCGCTTCTCCGAACTGCTTATGACAGGTCGGCATACCGCGGCGGAGGTCGTCATCATCCATGCACGGGAGGTCGTCATGGATGAGCGAGTAGGTGTGGACCATCTCTAGCCCGGCCATCGCCCGGTAAACTCGCTCCAAGTCAGTTACTCTCTCCCGCGTGCAATATTCATACGCGGCGAGACAGAGGATCGGGCGGATCCGTTTTCCGCCGGCCATAAGCGAATACCGCATTGCGGCATGGATGGACGTGGGCGGTAGTTCCGCCGACGGCGTGAAGCGGTCAAGCAGCTGGTCGACCAGAATTCGATTCTGTTCGAGGTAGCGCTTGCCATCAATGGCCGTGGTGGGGGCCACTACTTCTCTCCCTCGAAATCCGACTCGACCAATTGGCCGTTCTGTTCGGTAATGATCTTGATCTTTTTTTCCGCTTCGGCCAGTTTCTGGTCGCAGAACTTGACGATCTCGAGACCTTCGGTGTAGAGCTCGATCGCCTCTTCGAGTTTGGCTTCGCCGGACTCGAGGGTGGTGGTCAGTTCCTGCAAGCGGTTCATGGCGGACTCAAAGTCCGCGTATTTCTTTTTGGTCGCCATATGCTTCTCTTTCATTCCGACGTTGATTCAACGACGGAGATGATCTTTCCCTTTGCCAAGACTGTCTCGAGTTTATCGCCGGGCAAGATTTCGCTTTGGGCTACCAGCACCGGGCCGGAGGGCAGTTTGCGCGCCACCGAGTATCCACGCGCCAAGACCTTGAGCGGAGACAGCGCCTCTAGCTGGGAGATGAGCAAAGATAGCCGGTTTTTGTGGGCGTCAAAATGGTATTTTCCAGCGCTGTCCAGACCCTTGCGCATAAAGTCGAGAGTCTGCTGATGTTGTCGAACTCTATCGAGTGGCCGGCGGAAAGTGGGACGCTCGAGAATGGAAGTCAAGGTCGCGCGAGCCTGCTCTACGAGGTACTGGAGTTCTCCGGCAAGTGTAGAAATAGTTCCTCTCAGTAATTCCTGGAAGTCCTTCTTGGACCAGACAGCGAGTTCGGCCGCCGCGGATGGAGTCGGCGCGCGATGGTCCGCCGCCAGATCCGAAAGGGTGACGTCGATCTCATGTCCTACCGCCGAGATGATCGGGATACGCGAGCGCGCGATAGCGCGAACGGTGATCTCAGTATTAAAACACCAGAGGTCTTCGAGCGATCCGCCACCACGACCTACGATAAGCAGGTCGATATCGTCACGGGTGTTAAAATAGTCAATCCCGGCGGCGATGGTCTTCTCCGCGCCGTCGCCCTGCACGGCGGCGGGATAGATTATCAATTGAACAGAGTCGTTGCGGCGACGGGCTATCTGGATGATGTCGCGGATCGCCGCGCCAGTGGGTGAAGTGACGATTCCGATTTTGGTCGCATATTCGGGGAGCGGTTTCTTGCGCGATTCCTCGAACAGCCCTTCTTTCTGGAGCCGTTCATTGAGTTGTCGAAAAGCCAGTTCAAGCGGCCCAATGCCGACGGGGACTATCTGGCGACAGTTGAGTTGGTAATTCCCCTGCTTCTCGTAGACCGAAATTTCGCCGTAAATCCGGACATGCTGTCCGTTCTGCATCTCGAATTTGACCGCTGAGGCCGCACCGCGCCAAAGGGTACAGCGGAGCGTGGCGTTTTCATCCTTGAGATTGAAATAGCGATGGCCGGAAGTGTGGTGTTTGTAATCGGAGATCTCCCCTTCCACCCAGAGGTCGACAAAACTCTCTTCGAGCGCAGTCTTGATCATCCGCGTGATGGCGGTGACGGTATATGCGCGCGGCTCTTTTTTGTCGATCGATGGCGTCATGGTGCGAGTATAGGGCGGGACGAACAGACTGGCAATTACTTTTCGGGGTCGGTCAGGAAGTGGCGTCGGAGGTCAGCTTCTGGAGAATAGCTTGGGCGAGTTTGGGCGTGACGCCCTTGACCGCAGAGAGTTCCTCAACAGTCAGCTTGCGTATCTGTTCGACAGAGCCAAACTCGGTGAGCAGCAGTTGGCGTTTGGCGGGGCCTACACCGGGAATATCATCGAGCGCTGACTTGATAGTGCGCTGGGTGCGGACCTTGCGATTGTAGGTGATGGCGAAGCGATGGGCCTCGTCACGAATGCGCTTCAACAGATTGAGCGCGGGTGATGATTTCGGGATGGTGATAGGATCCGACAGGCCGGGGACGTAGACTTCTTCCAGCCGCTTCGCCAGCGAGATGATAGACTGGTCGGCGAAGCCGAGCGATTCCAGTTCTTCCTGCGCGTTGGAGAGTTGGCCTTTGCCGCCATCGACAATGACCAGATCAGGCGGTGTCAGATTTTCTTCGCGAATGCGGTGAAAGTAGCGTCCGACCACTTCGCGCATCATCTTGAAGTCATCCTGCCCCTTAACCCCTTTGATCTTGAAGTGACGGTATTCAGATTTCTTGGGTTTGCCGTTGTCGAAATAGACGCCGGAGCCGACAGCATCGGTCTCGCCGGTGTTGGAAATGTCAAAGCAGACCATCGTGCGAGGCGAGTTGGCGAGCTTGAGTTCATCTTTCAGGGCCAAGACCATTTTGCTCATCCGCTCTGAGAACATTTTCTTCTGGATAAGTTTCTCGTCGAGCAGGAGGCGGGCGTTTTTGGCCGCAAGAGTCAACATCGGCATTTTGTCGCCGATCTTGGGGGCGATAAGCTTTATCTTTGAATCCCGCCCTTCCCTGAGCCAACTCTGCAGGAGCTTCATGTCGGGAACCTCGGTCGGGATGACAATCTCTTCCGGCAGGTTCGGCTGGTGGTTGTAGTACTGAGTCAGAAAGGTCTGCAGAACTTCTTCGTCACTGTTGGCCGCTTCTGATTCGACGTAGAAATCCTGCCGTCCGATGAGAACTCCCTCGCGTATTTGCATTACAACGGCCATGGTGACCGCGCCTTCGCGCGCGAAGTTGATAACATCGCGGTCGACCACTTCGCCGACATCGACCGACTGACGGGTCATCATCGTTTTGATCTGCTCGATCTGGTCGCGGATGGTCATCGCTTCTTCGAAGCGAGTTTCTTCGGAGGCTTTGGTCATTCTTTCGGTCAACTGACGAATCAGTTCTTTGGATTTGCCTGAGAGCATCATGATGAGGCTGTCGACGCCTCGGCGGTACTGCTCGGGAGAGACAAAGCCTTCGCAGGGGCCTTCGCAGCGTTTGATGTGATAGTCGAGGCAGACCTTGTACTTCTTATTGGTCGGGTTCGGGATCACCAGATGGCAACTTCGGATCTTAAAGAGCCGCGCCAGGAACTGCAGGGTTTTGTATATAGACTTGATATTGGTGTAAGGACCGAAATAGCGGGAACTGTCTTTCTGCAGTTTGCGCACGACAAACACGCGCGGATAGAGTTCGCCGATCGATACCTTGATATAGGGGAAGTGCTTGTCATCCTTGAGGTGGATGTTGTAGCGCGGTTTGTATTCGTGAACGAGATTCGCCTCAAGAATGAGCGATTCGATCTCATTATGGGTGACCATCAGCTCGAAATCAGCGACCTGTGAGACCAACGCCGTGGTTTTAATGTCGCGATGTGAATCCTGGAAGTACGAGCGGACGCGATTCTTCAGATTCTTTGCCTTGCCGATATATATGACCTTCCCGTGGGCGTTTTTAAAGAGGTAAACGCCGGGGGATTCAGGGAGATTGGCAAGTTTCAGTTCCACGGGTGGCCGCTACTTCAGAAAAGTTGGTGAGTGCCGGTATTGGGTCGGCCGATCGTTACTTAAGGATACGTCGCGCGCCGACAAACCGTTTGGCCCAGTAAGCCTCGTTGAGGGCCGAAATGATGACTCCCTGCGACGTTGAGGAGTGAATGAACTCGCCGAAGCCGATATAGATGCCGACATGAGTGATACGTCCTCGTTCCGTTTCAAAAAAGACCAGATCGCCGTAAAGCAGGTTGCGGCGGGAGACCTCGATCCCTTCCCGATACTGATCCTCCGCGGTTCGAGGCAGCATGATGGCGGCATATTCGCGCATCACCTCCTGCGTGAAGAGCGAGCAATCTATTCCTGGTTGATAACGTGAATTACCGGCGTAGGGTTTCCCGAGGTATTTCTGGATGACCATACCGAAAGCGAGGTAGTCTTCGGTGCGTCGCCAGTCGGCCTTCTCGCTCATCTCTTTCGGCGTGGTTGAGGCATATTGCGTGAAGCGCGGGCTGGGAGCACAGCCTATCAGTAACATCGCGACAACTAGGATGTAGTAGTGTCTCTTCATCGTAGACTCGGGTAGTTCAGGTTAAACCGACGCTTGTAGTATAGCCGAGTAGCGAGGATGAGGACAATCATAAAAATGAGGTACCCGGGATAGAGGTAGCCGGCTAAGAGGCTGAGTAACAGGATGGGGAGTTTGGCGGCGAAAAGGAGATATCGGTCGGAGGGTCGCATTAAATATGGAAGAACGAGTATGAGCGCGACCAGAGACAAAGCCGCGAGCACTAGATACCCTGACCTATAGGCCAGCAGGCTCGCTGCACCATACATCAGAATAGCTAGCAGCGCAGCAACGCGCGGCGAGGAGACAACAACAATTGTTCTCTTGCCGGTAGCGGCGTCGCCAGTCATGTCCGGAATAGTGGTCAAGGAGTAGACGGCCGAGACGACCAGCCAGAAATAGAACGGGTTATCCCAGCCGAGGAGTCCGGCATTGTGCAGATTGAGTCCGGGCATGACAGCCACTGATATCAGGAAGCCAATGGAAAAGCCGTTGGCGAACAGTCCCCAGAACGGGCGGTCCTTGAGCCGAATCGGCGGCGCCGAATAGAGCCAGGAAAGCAGGAAAGCGACGATGAAGATGGCGGCGGTGACAAAGGATATCAGGTAGCCGATCGCTATCCCAACACCGGAGATCAGGAAAAAGGCGCGCATCATCTGTTGCTCGCTGATGATGCCATTTGCGACATAGCCCAACTTCTGGTTAATGGTGTCAGATTCTTTGTCGAAGATCTGGTTCAGGTACATCGCGCCTGAAGTCAGGCAGGTGATGCCGCACAAAACGAAGAAGTCCTCCCACAAGAAGCTTTCCCCTGACAACTGGTGGTGATAGTGCAAGGCGACGAGAAAGATGCTCCATCCGGGAAGGTGCAGCATCGGACGAGCGGCAAAGATATAATCGAGCGACCTCATTTGAGGAGCAAGTGGGTGTAGTAGTAGAGCACCGGCGCGGCGAAAAGGAGTGAGTCAAAGCGGTCGAGCACGCCGCCGTGTCCGGGGATGATGGCTGACGAATCTTTGAGCCCAAGCGACCGTTTCCACATCGATTCGACCAGATCACCCAGTTGACCAAAGAGCGAACAGAGCACGGGGATGATCAGAAAGTGATGAATCGGCAAGTGCGAGAATTTCCAGTAATAGACGATCAGGCTGATGACTACGGCGCCGACAAATCCGCCGATCAAACCTTCGACCGTTTTGTTGGGTGAGACCGCGGGGGCGAGTTTGTGTTTGCCGAGCCACTTCCCTATTCCCATCGCGGCGGTATCGCCGACCCAGAGGATGCCGAAAAGGAGCATCAGCAGGTCGCCGTTGACGGCCGGTTTGATATTCTGCGCCACGAGGTAATCATTGCCGATGAGATAAACGATCGGGTAGAGACACCCGATATAAGCCACCCCCCAGACGAGCCGGGTGTGGCGGCGGAAAAGGTCCGCGGGAGAGTCCTTCCCCATCGCGAGGATCATCCCAGTGATAAGCATGAACGGCACAACGACCGCGCCACCCGCAACTGGATAGATGAGCCAGGAGAAGCGCATGAACGTGTTGCGGGTAAGGTCATCGAAGGGGACCGCCTTATACGCGACAAAAAAGCATGCCGCAATGGCGAGATAGGTGAACCAGAAGAGGAATCGTTTCGGGTTGATGGACTCGCCGTGCAGGAACTCGTAGGTCGCGACCGCGGCGAAGAGCGCGATCATGCAGAAGAGCCAGAGCGATCCCTGGAAACAGATCCAGAGAATGACAGGGATAGCGACCGCGGCGACCGCGATGCGGCTAAGCAGATTGCGGCTCATCCTCGGTCTCCCCGGCAACTTTGCCGAAACGACGTTCACGACCCTGGTAGGCCAGCACCGCCTCGAACAACTCTTTCTTGCCGAAGTCCGGCCAGAGAGTGTCGATGATATAAAGTTCGGTGTAGCTGGTCTGCCAGATGAGGAAATTGGAGATGCGCATTTCACCCGATGTACGGATCAGCAGATCCGGGTCGGGGATATTGGCGGTATAGAGGAACTCCGAGAATGTTTTCTCATCGATATCATTAACATTCATCACGCCGGCTTTGACGGAGGTCGCGATCGCGCGGACGGCATCGAGGATCTCGGTTCGTCCGCCGTAATTAAGCGCAAGATTAAGGACCAGTCCTTTGTTGTCGCGGGTGCGGCGGACCGCTTCGCCAAGAACCGCGCGGCGTGTCGCGGAGAGACCGGCGATACGACCGGTGGTGATCAGCTTGACATCTTTCTGAATCAACTCATCGATATTGTCGAGAGTGGTCTTCGCGAGGAGCGACATGAGAGCGTCGACCTCTGCCTTGGGGCGCTGCCAGTTCTCAACAGAGAACGTATAGAGCGTCAGGTATTTCAGGCCAAGTTCGCCGGAGGCGCGCACGACTCGCTTGACTGCCTCTACTCCGTGCTCATGGCCGTAGGTGCGCGGTTTGCTCCGTTGGGCGGCCCAACGTCCGTTGCCGTCCATGATAATGGCGATATGGGTTGGGATCCGTTCGGGCCGAGAGAGAATCCGGGCTTTAAGGTCGTCGAGCTGGTCGGTCATAGCGCAGTCAAAGTAGTCGGGCGTGATGCCGGACGCAAGCGCAAATGCGGCAAGCGGCTATCGGTAGATGGTCAGGCTGTCGAAGCGCGTCTCAAGACGGTAGCTGGTCGAATAGAACAGGCCGTCCTGGGTCGCGACCTCCCAGATGGAATCCGGGAAGATGAAGCCATCCTGAACCGTAAAACGGAATGAACGGGTGAACCGTCGGAAGCCGGGCTCATCGGGATAATGCAGATAGAGCCAGCGGAGGAAATAGTTGGTCCGGTCGATCACGGCGATACCGGTTGGAATATCGGGGCGAGTGGTGTCTGAATCGAATCCAATCGCGATAGATGGGCCGCCAGTATCGTTGGGAAAGTCGTTCAGATAGTATTGGTCGCCAAAGACATTGACGTAGTCAAGTCGGATGTCGCGGATCTTGCGAGTTGGTTCGCGACGGGTGACCGTTGAATCGAGATTGCCGAAGCTGTAAAAGTAGGCGCGTTTGACGGAGTCGACCCAGGCGATCTTCCCTTCATCGCGAATTTCTTTGTAATAGCTGGTGGCGATGAATGAGTATGACAGGCCGCGAGCATGCGGGTCGCCGCTGGTCAGGGTAGCATCGGCGCGTTTCCAGTAGTACGAAAGAATCGGGTCATTTGAGATAGCGGGGGAATCATCCTGCGCCATGAGCGTGAAGGAAAGGCTTGTGACAAAAAGGAGCAAGCAGGCTATTATCGACCTTTTTTGTCTTGACATCGGGACTGTTCCGTTCATATTAGTTATACCAATGACCTGTCCCACGGTCAGGTCGAGCCCAACATATCATTTCCCGACGGCAGCCACAACCTGCTTTTCAATCCTGCTGGTTGCCGGAATCGGACCTGAGGAGGAAAGTATGACCGTACGTGAACTCCTGAACTCCAAGTCCCAGCGCCAGGTGGTGACATCCTCCACCGACACCAAGATCCGCTCCGCCATGAATCTGCTTATCAAAAACGAGGTCAGTTGCCTTCCGGTGGTGAATGACCAGAATGAGTTGGTCGGGATAATCTCGGACAAGGATATTTTCCGTCGGGCCTACCATGACTGCCACAGTTTCGCGGATATGGCGGTCGGGGAATTGATGACCTCGGATGTGATAGTCGGGCTGGAGACGGATGAGGTGAGCTATATCGCCGGGGTGATGACGAAGAACCGTATCCGGCATGTTCCGATAGTGAGCGGGAATAAGTTGGTGGGATTGATCTCAATCGGCGATGTGGTGAAGACGCAGATCACGAATATGGAATTCGAGAACCGGCACTTGTGGCAGTATATCAACGGGAGTTATCCGGGGTGACCGATCGGGGTTAATACTCGCATGACCAGGTTGACGCCTACAGAAACAAAAACCCCGGCTTGCACCGGGGTTTCTGATATCTGAGATGACGACGGAGAATCAGACCTCCATCATCTCCTTCTCTTTCTTCGAAAGCTGATCATCGATCTGATGGATGTAGTCATCCGTCATCTTCTGGATCTTGTCGATGCCATCCTTCTCGGCGTCCTCGGCGACCTTGTGGTCCTTGAGCGCCTTCTTCAGATGTTCGTTGGCGTCGCGGCGGATATTGCGGATCGCCACTCTCCCCTCCTCGGCGATATGCTTGCAATGCTTCACCAGCTCCTTGCGCCGCTCTTCGTTGAGCGCGGGGATCGGAATGCGGATGAGCGTGCCATCGGGCTGGGGGTTGAGGCCGAGGTCGGCTTTCTGAATCGCCTTGACGATATCTCCCACCACCGTTTTGTCGAACGCCTGTATAGTCAGCAGGCGCGCTTCGGGAGCGGAGACAGTGCCGACCTGGTTGAGCGGCATCTGGGTGCCGTACGCTTCGACGCGCACGGTGTCGAGCAGGTGGGTCGAGGCTTTGCCGGTGCGAACCGTCCCCAGCTCGCGGTGGATAGCGTCCACCGTCTTGTGCATTTTCTCTTTGGTCTGTTTGAGGATCTCTTCAATCATGTTGATGCTCCTTTACCCTGTCGGCCTTAACAGATAAGGGTGCCGACATTCTCACCCTGGACCACCTGCTTGAGGATCCCCGGCTTGTTCAGGTCGATGACCCGGACCGGGATCTTGTTATCCTTGAGCAGTGAGATCGAGGTTGAATCCATCACTTTGAGTTCTTTGGTGAGGACATCCATATATGACAATTTCGGGAAGAAGACAGCGTTTTTGTCTTTCTTCGGGTCGGCGGAATAGACGCCGTCGACATTGGTCGCTTTCACCATCAGTTGCGCGCCAACCTCCATCGCCCGGAGCGAGGCGGCGGTATCGGTACTGAAATAGGGATTGCCGGTACCGGCGGCGAAGATGACCGTTCTCCCCTTCTCCATATGTCGAATGGCGCGGCGGCGGATATATGGCTCGGCGAAGGCTTCGATCTTCACCGCGGACATGACGCGAGTGTAGATCCCCATCTGCTCGAGCATATCCATTACGGCGAGCGAATTCATCACGGTCGCAAGCATGCCGATATTGTCGCCGGTGACGCGATCCATGCCGCGCTCGGCGCCTTTCATGCCGCGAAAGATATTGCCGCCCCCGATAACGAGGCCAAGCTCGATACCGAGCGATTTGACCTCAGCGATCTGACGGCAGATGAATTCGACTGTGGGAGTGTGAATGCCGTAGTCCGTGGGGCCCATGAGGGCCTCCCCGGACAACTTGATGAGAACCCGTTTGTAGGCGGGTTTTGGTGAATCGGTATCCATCGGTTATTCGCCCAGACGGAAGCGGGCAAACCGCTTGATCGCGACGTTTTCACCGAGCGCGGCGACGGCCTCTTTGACCACATCGCCGATAGTCTTGTCGTTATCCTTGACGAAGAGCTGCTCCATCAGGACGACCTCGGTGAAATACTTCTCGATCTTACCGTCAACGATCTTGTCAACGATCTTCTCGGGCTTCCCTTCGTTGAGCACCTGCTTGCGATAGATATCGCGCTCGGAGGCGATCAGTTCCTGATTCATCTCCTCGCGGCGGACGGCCTGCGGATTGGTCGCGGCGATCTGCATGGCGATATCGCGGGCAAACTGCTTGAACTGCGGATTGCCGGAAAGTTTGGCCGAAGCGTCCATCTCCACCAGCACGCCGAGCTTGTCGCCGGGGTGAATGTAGGTGGTGAGGTAGCCCGGGGTCTCCATCCGGACAAAGCGTTTGATCTGGGTGTTCTCGCCGAGCGAGCCGATGAATCCTTTGACGTAATCCGAGACGGATTTGCCATCATGGTTCGGCATCGGCTGAGCGTTGAGATCATCCAGATCCTTCGGCGCCTTGGTCGCCACATGATTGGCGATATCGGCCGCGAACTGTTTGAATTTGTCGGTGCGCGCGACGAAATCGGTCTCGCAGTTGATCTCGACGAGGACGCCGAGTTTGTCGCCGTTGCCGACGAATGAGGCGATGGTCCCTTCGGAGGTGGCGCGCCCTTCTTTGGAGGCTGCTTTGGCGATCCCCTTCTCACGGAGGAGGTGGACCGCTTTTTCGACATCACCCTGCGTTTCCGCCAGCGCCTTCTTGCAATCCATCATGCCGGCGCCGGTTTTCTCTCGCAGCTCTTTGACTTGTTGTGCAGTTATTTCCATTGTCCAAAATCCTTACTTTTGCTCAGGCGACTTGCCGCGACCGGACTCCTCTTCGGAGACGTAGGTCTTGAGCGGCATAACACGATCCGGTTCGACGCTGATATCACCGATGTGCGGCATGGAGCCAAGCTGATCGGCGGCGGAGTCGACCAGTTCGCGCAGGAGCACGCGAATCGACTTGATGGCGTCATCGTTCCCCGCGATCGGGAAATCGATCGGATCCGGGTCGGCGTTGGTATCGAGAATGGCGATGATCGGAATACCGAGCTTCTTGCACTCGGAGACGGCGATCTTCTCTTTTTTGGCGTCGACGATAATGACGAGACCCGGCAGATAGTTCATCTCTTTGATGCCGGAGAGGATCTCGTTCAGCTTTTCAGCCTCGTTATCCATGCCGGAACGTTCTTTTTTGGTGAACTTCTCGTAGGTGCCATCTTCGCGCATCCGCTCGATATCTTTGAGCTTCTTGATCGAGTTCTTGATGGTATTGAAGTTGGTCAGCATGCCGCCGAGCCAGCGCTCAGTGACGTAGAAGCCGTTGCACTTCGGAGCAAGTTCGAGGATGACCTCGCGAGCCTGCTTTTTGGTTCCGACAAACAGGATGGGGCGTCCGGCGGAGACAACCTCGCGGACTTTCTTCTTGGCCTGTTCGAGGGCGTTGATGGTCTTCTGCAGGTCAATGATATAGATACCATTGCGGGCAGCGAAAATGAAGGGCTTCATTTTGGGGTTCCAGCGACGGGTCTGGTGGCCAAAATGAACACCGGCCTCGAGGAACTCGCGGAGTTTGGGTGTAAGCATCTGAATCCTCTTAAGAGATTCTGGTTGTTCGTCACCCCGGCGTCATTCCTGACCTGGCTCCCGTAGCAGTGGGACCATCCAGCAGGTCGGCCGGGATTGAGTATTTCCTCCGTCCGTTTGTGGCGGACGGAGGATGAAATTTCAGTTTAACGCTTCGAGTACTGGAAGCGCTTACGGGCTTTCGGGCGCCCGTATTTCTTCCGCTCGACCTGACGCGGGTCACGCGTCATCATGCCATTGGCATGGAGGGGTCGGCGAAGATCCGGGTTGAGCAGCGTCAGAGCGCGGCTGACCGCCAGGCGAATGGCATCAGCCTGACCGGCCTTGCCGCCACCTTTGGCATGACAGACGATATCGACACGTCCCAGCATTTCCGTGAGCACGAGCGGACCCTGCGCCAGACTGACCAGCATATCACGCTGGAGATAGTCCATGACCGGGAGGTCATTGATGGTGAAGGTCCCTTTGCCCGGGACAAGCTGAACGCGAGCGACCGCTTCTTTGCGCCGACCCGTTGCACCAAACGAATTTTGTTCCATAACCTTGCTTTACTTAAGGTCCAATTTTTCCGGTTTCTGAGCCTGGTGCGGGTGTTCCGGACCGGCATAGACATGCAGTTTCGTAAACTGCTTTTTCCCCAGTTTGGTCTTGGGCATCATGCGCCAGACGGCATGGGAGAACGCGTCTTCGGGACGCTTCTTCATCTGCTCGGCATACGTAGTGGCACGAAGTCCACCCGGATAGCCGGTGTAGCGGTAATAGGTGAGCTGGCCAGGTTTGTTGTGGCCGGACACCTGCAGACCACCAGCATTGACGGCGATGACATGATCTCCGGTATCAATGTGCGGGGTGAAGATCGGCTTGGTCTTGCCGCGCAAAACGGCGGCGACCTGAACAGCCGCGCGACCGAGGGTCACGCCGCCGAGATCCACCAGATACCAGCGCCGGTTGGCCGGGTCAATTTTCGGTAAGAATGTCTTCATCTTCTCTCTAACCTTAGAGTTTTCTCGGAAATCCCTAAAACAAAAGACCATAAGTATAAGGGGCCGTGGTCAAATGTCAAGCAGTCCCAGAACTTTTTTTGACCGGTTTTGGTTCCTCGGCGGCGGGTCGAGGCGGATAACGGTCAGATAATCAGGGAGTTAACGGGTGGCGTCGGGGAATCGGGAAGACATATAATGTGGGGCGACCATCCTGCCCGGGGTCGGTGATGAGCGATAGAGCGCGGTCTTCCCCTTGCCCGAAAATAGCCAGACCTTCGGCCAAGCCATATACCAAGGCGATTGGAGAAACGGACTCGGAGGTCGCATCATCAATTCCCGCATACGGCCAGACATCAACAAGTTCCCAATGGTATTTGGAGTCTTTGGTGAGGCGTAGTTGGATTATCGAACGCCCGAATCGGTTGAGCATCAGTACCGTATTGCTGATGGAATCGTAGGCCAGACCGGAGATGGCGACTCCCTTGAGGAGGGCCAGACGATCTACCGGGACAATCGGCGACATTACAGAATCGACCCACCGCTCATACACTTTCAGAAAATCGGATTGTCCAAAGATCCGGAACTGCTCTCCCCCGTTCTCTCGGCCATACAAGCCAAACGGAACTCGCTCCTTGCCGAACAGAAAGAGATCAAACTTTGGTATGTAGGTCACCGCTTCGAGATTATTGTTTTGACCCATTCCTTCAGGTCTTATCGCGATACTGAAATCCGGCAGATATTTGAAATGATCGAGCGTCGCCGCCGGGTTGAGGACCGAGTCTTTGCGGCGAAGTCGTTCGGTTGATATCTGCAGGTAGCGCGACTGGCCGGGACGGGCAATGATCTCTATCCCTTCGAAGTCAAAGTTGCGGCGAATACCTGAAATCGTGTCGGCGCGTATAACTTCGACCTTTCGTCCCTTGAGGCGAAACTGGACAATATGCGGACGGCTTTTGTCGCCGGTGGTATAGAATGTTCCAGAGCTGTCGTCGTAGGTGAGAGACGATGTTTCCATGATGATCGGGAAGCCGACCACTTGTTTGGCGGCATAGCGCTTGCCGTTGCTGCCGTAGATAGCAGGGCCATCCTCGCCCAGAGGGTTGGTAAGCGTGAATGCTACCGCCGCGATAAGCAGCAGAGCGATAAGAATCTGGAACAGTCTAAGCATGCTGAGGCGCATCGGGGAAAACTGTCACGGCTTCCGCAATTGGAGCTTGTAGCGAATATCGAATCTTCCACGCGAGCAGCTTCCGCAGGAGTGCATGCGCAATCGCTTGTGGCGGGGGTACTCATGCTTGCAGGATGGACAGACGTAGATGAATTTTGGCGGTCGCTGCAACGACGGATGGTAGGTCGCCTTGACCGTGGTTCCGACACGCTTGGCCTCGCGCTTGAAGGCGGCATTGTGATAGAAATGCAGGATATGGATCATCTCATGCTTCAGCGTGTCGACCAGTTCGGCGGGGAATAGCTCGTGATACTTGCGACCAAGTTTGATCAGCTTGTTGTGAGGGGTGTATGAACCGGCTGACAACATGCGCGAGGAATATTGGATCGTTACCGCGGGGAGTTTGCCATTCCAGTAGCGGAAATTGAGTTCGTCATAGATACGGTACAGTTCCGCCACGGTGGGGAGCTCAGTATGTGTCCGGGTGACCGGAGGCGTCTCGATCTGGATGACGCGGGCGGCATCCTGGATGATCTTGGTATAGAGCGTCGCGGGCGCCGGAGGGGTTAGCGTTTCAGGTTGAAACAGATCGTAATTGAGCGCCACGGCGCGGAGTTTGGTCTTTTTCGCTTTCATCTGGCTTTCGTTACGTACTCCCTATCTCCCATTATCGGCAGGTAGCCCGCGGGAGTCCATTATCTCCTGCCTCCGGAGCGGATACCGCGGTCGGTGACGTAGGCCGTGATCAGTTCAAACGGCGTGACATCGAAGGCGGGATTGTAGACTGCAATGCCGTTCGGCGCGGTCTGTCGGCCGAAGCCATGGGTCACTTCCTCGGGGGTGCGCTCTTCGATAACGATCGCGTCACCATCAGGAGTAGCATCATCGAAAGTCGAATACGGCGCGGCAACATAAAACGGAATATTGTGATGGCGGGCCAGTACCGCCACTGAGTAGGTCCCGATCTTGTTGGCGGCATCGCCATTTTTGGCGATTCGATCGGCGCCGACAATGCAGAGGCTTATCCTCCCCTGCTTCATCATCATCCCAGCCATATTGTCCGAGATGAGGGTGACTGGAATGCCGGCCTGTTGAAGCTCCCAGGTGGTCAGACGAGCGCCCTGAAGCAAGGGACGAGTTTCATCGGCGATGACCGCGATCTTCTTTCCCTGCTGGTGCGCGGTGTAGATCGCGCCGAGGGCGGTGCCGATGCCGCCGGTCGCTATCGCGCCGGCATTGCAGTGGGTCAGGATGGTGTCGCCGTTTTTTATTAGGGTCGCGCCAAATTCACCGATCTTGCGACAGAGCTCGCGATCTTCGTTGTGGATTGCTTCAGCTTCGTGCCAGAGAAAGTCGACCAGTTGCTGGTTAGAAGTGAAACCCGCCGCGGTTGCGGCGGAGACCATCCTGTCAATTGCCCACATGAGATTTACTGCGGTGGGACGGGCGGCCTTGATCTCATCGGCCAGTTTGCCGAGCGCGGTGAAATCGGTCACTACAGTTTGCTTGGCCGCGATAGCAAGAGCGTACGCCGCCGCAATGCCGATCGCCGGTGCGCCGCGCACCTCGAGCTTTTTGATGGAGACGATGATATCCCGATAGTCGGTCAGATCTTTGTAGATGACCTCGGTCGGGAGCTTGGTTTGATCCAGTAAGCGAATGCCGCCATCGGACCGGGAAACAGCATGTATCAACATTGCGTTCGTATTCTTTCCTGGCGATCAGTCTTTGTTATACACGAATCGCTTGATCTTTTTCGTGGAGGTCTTCTCAAATTCTTCGAGGCGAACAGTGAACCCGCAGATCCGTTTGTAGTCGGCGACCTGCTGGTTGACATCGGCTACGACTCTGGTGAAGATGTCATTTATGCGCGACATATCCGGCGAAGCCGGGTCGAGACCAAACTCGGTGCGGAATTGTTCGAGGTCGGGGACGAGCGCGGCCCGGACCTCTTCCCCCTGTTTGGCGTCTTTGCGCCGTCCAAAGACCAGAGCTTCGAGAATATACGGCGATTCGACCAGCCGTTCCTCGAGTTCTTCCGGGTAGATGTTTTTCCCCGCGGCGGAGATGATGACATTTTTGCGGCGGCCAGTGATCCAGAGATGGCCGGATCTGAAGCGACCGAGATCGCCAGTATGGAGCCAGCCATCCGAGAGGAGTTCGGCAGTTTTCTCCGGATTATTCAGATAGCCGGGAGTGACCGAGCCACCCTTGACCAGAATCTCTCCCACGCCGTTGTCGTCCGGTTGGTCGATTCGGACTTCGAGATTTTCCAGCGGCAAGCCGATGGAGCCGAACTGGATGTCATCGGGACGATTCACCGAGATGACCGGTGATGCTTCGGTCATGCCGTACCCTTGCAGAAACGTTATCCCTATCAGATTGAAAAAGCGGGCGATAGATGGCGGCAACGGTGCGCCGCCGGATACCAGCATGCGCAAGGTCTGCAGTCCTGCTTTCTCTCTCAACGTGCGGAATAATGAACGACCGAGTCCGCGGAAACCACATTTCCATCCGAGTGACGAAAGCGCGTAGAGAGAATTGAAGAGCAGACGTCGGTGCACCGGGGCCTCCTGAATGCGGCGCATGATGGCGGAATGCATCTTCTCATACAGCAGCGGAACGCCGCACATCAGGGTGACGCCGTTGAGCGCGAAGTCTTCCAGGATCTCCTTCGACTTGAGCGAACGAGCGTACACGATAGTGGAACCGGACATCAGAGGAGTCAGAAAACCACAGGTCGCTTCAAAAGTATGATGCAGCGGCAGGACCGAAAGAAATACATCGTGATGGTCAAACTGAAGCGCATGCTCGACACCTTCGAGATTAGCGAGCAGGTTGCGGTGGGTCAATTGCACGACTTTCGGCGCGCCGGTAGTGCCGGACGTATAGATGAGGGCCGCTACTTCATTGAACCTGGTCTGTTGGCCAGACTCATGGTGCTGTAGAGAGCGCCAGGAGCGGGTCGAGCCGGCTTCGAATGAGAAGAGCTCGAGCGAAGGAAACAGTTCGGCGATCTGCGCTTCGTATTTCCCGGAAGTGAAGACCAACTGCAGGCGGGCATCGGAAATGATGTAGGCGATCTCCGGCGATTTAAGATTGGCATCGATCGGGACAACAGTCTTCCCTGCGGCAAGAATAGAGAGATACGCTATGGCCCACTCAGGTCGGTTCTCTGAGAGCAGTCCGACGGACTGACAGGAAGCAAATTCAGGTTGACGGAGTCCGGTGGCGAGGTGAGATATCATGGTTGATATCTGTTCGAAGGTGTAGGTCTCTCCGCGTCCACCTTCGGCTTTGAGCGCGATCTTGGAGCGATGCTGTGCCGCGGCCGCGGTGAACAGCCCGGTCAGATTGTTTGCCTGTGAGGCCGTCACGCCAATGGGGAGTGCCATAGCAGGAAAAATACGTGATTGCGGGGGCGACAGAAAGAGGAAACTGCTAAGCCTTTCTCCCCCAAACGAAACCGGCAGGGAGCGAAACTCCCTGCCGGCAAGGTATAAGAATCGAGCTTACTGAAAGGCTATGGAAGCGTGACCGAGATATTGAGCTGCAGTACGATGCCACCACGCGGGTCAGTGTCGGTGATGGAGATCGTCTGAGTTCCTTCACCAGCCGGAGCGGTCCAGCGGAAGCCGTAGGCTTCACCGTAAGCGTTGGTCTCCTGGGTGGCGCCGGCAACAGTACCGGCGGTCGCGGTCATAACAAGCGTGTGATCGCCCAGCGGGTTGCCCCAGCGATCCTTGATGATGGCGCTGAGGTCGATCGTCTGGCCGACTTCAACAGAGGTTGCGCCGTCGACAGATGATGTCGCCCGTGACGCACCGCCGGTCAGGAGCGAGCAGGGGAAGCTGGCCGAGACAAAGCCGACGCGATAGGTGACAAAGTCGATCGCGCCGACGCCGTTGTCATTGCCGCCGGACATGACGTAATCCTGATCCAACTTTCCGGAAGACACCTCAAGGACTGCCGTCGACGTATTGCACCCATCAGCCAACGTACCTTCCTTGACACCAAGGAAATTGGCGCGAGCATAGACCGGCGTGCCATTCATCATCGGATTGTGATTGATATCCCAGCCCTGGACGATCGCCTCGAACTTGCTGCGGCCATCGGCGAGCAACGAAGTCTCATAATACGGGATCTCGACAAAACCACACGGACCGGAGTTATAGAACCAGCTCGTGTCGGCGACAGTACCGCCACTGGTCTCGCAGATAACTTTCACGATACCGTCAGCGGTATCGACATTGTTACCGGAATACCAGACGGTGGTCGCGATACCGTCATGATTTTCAGTCCGTCTCTCGTGAGACTTCATAGTCCCTTCATCTGTCGTGAAGTAGACCACGGTGGAGTCATTCACCGGGTTCAGGTAGACGTCGGAGACAACCGCAGTGATGCGGTTTTCACCGGCGACGACATTCCAGTACGGGACGTTGCAGGTATCGGCGCCGACCACGATATGCGCGGGCGGACCGGCCGAGACCATGACCTGTGTGGCGTTGGAGAGGACGGTATCGGCCCAGGCGCGAACGCGGATGGTACCAGAACGCGTGCCGGAGTGGATAGATACGGACGCCATGCCCTGACCGTTGGTCACAGCCTGATACGGACCGTAGCCGGTGTTGGCCAGATGTTCCCCGCCACCAGGACCGTCGGTAATGATGAAGCTAACCGTAAGTCCTTCCGGGACGCGATTGCCACCCGGATCAAAACAGAGCGCGCGAATCAGGGAGGTTTCAATACCACCCGTCTGCTTCACGGCAAGATTCATCGAATCAGAAGAGAGATAGATGGACGCGATAGACGCGTTCGGCGAGAGCTGCAGAGGAGTTTCGCCAAAGCCGGTGATACCGGCGCCATCGACAGTCGCGCGAACGTACACAGTCAACGCGTCACTGCCGGAGATGTAATTCACTGTGACCTGTCCAGCGCCACCAGTGACATAGGCGGTCGACGGGATAAGGCCAAGGGCATCCCAATTACCGTTGGCATTGGCATCGTACACGAGGGAATCGATGCCGTTGGACCAGTAGCCGTTGCCGTCGACGTCGACAAACTTTTCGCCGGCGACGATCTTGACGACGGTGGAATCCGGAGCGAACTGGCCAAGCTGATCGCGGACCGTGATACGGACCTGCGCGGTATCAGCGCCGTTGGCCAGAAGCAGGCTCGGTGTGACAGCGATGGTGACGTTACCCGTACCGGTCGCCGGACCACCCTCTTCAACCTGCATGCCAACGGTACGAGTCAGGCTCGAGCCGGAGACGGTCGCGGTGATGGTGAGCGCGCCGGAATTGGTGGCGGTGAAAACGGTCGCGGCTATGCCGGAACCATCGGTCGTATCGGTCGCGGGCGTGAAGTAGCCGGCGGACGACGGTGACACGCTGAAGGTCACTACCTGATCCGCGACGGCGCTTCCGCCGGCAAGGATAGTGGCTTCAACCACTGAGGTGGCGCCGGTGTTGACCGTAGTCGGGCTGGCGCTCAATGACATTGTGCTGTTGGCGGGCGTTTCTTCTTTTTTGCTGGTCGAGCTACATCCGGCAAGCAGCATGACTGCAAGCATGACACAGACCAGAGAAAAGAACGATACGCCACGAAGTCTGTTGCTGAACATGACGTCTCCTATAGCTATGAAACCTGTTTATAGTCGTTGGAATCGGTGTTATCCGTTTTCTCTCAGATTATCGGCGGATTTCGCCGGGGATTTAGATACAAAAAGGCCTGAGTCCCTAAGAACTCAGGCCCTCTTGCTATGTTTGAGAGAGCTTACGGCTTCATAGCCAGGTTGTCATCCACGATGGTCGGGGTGACGAAGATGACCAGGTCACGGCTCTCCGTCCGCTTGTTTTTATAGCGGAAAAGGTTGCCGAGGACCGGGATATCTTTCAGGACCGGGACGCCGAGGTTGGACTCGACCTCGTCCTGGGTCGTCAGGCCGCCGATGACCGCGGTCTGGCCATTGGAGACGATCACGCGGGTCTCCGCGTTGCTGGTATTGATGATGACGCCGTTCGGGTCGAAGGTATAGGTCGACCGTTCCGGGGCCAGATGCATCAGGACCTGGTTTTCCGCGGTGATATGCGGAGTAACCGTCAGGATGGTACCGACCTCTTCGAATCGGGTGACGACGTTACCAGACTCGTCAAACTGCTTGATCGGTACTTTCTGCCCCATCTGGATCTTGGCTTCCGTATTGTCGATCGTGGTGATCTCCGGATGGGCGATGATCTTCCCCTTGCCGTCCTTCACCAGAGCGGTCACGATAGCGTCGACCGACCAGCCATGCTGTAAAGCAGTGACTGTGTACTTGCCGACGGCATCAGACGTACGATTGGCGAGCACGCCGCCTTCCTGCTGGTAGGAGCGACCTGACTCGGTGGTATAGGTACCTTCCGCGATCCACTGCATGCCGAGTTCCTGGAGGTTATCCGAGGAGATCTCTACTAGTTGTGCAGATATCTTGATCTGGCGGGCAGGCTTATCCAACTCCGAGATGTAATTCAAAACCTTGTCCAGGTTGGTCGGAACTTCCTGAACGATGATGGAGTTCGAGCGCGGGTCGCTGGTCGCTTTGCCGCGTTCGGTCATGAGCGATTTGACGGCCTTCTCGACATCATCCGAATTCGAGTTGGAGATCTTCACAATACGGGTTTCCAGCGCGGCGATCTGGCGCTGCTCCTGATTGTGTTTCTCGCGCTCGGTCACTTCCTTGCGATACTGATCCTGCGGGAGGACGCGGAAATAGCCGGCGTCTTCTTCCACGACCGCAAGATTGTAGGTGTTGCCGATGATATCCATGGCGGTGCGCCAGGTTACTTCGCGGAGCTTGATCGTGACGCTGCCGGTGACTTCCGGAGCGACGACGATGTTGACACCGCCCTCATCGGCGAGGGAGTTGAAGACGTAGCGAATGTCGGCCGCCTGGAATTCGATACTCCGCATCGGCGGCGCTGACTCTTTTGTCTCCTGTGACACTACCAGCCCAGCCAGCAGAGTCACCAGGGCCGCGGTCAGCCAGCAGACCACTGAGATCCGTTTGTTCATCAAAGCCATATCAGCACCAGCCTTTCGTTAGTCTCGATTATCAAAGGTCAACGCGACCGTTCTGCTCCACCCGTACTCGAAGATCTGGAAATAGACCTTGTCGGCTTCAACGCGAAGGACATAGCCCTTTTCAACCTTGTCGCCGGCCTTGAGCATATAGGAGAAGTTGCGTTTATCCTGGAAGAGCGCGCGATTGTCGCCACTCGCGTTCTCAAGAATACCGACCAGGCGCAGTCCTTCGACATTGGCCAGGCGTTTCTCGATAGGCGTGTCATACGTGCGCGTATCATCGATGAGCGTCGCGAACGGATCGCGGTAGCCCATATTTTCGTACTTGATCACCAGGCGCTGCGGGAACTCCGCGACAAGCGAAGACTTCATGCGCGAGCTGGCCGTGGCGCTGCGACGGAAGCGCGCTGTCTGACGGGCAGGCGTCGATACGCCGGTCGCGTCATCAGCTTCCGCAAAGACCGGTTTGTCCGGCGCGGGAACCTTGGTATCCGCCGAGGCTGGTTTTTCCTGCTGAGCATCAGCCGGTTTCACGTCCGCGGGCTTGTTGGCGACTGCTTCATTAGAAGTCGACGCGACAGCCGGAGTCGCCGGCTTGACCGCTGGAGTCTGCGGAGCAGTTTTTTCGGCTGGCGTTACCGGAGCTGTCACCGGACCCTTGAACTGCTCAGCTTTGGCCAGTTGATCCGGCTTCGCCGACGTCGCGGGGATCGCGGGTTTCACTTCGGGAGTTGTGCTCTTCGCTTCTACTTTCGGCGTGGACTGCGCTACGACCGGCGAAGCGGGCTTCGTCTCGGGAGTAACAGCAGGCTTCACCGCTGGTGTCGTAGTCGGCTGAGAAGCAGGCTGCGAAGCAACGACCGGGGCCGGTTTGGATTCGACCTTCGGTGCGACTTCAGCAGGCTTGCTCGCCGGCTGCGACGGAGTGGTCACCGGCTTGGCAGGAGCTGACGCAACTGTTGGTGCCGGTTTCGACTCGACCTTCGGCGCAACCGTAGCCGGCTTGGTCGCCGGAGCGCTGGTCGTCGAAGGTGTCGTAGTCGTATTGGTAGCCGCCACTGTCGGAGCCGGTTTGGATTCTACTTTCGGAGCAACCGTGGTCGGTTTGCTGGCGGGAGTAGAGGACGCCGGGGTAGCGGGCTTGTTGTCATTCGAAGCAACCACTGGCGCCGGTTTGGCGGCCGGAGTAGTTGTTGCCGCGGGCTTGGAAGCCGGGGCGGCCGGAGTCGTCGGTTTGGACGTCACCGGCTGCTGCTGCGCCATGGTCGAATGAGAAGTCGGCTGTGCGGCCGGCTTGTTCTCGACTTTTGGAGCGATCGCGACAGCGGGAGTTGAGGTCTGCGGAGCCGGGTTCGGTTTCACCGATGGAGCCGGAGCAGTCGCGGTAGCCGGAACGACTGGAGCCGTGGTCGGCGCCGGGCCGGTGGACCAGGCCGCGAATTGCTTGGCGGAAGCATCGGTCAAACGGATGGTAATGGTCTTGCCATCAGAATCCGCCTGATAGACCGGAGCTTTGGTCAACTCAAACACCACGCGCACGACCTTCTCAGGTTTGGACGAGTACTGCCCGATGCGGAGTTTGGTAACGCTGCACTGCGGCAGTGAGGCCCACTCTTTCGGACCCCAGGAATGGGAAGCGCCGACGATATCGACGATGAGTCGATCCGGCTTACCATCCTTGGGAACCTCGGTGGTGTGCGTGAACTGGAACGGCCCCTGGACATCAATACGCGCGACGGTCGCGCCATTCTCGTACGCGAGGCGGATGGAACCGACCTGCGCGGCGGAGACGGATGTCGCCAGAACGAGCGCCAGCAGTATAGTTATTGGTAGACACGTTTTCATGGTCTCATCATCTCCTATAGCACCAGCTCGTTGAGCCGCTCTTCTTCCTTGACATAGTAAGTCGACAATTGGAAGGTGGCCGTCATGGTTTCCTTCTTCCGGCCGACCTCCAACTTGGTCCCTTCCTGCGTCGCCGGCTGCTGCTGGCTATTGATCGCGATATTGAGCGCCTTGATATCAACGCTGGTGATATTCGCGATGAAGGGGAAGTTGGCGACGTAGCTGAGGAAAGCGCCGAAATCATGGTAGGTCCCGGACATCTCCACCTCAAAGGTCGCTACATTATAGAACTGCTGCGATTGCTCGGGCATCGGCTGGATCCGGACGATCTTGGTTCCGGTCAGCGAGGAGGCCGTATGCAACTGCACCAGCATCGACGGGATCTGCTTCACTTCGGGAAGCAGCGCTTCGATCTCGTGGTAGCGTTCGATGAGATCGGCATACTCGACCTGAAGCGCCTCGAGAGATTTGGCTTTCATCTCGACGTTCTTCAGATTGGTCGTGATCGTCTCGAACTCCTGGCTCTTCTGCGCGATCTCCTCATCCAGCTTGCTGTAGAGGCGCGTGTACCAGAAATAGCAGATCACCAGGAAGGCGAGGGCAGCCAGCACGAGCTTCTGAGTTTTTGAATCTTTCAGATCCATTTGTCTGCTCCCTTATTCCTGAGTGGCCGACGCGGGAGTCGGCACGCTGGGTTGAGTGACGGCTTCTTCGAAGTCGGCTTCATTGAAGCTTTCCTCGTCTTCGGCCTGAGCGACCATGTTGCGCAGCTGATCGTCGCTCAAATAATGGATATTGCAGCTCACGACGAAGTTGTAGGCCCGTTCGTTCCCGGCGAACTTGATCTCCTTGGTCGAAACGAGTTCAACTTTATCGAAGTAATCCGAGCGCATCATATTGATCATGAATGAAGCGAGGGCGTTCAGGGTGAACGCGTGTCCTTCGACCTCGGCCGACACGAAGGAGGGCAGGCTGTCGACAGGAACCTCGGCCGGCGCGCTGTTCTCACCGGGCTTGGCGCTCTTTTTCTGTTCAGTCGCGGGTCTCCGATCGGGCGCCTTCTCACGAAGTTCGGCGAGCCAGACGAAGTCAGGCACGTTGCCGGCAACTTCCTGAAGCAGGCGGACCCAGACCGAGCGATGGCGGTCGAGCTTTTCGATCGCTCCCAGACGGTTGCTGATCTTGGTCTTCACGTCGAGCAGGGCATCGACCAGCTTGATATCACGCTGCAGCATGGCGGCGCGTTCGCCGGCCTTCTGGATCGACGCTTCGAGCGTGTCGACCTGGCGCATCTGGTAGAGGGTGACCACGGCCAATAAGGCGACCACGGCGACCGCCCCGGCGACCACATAGATCTCTTTCTTACCGAAAGAGAAATTGCTGGACCGCTTGAGGTAATCTTTGGGAAGTAGATTTATTTCTATCATTGTCCTCTACCTCGCTTTCCGCATCGCAAGCCCGACCGAGACCGCCAGCAGAGGGGCGATCTTTTCCGGCTGGAGGTACTGGAACAGCTCCGGATCGTAATCGACGTTACGAAGCGGGTTGGCCAGTTCGAGCGGGATGTTCAGTTTCGACTGGAGGTGCTCCGCGAGGTACGGCACAAGCGCGCCGCCGCCGGAGAGGACGATCCAATCGATCTGGTCGACTTTCGACTGTGACTTGAAATATGAGAACGCCAGTTCAACGCCGGCGATCAGTTCATCGGTTGCGGATTCGATGGTGGCGCGCAGCATATCCTGGTCGACCGAGTCGCCCATCTCGCCCTTCATCGCCTTGATGGTCAGTTCGGGGCTGAGGCGGAACTCGCGCTGGATGGCCTGGAAGATCTCACGCGTCCCGGCCGAAACATCACGCGTCGCCTTGAACAAACCTTCCGACACGTACGTGATATTGGTCACGTCATGTCCGATGTTGAGCAGGGCGGTGACGCGGGAGGGGTCGACATCGTAATTGTGCTCGTAGGCGTTGAGAATGGCGAACGCGTCGTCATCCACCACGACCGGACGGAGACCACAATCCTCGATGAGGCCGAGGTACATTTTGAGGTACTCTTTGCGGGCGGCGACCAGCAAGACATCCATCTTGTTGACGTCGTCATCGGTCTTGATGATGTGGTAGTCGAGGGTCACGTCATCAACATCGAACGGCGCCCGCTGTTCGGTTTCGAAGAGGATAGCTTGCTCCGCTTCGGGGCCGGTCTTTTTGTCGATAGTGAACTTGTCGGTGATGACACCGTGTCCGGAGATCGATACCACAACATCACGGATCTTCGGATCGGTTTGATCGATAAGCGACTGAATGTTGAAAATCACCGCTTCACGATCACGAATTTCGTCGGCCACGATCGCTTCAGGGGGGAGTTCGCGGATTCCGATAGCGGACACCGAGTATCCATTCCTGGTGTGATCGAGCTTCACCAACTTGATTGAACTGGCCCCCACGTCCAATCCGACGGTGCTCTTACTCTTTCGTGAGAACATACACCACTCTTTATTTGAAGTGTCTGATTTGTCGCTTTAACGCCTTATCACTACTTTTCCGTATATCGGCGTGCCAGCCCGACAATTAACCGGCGCGCATTGTTTTTCTCACAGACTGAAGCGGCGGCGACCGAAGCATCCGTACTGGTCGCCCGCGGGCTTTCGCTTTCTGTATCGGACATAAGGGCTTCCCCCTTAACTTTTTTTGCACAAAGGAAAAGAGGACAGGAAAAGAATACCCCCGGCGAGCAGCGCTTACCGGGGGTCAGCTCACGAAAGAAGTTCAGGAGTTAGTAGAAGTAATAATTTGTTGCGACACGGCCAGTTGCGGCCAGGATGTTGGTAGCGTGGAAGGCGGTCATATCATTGGTATACGCCAGCGAATAAAGGTTTCCGCCTCCCTCGAACCCGCAGGAGCCGTTCGGCTCAAAGGCCACTATATTATTGGTGCAGTCGGTACCGAGCCAGACGATCTGCGGCGGCAGGGTATCTACGGAAATGACAGTATCACCGCTTTCAAGCGCATAGCTCTCCGGATTGACGAGATCGGCAAAGACAGTCAGCGTCCTGGTCGCGTCATCCAACTGAACAGCAATCTGCTGCTTGGTCGAGATCGCGGTGGAGCGGGCGAGCCGAAGAGTCGAGCTGACGTCGCGGACGGCGGCGCGATACTTCATGCGCTCATACGCCTTCTGCAGACCGGGGACCGCCATGGTAGCGGCCAGTCCGATGAGCACGACCACAGCCATCATCTCAATCATCGTGAACCCGAACATCTGCCTGAATCTACATGCACTCTTCATAATCAGTATCCTCTGTTATCTGCTACCCACCGCAATGGCGGGGAAGCTTCGGAGAGGAGTAGAGCATACCTTATGCCTTGCCGACTAAATTCTGGAACGCACTAGAAGAATGAGCGCCAGATGCTTGCTATTCAGCAACATTCAGCGGTCATTCGTTGTTAGAGTGACAGCCGATTACATGCCGACGGCGCGACAGGAAGTGGGAAGATTCCCATACTTGAGGGCGCCGGGCAAATGATATTGACAGACCGGCGAAATTCGTTAAATTGATTGGTAGCGAACTACTTACCACATGTGGTCCCCTCGTGGCCGAAAGGATTGGTCGATGACCAGACGCTCGCGGAATGTAATGATCCTTACCTCACTCACCGTAACCGCCATACTACTGGGAGGGATGTCGGCCCTTGGCGCCGCTCCCGCAAATCCAGCCTTGGAGAAGTCGGCCGTTGTACTGCAGCGTTCCCCGGAGATCATTAGTTCTTCGGAACGGGCATTTCTCGTACAGCGCGATGCCGCAAAGGCCAAGGTCTGGGTGTTCTTCACAGACAAAGGTCTCGACAGCCGAGGCGGATTCCAGTCCGCGGCGGCTTCGGTGAATCTGACGGATCGGACTCGAAACCGGCGCGCAAAGGTCGGGATGGTAGAGCCGGTCTTTGCGGATATACCGGTTAGCACGAATTACCTCGCTTCGGTTGAGGCAACGGGCGCGACCTTGCGCCGTGTCTCCCGCTACCTGAACGCGGTTTCTGTCGAGATTCCGCATAACCAGATCGATCAACTGACCAGTTTGCCGTTTGTGCGCAAGATCACGCCGGTCGCGCGCTACACCCGAGAGAATGTTAGCGAGGAACTGGCTCCGCCGACGAAGAGCGAAATCGGCTCCGTGCTGTCACCGGATGCTCTCAACTACGGGAATGCCGCGACCCAGTTGGCCCAGATAACTGTGCCGCAGATGCATAATAAAGGATACACCGGTCAGGGTGTGACCCTGGCGGTTTTTGATACTGGTTATCGCAAAACACACCAGGCGTTCGCGAATCATTATGCGGCGGGACGCGTATTGGCCGAGTGGGATTTCGTGTTCGAGGACGGCAACACCGCCAACGAGCCGGCCGACAATTCCTCACAATGGAATCACGGGACAGGGTGCTGGGGGACAGCCGGTGGGTTCAGAGATGGTTCTATCTACGGTCCAGCGTATATGTCAAACTTCATTCTCTGCAAAACAGAGGATGTGCGCTCAGAGACCTCGGCTGAGGAAGATAACTGGGTAGCGGCGCTGGAATGGGTTGACTCTATCGGCGCGGATGTCATTACATCCTCACTGAGCTATCCTGATCTGTGGACCTATGCAGACCTCGATGGAAATACCACTACTATCACTCTGGCGGCGAATACTGCGGCGGGATTGGGTATTGTGGTATGTAACGCTATGGGGAACGAGGGTCCCGGTGTCGGCACTCTTGGCCCGCCGGCGGACGCGTATGATATTCTGTCCTGCGGCGCGGTTACGTCGACAGGCACGATCGCCAGCTTCTCTTCGCGCGGGCCGACGGCTGACGGCCGTATGAAACCCGAGGTCTGCGCCCAGGGTGTCAGCACCTACTGGGCTTCGGCGTCGGCTGACAATGCCTATGGTTTTGCCAACGGAACATCGCTCTCGACTCCACTCATCGCCGGCGCGGTTTGCTTGCTTATTGAAGCCCACCCGACCTGGTCGCCCACACAGATCATCACGGCACTGAAAGAGACCGCATCAAAATCGACGACGCCGGACAATACGTATGGCTGGGGAATCATTAACACTGATGCCGCCAATAGTTGGGGGGCATCGTTCTCATCCGACGTGCAGCTTGGTGGTGCTCCGCTGCAGGTCAATTTCACCGATGAGTCGACCGTTCCGGCAAGCTCGGTCATGTGGCACTTCGGCGATGGCGACAGCTCTTCAGCCGTGAACCCGACCCACATATATACCGCTCCAGGGTTGTACGATGTTTCGCTGAAGCGTCAGACCGCCTTTGGTGAATTGTCGAATGAGCAGGTCGGCTATGTACTCGTTCACGCTGATACGGTCTGGTACGAGAAAGATTCCGTGTATGCCGGGCAGAACGGTGTGATGTCGATCTCGCTGGCTAATACTCAGACGTTGAGTCAAGTGGTGGTGACGGTAGATCTCGATACTGGTTCGGTCGCCGTGGTTGTGGACTCGTTCGGATTAGGCGCCCGTACGTCAACTTTTGAATCGATCAACTTCCTGCAATATGATCCGGGATCGGCGCGGTACGCCATTCAACTGATCGCGAACATTGGTGGGCCGGGACTTCCCCTTGGGCCGGGCTCAGGAGAAGTGTTCAAGGTCTACTACCATATTGATCAGTATGAGTTGGGGAGCCGCTCCGGCGTTGTTGACACCGCGTTATACAATGGTACTCGACTGGAGCTGTTTGCGGCGACCGCTTCATACGAACCGACCAGAGTGGCCGGAGAGATTCGGACACGCTTTGTCCGGCGGAGCGACCTGAACCTCGACAATCAGGTCGACCTGACCGACCTCAGTCGAATGATCAGCTACATGACAACGCTCTCTCCGGTGCCTGTCACTATTCAGGCAGGTGACTTTAACGCCGACCTGGGGATCGATCTCTCAGATCTTTCGGGACTGATTGGCTACTTGACTGCGGGCGGACCGCCTCCGATCAACCCGTAAATCAGATCGAAATGAACGGCAAAAGGCCGGCGAATTCGCCGGCCTTTTGCATGATCGGATCATTCAAGGGTCAAATCGTGAACCTGCCATTGCGGTAAATCACCTTGCCGTCGCCGGTGATCTCCGATCCTTTGCGGAGGTCGCAGACCATATCCCAGTGGAGCGAGCTTTTGTTTTTGCCGCCGCTCTCGGGGATGGAGGCGCCTACCGCCATATGGCAGGTGCCACCGATCTTTTCATCGAACAGCGTGTTGCGGGAGAAGCGCTGAATCTCATAGTTGGTTCCGATGGCGAATTCGCCGACATACCGCGCGCCCTTATCCATGTTGAGCATGGCGGTCAGGTACTCGAGATTCTTGGTCGCTTCTTCTTTCACGACCTTTCCCTTCTTCAGAGTCAGGCGGACATCGGTTACCTCTCGACCCATATAGACCGCGGGGTAGCTGTAATGGATGTGACCTTCGGCAGTATCCTCGATCGGTCCGGTGAATATTTCGCCGTCGGGGAAGTTCTCAGTGCCGTGGCAGGAGATCCACTTGCGCCCTTTGACCCGCATTTTCAGATCGGTGTCGTTTGAGCGGACGTGCAACTGGTCGATCTGGTTGAGTATCTTGACCAGACGTTCCTGCTCTTTTTTCACGGTCAGCCAATGTTTGGTCGGGTCGGGGGAGTCGAGATGTCCCGCGCCGTAGACGAAGTTCTCGTAGTCCGCCAACGACATTTCAGCATCCTGAGCATCGGCCATAGTCGGGAATTGCGAACCGACCCAGCGAAGTGAGCCATTCCCCATTCGGGTGAACAGCTTGTGTATAACGGGACGCATCGCCTTGCGCTGAAAGGCCTGACGCTCGGGTTTTATGCCCGAAAGATACTTGGTGTTAGTCGAGCCCCACAGGCTGATGAGGGCATCCATCTTGTCCGTTTCCAGCTTGGCCAGCGGATTGATGAATGACAACTGGTCATCGTCTCCATGCTTGAGCATTACTTCTTCGCACTCCGGTACCCGGATCTGAACATAGGGATAGGCGCCGACTTTGACGGCCTCTTCGTAGATCGCTTTGATCAGCGGCATGGTGACCGCTTCACCCTGGATCTTGAGTAGATCCCCTTTTTTGATCTCGTTGGAGTAGTGAACCAGCAAGTGAGCCAGTTTCTGTACGCGTTGATCCATCGTGTAGCTCCATATGGTCTGGTCCCGGCCATCGTACCAGCGTGGCCGGAACACTGAGGTTCAGGAATCAGCCCTTCCCGTTGGCATTGACCGCGGCGAGAATAGGGAGCAATTCCGGAAGGCGTCGGATGACGTAATCCGGGGCAAGTGCTTTGACTATATCCTCTCCCCCGTACGGCGAAAGAACGGCCGCGCATCGCGTCGGCACACCCTGCGCGGCGCGAATATCATTTTCAGTATCACCGATGACAAGTGACGTTTCCGGTGTAGCTTTGAGTCGCTGAATGGAAAGATGGATCGCCTCGGGGTGAGGTTTCACCGCGGAGACGTCGTTGCCGGCGACAGTGGCATCGAAGTAACTCTCCCAGCCGAATTTCGAGACAATGGCATCGACATGGATACGGATCTTGGTCGTGGCGATAGCCATCCGGTAACCGTGCCCACGCAGTTCCGCAAGTGCCTCTTCCACCTCAGGCAGCACCGTTGAGGAATCGACCACGCTGGTCGCCGCCCGTACCTGGAAGTGGGCGTAGAGTTGGTCGACCGGCGCATCGGTCAGGTCGGCAAACATTCCCTTCAAGGGATAACCAATATACGGCTTGATAATATCGGGTGAGATTTCGGGTAGCGACATCTGGCGAAAGGCGAAATTGACGGCGTCAACCACGCCATCGGATGAATCGATCAGGGTACCATCGAGGTCGAAAATGAGAGACCGTATCTGCATCAATGATAGCTGCCAACTCGACCCACCACCTTATCCAAACGGACCTGGTGCAGGTCACTCAACGTACCAAGGTTAAACGTGCCCACTAAAATAGAGTAATCCTCAACGACTGTCAACGGCCACTCCCCCGTCAGGGCGAAGCCGGTCGGGAGGGTGACAGCGATGGGAGTTTCATCAACGGTCAGCGCGCCGTCGATGATTGTGATCCCTTCGGTTGGCTGGCCGAGGACAAAGCCGACAGCGGGTTGGTCAGCGGAATCATAGAATCTGACGAGATCGAATCGTTCCGGTAAGGCGTGCAGGACCGGTCGTTTGAGGAACGGTATTTCGGCCGTGTACGCGAGACGGTTGGCGACAGCGATATCTCCCGCGCGATAGAGCGGGCTGAGGTGACTCCCTTCGACTTTGAATATCGCGGGGAAATTGCGCAGGGTGAAGTTGGTCGCGGCGGAGGGTGACGCGAATTGATAGACAATGGCAACGATTAGAATCACAAGAGCTGAGTATTGCGTCGCGATGAATTTCCCTCGCTTGGTCCTGACAGTTCGCGCGAGATCAACAAAGGTAAAGAGATAAAAGAGTGCCGGGAGTCCCAGCAGGAACCAGATAGCCAGTTTAGGGAGGGGAATCAGGTACTGGACAACAAACAGCGCGGCGGCCAGTAGCATGGTGAGGAAAACAAAGATCCCGAAGAGGGTTTCGCGCCAGAGAAAATGTCCCGCGCCCGGCAGCAAGAGATTAAGCAACAGAGCAAAGGGGAGCGTCGTTCTATAGGCAGCTTTCAACGGTGAAGTCCCCTGTTGAGCGTTTGGACAATTTTGGCTGTGCGACTCTTGCGCAACGGCCCCTAAGCCGATACAGAAACAATTGTTACCGACTGTTCGGCTAATATACGGACGACGGAAACCCGAGGAAAGTTACATCGTATCTTGAGGGTACGAACTAACCGATAGGGAATCATACGGTTATCGAATTGATGCGGAAACGCGACGCGTTCACGAAACCGAATGACCCCGATAAGTGTTAAATCTACAACGAGATAGACACCAGTTACTCCTCGTTCCTAAACTTGACAACATCGCCGATGCCTATACATTGGTGCCATAACCAGTCTGTGGAGGTTTCATGTTACGCTATACCAGCCAACTTTTGGGCGTGACGGTCTTTGCGTTAGTCTTGATCTGGCTTGCCGGACCCGGCGATGCCGGACAGTTGACGCAGGCATCCGAGCCGGTTCTCTGGGCGGATACGGTGCAGATCAATTTGAATGAATTGAATCTCGCGCCGGACTCTGCCACGCAAAATCGCGACAGCTTCATGAAGAACGTCAGAAAGCTGACGCAGACCGCTTTTAATATCCGCAATCAGTATATGGAAGAGGTCGATGTCGACAAGATCATACGGGCTGGTATCGTCGGCATGCTGACCGATCTCGACCGTTTCTCCGTGTTGATGGAGAAATCCTCCTATGACGCGTTAATGGAATCGACCCACGGCAAATACGAGGGGCTGGGGATGATGATCGATCAGCGGGATGACCGCGTGGTCATCATTTCGCCGATCGAAGGAACGCCCGCGTATCGTCGCGGCCTCCGCGCCGGTGATATCATCTGGTCGATTGATGGACATGATACGCATGAGATGAAGACCTCGGACGCCTCGAAGCTGATGCGCGGGAAAGCTGGTACGAGCGTGAAGCTGACGATCAAGCGTCCGGGCATTGCCGACTTGATGGATTTTGATGTTGAACGCGCGACCATCGAACTGAAATCGGTGAACTACGCCGGCGTGGTGCCGGAATCGAATATCGGCTATGTCCGTCTCTCCCGTTTCGCGGAAGAGACCAGCCATGAATTGCGCGAGGCGATCACCAATCTGAATAATCAGAATGTGTCCGGCCTCATTCTTGACCTTCGCTCCAACGGCGGCGGTCTGCTCGACCAGGCGAAAGAAACGGCCGAGCTGTTTATTAAGGAAGGGGCCGAGATCGTCTATACGCGCGGCCGCTATGCCGACAGCGAACGGCACTACAAGTCCGAACGTCCCCCGCTTTTCCCGGACAAGCCGTTCATCATTCTGGTTGATGAAGGGACCGCCTCCGCTTCGGAGATCGTGGCTGGCGCGGTGCAGGATTGGGATCGCGGGCTGATCGTGGGTAACACGACCTATGGCAAAGGACTCGTTCAGCAGATTTTCCCGATCTCCAATGATGGTTCCATGGCGCTTAAGTTGACGACGGCAAAGTACTATGTGCCGTCCGGCCGATGCATTCAGCGTCCGGAACGCCAGGGGAAAGATAATCCGCATGCGGATATTGATCTGAGCGAGCCGGCATCGGCCGATAGCGCCATCGCCGACACCATGAGTGTCGCCGAACGTGAGATCTATTACACCAACGGCGGACGCATTGTCTATGGTGGCGGTGGTATCGTCCCGGATATCGAAGTCGACCGGGAGACTTGGGAACCGATCGAGATCAATCTTGAGCGTAAGTCGATGTTCTTTGATTTCGCGGTCGAGTACGTGACGAAACATCCGGATATCAAGGCCGACTTCACGGTGACCGACCAGTTGGTTGAGGATTTCCGGAAATTCATCGCCGATAAGAAATTCTCCTATAAGTCGTCGATGCAGGTGGCGCTGGAGGATCTGAAGAAGACCGCCGAGGCCGGCAAGAATGACTCGATGTACAGCGCGGCTATCGCCAATCTCGAGAATCTGGTCGAGAAGGAAAAGCAGCACGATTTCGACAAGTCGAAAGACTACATCCGTCGCGCCATCAAGCGCGAAGTGGTCTCCTCAATCGCCGGCGAACGCGGAGTGTACGAGAATATCGTACTCCGGACCGACAAGACCGTCCAGAAGGCGATCGAGATCCTGACCGCGCCGAAAGAATATTCCCGCCTGATCACCGAGGGCCAGACGAAACGGGCCAGCAAAAGCTGATCAGGCTCCCACAGCACTGGTAGCAGAAGGCGTCCGAGCATATCGGACGCCTTTCTGTTTGCGGTCTCTCCAGTGGCAACGTATCGGAGGACCGTTTTTTTTGTTTGGCGGAAGCCGCTGTCGCGCCGTATATTGTGGACTGGTTTAGTCTATAGAATCTGTCGCAAACCCAAACCCGAAACATGAGGCACCAATGAATTCAGGAGCGCTTGGCGCCGGCGCCAAACTGGGACCCTACGAGATCATCTCACCTCTGGGAGCGGGAGGTATGGGTGAGGTCTACCTGGCCAAAGATACTCGTCTCGATCGGACTGTGGCCATCAAGGTTCTTCCCCCTCATGTCGCGGGGAATCCCGACTTGAAAACCCGCTTTGAGCGTGAAGCCAAGGCGATCTCGAGTCTCAATCATCCCAACATCTGCTCGTTGTACGATATCGGGAATCAAGAGGGGATCGACTATCTGGTGATGGAACATCTCCAGGGAGAAACTCTGGCCGCCCGTCTCGAGCGGGGACCGCTGCCTGTTTCCGAAGCGATGACCTACGCCATCCAGATAGCTGACGCGCTGGACAAAGCGCATCGTCAGGGGCTGGTGCATCGCGACCTCAAGACCCTCAATATCATGCTGACGAAGAATGGCGCAAAATTGCTGGATTTTGGTCTGGCGAAACTCCAGTTATCCGGAGTGGTCAATGGCATGACGGGCGCGACACATAGTACGCCGTTGACGGGTCAGGGGACGATCGTCGGCACGCTGCAGTACATGGCCCCGGAGCAGCTTGAAGGGAAAGAAGCTGACTCGCGGTCGGATATCTTCTCTTTTGGCGTCGTGCTGTATGAGATGGTGACCGGCAAGAAACCATTCGCCGGTCCGAGTCAGGCAAGCCTGATAGCTTCCATCATGAAGGAAGAACCTCGTTCGGTTACGGATTATCAGCCCGATATCTCCCCCGCGTTGGTGCGAGTCGTCAAACAGTGTCTGTCCAAAGATCCGGATGAACGGTGGCAGAACGCACGTGACCTATTGCACCAATTGAAGTGGATCAATGAAGGCGGTTCGCTCGCAGGAATTCCTGCGCCGGTTGCGGCGCGCCGAAAAGCCAATATGCAAATCGCCTGGGTGCTGACGGCGTTGTTTGGTGTGGCGGCAGTTATCCTGTCAATTCTTCATTTCGGGCAAACCAAAGAAGCTCCTCGTCTGGCGCGGTTCGCTATTGAGGCCGATCCTGGGATTCGGAGTATGAACTGGCCGGTGCTCTCTCCGGATGGGAGCATGTTGGCATTTCATGCGGTGGACACGAGCGGGCGAACCAAGATCTGGGTACGCCAAATGGACGCCCTCAAGGCCGAACCTTTGGCCGGAACGGATGGCGCACGTCGCCCGTTTTGGTCGCCGGATAGCAAGCAATTAGCGTTCATACGGGACGGCCAGTTAATGAAGATAGCGGCACGCGGCGGCCCGGTCCAACTTATCGCGAAGATGCCTGGCGATGCCGCCGATGGCAGTTGGGGGAGTAAAGATGTTATCCTCATGGATGGCTCAGAAATCGATCCGATTTTCAAAGTGAAGGCATCCGGAGGCTTAGTCTCAGAAGCTGTACCCGCAAAGCAAGACACCAATTGGGCAGGGGTAGCCTGGCCGGAGTTTCTACCGGACGGCGAACACTTCCTCTATTTGAAACTGTCATTTGGCGCGGCCGACGGAGCGAAAGAAGGACACAATGTGATGCTTGGTTCTCTTTCCGGTGGTGAGCCGGAGTCTTTGTTCATCGCCAACGGTAAAGCGATGTATGACCCGTCCGGATATATCCTCGCAGTCGATGGCCAGATATTGTCTGCGAGAAAGTTCGATCCAGACGATCCAAAGAACATTGGCGAACCAATGCCTATTGCGGAAGTGATGCCGGTGGGAATGTCCGGTAAAGCCGACTATAGTTTTAGTTCAAACGGAACTCTGGTCTATGCTCCATCAGCGCGCACAAGCGGAACCGAACTGGTCTGGCTGGACCGGAGTGGGCGCCTGATCGATACGATCGCCACCGGAAAACAATTTCGGGATATCAGCCTGTCTCCCGACGGCACCAGACTTGTCTATGGCGCAAACGATCCTGTATCAGGGACCGACGACATCTGGACGATAGATTTGAACCGACGAGTCAGCATGCGCGCGACCTTCTCCAAGGAGATGGATATGTGGCCGATCTGGGCGCCGGATGGCAACTCCCTGATCTACACCAGCCAGGCGGGGAAGTGGAATCTGCACCGGAAGAAGATGAGTGTAGATGGAGATGGCGAGCCATTTATCAAGCTCGACGAAACTGGTGCCGGCGGACTTTCTGCGGGCAATTGGTCATCGCGCGATGGAGCACTCTCGGTAGTCAGGCAACAAAAGGCAGGTGAGCATACGGATATAGGTCTCTGCTACCCGGGCACACCGTCCCGATTTGAATGGATCGCCACTACTCCGTTCTGGGAATTGAATCCGACGTTCTCACCGGATGGAAGATTTCTGGCGTACACTAGTGACGAGTCAGGAACCAGGCAGCTGTACGTCCGGCAATTGGATGGAAACGGCGATAAGTGGCAGATGACGACTGAGTCTGCTTCAATGCCAGTCTGGCGCAAGGACGGCAAGGAATTGTTCTACCGTAATCGGAACAACGAGATCAAAGCGATCTCAGTCACCCTGGGGCCGACCCTTCAGGTCGGCGCAACCACAACATTGTTCGAGACGCTTATTGAAATGAGCGCGAATCCTGACAAGAGGTTTGATGTGTCGGCGGATGGCCAGCGGTTTGTGGTGAATCGAATCGCGACCGCCGGTGAACGGCCAAGTTTTGTCCTAGTGCAGAACTGGACTGCGGCTCTGACCGCCAAGTGACATAGTCCGCTGGAAAGTATAAAGGCGTCCTCCGCGAGGACGCCTTTTGCTTTTTCAGACAACACTGTCGGTGTGGTTAGAGTCCTTCTATCACGCTGTCTTTCCGCAGGCTATCTCGGATCATCGAGTCGATCGCGGCATCCTGGCTGTCGACACCGGTCGGCTTACCGGGGCCGATCCGCTTGAGGAGCCACTTTTCACCGACATGTTCATAGGTGAGGACGACATCGGTCAGCACGGATCCATCCTGACCGACAATCTGGCCATCGACACGCGCGCGTGAATCAGTATAAAATATCTCGACGCTTCCGAAGCGTGCGAACTGGAAGTCCGGCTTATCACCGTAAGCGAATTGCACTACGGAGTCGGCGCCGGAGTTGACCGCGTATTCGGTGGTCAACAGGGAATCAAGCGCAACGCGGCTGCGCGTTTTGATCGCTTCCTGCAGCACGAAAACGCGCTTCTTGAGTACCTGGATGTAATCCCGGTTGGGAGTTTTGTCTTTGCAGCCGGCGACGATAAGGAGAGCCAGTGCAGCGATCAGCATCCATGCGAATCTGGTCATAGTCTGATCACCTCCAGGCGATAATGACCATTGCCGTACCGTGTGATAATCTTTTTGTCCAGCAGTATCTCATTCGTGCGGGTGCAGACGAGATTCCAGAACCACCACCGCACGCCGGCGACAAACGCCCCCGGTTCATACTTCTCGACAACAGTGCGCAGGTCGGCATATGAGGCCTGGAGCAACTTGTCAGTACCTCGTCCCAGTGCGTTGAGCGCTGGATGGATAAGGGTTGTGTCAAACGCAAAGAATTCCGGCTGGGAAGATTGCTCGTATCCCCACTCTGACGGCTGCAGACGATCGAGATACGGATACTGCTGGGGGCATCGGATGACCGGGATCGTATCCGCGAACTGAATCACCGGATTTCCAAACTGCACAGAGAAGCTGGCGTGCTGGTGGCCGTTAAAGTGCTCGCCGCCGACCACCGCATACATCCAGGCCGAGATAAGCGTGTTGCACGGATCCGTCTCCTGGTAGAAGTCGATCACTCCACTTCCGGAGATGAATCCGCGACCGAGCGAATACCAGAGGAGCAGAGCATTGACCACCGGGTACGGCTTATAGAGGACAGTACCGCCATGCAGGACGTTGTTGGTGTCTTTGGTGAGCGATCCGGCGGCGATCAGACTGTCGCGCACTTTGAGAAATCCGCTCATGTTCTTCTCTATCTGAGCGGCCAACTGCTCGGCCAGCTTGTCCGCAATAGGCTTTATCTCCTCTGCTTCGGGCAGAGTAATGAACGGAAACGCAGGACGAAGTGAGCTGTCCGCCTTGGCGACGGCGAGGAACTGATAGTATTTCCATTTCCAGGCCAATTGACTGAGATACGCGGAGTCGATCTTTGTAAGGCTGGCGATCTCGGGCAGACGTTTGCCTTCCCGCAGCATCAGGAATGCCAGCCGGTCTACCTCGGAATCAAAGAACGGGCTATTGTCCGTGAACGGTGGCATGGTTATCCGTTCCTGCATATAGCTGAAGAGCTCGTCGGGGACGGTAAACAGCAAGCGCGAATGCTGTTCGGTGATCTTCTGGTCGGCGAAATACGGATCGAGGGTATCAACGACATCGTACAGTTCGATCGTGATCTTTGCCTCGCCAAAGTTCGGCGGGATCTCGAGCTTGATCGGCATCGCTACGGTGACCGACGGCTCCAGTACGAAATTGGAGCGGTACACTCGCTTCGGATTGAGGTATCTCCCGGCGAAATTGATGCGGACGCTGGCCGAGATGAATTTGGGATAGTCGACCATGCTGCTGATCTCGGCATAGATGGTCTGCGGTCCCCAGACGATCCGGATGGGCTCAATCTTGCCGACCTGAACCTCGGGTTGGGCCATCACCGCGCCGGCGACCAACACCAGCGACATCAAGAACAGAAACAACACGCGCATGAGAGAGCGCCCTCCACTTCAGTTAGTCTGTCGCGCGGCCAATTGGCCGCAGGCGGCGTCAATATCTCTTCCACGGCTCTTGCGAACCGTTACTGCCGGAGTACGCGGGTGCAACATCCGGCCAAACCAATCGACCTTGTCATCCGTCGGGCGTTTGAAGGGAAGCCCGGGGACCTCGTTATACGCCAGTACATTTATCTTGCAAGGAATGCCGCGCACCAGGTTCCCCAGTGCCTTGACATCTTCGAGCGTATCATTGAAACCATCAAAGAGGATGTATTCGAACGTGACGCGCTGGCCGGTAGTTTCGGCGTAGTAGCGGATCGTATCCATCAATTTTTCGAGCCCAAATGTCTCGGCTATTGGCATGATCTGGCGACGTTTCTCCTGCGTTGCGGCGTGGAGCGAGAGCGCCAGTCGGGCTTTGCTTCCGGATTCGGCCAGTTTGCGGATCTTGGGGGTCACGCCCGATGTCGAGATCGTTATCTTGCGGGCGGAGATCTTCAGTCCGATCGGGTTGGTCATGATATCTATCGCCTGCATCACCGTCTCGTAGTTGTGCATCGGCTCCCCCATTCCCATGAAGACAACGTTGGTAAAGGCGTCATCGCCATGTAGATCTCTGACATACAGTAATTGGCCGATGATCTCTCCCACCGTCAGGTTACGCAACAAGCCGAGTGTACCGGTCGCGCAGAAGCGGCAGGCCAGGGGACATCCGGATTGCGACGAGATACAGAGGGTGCGGCGGTCATCGTCCGGAATAAGCACCGTTTCCACCGGTCGGCCGTCGTGGAGCCGGAATAGATACTTCTCGGTTCCGTCTTTTGATTTGGCGGAATACTCAAGTTGCAGTGGAGAGAATTCGAATTTCTCCTCCAGCATCGACCGGAGCGGTTTGCTGAAATTGGTCATCATGGAGAAGTCATATTGTCTGACCAGATAGAGCCATTTGTGGAGCTGGCGTCCACGAAAGGGCTTCTCCCCCAACTGTTGCATTGCCTGTTCCAGTTGCGGCAGGGTATATCCGAGTAGGTTGGTTCTGGCCATAGACATTGAATGTACGGAATTATACGATTTTGACAAGCATTCGGACGAAACTTGGTCGCCGGGCGGGGCGGGTCGAACCAGAGAAGTGCCTTGACTTCTATGAGGATACGGGGTATTGTACCTGTAGGAATACGGGGTGTGGCGCAGCCTGGTAGCGCACTTGCTTTGGGAGCAAGGTGTCGGAGGTTCAAATCCTCTCACCCCGATATGACAGGAAAAGTCCGGCATCTATCAATCAGGATGACGACCTTAACCGGGGAACTATCCCTGTGCGAAACCGGCCTTCCTGCTCGCTCACAACTCGCCATTGACAGCCTACGATCGTCTTAGTCGCGGACAACGCCGAGGTATGGACTATGTATCAGTCGCTATCGCTGAAGCCCGACAAACTCGCCTCAATCTCCTTCCGCCATCCCTGGATCTTTTCCGGAGCCCTGACCCGCCGCCCTGAAGAAATACCCCATGGCTCGATCGTATACGTCACCGACCCGTTGGGGACAATCCTGGGGACCGGTACCTATTCTGCCCACGGCACTATCGCCGTGCGAGTTTTCGAGTTCGGTCGCGCGGAATTACATGTCGATTGGTTCGTTCACAAATTCAAACAGGCGGAGATGCGCCGATTCCTTTGGGGATTCGGCGACGCGTCACCAACTACCGGATTTCGCGTGGTGTTCGGGGAATCGGATTCTCTTCCGGGAATAGTCGTGGACCGCTACGGAAGTGTCCTGGTCATCCAGCTCTCCACGGCTGGATCAGAGCAACTTCGGCCGGTGATACTTGAAGCGCTCATACGGGCCTTCAAGCCGCACGCGATCGTCGAGCGAAGTGATGTTGTTTCTCGTCGCGATGAGCAATTGAGCGAGATCAGTACGTTGCTCTACGGCGAGAATCCGGGGCAGGTTGAGTTTATCGAAAACGACCTCAAATATCTGGCCAATCCGATGGAGGGTCAGAAGACCGGGTTTTATCTGGACCAGAAGGATCTGCGGGTACAGATCAAACGGCTGGCGCGAGGGCGTTCTGTGCTGAACCTTTTCAGCTACACTGGTTCGGCCGGAGTAGCGGCAATGGCTGGTGGCGCGCTGCGAGTCCACCAGTTGGATGCATCCGAACCAGCGTTGCAGATCTGCGGAAAACAACTAGCGCTCAACGGCTTCTGTGCGGAAAAATCCACCACCGAATGCTGCGATATTTTCAAGTGGCTGGGGGCCAATCCAACTGATCGGTACGATATGGTGATGATTGACCCGCCCGCGCTGATCAAGTCTCAGCGAGATGCCGAAGCCGGGCGGAAAGCCTACCATTTCATCAATCGGGCCGCGATGCGGCTGGTGTCGCCAGGCGGGCTTTTCATCAGTTCCAGTTGTTCGGCCTTTTTCACCGAGGACGACTTCAGCCATACCCTGCGGCGGGCATCGGTGCAGAACAATGTCCACCTTCATTTACTGCAAATCGTCCGGCAGTCGGTGGACCATCCGGTCTCGATCTATTTCCCGGAGTCGGCCTATTTGAAGACCTTTATCTGCCAAGTCGGTTAGAAATCAGGCGCACGGGCCTGACAAGAAATCGAAGCTCAGCGGGCGGTCCGAAGAAGGCCGCCCGCTTCGTTTTGGCGATGTCTCCACGCAATTACTGCTTGTCGGACAATTGGTTTGCCAATAGAGCTGCGGTATGACATACCTTATCGTAGAGTATTAAGGATAAATTTTGTGGTATTTGACTGAACAATTTCCCACTAAAAGATTATTTTTGTCGGGAGTAGCGTTGACAGCGGTTAAGAATCATGGTATAATATGTCGACAATGACGATATGACAGCCGTGATTGTGAATTTTTTCACAGTTGTGAGGAGAATGGGCAGATGAATTTGCAGCGACGAGACTTCTTCAAGATAGCTGCGGCCGGGTCGGCAGCCCTGATAGCAGGAAAGGCGTCCGCCAGCGACCAAACCGAGGCACCGGATTTCAATTCGATGCAGGGGGTGCTGGTAGATACCGTGGTCTGTATCGGATGCCGGAAGTGCGAGTGGGCCTGCAACGACGAAAACAAACTTCCGACGCAGGAACTGAAAGCGTTCGAGGACAAATCGGTTTTCGCCAAGCACCGTCGTCCGGACAAAGGCGCGTACACCGTGGTCAACGCCTTCAAGGATCCGAACGCGCCGGAGAAGCAGTACACGATGAAAGTGCAGTGCATGCACTGTAACCATCCGGCCTGTGCCTCGGCCTGTATTGTGGGTGCTTTGAAGAAGGATCCCAAGGGTCCGGTCTCCTATGATGCCTGGAAGTGTATCGGCTGCCGGTACTGCATGGTCGCCTGCCCATTCCAGGTCCCCGCGTATGAATACAACAACGCGCTCGACCCGCAGGTGAGAAAGTGCACGTTTTGCTACGAACGGACCGTAGAACAGGGGAAAAAGCCGGCCTGCGTCGCGATCTGCCCCAATGAGGCATTGACTTTCGGAACGCGCGGCGAACTTCTGGAGGTCGCGTATCAGCGGATCCGCAATAATCCTGACCGATATGAGCAACATGTATACGGCGAACAGGAAGCCGGCGGAACCGCCTGGCTCTATCTCGCCCCTTGTGATTTCAGCAAGACGGAGCTCCCGAAACTTCCGCATGAAGAGATCCCGAAAAGAACTGAGACCATTCAGCACGGCATCTTCAAGTCTTTCCTCCCCCCTCTCGCCCTCTACGGCCTGTTGGGGTTGATCATGTATACGAAACGTCATGGCGACAACGAAGAGGAGGATGGTCATGAAAGCGCATGAAGTGCACGAAGTCCCAACGCCCATGACAGTCAAGTACTGGACGCGCGGCACGCTGATAGTTGGCGCGGTCGCCATGATCGGCATGCTGGGTTATCTCTATCGGATGTTTTTCGGGCTTCAGGCCGCGACCAATCTCGATGACCAGTGGCCCTGGGGGATCTGGATCGCCATCGATGTTGCCTCGGGCGTGGCTCTGGCGGCCGGTGGCTTTACGACCGCCGCGCTGGCGGAGATATTTCATAAGGAGAAGTATCACGTGATCCTTCGCCCCGCGCTGCTGACGGCAATGTTAGGCTACACGTTTGTGGTGATAGGTCTGCTTGCGGACCTGGGACGCTATTATAATGTCTGGCACCCGATGCTCCCGTCCATGTGGCAGGGAAATTCGGTGCTGTTCGAAGTTGGTATGTGCGTGATGGTCTACCTGACAGTGCTCTATATTGAGTTCCTCCCGATAGTTTGTGAACGCTTCAAAGGCCGGGTCGCCTGGCCCGGGCCGCTCAAAATTTTCAACAAGATGACGGAAGCTATGCTGTCGCTGTCTGAGCGTCTGCTCAGCCGGTTCGTCTTCATCTTCATCATCATGGGCGTCGTGCTCTCCTGTCTGCACCAGTCATCGCTCGGGACGCTGATGGTGATCGCGCCGACCAAAATGCACCCCCTTTGGTACACCAGTATCTCTCCCCTCTTGTTCCTGATGTCCGCGATAGCGGTTGGATTCCCGATGGTGATATTCGAGTCGATCATCGCCTCCCGCTCATTCAAGCTTCCGCCGGAGACCAAAGTGCTTTCGTCGCTGGCGAACTACACGCCGATCCTGCTCGGCGCGTACTGCATCGCGAAAATAGTCGACCTGACGCTGCGCAACGCCTGGGGGTATGTATTCGAGGGGTCGCTGCAATCGTTCATGTGGATGATCGAGATGGGCGGTGGTGTGGTTCTCCCGATAGTGCTGCTGTCGATCGACAAGGTACGCAAATCGGTCAAAGGGCTGTTCATCTCGGCGACGCTGGTCATTATCCTGGGCGTGCTGCTCAACCGCATCAACGTCTTTTTGGTCGCTTATACACCGCTGTATTCAGTTGAAACCTATTTCCCGTCGCTGGTCGAGATGTCGGTGACGATCGGATTGGTGGCGCTGTTGGTGCTGGTCTATCGGTTCTTCGTCATCACCTTCCCGGTGATCGCGAAACATCCGGTCGACGCATCGAAACTGACCGCCGGAGCCCAGATGACACCGGCCGGGGCTAAGAGGAATAAGTAACATGCGAATGAATTGCATTCTTTATAGATCGTTCTTACTGATCGCGCTGGTTTGCGCGGTCGTTTCGGTCCAGGCGGCGCCGACCGCGGTGACGCATCCGCAGGAACCGGACTGCCTGAACTGTCATACCTGCAAGAATCCGACGCCGGAGAATATGTGTCTTAAGCCATGTCCTTCTCTGCAGATCGCCCACAATACCAAAAAGGCGAAGCATGAGCTTTCGGAAGCTCCGGATACGATGGTACTTGATGAGATCGCCGACCTCTATCAGCCGGTCGATTTCAACCACAAGCTTCACGCCGGTATGGCGCAGATGGGCAATAACTGCGGGACCTGCCATCACTACAGCCCGGCCGGCAAGATCCCGCCGTGCAAGGATTGTCATAAACCCAGCGGTGAAGAAACGAACCTTCGCCAGCCGGGACTCAAGGGCGCGTACCACCGTCAATGCCTGGGTTGCCATCGCGAGTGGAGCCATGACACCAAGTGTGTGGTCTGCCATCTCCCCACCGAAGGTAAGAAACTGGCTTCGCCATCGGACAAGACCGATATCATGGGTGCTTCGCACCCCAAGATCGAGGCTCCGACCACTCGCGTCTATACGACTCCATATAAACAGGGGCCGATAGTGACATTCCATCACGAAGAGCATGTCGAGCTATTCGGGCTGCGCTGTGTGGACTGCCACCAGAAGGAAGGTTGCAGCTATTGTCACGACCTCGCCAAAACGCAGGCATCGCGCAAGAGCATGAAAGAAGTGCACGCGGTCTGCTCTGAGAACTGCCATGCGACCGACAACTGCGCGAAGTGCCACGACACGAAGGAAAAGCCCGCATTCGTCCATGCGCAGACTGGCTGGCCGCTCAATCGTTTCCATACCAAGCTGGGATGCCGGTCATGCCATCCGACAGGAAAGAAAATCGCCAAATTGAACAATGAGTGTACCGCCTGCCACCAGAACTGGAAACCGGGAGGGTTCAAGCACGTGACAGTTGGGTTAACGCTTGACGACGTACATGTCGAGATGGATTGCGAAAGCTGTCATATCGACCGGAAGTTTGGTCAGACGCCGACGTGCGATAGTTGTCACGACGACAAACGCGATTTCAAGAAAGTGCCGCCTGGGCAGTATTCATCCAGGTGATTCCTCCTCCCTTTGTTCTCGAGCCGGCCGTATCCGGGCAGACGGTCGGCTCGTTTTATTTTCAGGACTTTCACGGAGAAAGATGAAACGCGGTCGGCGCTATCTGCTCTGATGTTGGAGGAAATCGGTCACGTAGCGGCGAATGCCGTCTTCGACTGACATGAATGGCGCATTGTAGCCGACCAAGCGGAGTTTACCGAGGTCGGCCTCGGTGTGGTATTGATATTTCTCACGAATTGACTCAGGCATATCGATGAACTCTATCCGCGGCTCCTTGCCTGCGGCGGCAAAAAGCGCTTTGGCCAGATCCAGCCAGCTTCGCGCGTGACCTGTTCCGCAGTTGAATAATCCGTTGATCTCAGGACGATCGTAGAAGAAGAGCGTCACGGCCACGGCGTCATCGACATAAATGAAATCCCGCACCTGTTCGCCATCGCGGTAGTCCGGCCGATGTGAACGGAAAAGTTTGACGACCCCTTTGGTCATCACCTGAGGATAGGCTTTGTTGACGACCGACCGCATATCCCCCTTGTGGTCTTCGCCGGGGCCATAAACGTTGAAATACTTGAGGCCGACAATCTGGTTCAGGCGACCATTCTGCATGGCCCAGAGGTCAAACTGCTGTTTGGAGCGACCGTAGGCGTTGAGTGGCCGCAGGGATGGCGTCAGATTGTCGGAATCGCTGTAGCCAAGAGAACCGTCGCCATAGGTTGCGGCGCTGGAAGCATAAACGAAACGCGCTCCGTTTCGTAAGGACCATTCGCACAGATCGACCGTGTACTGGAAATTGTTGTCGGTCAGGTAATCTTCGTTGGTTTCCAGGGTGGAACTACAGGCGCCGAGATGAAAGACGCCATCGACCGGCTCGATCTCGTCGACTTTGAGTTTGGCGCGGAAGTCGATTTTGTCGAAAAAGACGCGATGTTTTGCGCGATCCAGGTTGAGGAGCTTGTCCGGATGGTTCAAATGGTCGACTACGATGATGTCAGTCTCGCCGCGTTGATTCAGCGCTTTGACCAAGTTGCAGCCTATGAATCCGGCACCACCGGTGACGATGAATCGTTTAGACACCTATCATACTCCGATACGGTTGAAGGCCACGCCGGACATCGGATATCGATGCCGGGACAGTAAGAGATAGCGAGGAAAGGGGTTGAAGTCAATCCCTGGTTGAGGTGGTGGTGACGGCTGAGTTACCGCTTGCGAGGGGGCAAGAATTTCTGTAGTATTTTGACGGTCGTATGCCCCCGTAGCTCATGTGGATAGAGCATCTGCCTTCTAAGCAGAGGGTAGCAGGTTCGAGTCCTGCCGGGG
>CAZCZL010000016.1:0-60841 GCA_964503315.1 uncultured Ignavibacteriales bacterium | reverse complement strand
CGACAAAATGCCATTACAAAGGGTCCTAACAACTCCTGGCGATCCTGTGTCACCCCTTCAGGCATTAAGATGATTTGCTCTCGTGGAATCAGTGGGAGGTAATCGCTGATAATCTCGTCGATATCGTTCTCCGACTGCACCACGAATTTGAAGTCTGCCTTGCCGGTATCCAGGATAGCTTGAATAGCCGACGGCACGATATTGGTCTCTTTCGGCATCCCGTTATTGGTCAACTTCGGGGAACAGTTCCACCAATCGACTGCACTTCGCATGGCGTCGGTTGGCGCATACATCCCGTTCGTTTCAATCTCCACAAACGTGAAACCGATCTCTCGCAAGGCATGGGTCAGTGACGGTATCTGCTCCTGGTGCAACATCGGCTCGCCGCCAGTCAACACAATGTGTGTCTGTCCACGCTCGGATTCAAATACCAGCGACGCAGCTTTGGCCGTGATCGCCTCGACACTCAGCCATTCACCCGGCTCGATCTTTCGCCTATCCCAGGTGAACCGCGTATCGCACCAAATACACCCGAGATTGCAGTACTTGAAACGGATGAACAACGCCGGGGTCCCGGCATATCGTCCTTCACCCTGGATCGAGTGGAATATCTCGCTCACCGGTAAGCGGCCATCGCTGGTGCTTGGCCACTGCTCTATCTCAGGTTGATAGTTCTGCATCGGTTACCGGACTCCCGGTTGGTAGCGGGTCGGGTCAGCCAGACCTGCCTCGATAAATCCTTTGCGCCGGAGCTGACAGCTATCGCAATGTCCGCAGGCCAGGCCGATATCATCCGGGTCATAACAACTGAAAGTCAGCGAATAATCAATGCCAAGACGCGTACCCGTGGTGACTATCTCTGACTTGGTCATGGTCGCGAGGGGCGCGACTATCTGGAGCGATTTGCCTTCAGTCCCGGCTTTGGTGCCAAGGTTGGCCATCTGTTCAAACGCGCGTAGGAATTCCGGACGGCAGTCCGGATAGCCGGAGTAGTCTATCGCGTTTGCGCCAATATATATCGCCCGCGCGCCGCGCGATTCCGCGAACGCCAGCGCTATCGACAGAAAAATGACATTCCGCGCCGGTACATAGGTACTCGGTATGCCATGCCCGATCTCATCACCGGCCCTGTCTTTGGGAATATCTGCGGCTCTGTTCGTCAGAGCGGACCCACCGACCGCATCCAAGTCGAGCGGGAAGATGATATGTTCATTTATCTTCAGCGCTTCCGCCACCCGTTTGGCCGCGATCAACTCGACAAAATGCCGCTGACCGTAGTCGAAACTGAGGGCGGTAACATCAAACCCGTCCGCAATGGCGATGGCCGTGGCGGTGGTTGAATCGATCCCTCCGGAGAGGAGTGAAATGGCTTTCGGCTTGGTGTGCATGGGTGATATCTCTCTGGGGGACAATATAGCAAATCAGGAGTGACCAGCACCACAATTTCATCCTGATTTCGATTGCGCCGGGCCTTCCCGAGCCCTTTCATACCGACATGAACAAGCCATCCGACTACGAAAATCTGCAGACCGATATCCGCTCCTGGGCTACACCCGCGATCGAGGCATTCGTCAACATTTATCCCGACCGCGACTACGAGATCCAGATGAATGTCCAGGAGTTCAGTTGTGTCTGCCCCAAAACCGGCATGCCGGATTTTGCCGAATTGAAACTGACCTTCGTCCCCGACCAACTCTGTATCGAGCTGAAGAGCTTCAAAGAGTATCTTCTGGCGTATCGCAACAAAGGGATATTTCACGAGAATGTCGTCAATCGCGTGCTCGATGACGTGGTCGCAACTATCAAACCGCGACGCGCCCGCCTTGAAGGGATATTCAACTCACGTGGCGGTATCCAGACAACCGTTGTCAGGGAGTATTCCGCCAAATAGATCAACCGGGCTTTTACATGACTGATTATTCTCCGTTTTTTCGGCCTCTGGAGATCGGCGGCAAGCTGACCCTGCCCAACCGTCTGGTCATGGCTCCCATGACAACTGTCTCCGGGAACGGTGACGGAAGTTTCTCCGACGCTGAAATCGAATATCTCGAGTATCGCGCCAAGTCCGGCATCGGTCTGGTGATGACCCCTGCCTGTTATGTCCATCCATCGGGGCAGGCGTTTGACCATCAAGTCGGCTGTCATTCGGACGCGATGCTCCCCCGACTTTCACTCTGTGCCGAAGCGATCAATCGCCACGGCGCGGCATCGTTTCTGCAGATCCATCATGGCGGCAATGCCGCTCGCTCGCAATTCAGCGGTCGTCCACCGATGGCGCCATCGGCAGTGATCAATCGACGCGGTACTTCGGAAATGCCGGTCGCGATGTCCGAAGATGAGATCTGGATGATCATTGAGGCATTCGCCAAAGCGGCGGGTCGTGCCAAACGAGCCGGATTCACCGGTATTGAACTGCACGGCGCCAACACCTATCTCTTTCAGCAGTACTTCTCACCCTTCACCAATAAACGGACCGACAAGTGGGGCGGGGATTTGCGTTGCGATAGATGCGACCGACATCAGGAACATGATCGACTTGAACTGTGTCATCGTCTGGAGAATCGCGCGCGGTTCGCCACCGAGGTACTCAAAGCGGTCAGGGGAGAGGTCGGGCCGGATTATCCCGTCGCGTATCGCATCTCGCCGGAAGAAGCCGACCCCGACGGCTATTCAACGTATGACGCTATCCAGTTGCTCGGCCTCCTTATTCCGCACGGTATCGATATCGTCCATGTCTCGAGCTGGGACTATGGCAAGGGATTGCGGAACGATTGGCCGGAGGGTTCACATCCGACAAAAATGATCCGCGACGCTATTCCTTCACATATCCCGGTGATCGGCGTCGGTTCAATAATGCACCCGGATCAGGCGATCCGTGTACAATCGGATGGAGTCGATCTGGTGGCTCTGGGCAGGGCACTTCTGCTCGATGCTGACTGGGTGACCAAAGTTCGGGAAGGAAGAGCCGACACGCTCAAACTGGCGCTGCATTCCGAGGACGAGCGGCGTCAACTCGCCATCCCCGAACCGATGAGGGAATACACAAAGTTCTCGATAAAGACATCGGCGTGAATGAACTACTTCTTAGAAAGTAATCCAATGACCGCTGAAAGATCTTCATTTCCCATTCCGTTCGATATCGCTTCACTGTAAAGCGCTTCCACTGTCGTCCTAAGGTCGCCTGAGCGATTCATCTCAGCCAACAAGTCCCCCAGATATCTCAGATCTTTATGAATCGCCGCGACTGAAAAGTGCGGCGAGAAATCTTCGGACAGCAATTTCTGACGTTTGGCATTGAGCACCGCTGAATTCCCCGCTCCCGCCGCGAGTATATCCAGTACCTGCTCTCTCGATAATCCAGAGCGTTCAGCCAGCGTGGTAGCCTCAGCCAGCACTCCCATGAATGTTCCCAGTACCAGATTATTGATCAGCTTCATCTTGCTCGCCATACCAGGCTCACCCAAAAAGAAAAGCTGCTTGCCAAACCTCTCATAAAGTGACCGCGATGACTCATACGCCGAACTCTCACCGCTCGTCAGCACTGTGAGCGCTCCCTGCGAGGCAGGCACTATCGATCCAAGAACCGGCGACTCGAGATATCTCCCGCCTGCGGTTTTCACCATCTGATGGAACTCGAGCACTTCGCGGAAATGATTGGTTGTAGTATCAATAACCGTCTTGCCGGCAAGATCCGCTTTCAACAGACCGTTCTCGCCTGTCAGAACCGCTCGCACCGCCACGCTATCGAACAAATTAAGGATGATCGTTTCGCATCGATCAGCGATTTGGGAGGGTGAATCGGCGACTGGCAGTCCTGTCGCTTCCGCCTTTGAGCGTGTCCGATTCCATACGAATAGCTCGATCCCCTCGGCGGCCAGCCGACGGGCCATGGCGCTTCCCAGATTTCCCAATCCAATGAATCCAACAGGCATGTCATACTCCAAAGAGAGCGGTTCTACGGTCAATATACGATGCCCGGATTATTTTGGCAAACTCCCCTGATCATGAAAAAGGGCGGGGTTTTCTCGCCCGCCCTTGTGAGGTCATTTCGACGGCTGATATCGATAGGGATAGTAGTGCGGCTCCCACATCGCCGCGTAGATCAGCGACGCCAGGCGGTCATCGCTCACTTTCATCCCGATTCCTTCCTCGCGCGCCTGTTTGGCGACAGCGAGCGCGACCTGGAATGAGACTTTTCGAATATGCGTGAGCGGTGGAAGCAGTTCGCCATTGGCCATCTGATCCGATGTCACCATATCCGATATCGCCCGACTGGCCGCCTGGAACATGGTCGGGGAGACGCGACTTGCCTGACAGACTATCGAACCAAGTCCGGTGCCGGGGAACACGTACAGGTTGTTGCACTGCGAAATCTTCACCTGACGTCCATCCGGGAGCGTGCAGGGTGCGAACGGGCTTCCGGTCGCCACCAGCGTGCGACCATCGGTCGCTCGCAGAATATCCTCCGGCTTCGCCTCGCATTTCGAGGTTGGATTGGAGAGGCAGAAAACTATCGGCCGTTCTGCATTCTTTCCCATCTGAACCAGGATCTCTTCAGTGAAAGCCCCCGGTTGCGCGGAGAGCCCGATAAGCGTGGTTATGCCCGCATGCTTCACTACTTCGGCAAGATTCGCCGACCGGTCTTTCGGGATCGGCCAATCCGCAATAGTTGATTTCGGTTGCAGGAAATCTTTCTGATACGCCTCCGCCGGCATTCCTTCGAGCATCAATCCCGGCATATCGAGCGCGAAAACCCGACGGCGGCATTCCGCCAATGGGATCCCCTCTTCCATATGCATCATGTAGCAGATGGCGTTCGCCACGCCATTACCGGCCTGACCGAATCCGAGTATCGCGATCTTCTGTTCCGATGCTTTCCTGCCTGAGATCTTGAGCGCGGTCCTGAACGCCGAGGCCGCGGTCGCGCCGGTTCCCTGGATATCGTCATTGAAGCTGAGAATGCGATGCTTGTATGTCTCTAACAGTGAAAACGCGTGCTGTTTGCCGAAATCCTCCCACTGCAACAGCGCGTTCGGGAATGACCGCTTGATCCCCTGCACGAACCGCTCGACAACTTCGTAATAAGCGTCGCCGGTGAGACGCGGCTTGCGGACGCCAAGGTAGAGCGGGTCATTGAGTAACCGTTCATTGTTGGTGCCGACATCGAGACAGACCGGCAACGTCGAAGCCGGATGAATCCCCGCCGCTGCCACATACAGCGCGATCTTCCCGACCGGAATTCCCATTCCATCGGAACCAAGATCCCCGAGCCCGAGAATCCGCTCACCATCGGTCACCACTATCAATGAAATATTCGGCAGTCCGACATTCGAGAACATATGTTCGATGCTGTGGACATTCTCCTGCGTCACATACAGCCCTCGGTATTGCCGGGTCATGTGCGACAGTTTGAGACAGGCCTGCCCGACCGTCGGGGTGTAGACGATCGGCAGCATTTCCTCAATGTGCTCAAGGAGTAATTTGTAGAAGACCGTCTCGTTGCGATTCTGCAGCGCCATCAGACCGATATACCGACCCAGGTCAGTATCCTTGTTTCGGTATATCTCCAGATCGCGTTGTACCTGGTCGCTAAGCGAGCCGACCGGGTCGGGAAGCAATCCCTCCAGGTCAAACTCCGCTCGTTCTTCGGCCGGAAAGGCGTGGCCTTTGTTCAACAACGGGTCGTGCATCAGGGCGTACCCCTTCAGCGGGACCGAATAATAGACTTCATGTGTCAGGGGGTCGACTCTCATTTCGAAGCGATTCATAGCAGCTACCTCAATAATGTAAGGAGCCGTAACTTACGCCTAAACGGTTTGACTGCAACCACTAATTAGGTTTTTTTCGTTGTGTATACCAGGCCGATAATATCCTCTGTCCATGATCTTCTCGTACCAACGTACCTCGTTGATACGCAAGCGGCTGGATGATTTTAATATTGATTTGCCTCGCCTCCCCATATACGGTGTATTATCGATAGTCGCCTTCGCGACTGAGACTAACTCGAATTGTGTAAAAGGAATCGCGTACGATGTCAGTTGATCCGACCATTTTCAAAGCCTACGATATTCGCGGCACAGTCCCCGACCAGCTCAACGGCGAGATCGCCTACATGATCGGCGCCTCGCTCGCCAACTATCTCAAACCACGCTCGATCGCCGTCGGGCGCGATATGCGCGTCCACTCAGATGACCTATTTGAACATCTCGCGCGCGGCCTCAATGACAGCGGCGTTGATGTAGTTGATCTTGGACTCGTCTCCACTGATGGCCTCTATTTTGCGGTTGGGAAGTTCGGCTACGAGGGCGGCGTCATGATCACCGCCAGCCACAATCCAAAACAGTACAATGGCTTTAAGATCTGCCGCGTGAATGCCGAGCCGCTCTCGGGCGAGGACGGCCTTTCGCAGATGCTCAAGATGATCCAGGATGGTACCTGGCTGGCCAAATCCCCCAGCCGTGGGTCTATCGTCCGCAAAGATATTAGCGAAGCTTACGCGCAGCACTGTCTATCGTTCATCGATGTCAAAAAAGTAAAGCCGTATCATATCGTTATCGATGCCGGCAACGGTATGGCGGGCGCGACACTCGGCCCCGTACTCGAGAAACTCCCCATCAAAGTCACCAAACTCTTTTTCGAACTGGATGGCAACTTCCCGAACCATCCCGCCTCGCCCATCGAATTGGAAAATCTCATCGACCTTCAGAAGAAGATCACAGAAACTAACGCCGATTTCGGCGTCGCGTTCGATGGCGATGCCGACCGGATGTTCCTGGTCGACAAGTTCGGACGTCAACTTGGCGGCGACATGACCACTGCGCTGGTCGCCAAATCTCTGCTGCAGAAACATCACGGCGAGACGATCCTGTACAATCTTATCTGCTCGAACGCCGTTCCGGAACTCGTGACCAAAATGGGCGGAACCGCGGTCAAGACCAAGGTCGGCCATGCCATCATCAAGCCGCTGATGAAAAAGCACAACGCCATTTTTGGCGGAGAGCATTCCGGCCATTTCTATTTCCGCGATAACTGGTTTGCCGATTCCGGCCTTATCGCCATGCTCGTCTGCCTTGAACTGATTTCGGTCGAGGATCGACCTTTGCACGACATGGTGAAGGATATCGATCCCTATGTCCGTTCCGGCGAGATCAACAGCCGGGTTGACTCGATCCCGCAGAAGATCGAGCAGATCAAGCAGAAATACGCCAAAGGAAAGCAGGAAACGATCGATGGCCTCACGGTCGAGTTTCCGACTTTCTGGTTCAATCTCCGGGCATCCAATACCGAGCCGCTGATCCGGCTCAATGTCGAGGCGAATGACCGCCACATCCTCGAAGAAAAAACCGCGGAGATACTCTCTGTCATAAGGTCATGATATGGAACAGGGCAAAGCGAAAGTGCTGGTGGTGGACGATGACCCAATGCTGTTGGGGTTGTTGGTTGACACGCTTGAGACGATCGGCTACCACGTGACCGGGGCGCAGGGGGGAGTGCAGGCGCTGGACCACCTGTCGCACACCCGCTTTGACCTGATGATAACCGATATCAAGATGCCCGATATCGACGGCCTGCAGCTTCTCAAAAAAGTGCGCCGCCATTACCCCGGTATGCCGGTACTCTTCATCACCGGCTACGCCTCGCCTGAGATGATCGGTGAGGCGCACCCGGATGGGTTCCTCGCCAAGCCATTCCGCATCCAGCATATCGAAGCGCTCATCGAGCAGACGCTGGCCCGCAAATCCGGCCTGACCGCGCGCTCGGTCCGTAAAGTCCTGCTCATTGATCACGATGATGACTTCCGCTCCAACCTCGCCGATGCCCTGAACTACAGCCAGTATATCCCGTTCTCGGCCACCGACGAAGCGGAGGCAATGCGCGAAATGGAGCATGGTGAATTCGCGGCGGTGATCGCCGATGTCGCCGATCCGCACTTTGACGGCCACAAACTGACCCTCAAACTTCGCGAGCGATTCCCTAATACGCCGGTCATCGCCGTCGGCGCGGATGACCCGTCGCTGTTAGAAACAGCCACTGAATCGGCTCCCTTCGCAGGCTACCTGCAGAAGCCATTCAAGCTGGGATCGATTTTGGAGATGCTGGATAAACTCCCCCGCTCAGACTCGTGACATTGCGCGGCAGACGTCCTCATCTGCCCGTTCCTACTCTACCCCTTCAAACGCCCCCGGATAATACTCCAACTTCCCCTTCACAAAGCAGATGACATCAAACCGAATATCCCGCCCGCTGATTTTCTTCTTCTCTATATACTCTTGTGCGGCCTGAGTAAGCAGTCGAATCTTCCGCGGACTGACCCACTCCGCCGGATGTCCGTACGCACTCGATCGCGCCGCTTTCACCTCCACAAAAACGATCAGCCCCGGCTTGCCGGCGACGATGTCGATCTCCTTGTGTCCCGCCTGATAGTTTCTGTCGAGAATTGTGAAACCGTGTTGGATGAGGTACTGCGCCGCCGAGTCTTCGTAGCGACGTCCGATCGCCCGACGATTGCCGAGCATCTTCCTGTCACTCGAAGAGGGCATACTGTTCGATACGGCGCTGCACCGGGCCGAACGACCGACGGTGGATCGCGCAGGGGCCATGCTCTTCCAACTCCGCCAGATGTTGCGGGGTCGGATACCCTTTGTGGATTGCGAAGGAGAACTGGGGATACAGCTCCTGGTACTTTTCCATGATCCGGTCGCGCGTCACTTTGGCGACGATCGAGGCCGCGCCTATCGACTTGACGCGGGCATCGCCGCCGATGATCGCGTACTGAGCCTGTTTGAGATTCGGGATGCAGTAGGTACCATCAACCAAAAGGCAATCCGGTGTCTGCCCCAGTTCAGAGACCGCTTTGCGCATAGCGAGTAAACTCGCCCGCAGAATATTGACTTCGTCGATAGTCTTGCTGTCGATAATGCCAATGGCGCAGGGGATCTCGGCTTCAAAGATCAGTTGGCAGATCTTGGCGCGCTTGTCGTGGGTCAGCTTCTTGGAGTCATCGATTCCCGGCAGTTCCACGCCGCGCGGAAGTATCACTGCCGCGGCCACGACCGGCCCCGCCAGTGGACCCCGCCCGACCTCATCGACGCCGCAGATCGCCTGATGTCCCATGCCGTAGAGGTTCTCTTCGATACCGGACAGGTCGAATAATTCCACAAGCTGGTCTTTGCGTTTCGACATGGTTCTACCTATTGATAGATAAGCTGTTTCATAACCCGTGCGCAAGTTCTGACTGCACATATAGTATATCGACCGTGCAAACCGCTTTTATTACCGTCTTCCACGACATATCATACCGCCATGGCCGCACAGGAAAAGCAATTTGAGTTCAACATCATAGCCGGGTCGCTCAAGGGGCGGAAGATTGTCACCCCGAATCTCGGCATCACCCGCCCGCCGCTCAGTCGCCTTCGCAAATCGATCTTTGATTACCTGATGCCGTATATCACTGATGCCCGCTATCTCGACCTTTATTCAGGCACCGGCTCTTATCTTTTTGAGGCGGTCTCGCGTGGCGCGGGGGAGGCGGTTGGAGTTGAAATGGAGCCGAAACTTGCCGATGCCATTAACCGCCAGGCGGAAGGCTTTGGCATTTCAGACAGACTCAATTGTCTGTGCGAAGATGTCTTTGACGCGGTCCCGCGTCTTCATAAGGAGGGGAGAGTCTACGATATCATCATGATTGCGCCACCGCAGTATGTCGGGCTGATGGACCGGACTCTCGAGCTCTTCCGCCACTATCCGCTCTTCACCGAAGAGACCAAGATCATCTGCCAGCATGATACTTCGGAGCTGAAGGTGCTGTTGTTTGATGTGCTCCCGATCGACCAACAGAGGAAATACGGGCACACGACATTTACGATTCTACGTCCGCCGGTGAAATAGGGACAATATCGGGGTTCGGGCTTCGACTCTGCTCAGCCCGATTTCGAAATTTTCAGGGGACCAGTCGCTTCCAATTTGGCTGAGAGGAGTCGAAGCCTCTTTGCTCCCGGCACGGCCTTCCCCGAAGAAACCAACAGTCTAGCGCTCAAGTAGCCTGCAAACCCTGTCTTCCAATCATCAAAAAACGTTACCCCACCGTCCAATTCAGGCTTCACAATCGTCGCCCCTACGCAAAAAAAGCGCCCCCATCGGGGGCGCCTATAGAATTCAGCAGATATCTTCCGCTTACTCTTTTCCGGTCTCCGACATCTCTTCTTTAATTCGGGCGGACTTGCCGGTCAGATTCCGCAGATAATAGAGCTTCGCGCGACGCACCTGTCCCGCGCGGACATGCTCGATCTTCGCGATATTCGGCGAATAGAGCGGGAAAATACGCTCAACGCCGATACCCGAGGACATTTTGCGCACGGTAAACGTCGCGCCGGTGCCGGAGCCACGCATGCCAATAACCGTTCCCTGGAAGACCTGGACGCGCTCTTTGTCGCCTTCTTTGATCTTCACATGCACCTTGATCGTGTCACCCGGAGCGAACTTCGGGTGATTGTCGTGCATGTAGCTTTTTTCGATGATCGCTATCTGTTTCATGCTACACCTCATTCTGTATTTTTAATCTCTCTTTTCAACTTCTCAACGAACTTTATCTCTGTCGCATCCAGGTCGGCGCTCTCCAGCAGTTCCGGCCGGTGCATCCAACATTTCTTTATCGCTTCCATCCGGCGGTACCTGCGTATCGCCTCGTGATTCCCCTTCTGCAGTATCTCGGGCACTTCAAGCCCGGCATATTCCGCCGGTCGCGTGTAACAGGGGGAGCCGAGCATCTGATTCATATATGAATCATTCAGCGCCGACTCAAAATTCCCGAGCACTTTCGGGATCAACCGCGCCACCGCGTCCACCATCACTGCCGCCGCCGGCTCTCCACCGGTCAGGATGTAATCTCCGATGGAGACCTCATCCATTTCATACAACTGCAGCAGCCGTTCATCCAGCCCCAGATAATGGCCGCATATCACGGTTATCCGGTCGCACAGGGAGTAGCGTATCGCCATCTCCTGATTGAACTGGCGTCCGGCGGCCGAAGTCAAAATGATCCGGTCCTTCGCTGAAGGCGGCTCACCCTGAGTTCGATGCCGGTACCCCAGATGCTGGAGCGCGAGATCGATCGGCTCGACTTTCATCACCATGCCGCCGCCACCGCCAAATGGCGTATCGTCGACCGTGCGATGTCTGTCCGTGGCGAAATCCCGCGGATTGACTATCTCGATGTCAAAGAGCCCTTTGTCGCGCGCTTTCCCCAACAGCGACTGCCCGAGGGACAGACTGAAGTAGTCCGGAAACAGCGTGACTATCGCAAACTTCATATCTTTGAGGACAGTTACTCAAATCCGAGCAGACTATCCGCGTCTACAACCATCCGTCTTTCTTTCAGGTCGACCGTCTTCACTGCCTGCTTGGTCGCAGGAAGCATCCGACGCGAACCATCCTTCATTTGCACGACATACGCGTCGTTGGCCGGATAGGTCTCCACATCGACCACTTCACCCAATTGAGGGCCATCGGCATCGCCGAAAACGGCGCAACCGATGATATCAAACACGTAGTACGTGTCCTCCGGCAGTTCTACCACTTCATCGCGCGGCACCGCCAGTTCACGGTTGGTCAACCGTGCGGCCGCTTCGGGACTGGTGAAGGATTCAAACCCCAACACCGGCCGTCCGCCGACCAATCGGGAGGAGACGATCTTCATCTTCTCCCAGACTCCCCGCGTGCCGACATAGATCTCGGTCAGGTCGAGGAAGCGATCCGGAAAGTCGGTCAGCGGGGTGACATACAGCTCACCATGGAGACCGCGTGTCTTGCCCAGTTTTCCGACTGTGATCAGCTCCTCGTTCACCTACTCCAGGATCTCCAGAACCGCCCGCTTTCCCTGGCGCGCGCTGACCGCGCCCAACAGCGTGCGGAGCGACCGTGCTGTCTGCCCGTTCTTCCCGATCACCTTGCCGAGATCTCCCTGGCCGACGCGTAGTTCATACACGGTCGTGCGACTGCCTTCAACTTCACTGATCGTCACCGCATCGGGACGATCCACGAGCGCCCGGACGACATACTCGAGGAACTCTTTCATCCTGCGCCTCCCGTAGTCGTCAGTTGGTCAGGAGTCTCCTCATGACCAGGTTTCCGCCCGAACTTCCGGCGCATTCCCGCGCCGGGACTGTCTTACTTGGCCGCTTCGGCCGTGGCCGAGGCTTTCTTCATCTTCCGGGTTTTCTTCGGACGTTCCTTGATGGTCTTGTTGAGGACCGTTCCGGAAACATCCTCACCCTTCTTGGCGCGCTGCGCCTTGGACGAGAAGCCGACCTGCTTGAGCAGGGTACGGACCGTATCCGAGGGGACGGCGCCGTTCTCCAGCCACTTGGTTACTTTCTTTTCCTCGATCTCCACCACCGCCGGTTTGGTGATCGGGTTGTATGTCCCGAGGATATCCAGGAACGCGCCATTCCGCGCGGTCCGCGAATCCGCGGCGACGATACGATAGAATGGGCGCTTCATCGAGCCCATACGGCGAAGTCTGATGTGAACCGCCAAATCAATGCCTCCGTTTACCTGGCCCCTAAGCCGGACCAGCCTTTTGGTATTTTCATTTTCTTGCCTCCTAACGAATGGAACATCTTCTGCATCGCGAAAAACTGGTTCAACAACTGGTTGACGGTCTGCACCGTGTTCCCCGAACCCTTCGCGATCCGCCGCTTGCGCGACCCGTCGATGATCCGCGGATGTCGGCGCTCCTCGATCGTCATCGATTTGATGATCGCCGTCGTCCGCTCCATCTCCCGCTCATCGATCTTCATCCCTTTGAGCTGTTTCCCCATCCCCGGGATCATACCGATGACATTTTCCAGCGGCCCCATCTTTTTCAACTGGGCCATCTGGTCGAGAAAATCCTCGAAATTGAACTCCGCCTTGAGCAGTTTCTCCTGCAACTTGGCGGCCTGCTTGGCATCAACCGCTTCCTGCGCCTTTTCGACCAGAGTGACAATGTCACCCATCCCGAGAATGCGCGAAGCCAAACGATCCGGATGGAACGGCTCCAGGTCGGAGAGCTTCTCGCCAACCGATGCCAGCTTGATCGGACAACCGGTCACCTGTCGGATCGACAGCGCCGCGCCGCCGCGGGCGTCACCGTCCAGCTTGGAGAGCACCACGCCGGTGATCGCCAGTCGCTTGTGGAACTGATCCGCGACATTGACCGCGTCCTGACCGGTCATCGAATCCGCGACCAGCAGGATCTCATCCGGCTTGACCAGCGCCTTTATCTGCTCAAGCTCGACCATCAGGTCATCATCGATATGCAGCCGTCCGGCCGTATCGAGAATCACCAGGTCGACAAAATTTTTCGACGCGTACGCGACCGCCTCTTTGCATATCTCCGGCGGCTGTTTGCCGTCGACAAAGAAATGCTCCACCGCGATCTGGTCCGCCAGCACTTTGAGCTGCTTCACCGCGGCCGGGCGATAGATATCGGCCGCCACCACCAGCACCTTCTTGTTTTTCTTCTTCGACATCAGGGCGATCTTGCCGGTAAGGGTGGTTTTACCGGAACCCTGCAAGCCGCAGACCATGTAAACAGTCGGGCTTTTGTCGATCGGCGCGAGCGGCGCGGTTTTGCCGCCCAACAGCGCGACCAGTTCGTCATGCACGATCTTGACGATCAACTGCCCCGGCTCGATCGAGGTGAGGACCTCGGTCCCAACCGCTTTCTCCTCGACCGCCTTGACGAAATCGCGCGCGACTTTGTAGTTCACGTCGGCTTCGAGCAGAGCCTGGCGGACCTGCTTCATGGAATCCCGGATATTTTTCTCCGAGAGTTTCCCGGCGCCGCGCAGGGTTTTAAAGACCGACTCTAATTTATCCGACAGACCGTCAAACATTCATTCTTTCCAAATATATCCGACTACAAACCGCATTATTCTGCGATACCACAGTGCCTCATCCCAGCGAAAGCTGGGATCCACTGACTCAAGCGGGGAATAGTGGCTAGCAGAGCGAAGCAATATAGAGGATTGAGGGGAATTGGCAAGGGATATTTTGCCGTATCCCCCCAGTTAATATATTGTACAGTAAGTATATAACTTTTTCGCGCATGTTTATCTCAGTTACATTCTGGGTGCGAATTGATGGCAAGCTTTTCCTGAGCCGTGCGTAGGGCTGCTGCGAAGCCCGCGGATCTGAACGACCAGACCTCAAGACTACCTTCCTTGACCAATCTCGCTTTGTGGATTATCTTGCCCATGTAACGAACCGTTCAACCGCCCACCCATTAGGGGAGGAACCATGCGCAAGAATCGTACCGCCCTGCTTTCGATCAGCTTCTGCTTTCTCCTAACATGCCTAATCGTGCTCCCAACTGACATCGTTGCCCAGGATTCGCTTCTCGACCAACCCAAACTCGAAACCGGCTCGTGCGGCGTCACTATCGGCACTCCCGGCGGATTTAATCTCAATGTGACATCGGTCGGCAAAAACAAATGGGGATGGACTTTCTCCGGCGGCTACCTTGGCAATCAGGTAGGTGAGCATTTTGCCGGCTTCCAGTTCGGCGCCGTCCGCAAGTTAGGGCAGAGCAAACACCATTACTCCGGCGCGCATTTCTTCGCGGGGTATATGGATGTTGATGCTGACGACAAAGTCTCGGCGGTCTTTATCGGCACTGGAGCGATATTCAAATGGCAGGTGCTGTATGGCGAGCTCTCATTTATGGCCGGGACCTGGGACGAAGAATGGCCGGTGATCCAGTTAGGCTTGCAGATCGGTTTCGCTCTTGTGACGTTTCATTGACGAGGGTCGCCGTCTCGCCTTGCTAACTGTGGAGCCAAACATGACTGAATTTGCTTTGCCGCCGTTTTTCTACGAGATCTTCGACTCCTCCCTGCCCCGTCAGGGTCCCGGAGACGATCAGTCGACCAGCCGCGCGTTGCGGACAATCCTTTCCGCTCTGCGGCAGGTGAACCCTGCGCTCGCTCCGCATGAACTACGCATTCTTGATATTGGATGCGGTACCGGCACGCAGACCCTTCAGCTTGTCCGCGACACGCACGCGCAAATCACCGCCATCGACAACCACCAGCCGTTTCTTGATGAACTGATGCGCCGCGCTCAAGCCGCCAGCCTAACACAATATATCACGCCGCTAAGGATGGATATGCACGCGATGCACCTCCCCCGCGAGAGCTTTGATCTGATCTGGTCGGAAGGGGCGATCTTTGTCCTCGGTTTTCGACATGGACTTGATACCTTCCGCGATCTACTGGCTCCCGGCGGTGCGATCGCCGTCACCGAAGCGGTCTGGACCCGCCACGACCCACCCGATGAATGCCGGAAATTCTGGACCGCAGAATACCCAGCGATTCTTGATATCGATGGAAATCTCGCCATTGTCAAAGAATGTGGAATGACGACCATTGACCATTTCACCCTGCCGGCATCTTCCTGGTGGGATCAATTCTATATGCCACTGGAGAAGCGCCTTGCCCTGCTGAGATCGCAATATGCGGCCGAACAATCGAAAGTTGACCTGATTGAGATGATTCAGCGAGAGATCGATATCTGCCGAAAGTACCCATCGTATACCGGCTACGAATTCTTCCTCTTGCGCCGGGCGTGAGGTTGGGATACCCGCCATAGATAGTGGGATACGGTTCTAGAGCATTGGGCTTCGACCCTGAATCCAGTTCAGGGCAGGTTGCGTTCAGCCCAAAGAATTATGCAGGTTCCTTGATCATTACCAATCGGGCTGAGCGTAGTCGATGCCCAATGTAAAGACAAACTCGTCACAGATACCTCTCCAACCATACCCTCCGATATCTGTCTATCTCCCGATACGAGCCGTCTTTCAACGACACATGCCCGCCATCCTGGATCGTGACAAACTCGTGCGGATGTCCCAACTTCGTCAGCACCGCATCCAGCGCGATCGATTGTTCGATCGGCACCTTTTTGTCTGCCGTCCCGTGTAGCAGTAGAATAGGTGTTGTCTTCGGGAATTGCGACGCTATCTGTGTCGCCGAACGATTCCGTATCTCCTCGAACCGTTGTGAGACGGGCAAATCCCCAAACAGTTTGTCGAACAGCTTGCAGAAATCCTCGCGTACTTCGCACAATTTGTCGACATCCGCCACCCCGGCATGGACAATCGCGCACTTGAACCGGTCGTACATGGTGAGCAGGCGATAGGTGGTCATCCCGCCACGGCTCGCTCCCTCGACCGCGATGCGGTTTGCGTCGCAATAGGGGAGAGTCTCCGCCAGACCGATCAGGTTGTACGCGTCGCGGACATCCTCACCCCCCCAATCCTCGACCCCTTCGCCGCCATGATTCCCACGGTACTGTGTTGCCAATAGTACATACCCCCAGACTGCGGTTGAGGCGAGAATCAGATAGGCGGTGAGATCTTCGAGCGACCCGTGCAGCCCATACCCGCCGCGATTCCAGATGATCACCGGGTACCGCCCCTCGGCTTTGGGCCGCGCGATATACCCTTTGACCCTAAAACCATCTGAGAGGTAAGTGATCTTCTCGACCACGGTCTCGTTCAAAACCGACTTGTCATACATCTTTTCGACCATGGATGAAGGCACTGGCTTGAGTGTAACCGTGTGTGAATCAACGAGTGTGGCGATCGGAGGCATGAGGGAAGTAAGTGGATTTGAGCGGCAGGGTCAAGTACCTGGGCGTGGGACCGGGCTTCGACTACGCTCAGCCCAATTGAATTACCTTCATAAGTTGAGGTAACGGAGTGCGGCGGTACACGCTCCTATCCAAATGGCTCTTTCAGAATCGGGCTGAGCGGAGTCGAAGCCCGAAAGGTACGCAATTGCCCGGCCGGGCAGAGGGGGACGTCTGCCGCGCAATTGGTATATCGCACTTCGACTTCGCTCAGTGCGATTGAATGTACTTCACGAGTTTAGGCAGTTGAGAGTAGAAGTAATCTCTCCTTTGTCCCAATGACTCATTCAGAATCGGGCTGAGCGGAGTCGAAGCCAGAATCTTCACCGATCCTGTACGAAACATCGACCAATTCACTCTGTCTTCCAACACATTGTCCGTTCACACCTGATCGTAGTGATGCTCCGGCGGGGCAAGCCGTGCGTCATAGGAGGATTTAATGAAACGCTTTCTGTTATCTGCCGTGCTGTGTGCGGCGCTGGTCTTTCCCGCGCTGGCGCATGCGACCATCCACGAGATCCATATCATGGGCTCGCAATTCGTGCCGCTCAAAACCAAAGCGAGCTACGGCGACACCGTCCGCTGGATCAATATGGATGGATTCCAGCATAACTCGGTCTCCGACCCCGGCTCCCCCAAAACCTGGAACTCGGGTTTGATCAATTCCGCAGGTACTTATCAAATCGTCATTAATCCCGCCGATGGGAAGGGGCCGTTCCCGTACACCTGCACCATTCATCTCGGTATGATTGACACGATCTTCGTGCAGACCAAACATCAGATAAGCATTGTCGACTTCGAGTTTCAGCCGGCTGGCCTGGTTATCAATCCGGGAGATACAGTCGTCTGGACCAACAATGGCGCCATGCCGCACACGTCGACCTCGGCCCCCGGCTCACCCAAAACCTGGGACAGCGATCTTCTGCTCACGTCGGAGACATTCAGTCTGGTCTTTACTTCAGGCGATGGCATGGGGCCATTCCCGTATGTCTGCACCCCGCACGCGACTTTCATGAAGGATACTCTGCGCATTAATCCGCTCTATTGCTGTGTGGGGACACGTGGCAATATCAATAAGTCTGTCTCGGAGACGCCCGACCTTTCGGATCTGTCGCTGCTGGTAGCCTACCTGACAGTGACACCCAAGCCGACTTTGCCATGTCTTCCAGAGGCGAACGTTAATGGTTCAGTATCGCCCACGCCGGACCTCTCCGATCTGTCACTCCTGATCGCGTTTCTGACGGTGACACCGAAGCCGACCTTGCCAAATTGCCCCGCGTGAGCCCTCTCGTGAGGCAGCGCGCGACAGTGTGAGTCGTGGACTCGCCGCTGCCTGACGCACACGGAAGAACGGCGCCTACTCGCAGGCGCCGTTCGTATTTTCCGACAGTTCGTGGTTAGGGATTATTTGATACTAAAGCGCCATCCGCAGAAGAATTCATTCCCCGCGTGCGCATCGGGCGGACAGCCGATACATTCGGTCACGATGCGCGGGTCGATAGTTCTCGCGAATCCGGCATATTCCACCAACCCGACCGATTTGCACGGAAACAGCGGGAGTGATTTGCGCTTTCGCGCGGATTGCACCCGGCAATCTACCATATAAAACTCGAATGAGTTTGGGGTCTCATTCCGAATCGCCTGTTCATTGAGAAATGCGTAGAGCCTGAATCCCAGCGCTTTCTTCAGGCCATCAAGGCCGGAGTTGGCCGGTATCTTGTGCAGTGCCATGATCCGCTTTGCTTCGATGACCGTGAACTGTTCCCAGGCCTCGGTATCCAGTTCGATTGCTTTCTCCATCCCGTACTGCTTTTCGACCGCCTGGAACCAGAGGCCGTCATGGGCCAGCCAGTTTTTGGCGAAATCATCCAGCATCGCGCGCATCAATTCGGGGGAGAGAGAGGTAGTATCCATTGCTGTTTCGTCCTTCTGTCGCTGTAATAGTTCGTCTGAAGGTAGATAATTGGGCCCAGCTTTACAAGTGGTCGATTCTGATGTATCTTGTTATAGGTTCGAAGTTAGCGCCGTTCACGACAACTGTGCGTCGAAAAGCGCCACACTATTGAACCAGACCGGCCGCCCGGTGTTTACTACAAATAAGATACTGGAATGCATACGATTAGTGAGAAGTTTGGTGATTCGGACGAGCCGCAGATTTCTCTCCACTGATCGCCACAGTTCACCGTCGATATGATGGAGAAACCCATGACCACTCGCCTGACCCTGCTTCTCGCCCTGTTCTTGATCCTGTTCTGCGCCAACCTCATGGCGGGTCAGCTTTCTCCCTATTTAGCTCAGAAGATGGCCGCGCTCGATACGGACCAGACTCTCCGTGTCTGGATAAGGCTCCCGGATTCACCGACAGCCAATGCACTCAAGACCATGCCGCCTGCCGCTATCGCGGCGGAGCAACATCGCGATGCTATCACCAACCTCAAATTGGCACACCAGGGCGCACAGCGCGAACTGATCGGCTACCTTGAAACTCTTGAGCGGCGGAATCAGGTTGCGCGTATCAAGCCCCACTGGCTGGTCAATATGGTCGAGGTCGATATCTCCGCCTCGGAACTCAACGCGCTGGCCGCGCGATCTGATATCGACGTTATCTATCCTGAGCCCGAGGTGCAGGGAATCCGTCCCATCTACGAGGCTGCTCTTTCGGAGGCAGATATCGCCGTTGATTCAGTGATGGACAATTTGAAACATATCAAGGCGCCGCAGGCATGGAATGCCGGCTACACCGGCGCCGGGCGGGTGATCTGCTCGTTTGATACCGGTGTACAGGGCGATCATCCGGCATTGCAGCGAAGCTGGCGTGGCCGTGGCGGGAGTCGCCAGGATTCGCTCGCCTCCTGGTTCGACCCGACCGCCAAGCAGCTTGCACCGCACACCTTCAACAATTCGTACGCCCCAATGCATGGCACCCATACCATGGGGATCATGGTTGGACTGGACTCGGTCAATGACCGGGCCTACGGTGTCGCTCCCGATGCCAAATGGATATCTGCCGCGGTGATCGATATCCCCGGTGCTTCCGTGGCTGATGCTTTCGAGTGGGCGGTTGATCCCGACGGCGACCCGAACACGGTTTCAGACCGTCCCGATGTCATCAATCATAGCTGGGGGTATGAGAATCGATATGTCGGTTGCGAGAATATGTTCTACGATTTCATTGAAGCGACCGAAGCTCTGGGGATCGTCAATATCTTCGCCGCAGGCAACACAGGTTCGACGGCCTCCACGATCTACAATCCGGCGAACCGCGCGAATGACTCGCTCGACTGCTTCGCGGTCGGGATGCTTCGCTTCACGACTGCCACACCGACCGTGGATCCCCAATCGTCGCGTGGACCCTCCACCTGCAACGGCGCTATTAAGCCGAATGTCATGGCGCCAGGATATCAGGTGCGTTCGACGCTCCCCGGTTCGACCTATGGCGTTATGACCGGTACTTCCATGGCCGCGCCGCATGTCTCCGGACTTGTCGCGTTGCTTCGCCAGAAGAATCCTGCCGCCACCGTTACCCAGATAAAGCAGGCGATCCTGAATGCTACCCAGACCTATAGCTGGTCGACTCCAAATAACGATGTCGGCTGGGGCGAAATCGACTGCCTCGCCGCTCTCAACGCGCTCCCGGCCGCGCCGGGGACACCACAAGTACGTCTGTATGATTTTATTCATGCGTCGATCGAACCGGGCGATATTGTCACAGGCCCGGTGGTCGTACAAAATCTGGGAAGCAATGTCAATGGATTGACCGGCACCATCACTGGAACTCACCCACTGTTGACCATCACTGATGGAACTGTCGGCTTTGGAACAGTAGGGCCAAATGCAGTTGACACATCGTCTGACAATCTGAGTGTGACTGTCTCCAACTCGGTCGCGCAGGGGCAAGTGATCACGGTCCCCTTCCAGATCACCAATGGTCCCTATACCGTCAATACGAGTCTCGCGTTTGTAGTTGAGCCGCGCAATTCCAAATCGCTTGCTACCCACCAGACCAGCCGATTGACCTACTCAGTCTCGAACTTCGGCGCGATCGGATTAGGGGCAGCCTCGATCTTCCCCGCGGGCGGAGCGGGGTTCAATCTGGATAATCTCGGGAGCGACCTCTACGAAGGCGGGGTGATGGCCTCAACCGGACCGACCAAAATATCGGCGGCGTTACGCTTCCAGTTGAACGAGCCGGAACTTGATTTCCGCGTCGCGCCGAATGGCGATATGACCTTCCAGGTGGTCGGGACAGGGATCGACGAAGTCAGCCGCTGCAAGTTTGATGACTCTGGTGCGAGTTTGCCTATCGGTCTCGAAGTCACGCAGAACGCGTACAGCTTCGCGCCGCCTTATGGCGATATCGCGATGCTGCAGTTCATCCTGAAGAATAATTCCGGAGGGACGCTCAGCAATCTGAAATTCGGTCTCAGCCTCGACTGGGACATTTCACCATCATATTCACGCAATGCCGGGGGCTGGGAATCCACTGAACAATTCCTCTGGTCGGCATACAACTCGGGATCCTATCTATCTCCCAATCTGACTCGTTTCCGCGGAGCAAAACTTCTTGAGGGGCCGTTGGCGACTGCGGCAACGTCAAAAGCATTTACTGTCTGGCTGGCCTGGTGGGGGACCGGAGCAAATGGTTACACCGATGTCGAGAAATATCAGATGCTGAATGCCGGTCTGAGTAACCCGGTTATTCTGAGGGATTCCATCAATGATCTGGTGCAGACGATCGCGGCGGGGCCGCTGACTTTAGCGGCAGGACAATTGGATACGGTGGTCGTCGCGCTCATAGGCGGAGCGGATCTCACCACTATTCGCGATGCCGCCACACGCGCGCCATTTGCCTACGCGCTGGTCGCGGGGCAGGCGCCTTCAGTGGCGACTCAGATCTCGCCGACCGCCAACGGAGTGGTCCCGTCTCTCCTTCCGACCTTTGTCTGGCACAAGTCGACCGATCCGAATCCCAACGATGCGGTCCACTACACACTCCGCTATGGCAGTGACCCTGGCTTGATTCCCGCGACGGAAATCGCCGATATCACCGACACAACTGTCACACTCACCGATTCACTCCTGGATCTATCGGAGTATTACTGGCAGGTCGTAGCGGAAGATAATGTCGGGTTGTCTTCCAGTTCGCCGATACGGATGTTCTCGACCGACATTTCCACCGATGTTCCCGGCGAGGATCCGACCTTGCCGCGGAACTTCGCGTTGATGCAGAACTACCCGAACCCGTTCAATCCGAGCACGACCATTGCGTTCGAACTGCCGCGCGCATCAGAGTACCAGTTGACTGTGTATGACATGACCGGACGCGAAGTCTTTCAGAAGAATGGCTCGGCGCGCGCTGGACTGACGGAGATACAGTGGGAAGGTCGCGGCGAAGGCTCAGGCGTCTATCTCTATCGACTGACAGCAGGGAAATTCAGCGCGTCACGAAAGATGCTACTGCTGAAGTGACCCTAATCCTGAGATGATACAGAGGGCCGGTCTTGCGACTGGCCCTTTCTTTATTACAGGAAGAGATTGACCGCGGGAATGCCAAACTCCAACTTCAATTGTTCCGCTTCCTCTGCGGTTTTGCAGAAAAGAATGATGTCGCGTGGCGAGATATTTAGAGTCAGATCACCCTGGTGCCGGTATTCTGCCTCCTGCCTCCAGTCAGTTCTGGTCCCTATCGACTGACAAAGCCACGGGGAGGATTCGAACTCAGCCGGCTTCGATCCCGCGTAGTAGATTGCCGGCCGAATGCCAAGCTTGGATGCATTTTCTTTTCGGATGCCGATCCCGTATGGCTCGAAGCTCATCTCCGCGTATCGCGCGCGCCAGCGCATGAGTGGGATCAAGTCTCGAGGCGCAAGAGCGCTGAAAGCGACTGTGGGTATATTCGACGGCATATGTCGCGGCGAAGCGAGCAGGCGCCCATCCCGTACAATTCGCCGCAGCGTGTCAAAGGCGCTTCGAGGAAACCGTTCGCATTGCGACATTTCCAGATAATAATCTATCGCCCGTTCTCCCGGCCACTGGCCATGCGGTGTCCGCGTCCAGTGGATGAGATAACCTGACGAGTAAACGTCAATTTCAGGATTGATTGAGCATTGGTCAAAGTGCGAGATGATCTCTTCTCGCGGCTGCTTCCAGGAAACAGTGAATTCTTCAACGATCTGCTTCCCCTGTGCCCGCGCTTCATCAATGAGCTTATGCATATGCCCACCCGGCCTGACTGAGATCGGCAATAGGACGTCAGCATCGCTCACCACCTGTGTATCCCGGGCGGTCAGTTCTTGCTCTTTGGAATCTTTCTCCGCTGTGTGCACTGGAATGAACTCGACGTGATCGGCAGCCGGCGCGAACTGACGCGTGATCTCGTCCGATGAGTTCGATTGATTGAACCTGCTTGGGATGTATAACGTGAGAGGGATTCGGTCGTGTGACGCTAGCGCCGTCACCAACTCCCAGGTCTGCATGCCGACCGAGCTGTTGAGCGATAGGTCATTCGCCTTGACCCAACTGATTGCTTTCACAGTGCTTGCCACCCAGGGAGTTTGCCCTGATGGTCGCAACGACTGTCGTGATATGAGAATGGCAGCTCGTCCTGCCATCATTCCCCCAATGTGAACTTATGCCGTCTTTTCAAGTGCCTGTGTCTGACCGGCCGTGTACTTCATCTGGTGCAACCTACGTGAGACCTGTTTCCAACCCAGCACCGCACCGAACAAAACACCCCCGACCACGGCCATCATCCCGGCGATAGACGCGTCAAGCCAGGACGCGCCATAAAATCCCCCCAAAGCGCAGAGAATGCCAATCACAACTGACAAGGTCAACATCACATGTAGTTTGGAGGTCAGGAGATAGGCAGTCGCGCCGGGGATTATCAGCATCGCCACCACCAGTATCGCCCCGACCGATTCAAACGCGGAGACCACGGTGAGAGAGACCATGGTCATCAACAGATAGTGCCAGAGCTTCTCTTTGATTCCTACCGCTACCGCCATTTGCGGATCAAACGAACTGATTTTGAGCTGTTTGAAGAAGAGCGCGATGAATCCCATATTCGCCAGCAGAACTGCCCCGAGTATCCAGACCGCGCGCGGGCCAAGATCCGCTCCACCGACAACAAGTCGGTTCCAGGGCGTGTACGCTATTTCACCGTAGAGTACGCATTCCTGATCAAGATCCACCTGCTCCGTGAACATCGCAACCATGATCACACCGACCGCGAAGAGTAACGTGAAAACTATCCCCATGGCAGCGTCAGAATAGACTCTGCGTGTCTGGCTCAACATTTCGGTCAGGTATGCGGTCAACAGCCCGAATAGACCGGCGCCTATCACCATGGGCACGACATTCCGGCTGCTGGTGATAAGAAATGCTATCACCAGGCCGGGGAGAACCGCGTGGGAAATGGCATCTCCTAGCATTCCATTCTGTCGAAGCACCAGGAACGAGCCGATCAGCGCCAAAGATGATGCCGCCAGAATGCCGGTCACGATCACCCAGAGATCCGGAGTCATCGTTTCCCCTCCCGTCCGATGTAGGGGATCTCCTGGCGGTGCGGGTCGTACGCAGGATGATCCAGCATTTCTTCGAGCCGCTCTTCCATCTCCGGCGTAATGATATGCTCCATATCCTCGGCGTCGCGGTGCACATGATCCTCCGGCAGTTCGAGATAGCGTGACAGATAAACTTCCCACAGTCGATGCAGACGGGTCACTCGTGCTCCCTCAGTCACACCGGACTCAGACAATCGGTACATCTTCCCCGATCGCTCGAGCATCCCTTGTCGCTGGAGGGTTTTGAGCGCGGCCTGAAGTTCATGCTGCGTGAACGACCACATTCGCTTGATCTGCTCAAATGGATAATATGTGCGCCACTGTTTGCTCTCCTGCCCCGCTTTGAAGAGCACTTTCAGCACATGCTCGCGGGTCATCTTGCGACGGTTCGCATAATGCTGCAGGATATAGCTGATTATCCCGCGGTTCGGCGCGAACAGCATCGAAAAGGCGAACAGCGCGGTCACCACGATCACCATCCATGGGCCGGTCGGAAAGCGGGGCGCCAGAAACGAGATATACGCGCCGAACAGACCGGAGAGGATTCCGAAAATCGATGCCAGTATCACCATCAGGTGCAGTTTGTCAGTCCACTGACGAGCCGCCGCGGCCGGCGTGATGAGCATGGCAGCCATCAGCACCACGCCGACCGCCTGCAGACCGATCGTCACAGCGAAGACCATCATCGTGGTCATGGCAAATTGCAACAAACCGACCCGCATTCCGAGCGAGCGTCCGAACGCTGCATCAAACGAGATCAGTTTGAATCTGCCAAATCCGATTGAGACAACCGCCAGCATGATCAGCGCGACCACACCGAGGATGATTACATCATCCCGCCCCATCGCGGCAGCCTGTCCGAAGAGAAACTTATCGAGGCCGGACTGCGCTCCGGAGCCGGACTTCTGAATGTGTGTCAGGATCACGATGCCGCCTCCGAAGAAGACCGTCAGCACGATCCCCAGCGCGGCATCAAGTTTGATCTTTGATTCTCGTACGATGTAGTTGATCGCCATGGCGCCAAGCCACCCGGTGATGGACGCGCCGATCAGCAAGGCGAGGAAATCTTTTCGTCCCATAATCAGAAACGCCAACCCGACACCGGGCAGCGCGGCATGCGCCAGCGCGTCACCCAGAAGTGAACGTTTCTGCAGATAGGCGAAACATCCCAGGCCGCCGGCCGCGCCTCCCAAGAGGATCGAGCCAAAGACTACCCAACGAACATTGGCGTCGGCGAGCGAGAAGAAGCGGATAGTCAGGTCAAACCAATCCATATCAGCCTATCGATGCCGCGCCACTTTTTCGGCCGCTTCACTCAACAGCAGCAATTTGCCGCCGTAGGTAAGGCGAAGGTTTTCTTCGGTGAAGATCTGCGCGGTCGGTCCGAACTTGACCAGGCGCATATTCAGGAGCATCACCCAGTCAAAGTACTCGGTCACTGTATGAAGGTCATGGTGCACCACCATGACGGTCTTTTTGTGCGCTTTAAGATCTTTGAGCAGTTCGATGATCGCCTTTTCGGTTGCGGCATCGACACCCGCGAATGGTTCATCCATCAGGTATATCGAAGCGTCCTGCGTCAATGCGCGAGCGAGAAAGACTCGCTGCTGCTGACCACCTGAGAGCTGGCTTATCTGGCGGTGCGCGAAATCCTGCATCCCGACTTTCTCAAGACAGGCCATGGCAATCTGCTTATCTTCTTTAGATGGACGACTGAACAGCCCCAGCCGACCATAGCGACCCATTGTCACGACATCGAGGGCGTTAATCGGAAAATCCCAATCGACGGACTCGCGCTGCGGCACGTATCCAATGCGGTGCCGCATAGTCTCCAGCGGCTCCCCATAGATCTTCACATACCCGGACAATAGCGGCAATAGCCCCATGATCGCCTTTATGAGCGTGGATTTTCCCGCGCCATTCGGGCCGACCAGACCTATCAGATTTCCCTCCGGCAGTGTGAAATCGACATTCCAGAGCACCGGCTTGCGCCGATAGGCGACTGTCAGGTCATGTACTTCGATCGGTACCTGTGATTCCATATTACTTCAGCGCCTTCACGATCGCGTTGACGTTATGCCGGACCATGCCGAGATATGTTCCCTCCGGCGTACCCGCCTGCCCCATGGCGTCGGAGAAAAGCTCGCCGCCTATCACGATTTCATGTCCGCGAGAGCGGCATCCTTCAACCACAGTTTCAATTGCCTTGCGCGGGACTGATGATTCAACAAAAACCGCCTTGATCTTCCGCTCTACCAGCATGTCGATCATTGCCGTCATGTCAAGGAGTCCGGCTTCGGTAACCGTCGATATCCCCTGCAATCCCTGCACCTCAATATTGTAGGCTCGGCCGAAATAGCCGAACGCGTCGTGCGCGGTTACCAGCACACGCTGACTTTCCGGGATCGTGGCGATCTGATCCCTCACCCAGATATCAAGCGCGCGCAGTGAATCAAGATACGCGGCACCGTTGAGACAATACATATCGGTATGCGCGGAGTCATGCTTGGTCATGGTCGCAATGATCTCGCGGACCGCCATCTCCCAGAGCGAGACATCAAACCAGATATGCGGGTCGGGATGCCCCTCAAATTGCGCCGGATGACGGCGCAACGAATCCGGAACTGCCTCACCGACCGGCACGGCGACTTTGCTGGCGGACATCTGTTTGAATATCTCCGCCATCTTCGCCTCAAGATTGAGCCCGTTATAAAGAATGATATTGGCGCTGTTGAGCCGGTCGATATCTCCCTTGGTCGCCTTATATAAGTGAGGGTCAACTCCCGGCCCCATCAGGCCATATAGCGTGACAGAGTCACCGGCGATACTCTTGACCGCGTCGGCGATCATCCCGATCGTCGTCACGACGATCACCTTCCCATCCGCGGTCGCGCTCTCCTTTTGCCCGCCACATCCGGCAAGAAGCGCGGCGGCAAGGACTCCAAGTATGATCATCAGCAATGCAGATCGTCTCATCAAACGCATTATCCTCTCCATCCCCGGACTCGGTTTTGCAGCAGATTCTTGAACTGCCGCTCGCGTGTTACAGATGCTATGGATTGAGAACCGGTCAGTCTCTCCTGATCGGTCTTTGAAAGTGTCTGGAAATACTCAAGAAAATCATGCAGTCGCTCGGCGGTCCGTGGCGAAATGCCATGCTCTATCTTGCAGGCATCCAGCTCCGCGTCGCGTTGATCCAAACCAAGTACGCCGGTAAAAAAAGCGACCAGGTCGGTGTGGCGGTGGCGAATATCCGACGCTACCTTTTTTCCTGTCTCCGACAAGGAGACTCCCTGACGGTGCGGGTGCTCCAGCAAACCAAGTTCAGTCAGTTTATGGACAGTCCGAGTGACGGTCGGGAGCTTGGTCTGCAATTCGCGCGCTATATCCGTAACTCGCACCGGGCTGTATGGCTCCTGTTGCGAGAGCTGGAAGATCACCTCCAGGTAGTCTTCCTGCGTCGCGGTCAGGGATATGGATGGATGTGACTTGGTAGGCATAGTTACCTAATAGTAATTACCTTTAGATAATAAGGTTCCCGCAGTCATCCGGCAATATAAAAAACTACACGTAAGCGCTTGTTTTATAGTAATATAGTAGTATCTGTCGAATCGGAAAATCGACTTGTCGCTTTGGCGGAACCCTGTTCAGGTGGAGCCGTTTAACCGGGCAAAAGGAAATCAACCTAAGAGGATCATGGACACCATTCAGTTTCTCGAAGCGAACCAAGTTTATCTCTGGATCGGATTCAATCTGTTTGTTTTGCTGATGCTGGCGCTTGACCTCGGCATCTTTCATCGTCGCGATCATGTTGTCAGCGTGCGTGAGTCACTTACCTGGACCTTCGTCTGGATAGCGCTGGCAATCGCCTTCAATGTCGGACTCTATTATTGGAAAACCGGCCTCTATGGTCCAGAACGTGGCACGGAGATAGCGCTACAGTTTCTAACCGGTTATCTTATCGAGAAATCGCTCTCGGTCGATAATGTTTTTGTCTTTCTCCTGCTGTTTGCCTACTTCCAAGTACCGACACAGTATCAGCATCGGGTACTCTTCTGGGGGATTATTGGGGCGCTTATTTTCCGCGGGGTATTCATTGGGCTGGGGGCAGTTCTCATCGCCAAGTTCCACTGGATCATCTACATCTTTGGGGCGTTTCTCATCTTCACCGGCATCAAAATGGCCTGGGCGAAGGACAAGGAGATCCATCCGGAGAGCAACCCGGTGCTGCGTCTTTTCCGCAAGCTGATGCCCGTGACCAACCAGTATCATGGGAAATTGTTCTTTATTAAGGAGGCGGGGAAGTGGGTGGCCACACCGCTATTCCTGGTACTCCTGTTGATTGAAACCTCGGATATCATCTTTGCGGTCGACTCAGTTCCGGCGATCTTCGCCGTGACCGAGGATCCGTTCATCGTCTACACGGCGAATGTGTTCGCCATTCTCGGATTACGCTCGCTCTACTTTGCGCTGGCGGCAGTGATGCGGTTGTTCCACCATATTCACTATGGGCTTTCGGTGATTCTCATCTTTGTCGGTATCAAAATGCTCCTGGCGGAGGTCTACAAGATCCCGGTCACCTGGTCATTGGGAGTGATCTTCCTGGTGCTGGCGGTATCGGTGATAGCCTCGCTCATCTGGCCCAAAAAGCCGCAGGAGACCGCGACTAACTCATAATGCGATAACCTGATAGGCGGCTTGTCAGAACAGTTGACAGTTGTTGGTGAACTGCTCTATGTTGGTTCGGCAAACCCTCAGCACAACTATCCGCTGAATGAAAGGTTTTCTGCATGAATTACCAGGTTCCAGATCGCTGGCCGACCGACCGTCAGTCAGCCCAAGCCGCACAGGCTTTGGCTGCCGACCGCGTCGTGCTCACCAGCAATCTGGCCGCGCCGCAGACTATCGCGGCGGTCGACACTGACTATGGGTTTGAGGGGAAGATCCTCTACGCCGCTGCCGTGGTACTTCAATTTCCGGAATTTGAAGAGATTGAGCGGTCGTATGCCGCGGTCGAAGTCGCGTTTCCGTACATCCCCGGCCTACTTTTCTATCGCGAAGGTCCCGCAATTCTTGAGGCACTCGGCAGTCTGGCCGGCCGCCCCGATGTTATAATAGTCAATGGTCATGGAATCGCGCATCCTTCCCATTGCGGTATCGCTTCCCACGTTGGGCTCGCGTGTGATACCCCGACTATCGGCTGTGCCAGAAAACTCCTGTCCGGCACTCATCGGACGCTGGACCCGACCAAAGGGAGTACACAACCAATACTCATTGGTGGGAAAGAGGTCGGTCTGGTGCTGCGCAGCAAACAGGACGTTAAGCCGATCTATATTTCCCCCGGACACAAATGTGACCTTCGGTTCTCCATCGATATCGTCAAGCGGTCACTCCGCGGATTCCGTTTGCCCGAACCGCTCCGTGTGGCGCACCTTCTGGCGAACAGGTATCGTCAGAAATGCGAGAGAGACAAATCACAGACTGACCACAATCACCTGAATGGATCACCCGCCTAATGAGTAGATCAATCAACACGAATCTGCCGACCTCCGAAGATATCCAGGGCGCCGCGCTTCGTTTTGCCGACAAGCAGATAGCCTGGCGGCGACACCTGCATCAAAATCCGGAACTTTCCAATCAAGAGTTTGACACGACGAAATTCCTGCGTAAAGAGGTCACCAAACTGGGGCTCAAGATCCTTCCACTTCACATGCCCACCGGACTGCTTGCGGAGCTGCGCGGCGCCCATCCCGGACCGACAGTCGTGATCCGTACTGATATTGATGCTCTGCCGATCCTCGAGAAGAGCGGCGTGCTGTTTGCCTCGAAACGATCGGGCTGTATGCATGCCTGCGGCCATGATATGCATATGGCTTCGATTCTTGGAACCGCGAATCTGTTGGCGCATTTCCAGAGATCACTCGCCGGAACCGTCCGTTTCATATTTCAACCGGCCGAGGAGATGCCGCCGGGCGGGGCGATGCCAATGATCGCCAATGGCGCGCTAAAGAAGGCCGATGTCATCTTTGGTCTGCATGTCGATCCAGATATCCCGACCGGCAAGATAGGGCTTCGCGATGGCGCGGCGATGGCCTCGGTCTACGACTTCGACCTTACCGTGCATGGGCGTGGGGGACATGCCGCAAAACCGCATTTGACTGTTGACGCTATCGCCACCGGCGCCGAGATCATAGAATCTCTGCAGAAGATCGTCTCCCGCGAAACCGATCCGATAGATTCAGTCGTAATCACGTTCGGTAAAATATCCGGAGGGATCGCCCGGAATGTGATCGCGGATACTGTGCTTATCACCGGAACCGCGCGCACACTGTCACCCACGCTACAGAAGCTGGTGCCATCGCTCATTAGACGAATCGCCACGAATATCGCCAAGGCGCGCGGGGCAAGCTGCACAATCGAAGCAAAGGCGCACTATCCGGTGCTGTTCAACAACGGTCTGGTGAATGAGTACATTGAGAGGCAATATCTTTCGCTTTTTGGAGCGGGGAAAGTCGTACAGACGCCCGCCTCACTGGGTGGTGAGGATTTCGCCTGCTACCTGCAGAAACTTCAAGGGGCCATGTTCCGGCTTGGCATCAGGAATCCCAAGATCAAGGCAACAGAGCCGTGGCACTCGCCGCGCTTTGTGGCGGATGAAGCCGCGTTGCCCTGCGCCGCTGCCTTGCTGACTTCCGCCACGCTCAATTTCTCAGGTCAGAGGATCCGATAATGAAACAGATTCATTGGTTCGGCTGGCTGACCTTCATGCTCTCGCTGAGTCTACAGGCGTACGCCTTACGCCCCGACGATCAGGCGATCACATACGCCAGTTTTCAGTACGTGAATTACATCGCTACCTCGCAGGCGAAAGTATATGTCGCCACCACTTCGGGGATAATCATCTACAACAAGCAGATGAACCAATGGGAGGAGCCGCTCACCGGCGCGGAAGGGATCTCAGCGACCGAGATACAGCGCATCTGGGTGGACCGATTCGATCAGCATCTGTATGCCCAAGTGAATAACGAATATTACGAATACAATTTCACCTTCAAGCGCTGGCTGACCCAGTTCGATCCTCCTTCGGTTGAGACAAGCGACCAACACGTCGCCCCACCAGTTTCGCTGGCGCCACCGTTCGGTTTCAATTATCTCGGCGACGGCGTGATTGTCGATCCCGAAGCGCGCTCGTTCACGATTACCGATGTCGTAGACGATGGTGACGGCAATCTCTGGCTCGGGAGTTGGGGCTATGGTCTTTTTCGGAGTGGGACGATCACTCAGGTTCTGACTCATTTGCCCTTTGGTTTACTACAAAGCGCGTCGTACAGCCTGTATCGAGACGATAGCACTCTCTGGACCAGCGGCCCGACATTGACGAGCAGTCGAACCGGAGTGACTGGCCTGAATCTTCAAACCGGCGCGTATCGCTACATCGAAACCGGTGTTCATCCGGGGCTGCCTGTCGTGGATATCAACTGCCTCGCCGGCAATCAGAAGTTTATCATTCTCGGGACCGAATCCGGGCTGTTTTTCATCGACAGACAGGATCAGAGCCAGATAAAGCGTGTCGACCGGCGTCGCGGTTTCTCCGATGACAATATCACCAGCCTTCAGGTGGTGGGAGAGGACACGCTTTTTGTCGGGACCACAAGCGGGTTGCTGATCTATCTGTTCCAGGATGATATCATCCGGTATGTCGCTCAGAAGCAGTTCTACAATCGCATTATCTACGATCTTGCCCTGACTGAGGGGTATCTCTGGATCGGTTCGGATGTCGGTGCGTACCGCTTTGCGCTCGATTCTGGTAGACTGCAGAAGTATCAAGACCCCGATCAACTGTTGTTCAATCGCGTTTTTGGAGTACAGGCATACGGCGAGGCGATCTGGTTTGTCTCGGACAATGGACTGGTACGGCTTGACCTTGAGGATGCCTCAACCATGCCGTTTCGCGTCAGTTCCAGCCGGCTCGACTATCGCGCTCTTGCGGTTAATGACCGGATCGCGGTCGTAACCTCGGAGCGCGGGGTGACATTCATATTTCTCGACAAAGAGGGGACAGTCACCCGCGATTTTTCGGTCGAAGACGGTCTTGCCTCAACCTATGTATATGACCTTCTGTTCGAAGGAGACTATCTCTGGATAGGGACCGACAAAGGATTGACCCGCTTTTACTGGAACAACCCGAACAGGATTGACTGAATCCGGACAGGTCGATATTATCAGTTGATTCCCTCGGCGTAATCGCGTAGTATCGTATCGGGCCGCCAACGATAAGTTGTTGGTGGGCATCCAACAAAGATGAAGAAGCTCCTGAACAATATCTGGCTCAAGTTCCTGGCACTCCTGGTCGGAGTCCTGGTCTGGTTCCATGTGGTTACCGAGAAGACGTACAACTACGAAGTTACAGTGCCGGTGACCGATATTGACCTACGCGACGATCTGACACTGGCCACCCTCCCGCCGGATTCAATCGTGGTTGTGGTCTCCGCCAAGGGGAAGCAATTGGTACAGAGCGGCTGGCGGGAGCGTGGTGTACGTATCAATATCTCCAAACTATCGACCGGCCGACATACGCTGTATCTGTCACCCGAAAATGTTCAGCTCTACGCGCCGCACAAGAATGTGGTGGTTGAGGAAGTACTTTCGCCGATCCAATGGGAAATAGAAATAGACCCGAAAGGGACAGTCGAGTTGCCCATCACGCCGAACATTATCGCCAGCCCCGATGAAGGCTTTGCGGTCAGCAGTCGCGTTGTGGCGACGCCTTCACGCGCCAAATTGACCGGGCCGCGCTCGGTTATCAAGGTGCTCTCAAGCATATTGACCGAGCAAAAAGAGTTGACCGGCCTTCGCAATAGCGTGACTATCGCGACCAGACTGACCGCACCCGCGGGGATCGGGATGAAGGTGGAACCGGAGACCGTGATGGTGCGGATCGATGTTGTCCCGGTCAAGACGCGAGTGTATGATAACCTCCCTATTGCGGTCTACAATTTGCCGCCGGACTATCTGGCTAAAACCAATCCCCCCGCGGTCCGCGTTGAACTGACCGGCCCGCCTGAAGATATTGATCTGCTCAATAAAAACGCCCTGACCGTGGCGGTCGACTATCGCAACATGACCAGAGAGGGGATGGCCGGTGTTTCGGTCGATTGCCCCGCCAATTTCAAAGTGAAAGCGGTCTCGGTCGATTCAGTAAGGATCCTGGCTACCCGGAATGCTCGTACTCGGAATTGAAACATCCTGCGATGAAACCTCCGCGGCGGTGATCGAGGATGGCCGCGCTATCCTCGCCAATATCATCTCGTCGCAAGCCATTCATTCGCGCTTCGGAGGAGTAGTTCCTGAAGTCGCGAGTCGCGAGCACATCAAAACGATCGTCCCAATCTATCAGGAAGCACTCTCTACCGCTGGTGTGACACTCGACAAGATCGACCTCATCGCGGCAACAATGGGGCCGGGTTTGGTTGGGCCGTTGCTGGTCGGTCTGACCTTTGCCAAGGGTTTGGCGTTTGCCACAGGAAAGAAGTTTATCGGTGTCAATCATATGGAAGGACACCTGGCGGCCAATCTGCTGGAACACCCCGAACTCGACTCACATCACTTGACCCTCGTGGTCTCCGGTGGACATTCCATGCTCGTCGAGGTGAAGGGATTCGGAGAATACACTCTGCTGGGTAAAACCAAGGATGACGCGGCCGGCGAAGCCTTCGATAAAGTGGCGAAAGTGATGGGGCTTGGTTATCCCGGTGGCGCTCAGGTCGACAAACTGGCGCAGCAGGGGAACCGCGATTATCACCGCTTTCCACGCGCCGTCTTACAGGAACCGTATCAGTTCTCGTTTTCCGGACTCAAGACTGCGGTGGCGCAGTATATCGAGAAATTGAGCGATGAAGAGTTCATCGCGCACAAGGCGGATATCGCCGCCTCGTTCCAGGAAGCGGTGGTGCAAGTGCTGGTGGAAAAGACCATTCGCGCGGCTGAGTTGACCGGAGTGAGAGATATCACCATTTCCGGAGGGGTAGCCGCCAACAGCCGCCTTCGGACAGCCATGACCGAGCAACTGACCAAAATAGGTAAGCGGTTCTTCTATCCTCGCATGTCACTCTGTACGGACAATGCCGCCATGATCGCGGCCGCCGGGTATTATCGATTCCAGAAGCATGGCGCGGGGGAATTGGCGGTCGATGCCGTGCCGTATTTGGCGCTGGATTAGCCCGTTTTCTCTCCTTGCCGAAGTCATCCGATTTCGTTATGCTGTCGACCTGGGCAACTGAATCCGTAGCACATAGATATGCTTAAGAAAGATCTCGAACAGCGTTTTTTCCCGTTTGTCATCAAGCCGGGCCGTTATGCCGGCGGTGAGATCGGCCAGATCGTCAAAGATCCAGACGGCCGCGTCAATTATCTCCACTGCTACCCTGATAAGTATGAGATTGGGCACTCCTATCAGGGACTACAGACACTCTATCATATCATCAATAAAGATGACCGCTTTCTGTGCGAACGCGCCTTCGCGGTCGATCGCGACGCCGAAGAGTTGCTACGCAAAGAGAATCTCCCGCTCTTCTCGCTGGAAAGCTGGCGCTCGGCCAGAGATTTCGACGCCGTCGGGTTCACGCTGGTCGACGAAACTGTCTACACCAATGTACTCGCGATGATCGACCTTGCGCAGATCCCGTTGCGCGCGGTGGATCGTTCCGATACTGATCCGCTGGTGCTCGCCGGTGGTCCGGCGGCATACAATCCTGAGCCGTTATCCGAATTTGTGGATCTGTTTTTCATTGGCGATGCCGAGGATGGTCTACCGGAGATGTTGGCCCTGCTCGGCGAAATGCGCTCCGCATCTCGGCAGGAGAAACTTGAAGCCCTCGTGCGCCGCGTAGAATCTGTGTATGTTCCGCGTTTCTACGATGACCATCGCAGACCGACCGTTGATTTCGCGCCGCCCGCTATCAAAGCACGAGTAACGCGAGAGTTGAAGCCGGAGTATTATCCCGACAAACCGATCGTGCCGCTGATAGAGACTGTTCATAATTTCCTCGGTGTAGAGATCATGCGCGGATGCCCGCAGGGGTGCCGCTTCTGTTTTGCCGGGACGATCTACCGCCCGATACGGATCCGCTCGCAGAATGATATCATGCGACAGGTCGAGGCCCAGCTCAATAATACCGGATACGATGAGGTCAGCCTGACGGCGCTTTCGACAACAGATTATCCGGAGATTGACCAACTGGCGTCAACGCTTTCACGGCGACTTGAACCGCAGCGGACATCGGTGGCGCTCCCTTCATTGCGCCCGGGCTCCGTGAGTCCCCTTCTACTCGAGTCGGTCAAACGAGTGCGTAAATCGGGGCTGACCGTGGCCGCCGAAGCCGGCACCGAACGGTTGCGCCTGTTTATCCGCAAAGACTTTCCGGATGCCGCCATCTTTGACACTGTCCGTCTTGCCTTTGAAAAGGGTTGGCAAACGGTGAAGCTTTATTTCATGATCGGACTGCCGACTGAAACCGAAGAGGATCTCAAGGGGATCGCGGATATCATTCACGCCATCCATCAGATAGGACAGGAATATCCGCACAAGAAGACCATCAACGTGACGCTCTCGCCCTTCATTCCCAAGGCACATACACCGTTTCAGTGGGATGAATCATTCGGCGAGGAGGCTGTCGGCCACAAGATAGGCTTCATCAAACGGCATACGCGCATTAACAGCGTTTCTTTCAAGATCAATAATCCACAATTGGCGATACTCTCGACCATTCTCGGTCGCGGTGGACGCTCTATCGGGAAAGTGATCGAGACAGCCTATCGCAAGGGGTGCCGTTTCGAGGGGTGGAGCGAGGAGTTCCATTTCAATCTCTGGCTTTCCGCGATGGATGAGCACGGCATCGATGTCGCGGCGACGTTGCGCGCGATCCCATTCTCGGCCGACCTACCATGGTCCCATATCGAGAAGGGGAGATCGGTCGAATCACTAGTGGCGGAACGTCAGCGGACCTCCACGACCCTTCGTGATTACACGCCGATGGTGAGGGAAGCGACCGAAGAGAGTTCTGATTCCATACTGTATGGTCGCGGGAAAAAAATGGTCGTGTCACGCAACGCCGCCGCGCCCACTAAGAATCGCGCGAGGTTACGATGGGGGAAAACCGCGCGGTACCGCTTCATGTCACATCTTGATAATCTTCGGATGATCGAACGCGCGCTTCGGCGCGCACGTGTCCCTGTGTCGTATAGTCAGGGCTTCAATCCGACGCCGAAGCTTTCGTTTGGCCCGCCACTCCCTCTTGGATTCACATCCGAGGCCGAGTATGTAGATATCACGCTCGAAGTCACCCTCATGGCCTACATGATTGAGAGCTTGCGTAAGGCACTGCCTGAAGGGTTTAATGTGGCGGACGCCAAAGTAGTGCTTGGCAAATCAACATCATTATCCGCCGCGCTCAATCGCGTTCGATATGAACTCTCACTCGATTGCTGGGCCAAAGACGCGCCCATACAGGAAATGATTGAGCGCGCTCTTGCGGCTGAAACGTTGGTCATAGAACGCCCCAGCAAGGATTACACCAAGCCGGTTGATATCCGCCCTGCGCTGTATGAACTGACGATAGCTGACGACAAAGTATCCATGCTACTGGGTCTTGGCGAGGCAGGCTACGCCCGCCCGACCGAAGTGGCTCAGTTCCTCTCCACCGGACTGCTACTTCCGATTAACGGACTGCCGTTCCACCGGAAGGAGATGTATCGATTTGAACCCGATGGCCGACGAATAGACGCAATGGATCTGTAAGATGACCGACACGAACTCACATTCCGCGGACAAGAATTTCGATCGCGTGCGTGCCGCGGCGCTCGAAGCGCTCATCCTTATCGAACAGGGTGACCAGACCGAGAACGCAATCCATCAGGTAAGCGAAGGAAAGCGGTTCCGCCCCATTGATACCCGTTTCCTGCTGCAGTTGGTCAATGGCGCCACGAAAATGCGCCGTCGCCTGGACTACGAGATCCGCTTCTATCTGGCGCGTCCCGCGATGTCCCTGCCGATTAAGCTCTCGAACATCTTGCGGCTTGGATTCTACCAGCTACTATTCACCGACAAAGTTCCCGCCGCGGCCGCGGTCTCTGAATCGGTCAACCTCGCTCGGCATTTCACTGACGATGCACAGGCCAAATTGGTCAATGCGGTTATGCGCGCCCGCTTGCGCGAGCCGGAGAAAGTCAAATTCGCGTCGATCGATGACAACCCGGTGAAACATCTCGCCGAGTACTATTCGTTTCCAGACTACTTTGTCGAATACTGCGTCGGAGAATTCGGCGTTGAAAAGGCCAAAGAGCTTCTCATAGCGTACAATCAGCCGCCGCGTGTTACGTATCGGGTAAATTTCCTGAAAGCCAAGCCGGATGAAGTCGCGCACCTGTTGCAGGAGAATCATGTCGATTTCCGCTACGGCAAGTATCTGCCCGAATTCATTCATATCGATGGCCCAGGTCTTCCGCTTGAAGAACCGCTTATTGCGACGGGGAAAGTGCTCGTGCAGGATGAATCCGCCGGTGTCGCCGTGCGATTGCTCAATCCACGCCAGGGAGAAAGTATCATCGATCTGACCGCGGCACCCGGCGGCAAAGCGACCTACGCGGCGATCCGCATGCGCAACAAGGGGAGAGTGACCGCGCTTGACAAATCGCAGCAGCGACTACAACTGGTGGTCGAAAACGCTCAGCGACTAGGGATAAAGATCATCGCGCCGGTCGTCTCGGACCTCGCTGAATTCAAAGGCGGGCCGTTCGATCGAGTCATTATCGACCCACCGTGCTCCGGGTGGGGAACCGCAGGGAAACACTCAGACCTTCGCTGGGCCAAATCCGCGGAGGATATTGAGAATCTTGCCAAGATCCAGGCGAAGATGATCGACCGTGCCGCCAAACTGGTCAAGCCAGGCGGCATCCTGGTTTATTCTACCTGCACCATCATCCGCAAAGAGAATGACCAGGTGGTCGAGGAGTTCCTGCTACGCAACCAGAAGTTTGAACTGGAGTCCGCCGCGCAATACTTCCCGGCCGAACTGGTCTCCGAGCGCGGTTTTGTGAAGACCTATCCCGCAATCGAGGGGTTGGATGGTGCTTTCTCCGCCCGCTTCAAATGCCGTCTTGACGGCTAGTCCGCTTTTAGCTTGCGTCGGAAAGAGAATTTTCTGATGCTGACTCTGAAGTCCCGACAGAGTGTATAACGGAGCAGGCAGAATCCTATGGGCCAGATAACGATCAGCGATCCCAATGTCAAAGTGTTCCTCGGGAAATATCTTCCCGTTGGCTCACTTCGTCGCAAGCTCTTCTTCTATGTTGGTGTCCCGATACTTGCCCTGATCCTGCTGGCTGGCATAGTCGACCAGGTCATCATGCCGATCATCACCCGTCAAGGAGCCGATTTCCCGCTCCCCAGTTTCGTTGATATGAAAGTCATCGAGGCCGAGATGCAGCTTGAGGATCTCGAGCTCAGCTACACGATCGCCGGCGAAGAATACGCTCCCGGAAAAGAAAAGGGGATGATCATCAATCAATTCCCTATCGCGGGTACGCGCGTCAAGCCGGGGCGCCAGATCAAATTTGTCATTTCGATGGGGCAGAAATATATCAAGATCCCGCAGGTCGGCGGGAAATCCGTTCGCCAGGCGACACTCGATCTCGAAGCCGCGGGGCTTCTGCTCGGCGAAGTCTCCTGGGCATTCTCCGATACCATTCCCGAACGAGTAGTTGTTTTCTCCTATCCCGCCGCAGGCTCCGAGGTACCGATAGGGACCAAGATAAATCTGATGGTCAACCGTGGCCGCGCGTCGGAATATACCTATGTCCCGAAAGTGATCGGGATGCCGCTGGAAGACGCGGTCAAGCTGATCGAGAAAAAGGGACTCAAGGTCGGCGTCGTTTCCTACCGCACCAATGACAATTTCCTCCCTGATACGGTGCTTGAGCAATCCGAGCCGGAGGGGACGGAAATGACTGTCGGCTCCAAGGTTGACCTGGTGGTTACCAAGACCTGAACATCGCTATTCGCCCCCCTCATTAAATCTGACTATTCTGCCGATATCCCTCTAGACTGTTGGTGCACCAATTTTTCCGGGGTTTGAATGTCCAAGATACAATGGCAGGCGATGTTTGAGATCGGTATCCCGTCGCTTGACATGCAGCACAAAAAATTGGTCGGCATGATCAATCAACTCGAAGATGCTCTGACCTCCGGCAAGGGGTCGATCAATGAAGAGATCGGTTCGGTCCTCGTGCAACTGGTCGAATATACCCAGTACCATTTTGCGGATGAAGAAAAGGTCCAGCAACAGATCGGCTTTACCGACCATAAAGCGCATTGCGAGTCACATCGACTGTTCATCGCGCAAGTGAAAGCGATCCTTCTAAGGATGAAAAACGGCGGCGCGGTGAACGCGTTTGAGTTGATGAATTTCCTGCGTGACTGGCTGATCAATCATATCCTGTGCGAAGACCGGAAGATAGGGATCGAATACCAGAAGCACCAATCACGCCACACCAGTCCGCTGATTTCGTCGACAACAAAAAGCTGATAGTTTTTCTTACGCTGAGATCACGACGCTTTGCTCTGTTGAATTGTCCAGGCAAAGCTCGTGATGACAATTCTCTTCGCAATCTCACTTTACTGTATCACTACCAATTTCCCCATCTGGACCGAACCGTCCGGTGACTCTACTGTCCAGTAGTACAGCCCCGAGACGATCGCCTGCACATTCCGGTTGATCAGATCCCAGGTCGCGTGGTGGCTGTTCGGATCGGATGGGTCCTCGTCGTGACGAAGTTCTCTCACTAAATCGCCATCGAGTGTATGAATGCGGATCGTGCATTTGGCCGGGACATTGACGAAATGCACCCGCCGCTCACGGTCATCGATCCGATTGCTGGCTCTCCCCTCGTACCCCATGTCCCGATAATGCGCGTCATAGCGATATGGATTTGGGTAGATATAGACCGGCGGGAGTGTGGAGTCGGATTGGTTTTCATCTGCGAACGGATAGGCTGATTGGATGCCGAGTAGTTTGGTGGTCTCCAATGCTTCAAGGTCAGCCTCCGGTGAACCAAAGTCAAAAGCGGTCACATTCAGATAATAGCTGACTGTCGGCAATAGATTTTCAATGAAGCACTCATACTCGTAGTATTTGAGATACCCTTCGGGAGTCAGGTCATCGGCAGTCACTGTATCAGTCGGTCCGGGCGGGACGGCATCCGGGTAGACTTTCCGTATCGGGGTGGCGACGCCGAGATTCGAGACATTGTTCTCGTGTGGCATGAAGTAGAAGACTGAATCCGTGAAGAACTTACTTCGCCAGGGATCAGTCCGGGTAAATGACAAGGGCGCAAAGGTTGAGTCATCGCACGGGTCGTTCCCGGTTCCGAAGCGACAGCGAAGTTCTGCCAGAGTCGAGGGTCTCTGCTGGATCTCAAAATCTCCCGAAGGATACAGTTTCGGGTTCCAGACATAGATGTCGTAATTCTCTTTGTCATAACTGGCCGCCAACGATAACGAGGACTCCCGTTCATCGCGTCCCATGTAAATGCGGTACCCTTCAAAGTCGATTATCCCGGAGAAGATGTCTTTGGTGGTTTCGCTTCGCTGACCGTTGAAACGGATACGAATACCATTGAGCGTAGGTTCGAGCCAGAAGGTTGGGGCCGGAGGTGGTTGCACCGCGCGCCAGTCGGGAACTCCGTCTCCTTTGTACCAAGTGGTATCGGCGGCTAGGATGACCCAGTGGTCATCGATGAACTGGCTATCCAGCACGCAGACGCGATAGGCGCCGGCGTAACCATCGGAATCGGTATCGACTCCGGGATTATCATAGACCCACTCCGCCCATCGGGCGTTGGTTGCCAATTGAGAAAAGTTCAAGTTGGAAAGATAGTCGTCCGGTCTATCGTTAAGTAAGTGCTGAAAATTATTTGGATCGATATGAAAATTCTCGCTACCGACATACGCCAGAGGAAATGACATTGATTCGCCTGGATGAAGGTCAAACGGACCGACAGAGAGGAGCATCAACGGAGAGCCACCCTGCGCAACCCGTGTTGAAACGGACGGGTGCGGATACATCCACATAGGATCTGTCATTGATATCTTGCCGGTGTAAACCTGATCGTAATCCCATTCATGGTTGCTCAATACATGATACATGTTCAGGTCGCCTACTGGCGTGCCGGTTCCGCCACCGGTATTGAAGTCGCGATAGGGGTGACCAGGTGTCGGTCTGGCACGGGGCCCAAAATCGAATAAAGGGCTGGTGAAGGAAAACGTCCACCAATTGAAAGTAAGGGACTTTAACTCATCAGGCGAGCTGAGCAAACGGATACCGGTCACATTGCGACTCGAGTAGTGGAGTCCGCGATAGACCCAGGACCCGTTCAACGGGTCGCCATCTGCATCGGTGGCCCACGCAAGGTTCAGTGAATCCTCAAAACCGCAGTTGGTCGGGTCGACCCATGTGCGGAGCATCCCACAAATATCGTCATTTCTGTATGGCTCACACAGATCGTAACTCTCGCAAAAAACACTGCTGGCTGAGCCGTCCAACAGAAATCCTATGTAGACTCCATCCAAGTGAGCCTGCCCAATATTCTCAATACTGTAGTCGAGAAGCACGAAATCATCTGCGTACCCCGGCGACCAGGCCATGGACCGCTGGCTCACTCTTACGTAGAGAGGTTTGTGTGGTCGATCGCTCATTTGATCAGGATACAACCCGGGGACACCGCCGGTAAATGTATCCGAACAGTTTGCTATGAATTCCTCTTCGGCAGTTGCGCCCACAAATGAAGATGCAGTTGGGTCGAGTGTTGACTTGTATACTATCTCACCATGGGGAGAGGCATCTGGGAAGAATTCGTATCTCCCCGCCCAGACAACATCCCATCCGGTCGACACCAAAGTATCGCCGCCTACAATCCCGCCTACCCAAACAGCAATATCATCGAAGTAATGACTGTTGCTTCCTTTGGGATATTCCCCTATTACTGTTGCGTCCCCAAGCAGGCACTCAATTGTTTTGTCCTCACCAAAATACCATCCACCCGTATTGGCACCATTGGTGGGAGATAGAGTTATCTTTCCTATTGAATGAACTGCCGTACAGTAAGCGGGCTCGACGAATTCCGTTGCTGATCGCACGTCCCCGGATACGAGGCTGAGTATAGTCAGACATAGAAAAAAGTAGAAACAAGAAAGAAGATTTCGAATTCTCAGCACGTTGTTCCCACCCAAAGCACAATGTGGATGCTCTTACCTGCAATATACGATTTGACACCCAAGACGTGCAAGCCATTTTCCCCAACAAAAAACCCCGGCTTGCACCGGGGTTTCTTATCAATTACCAGACGACTATCAAATCAAGGCGCTAGTCTTCTTCGGCGCCATTCCCCGAGCGAACCGCAGTCCCGGCCGCGCCCAGTTTGTCTTTCACTGCGTGCATCACTTCATCGAGGATCGGGAAATTCTCTTCCAGGAACTTCTTCGCGTTCTCCCGTCCCTGCCCCAGTCGCTCAGATTTATAGCTGAACCATGAGCCGGATTTCTCGATGATGTTATAGTTCACCGCCATATCCAAGAGTTCGCCGGAGCCGGATATCCCCTTGCCGTAGATGATATCAAACTCCGCCTCGCGGAACGGCGGCGCGACCTTGTTTTTCACCACGCGGACGCGGGTGCGGGAGCCGATCACTTCATCCCCCTCTTTGATGGATGCGATGCGGCGGATATCCAGACGGATCGTCGCGTAAAACTTGAGCGCGTTACCGCCGGTGGTCGTCTCGGGATTACCGAACATGACGCCGATCTTCATGCGGATCTGGTTGATGAAGATGATCGCGGTGTGAGATTTGTTGGTGATCGCGGCGAGTTTGCGAAGCGCCTGCGACATCAGGCGGGCCTGCAGACCCATGTGTGAGTCACCCATGTCACCCTCGATCTCGGATTTCGGCGTGAGCGCCGCGACCGAGTCGACGACGATCAGATCAACCGCGCTGGAACGAACGAGCGTTTCAACGATTTCAAGCGCCTGCTCGCCGTTGTCCGGCTGAGAGACGAGCAAGTTGCCAAGGTCGATCCCAAGCCCTTTGGCGTAGTTGGCGTCAAACGCATGCTCAGCATCGATAAAGGCCGCCACGCCGCCGGAACGCTGTGCCTCGGCGATGACATGCAGAGCGAGGGTCGTTTTACCGGAAGATTCCGGACCGAATACTTCGATTATGCGGCCGCGCGGGATCCCCCAGACACCGAGGGCGTAATCCAGACCGAGCGATCCGGTCGGGATAACTTCGACCTCGGCGACATGGTCATCCCCCAGTCGCATGATTGAACCTTTGCCAAACGCCCGTTCAATCTGCGTCAAGGCGGCATCAAGCGCTTTCTTGCGGTCGGGCGTGGCTGTCGCGGTAGCTGCCATCTCCGGCTTCCCTTTCTTTATGTCGATTTTCTTGCTTTCCATAGGCTAATCTCCGATAGAGGTTCGCCTAAGTATATCACATTCGCTACGCCTCATAAATAGAGAATCCCACTGACAGGGGCTGTCAGTGAAAAGTGAGGTTGTCGAAAAAACTTCGGGGGGAGATAATCGGGTGCGGGCCGCCGCACAATCAGGAAATTTGCCGCACCCCGTTGATTTACAATGCGTTAGTCGAAAGTCTCGTCCAGCGGCCGCTCGTGAAGTGTATCGTAGATCGCGCCGCGGGGAGTGAGAGTCGATTTGATGAGGGCTAGGCGGTCGAACTTCACCGCAATCGGCGTGAACTGGTAGCGCATCAGGAAATCCAGCGAATTGCCTATCTTGGCTCCCTCGCGCACGCGGCCCAGCGTGAGATGCGGCTTGAACGGCTTGTTCTCGGCGGGAAAGCCGAGTTGTTGCACTAATCGTTCGATTTCCGCCGCAATAGGTATCAACTTGTTGACCTCGTTGTCCATTCCGGCCCAGATGACGCGCGGACGGTGAAGATTCGGGAATCCGCCGATCTGTTGTATCACCGAGCGGATGATCGTTCCCTTACCGCTGGCTGATGTAACTACCTTGATGATCTGGTCGAGTTGGTTATCCGGTGTTTCGCCGAGGAAGCGCGCGGTCAAGTGCATGTTTTTGGGTTCGACCCATTTCACCGGTCCGCCGTTCCGCTCGAAATCAGCAACGATTTCGCCGAGTCGTCGAGTGACGGAGTCTTCCAGAGGAAAAGCGATGAAGAGGCGCATCAGTCGATCCCTAATAATTCGCGGCGCAAAAGCTCTATCGCCGTGTAGGTCGCGCGAGTGCGGTTGATATCGCGATCCACCCCGAAAGAATACTTTTTCGCGAACGACCGCTTCTCGGACGAGATCCCGATATAGACCAAGCCGACCGGTTTGGATTCGGTCGCGCCGCCCGGTCCGGCAATGCCGGTGACAGAGACGGCGTAGCTGCTGCCGAATTTAGCGCGGACTCCCTGGGCCATCGCGATCGCGCACTCTTCGGAGACCGCGCCATGCGTGGTCAGGATCTCTTTGCTGACGCCGAGCTGACTTTCTTTGATCTCGTTCGCGTACGCGAGGACGCCGCCGAGGAAATAATCCGATGATCCCGCTGTCGAGGTCATCACCATCCCGAGTTGCCCGCCGGTGCATGATTCGGCGACGGCGAGCGTCGCGTTTTTGTCGCGCAAGAGTCGCCCAACCACCATTTCGAGTGAGTCGCTGTCTTTTCCAAAGATGTATTTGCCGCAGATCGATTCAAGATGATTCGCCAGCTTGACCGCCTTACCATCGGCCTCGGCGCCACTCGCGGCAGTCGCGATAATGCGAAGATCAACACCACTGTACGATGGCAGATAGGCGAGTTTGACGCCCGGCTCAAGTTTGAGTCCGGGCATGATCAACTCCGCAAGAGCGGATTCAAAGATTCCAGTGGTCCTGAGCTTGATGACGGAGATAGCCTGGGTGGTGTGAATATTACGGAGATAGGGAACGACCTCATCGTTGAGGATCTGCTTCATCTCACTCGGTACACCGGGCAAGGCGATGAAGACACGCCCTTCTTCGGCGATACAGATACCGACCGCGGAGCCGAGTTTGTTGGGGAAGAAGGTCGCGCCCTGCGGGAGGAGCGCCTGATTTTGATTTAGCGCCGGCATCTCGAGTCCGCGACGGCGGAATCTCTCTTTGATCTCGTCGAGGATATCTTCCTGGAAGATCAGGTTGCGTTTGAAGACCTTGACGATCGCGCGCTTGGTCACGTCATCATCGGTCGGTCCCAGACCGCCGGTGACGATCACCAGGTGCGCCCGCTTGAGGGCCATTCGGAAGACCTCTTCCATGAGCTCGATACTGTCGCCAACGGAAGATTTGTATTTGATCGTCAGGCCTACCTCGGTCAGCACTCGCGAGATATGCGCGGAGTTGGTGTCAACCGTATGCCCGGTGACCACCTCGTCGCCAACTGTGACTATCTCAACATCCATGCGCTGCTCCATCCCTCTACACTTTCGTCAATCCCCAGACGATCAGGTGGGTGACCAGGTTCGCCTGTATCCCGGCGACGACATCATCGGCGGTGATCCCCCATCCGCGGGGAAGTTTCTCCGCCTGCGCCGCGGGGGGGAGTTTGATAACATCGAATACCCGAAACGCGAAAAACGCGATAATATAGGCGGTCAGTGTTTGCGGCAACAGAATAACCGTGATCCACATGCCGGCCCATTCGTCGATGACGATCGACTTGGCATCATGGCCGAAAATATGTTCAGCCTGGGTGGCGACATACACCGATACAAAGGTGATCACCAGCGCCGCGCCGCCGAGCAGCCACTGGTTCTGTCCGAGCAGGAACCAGGCGATCAACCATGCGGGGATCGAGCCGACTGTCCCGGCGACCGGGGCATAACCGGTTCCGAGTCCGGTGGCCAGTATTTTCGTCAGCCAGGTGGGCATTATTTCAACGCGCTCTTGATCATACTGAAATACTTCACAATGTAATCAATCCCTGTCCAGACAGTCACGACCGCCGTCACCCAGAGAAGAATGTCGAAATAGAATCGATAGTCAAACTGCAGGATGACCGAATCGGCATGTCCAAAATGGCGGAGCCAGGTCACCAGGCTGATATAGCCGAGCATCACCGAAACAACAGTCATCTGCAGAAACGTTTTCACTTTTGCCCACCAGGTGGGAGGGATGATCGCCGCTCGGTACGCGGCGAGCAATCGCAGGCCGGTGATACCAAACTCCCGGCCGATTATGAGCAGCACAGGGAGCGGCGACACATAATGCAGTGACACAAACGATATCAGGGCGCTGGAGACCAGTATCTTGTCCGCAAGGGGGTCCATGAATTTACCGAAGCCGGTCATGGCGCCATATTTCCGCGCGTAGTAACCATCCGCCAGATCGGTCAACGCGGCCACCAGGAACAGAAAGAGACCGATCATCCGCATGTAAAAATTATCTACCAGGAAGAATATCATGAAGATAGGGGCGAGGGCCACACGGGTGAGGGTCAACTTGTTCGGCGTATTCATCGGCGCTCAAGGTACAGGCTTAGACGCGGGCAGTCAAACCGTAAAAGTCGGGGTGCCGGATCGGCGCGAATTCGCGCTAAGTCTCTATCAGACAAGCAAATTGTTGTTGACACGCAAGTCCACGAATACTATACTGAAGTATCGGTACTCAGGCAATCCCCGCCCCGATACCTCAATCGCAGGATTAACGTTGGCATGGAGGGTGTATGCGTCGATTGCTATTGGTTTGTCTCGCTCTTACGCTTCTCTCAGTTGTAGTAACTGCCGCCGACAGATTTGTACCGCCGCCGACTACGCAACTATATGGCCGGATGATCCCCTATCCAATCCAGCCTTCATCTATAGACTATCCTGAGTACACCAAGCCGGGTGTCGAAAAGCAGTATACCATTACGGTGCTGAACTACCAGGATAGCACAGCGACTGTGCTCGCTATCAATTTCCACGAGGACTCGACCAAACCGGCGGCGCCATCTGGTTGGCTTAATGTGAGCAACACGTTTAGCGAGATTCCCCCGCAGAGTTCTCGGAGCTTGACGCTCGAATTGAACAACAGCGGAGTCGTGACCACGGCTCTTCCGACCGTCCTGTACGGTCGGTTGGTTTTCCGGCTTGCCTTGTGGAGTGATACCAGCGAGGCGACCCTTCCAATTCGCTTCATTGTCGCTGACACCATCATCCTCCCTGAGTGGGATACCGTGACGACAGAGTGCGGGATTCCGCTGACGGTCGCGACCAATGGCAATATGGGCGCACGAGGGAAAGGCGGGGCGAATCTCAACTTTCCACAACCATCTCCTGAGTGCGATACGGGTTCGAACAGCCCGGGCGATGCCGACCTGTATCTGTTCGACGCATCGCCAGTAGTTGTTCGAAACGATGGCAGCAGTTACCGTTTGTCCTTGTCTGCCTATCGCATAGATGATGCTTCTCCCTACAGTTTCCGACCACTTGACGCTGGAATCAGAGGTCACTTCAGTGCGGAGGGTTGGGATGGTTTTCGTACCGGCACCTTCTGTACGACAGATTCGCTCGTCAAAGTTGAGCGAACCTACTGGGCTCCGACTGGAGCGACGAACCCGGACAGCTGTCACTTCATGATCATCAGGACCCGCTACTGGCCGTACACGATCAATCAAAGCGTGAACGGTCTGGCAATCGGTGATCTCTTCGATTTTGACATTCCTTCGCAATTGAACGCCTTTGGGAATCTTGGCGGAGTTGACCACTTTAAACAGACGGTCTGGGTGCGCGGATATGATCATCCCGGCACTACGGGGTGCTATGACAACAACCTGCGTTATGCGGGGGCGAGATTCCTGACCATGTACTTCAAGAACTGCTCAAACGACTCACTTACGCATGGCGCCTTTAATGAAACGAACGACAGCCTCTTTGATCTTTCCGGATCGTCATTAGATACCGAAAAGCTCTGGTCGAACATGCGAGACAGTGGTTATTCAACCTATCCGGAAATGGCAGATCTACACTCAGTGTTAGTTTACAAGAACAATTCGAATGGTGCAGGCTTCACCTTGCCGGCCAATGACACACTCACTATATGGAGCGCGGTCGCCGTCGTGCGTCCCTCGGGCGGGACTGTTGAACAGGGACTTGACAGCCTGTATGCGGAGCTGGATAAGGCTCGCCAGTGGTTGGACAATGTCTGTAATTGCTGTGGGACATGTTGTTTTGGTGCGCGAGGAAATGTCATCTCACCGGTCTGGACACAACCGAATCTCTCGGACCTCTCGTATCTCATAGCTTATTTCACACAGACACCCAGGCCCTACTTGCCCTGCGGCCATGAGGCAAATGTGAACGGAAGTTATAACGGGATCGATCTGTCGGATCTGTCGCTCCTCATTGCGTTCTTAACGCAGACGCCGCGTCCGACTTTGCCGAACTGCCCGTAGCGGGCAGTTCACTCAGGATCCAATCGGGCATGGAACTGGAGGAGAAGATGAGAAAGTCACTAATCGGAACTGTCGTCCTGCTTGCGATTTGCGGGAGTGCTGCATTTGCCGCGGATCGTCAGACAATCGTTCAGAATGGCGTTCTTCAGGTGTCGCCTGCCTCTATCGGCTACCCGGAATATACGAAGCCGAGCGTGGAGAAGCAGTACACGCTGACGCTGAAGAACACGGGGCCGATCACTATCACGATTCCGTATGCCACCGCGTTTGAAGACTCAGTTAGACATTCGGTGCCGCCAGTACCAGGATGGCTCGGCTATGGTGCCCTGCCGCCGACAATCTTGCCAGGAGATTCAGCCACCGTTGTGTTGGAGCTCAACAACGGTGGAGTGGTTACCACCGGCCCACGGCGACTCTTTGGAAAACTACGATTCTACTATGGCCCATCCGGTGATTCGCTAGATTTGCCGATTGAGTTCATTGTCGCCGACACTATCGTTTTTCCGGTCTGGGATACGGTGGTCACGCAATGCGGGATTCCACTCACGGTCGGTACCAACGGGAACCTTGGGGCGCATGGTATTGGAGGAGCGAATCTTGGCTTCCCTCAACCGTCCCCCGAATGTGACACAGGAGGGAATAATCCGGGCAATGCGGATGTTTACCTGGCTGACGCATCACCGATAGTTGTTCGGCGAGTAGCTCCGGGAAACTATGTAGGCTCGTGGTCGATCTACGACGGAGATGTCATTTCGCCCAATGGTTTCAAGCCGCTCTTTCCCAGTGGTAACCGTGGGTATTTCAGCGCCGCTCGGTGGCAGGGATATAATACCGGGACATTTGTGACGGTCGATTCGCTAGTGAAGATCGAGCGGACTGTCTGGGCACCGGTTGGCGCGACCAATGCGGATAGCTGCAAGTTCATGATCATCAGAACCCGATACTTTCCGTATACGATTGGCTGGAGCGTGAGTAATCTGGCGATCGGTGACGCGTTTGATTGGGACATACCAAGCGATTCGGGGGAAATACTAAATGTCGCGTTCACTGATCCGACTCGACGACTGGTTGGTATGCGTGGCTTTGATGCGGCTGACACGGGCGAGGTCTGTTACACCAATTCGCGGCGTTATGCCGGAGCGGCGCTGCTTGGTATGTACATGAAAAACTCGGTCTGGCCGGATAGTAACTTGTACGCAGGCTACAACGCGGCTAATGACAGCTTTGTCTATCCTTCTGGCGGCTTTGTGCCGCGACAGCTCTGGGAGAACATGCAGTCAACTGGCTACTCAAACGAAGCGCGAGTCACTGATATGCACTCCGTCCTAGTCTATAAGAACGGTGCCTCCAATGTTGGCTACACTCTACCGGCAAATGATACACTGAACATTTGGACGGCTGTCGCGGTGGTGCGCCCGGCTGGCGGGACAATTGCGCAGGGACTCGACAGCCTGAAGAAGGAGATAGACAAAGCGCGGAAATGGTTCCGAAACGTGGGCCCTATTGACTACTCCTGTGGGTGCTGCTGCATCGGAACGCGAGGAAATGTCAACGCTTCGGTTGCAGAAACACCGGACCTCTCCGATCTCGCTCTGCTCATCGCCTATTTGGTACAGAACCCACGGCCCACACTTCCACGTTTTGCAGAGGCCGACGTGACCGCAGATTGCCTAATAGATCTGTCCGACCTCTCATTGCTGATAGCGTACCTTACGCAGGACCCTCGGCCGACTTTGCCGAACTGCTAGTGGAATTGAACGGCTCGCTGAAGGCTGTGAGGAAACGGAAGGAATGAGAATGAAGCGCAATTTGATCATACTTGGAATGGTCGCAGTGTCGATTATCGCCACAGCGACAGCAGCGAATGCTGTCGACTCGCGCGGGACGCTCGTGGCCGATACCTGGCGGGACCAGCAATCATTCGGTTCGATAGGCCGAACGATAGCCGTGACGCCGCCGATCAGCGGCAAAGCGGCGGTCCAGTTCGTCTATATGGAGAAGGCGAGCGGATCGGCCGCGCACACCCCTCTTTGGGCATGGCTGGCATACGATGCTTCGGTTGGCGCGTTCATCGCGCCGGGCGGACGGAAAATCGGCCAGTGCGCTGATACGGCGAGCAGTTGTACTCACTACGGCCTCTATCCACAGATCACGGTCGATCCCACCGGGATCGCCTATGTCAGTGGAAACGACTTCAATGCCGGCAACGGGCAGATTCGCTATCATACCATCCGCGACTCGGCGCTCCTGCAGGGAAGATTTGGCTACATCAACGACGGCTCGATAAGGCAGGCGACCGATATTGAGTGGCCGAAGATCGACATGACTGATTTCGGCGGGACACCAACTTTCTACCAATCAGCTACCCTTGACGGTGTCCTGTCCGTCTATAGAAAGGCAGGATGGTCGAGTTCAACCAACGATATAAGCTGGCAATTGGTGTACGCTGACAGCGCTATCGACGGCGGGCATGATATCGTGTGCGAGCGGTCGGGCCAGCGGGTGGTGGTGGCGTATCTCAAGCCATCGCCGAATGGCGGGAGTGATATTTGGTACGCAAGTTCGACTGACGGAACGATATGGTCAGCGACTAATGTGACTCAGTATGCCGGAAACGGGTATCGCGCCTGGCATGAAGTCTCTACCCTTATCGACACCCAAGGTAAGCTCCATCTACTCTGGAATAGCGGAGTTTGGGTAGACATCGACTATGATCTCTGGAAGAGCCGTTTGTTCCATTGGTCGGAGTGGAACTCGGCCACAATCACGCCGGTTTATTCGGCGCTGTGGGACACACTGGTGTCGTCGTACTATCCGGCCCCGGGGCTGCTGAACATAGCTCATGTGTCGCTTTCGGAATGCGACAATCGGTTGTTTGCGCTCTTTACCGGTTTTTATGCCCCGCTAGCTGGTCATTCTGACGATGGCTCGGTCGAAACTTCAAGCCGATACGCAAATGGAGAGATATTCGTCTCGGTGTCAAGCGACGTCGAGGGGACCGGCTGGTGGCAAGCTCACAATCTCACCGAGAGCTACGCACCGGACTGTATGTCCGGAGATTGTGCCGACGATCGGCTTATGGGAGTAACACGTTTCGGCATGGATGAAGCGGACTACCCGGTCAACAACTGGATGGAAGCCGAAACCTACGTGCTGGATAACGGTACCCCCAATGGGAAGTACCTGCACCTTTTCTACCTCTCTGACAGGCTGCCGGGTTATGCCGGGACAAGTACCGCTCTGACCACACTAAACGATCTTCGCTGGATCCGCCTTGCATGTACCGCACCTATTCCGAGGTGCCAGTTGGCGTCAAACGTCTACAAGATTGATCATGTCATAGATTTTGATTCCGCGCTATCGACCACTGAGATCCCGATCACTCTTGAGAATTTTTGCAGCGAACAGATGACGATCTTATCAGTGACTCCCTTCGAAGATTCGTCGACAGCGCCGGTTCTTCCGGGATGGCTGGGAACGACAGGTTCAGCCGCTACCATACCGGGTGGTGATTCCACTCAATTTGTCATTCGGGTGAATCAGGGAGAGTTGATCAAGAATCCCGGAACCTATTATGGACGAATCGTGATTCAGTATTCGCCGTCCGCGAGTCCTTTCACCATTCCGGTGAGAGTGAGAGCGAGTGGGAAGGGGTCGCTGCATCCGCCGTTTGCTGTTTGGGACACGCTGACCACGCAGTGCGGGCTGAAACTGGCAGTGAGCAATTTCGGGAGTATGGGGAATGACTATGCGGGAGGGGCAAACCTCAATTTCCCGCAGCCATCGCCAGAATGCGACACCAATGGTGGCAATAACAATGCGGGTGACGCATCGATCTACCTCGGCGCGGCCTCGCCGATCATAGTCCGGAAGACCGGCGTCGACAGCTATGCGGCAAGTTGGGGTATCTATTCTGATGATACGGCTTACAGCCATACGTTCAAACCGATGGCGGAATCGCCCACAGCAGGGCCCATATCCGGCACTGGGTATGAAGGATTCAACTCGGGAGTCTTCTGTTCGGCCGATTCGTCGGTCAAGCTTCAAGTGACATGGTATGCCCCTACCGGACCCACTAATGCCGACTCATGCAAGTTTATGATTCAGAGGATGAAGATCTATCCGTTCACTCCCGGCGTTTCGGTGCCGAATCTCGCGATCGGTCAGCTCTTTGACTGGGATATTCCGACTGATACCTCGGCGCCGCTTAATGTCGGCAATGTCGCGTTTACTGATCCGACTCGACGATTGGTTGGTATGCGCGGCTTCACGTCAGTGGATACGTCTATTAGTAATCACAATTGCTATCTCAATGCACACCGCTATGGTGGCGCCGCGCTGATCACTATGCACATGAAAAACGTAGTTCAGTCGACGGTCCTTTACGGTGCTTACAATGGGGCAATCGACAGCTTTGTTTTTCCGGCAGGCGGACTGTTACCAGAACAACTCTGGGCCAACATGCAGTCGACTGGTTACTCCAACGAATCCCGAATTGCTGATTTGCATTCCATGTTGACCTACAAGAATGGTGCTTCAAATGCAGGCTGGACGCTCCCTGCAAATGATACGCTAACCATCTGGACTGCGATTGCCGCCACCCGACCGACAGGCGGAACCACGGCTCAGGGACTGGACAGCTTGAAGAAGGAGATCGATAAGGCATTTAAATGGTATGAAAAGGTCCGGCCACCAGTGCTTTCCTGCTGTTACTTCGCGCGAGGCAATGTCATCAGCTCTGCCTGGACGACGCCGAATCTTTCCGACCTGTCCTATCTGATCGCATACCTGACTCTTACGCCAAGACCTACGATCTACTGCTTCCTGGAAGCTGACGTCAATGGCTCGGGGACGATTGATCTATCGGATCTGTCGCTTCTAATAGCGTTCATGACTGAGACACCGCGACCGACACTCCCGAACTGCCCATTCTGAATTTCTGAGATATTCAGATACAGAAAAAGCCGGCCAGGGGGCCGGCTTTCTTGCTGGTAGAACTACCAGTTGACGAAGAAAGGGCTAGGCTGATTTGCGACGACGAGCTATCCCCATCCCCAATAACCCGGTCCCAAAAAGAATCATCGACACCGGCTCCGGAGTTGGGGTGGCGCTGATAGTCAACTCACCGCCCGAACGGAACTGTGTGTATCCCAGCTCCGGTGTGCAGTCAGGCAGATAGGTTTCCGGGATGAATCCGGCGATCATCAACGAACCAAATCCCGTGGTCGCCGAGGTGAAGGTATGGTCGAATGACGCGCATCCCCAGACACCCAGGTTCGCAAGTTGACCCTGCAGAAACGCCGCGCCGCCACCGAGATTATTGTACGACAAGAGGTGGCTGAAATTGAGCGACGGAAGCGGAGTGTTGGTGATCGGCATAGTCAGTCCGGAGATACTGAGATCCCAGTCCCATTCCTGAGAGGGGTTCCCCATCATGTCGGCCAGCGACGGGTAGCCGGGATCATAGGTGAAGCTGAAATTGAGCATGGCCGCGGTGTTGAATCCGTGACCAGCCAGCGCGGGATCCAGCCCGAAAGTCTCGATCACGTGACCGGAGCTTTCATAGGCCGCGACACCGCTGAAATTGGTTGCAGTGAAGGTGAAAGCGGCGGCGGTTCCCGGTATCGCCACCACCATGAACGTCAGCGCCGAAAACGCTGCCGCCACAAGGAGTTTTCTCATGCTACCTCCAGAGTAGGGTTTAAGACGGGTTAGGTGCACCAAGATACCCTTGCGCAAAGGATGTACCCATTTTGTCCGTGATTTTGTGCAATCGCCGGACAATCAGGGGAGTTGATCATTCCAGTGGTTCTGGGAACCGATGGAGAATCGACAACCGGCCACCTGGCCGGCTGTCGAAGTGGGGATTCGAACGAACCTAGTTTGAGGCGATAAGGTACGCCGTGATCGCCGCGATCTGGTCGTCGGTTAGTTTTGCGCGTTCGCCGTAGCGCTGCACCAGCGCGGGCCATTCATCGTCGGTTTTCATCTTCGCGCGAGGAAGTGAATGGCACGTTTGGCAACTTGCGCGAAAGGCGATCTCACCGGGCGAGCGAGTTTCCTTGCCCGAATTACTGCCCGTGCCGCAGCCGATCATTGCAACTGCGAGAACAGTCAGCGCGAGCAAAGTCTGCCAGACTATCTTCATAGGTGGGCTCCCAAAATGAAGCGGACACGGGCATCGTTGGAATCATCGGTCAAGCCCCACGCATATCCAGCGGTGTAGTAGACGGAGCCGGTGGCGAATGAGATGGTCGGGCCGAAGTAGGAGCTGGATTCATCTTCCAGGTCCTTCAGCATCTCATATCGCGAAGTTGACTCCAGCGCTATCGTGAACTTATAGCTCAGTTCATACGAGAGGCCAATATCCAGACCAACTTCGTGGACTGGGTCGCCGGGCGCCCAGAAGAACTCATAGACCGGATTGATCGCCAGGTTAACCTTGTCGAAATCTTTCGCCAGGAGGAGTTTTCCTTCCAGCTTGTTTTGCTTGGCCAGATCGAGCTTGCGATTATACTCGAGGTAGAGAACCGGGTCGAACGGGACCGTCCCTGGCTCTGCCAGGCGATAGCGTGTCCGGAGTTGGAAGGCGTCCCATTTGAACGAGCCGCCATCGGCCTGGGTGAAGATCTGGTAGACTGAGAAGTCCGCGCGGGAGGAAATTCCGTGCTCCAGTTCGATCCGGTATTCCCAGGAGTTGGTGTTGTCGAGGCGGGTGGTCTGGTAGAACTCCAACTCCGATTCATCGGGGGACATCATTGCGGTGCCATAGGTCCAGACATACTTGCGGCGGTCCGCGAAACTCGACGGAGCAGCTAAAACAATGATTAAGAATAAGATAAGTAGCGAGCGAGACATGGTGTTACCTCTTCATTTTCAATTGCTCATACTTAAATGCAAATGAAAATCATTTGCATTTGTAAATCGAGACTAAAATCACCATCTATTCGTTATCTGTCAAGCGGTTTTTTTCACAAGGCGACATTCCTCGGAATCCGTGATGATCCAACGCGAAAGAGTGAACGGGATTGGTCCATATTACGATATATTGGGGGAGCAACAGACCGACCAGCAGGTTTGACTACTTACCGTTCTCCACAGGATTCGACTATGAAAAAAGCGAAATATGTGCATGGGACGAGTCCCGACGAGCAGGCCCGCCTCGCCGAACTGAACGCTCTGACCAATCCGAAATTCATCGAGTTTCTGCGGGTCCATCCCACCGACCTGGTGCTGGAGATAGGCGCGGGGCTGGGGATACTGGCTTCGCAGGTAGCCGATATCGCGAGTGCGGGAGATGTCCTGGCGGTCGAGTTTTCTCCCGAGCAGATCGCGCGACGACATGGGTGCCGCCTCAATCTCCACTTCATTCGCGGTGACGCGCACCACCTTCCGTTTGCCGATAACACGTTCGATGTCGTCTATTGTCGCTACGTACTGGAGCATATGGCGGACGCGCCGCATGTGATCCGAGAGGCGCATCGCGTCCTGAAGCCGGGCGGGAGATTCCTGGCACAGGAGAATAATATCGCCGTCAATTTCTTCTATCCCGATTGCCCGAAATTCGAGCCAGTCTGGTTAAAGCTGGCGGAACTGCAGGAGAAACTTGGATCCGACGCGCTGGTCGGCAAGAAGCTGTTCAGCTACTTCAAACAGGCAGGATTCAGGTCGACTGAGATATCGCTGGCCGAGGAGTTTCATCACGCCGGAATGCCAAGTTTCAGATTCTGGGTGGAGAATCTGGCTCGCATTATTCAGGCAAGCCGGGAGGATTTTATTCGTTTTGGAATTCTGACCGGCGAACAGATAGACGATGGGCTGGCCGAGGCCTCACGATTTGTCGGCTTTAACGATGCAGCGGCTTATTTCTACTGGAATAGGGCGGTCGGGACCAAATAGGGCAAAGCCGACCTAACCTATATCAGGATATCGACTTTCGTCCAGAATCGGACAGATTCAATCCGGTTAACTCGTTGTATTTCTTTGTGTTCCCTATCATCACAAAAATAATTCGGCCAGCTAATACTTCCAATAAACATTTTTCAGTATATTCCCGTATAATTCCTAAGGTTGACTGCACCTTAGTTAGAAAGGTGAATTATGGATGCAATAGATCGGGACATACTCGGTATCCTTCAACAGGATGCTCGTATTCCGAATAACGAGATCGCCAAACGTGTCGGCATCGTGCCGTCGGCGACCTCTGAACGAATTCGGAAACTCGCCTCGCGTGGGCTGATCTCCAATTACGAAACACGTCTCAATTCAAAATCACTCGGATTTGGACTGGTCGCGTTCATCTTTGTCCGGTCGCAGGAGCCAGTTTCAGGCTATCCGACCGCGGACAAGCTTACCGCGATCCCCGAGGTCCAAGAAGTTCACAACATTGCTGGTGAAGACTGCTACCTGATCAAAGTCCGCGTGAAAGACACGGAATACCTGAGTCATTTCCTGCGCGAAAAGATCGGGTCGATCCCCGAAGTGAACAGCACCCGGACGATCATCGCGCTGGAGACATTCAAAGAGACCTCGAACCTTCCGATCCAACTGGTCGGCACAGGGAACGGGTCAAACGGAAAATCCGGCGATCAGGTGAAGTGAGATGACCACTGGAAGCAGTCACGCTGGAGCGACGAAGTTCCAGGTGGCGCTCGCCTTCCTGGCGGTCTATATCATCTGGGGTTCGACATATCTGGCGATCCGTTTCGCGGTAGAGACGCTTCCGCCATTCTTGATGATGGGTACGCGCTTCCTGATAGGAGGCGCGTTCTTTTTTGCCTGGGTGCGGATCGTGGGCGAGCCGATACCGACGATGAAACAGATCAGATCGGCTTCGATAGTCGGGATCCTGATGCTCTGTTGCGCGACCGGCGTGGTCGGATGGGCGGAGCAGTTTGTGCCATCGGGCTTGACCGCGCTAATCATCTCGGGAGCGCCGGCGATGTTTGTCCTGATCGAATGGCTGCGCCCACGCGGTAACAAACCGAATCTGCTGACGATCATTGGCCTGGTTGTGGGGTTCATCGGCACGGCGATCCTGATCGGGCCAGACAAGATCTTTCTGGGAACCGCGGACAAGCAGTATTTTATCGGCGCGGTCTCATTGATGATCGCGTCATTCTGCTGGGCATCCGGATCGATCATGTCTCAACACATCGAAATGCCGAAGTCGATGCTGACGGCCGCCGCGATCGAACTGCTAGTGGCCGGGGTGGTGCTGGTGATCGTCGGGCCAGTGGTAGGTGAGCGAGTGGCATGGGAGACCGTCTCCCTGAAATCGGTGCTGTCGCTTGGATACCTGACGGCCTTTGGCGCGCTGGCATTTGCCGCGTATGTCTTCCTGCTGAGGCACTCAACACCGGCCAAGGTTTCCACCTACGCTTACATAAATCCTATTGTCGCGGTTATTCTCGGCACCACGCTTGGAGGGGAAGTGTTCGACGCCCGGATGGGGGTAGCGTCGGTTATCATCATCGGAGCGGTGGCGTTGATCACGATCGCCAAATCGTCGCGGCGTGAACCGGAATCGATTGTGAATGAAGAATCTGCTGCGTTGGAGTCGAAGGCGTAGACTCAGTCTTTACCGGCGCGGTGCGTTTCTGACGGTTTCCGGGGCGCCACCATCACCGATTTCTCACGTTCCACTACTACCAAACCAGGTTTTGCTTTCGCCGGCTTGCGCACGTAGCGTCGCTCCGTGTAAATGACCGGGACGAGCGTATCGTTTTTCGCCTTGCTGAAGAAGGCGGCAATAGCGGCTGTTTCTTCGATCTCGGCCCTGGATGGTTCGAACGATTTATTCGGGAACTTGATCACCACATGCGAGCCGGGGCACTGCTGGGTGTGGAACCAGAGCTCGTATGGTTTCGCGTAATCAAAAGTGGTACGGTCATTATCGGCGCCATCGCGACCGACAAAAATCGTCAGCCCTGTTGAGAGATGATACGGCTTGTACGGAAGCCGCGGCGCAGGGGCGGCGCTGGTACCGGCGGCACGGGGGCGAAGCGCATTGAGTTCCGCCTTATAGCGCTCGACCGACTGCTCGAATTGCCGTTCGAGAGCCGCATCGATCTCCCGTAGTTCTTCCAATTCACCGCGCGTGATCTCGAGTCGACGTTGCAGGAGTTCCAGACCTTCGCGTCCTTTACGATACCGGCGGAAATACGCTTCGATATTCTCCTGCGGTGACAACGCCTGCTCCAACGGGATCGATACTGTTTGCGCATGGTCGGCGATAACATCTTCAATGGTGATAGAGGTCATGCCGCGTTTCAGTTTATCATAGTTTATCTGCAGAAGTTCGGCGAGTCGCTTGTAGCGCTCAAAGTCCTGGGCTTCGGTTATATCCAGTTCCAGCTTGTGAATGCGGCGTTCCAGCTTTTTGATCGCCTGGGCAACCAGCTCAAGCGTGGATTTGCGTTCATCCCGTTCTTCGGTCTTGTCCTGTCGGCGCGAGGCTCCGGTCATGATCGCCATGGAGAGAGACTTCAGTTTCTCCGGCTGTTCGTCGATCGAGGCAAGCTTCATAGGGTAGGCTTCCGGAATACCTGCAACTACGTAGAGGTATCCGGACTCCGGCTGGGCGAACCGGGAGACTATATCCTGAATCGAGCTGACAAGTTTCTCCAGGTGGCTGGATTCTATCTCATCGAGATCAAGATCAGCGGCTCCGGCGCGGGCGGCCAGTTCTCGCGCCAGCGTCCGATTAAATCCGATGATGAACTTTTCGATGAAGAGTGTAAATGGGAGCTCCGGTGTAGAATCTGCCCGTTTCTCCACCAAGCTTTGTATCATCTCGACCGTGACGGTCATCGGATCTAATTTTCCTTCGATGGGAGAGAGACTGTATGGTTCACTATGTGTAAAGTCGCGATTGCGCAAAGTCGCCTGCTTGCCGGAGTGGGAGTCGAGCAACCAGAGATTTCCATTGGGACCGATCGCCTCGATGACGACAGTCTGGTGCTTGCCACCCTTTTCGATTTTCAGGTAGCAAACGCGGTCCAAAGACGGTTGTTCGATGCCGGTGACTGTCGCGCCGGACAAGTCGAAGATCGGCCATGGTTTCTCACGAGTTTCTATTCTCACTTTCGAACCGGGGACCAGAAAATACCCTGAGCCGGCCGGATGGAAGATAGATGCCACCGCCCAGAGACCGCTGTGACTCTTGATGAAGAGATAGGCGGCCCGTTCTTTTTTGTAGAACTCAGTGTTGACGATCCTGCCGCCAATAAGGTCGCGCTTCATCTCGGCGACCAGCGACAGGATATGGAGGGCGGTTTGCATGGCGCGAATATACCGGCCTCGCTATGCCTCGACAAGTCTCAATTGACCGCGCATGTGGCGCGACCTATCTTGGAGTCAAGACAACCACCACAAGAATGGAGCAGAAGATGAAATACGGCGCACGCAACCGGATCGTCGGCAAAGTGACCGCGGTCAAGACCGGTGATATCATGTCGTTGGTGAAATTCGACGTTGCTACTCCGCACACGATGGCCTCGGTGTTGACAACCGAGTCCGTCGAGGATTTGGGGCTCAAGCCGGGAGATGAGGTGGAACTGATCGTCAAGGCGATTCATGTCCTGCCGGTGAAGAAGTAGCGTCACGGCTGGTTGCGACGGTAGAACGCAAACCCCATTTCGCCGGATTCAGACTCTTCGTAGAATTGGTAGCCTTCGTACTGGCGAACAGGTATGAGAACCATTTGCGGCGTGTACCGCCTCGCAAATTCAGGATCGTGAGAGAGTTCGTATTCGGTAAGGAACCAGCCCATGGTGATCGCATAGCCTGCCGCACCGCCAGCGATGATGTAGTCGGGCTTGCGCTCCATGACATACTTTCCATCCCCTTTTTCATGACCGGGGACATCCTGCCATCGGGCGACTTTAGGCGGATTTTTCCTCTTTGCGATGGTGCGGTCATTTAATCCCAGCAGATCAATGAACCGATGTTCCGGCGCATAATAGGGCGTGGAGCCGGCAGTATTGAGGGCGATGAGCGAGCCTTTGGGGAAATTGGCGCTAATGTACTCGCCGACGATCCGTCCCAGAAACGCGGCGCCGTCTTCCTGACTGGCGCGGGCGATAATCTCAGGAGGGAAGAGAATTTGCAGCGTGACGAGCAAAAGGACGGCCA
>CAZCZL010000015.1:0-61438 GCA_964503315.1 uncultured Ignavibacteriales bacterium | reverse complement strand
CGAACTCATAGGTGAGCGGGTCGGATTCGGCATCGGTACCGTTGGTGACCCAGAGGGTTGGCGTTGACCCGACGACGGCGAGATTGGTCGGCGCGCGAAGTGTCGGCGATGTCGGCACCGAGTTCATACGGAAGGAGGTCTGATACCAGTCGGACCAGGCGAGCGTGTTATGCACGCGCAGCCTGAGGTAATAGGTCTGCCCATCGAGCAACGCCGAACCATCGTATGTTACGAACGTATCCGATGACGCAAACGGCGCGGGATTCCACTTCTCGGCAAACTGCCAATCATTATCAGTCCCGACAGCGATGATGAAGGAGTCCTGCGGACTCGGCACCGGCTGACTCACCGCCCACTGGATTTTGGGAGTGGGGGAGAGGACATTGGTTAACGCTTCGTTTTCCATGCCGACAGCAGTCACACCCGGCTTAACGCTACACGCTACTCCAAATGCCCCGATCTGCTGATTGCACGAGTTATTAGCCGGCGCGCAGGGCGACTCCGCGGCGATATGAAAATCACCATTGGCCGTATCACAAAGAAACGGCTCCAACGTAAGATTACCACTGTTGCCAGTAGGATCGGAGATTCCTACATAGTTGCCGCCCAAGTTGCCAAAAGTATTGCAGCAGGTTGGAACACCATTAAATCCAGAATCCGGTGGAGCATTTTCCACTCTGATTCCAGCGCCACGATTTCCACATATTAGATTGCCTCCTATTGCGATGCATGAATCAAAGACTCCTGTTCCATCGTTTATGTCTAAGAATAATCCATCCGAGTCATTTGCCGCAAAAGTACAACCAGATATAGTAATGTTTATTGTGTTGCCCGATGCTGGATTCTCATAACTAATCTCAAAGGGCAGTCCATTTCGCGTGTAGGACGAATTTATCATGCGCAGGTAGGTGGGTCTGCCACGGACGCTAATTCCACCACCATTATTGTCCATAATGCAGTTCTCAATCCCGACTGATTGCATGTTGACGTCAGCTCCTGTTACCCACATGATTGCACCGGGATTATTTGATATCTTGCATGAAGCAAGGCTAATGGCTCCCCAATAGACTCCACCTCCAACCGCCTCATCGTGACCGTCGGGGATCTTTGGTTGCAGTGTTAGTCCTTCACCGCTTACAATGATTCCAGTAGTTCCTGTAATCTCGACATTGTCCAAACTGCATTCATTGAAGAACGGGCAGTTAACTGCAGTTACCGAATTACTAATGGCTGAATTTGTAAGAGTGAAGCACCCGCTTAGGGCGACAGTGTTTGAATCGAATAAACAACTATCTAGTAGGCACCGTGTTCGGTTCCCATAATGGTATGTTTCCAGACCCCGGGCATTGTCCAAGAAAACCGAGTTGTTACATTCAACTAGTCCGCTCCGCGCCCATATTCCGCAAAGGTTGTCACGAAAAACGCTGTTTCTAACAATGACCGGTACCTCGCCTTCCCAGAGCGAGAGTGCCTGGTTGTTACCGCTAAAAGTGATGCCATCTAGTAGTGGTGACTGCAATGGAAAGTCTGCAGATACTCCAACCGTACAATCGTTAATGGTCATGTTCAACAGATTGGGGATGTTTTCGTCGGATGTGACGGCTGTCGAAGCATTACGAATAGTAAAATTCGCCAAAACTGTCGTATAGTCTATGTTGGCGAACGTGAACCCTGAATTTGTTCGATAGGCCGCGCCCGAGCAGTTTACGACCGTCAATGCTGGATCGCCAGTTCCTGTAATTAAGATGTGCTTTCCATCCACAGAGATGTTATTGTTTCCAGTCCCTACATACGTGCCCGGAGCAAGTAGAACAGTATCCCCGTTAATCGATGCTGAAACCGCAGCTTGGATGTTTGAAAAATCCCCTGGGACGTGAATAGTGATTGGTGCAACTCTCCTTGGAATAGCGCCAACATCTCCTCTTGTGCCATCATTGTCATTGAATTGCCCATCTGGATTGCCAGCATCAATTAGAGGAGAAGAGGTGGTAAGGCTATAGTCAAAGGATTGTGCATCGGTAAAACTTGGATTGATCGAAAGATCGGTTACAGGCACACTGCCGCCGCAACAATAATTAGAATTGTTGTTCCAAATATCGTTGAAGCCTATTTGAGAAGTGGCATTACCATTGTTGTGAAATCCGAGCAGCGTACAATTCACAACGATGTTATTATATGCTGTATCATAGTCCCCGTAGACATATAGTCCTCGAGCCGTAGTTCCCACACCATCAATTGTATTATTTATAATAGCAACATTTGAAGCTCCCGGCTCGGCGTAAATCACTCCCCATAGTGTATTCTGCGTAAAGATATTTCTGGTGATACGGGGCCCGCCTGTCTGGACTGAGACCCCACCGACATAACTTGATGTCAAATTGTAGAAGTAGCAGGAGTCAATCGTTGGAGAGGCTCCGTCGACTCTTACAGCGGCCGCGCTTCCTGTGTTCCCTGAGAAGGTAAATCCTGTTAACCGAGCTGCTCTTGATTCAGCTTGTGAGAAGGTAGCAATTGAATTATTGGCCCCAAGCGGTCTTACTACCGTCCAATTGAGACCGTAACTACCTTTAACTAGGATGTCTTTTCCCTGAAAGCTGAGCCCCTCGTAGTACACCCCCGCCGCGACCAGCACCGTGTCGCCGTTCACCGCGGCGTTGATCCCCGCCTGGATCGTCGGCTGTTGCGAGGGAACGTGGATTGTGGCAGAAAATGAGGACGCGACGGCGCAGAACAGCACCATCAAAAAGATAACAATAGCGAACCTGTGCATGAGCTCTCCCCGAGCGGTTAGTACTGTGTTATATGGATATAGTATACAACATTACGGGGCGGCGGTCAAGAGGGGAAGATGGATCCCAGCCTTCGCTGGGATGACACATATGGGGGCTGGGATGACACATATGGGGGCTGGGATGACGCATGCGGCGGCAGGGGTGAGGCGTGTGGGGGCTGGGGCGACGCATGCGGTGGCAGGGATGATGCATGCAGCGACAGTGATAAGGCGTGTGGGGGCCCTTCGACGCTGAAACAAGTTCAGGGTGGGCGACGCTCGGGAGATGCCGCCGGTAATTATTCTCGCTTGTCAAATCGACTTTCGGCTGGATATTTTATAGTAGTCTCACACAAGGGAGTGTCCATATGAAACGGTGGAAACAGATCCCTCGATGGCTCCAATCAGTTCTCATGTCAGCGATAATAGTCCCTATGTGCGCCGGCAGTGTCGACGCGCAGCACGTCTATTTCGGATTCGGGCCCGGTTACTCCTACGGGTCCGGCGAAATTGACGGCGGTCGACTGGCGCTCTTGTTCGATGTGACGTATCAAAAGGACAGGTGGCAGGTGTCAGCAAGATACGTGGAATGTCTCGACTGGCATTTGGATTTTGGTCTGTCGGGTGGCGGATCAAAGGTTGTAGACCGGACCAAAGAACTGGCCCTTCTGGGCGGTATACGCCATCAGTCGGAAGGCAACGTTAGCCTGAGCTTTGAAGCTGGGATCGGTCAGGTGACGGGGCGTACCGATAGGTCGATCCTTGACTCAACCGGTTATCCAATTGGAGTGGTCACATTCTCGTCAATTGGACTGGCCCTGCAGAGTCAATTCTATTATAAGCGTATCGGCCTGACTCTGTTCGGCAATCTGAACAAGCGTCAGTCGTTTGTGGGCGCCTCACTCTGTCTCCGTCTCGGGACATATGCCCGCAACCAGTGATTTTGCTGGTCTCCGTGGGGCCCGTCCTCACAACGAAGAGAGCAGAATGTACAGCCGACCTGCCGTCTGAAGCGCCGCGACATCCGGATGACCATCACCGTCAAAATCAGCGACCGCCAGTGAGATGCTGTACGGCCCGACTCCGGTCAGGTAGCGTGCCGCGCCGGGGAAGCCGCCTGAATGGTCATTGAGCTGGAAAATCACCGTGCTGTCCGCCTGCACGACGTCGAGGAAACCATCGCCGCTAAGATCACCAAGTCCCACGTATCCGTAGCCGCCCGCCTCGGTGTAGTAATAGGTGGAAGTATACGTTCCGTCTTCATTTCTGATCGCGGTGATCAGGCCATAATTGGCGCCAACCAGATCCGCTCTGCCATCGTTGTTCAGATCGCCGCTTGTAACTCCTACCGCATAAAACGACAGCCCCGTTCCCGAATACGGTGTCCAGTTCAGTCCGGTTCCGTCGTTGTAGTAGAGCCAGACGGAATTATGGGATGACGCGAAATCCAGGTCATTGTCGCCATCCGCGTCGAAGAGACAGATGCCTGCGTTGAAGGCATCCACACTCACCGTATCGATCCCGACAAACTTGCCGGAATCGCCGCAGAAGTAGACCGCCTGTAGCCCGTAACTGGGCATCCCTTTTCCGCCGATCATATAAGAGCCGGCCACGATATCGTCAAATCCATCGCCATTGACATCACCCGCGTGCATACCACCTGCGGTAATATAGAGCGACTGTGAATCCAGGACCGAGAAGTATCCCGCGCCGTTATTTGCCAGCGTATAGACGCGGCCGGGGCAGAGAATCGCGATATCCGGATGACCGTCGTTGTTGAAATCCGCGGTATGCGCAAGTTGCGGCGTTCCGGGGATCGTCAGCGCCTCCCGTCCGGTGAAATTCCCTTTGCCGTCATTGGTGAGCGTCATCAGATTGCTGGCGTAGAGATTCGAATTGCGAATTACCAGATCGGAATCGCCATCCCGATCGATATCCGTGGCAGTGATGCCCGTTCCCGCGAAGTCAAAACTGACTGGCTCCGCCAGGAATGAGGGGATCACCGCTTTCACATTTGCCGAAACTGGTCCGTAGATCCCGTATCCATCGGTGATGCTGATAGCAACAAAGGTAGTCTCTCCTGCCAATACGCCGGTGATCGTGTATGACTGGCTCACGCCGGAGTCGGCAAGCAGCGGTGAGTTTGTGCAAAGCAACCCCTTATACCAGTTGTAAGATGTGAGCGAGTCCGTGGAGAATCGAATTTCGCATCTAAGCACCTGCTCTTGTGGTACCGGCCCCTCCTGAGGTGGCGGGGCTGTCCAGGTGATGAGTAGATGATCCGGCCCCACTTCACGGACCATGAGGTCTGTCACGACCGATCTTATCTTCGTCTCGATCGGCGGATTGATCGGTTTGTCTGAATCGCGTGAATCGCATCCGAACAGGCAACCAAGACCGATAGCGCTCATCGCCATGGCACACAATTGCCAACGGAAGAACGAGAGATGATGGCTGGCCGACATGACACTGCTCCCTGTGAAAGGATCTGTTCGATAGGAGAGTGCGTATGACGTTCCATGCCTGGTGAAGCCGACGTAGCTGTTAGACAGTCGGCATGGCACGACCGGATAGTAACGTGGACATAAGATACCACGTCAGCGACGGAATGTCAAGTCGTACGTGGTATCTGGTCGACCGCGGCGCTCACCGCTTGTAGTCGTCGCGCAACCCTTTTCCTTTGAGGATCTGCGGCGTGTACTTGTCGATTCGCGCTTCGCGTGTGGTCGCCTGCTTTGCCGAGGTGAAATGCAGAAGATATTCGCGCCGACGACCCGGTGTCAGCTTATCAAATGCTGCCTTGAGCGCGGCGGAGCTGTTTAGCTTTTTCCGCACATCATCGGGCATCGAAGGCTCCCGATTCTCCCCGTAATTCACTTTGCTGCCGGCCTTCTCCAGCTCGATCGCTTCTTTGATATACGCTTTAAGAGTCGGCGCGAGTTTGGATATCTCATCCACCGACCTGAAGCGAATCGTCCGCGCCCCGCGCGTATTCTCACCGGGCTTGCTCAAGATCTTCTTGGGGTCTTTTAGCAGCGCGCCTTTGAAAAAACTGAGCACACAGTACTCTTTGAAGCCGCTGATGATCGCGACATTGCTGTCATTGAACGTATAGCAGGGCTGGTACCATTTCAGCTCTTCGGTCAGCGGACTGGCGCGAAGTATAGCGCGAAGCGCGGACAGTTCCTCCTGCCACTGCGTGCACCTGCTGATAAAGCTGTCAACTTTGGGATGTGCTTTGCTCATTCTCGGTCCCTCCTGCTCATCTGCACTCGCCCGGAGATTATTGGACTGAATGAGTCTATAATAGCGGAGTCGGCCATGCTTGTCAAGCGGACAGCCGCATAAGATGGTTGTTGCCGGTGCACCGGAGCATGCGACACCGCGCGCCCATTTCCAAATTGAGAATACGAGGCAGCAGGCCGGGTCTGCCGCCCGGTATTTCTCATGGTCCGCCGAGCGGCTATTTCAACAAAGTCATCTTCCTGCTTTGCGCAAATGTGGCAGCTGTCAGCCGTGAGAGATAGACTCCCGATCCGACCAGTCGACCATGATCGTCATGACCATCCCAGACGACTCGGTGACTTCCGGCGGCCTGCTCCTCATCCACCAGGGTCCGCACCAGTTGACCCGAAATATTGAATATCTGGATCCGGACTGGTGCGCTCGCAGGAAGCGAATATTCGATAGTAGTGGTCGGATTAAATGGATTCGGATAGTTCTGCGCCAGAGAATAACCGCCGGGTAACGTTATCCCTTCCTCTTCGGTCTCTGGCTTGTACGTGATATCCGCAGTGGACAGAGGGATCACTCCCGAATCGATGATCGCTCTGGCGTTAATGAATGAAAAATTCGTCCAGATGGTCACATTGTTCGAATCACCGTCCATGAATCGACCTGCCAGGTAGGTGATCGCCTGACTGGCCGTCGCACCGTCGGCCGTGACAATACTTCGCAGGCTCAGACGCGCTGATGCCACGTTGAGCAAGCAGGCCAACAGCTGCATCCTGGTCTTGTCGGCAATGCTTATGTCGTTGTCATATATCCAGAGACCAGCGATATCAGAAAGATTGAGCGCTCTGGGTGCTTCGGGAGCGGCGGTGGCGCCGTCGATACGAATGGCATACTCATCGGGTCTGGAATGGAAGTGTTCAAAAATGCTCTCTCCAAACTGATTGATATCAGTGGATGTCATGCCGCTCTCGATCGATTCGCCGTCATGCAAGGCGACGATCTGGCGCTTCCACCACCAATAATCGGCGGTCGAGCCGGTGGTGATGTCGGCAAGTTCAAAATTGACCTCGATTCCGGCTTCCGAAAGAGTGATCGGGATCACAGCAGAGGAGACTGGCCCGTAGCCGAGCGGCATCTCGGCTTCAACAAGATACGCCCCGCTGGGGATCGAATCGAAATGATAGCCTCCGAGACCATCGGTAAATGTTGATTGATACAGATCGCCTTCGGCCTCCAGCAAATTGATGGCGACAGCCGGTAGTCCGGCAGATTCAGCCGTCACTACGCCGTAGATCCATGCGACGGTGGGAGTCCCGTCAATTGTCAGGGAGCCGCGATTATTGTTCTCCGAGCACTCAGCTCTAGCGGCATCCGGATCTATGACCACGAAGATCGTTCTGGGTAAGGGCGCGGCCAAACGATATAGAACGCTGACCGTTCTCGACTCGCCTCCGACAATTGACGCGATATTTTGATCGACCCCGATCCTGGTTCCACCCGACAGAGGGTCACCATCGTAAAATCGGACGATGACGTTGGAGGCAGGACGTGAGCGAACGTCGCTATGGATTACCGCGGATAGCGTAACGGTTGTACCGACGACAGCATCTGGATCGGATACGTTGAGGTCGTTATCCGCCAGGTAAAGATCGACGGCCACGCCAATAGTCACTTGAATCGCCACCTGACAACTGGTCGAACCGTTGGCATTCGTCGCCGTCACTGTAAATCGGTAGAGGCCGGAAGTGTCCGCAGCGAACGAGAGCTGGTTCGATGACCAGGTCGCGCCGGGTGAAGATACCTGCGTCTGTCCGGAGATCGGCAGAGAGATCTGCAGTATCGCGGGGAAACATGATGTCAAGTTGACTGTCCCGGAAGGACAGGAGATGACCGGAACGGGGCTCGCGGTGAAATTGGCGACCACACTCTTGTTGCTGTTCATCAGAACCGTAGTCGATGATGCAGTAGGATTCGTCACGCCGCCCGTCCAGGAGCCGAAAGTGTAGCCCGAGGTTGGCGCGGCTGAAATATTCACCACCGTACCAGAAGTGTATTGTCTGCTCCCCGTGGCGGGCACGGTAGTTCCGCCCGCTGTCGGAGCGCTGGACATGGTCAGGGTGTATTGAGTAGGCGAGCTCGAACCAACTACGATCTTGGAAAAGTAAATATTGAACGGTCCTGTGCCAGTTCGCCAATAAACCGGAATATAGGGCGAGTTGGCCGGGACATGGAAAGTCGTATTGGGGTCTCGGTTAGATTGGTTGGCGGTAGTTGTGGAGACCAGGACCGGAGCCGTCCAGGTCCGTGATGCCTGACTCCATTTCTTGTAATAAACCATGCCGCTGGCATCCGAACTCGATGTCTTCTTTATATAGAAAACAAAGAGCTCTCCGCCACGGACAGTCGAGATGGGATACCATTCATGATCCGAGGTTGTAGTGGAGTTGTCGATTATCTGATGATTCCATTCCCCTGTGCCGTTGGCATAATTCTTCCAGACATGGTGGAGCTGATTGTCGAGCCCGAATATCAGGTGCATGGTTGTGTCATTGATGACATTGTGGGTAAATGACCGGACGTATCCCATATTCCGCGGAAAAATCGCGTGGTCGGGCCGCGCGACAAAGGACGTTCCGTTCCAGAGATAATACTGAAATCCCCGGCTGTCATTCAGGTAGAGAACCACCAACGCGGGATTCCCGCCGACATACGGCATGGATCCGATCCGAACATCATCGTGGTTCGTCGCGAAGGCGGTGCCCCGGGTCCAACTTGATCCGTGATTGTCCGAATAATTGTAGCGGACATTCTCGGCTGGACTGCCGCCGAGGCGTGTGAATAACCAGATACGTCCGGTGTTCTGCACCATGATATTTGACCGGTAGGCGTCGGTCGTATTGGCGATCGTCGCTATCTCTCCGCCGTCTGCTTCGCTCTGAATGGGGGCGCCAAATTCGCGGAACTGAACTACAGACCGCCCCGGCCAGGTGATATACATGTTTCCGTTGCGACCGTACACGGAGGTATGCATATCCAGATATCCCAATGGATCGATCCTCATGACGTTAGTACCCCAGGTCGTGCCACCATCGCTGGTGTACGCAATGTTCCCCAGTGAGTTGCTGCCGTTGCCGTAACACGCATAAAAACGATCGGGGTCCACCTCCGACTGGTAACCTTTCCAGCGCGGGATGCCCAGAGTAGGACCACTGTTTGCCGTAGATATCGCGATTCGAACTGGTGTTGTCAGCGAATCAGCTTGAGTCGATGCTCCGATGAACACACTGCACAAAACGATAGCCGCGACCGGTACCAATTTCTGAAAATCCAGATTTCGCATATATCCTCACTTGCTGATTACCATGGAGATTCTCCCGATAGACTCCGCAGAGTTCGGGAATGACCAATTTCATTCATCCGGTGGACGCCAGGGTCTGTGGACGTTTCCTGACTAATGAAAGAGAAGCGCTAACTACGACAATTGTCTTTCAACCGCTTAGCGCTGAATTGATCCAGTCATGACCCCTCCTCGATTCGGATTCGCCCAAAGGAGGGAGAGCCTGATTTGAATTGCCGATTGAATCAGCGAACGCAGTTTCTGCGAGATTTCGAACACACAGGCATTCTCGATACGGTCAGATCATACATGGTACGCTCCTCTCTCTCGATCGCAGGCCGCCGTAGACCTCCCGCCGATCGATAATTGCCCGGAAATTGATCGCAGTTCTTGCGATCATTCTTGGTGCATGAAGAACCTTCCGGTGATTGCCCGATGCCCGGGCCAAGTACCTAGAAACGAAGTAATGCCACAGCGACTCTTTGACGCATTGTTTTTTCCTTTCGAGTCGTGGGTTGCTCGAAGTCTGCCCACGCAGATTGTCGTCGGCAGGTATTATTCATGCGACTGGCCTCGTAGAATGTTGTACAATCTGGATTCGCGATTTGTTCGCTACATATTTCATGTCGCCGTATTCGGAGTTGCGACGCATCAACAACCCACTGTCTGACTGGCTGATAGCGCAATTTTGTGACGCGCAAAAAAAACGAATGGAGGTCCTGGATTTGGTGAGGAAAATTGGAATTTAGGGTAGGTCATCTCCGGCCTGGCAGAATGAAAACTCACTCAGTATGCATATGAACGGCCTGCCGCTCGCCTGATTGTGAAACGCGATAGAATCTTCCCGCCTCCCACAGTAATCCCTGGAACCCGCCGTGCGCGTCGACATCCATATCGATCGCGATCACCTTCCCGTCGTGGAAGACCGAGATCGTATCGTGTTCCGTGTGACCGATCACGATCTGATCGACAGTACAGAGACTCATAACCGAGTCAATTGTCGCGGTCGGCGCGGCAGGGTAGGAGCCCGCAAGCCCTTCAGTGTACCCACGATACCAGAGCGGGCCGAACGAGCCATACAACCGTTTGGTGGGAGCATCGAAATAGAGCTGAAGCGAGGAGTGGTCAAGCCCGGCGCGAACATCGGCATTGACCTTGCCGATTCTCTCACCAGTCTGCAGAAATTCCGGTAGGACGCCGCCATGCACGAACAGTGTGCTACCGAGCCTAAGAATCGTATTTTTTGAGCGAAGCCACCGCCCGAGTTCCGTTTCCTGTCCAAACAGCTCATCATACTTGAAACGGGAGCGGCGCGCGATCCCTTCGGTGAACCGTTCATTGACATAGCGCAGATCGCCGCGCATCACCATCAGTTCATGATTCCCCAGAAGGTAGTGAACCATCCCACCCGCCGCCGAGGCTTCCTGTTCCAATCGATATATCAGCCAGAGGCACTCGGTCACATTCGGACCGCGATCGAAAACATCGCCAACCACGACCAGATGACCATCGCCGAACGACCAACGCAGTCCGCTGTCGATCACCTTCGCGGCGATCAGTATCTCGATGAGACTGCTGTATTCCCCATGTATATCGCTTACCGCGAACACCCTGGAACGAAGTTCCATCTGGTCAGGCGGTGAGCTGTGCCGACCTACTGGAATCTGGTATACGATTCCGGTGTCTTTGCAGAGTCCGTTGAAACGGATGGTATCGCGCGCCATGAATTGCCGCGTCGACACGGCGCTGTCGCAGAAGTAGATCACCTGAACAGTGGAATCATTCTGCCAGAAAACGTGGGGGCCATCGTCGGTCGATGACAAGACGCCAAGAGGATCCGCGGACTCTTCCGTGGCGACCGCGTACTGCGGCAGAACGAAAATAAGGAATAGCAATATGCGTTGGATCATCTTGTGGCACATATAAGGGTTAACGCATAGGCGAATCGCAGAAAACGTTCTTGCCTCACAATTTCGTCGCGAGGACAAAAAGGTTGAGTCGCACAGTGCGACCGGGTTCGTAGACGCGCACGCCTGAGGCAAATGGATCGCGCAGATAAGACAGATGTTGCGAGTAGAGCTTGTCGAACAGATTCTCCACTTCCATGCTGAGTTTAACCTGACCGAAGAGATAGCTGGCGCCGATATCGACACGGTGCCAGGAAGTGGTTGGAATTTCGGTCAGCAGTCTGTCGACTCTGGTCTGGGCATCGTTGTATGTCTGTCGCCAATAGACCTGTGATTTTCCCACAAGGGGCGAGGTCAAGGTGTAGGATACGAAAAACGGCGGGATCTCGGCCAGCGGCGTATGAGTAGCCGTACGCTCGGCATAGGTGTAACCGGTCGATACGGCCACCCAATTCCACTGTGCGTTCAGGTGCGCCGAAACGTACTGCATGTTGAAATTGTCATACGTCTGATACGCGCGGGTGCCGACTGTGCGGGAGATCATGTCGGCGTAGTTCCAGACATGACCACCTGAGAGTTCCAGAGCGATCTTCCGGTACCTGACCTTGCCTCGCAAAGAGACGCGAACCGGTTGGTCGAGACCAGGGTTGCCCGACCACCACGGCTTGGTCATCATCCTCTGTACCGCTATATAAAGCGCCTGGGCCGATGGCGGCTCCGCCGCGACATCAAGCGTCAGAACTCCCGATAGCTGATCAGACATCTGCCGCCTCAGCGCGGCTCCGAGACCGAGATTGACGAACGTACGGGTTGTGGCGAGATCACCGTACAACGGCTCAAAAAATGCCTCCCGCTCCTGCTCGTGCATCGAAAATCGCGAGAGCCCGCCCCGTACCCAGTAGAGGATGCCGGCTGTCGAACGATCGTAATAAAGCGAGGCGGACAGCTGGCGGACATCCGGGATCAGGTCATTGCGGATGGTCACGGATGGGCTCGCGATGATATTATCAGCGTACCAGCGCCGATAGAAGAGCTCATAATGAGGGCCGACCAGGCCAAGCGTCAGGTTGGTGGCATCGGTGGACATCAGCATGGTTGATTGTCGCAGTCGATTGTCCATCAGGTGCGACGTATGATTGGCGTACAGTTTGTGTCCACGAATGGAGATGGAACTGGAAAAGACACGATTCAGCCTCTCATCCATCTGGAGATAGGGGAACGGCACATTTTCGGTGTAAGTGAAATCGGCTCGCGGCGAGATCGAACGGTGTTCGCCGGTGAACGCGATCTCGGCCAGCTTGTATGATGGCTCTCGAAGGTAACCGTAGCGGTCCGCAAAACTTCTGCTTTCGCCATCTTCAAATGTCTCGCCGACCGCATATCGCCCGGACAGACGCATCTGATCGGTGGTCGCGGCAAAGCCGAAATCTGAGAGGTCCGACGAACCCAGCGAATGCGAGATCCCCGCACGCAATTGAGTCGACCGCTCCACGGCCTGTCGCCGATAGGAAACCGATCCTCCCAGTCCGCCGGTCGCCGATGACGAGGTCTTGTTCAACTCGATCGCGTCCATTTCAAGAGAATTGCTACGCGCGAGAGGAGAATCCATCCGATTAGGGCAGGCACTATGATAACGCTCGCCGTCTATAACAACTGTTATGTCGTCACGCTTGAAAGCGTCGGACTGAATGTCCTGAGTCAATCCTCCGCCTCGAGTTGTGAGACGGAATCCGTTGCCTGCAAGTATCTGGTTGAAACGGTCTTTCTCGAAAGGAAATGGGGCGGAGTTTCGGGTTATCCGTTGACCGACCACTTCAATGGTGGTCTTAAGGGTCACCACGGCGGTGTCTTTGGGAAGCGTGTCCGTCTGAATGGTGTCACTGAGATCTCTGGCGAGCACCGGGAGGTCAGTCACCAGGAGAGTACCGTTGGCCAGACAGAGGTAGAGGAGAGTAACAGAAAGTGAGTGGCGCATGACGTTTTGCCCTGGTTACAGTTGTTGTACTGCCGCAAGGAAACAACGGGTGCCGGGTAAGTCAAGAGGTGAGCGCCCGCAGGTGGTGACGAGCATAATAAGAGGTTGACTAACTCCATCATACCAGAGTGACGCGGAATGAATCAGAAGAAAAATGCGGAGGAGGTAGGATTCGAACCCACGGTACCTTTAGGGTACAACGGTTTTCAAGACCGCCGCTTTCGACCGCTCAGCCACTCCTCCGGACTGGTCAACGGCTCTAAATTACCATGATGTTGCCACAAGTCAAGTGCGGAGAAACGGCGACTGCGCCGAGCGGGAACCACCCGACAGGCTTGCTGTTGAGACCAATAATGGATATGTTTGCCGGAGAAATGGCGAAGTCTGGATTTGGGCCTATTCATCCGCAGGCCGGAAGGAGATAATCGTGACCAGAGCGAAAGCGCATGCCCGGGTAGCTGTGCTCGGAGCATCCCCGAAAGAAGATAGGTACTCATTCAAAGCCATCAAAATGCTCAAAGAATACGGCCACCAGCCGATCCCGGTTCATCCGGCCGGACATGTGGTCGACGGCGACACATGCAAAAAATCGCTTGATGAGATCACCGATCCGGTCGACACGCTGACCATGTATGTCGGGCCGGAGATCTCGGATAAAGAGCTGGACAGGATATTGAAACTGAAACCGCGGCGAGTGATCTTCAATCCGGGCGCGGAAAACGATGGATTGGCCGCGAAACTCGAAGCCGCGGGGATCGAGGTCGTGCTGGGCTGCACGCTCGTAATGCTTCGCTCCGACCAGTTCTGAGCGTCTGCTACTTCTTGATCAGACTGCGCAACAGCGCGAGATTTTTGATATCTTCCTCGAGATCCTCTTCCTTGGGGGTCTCGATGATCATCGGGATCTTCGACAGCTTTTTGTCATTCAGGATATTCCTGAACCCCTCTATCCCGATCTTCCCTTCCCCGATATGCTCGTGACGATCGACTTTGTCACCGAGTCCCTTCTTGCTGTCATTCAAGTGAAGAATGCGCAGGCGGTCAAGGCCGACCACCTCCTCGAACTTCTTCATCGTCGCTTTGTAGTCGGCCGGATCGGAGATCGGATATCCCGCCGCGAAGATGTGACAGGTGTCCACGCAGACACCGATATGCGTCTTGTCCTTCACACCGGCTATCATATAGGCGAGTTGCTCAAACGAATAGCCGAGATTCGACCCCTGACCGGCAGTCGCTTCCAGACAGACCGTGACGGTATTGTTCTTCAATTCCGCGAAGAGTTTATTTAGGTTCGCGATGATCCGGTCCATTCCTTCCTGTTCACCCGATCCGACGTGCGAGCCGGGATGAACCACCAGGTTCGGTATCTTAAGCATCGCGCACCGCTCCATCTCGAGTTTGAACGATTCGTATGACTTGACATTAAGATCCTTGTCCGGCGACGCCAGGTTGATCAGGTAACTGGCATGGGAGCAGGAGACGGTGATCTTGGTCTCCTCGATCGCCTTGAAGAACTTATCCAGTTCATCTTGTTCGATCGGTTTGGCGCGCCACTGACTATTGGCCTTGTTGAACATCTGAATAGTATCGCAGGTCGCTTTCTGCCCGCGATAGATGGCGTTGAACGCGCCGCCGGCATTCGATTCATGGGCGCCAAGGAGCATAGTATTCTAATCCCTTTGTGAGTTGATTCGACTTACCCTCAAGATACGGCCCGCCCATCCGTCAAGCAAGGTCGGCCGCGCAAAAAGAGACACAATGACTCTATTATATCCAGGTCAACGCGGGTTGAGCGCCAGGAATTTCGGCTCGGTCATATCCTCTATTGCGTAGCGGACCCCTTCGCGTCCCATCCCTGAACTCTTCATGCCGCCGTACGGCATATGGTCAACTCGGTAGGTAGAGACATCATTAATAACCACGCCACCGGTCTCGATCCGTTTGAAACCGTATATAATGTCATTCATACGGTTGGTAAAAACCCCGGCCTGTAGTCCAAAAGAGGAATCATTGACCATCGCGACTGCTTCAGCGAAAGTCTTATAGGTGGAGACCACCGCCACCGGTGCGAACAATTCATTCCGGCAGACCGCCATATCGTGGGTGACATGCGAAAGCACCGTTGGCTCAAGTTGCAGTCGACTCCCTTTGCCGCCGCAGAGAACTTTCGCGCCCGCCTTGACGGCCTGCTCTATCCACTCGAGCGTTCGAGTGACCGCTGGTGCATCAACGAGTGTCCCGATATCTGTCGATGGATCCATCGGATCACCAACTTTCAACTTCGCTATCTTCTTGAGAAACAGCGCAAGGAACTTCTCTTTCACCGACTCTTGAACGAAGATCCGCTGAACTGAAATACAGGACTGTCCTGCTACGCCAAACGCGCCGAAGAGAAGCCGGGTTGTCGCGAAATCGAGATCCGCGTCGTCTGCCACAATGACTCCCGCGTTCCCACCCAGTTCCAGCACCACCGGCTTCTGTCCTGAGTTCGCCTTTATCCACCAGCCAATCTCAGCCGACCCCGTGAACGTGATCAATTTCACGCGGTCATCGGAAAGCAGGGGAGAAGCATCAGAAGCCGATCCAGGAAGTATCGAGATCGCTCCCTTTGGATAATCAGCCTGCTCGATTAGTTCGGCCAGCATCAGCGCGATGATCGGCGTCTTCGAGGCTGGTTTCAGCACGATCGTATTTCCTGACGCTATCGCCGGACCGATCTTATGGGCAACCAGATTGAGTGGAAAATTGAACGGCGTTATCCCCGCGATGACGCCCCGCGGGAAACGTCTCGCGAGACCGAATCGCCCTTCCGAGCCGGGGATCCAGTCGAGGTCGATGATCTCACCGCCAATTCGCTTGGCTTCTTCCGCCGAGGTTCTGAACAGCGCGATCGCGCGGTTTACTTCAACGCGTGATTCCTTGATCGCTTTCCCCAGTTCCAGAGTCATTATCCGCGCGAAATCTTCGGCCCGCTGTTCCAAAAGGTCGGCTATCTTTCTGCAAACAGCTTCGCGACGATAGATCGGAAGTTCCCTCGTCTCTTCAAACGCCGCCTGAGCACAATCTATCGCCTTCGTAAAATCGGCCGCCGTTGCTTTGGCGACCACTCCAACCACTGAGTTATCGTAAGGATATTCGACTGTTATAGTTGAGTCGGATCTCTTCCACTCCCCGCCGAGAAACATGCCGTACGTCTGAGCCATATTGTCTCCGCAAACCGCTAGGTTATTCGGACTGATAATACAGTCGGAGCAGAGGAAACTCAATATCCATCTCTGCCTTGACGATAGCCCTCACTGAGTCATCGCTGGCTGGGAGAGAAGAGCTTAGTGCCGGAGTGTATGGGAATAATCCTACACGTTGGGGGTCGCGGCATCGGGTCGACCCGCGAGAAAAAGGGCCGGAGACCGGTGAAATCACCAAAATCGCACAATCGGGATCAGCGGCATCCGAGCAAGCGTCCTGTATATAACCACTTAGCGTCGGGTATCATGGACTGACCCAATCTCCCGCCTGCCCGGCACGCGGTTTACATTCACTCTGGCCAAAGAGGAAGAAGCCTATGAAGCGTATAGATCTGAAATCCAATCGAGGTATCACCATCCTTGAAGTACTTATCGCGATGGTGGTGCTCAGTCTCTCTCTGCTGTTGCTGTTGAACATGGCGATGGTCGCGCTCGATGGCAACGACTGGTCGAACAAGACGTCGATCGCGACACAACTTCTTCAGGAAAAGCTGGAGCAGTTGCGTGTCGACCCGGATCCCGCCAGTGGATCGGATACGGCGTCCGGAGTAACGCGTACTTGGTCGGTCAGCACCATCGCCTCGCATCTGCGACGCGTGGATGTCAATGTCTCCTGGACCGATGTCCGCCAACGAAACAAGACCAATACGATGACCGCATATATCAAGACGGAAGCGGAATAGGGAACGGATCCATGAAAAACTCACTCGCCAGAATTCGATCCACGCGCGGTATTTCGCTTGTCGAAATGCTGATCGCCTTCGCGTTGACGGGAATCGTCACCGCGGCGGTCCTGAAGACCTATGTGACACAACACAAAAATTACATGATTCAGGACGACATTACCACCATTCAGCAGAATGTACGCGCGTCGATCGATGAGCTCGCTCGTCAGTGCCGCATGGCTGGATATGCCCTTCCGCTCGGTCTCCCGTCAATTGAGGCCGCCAATACCAACCCGGATACGATCACGATCGTCTATCACGACGACGGTTGTGACACATATCTCGATGCCGCGATGCCGCAGCCTTCTTCTGAATTGAAGTGCGCGACCGACGTGTCATGTTTCTACGATGGCCAGTGGGTCTTCATTTTTGAACCGGACTCCGGCGGTGGAGAGTTCTTTGAGATCACTCACGTGCAGCCGTCTTCAAGGCACCTGCAGCACAATACCATGACGCTTTCGAAGCGCTATAACAAGGATGCGGTGATCCTCTCCTTGATGCGCGTTCAATTCTATGTAGATAATTCAGATCCTGACCATCCGAATCTGATGATACGACTTCCCGGCAAAACCCCGCAGGTGTACGCCGAGAATATTTCCGACCTGCAATTCCGCTATCGTCTCGAAGACGCTAGCGTTGTTGATGTGCCGGTGGCGGTGGAAGATGTCCGCGAGATCCTGATCTCGGTGACCGGACGTTCCGCCATCCCGGATCCGGACAAGCCGGAAGGACAGCAGTATCGAACCCGTACGCAGAGCACATCGGTTGCCTTGCGCAACTTGGGTGTGTAGCCGGGGTTCGAGGAAAGTCCGGCCGGAACTTCATGATCTTCCGGCCGAGAGGTGCGTGTTATGCGATTGACTTTGAATCGGCTATGGACAATCCGAGGTATCTCCCTGGTGGAAGTGCTGATCGCCTTTGTGCTGACCGGCATTGTCACCAGCGCGGTGCTGAAGGCGTATGTGACGCAGCATAAGAACTACATGACGCAGGACGACATCACCAATATCCAGCAGAACGTGCGGGCGTCGACGGATGAACTGGCGCGACAGATCCGTATGGCCGGGTATGCGATCCCGCTCGGATTGCAGTCGCTCGAACCGTCCAACACCGACCCTGATTCGCTCACCATCGTGTATCACGATGAAGGATGCGACACGTACCTGTCCCAGACCATGTCATCGCCCACCGCCGAACTGCGATGCGCGACCGACGTCTCCTGCTTTTACGATGGACAGTGGGTCTACATTTTTGAACCGGATTCCGGCGGCGGTGAGTTTGTCGAGATAAGCTCGGTACAGACCGGGACGAATCAACTGCTCCATACGGGCATGACGCTGTCCAAGTCGTACGCTATTGACGCGATGGTTCTCTCGTTGGTGCGCGTGCAGTTCTATATCGACTCCAGCGACCCGGATCATCCGAACCTGATGGTGCATCTCCCCGGCAAGGCGCCGCAGGTGTATGCGGAGGACATCTCCGACCTGCAGTTCCGGTACCGGCTGGAGGATGGCTCTGTAGTGGATTCACCGATCGCAGTAGAAGACGTTCGTGAAGTCCTTATCTCAGTGACCGGACGCTCGGGTCGTCCTGATCCAGACCGACCGGATGGACAGCAGTACCGTACGCGAACCATTTCGACCTCTGTCGCTCTGCGTAATCTTGGCGTCTAGGCAGCAGCGGTTCGTTGAAATAGAGAATTGGTCTAGATTGGAGGATATATGTTGACGATACGATTACAGTCACAGCGAGGTATGGCGACCCTGATCGCGCTGATCATGGTCGGTATGCTGGCGCTGATCGGTATCGCGGCGATGTCGACCTCGGACGATGAAGTCCTGGTGGCCGGCAATCAGTTGCATGAGACGCAAGCCTTCTACGCGGCGGAGTCCGGGTTGGATGTGGCGGCGGCCTCGATACAGCACCAGTATGAGGTCTCCGGCGGCAAACCACCGACGACTTTGCCGGAGGGTGAAGAGACCATTAATGGATGCACCGTCGCATACACCACTACGCCTGACGGCGCCGCTCGATCAGAAGTGCTGTCCACAGGGACTTTGAGCGGACTTCATGCGTTGGTACAGACCTATGTTCTCCAGTCGACCGGTGCCAGTGACGACAACGCTTCACAAGTGGCGTTGCAGCAGCAATTCAAAGCCGCGCTCGTCCCGATCTTCCAGTTCGCGGTCTTTTACGACCAGGATCTTGAGATCGCTCCGGGCCCGGAAATGAACCTGCTTGGTCGCGTGCACTCCAACCAGGATCTCTATATCCAGGCCGGCAATACGTTGCGTATGGACTCCTACACCACGGCCGCGGGCCATCTCTATCACGGCCGTAAAGGTCCGGGCAGCGTCGACAACGGTGACGTTTTGGTGAAAAACGCTGCCGGTACCTATGTGAGCATGAAAGAAGGATCGGGGTGGCTCGATGGTCATGACGCTCACTGGTATGACTCGTCAATCGCGCGCTGGAACGGCCGCGTACAGGACGCCAGCCACGGCCAGAAGGCGATAGAATTGCCGCTTGAAGGAACCGATGATCCGCACAAGATCATCGAACCTGCGGGAACCGGCAATACCAACTCGTATGAACACAAGGCCACGCTGAAGTTCATCGATAATCGCGCGTATCAGAAGAACTCGTCCAATGTTTGGGTCGATGTTACCGCGGATATGACCACCAAGGGGATCATCACCTATGCCGCCGACAAGTTCTACGATGGCCGTGAGGCGAAGAACGTCGACGTGACCGACCTTGATATCGATAAGTTGTATGACAACGGTTATGGTCCGAGCAATGGGATCATCTATTTCTCTGACAATATCTCCGGATCGAGCGAATACCCGGCGCTCCGCCTGAAAAACGGGTCGGAATTGGGTGATGAGTTGACCATTGCCAGCGCCAACCCCGTCTATACGGTTGGTAATTACAACAGCGTGAACAAGAAGCCGGCCGCGATCATGACCGATGCGTTGACCTTCCTGTCCAGTGCCTGGGATGATTCCAAGGGCGCGCTGGCCAAGTCAAACCGCATTGCCAACGCCACGACTGTTAACTGCTCGTACTTAACCGGAAACAAGGCGACTACGTCGACCGTCTACAGTGGCGGGTTTGAGAACCTCCCGCGGTTCCTTGAGTCCTGGACCGGTAAGGTCATGACGTGGCGCGGCTCCGCCGTCTGCCTCTGGCCGGCGGCTCAGGCGACCGGTAGCTGGGGCGGTACCTATTACGATCCGCCGAACCGAAGCTGGTGGTATGATATGGATCTCGATGATCCGGCGAATCTCCCTCCGGGAACGCCGATGGCGCAGGTCTTCCAGCGACTCGGCTGGCAGCAGACCCACGCGATCATCGACGCGCAGAAGTTCTAACGTTTGCTCAAACAAAGAGGCCCTCGGCATGCGCCGAGGGCCTTCTTATTTCAGTTCAATCGATCTTCACTCGATCAACAGGTCATACGGCATCCGAGCGTAAAGCTCTCCATCTGCCGCTGCAACCATCTGACCAGCTCGCGTGAGATCTTCGTTCTTATCCAGTCCAAAGACCGACGCGACCATCCCAAACATCGATCTCGCCGGCAGTACGAACAGCGGGCGATTTTCCGGATAGACACGAACACGATACTCAGATACTTCAAGCGTCTGCGCGAGATAATCGAGTGACTGTTTGAGTCCGCCAAGCTGATCCACCAGACCATTGCGCAATGCCTCCCGTCCGGTCCACACCCGACCACGTCCGAGATTATCCACCGAATCGACGGTCAGTCGGCGATTCGCGGCGACCAATCCGCAGAAATGGTCGTAAAACGCCTTCAGTTGGGAGTAGTACTTTTCGCGCTCCTCATCGGAGAACGGCGCGATCATGCTCAACATACCGGCATTCTTTCCGCGTACATACAGCTCTTTGCCGAGCGAGATCTTCTCGTACAAGTTACTCAGATCCGCCTTTCCGCCGAATATCCCGATCGAACCCGTGACCGTCCCTGGAAGCGCAAAAAGCCGCTTCCCCGGCATGGCCAGATAATAGCCACCGGACGCCGCGACATCTGCCATCGAAACGATCATCGGCTTTTTGGATGCCGCTTTTTGCGAGAGATGATAGATGTGATCCGAGGCGAGGGCGGAGCCGCCCGGTGAATCGATCCGGAAGACTATCCCCGCGACATCACGGTCAGACTTCGTCGCGGCGAATGCTCTGCGAAATGGAGAGGGCGTCACTCCTCCGGGATTCCCCAACGGATTGACATCCCCTCGATCCGACGTGATATCTCCCTGCGCGACTACTATCGCCAATATAGGCAGACGGTCCCAACTGTAATTGATGAGCGTATCCGAGACGTATTGTCCGAGCGATATCGCCTTCGATCGGCCGATGCAACTATCCAGGTCATCGCGATAACAGAGGCCGTCCACCAAGCCATAGCGAAACGCATCGGCCGATGTGAATGGTCCGTTGTCGATGATCCGTTTCACGGAATCCGTGGTCAGGCCGCGCGATGTGCCGATATCCGTCACAAACTGGTCGTACAGCTCGTCGAGCAGGCGATTTACCTGCGCCTTGTTCTCCTCCGATGACGCCGTCCGGGTGTACGGCTCGACGGCCGTCTTGTAGTCTCCTATTCGGATCATCTCCATCTTCACGCCAAGCTTCTCAAAGGTCCCGGCGTAGAAGGTCAACTCCGCGCGGAGTCCCACCAGATTCAGTTGGCTGACCGGCGGAATGAAAATGGAATCGGCCGACGTGGCGATATAGTAGGTGAGATTCGTTGGCGCCATCAAGTGGCAGATCAGTCGCTTCCCGCGTCCGCGGAAGTAGTCGAACGCGCCGCGAAGTTCCTGCGCGCGCGCAAATCCCGGCGCCCCCTCGTGCAATGTCACGACCATCTCCTTGACCGAAGGGTCATCCGCCGCGCGATAGATGCTGGTCAGGATCTCCGTGAACGAGAGTCGCTTTTTTCCGAAGACCGGCCGGGGAGGATTCTCCGGCAGGGTACCACCCAATGACGCTGTCAGGCGCCGTGACTTCGCCGGTAAGATCGAGGCTTGCCGCTGCTCGGAGAAGCCGACGAACGCCGTACTGCCTCGATGTTTGCTGTCGCGGTCATACCCAGACCGGCTGCCAAGGAATGTCTTATCGAAATTGACGCGAAACCCTAATTCGAAATTCTTGTCCGAATCGTAGGAACCGTTGACGAACAGGCCTTGAATCGGAGTATACTCCGCGTGATAGATCCAATCAGCATTGCTGAAGCGGGTTTTCGTCGACAGCAACGCGTCCGCAGAAAGCGTCAGTTTGTCGCCGAACGGACGATACGCAGCGGACAACTGCATTTCTATCTCGGTCCGGTCACCGTCAACCTTACTGCGATTCAGATTGGAGAAAAGCGCGCCAAACGCATAGGGCCCGACGCCCTGCGTCACCACACCGGCATTCCAGAAGTGGCGGTTGTCATACAGCGCGGGACCATCGCTGAAATAGCGATAGGAGAATCCAACCGCCGATGATTGACCGACCGGGAGTCCTCCCGCGAATATCCACTCCTTGATATCGCCGCCGGTAGGGTTGTCGATCTTGCGCCAGGCGATCGCCGCTTGCTGAAACGTAACCGCGTACCCCCAGTCCTTGGCGAAATTACCATCGTAATAGTTCGCCATGAATTGAGTGGTGGCGGTATTGAATCGTCCCAGCGCGGCGGGATTTACCCACGTCGCCTCGGCACCAAACACGGTGGAGACGGGCTGGAAGTAAAATACTTCGCCGGGGAGCGGAATACGCTCGAGCGGTTGCGCCGTCGCGGATATCGTGCCGAGTGCCACTACGACCAGTACGAAGCGCATCAAGCGCATGATCATTCTCCTTTGGTGCCGCGAATGAAGATATTCCCTTTGCCGCGAACCGTCCCGCTGATCTCACCCTTCCCCTGACCAGTGTGCAGGTTGAGGCGATTGCGCTCGACCAGGTCAGTCTTGAACTGGAAATGCGTCGCCTCGATCGTGCCATCCTCGTCGACCTTGAGCGACATGTAGGCCGAGAGAGTATCCGGGATAGTCACTTCGATATCTTCATATTGATTGCTTATCACTACCTGAGCGTCGTTGAGGGACTTGATCTCAAGGATTATCGGGCCGGAACTGCTCCGAATGTAGTTGCTGTTCCCCTGCGGTTCGAACTCGGAGATGTCGGTACGGCCAAAACTGTTCTTCAAATTGATCCCGCCATGGAATCGTTGGATCTTTATCTCGCCGCCATCGTTGCGGAAGCGGGCCTGACCTTTGGTGCTGTTGATATCTCTCGCGATGATCGAGGAATTACTGGTCGCCACCGCGATATCGCCGCTCAGATTGGTGACCTCAACCCGGCGATTAGCCGTGGTGATATCGGTCAGTTCCGTAATGGTCGTGGCATTCACTCCACCCAGAGACGATGTAACGACCAGCCCACGTATCGGGCCGATCGCGTTGACATCAAACTGGTGAGCCTCTATCTCTACGGAGCATTCCGGCGGAACAGAGAGGGTCGCCTCAACTATGCCCGCCTCGGTCTCAGGATCCCACGGCGCCGGATTGGGGGCGCGCATCTCCAACCTTGTTTCATCAGCCACGGTCGTCATGGTGACCGAAATGAGGTCGATAAAATTGGTTGCGTCACCGCTGGTCTGGGTCCGCGCTTGTTTGGTAAACGTCAGCTTTATCTGCCGGCCGGTCGTGGAGTTGATCGTTATCTTGCCGCTCAAATTGACGGCCGAACGTATCACCAGTCTGTTCAGCTTTCCCAATTGGGTGGTTGACGTGATCTCCTTGGTCGAGAAAAGACCATGCTCGCGCAGAAAAACCTCCTGGGCGGTGGCGACGGACGAAAACGCCAGGAGGGCAAGCAGCGATATCAAATACTGTTTCATTATCGTCACTCTATTCATACAGGTTGTACAACTCATGCATCAGAATGGAGCCGGCCACGGCGGCATTTAATGATTCGACCGCGTCAGAGTGCCGGATGCGGATCTTCGTGTCGGCTCGTTGTAGAAGCTCATCCGACAGTCCATCGGCCTCCGAGCCGATCGCCAGAATCGTCATTTTTTCCCGCCGAATACTCGCCTTGACGACTTCGGTTGTGCCATGAATATCGGCGGCCAGCAGTTGGGCCTTCTGCCTGGTGGCGAACGACACTATCTCATCCACGCCGGCCACGGCAATTGGCAGTCCGAAGATCGCGCCAACCGATGCTCTCACCACTTTCGGCGAAAATGGATCAGCCGAACGTCCCGCCAGCAGTACCATGTCAAAGCGAAACGCCTTGGCGGAGCGAAGCAGCGTTCCCAGATTGCCGGGATCACTGATATTCTCGCACAGTACTACTCTACGAAAGGCTGGCTGATAAAGTTCGGTCAAGCCGGTAGTGGGAACCGCGAAGGTCGCCAATATCCCCTGGCTGGTCTCGGTCGCGGCAATCGACTCAAGCTCGCGGAGGTGGACCGACTCGACCCTGACCCCGCTTTTGGCGAACTGCTCCACGAGCTGGCGTCCGCGGTCTGAGATAGCGGCCTCGGCATAGCAGACGCAGGTTGGTCGGACATGATACCGTACCGCCTCCTCCAGTAGGCGCACGCCTTCGGCCAGGAAAGTTTTTTTGAGGTTTCTTCCTTTTTTGGCCAGCAGTGATTGTATATCTTTCAGTTCGTTCTTGGTAAGTGACACTGCGGTATCCTGTGTGTTGTGAAGGGAAACAACCTAAAACCTGTTATGCTTGGCAAGTGAAAACTGCCCGTCTGGCAATTGCTTATATCCTCCTGGCGATCTCCGTGGCATACGCCTCGCCCGACACCGTCCGTGTCGGCGGTCTGCGCGGTCTGGACCCGACCGACTCAGAGGTCAAGTACCCGATCCTGTTGGCCCTCTCTGGCGGCGGCGCGCGTGGTCTCTCATCAATAGGCGTACTGCGCGCGATGGAAGAACGGGGTATCACCGTCGCGGCGGTAGCCGGTACCTCGATCGGCGGGATCGTCGGTGGCCTCTATGCGTGCGGACATTCCCCGGATCAATTGCAGGAGATCGTCCGGACACTCGACTTCAACACCTTCTTCGCCAATGCTCCGTTACGCTCCAGCATGTTCCTGTCTCAGCGCCAGGAACGGGACCGTCACCTGATCTCCCTACGCTTCGACGGGTGGCGTCCGCACATTCCACAAGGGCTGACCGCCGGTCAGCGGTTGACCTCGCTGCTCTCCAATCTGACCGGCAAGGCGATCTACAGGGCCAATGGTGACTTCACCAAACTGCCGATCCCGTTCAAAACTATCACTACTGATATCGTGCATGGCCGGATGGAAATTATGTCGTCCGGGTCACTGGCCGACGCGATGCGCGCGACTATGGCTTTTCCGCTCGCTTTCACCGGTCTCGAAAAAGACAGCATGATCCTGATGGATGGCGGCATGGTGGCGCCCGTGCCGGTCGAGCTGGTGATGCAGATGTGTGATACCGTACCCGTGGTGGTGGCGGTCAATACGACCAGTCCGCTGGTGGACAAAGCAAGCTTGCAGAATCCTGTTGATATCGCCAACCAGGTGACGACCATCATGACGGCGGATCAACTCAACGCACAGCTTGAACTGGCCGATATCGTCATCACGCCGCCGCTCGAGGAATACACGTCGGCCGATTTTCTCCGCAAAGACAGCATCATCGCCATCGGGTATGCGGCGGGGAAGAGTGCCGCGGACAGTATTATCGCGCTGGTGAAACTCAAACAGTCCACGCAGTACTATAGGATCGCGGTGGTCGAAGTTCAGTCAGAGGACAGTCAATTGATAGCTGATTGTCGCGCGGCGCTGGTAGGGCAATCATTCTCTCGCGCGGAAATGGTGGATCGCCTGAAATGGCTCGCCAAGACCTACTCGTTGTTCGAATTGACCGGCATCAGCGAGCCAGCGCTCGTGGCCGATGGATTCGAAAACGCGGCAGTTCAGGAGTATCGCCTCACCCTCATCCCGCATCGCGAACTCATCAGCAGTGTAACGGCCATTACCATAGAGGGGAATACGCTGTTCGACGATTCCGCTCTGCTCCGCGAAATAAATCTGCCGGGTGACCGCATTAGCGCAGCCGCGCTTCGCGAAGGTCTGGAGAGGATCGAATGGAAGTACCTGACGAGCGGATATGACCTTGCGGGGATAGCCGATGCTGAAGTGGATTTCGAACACTCCGTCGTGCGCATCGTTGTGGATGAAGCGGTAGTGCGACGGATCGATGTCAACCAGAATGAGCGCTCACGGGATTGGATGATCCGCGCCTATTTCCCGCTTGAAGTCGGACAACCGTACTCCACCAGGGCGGCCTCGCGCGGCCTGACCCAGATCTACAGCACCGACCTGTTCGACCGGGTCTCGATAGTCCCGCTGGCCGAGGATAGCGGCGCGGTCGTCAGTATTTCCGTCACCGAAAAGAAATACCAGCAGGTGCGCCTGGGGTGGCATTGGGATGATGAGTACCAGTCCGAAGAGTTCATTGAACTGCTCGATGACAATGTCGCGGGGATCGGCATGGAATACCTGCTGCACGCGCAATATGGTCGCGAGCGACAACTTTACTACGGCGAACTGAAAGCAAATCGCATTTTCCGCACCTATCTCACCAGTCAGGTGCGCTTTTACCATGATCGGATCGACCGCGCGACTTTCGATCTCGAAGAGCGTGAGGTAGGCGAATGCGGAGAGTATAGAACCGGTGGATGGTTCAAATTGGGCCAGCACATTTCACGGCTTGGGACGGTCACCGGCGGGTTCGTGGTCGAAGAGATCGAAGTGCAGGATCTTAAGACCAAAGCAAAAGAGAAATACGGGCTTCGCTCGCTGACTCTGGAATCTTTGGTAGAGAATTTCGATCGGTGGCCATTCCCTTCCAGCGGCAAGAAGCACCATCTTGAACTGCAAATGGCCGGAGAGTATTTGGGCGGCGATGTCGAGTTCACCCGGTTCTTTTCGTCGATCGAGTCCTATTTCCAATTTGGCGAACGACTCAACTATCATCCGAGACTGTCTATCGGTTTATCACGGTCAGGGCTTCCGCCATCGGAACAATTCTATGCGGGTGGGTTGCACTCGTTCGCGGGTTTCCGCACTCACCAACTGTCCGGTGATAAATTGCTGTTGTTGAATAATGAGTTGCGTTTCAAATTGCCATTGTGGCTCTATCTGTCGGTCCGCTACGATGTCGGCGAGGTTTATACCTCGGCTGACCAGATCAAACTGCGCAATCTACGTCATGGATTCGGCATGTCCCTGGCGTTGGATTCGCCCATTGGTCCGGTCGAATTCGGCTATGGAACCGCGGACGAAGATAACGACAGGTGGTATTTCGGCGCGGGATTGACGTTCTAGAACCCCTGCGAACTCTCACTCTCTTTCCATTTCAGGGATCCCAATCGAAAAACAAGGGTCGCGGCCGCGGCACCCTCAAAGATATCTCCGGCCTCGCCCGCTCGAAGTGCCAGATTCAGCGCCATCTTCCTGCTGAGACTTATGTCGATCTGTTGAAGATACCCAAGTTGGTCATATGGCAGGGCCGAAACGCCGCTGAATGCCCGTACACTTCCGCCGACTGGAAATCCGATCCCTACGTCCAAATGTCCGCCTCCCGCGATCAGCGGACTGTTTTCATCCAGGCTTCCCATCAGGTAGATCCCTCTGAGACTTCCGAAACGAAGATGGAAGGATGGTCCTATGCGCTTCCCGTCCCAATCCGAGTCGTACTCAAAATTGTAAGGAACGTGATTGACGACGAACCCAAGTCCAATGCCAAGGTACTTGCCTTCAATAGCCATCCGGGGCCCGAAATACCATCTCTCAACATGCCCGGAGAAGTAGGGTGCATAGATATCCGCAAATCGGGCGGTCGCGCGAAAGTAGCCGAGTTGTCCGCCATACACAGCATCCGTGCGCTCACTCAACCGGGTTCGGCCGAATCCAGCGACACTGAAATCGGTAAAAGTGTTCTCTGCCTTCTGGGTGATCCCACCCGAGCAGTCACGCGCGATCGACGCAACTTGTCCATACCCGCCGCCAAAACCGATCTCGAACTGCGATGAATCCGGATAGTCGGGGTAGTACCCGAAGGGAAGAGCCATCAGGAGCACCAGCGACAGAAAGCGCGGCACGCGATTCCCGACCATTCGCAACATGCGTTGGAAAGCCTGCATACTGCCTCCTTATGAACCAGTTAGGTCGAGCCCCAGAGAAGATATGCTAAACCCGGATACCGGTGTCAATGATAATACGCATAAAAGAACCCGCCGGATGGGCGGGTTCGTGAAGGTCGATTTGAATATGTGTCGAGTCTACTGCTCAACAACCGGCAGGTCGCGCTCGAGCGGAGAATCCTGACGAAGTCCCAGCACGTAGTCGGCTTGCATCAGCGTGTGGATCTCGCGCGTCCCTTCGTAAATAGAGGCGCCTTTCGAGTTGCGATAGAACCGCTCCACCGGGTACTCATCGGAAAATCCGTACGCGCCGAAAACCTGCACGGCGTTGGCGGCCGATGCCTCGGCTTCGCGGCAGGCGATCCACTTCGCCATTGATGTCGCTTTGGTGGAGCGCAATCCCTGGTTCTTCAGCCAGCCGGCTTTCATCCAGAGATAAGTGCTGTATTCGTAGCCGGCTTCCATATTGGCGATCATCTGCTTCACCAACTGATGTGTCGCGATCTCCTGCGTGAAGGTCTTTCGCTCGTGCGAGTACTTGATGGAAGCATCGCGACAGGCGCGGATCAATCCGCACGACCCGGCGGCGACAGTGTAGCGCCCCTGGTCAAGGCAGAACATGGCGATCTTAAATCCGGCGCCTTCTTTGTGGACAAGATTTTCAGCAGGAACTTTGACATCCTGGAACGCCAGCCATCCGGTATTCCCGGCGCGGACACCGAGTTTGCCGTGAATCGAACCGGTCGTTACACCGGCGAACGCACGCTCGACAATAAAGCATGAGATACCGGAGTGATCGCGATTTCGCTTTTTCTCCAGATCGGTCCAGGCAAAAACGAAGAAGTAGTCCGCGACATCAGCAAGCGAGATCCACATCTTCTCGCCATTCAGTACATAATGATCACCCTGCTTGACAGCGGTGGTCTGGATACCGACGACATCGGAGCCGGCGGCCGGTTCGGTCAAGCCAAAGGTCGCCATCTTGTCACCCTTGGCGGCGGGAGTGAGATATTTCTGCTTCTGGGCTTCGTTCCCCCAGGTCAGAAGCGGGAGCGAAAAGAGACCGATATGGACCGACAAAATAACGCGGGCCGAGGTGTCGCCGTACTCCATCTCTTCGGAGGCGAGGCCGAGCGAGATGTAATCCATCCCGAGGCCGCCGTACTGCTCAGGAATACAGAAGCCGAGGAGGTTGGCTTTGCGCATCGCCGGAAGAAGTTCCGGGTTGAGCTTCTGGGCGCGGTCGTATTCCTGGATAGAGGGGAGTATAACGCGCGCGGCAACATCGCGAGCCATGTCGCGGACGGCTAACTGGTTGTCGGTGAAGCTGAAATCAATCATGGTCCTTAATCTGCTCCTTATGAAATAGCCCCGAAGTGGGGCAATATATACATAGTAGTACTCATAATGTCAATTGGGCCGATTTGGTTGCCGGAATCTCTCAAAAAATGGAGACCCGACCGCATTCTGTTGCCCCGTTCACCCGATTTCGCTATATTCATGCGCCCTATAGGGAAGGATACCATTGTGAGTGAGCAAACCTCGGCCAAAGCCGACCTGATTCCATATACCGAAGAATATTCGCCGCTGGTCCGTTCGTGGATCGAATCCGAAGAAACTCTGTTCTTTGTCTGCCGCGGGAAGGAATTTCCTCCGCCGGATGACCTGGTTGAATCCTGGCAGCGGGCCGATGTCTCCTCCTTTTTGCTCTCTGCCGAACGCCATCCGGTCGCCTATGGCGAACTCTGGGCACGGCCCAATGAACGGGCGGTGGAGATCGCCCATCTGCTGGTCGACCCGTACCGTCGGACTCGCGGGTATGGCGTGAAGATGCTCCACCTTCTGTATGAACGGGCGGCGGAACGGAAGGGGATAGTGAAGGTCGTGCTCAATCTGTACAGCGAGAATCCGATCGCTTTGGGATGTTATCTCAAAGCGGGATTTGAATTGACCGGCGCCGCGACCCATACGATGGGGCTGAAGCTGGTGCGCGTGGTGCGGTAAATGAAAATCAATCTGTCTAGATAGAAAAGGATCTGCAATGGCGGACTACAAAAATCTCATGGTGAATATGCGCGGCAAAGTGATGATCATTATGATCAGCCGCGAACGCTCACTCAACGCGCTCAACCGCGAAGTGATCGGTGAACTCCAGCAACTCTTTTCGTACCACTGGTCGGATGACGCGGTCGGGGCGGTGGTCATCACCGGCGCCGGTGACAAAGCGTTTGTCGCGGGTGCCGATATTCCGGAACTGGCGGATCTCGATGTTCGCTCCGGGTCGGATCTCTCCGCGCGCGGCCAGTATCTGATGAAGACGATCCAGAATTTCCCGAAACCGGTTATCGCGGCGATCAACGGCTTCGCGCTCGGCGGCGGACTCGAACTGGCGATGTCCTGCGATATCCGTCTCGCTTCGGAAAAAGCGAAGCTCGGTCAGCCGGAAGTCAGCCTCGGCCTGATCCCCGGCTACGGCGGGACACAACGCCTGGCACGGCTGGTCGGTCGTGGCAAAGCGATGCAGATGATCTTCACCGGCGAGCCGATCAACGCGGCGGAAGCGTATCGTATCGGTCTGGTCGAAGAGGTTGTCGCGCCCGAAATGCTGATGGAGCGCGCGATCACGATGGCCGAACTGATCTGCACCAAGGGACCGCTGGCGGTGGTGTCGGCGAAAGAGTGCATCAACCGCGGACTCGATGTCAACCTGACCGCCGGGTGCGATCTGGAGAAGGCGAATTTCGGCGCGATGTGCGGCACCGGCGACAAAAACGAGGGTGTCGAAGCGTTCCAGGAGAAGCGGAAACCGGAATTTTCGGGCCACTGATGGCAGTTCGGAGAGAGTTGGCCACCGCTGCTTTCAATGGCGGCTTCAACTGCGCGCAATCGGTCTGCTCGACATTTGCCGAGCAGTTCGGACTCGAGCGGAAGATGGCGCTCAAAGTCGCGGGTGCATTCGGCGGCGGGATGGTCGGCACCGCAGGAACCTGCGGCGCCGTGACCGGCGGCTTGATGGTGATCGGCCTCAAGTACGGAAAGTGCGAGCCCGAGGATGACGCCGCCAAACAGCTCTGCCAGGAGAAGGGGCGCCAGTTTCTGGCGCGGTTTACGGAGAAGCACAGCGTGCTGACCTGCCGTGAACTGCTCGGGTGCGATATCAGCACCGAAGAGGGTAGAGCGTTCCACGAAGCGAACCAACTCAAAGAGAGGCGGTGTGTTGGGTTCGTGACAGACGCGGTGGGGATACTGGAAGAGATACTATAAGCGTCACGGATAGAAGATGTACAGAGGCAGGGCGAGCGCCCTGCCTTTTTTGTTGGCACTTAAAGCAAACCGTGGGATGCCAGAGAGTTAGCCGCATACCGCCCCGCCCCGCAATTCCCTTGAATGTCAGAGCGATTTGTCCTACTTTACCCGACTGAATTGACTTAACCGTTGGAATATGAAAAGATGAAACAACCTCTCGATCCCGCCGCCAACTATGAACGCACCAAAGCGGCGGTCGGATATATCCCGCGCAAAGATGCCACCCGCGAAACCTACGCCTCGCTTGGATTCAAGTCCGGACTTGAGATCCATCAGCAGTTGCTGACCAAAAGCAAACTGTTCTGCCGCTGTCCCGCCGGACGATACCAGACCGCCAAAGATTATGATGCCGAAGTTATCCGGCATATGCGTCCGACTCTGTCAGAACTTGGCGAGTACGACGGCACCGCGTTGATGGAGTTCAAGACCAAAAAAGAGATCACGTACCGTATCAAATACGAAACGGCCTGTACATACGAAGTCGACGACACGCCGCCGTTCCTGGCTGATCGCGAAGCGCTCGAAAATGCGACGCAGATCGCGTTGATGCTCGGCATGAATATCGTCGGCGAACTGCATATCACGCGCAAACAGTATCTCGATGGTTCTATCCCGACCGGATTCCAGCGGACCGGGATTGTCGCGATCGAGGGTTCGATTCCACTTCGCGAAAAGACCGTGCGCCTGATCCAACTCTCTATCGAAGAAGACTCCTGCCGCGAGGTTTCGGATATCGGCCACCAGCGAATTTACATGACCGACCGGCTGGGGATGCCGCTTATCGAGACAGTCACCTACCCCGACATGCTGACTCCTGACGAAGTCGCCGAGGCGGCACAGTATCTCAGATTTGTGGCGCGGGCCTCCGGTAAAGTGCGCACCGGTATGGGAGCGGCGCGCGAGGATGTCAATGTCTCCGTCCGCGGCGGCACCCGTGTCGAGATCAAAGGGGTCGCGCATATCAAATGGATACCGCGACTGGTGCATGTCGAGGCATTCCGCCAATCGTCGCTGCTTCGGATTCGCGATATCCTCAAAGAGCGGATCGAGGATAAAGCGAAATGGAGTGTGACCTCCAAAGATATCGACTCCGACCTGCTTAACACTGATTTCTTCCCGCTCCGTCAGGCGCGGATGATCCGCAGCAGGATAGCGGTGGTAAACCTTCCGAAATTCGTGGGGATCCTCTCGCACTTTACGCAACCGGGGAAGAGTTTCGCGAACGAACTCTCTGACCGACTCAAAGTGATCGCCGGACTTGAGAAGCCGAATATGGCGCACACCGAGGATCACAAACCGGTGATCCGCCAGAAAGACTGGGAAACGATCCGTCAGTTGGTGCGCGCCGAAGATGGCGACGCGCAGATAATCGTCTGGGGACCATCGGAAGATGTCGTCACCGCGATCGACACCATACAGGAACGCTGCCGCCTTGCGATGGAAGGCGTACCGAACGAAACCCGCAAGGGGTTGCCGGATGGTACTACGCTGTTCGAACGTGTGCTTCCCGGTCCGGACAGAATGTACCCCGACACCGACTCCGCGCCGATCTCAGTCGATGATGACTTTATCGAGAATATTCGGACACGGATGCCTATCGATGTCCACGCCCGCATGCAGCAATTGCTCGACTGGAAAGTACCAGTTGATACCTGGAACTATCTGTTAAAACGGAATCTGGTCGGTTTGGTCGAGAAGATCGTCACCGATCCGGGTCAGGATCCGGTTTTTGTGGCGTCGGTACTGGCGCACAAACTGAAAAATGTCGAGGGAAAGGTTGTTTCGCAGGACGGCTTCACCTACGACAAAGTGTACGACCTGTTTGTCTTCGGCAAACAGCGCAAACTGTATGACGAGATACTGAAGCCGATGGTCGCGGTGATGTATGAACATCCGAACATGGATTTCGAATCGATCCTCGTAACGCTCGATTTCAAACCGCAGACGATGGCGCAGCTCAAAGGGTATATCCCGCTCCTTAAGCAGAAATTCAAGGAGATACGAACCTCATCCGACCCCGGAGCCGAAGTTCGCTGGGTGATGGCGAACCTTCGCAAACGCGCCTATGGTAATGTTTGCATGGAAGAGTTGCGGTCGCTGGTCGAGAAAGAGGTGAACCATGGCTGATCTGTTTAAAGGCTATAAAGGGCGGGCGCTGGCGGTTCTGCAGGAGTGGAAAGCCCGTGTCTGGGGGGAAGTGCAACTCAAAACAACCCGCGGCGAGTTCCGCGGCATTCTGCTTCCACGCTCGGAAAACGATGACGACCGTCATCTGGTGATAAAGCTGGCGACCGGCTACAATGTCGGTATCGCGGTCGAGACGATCCTCGACATGAAAGAGGTCGGCTACAAAGAGGCGCACTACAAGATCCCCGAAAAGCAGTTCCCGGTGACCAAAGGGAAACCGCATGTCAAACTGCTCGGTACCGGAGGGACGATCGCGTCTCGATTGGACTATCGCACCGGCGCGGTGATCCCGGCGTTTTCGCCGGGCGAACTATACGGCGCGGTGCCGGAGTTGGCGGATATCTGCAACCTGACCACTGAAAAGCTGTTTGCGGTTTTCTCAGAGAATATGGGGCCGGAGCAGTACAAAACGCTCGCCATCTCGATCGGCCGCGAGATAGAGAAGGGGATCGACGGAATCGTGATAGGTCACGGAACCGACACGATGCACCATACCGCGGCGGCGCTGGCGTTCATGGTGCAGAATTCGCCGGTGCCTATCGTGATGGTCGGCTCGCAGAGGTCCTCGGATCGGCCATCCTCGGATGCCGCGCTGAATCTACAGCACGCGACCAAAACGGCGGCTGAGTCGGATATCGCGGAGATCATGGTCTGTATGTTCGGGCCGACCTCGGATGAGTACGGGCTACTTCATCGCGGAACGCGCGTGCGCAAGATGCACTCATCGTACCGGAGCACCTTCCGCACTATCGGCGAGATGCCGCTGGCAATGGTCAACACCAAAAAGATCACGCCGATCAAAACGGATTACAACCGTCGGCGCAAAGATACCAATGTGACGATCCTCCCGTATTTCGAGGAGAAGGTCGCGCTGGTCTATTATTATCCGAACATGATGCCGGATATCATCGACTCGCTTATTGATAACGGTTATCGCGGGATAATCATCGCCGGGACGGGGCTGGGGCATATCAACAAGCCGGTCTATCCGGCGATCGAGCGGGCGCGCGATAAGGGAGTCGCGGTCTATATGACGGTGCAGACCCTCTGGGGGTATGTGCATATGTTCGTCTACGACACCGGCCGCGACCTGATGGCGAAAGGGATCATCCCGCTGGCGAATATGTTGCCCGAAGTTGCCTATATCAAACTCGGCTGGGCGCTGGGGCAGACGGATGATCTGGCGCGCGTGAAAGAGTTGATGTTGACGCCTATCGCGGGAGAGATCACCGACCGCGAGCCATACAACGGGTATCTGGTCTTCCAGGGTGGCGTCCCGGAGGTGGAAGAGTGGCTACGGAGGATACATAAGTAGCAGGTATCACCTGCACCGGTCCGCTTCGCGCTTGCCGATGGTTTCCTGTATATGGAGAGTGAGGTTGCTTCGTCGACCGCTCACTCCGTTCGCATGCTCCTCGCAATGACGATTAACGTCGTTCACCAATCAAAAACGTACCCCACCATTTATGGTGGGATGCATTCATGCAACTTTCCCCAATAAAAAAGGCGGGACAAGAGTCCCGCCTTTCGCGTGGTAATCTATTCGCTTACCAGGAGCGGTTGTAACCGCCGCCCGAGCGTCCGCCGCCGGAACGTCCACCACCGCCACCCATACGGCCACCACCGCCGCCGCCTTCGCCTTTCGGGCGAGCTTCGTTAACGGAGATCTGACGTCCGTTCAGCTCGGTACCGTTGAGCGCGGTCATCGCGGCCTGCGCCTCGCTCGATTTCGGCATCTCGATGAAGCCGAAACCGCGGGACTGATTGGTCTCACGATCGGTCGGGATGTTGACGCGGGAAACTTCGCCGTGCTTTTCAAACGCGGTGCGAAGATCGGATTCCGTCGCGGAGTGTGACAGGTTGCCTACATAGATATTCATGGAACTCTCCTGAATGTTGTGCGGTCGGTCATCGCGATTCTTTTTTTCACGACAGGTACGACAGCACTAAAGTGATGCGCATTAATGCGCCTTCGTCACCAGATGGACGGTTTGCCAAGGGATCGATCTTCAAAGTGAATTGGGAGAGAATCCGTTGAAAAAGAGTCGTAATGGGACGCGTGTCTTGTTGCCAGTATGTCGACCGGCCGCCGGAATAACAAGAGGTATATTTGCATTTATTTCACGTATCGGCGGAACTTATTGCGGTCGGGAGGCAGAAATCCGTCAAAAGTGGCGCACTCCCCGACTGAAAACATGGTCCGGCAAAGAAATATTTCGCAGTCAAGTCCATGTTGTTGGTGGGGTTGAGAGGAACATGGTAGCCCAAAGGCCGGGCGAGCGACCTGTTCGGTGAACTGGTGGTAGCATTTGGCGTCGGAGTAACGTATAATAAAGGTAAGACACAGTCCCCGTGTCGATTATTTCGCAAGCTTTGTCCTGGCAACCCAATCCTTGTTAGATCGTTGATGCGGCGGTCATGGCGCAATCCGCGCCGACAGCGCTTCGACCGGAGATACTCTGGTTGAAATGAAAAGCTGTTCGAGTCGAGCAGAAAAGGAGTGATGCATGAAGATCTTTGTGGGAAATCTGGCCCAGCATGTCGACCAGCCTCAGATCCGGGACAAGTTTGAATCATTCGGCACCGTCTCACGCGTGACGTTGGCGATCGGTAAAGCGGATGGCGCCCGCAAGGGATTCGGGTTTGTCGAGATGCCGTCGGTCGAGGAAGGGAACGCGGCGATCAGCGCGCTGGATGGTTCGGTCCTGGCCGGCAACGCACTGCAAGTGCGCGAGGCGCGTCCGGGAACATACAAAGCGGATCCCTTTCAGGAGAGACTTCCCGACAACGGCTAGCCCTGCCCGTATTTTAGTCTTGCACTTCAGTAATCGGTTACCCATCTTGTAGATGTTCATCTCGAGAGGGTACTATCATGAAAAGCCAGTTTCATATCGATCAGGATCAGAAGATCGTGTTCGCCTCGTATACCGGAAGTATCGAGGTGGATGACGTGATCGCCAAGACCGACGCGATGCTGGCCGACCCGTCGTACCAATCAGGCATGGGAGCGGTCTGTGACTATTCCAACGGGAATGTGGAATGGTCATTAGCAGAGGTGGATCGGTTCCGTGTCTACATGTCGAAAATATCCCCCAAGGCCGGCCGCAGTCGATGGGCGATCATCTTTCCGAAAGGGAAAGACACCACCACCGCCCGAATCTTTGTCGCGTTGCACAGCGCGTTCGAGAACGGGGTCGAGATCCAGCTCTTCCGCGACCAGCACTCCGCGCTGCAGTGGGTGAAGGAAGGGTTCGGAGTGCCTGCACCGGAGGCAGACGGGAAAGCCAAGAGGTAGCTCTCCCGTTCGCTCGCATCTGTCTCTTGCTCCGCAGAACCGCTAATTTATACGCGTGGCGGTAAACTGTTTCCCATGATTGACGACAGTGATCGAGTCCGCACGTGAGTTCGACACATCGTACCTGATCTCAAATCCTTTGAAGGTCAGGATATTCCAGCCCGCCAGAGACGCGCTGTCATTTTTCCCTCTGTTCAGCCAGGTTATCGCGGCGAGATCCGGCGCTCCGCCAAGACTGATCAACTTGTTCTCTTTCCAGCCGAAAAAGAAATCGTCTTTAGCGTTTTCGCCCCGCAATTGCATGTAGGTCTTTTGCACGCCGACCGGGAAGCCGCCGGGAACGGTGCCGACAAGTTCAGCGGTGATATAGCCGTGCTGTTTCTTGAAATCATCCAGCCACATAGTGGTCAGGTCATTGTACCAATTGGTCGGCGATCTATCCGGGTGGAGCCATTGCGCCAGCGCGGTGGAGTCATGGTCGATAAGGCCATTGATAACCGCTTGTGACGCGCGATTGAGGATAGTGCGATTATCAAGCACGGAATCCGACGCGTATGAGATGGCGTTGATAGCGTCCTGGCCGATCGCGCCGATCTCGAGGCGATTGTTTCTCTCACGAATGAACAGGAATCCTCCCGATGACAAGCGATAGGTCCCGGCGATCTGCTGTTTCTGTTCGGGTGGGATCGGCGCGGAGGCCGGGGGGAACTCGAAGTCGCCTTCGGCGAACATCCGATAGGTCGGGCGGCCCATGATCATCTGCCCCGATATCCGACCGGCGACATGGCGCGTGCCGAGGATGTTGTTGGTGCGGTTCGAGACGATGATCATCACGACCTTGTCATCCTTGTACCAGGCGAGCTGGGAGCCGAAGCCGACATAGTCGCCACCATGCTCGATGACAGTCTTGCCGTCGCGCTTCAGGATATTCCACGCATGACCATAGGTTCCTTTGTGCGGAGTGAACATCCGCTCGGTCTGCGCTTTGGTCAGGAACTTCCGGTCGCGGATGGCGTACCACCACCTTTCGATATCCTCGGCGGTCGACACGACCTGGCCGCCACCCTTGTCGCTCCATGCGTCTGGAGAGAGAGTGGTCAGGTCGATCTGCTCGCCATCCTCGGTGTACCCCTTGGCAATGAGAGAGCGATCGACCGGAGGAAGTTTCTCTCCGCGAAAGCCGGTGCTGAGCATGCCCGCCGGTTTGAGGAGCTCTTCCATGAGAAAGTCATCGAGCGGTCGGCCGCTGACGGTTTCGACGATCGCCGCGAGGAGAATGTATCCCTGATTCGAATAGGCGTACTTGTTGCCGGGAGTGTCGATCAACTCGGTAGCATAAATTCGCTTGAGCGCCTCCTCGCGAGTGACCGGCTCGTACGCTTTTTCCTGAAACTCCTGGCCGTAGGGGAAATCGGAATCGAGCCCCGCGGTGTGAGTGAGTAGTTGTTCTATTGTGATCGACTTCTTGTCGGTGGGGACGGAGTCGAGATATTTCTCAATCGGGTCGGAGAGAGTCAGTTGTTTGCGGCGCTCGAGGATAAGCACTGAGACCGCGGTGAATTGCTTGGCGAGGGAGCCGATATCGAACACGGTCTTGGTTGTGTTCGGATAATGATTCACCTCATCGGCTTCGCCATAGCCGTTGCGGAGGATCACTTTGCCATCCTTGATGAGGATGACCGCGCCGGAAAAGCCGAACGGGCTGAGGTTGGTGAGGTAACTGTCGATCTGCAGGGCGAGCGGGTCGGTAGGAGTTGATTGCGCGTGGGGTGTGCCAACGATCGCGAAAATCAGAATTACAGCGATGCATGCGGACCGTGTGAGGTTGAGTGAATTGAAAGACATAGGTCACCCGTGACGGTTAGGTGAGTGTAAGTACCGGGGTCCGTGCGACAAGTCGAAATCGTGGGGTAAGATCATGTCTTTTTTTCAGGGAGGCAACCGGAAAGTTCGGGGGAGATCACGTCGCATTCATTTGATCAATGGATGGAGCAAAGCTCGTGTGACGAATAGGGAGAATCAACGGGAGCGTCTGCAGCAACTGCCCCATCGTGTGATGGGGCAGTTTTGCAAGATAAGAACGCGGCGTGTGAGCGCTTACTTCGGCTGCCAGACTTTCCAGACCTTGCCGACAAGATCGGGGCCCGGCTTGAGAGTCGGTAATCCCGGCTCCCACTCGGCAGGGCAGGCCTCGGTTCCTTTCGAGGCGCGGACATGCTGGAAGGCGTGGATCTGCCGGATCGTCTCACCGATCTTACGTCCCACCGGCGGAGTCATAACTTCCATCGCCTGCACGACGCCATCGGGATCGATGAGGAATCGTCCGCGGATATTGACTCCGGCCTCTTCTTCGTAGACGCCGTAGACTTTGCCGAGATGCCCGGCGGCATCAGAAAGCATCGGCCACGAAATGCCGTTTTTGGTCATTTTGGAGAGTTCTTCCTCGACCCACATTTTGTGGGTGAAGGTGCTGTCAGTGGATGCGGAGAGAACCTGCACACCGAGCTTGGTCAGCTCGTCAACTTTGCCGGCGACCGCCGACAATTCGGTTGGTCAGACGAAGGTGAAATCGCCGGGATAAAAACAGAGCAGGACCCATTTTCCGGCGAAGTCCGACAGTTTGACATTGACGAATTTCCCCTGATGAAAAGCGGGGGCCTCGAAATCGGGAGCCTTTCTCCCAACACGAACAGTAACCATCGCGGGTTCTCCTTTCTCAACGATCCGGTCGGACACCGGGCCTGAGGCGGCGGACTGTCCAACGACGGAGCCTGTGGGTTTAGCACAGCCGACAGGAAGTTCAGACATACAATCCTCCTTTACGTCTGAAGGATCTCCGGGCGCGCCACATGGGAACGCCCGTGTTTATAGATAAAATGATACACATTGAAACCTCCGAGGTCAAGCGACGCCGATCAGCCGCGTTCGATATAGTTAGCGAGGCTAACGCTGGAGTACGACGGTGAGAATCAGCGCAGCAGACCGGCGATGAGGCGTATGCCTACCAGAAGCAGGGCAATGGCAAGAGAGCGCATGATCCACGCGCCATGAATACGATTGGACAGTCGCGCCCCAACTTGGGCGCCGATGATCGCGCCGACGCTTAGCGGGAGGATCAGGCCGATACCGGGCATCAGTTCACCGGCAAACAGATGAGTGAGGCTCCCCGAAAATGACATCATCGCCAGCATGAAGTGTGAGGTCGCGGTGGCGATATGGATTGGGAAATTGAGGAGATGGACCAGCGCCGGGACATGGATTATCCCACCGCCAATTCCGAGCATACTCGAGAGAAATCCAACGACCGTGCTGAGAGCCGCGCCGAGCCAGGGAGAGAAGCGGAACTCGTAGGTTTGTCCTGAACTGTCGGTGAGTCTGACGACGCGTGAGCCGCGGCTCTCTGGAGTGGAGACGGTGTCATGTTTTGCGCGATTTCGCAGCAACAATGTCAGGGCGGCGGCGATGAGCACGATACCGATCACCAGGTCGAAAGTTTTGCGCGGAAGGTAGGCAGTGGCAAGCGCGCCAAGGATAGTGCCGGGGAGCGCGGCGAGAGCGAAGAGGACGCCGGAGCGATAGTCGATCCGTCGCATCCGGGCATAGGCGAGCGTGCCGGAGAGCGAGTTGAAGAAGATGACCGAAAGCGAGATGGCGGCGATATGCTCTGCCGGCATGGCCGGGTAGAGCCACAGTAAGATCGGGATCAGAATGAACCCGCCGCCGACGCCAATGAGCGTGCCGATGGCGCCAATGCCTATACCGAGGAAGAGGAAGCCGAGTATGGAGAGGGGAGTAAGCATCAGGTGCGCAGTATACGCCGACAGTTGGGGAGAGGCAAGTAGGGGTGAAATGATCAACCCGGTAGCGGGAAGCGAAGCACCGGATCCGGCGCGATTTGGCTGGTCCGCACGCTCGGTTTTGCGGCAACCTTACCGGATCGACTGCGTACTTTGGAGAAAGTCCATTTCCCCGAATTCGTCAAACGGAGCACGCATGCGCATTGTCAAAAGACTGCTCAAAACCGGCGTCATAGTTTTGGGACTCCTGGCCCTCGTCTTTCTCTTCTTCGTTATCATCCCCGAATCCGAAACCGTACCATCGCTCAAGGCGCGGACGGACACACAGTACTGGCAGATGTCGCGAGGATTCAAGATCGCCTACAACTATTATCACGGCGCGGCTGACAGCACGAAACCACCAATCATCTTTCTGCATGGCGGGCCGGGCGCATTTGTGCAGAGCGGTACGATCGACTTCTTCAAGCGGGTGACCGAATTCGGATACGATATCTATTTGTATGACCAGGCCGGGTCCGGTCTGTCCGACAGACTTCCACGTTATTCCGACATCACCTTTGATACACACATACAGGATCTTCACGAGATTGTGACCCGGCAGATCCGGGCGCAGAAGGTAGTGCTCGTTGGACAATCATTCGGTGCTATCCTTGCGGCGCACTTCGCGGCGACATACCCGGAGTTGGTGGAGCGGATCATCTTCACCTCGCCGGGGCAACTTCAGCCGGATCTCACCGAACCGGGTGACACGCTGGGTCTTGCGGCGAAGTATCCGACACCTGATTCACTCCACTACCGGGATCCATACAATTTTGTCAGCGATGTCAATTGGGCGGCGGTCAGTCCCAAAGCGATCGTGGCCACTACCGGTGCCCTGTTGTTCGATCGGAAACTGGTCTCGGATGAACAGATGGACCGCTTTCTGAACCGCCTGATGTCCAAAGTGACACGCGGGGGAGTGTGCGATACCACCAAACCAATGCCAATGGAAGGGGGAATGGGGCTGTATGCCTATATTGGAACGAATAACTACTCGCAGCTACGGGATGTCCGTGACGTCATCAGAAAGCTCGATATTCCGGTGCTGGTGATCCAGGGGGAATGCGACTTTATTCCCTATGCTTGCGCGTATGAGTACGTGGATCTGTTCCAGAACAGCCGGTTCGCGTTCATCAAAGGGGCGGGGCATGTCATCTGGTGGGAACAGCCGGACGCGTATCTGGAGGTATTGCGCGGGTTTCTGGTGAATTAGGCGGACAGGATGGAGTAGATCCGGGCGATCTACCTTGATGAACGGATAAGGTGTCTCTGTTTCAACTCGAAACTACACTGAAACCTCCATATTTATTATCGGCAGCACATCTTTTCAGTTCAAACTTTCGACCAAAGTGGTAATGAAGCTTCAGGAATGCCGGTATGGCCCGATAATCAGGACAAAAGATATCATTTCACAGATTATCCAATATCGGTTGCCGGAGTGCGCCAGAACAAACAAGGAGTACGACAATGCTTGACCCCCAGGAGATCGACAAGGCGCTTGAGGCACACGCCGCGTGGAAGGATCGTCTGCGCGCGGCCGTAGAAAGTGGAACGATCGGGATTGCCGTGACGACCATCGCCGCCGACAACCAGTGCGCGTTCGGCAAGTGGCTGAATGGAACGTCGCTGACCGCTGAAGACAGAGCGACGAAGCACTATCAGGAGGTCACCAGACTTCACGCGGAATTTCATAAGGTGGCGGCAAAGATCGCGGCGCTGGCGTCATCGGGGATGAAGGCGGAAGCGGAGAAGATGTTGAACTTCGGCAATGAGTATACGCAGGCCTCGGGGCAGCTTTCCGTCGCACTGAAACGTTGGCGGGAGACTATGAAGCCGGTGGCGGTGAAGTAGAAGAGAAGTTTTTGGCCCTCAGTCCTTCCAAGGGGTGAAGAAACCGTGGTGGTTCTTCGCCCCGTTTTTTTTGGCGAAGGTTGCAGGGTGCAACCATCAAGTGCGTGAGGGAGAACGAGAAGCGGAAATTGGATGCAATGTGCAACCATCAAGTTGTTGGGAGGCAACAGAGGGAGCGTTGCGGCGGACGCCGGGGCCGTTTGAGGTCACAGATTGTGACCTTGAAGAAATCTTCATTTGAACGGCAAACGTGATTTGAGCGGCAGACGTCCTTGTCTGCCCTGACGGAAGAATGAGGACCGGGCAGAGCGGGAGCTCTGCCGCGCAACCTACCCGATTGATATCCGCTCAGCCCGATTGAGCAGAGTTTATTTGAGCGGCAGACGTCCTCGTCTGCCCTTCCGGAAGAATGAAGCCCGGGCAGAGCAGGAGCTCTGCCGCGCAACCAATGTCGAAACCCGCGTTTGGCGCGTTGGCTCCGGCGGCACTGGATTCGAGATGCAGGACAGGGTACATGAGGCTCGGAATCTCGGCGCGGAATGCATATATTGCCAACATGGACTTCGTCTCCCATGCTCTGTGGGGTGGGATCGCGTTCGGCCGAGAGGGCCGGAAGATGTTCCTCTGGGCGGCCGCGATATCGATACTGCCGGATCTGCTCACCGAAGGGCTGTTCGGCCTGTTGTATGCCCTGGGGATCGGCGGGATGCCGGGGTGGGAGCATGGGCACCCGAATATCACCGATTACCCGGCATTCGCGCAGAATCTATACAACCTCACACACAGTCTGGTCATATTCGCGCTGGTCTTCGGCGCCGTCTGGATGATCGCGGGGCGGCGGGCCTGGGTGCTGGGAGGGTGGGGGCTGCACATTCTGATCGATATTCCTACGCATTCGCTGGCACTTTTCCCGACGCCGTTCTTGTGGCCGCTGTCAGATGTCAGAGTCGATGGTATTGGCTGGGACCAGCCGATAGTCTGGGCGGTCGATCTGGTGCTGCTGGTAACGGCGTACTCGATCTGGCTGGTGCGGCGTCGGCGAGTGGGCGGTTGAGATTTCTGACCGGATCGGTGATGGCGGGGCGGTCGGTTGGATGCCGGCCGCTCCGCCATCTCTTCTATATAGGGGGACGGATCAAGAAGAGCTGACAAATGTAAGACGGGACCAAAGAACCCCACCATAAATGGTGGGCCACCCGCCGTTTCTTTTTGGGTCTTGTCAGTTTCAATACAAGCGCTTATAATGACTACTCACGAATCACCATATTGGTGGGGACCACGAATGCGTATCAGAATCACATCTGTCGATGAGCTTCAATTCCTTCTTTGCATCCAATACGGCTTTTGGGGCAGCAAGAGCGCCCGGTTTAAGGATTGGGAGAAGGGGGACTATTTGGCCATCCTGGTTGATAAGGCGGTTGCTGGTCTAGCGCAGGTGTCCGGTGAGCCCATTCAGTCAAGAGAGAGGATCTGGACGAAAGATGTTTACCCTCATCGCATTCCAGTAAAGTTCCTTCGGGCCACTTTGCCAGACAATCGATTGCGAGTATTGGGGGAGATCAGGGATGAATTGACATCTGAATGGGGACCATCGTATGGTTGGGGAATATTGAATCAGCGGGTCATTGAAGGTGTTAGGGCGGAAAAGCTAGTTCGATTCATTAGCGAATCACCGAACGACCTTCAAGAAATCAAGTCAAATCTGGCAGAATTGCAGGCGAAGTCGCAAGGTACTGTCGCGTCCATTGATAAACAGAAGCCAGAAAAGTCTATAAGGAAAAGTAAGAGCAAGTCAAGCAAGCAAGCCAGTGGCAAGGGCAGGGAGGAGTCAGCACATGACCGGATTCAACTCCTTCTAAAGAAGTTGGGGCAGGTAACTGGTTGTCAGGTGTGGATCGCTGCAAATGATCAGGGAAGAGTGGTTGGAAAGCAGACACTCGGTGAAGGCTGCTTAAAGAAATTACCGGGGCTCGGATTGAACAATGAGGCGCAGCGAAGAATATCACTAATTGATGTGCTGTGGGTTCAAAAGGACGCACCGCTCTTTGCCTTTGAAGTTGAGGATACGACTAGTGTCTATTCTGGTTTGCTTAGAATGGCCGATCTGATGGCTGAAGTGCCTAACTTGAGAATCAACTTCTTCATAGTAGCGCCAGCAGACAGGAGAGATAAGGTTCTCTCTGAGCTTGGTCGGCCAACATTTAGAAAAATCGGATTGAGTGACTACTGCAGTTACATTACATACGGTGACCTTGAAGAATTGCTGAAACGAATAGACGGATTTGTTGGTCATGTACAACCGTCCATCATCAAAACTGTAGCAAGCGGTGTTGAGGGGAACGAAGAATCGATTTGATCAGCATTTGGGGGACCTGAATTCACCAGAGTTAAAGTCGTGTCTCGGTGGTTACGAATGCAAATCTGCAGGAGGGATTTTCGTGAACTTTGAGACTGAATGGGAGCAGTTGAAGCAGCACGGCACGCATGGTTCATTCACTTTTAAGGGGGATAGCAGTGAGTGGGACAGTACTGTAAGAGAACACTTTAGGACAAGAGAACTACCGCGGCCCAGCTACGGAGTGTACCTCGTTCGAAACAAGTCAACACGCGAAGTGATATATATCGGCAAATCAGGTACAATGTGTCAGAATGGAACATTTAAGGACCAGGACATGCAGCGGCGGCTGGTAAACAAAGAAAAGGGCGAACGTCGGCAGGTCATTTTCGGTCAACGTGTAGCAAAGCACGGCGAACTCCTGATTGAATATGTCATCTTGAGATCACGAGAGTTGCTCCCTGGCTACCTCGAAGGGCATATGCTTCAAGCATATTTCAGGGATTATGGAAGATTACCCCTTGATAACGCGGCATTCTAAGACCACTCATGGACTTCAGCATCTCAAGCAGTTGTGGATGTCTAAGGCTAGTTAGACTCACATAAAGGGGGTTGAGAATCGCTTTGTCAGATTCAAGAAATTCAAGAAAAGAGTTGGTCTGTGTATACTGTTTATTAGCTGACCATCCTTTGACTGTAGACCACGTGTTTCCGAAGTCTTGGTATCCAAACGGCGGCATCCCAGACCTGGAGAAGTGGACCGTTCCATGCTGTAAGGGGTGCAACACCAGATATAGTCGAATAGAAAAGAGAATTCTGGAGAAGATTGGACTTTGCTTAAGCCCAACCGATCCCCTGGTAGGTGACATTGCCCAAAAAGCTGTCAGAGCAGCAAAACCTTCGGCGGGCCGCAATCAGGAAGATAGCGCACATAGAGCTAAAAGACTCGAGGCGCTCAGAAAGGACATCAAGTACATCGGGAGAGAGCAAATAAGAGGCATACTGCCCTTCTTTGGTCCAACTCAAGGCGATGAAGGCACTCTTGCCACTGTCACAATCTCTGAGGAGGATTTGAAGTGCATCGGTGCTAAATTCGTCAGGGGGATGCTGTTCGTAAACGGCGGGTATCTACTGGGGGGTGATTATCGAATAGAGTGCTACATCAATACAGAACAATCGGACGTGGACTACTTCAAGCCACTCTACTATTCTTATGGCAAGAGATACGAACTGTCGCCCGGCTTGGTAGCGATAATGATCTTATCTCAAGACCCTCCAATTTCCCTCTATCGCTTTGAGATTTGGCAGCGTTTGATCATCCACGGATCAGTGGTTGACAAGGACGGACAATAAACGATTGGAGCCAAACACTACGCGTTGAAACGACATAATGTCCTGTCGTACAATAGGTTATCCTTGCCTCTTTATCCCCCTTTCCCTTGCCTTCCCGCGTTTAACTTCGTATCTTTCGCAGTCCTGTTACATAGACAAAAAGCATTCATTATAGAAGGGTAATTGCCCCAACATGGCATCACTAGAACGTCAAAAAGTTGAGACCGTCTATCTCGAAGACGAAATGAAGTCGTCGTACCTCGACTACTCCATGTCCGTCATCACCAATCGCGCGCTCCCGGATATCCGCGACGGCATGAAACCATCGAACCGTCGCATCATGGTCGCCATGAACGACCTGTCGCTCTATCCCGGCAAGGCGCATCGTAAGTGCGCCAAGATCTGCGGCGATACCTCCGGTAACTATCACCCGCACGGCGAGCAGGTGGTCTACCCGACGCTCGTCCGTATGGCGCAGGATTTCAACATGCGCTATCCGCTGGTGGATGGGCAGGGGAACTTCGGGTCGATCGATGGTGACGATGCCGCGGCGATGCGTTACACCGAAGCACGGCTGACGCCGATCGCGGTCGAAATGCTGGCCGACCTGGATAAAGAGACGGTCGATTTCATGCCGAACTACGATAGCACGCTGCAAGAGCCGAAAGTGCTGCCGGGGAAATTCCCGAACCTGATGTGCAACGGAACATCGGGTATCGCGGTCGGTATGGCGACCTCGATCCCGCCGCATAACCTTCGCGAGATCGCGCAGGCGATCGTGCGGGTGATCGACAAGCCGGAAACGACCAATGACGATCTGCTGTCGGTGGTGCCGGGACCGGATTTTCCGACAGGCGGGATTATCACCGGGCGCGACGGGATACGTGACGCCTATCGCACGGGGCGCGGACATATCACGGTGCGCGCGAAAGCGCAAGTCGAGCATATGAAAAACGGCCGCGAGTCGATCGTGGTGACGGAACTTCCGTATCAAGTCAACAAAGCGAATTTGCTCGAGAAGATCGCGGACCTGGTGCGGGATAAAAAGCTGGAAGGGATATCGGACCTTCGCGACGAATCCGACCGCGACGGGATGCGGATCGTGATCGAGCTGAAGCGTGACGCGCAGACCGAAGTGGTGCTCAATCAGTTATTCCAGCATACGACGATGCAGTCGACCTTCTCAGTGATCATGCTCGGGCTGGACAAGGGAGTGCCGAAACTTCTGACGCTGCGGCAGTTGATCGACGCGTTTATCGAGCACCGGAACGAAGTGGTGGTGCGTCGGACGCAGTATGATCTTCGCAAAGCCGAAGAGCGGGCGCATATCCTCGAGGGGTACAAGATCGCGCTGGATAATATCGATGCGGTGATCACGTTGATCCGGAAGTCGAAAGATGTACCGACGGCGCGCGAAGGGTTGATGGCGAAGTTCAAGCTGTCCGAGATCCAGGCGAACGCCATTCTCGAGATGCGCTTGCAGAGACTGACGGGGTTAGAGCGGCAGAAGATCGAGGAAGAATATCTTGAGTTGATCCGGAAGATCAGCGAATACAAGGCGATACTGGCATCGCCGGCGTTGCAGCGGAAGATCATCCGCGACGAGACGAAGGATCTGGAGAAGCGATTCGGCGATGACCGTCGGACGGAGATCCAGGACGCGGTGGGTGAGTTCTCGGTCGAGGACCTGATCGCGGAAGAGGATATGGTGATCACGATCTCGCACCAGGGGTATGTGAAGCGGTTGTCGGTGTCGATGTACCGCAAGCAGCAGCGTGGCGGGAAGGGAGTGATCGGGATCGAGACGAAGGAAGATGATTTCGCGGAACATCTGTTCATCGCCTCGACGCATGATTATATCCTGTTCTTCAGCCAGCGCGGGAAATGCTTCTGGGTGAAGGTGCACGAGATCCCGGTCGGCGGCAAGCTGGCGAAGGGGAAACCGATCATCAATATGGTCGATATCGGCAAAGATGACGCGGTGGCGGCATTTGTGCGGGTGCGGGAATTCGCCGAGGACAAGTATGTCGTGCTGGCGACGAAGCAGGGGACGATCAAAAAGACATCACTGGACGCGTTCTCGAATCCGCGCAAGGCGGGGGTGAACGCGATGAATATCGAGGGGAAAAACGACGGTCTGATCGGCGCGGCGATAACGGATGGGAATTTTGAGATCGTCCTGGCGACACGCCAGGGGATGGCGATACGCTTCCCTGAGGAGAAAGTGCGCGCGATGGGACGTTCGGCGTACGGGGTGAAGGGGATCGAGCTGGAAGAGGGAGACTACTGTATCGGGATGGTGGCGGTTAAGCGGGATTCGACCCTGCTGGTGGTCACCGAGAATGGATACGGCAAGCGGACGAGTATCGAAGATTATCGCATGACGAACCGCGGCGGGAAGGGGGTCATCAATGTGAAGACGACCGACCGGAACGGCGAGGTGGTGGCGATCATGGAAGTGCTAGATGGGGATGAGTTGATATTGATCACCAAGCGGGGGATAGCGATCCGGAGCGCGGTGAAGGATATTCATGTGATCGGGCGGAATACGCAGGGAGTGCGGTTGATGTCGCTGTCAGATAATGATCTGGTGACAGATGTCGCGCGGGTAGTGGCGGAGGAGTAGGCAGGCGAGCCTGCACCAGTCCGCTTCGCGCTTAGCGGAATGCAGTGATTGTGAAGAAGAACAGCCGCTGGTTCAGAGATGAGCCGGCGGTTTTTGTTTGTAGGGAGGACGGGCAGACGGGAACGTCTGCCGCGCAAATATCAAGATGCCGTCGGGTCACACTTCGAATCGGGGCGCGGATATCTTTGGAAGTGGGAGAGTGAGTGGCAGTCGGATTCGAAGCAAGACCCGCCGGAAGGGCGTAGAGGAATCGAAAGGAAAGAATAAATGGGTTGCTTCGCTTCGCTCGCAATGTCGATGTGGGGCAATGCTATCTCCTATCTGAAATCATGATTATCCGGGGAAACTAATGGAGTACTGCGGAAACGCTAACGTTATGCGGGGCAACGACCAAGAAAAGTCGTTGCACAAAAGACGGGAAGTGTTATCATGGGATATATTATCCATATCAAAAACGGGGAATAGTCTGATGAAATCTATCTTTCTCGGTCTGTGTGTACTCGCTCTCGTCTTTGTATCGGCATCGGTTATCCACGCCCAGCAACCAATCGTCAATCTTGTTCAGTGGACTGTGGAGCAAGGGGGGAACGGTCACTGGTACGGTGTGATCGCGACGAAACGTCCATGGGTGAGTCAAGACAGTGTAGCTCGCACACTAGTGCAGGACGGCCAGACAGGTTATCTGGCTACGGTAACATCGGCAGCGGAAAACCAGTTCATAGTAGACTATGTGATCAAGGACGTGCAATCTGACGGGATCCTGGATGAGTATTACCTCGGATTGCACCGCACCAGTGGTGTTTTCCGTTGGATCACGGGCGAGTTCAGTCTATTCACCAATTGGGATTCTGGGGAGCCGAATGGGGACGGTACAGCAGCGTGCATGTGGGGCTGGGACTACGCAGCCAGACAGGATCCGGATCTGAGAAGGCTGGGGAAGTGGAATGACGTTCCGGACGACACTCTGTACGCCGGGAACATTCACCAATTATGGGCTATCGTGGAATGGGGCGAGACAAATGTCAATCCGTCGAATGATACGTTGATCAATCTCATCCAGTGGCCAATGTCGACCGGCGGAAATGATCACTGGTATGCCCTAGTGGGGTTGCCCCTTTCCTGGTCCGCGCACGACAGTCTATCGCGAACGCTGATTCAGGACAGTCTCACGGGATATCTGGCGACCATAGGGTCGTCGTCTGAGAATCAATTCATAGTCAACAGCGTCATTCGAGGGATTGTGCCTTCCACGTCGGTGGATCAGTATTTCGTCGGCGGGCACAATATGGGGAATGCTTTTCGTTGGATCACCGGTGAGTGGATGATCTTCACAAATTGGTACACAGGCGAGCCCAATGGGACCGGTCCAGCGATGGCGATTCGCGGTGCGTCGTTGAGTTCACCAGGGAGATGGGTGGATGCTGTGTCGGAGCCATCCTCAAGTCAGTCATCCAATCGACTCTGGGCGGTGATCGAGTGGGGTCCGCTAGATTCAATTCCGGAGCCAGAAGAGGCGTTGATCAATGTGAAACACTGGCGAGAGGCGGATGGAGGAAATCATCACTGGTATGGTGTGATAGCCCGCAAGAGGCCGTGGGCTAATCAGAATGCGATCGCGCAGGTGACAGAGTTAAACGGACGGCCAGGTCATTTGGCGACGATTGCGAATACGAAAGAGAACCAGTTTATCGTTGACTCAATCATTCGCGGAGTCCACTCTGATGGCATTCTTGATGAGTATTATTTGGGGTTCCTGAAAACGGCCGGCCAGTTCAGGTGGATCACCGGTGAACCAGTTACATTCTCCAATTGGGATGCCGGCGAGCCGAACGGCGACGGCAACGCGACGTGCATGTGGGGATGGGAGTACGCGAAGAAGGTAGATGAGAATGCGCGACGATTAGGCAAGTGGAATGATGTGCCCCAAGACACAGTGTATGTAGGAAGTATTCACCAACTTTGGGCCATCATTGAGTGGGACGCGCCGCCACTTGTTTGTGGGGATGCGAACGACGATGGTGTTACCGCCTTTGATGATCTGACGTACTTGATCGCATACTACTTTGGCTACGGTCCGACACCTCCCCGCCCGTCGGCAGCGGACTTGAATAATAATGGTCTCCTAGAGCTTGGGGATCTATCCGCGCTTGCCGCATTGCTCGAGGACAGGCCCACAGAAATCTGTGAACCAGGCGGTTCAACTGAGCATCCGAAGGGAGACCGCAAAGATACAACGCAGGACCAAGGTCCATTTGATCAATAACTCACGCTTGACGGAGAAAATAGACAAGGGGCGGCTGATTAATCGGTCGCCCTTCTTCTGTCAGAACTTGAGGTTGAGGGAGACTTCCAGCTGGCGGACTTTCTTCATTATGTTGTCGTAGCGGCTGGTTTTGGACAGAGTGTGGATGAACGCGTACACTCCCCCAGCCATAACCAGGCCGCCAAACGCGGCAGTTCCTCCACTGATCTCTCCGTTGAAGTCGGTATTCGCGAATAGACCCACTGAGGTGAGGAAAAACAACCCGACTGACATGTAGTCGATCGAGTTCGCTTTGGTGCGTCGCGCTCTCTCCAGCAACTGATTGTAGCGGGCAACATCGGCGGACGTCGTGTCAATATATTGCTGCAGCATGAGTGCATCGTTTCGGCTCGGGGCGTACGGCCTTTCAGTGGAGAATGTTTGAATCGCGTTGGCGGGGAGTACCAGATCGCTCAGTTGATCCTCCCGGCTCGGCACAAAGTAATAGATCACCTGCGCTTTGTACTGGAGATTGGATTGCACCACAAAGGCAGTGTCCATCGCAATCCCGGGTGATTGCGGCACCAAACGGATCGGCTGGAAATGTTTCGGGCAGGACAGGTCGTACGGGTTGCCGCCCAGGCTGTCGAACCAGAAGTAGATCTTGTATGGCTGATTGCTCAGGAATTTGGTGAAGCGGTCCGGCTCGATCTGCGCATCGATGGTCGCGGCGAACAAGCTGAGCGCGAGAATGATGAGTGCGCGTTTGGTCATCTCAGCTTTCCTCCTGAAGTCGTGCCGTAACCTTGTCGACCACGTAGGTCTGGAAATCTTTCGTGATCGAGGCGGTATGCTGGTCATCGAAAGTTCCGAATCGACCCTCAACCAGCCAGCCATCGGTCGCGTGTGAAGCGACCACCTCGCCGTTGAACCGCATCTTATATTGCCGCTGCCAGAATTGTTGCTGGGCGGAAGGGATAGTCCAGGTGACGATATAGCGATATCCGGCGGTGTCGAGCGCCCGTTCATGGATGGTGAAGCCGTTGTCGAGCAGGGTGGACTCGAGGAGGAAAAGGAAGCGGGCATCATCGGGAAGTTCGGCCACCTGTATTCGCACAGTCGATTCGTGCCGGGCGATCGGGGCGCTGCAGGCGGAGATGAGAATGATGAGCAACGCGATAGTGAATGCGGCGGCGAGTTGACGGTTCATTCTTGGTGCTTCTCTCAGTGAGTAGTATACAGGAACGAGGATAGAGAAGTCAAGATTTGAGTGGATCGCGGGGAAGATGCCGTCGGGTCACACTTCGAATCGGGGCGGTGATAGCGGTGGATGAAATGGAGAGCGGGTGGAAGTGGTCCCCCGCATTCGCGAGGGCAGGCTCCGCAGGACCCGACGGAACGTTTCTGCTGCGGAAGTCGTAGGTGAACGATGTGGTCAACAACGTTGACCAGCACAGGGGAGTGCAGTAGTTTGTTAAATATGGATAGCGTTCAGTTCAGAAAGATCCCGGAGCCGCTGTTGGTCGGGGAACGAGTGATCCTTCGGTTACCGACCACGCGCGATGCGGTATCGATAGCGGAATACCTCAGGCGCAACCGAGAGTTCCATCGCGCGACCGACCCGATACGATCCGAGGAGAGTTTTACTCCGGCCTATTGGAAGCGGACCGTGCGGATCATTCATCGGGAGTTCCAGCTTGATACCTCGGCGCGAATGGTGCTGTTCCGCAAAAATGAACCTTCACGTGTGATAGGTGTGGTGAATTTCAATCAGATAGTGCGGGGCGTCTTTCAGGCGGCGTACTTGGGCTACGCGATCGATGAGGCTGAAGAGGGACGGGGTTTGATGACCGAAGCGCTGCGGCTGGGGATCGAGTATATGTTCAGTGAGCGGAATCTGCACCGCATCATGGCGAACTACATCCCGGAGAATGCCAAGAGCGCGCGGGTGTTGGAGAAGCTCGGGTTCGTGATAGAGGGGGAAGCGAAAGAGTATCTCAGGATCAACGGGCGGTGGCAGGATCATGTGTTGACGAGTCTGACCAATCCGCAATGGCAGGAGCCGGAAACTAGGTCGACGTCGAATTGACCTTGGACGGTTCCATCGCCCAACTCAGAGCATCTTCCTCGTTGTCGAATAACTTCACCTTGATGGTATCCTCGAACGCGTTGTGCAGGGCGATGAACATGCGCGCGGTGGAGGTGTCTTTCCCTTTCGGGAAAACAGCCGCCCAGCGGGAGGGGCCGGTCATTTGCTTGATCTTGGATACAAAAACGCGAAAGCGGTCGAGTTCAGCCAGCGACCAGGTCAGGGTAGCATCGGTGAAATACGAAACGGAATTCATCCGGGGTCGGTACTTGGGGTCAGCGAGAACCTGGTTGACCACATTGACACATTCGTCGCCGGAGATTCGTCCGGAGTACGTGACGAAGATCAGATTGCGGTCGGTGTCTATCTCGTAGGTATGGCTCATATTGTGTCAAATATTGACCGTCAATGTCAATATTCCGCTTTCTATGAGGAATAACAAGCAAAAAGGGTCCTGGTTTCAGGCGGGGGCTGATGGACCGGGGAGAAGGGGCTCACCGGTCGATTGTACGGTATCGTGCGGCGGCGTATGGGATTGGGGGGAATGCGCAGACTGATGCAAACTGAGAAAGGAGTTCCGGGAGGCCTGAATTGAGCCGCAAGGCGGGGATGATTATAGTTGACTTGGATCCCAAGGAAGGGATATACTGTTATAAGAACAACGTCCCGAGAAATCTTATCTCAGCGATTCTCTCTCTAGCTTTGCTTCGAAAGAATGATCCTCAGACAAGAGCTTTCCGGCGACGGCGCAATAATGCGCGAACAACAGCTCCGTTAGTTTGACCGGTTTGAACCGGCAAACAGAGAAGCAAGCAGTGGAGAGTAGAATGAACATCTACGTAGGCAACCTGTCACACTCAGCATCGGAAGCCGACCTTCGGGCCGCTTTCGAGGCGTTCGGCGAAGTGTCGCGCGCCAATATCGTGACTGACCGTGATACCGGTCAGCCGCGCGGTTTCGGTTTCGTTGAGATGCCGAACCAGGCTGAGGCGCAGGCCGCGATGAACGGTTTGAATGGGCAGGAGATGATGGGTCGTACGTTGACCGTCAATGAAGCCCGTCCGAAGACCGACAATCGTGGCGGTGGCGGCGGTCATCGTGGCGGCGGCGGCGGTGGCCGTGATCGTCGTGGCGGTGGCGGCGGCTACAACCGCGGCTGGTAAGCCAGAGACGCACTTTGAGAGCCCACTTCGGTGGGCTCTTTTTTTGTGGGTAGTCGCGTGTCAGCGTAATGCATTGTTATGTAGTTAATTATATCGTTTTGGCGGGTTCTCGGCGAATTGGAGAGAGAGACCGGGATATCCACGAACAAGCGGGGTAGAGGGGTGAAAATGGGGGGAATGAAAGAGCTAACCTGTTCCACGCCAAAGTAAATTGCAAAAAAAGGTATTGACGAAGGTCGAGTTTGCCGACATCTTATCAGTGAAGGCAACTAAACGTCCCTAATTGGCTGTTTCTCAAGTGATTCTCTCGGAAGCGTGTCTCATAAGCTCAAATCCTTGACAAGAACGGTGATCGGGTGGCGGTCTGCGCAATGGTGCGCTTGAATCTGAAGTTCCGCTATGAAGCGGGATGAGATGGAGAGTCTAATGAATATCTACGTAGGTAACCTCTCGTACAAGACTGCGGAGGAAGAACTGCGAGCCGCGTTTGAGCGGTTTGGTGAAGTTTCGCGAGTTAACATTCTGACCGACCGGGACACCGGCCAGCCGCGCGGATTTGGTTTCGTTGAGATGCCGAATCGTGAGCAGGCTCAGGCGGCGATCGATGGTCTGAACGGCACCGAGTTGAACGGTCGCGCGCTGACGGTGAACGAGGCTCGTCCTCGGACCGAAAATCGCGCCGGCGGCGGCGGTGGCGGTAGTCGTGGGTTTGGCGGCGGCGGTGGTCGTGGCGGCGGTGGACGTCGTGGCGGCGGCGGCGGTGGCTACAACCGTTCTTGGTAATATAACCGATTCGAGCAGAAGAGACACAGAATCGCCGGACCATTGGTCCGGCGGTTTTTTTTTGCGCGATGACCTCGAGACCTGCCGCGTTGAGGAATGGTCTTGACAAAAGTGGAGTTGTGGTGCATGTTTAGCAAGTAATCGCACATCATCTCAGTACACTTACTTTCCAGTCGGGGAACAGAACTTCGTACTTGCTATCGCGCTTTTGGTCCCAACCTTTGAACCATTGAGGAGTCGCGAATGAGTACATCCTATGTCAGTTGGATCAGCCGATGGACACTAGCACTCTTGTCGGTTGTCCTGTTGAGCGCGTTTTCATTGTCATCTGCAGACGCATCGGAGCGGATCATTCTCAGCCTGGATACGGTGGGGGTGGCGCCTGGACATCCGGGCGAACTGCGCATATGGTTGACGAATCCCGTCGATTCGATCGCGGGTTTTCAGGTATGGATACGGGTGAATCGCCCGAATTTTGTACTGCTGGGGCTGGGTGTCGATACGACGGGGACACTTCTGTCCGGATGGGAGTATGTGGAATCAAGAACACTCGGCGGAGACGGATATGACCTGCTGTTAACAGCGTTGCGCAATGACTTCACTCCGCCGGCGTTGCCGGCGTATCCGCCGCACAGTGCCCGGAACCTGCTGGCCAAGATACCAGTATCGTTGGTGAGCAGCCCGGATACGCTGTTTGAAAATACCGCCGAGCTGTCGATCGAGCACAACTTTGTCGAACGGTTTTCGTTTGCCGATCAGAACGGGAACGACATCGTGGCGACGATGAACATTGTCTCGGATACGGAATGCTATCAGTGTCTACAGTGGATGGGGAACATCTGCCTGGCCTGGATGCAGGTGGCATTGCCGCCCTGCGATTCAACCTGGATAACTGTTGATACCGCCGGTGTACTTGACACTACCGCCTTCAAGGTCAACAACAGTCAGGTCATTCTGAGAGAGTGTACGACAATACTTCTGGCAGGAGATATCGATCTGGATGGCGCTCCATGGACGGTGGGCGATATGACCAACCTGATACGGTATATCGCCGGGGACACGAACGAGATACCGCTTCCGACAAACGCGGATATCAATGGGGATTGCCGGATCTCATGGGAGGATGCGGCGATATTCAGCAACTATTTCATCCACGGCCAGCCATATCTTGATACCGCGGCGATCGCGTCCTGCACCTGTGCCGAGCCGATACGAGTCTGCTGTACGGGAACGCGAGGGAATGTAACGTCGCAGTTGGATCAGAGGGTGGATATCTCGGATCTGTCGCTGCTGGTGTCGTATATGACGTCACCGGGGGTTGTGCTCAAATGCACGGATGAAGCCAACATAAATGGTGTCGGCTCAATCGACATCTCTGATCTGAGTTTGCTGATAAACTACCTGATACAAGGCGGATCATTACCGGCCTGTCCATGAGACGGGCGGTGCGGATCACAACTGCCAGCGGAGACCGACAGACGGGAGAATACCGGCATCGTAGACATATCCCGACGGGGATTTGATGATCGGGTTATACCGGTTGGTCGCGTTGGTGATCGCCAGGTTGAGCGTGACATTCCCCAGCGAGAAGTTGGCGTAGAGGTTCAGCGCGGCGTTGGTCGGGAAAGTGCGTGAGTTCTCTTTTGCGAGCATGGTCACATAGTACTCTTCGTTGTAGATAGAGTTTTCGGAATAGTACATCACCTGTCGTGTCGGGGAGAAGTGGTAGCCGCTCCGGACGAACAGCTCAGACCCCAGTCTCACTTTCTTGCTTAATGCATATTCAAACTGCGTCTGCATCCGGTGCGTCGCGTTTGCCTCATACGGGAACGACACGCCATGCTCGGTGCGGGTCGCGTTGGTGTGGGCGTAGGAGCCATAGACGCTCAGTTTGGATGAGAGGAACTTCGGGATATCAAGCGAGAGCGAACCACCCTCGAAATTAAGGCGGCCGTTGGAGCGTATAGCGAGGAAATCAGGATTCATCTGTCCCGGTCCAATATACGGCTGGTCGAAATCGGGAGAGATCTCGGGGAGGTCGGTGATAGATTTCCGGAACAGACTTACCTTCGCCGGACCAAGCGTGCAGTCAGCCGACAGTAACTCAGTCGAGATCGGATTCAGATCATGAGCGTAGCTACGGATGATCACTTGATATGGTTCAAGCACAGTGGTGACTGGATCCTCGGCGAAGCCGCCATAAAAAAGAGTCAGGTTGCTTCGTTCGCCAGTTGTGAGCGTGGCGGAGAAACGGGGGACAAGGGCATCGGAGGCGAGATGCGCGAAGGTCTGGTGGCGCAGTCCTCCGGTGAGCGAGAACGGGCCGAGAGTGCGGGACAGTGAGAGATAGGCCGCGGTTGAGCGCTGGTCGATAGTCCGTTCGGTGGAACCGTAGAGGCGGTTGAGCGCGACCTGATAGATAAACGGGTTGTCGCTCGTATTAAACGGCGGGAGGAGATTCCAGTTGTTTTGATTCAGCGACATCGTGCGGTTTGGCGCCGACTCAATTTGTCCGCCTGCGCGTATCTGCCAAGAGTGAAGATCAAGTTCCGCGGAGAGATTCGCCAGATACGTGGTGACTTTCTCGCTCAGGTCGACCGTAACCGAGTGACTGGTTTTCTCTTCGTCGGGATCCGCCTGGTAACTTCGCTTACCGGAGCGGACCGCCAGGGTCGATGTGAACAGCGCGGGGCCATAGATGCCGTTCATCTTGAAGCCGACGTAACTTTCGTTCGCGCGCTGATAGGTTTGCACCGCGTTTTCGGTCTCCGATGTACTCGCGGTATTGAAGGCGAGATAGTCGCGCACATGATACTGGTCGAGGCCAAGCTGCCAATGCGAACTGACTTTCATCCCGGTCGAGAGGAAGATGTCGGAGAAGCTGGTGGGGGGGATGGTCGCCTGCTGGCTGCTGACATCAAAGCTATTCACGATATGGTCGAGGATCGATTTGCGCGCGGCACCGATAAGATATTTCGACTCGGAGCTTTTGCGGATGGTGCCGGTCAGCTCCATGGTCGAGAAGTTTATCTCAGAAGAAGAACGATCCTCGAACGCCGAGATCGTTTTGAAATCGATGATAGAGGGAAGGCCGAATGAAGCATCGGTTCCCTGCGGACGGAAATCTATCTGCTCGACGATGGTCGCCGGGACGACCGAGAACATGCCGAAGTGATTCGGGTCGGAGCCGATGGAGATGCCGTTGAGATGGAAGATCGGGCTGGTGCCGTTGATACGGATCTGGGTCGAGTGCGCCGAACCGATTTTCGCGATCTGCGGGTATTGCAGGGCGGCGGTCGGGTTGGTGACGACCAGCGAACGGGAAGACAGCGAAATGATCTTCTTCGATGGGACGGTCAACCGCATCAAGGATGGTTCCGGCGCGGGATGGACAGTGATGGTCGAGAGTTCGACTGCGCTCGGTGTGCAGGTGATGCTGAGAGATCGCCCGATATCTGCCGAACTGAGCGACTGGCGATGTTCTTCGAATCCGATGGATGAGATGCGGAGTTCGAGATCACCGGACATCGAAGTAAGTGATATCTTGAATCGTCCGTTCTCGTCGGAGGCGGCGCCGCCGATAGGGCGGGAGTCGGAATAGAGAATGATCGAGGCACCGATAATCGGCTGGTTGGAGTCATCGCGGATGATTCCCTGGATGGACGCAGGGGCAGTTTGATGGATAGCGGTGGCGGAGAGTGAGACCGCCATCACTGAGAAAAGAATACCAATGAACCAGCCACGAAAACGCACGCGTAATACCTCCACCCAGTGGCTTGTACAAATGGTGTGCCGGGTGGCAGGGATGCCGAACCGGCGTCAACCAATTATAACACAAGGCGTTGCCGGATGCAACAATTTTGCACAGTTATCTGCAAGCGTCTGCTTCTATGCAAGAGGACGGCGGGGGATGAAGGGGTGTGCAGATATTTTCTGTCAGGATTTGCCAGGAGCCAAAAAGCGGCATATCTTGCCCGGACTTTTTCAAAAAGGATGACCGTTGTTTTACCTGGGTGAAATTGCCGCGTTGACCACAGCGATCTGCTGGTCATTTACCGCGGTCTTTTTTACCGAGGCGGGGAAGATCATCGGGTCGTTCCAGGTCAACAAGATCCGCCTCGTTTTCGCTATCCTCATTTACGCGACAATTCTCTCGATCACCACGGGTTCACCGATCCCGACCGAAGTCAACAGCCAGCAGGTTTTCTGGTTGGGGCTCTCCGGGTTTATTGGATTGGTTTTTGGGGATGGCTGTGGATTCAAGTCGCTGGTGATGATCGGGCCGCGATTGGCGACGTTGATCATGGCGTCGACTCCGATCATGACCACCCTCATCGCGTGGTTCTTTCTCGGCGAGAAACTGAGATTGATAGAACTGGCGGGAATCGTGGTGACGATCTCGGGAATTGTCTGGGTAGTGTCGGAACGTCAGTTCAATACAAATGGTCTCGAGAAGGATCATCCCGATGCCGGCACAATAGCGGTCGGGATACTGCTGGCGCTGGGAGCATCGCTTGGGCAGGCGGCGGGGTTGGTGCTGTCGAAACAGGGGATGTTGTACGCCGGTTCGGCGGTGTCACCGCTGGAAGCATCGTACACGCGGATGCTGGTCGCCGCGCCGATACTCTGGATGTTGTCACTGTTACGCGGGAAACTTGCGGAATCGAAAGAAGCGATCAGAAACAGGCGGGCGATGGCGTTTACGTTTCTAGGCGCGACCTTCGGGCCGTTCTTCGGGGTCTGGATGTCATTGGTCGCGGTGTCAAAGATAGAGGCGGGGATCGCGGCGACCATCAGCGCTACGACACCGGTGCTGATAATCCCGGTCGTGCATTTCTTCTACAAAGAGAAGATCTCGATACGAGCGATACTTGGCGCGGTGATCGCGGTGGTCGGAGTCGCGATGCTGTTTCTGTCATGAGTTATCTCGCATACGATAAGTTGGCCGAGTTTGTGGCGCGGGCGTATCCGGGGGAGGAAGCGCGCGCGAAGCGGATGGTGGGGAGCAAGCGGCGGTGTGAGTCGGCGTATGTTGATATCATCAGATTTTTTGGCGCTGACGGGATTTCGCCGTATGGTATCACGGTAGAGTATCTTCAAGAGAAGTTTCATATCACTGACAAACGAATCGCGGAGTACGCACGCAAGATAGCGGAGAGAATGCGTGATGAAGGGCGGCTGTATGATGGGCCACCGGCAACACGGCTGGCCAGCCTAGATCTGAAGTCATCGCCGATGAAGGCGGTGATTCAGGGAACAGATTATGCGGAGCAGGCGGGGAGTTCATTTGCGCTGGATCTGGAGCACGAGCTGTTTGCCGAGTATGGCGGAACATTGCGTGAGTATGTTTATCGAGAGTATCGCGCGAAAGGGATAGCGGAAAACCCGCTGGCAGTCGGCTTAGGTGTCTGCGCGATGGTGTTGACTGAGAGCGCGGGAGAACGGTATCTGCTGATCGGAAGGCGGGGGAGACAGTTGGCATCACTGGCGGGAATGGTGGGGCCATCGGTGGCAGGATCGGTCGATTTTGTGAAAGGATACACAACTCTCGGCGATCTGTTCCGGGAGTCATTGGCGCAAGAAGTTGAGGAAGAGACAGGGTTGCGCCGGGATGAGTACTCCGTCTGGTCATTGGCATTGGCGACTGAAGTGATGCGGGGTGACAGACCGCAGCTATTCGGACTGGTGACGACTCAGTTGCCACGCGATGAAGTGCTGTCAAGGATCGCGGGATTGTCGGGAAAGCCAGAGATAGAGGATGCGCGGTGGATGAAATTTGCAGATGTCACCGGTCTGAATTACGAGGGGTGGATGAGTTATTGGTTGGCGGAAGAGAGGGGGAGGAGTCTCAAGTAACTGGCCATGTACTGAAGAAATCCCTGGTTGCCAACACCAACTTACAAAATCGATTAGTTACTACATTTTCCTCTTGACACGTGGGGGGGCGCGCCCCCCCGCGCGGCGGGGGGGGGGGGGGGGGGGCGGGGGGAGGGGGCCGCGGCGC
>CAZCZL010000014.1:0-68592 GCA_964503315.1 uncultured Ignavibacteriales bacterium | reverse complement strand
CTCAGGTTGAAATCAGTCACCAGATCGCCGGAGATAACGATCACTGGTTCGTGCACGTTTTCCAGCGCGAAACGAACCGCTCCCGCGGTGCCGTAGTCATCATCCGGCAGGCGGTAATCCATCTTCACACCGAACTGGCTGCCATCTTTGAAATAATTCTTAATGATATCCGGCTGAAAATAGAGCAGGGAGGTGATGTCAGTGATATTGTGTTTGCGCAGCAGACTAACGACATGTTCCATCATCGGGATCGTGCCAACCGGCGCCATCGGCTTGGGAACATTGATCGTGAGGGGGCGAAGGCGTGTGCCAAAGCCTCCGGCCATGATGAGTGCTTTCACCGTTCTATCCTTTTAACTGCGGTTGTCCGATATCAGTCGTGGAGATACCCGGCGAAGATGAGCTGTGCGGCGACATCATCAAAGGTATCATACTCAGTAAAGGGAATATGCTTCTCGCGACAGTAGTGGGCCAAGTCTTTTTTCGCGAACAAAATATCCGCTTCGTGCGCGGCGCAGGTATCGGAGTAACCATCGCCGATAAAGACCGTACGAACCGCTTCGTCGGCTCTGTCGCGGAACTCCTGGATGATCTCACCTTTGCAGTTGCCGCATCGTAGGCAGGCGCGGTTGGTGCGCGGGAACTCTATCGACAGTCCGTTCTCCTTCAGGCGGGCGACATTGGAAATCACCTGCAGGTCCGTAAGCTTATATCTCTCAAGGACAAATCTGATATAAAGGTCAAGGCCATCGGAAAGTACGACCGGTTCAATCTGGTTTCCGCGGCAGAGGTCGATAAATCCGGCAAAGCCACGGTCTATTTCGAACTGCTCCAGAAACTCCATTATCTCAGCGGGTGTCGCGTCGACCATCTCGGCTTCACGAGTCAGAACTTCTCGACTGGACATCCTGCCTGATTTCCAATCCGGCAGCAGAGCGTCATTCCGCCCACCGGAGAAATGATGGAACAGGGTGTAGCCAATATCTCGTCGGGAGACAGTGCCGTCAAAATCACAGAAGATGAGTGTTCGCATTCTATCAATTTACTGCCGCAGCAGCTGGACAGCCACCGAAATCGCCAGAGTGGCCAGCAGAAGATAGGTCACAAGACGAAGTTTGTACCGCCCCTCGACTCTGAAGTGCTCGGCGACGAAGACCAGGCGAATATGGTAGCAGAGCAGGAGCAGAATGATCCCCCAAAGACTGAGCGTGCCATCCTTATCGATGCCAGCGAGGTTCAACCCGAGACTTCCGGCAAACCAGATGACAAAAAAGAGCCATGACCAGTGATCGAAGGAGACGAGCCAATCAATGAACGATCTTCCGCTCACAGTTCCCTCCAGGCTCCGAGAGCCAGCTTGGTCGCAACATAAAGGAGCAGAAGAAAGAAGACTACTTTCACCGCCGTCGGTTTGGCGACCGTTCCCAATCTTCCGCCAAGTTTTCCGCCGATGACCGTCCCGAGAATCACCGCGGGAGCCACAGTGAGGCTCACTAACCCGTTGATGAAGTACACCACCAGTGACGCGGCGCCGGAGAAACCAACGATGAATGACGAGGTTCCACGCGCGGTGGCCAACGGCAAGCCGAACAGCAGGAACATGAGAGGAATGACGATAACGCCGCCGCCGATGCCGACCAGTCCCGCCAGGATGCCGCCGAGCGCGGCAAGGATCACACAAAGTCCCATCCGTGAACGCTTGTTCTCATGCACTTCGGCCGCCGGTTTCTCTTTCCCTTTGAGTAGAGAGACAGCGGTATAGACCAGCACCGTCGCAAGGAGAAGCTTCACATAGCCGGCGGGGACGATGGTCAGGAGTGTGCTTCCGATGATCATGCCGAACACCATCGCGCATGTCAGCACGACCATCAATTCAAGGTCGACCATCCCCTTCTTGAGGTACTCGGATGATGACGCGAGAGAGTTGATAACGATCGCGGCCATCGAGATGGGGATTGCTGTTTTGATGTCATACCCCATCACGAGGGTTAGAAAGGGGACAATGACTATTCCGCCGCCAACACCGAGATAGCCTCCCATCAATCCGGCGAGGACGCCACAGAATATCAGAAGCGCGATCGTCACGAGCGGACTTTCCTTTTCAGGACCTCGGCCGCCACCCTAATGTCCGGACGTTCGTGTACGATGACATCGGCGTAAGCGCGATACGCGTTGAGTTTCCTCTCGTACGCTTCCTGGCGAAGACGCATTTCGATGTAGTCCTGATAGTCGACAAAGAGCCTTCTATCGAGTTGGCGCGACTGATCATACAGATCGCGCGCGGATTTCTGCACCTCGGCGGAATAGCCACTCGCCTGGGCTGTCAACAGAACGAGTAAGGCGGCGTCTGAGCGCGGAGAGATGTACTCAAATCCCTGGCTGGCCGCGAAGGTCGCGAATTGCGAGCCCCAACTGCTGTCGGGTCCCAGTGGGGGAGGGCCGGCGATGATGTCATCCTGATGCTGGTGCGCGAATTTGGAAAGAAGCAGGGATATTTCTATCGCCCCAATGAAGGGATCATTCTCCGGAAGATCGACATAGTGATCTGGCGGGAGTCCGGTGCCGGTGTCATGCAGCACCGAGTCGAGTTCGTTCAAGTAGACATTACCCTGCAGATAGTAACGCGAGATGGTGAGGCGAACACCGCTTCCATCCTGAAATCGAGTGAAGCCCTGCACCAGCCCTTTGCCGAATGTGGTGTCGCCCACCAGTTCAGCGCGACCGGATTGCTTGAGCGCGCCGGCAACGATCTCCGAAGCCGAGGCTGAGCCGCGGTCAACCAGCACCACCATCGGCAGCCCATTCGTGATATCGTACCCCGTGGCTTCATGGATCTCGCGGTTCCACCGTGAGCGTGCATCGGTGCCGACAATAAACTGCCCGGCCTCGAGAAACAGGTCGGCAGTTTCGAATGCTTCGGTGAAAAGGCCGCCGGGATTGCCGCGAAGGTCAAGCATGATGCCGCGAGCTTTGCCGGGATTTGCTTCGATGAGCGTGTCTATTGCCTTGCGCAGATCAGCGGCCGCGCCGGCATCGAAATCCAACAGCCGCACATACAACATGCTGTCAGGGGTGAATCCGGCAAACGGGATATGTTGGAAACTTATACGTTGGCGGGTGACGGTGATGGAAAGCGTATCGCCGGTTGATGGGCGGAATACTGATAAACCAACAGAGGTCCCTTCGCGTCCGCGTAGCAGATCGGTCGCTTCGGCGACTTCTTTGCCATTAAGCGAGGTTGAATCAACCTGGATGATGATATCACCGGTCATCAGGCCGACTTTGTCCGAAGGACCATCCTCGCGCACGGCCATCACCAGCAGACCTTGCTCGTGGCGCACGACAGAGACACCAATACCAGTGTAGCCGCCGGTCAGTTCTTCATCCATCGCGCGGAAAGTACTTGGCTCAACATAGTCGGAATAGCGGTCGAGATCGGCGAACATCGCTCTACGCGCGGCATCAAACATCTTATCCCAATTCACCTGGCCGGAGTATTCACGTTGGATCTGGAGAGCTATGGATGGGATCTTGAATGCCCGCTCTATATCCGGGTCGGAGAGGACGACCATGCCGATCACGCCGCAAATCACGGTCAGCAGGAAAGCGAAGATGCTCGCCAGCAGCAGGTCGCGACGGTCGATCTTGGGGGATGAATCGGTCATGCAAGATTCAGTTTCTGGGCGACAAGGCGCCGGACATCTTCGAAGACTATATCTATCGAGCGCGTAGCGTCGATTACTTTCACCCGGCGCTTTTCTTTCCGGGCGATCTCCAGAAATCCGGCGCGGACCCTGCGGAAGAACGCGCGCGACTCAGACTCAAGCCGATCAAGGTCCTTGCCTAGTCGGCTCATGCCGGTGGCGATATCAACATCAAAGAACAGCGTCAGATCCGGCACGGTCCGGCTGGTGGCGATCGCGTTCAATTGCTTGACCATCTTGATATCCAGCTTGCGTCCATATCCCTGATAGGCGGTGGTGCTGTCGTAAAACCTATCCAGAAGGATTATATGCCCTTTCTTGAGAAGTGGACGAATCTGCTGGTCGACAATATCGGCGCGGGAGGCTTCATACAGCAGCAATTCGGTGAGCGGCGTCATTTGCGCCTTGCGATCCAAAAGAATAGCGCGGATACGCTCAGCGACCTCGGTTGACCCCGGCTCACGCAGCACCCGCACCGAAAGTCCGCGCTCTACCAGCCAATGCTGGCAGCGGACCAGGTGGGTCGATTTCCCGGAGCCATCGATCCCTTCGAAGGTGATCAGTTTGCCGCTGAGTTTCTGAGTCATACTGCTCTGTCTGCCGCTTTCAATAAAGAACCGGCGACCAATGGTCGCCGGTTAAAGTAGAGACGAGACGGAAGAAGAGGAAACTTATTTTTTCTTCTTCACGACTCTTTTTTTGCCGGCGGCCTGCTTGGCCGGAGCAGCAGTCGCGGGCTTGCGAGCGGCGGCACGCATCGGCTTTTCAGCCTTGCCAGCCTGTTTCCAGCCGTACTTCGCGATGAATTCCTCGGTCAGGCGGCGAGCTTCCTCGTCCGTGTACTGTACCGGCGGAGATTTCTTGAAGTAGGAGGACGGCTCGATCAACGCGCCGGAGAGACCGTTGTCCATACCGAGCTTGCAGCAACGGACGGCATCGATCACCACACCGGCGGAGTTCGGGGAGTCCCAAACTTCCAGCTTCATCTCGCAGTTGAGCGGGACATTGCCAAAGGTCGTCCCTTCCATGCGGATATACGCCCACTTGCGGTCGGAGAGCCACTCGACATAGTCGGACGGACCGATATGGATATTGGCCGGCTCCATCTCGTACGGCAACTGGCTGGTCACCGAGTTGGTCTTGGAGATCTTTTTGGACTCGAGGCGCGAACGCTCCAGCATATTCAGGAAGTCGGTGTTGCCGCCGACGTTGAGCTGGCTGGTCCGCTCAAGACGAACTCCGCGCTCGTAGAAAAGGCGGGTCATGATGCGGTGGACGATCGTGGCGCCAACCTGCGATTTGATATCATCGCCGATGACCGGGAGACCTTTCTCACGGAACCGCTTCTGCCAATACGGCTCACGGGCGATGAAGACCGGAATGCAGTTAACAAGACCGCAGCCGGCTTCGAGGATCTGCTCAACATACCACTTGGTCGCTTCTTCCGAGCCGACCGGCAGGTAGTTGATGACGACATCGGTCTTGGTGTCGCGAAGCAGTTTCACGATATCGACCGTGTCACCGGGGGCCTTCTCGATGATCTGAGAAAGATAATGGCCGAGGCCATCGTGGGTCATGCCGCGCTGGACGATGACACCGGTCTTGGGCACGTTGGAAAACTTGTACGTGCAGTTCGGCTTAGTGAAGACGGCATCCGCCAGATCCTTGCCGACCTTGTTTTTGTCGATATCGATGGCGGCGGAGAACTCGATATCACGGATATGATAGCCACCCAGGTTGACATGCATCAACCCCGGCACCATATCATCATCTTTCGCCTTCTTGTAGAATTCGACACCTTGCACCAGCGATGACGCGCAGTTGCCGACGCCGATAATGGCGACTCGTACTTTACCCATTGTTCAGGTATCCCTTCCTCTAAGTGTGAATTATCAGGTCGTAATACCCGGCAATCTATTCCGCTATCGTCGCCAGTCAAACGGAAATGAAATCTTGACGACAAATATACAGTAATAGTATATATTCTATGACCAAATAGTCATAATATGAGGTATCGGGATGCCGGTCATTGATGAGAATCAGATAGCGCAATTAGCCAAGCTGAAGGTAGTTACCGAGACTTTCCGGCGACTACCGCCGGAGAAGAAGAATCTTATCTATCAAACGGCGATACGGCTATTTGGACGATACGGGTATGATGGTCTGCCGATCGACCGGTTGTGCAAAGAAGCGGGGATATCCAAGGGGTCGTTCTTCCAGTACTTTCCGTCCAAATCGCATTTGTTGGAGTTTGTCATTCTGGTCTTCGATGATTTCTTCGGGAAGTGGATCGCCGAAGTAAAACACCAGGAGAAGGCGGTGCTTGCTCGTGATCGACTACTGCACCTGTATCATGCTGTCGTGCTCAACGCGAAGCTTTTTCCGGCGGAAAAGATTTTCTACCTGTTCGCGACGCACGCGATGGAGCACGCCGCTGTGGAGATAGAAGGGATCGATATCGAACGGCATGTGCACGAGTATGTGCAGGAGATCATCGAGCGCGGGGAAGAGACGGGGGAGATACGCCGCGATGTCAAACCGGAGCTTACCGGCTATCTTGTGGCGATCATCTTCGGCGCGCTTGTCGGAAGAGAATACGCTGGGAAGCGGATCTCCTCGCGACCATCTGGGGAATACTTGATTTCGGTGCTGTTTGATGGGATAAAAGCGTAACAGAGAGTTGGTTGCTTCGTCGACCGCTCACTCCGTTCGCATGTTCCTCGCAATGACGACGTCATCACACCATCAGTAACAACAAAAGGCGAAACCACACGGCTTCGCCTTTAAATCATCATTAATGGCAGATCAAGTCCCCAACTCCCAGCTTGCCAGATACTTCTTCTGCTCGGGCGTTAGGCGGTCGATAGAGACACCCATCGACTTCAGCTTCAGACTCGCGATCAGATTATCCAGCTTCTCCGGAACCGAGTAGACCCGCTTCTGCAGCTTGGCGTGGTTCTGCACCACATACTCAGCCGCGATTGCCTGGTTGGCGAACGACATATCCATCACCATCGCCGGATGTCCCTCGGCAGAAGCCAAGTTGATCAAACGGCCATCGGCGAGGATATACACGCACCGCTTCCCGATCACAAACTCCTCGACATGCGGTCGGACGATTCGATGAGACTTCGCCGCTTTGGCGATCGCCTTCAGATCGATCTCAACATTGAAATGGCCGGAATTACAGATGATGGCGCGGTCTTTCATTTTGAGCACATGCTCAAGTCGGATGACATTGATATCACCAGTCACCGTAATAAACAGATCACCCATCGAGGCAGCCTTGGCCATCGGCATCACCATAAAGCCATCCATCGCCGCTTCGATACCCTTGACCGCGTCGACCTCGGTGACGATCACATTCGCCCCGAGACCTTTGGCGCGACTGGCAACACCACGCCCGCACCATCCGTAACCGGCGATCACTACGGTTGAGCCGGCGATCAGCATATTGGTGGCACGAATGACACCATCTAAAGTTGACTGTCCGGTACCGTACCGATTGTCGAACAGATGCTTCGTCTTAGACTCATTCACCGCGATCACCGGAAACAGAAGCGCGTTGTTCTGCTCCATTGCTTTGAGACGAATGACACCCGTGGTGGTCTCTTCCGTCCCTGCCCAGACTTTGCCCGCCTGGCTCTTTCGTTCGGTGTGAAGAGTCGAGACCAGATCGGCGCCGTCATCCATCGTGATATGCGGCTCGATATCCAGCGCCTGATGAATATGCTTGTAGTAGGTCTTGTGGTCTTCGCCATTGATGGCGAAGGTGGAAATGCCGTATTCCGCGACCAGCGCGGCGGCTGTGTCATCCTGCGTAGAGAGGGGATTCGACGCACATAACGTCAGATTGGCGCCGCCGGCTTTGAGCGTCCGCATCAGGTTGGCGGTCTCAGTCGTCACATGCAGACAGGCCGCGATATTGACACCTTTGAGCGGTTTTTCTTTGGTGAACCGCTCACGGATCAGTTCGAGGACCGGCATCGAGCGGTCGGCCCATTCGATCTTCTGCTTCCCCTGCGCGGCAAGCTTGATATTCTTAATATCCGACTTGATCATGGTCTATGCATCCTTGGCGAGGGTTTTGGCGACGTCCGTACGCTCCCAGGTGAATTCCTTTTCATCGCGCCCGAAATGCCCGTAGGCCGCGGTCTTGCGATAGATGGGGCGGAGCAGATCGAGCGAATTGATAATGCCGCGCGGGGTCAGATCGAAATGCTTCCTAACTAATTCGACCAGACGCTTCTCCGGGACTTTGGACGTACCGTCGGTGAAGATCATCAGTGAGACCGGCTGAGCGACGCCGATCGCGTACGCCAACTGGATATTGCACTTGTCGGCCAATCCGGAGGCGACGATGTTCTTTGCGATATAGCGCGCCATGTAGCAGGCGGAGCGGTCGACCTTCGTCGGATCTTTGCCGGAGAATGCGCCGCCGCCATGGGCGGCCATGCCGCCATAGGTATCGACGATGATCTTGCGGCCGGTCATGCCGGTATCGGACTGCGGCCCGCCGATCACGAACTTGCCAGTCGGGTTGACGTAGTATTTAGTCTTGCTGTCGAGCATGTTCTTGGGGATGACCGGAAGGGCGACCTTTTCGATGATCTCATCGACTGCCTTCTTGGTGATCTTTTTCCCCGACTTGTCGAGAATATCCTCGGTGTGCTGCGAAGAAAGCACGACTGTGTCAACGCGCGCGGGTTGGCCATCGATATACTCGATCGTCACCTGCGATTTGCCATCCGGACCGAGATAGGGGAGGACTTTCTTTTTGCGGACATCGGCCAGGCGGCGAGTCAGCTTATGCGCGAGCATGATCGGCATCGGCATCAGTTCTTTGGTCTCACGACAGGCGTAGCCAGCCATCAATCCCTGGTCACCGGCACCACCGGTATCGACACCCTGCGCGATATCGGGCGACTGCGCGCCGATGGCGTTGAGGATAGCGCAGGTGTCGTAGGTGAATCCCTGGCGCGGGTCGGTGTAGCCGATATCCTTGACGACTTCGCGGACCAGGCGGTGGATATCGATATATGTTTTGGTCGTGATCTCGCCGCCGACGATCACCAGACCGACAGAGACAAAGGTCTCACACGCGACACGTCCTTTGGTATCGGATCGCAGGACCTCGTCCAGGACGCCGTCCGAGATCTGATCCGCCAGTTTATCGGGATGACCCTCGGTGACTGATTCCGAGGTGAAGAGGAAGTTTCCTCCGGCCATGACTACATACTCCTTGTGGTGCTTCGTATACTCTATGCTCAGGTGAAGGCCGTTTCCGACGAATCACCCACATTGACAACCGAGCTGACGCCGTTGAGCGTCGCGTTACTCCCGACCAGCGAATCATGCAGGATGAGATTCCGGACGCTCGCTTTCGGGCCGATGATGGAATTTTTGATGACTGAACTTTCGACCACGGCCTCGTCGGATATGGCGACATAGGGGCCGATTACCGAAGCGGTCACCCGCGCTGATTCGGCGATGAAGACCGGCGGGATAATGGTGCAGCCTTCACGGGTCGGCGTCGAGGTCTCATAACTGAGGAAGTGACGGTTGGTCTCGAGGACAGTCTCTTTCTTGCCGCAGTCGTACCATCCGTTGACCTCGTATGGAAGGAATTTCGTTCCCGTCTTGATCATTCGCTGCAGGGCGTCGGTGAACTGCACTTCACCCTGGGTGGTCATGCCGGATGCGGAATGTTCCTGAAGCGCTTTGCGCAACGTCTGGGATTCATGGAAATAGTACAAGCCGATAACGGCGAGGTTGGTTTTGGGAATGGAAGGCTTCTCCTCCAGATTCGTTACAAAACCATTGCGCACTTCCGCGATACCGAAGCGGTGCGGGTCGGAGACCTGTCGCACGCCCAGGACATAGTCGCCTGCGGCAATGAATTTGGTCAGATCGGTTTCGACGATCGTGTCACCCAGGACGACAAGAATGGGGCCGTCGGACATCTGCTGCACAGCGAGGTTGATGGCATGGCCGAGCCCAAGCAGACGTTCCTGCCAGACAAATCTGGATTTGAAAGAGTAGTTCGCCTGGACGTAGGCCTCGATCTCGGCGCCGAGGTAACCGACGACAAAGGCCACCTCCTCCGGCTTCAGCCGAGCAATCGGCTCCAGAACATGGTCGATGATCGGTCTTCCGGCGACCGGCAGCAATACTTTGGGGGTGGAGTGAGTGTGCGGGCGAAGCCGGCTTCCAACTCCCGCTACCGGGACTATGACTTTCATTGCTGTATCTCCATGAAACTTGAGGCCAAAGTAGCCAATGCCCCCCGGCAAGTAAAGCGCAAAGTGGGAGAGCTGGGGAGGTTAGCCCGTTCAACGGCCGCTGATAACCGAATGTGGCAGAACCAGGATCGGCTCGCCGGTATCGCGCAGTGAGACGAAATGAGTTGAGTCCGCCGACTTCTCGTAAATGCCGATCGCGACCTGACTGATCTCGCCGGGATAGGCGAACCGTCGATAGGCCGGCGCGAGCTCGCCCGCTTTCCAGCCTTGGGTCGACCGATTCGGATGGAAATCAAAGGATAATTGGCGGAAAGTTGTAGCAGGGTTGGCCGCTGTGGAATCGGAAACGGCCAGACGGAGTGCCACAGTGTAGTCTGCCTTGAGGCTTTCGCGCGGGATAAAGTAGAACTCGGCGTGATACCAACCATTGGGTTGGCGTGCGATCTGGCAGGACATCAGATCGATGGCCGGTTCGGCAAAACTGGCCATTGGCTGACTGGGGCCGCGATATTTGAAGCCGAGTGTGGTCAGGAAACATTTGTCGATCACCGGGAGCTGCTGTGGGCCGACCACCTTCATAGCGGCCTCGGCTGCATGACGGTTCAGAATGCGGGGGACCAGAAACTCGTTGGCGAACTGCTGATGAATAGAGTCATCGAGCATGAAATAACGAAGAATGCGCAACTGATCCGGAACCTCGATCGGCACGGTGACCGGATCGAAATTAGGTGGAATGACCGAGTCCTGCACCGCCTTCTCGTAGGTGGCGAACATATTGTTGCGATGCTGAAGCCGTTCATCGAGTGGGCGGGCAAAGGCCGCAAGCGTGTACAGCTTGGCGGCTTCGCGATACCAGACGACGCCGGAATCGACCAGTTGATCCGCGCGATAGCGGAACTTCACGCCTAGTTTCTCTATTAGTTGCTGCCACTGGAGATTGTCAAGCAGTTCAGGGAACGAGGTATAGAGTTGGCCGAAATTGTTGGTGATGTCGTCGTAGGTGGCTAGTTCGCCAGACTCTATTTGCTCGAGCATCAGGCAGGCGCGCGCGGGGTAACCCTCGGGATTGGTTTTTGTGTCATAGACGGACTTGGAGGGGTCCTGTCCGCAGCCGCCAAGAATTACTAAAACAAGAACGCTGAATAGGGGAATCAGTTTTCGCATATCTCGCACAACTTATAGTGCCGGCATTCAGAGAGCCAGCGAATATTATACGGCGATCACATGGAATCGCTCAGAAAATCTGGGAAAAGGAACCAATCCAGTCATTATAAAGAAAATAGACGCGCCCGATCAAAAGGGAAACGCGGCCCATGACGGTGTAGCCGAAATGCGCGCCAAAGGATATCATGATAAACCAGACGCCGACCTTGGCGGTCACGCCCAGCGCTCCGGTATGTTCTTTCGAGAAATAGAAATAGATGAGCGTCGAAAGGACACCGACTATCGTGATAATGGTCAGGATGCTGGCCGCGAAGCCGCCATCGGTGACCGGCAACATCGTATCCTGCATCTGCGGCAGGACGAGACCGTGCAATTGCGAGATGATGAAGACTCCGGCGGTATTCCCCATTACGAACGCGAGCGCGAGTCGCGACACCCAAGATATCTTGGGGACCAGGCGCGCGAACATGAGGGCGCCGAGAATGCCGGGGAGGAAGAGATACCATTTGGGATTGTCGGCGCGGGTCATCGGCTCCCACAGCTGTTGGATAATGACCGACTTCCAGATGAGACCGACATAGTACCCCGCGGAGAGACCGGCGAAGATATGCTCCACGAACTTGTATACCGGGTTGTCTTTGTAGAGGAACGAGAAGATAGCCAGGGTAAAAAACGCGGCGATCCAGATCTGGAGGATGTCGATGAAACTCATACGGACATCCCCTTGTTATCTTTCCGTTTTCCCAGGAAGTAGCCGAGGTTGCCGACCAGAACCAGCGCGATGATAAGGAGGTGGATGAGCGACTGGATCCCCATTCCTTTCATGGCGATCGCCGGCTTGCTGACCAGTTGCTCGTATTCTGCGGCCCCCTTCATTCCTCCCAGCAGGCCGGTCATCTGACCGGAGCTGACGAAGGAATAATACTTGGGAGCGGAGACGGCGGTAACGCCGGCGCCCACGCGAGTGCCATACTGCGCGTTAACGATGGAGATCCAATACTCGACGATAGCGTTATCAGCCACCGCGAAGATGAAGTCGATATCACTGTAGTTCTTGATGGATTGCATCATCGGCAGTTGAGCGAGCGGCGTGCTGGAGTTGTCGGTCGGGTAGATCGCTTCGATTGAAGTCCCCATCCCTTTGAGGACGGCGACGTAGTTGGCTTTGTAGCCAAGGTTGACGAAGTCGACACCATACTGCTTGCCGTATTCTGCCGCGATATGGCGGGTGACACGCTCGGCGATGGATGGCCCACCGAGTGGAATGGTGGTCATCGTCAGCACCTTGCAGTGCTTGCGGAAGAGATGATGCAACGCCGCGGTCGACATCGGCTCGGTCTCCGCGGTGGAAGACGGATAGTAGTCGAACGTCAACAGGACGACAGATGAATCCGGCAGAGCTTCGACAGCCTCATAGAGCTGCGTCGCTTCGGGCGTTATGCGGACCGGGAAGTCGGCCGGGACTATCAAGGGGAAAATGACAGTCAGGGCGACCAGCAGGTAGATCCAGCGACGGTCGAGCGAAGATATCTTGTCCCAGATATTCATCCGCTTATCCCTTCCCCATGTAGGTGCGTTCGATCCCCAGCAGGATACGGAGCGACATGGAGGCCGCGCCGAGCGCGGCACCGATGATAATACCTCGTTGCACGGACATATTGGCGCCGTTCATCACGAAGGTATTGATCCACTGCGGGAGGTTGTCGGAGAAGAGGCGAAGAAATGCCTCGCCCATCGGGATACGCCAGAGCATGACGAGGACCGCGGTCAACAAGAGCAGGGTCGCCTCGGCATTGCGCGCGCGGAACGCGCGATAGGCGGCCGACGCGATATAGAACGCAAGCAGACCGAACATGGTCTGCATCATGATCGAATCAACATACGTAAACAGCCAGTCGTAGATGGAACCCTCACGGTCGCCGAAGAGCGGAGACCAGGAAACAGGAAGCATCGCGGGAATGGCCATGACAAAGATCGAAATCAGAGTCATCAGGTTGTAGAACCAGCCTGACTTCTGATTGCGCACGGCGCGGAAATTAACGCGCGTGATCGAGACCACACCCAACAGCAGCGTGAAGCCGCCGACGATTGTAACCCAGACCAGCACCTCGGATTCGATGCGCCCCAGGAATGTCCGATCCGGATTAAAGAAGAACGACAGGATCATGACGAACCCGGATAGGAAGGCAATGACGATGGGGGCGACGGTTCTCATGTTGGGCTACACGGCCTCAAACAGTTTGATGAAGGACTCGCCATAACCGAGGCTTGCGAGTACGACTCCGAGGATGATCATGAGGATAATTATGACCTTGACGAAATCCTGTCCTTTGAGGCCGCCGAGCATGATCGGTTCATGCGACAGATACGCCGAGGCCGCATACAGCTCTTCGCCCATTAATGTGTAGTCACAGGCGGCGACGAAAAAGGGGAGCTGTTCGGGGCGGGCGGTACCAGCTATCTGAATCGAGCCGGCCGCGTTGCCGGTTTCGGCGAGGAGCAGTGATTCGGCGAAAAACGCGCCCATGAAGATATTCGCCGCAGGGCGCTCTCGCATCATCATCCCATTGACGGTAGCGGTGAAGGCCATCTGCTCGCCGGCGACATAACGGACGATATCTTTGTTGTACGAGTCGCGCCGTCCAACTTCGGTATAGGCCTGCTCGACAACTTCCTGTCCGGCGGCAAGGACCATCGGATAACGGACCGGCACAAGGAGCGGGGTTTCGTACTGTGCGGTAATGCGAGCAACACGTCCGAGGATGGAAATACCGGCGATCGTCTCTATTTCATCGATCTCCTGCAATCCGGGGATGAAGAGCACCGGACGTCCCATTTCGGTCGCACGGCCAACTGCTTCTTCCATGGCATCGAGACCGGCCATTTTGCGAATGAACAACGTCTTCCCCTGGCGCGCCCAGCGGGTATACAGCAGGACAACTCCGGAGAAAACGAGGATCAGAATGAGCGCGTTAAATCGATCGGTCCGGAAGAGTGACTGACTATCTGCCGTTTCCTGCGCCAAAACGCTGGATGCCGCCAACAGGGAGGATAGAGATAGAAGAAGAGGGCGAATCCGTTTACCTACAGTCACTCTGCGAACTCCATCAGCGCGGGTCAATGCGAATCGGTGTACCTTACATTAGACTGAGGAACCGTCGATTCTGTTCACTCGGATTTGAGTAATCGGCGGTTCAATGCGTGCACGAGTTTTTCCACGCGGGCCGGCTCCCAATTCTTGAGGGCGGCCAGTTCGGCGATCGTTCCCCAGAACGGTTCGCCGCAGACAACACAGGGCAATCCATGCTCAATGAACATACCGATCGCCTGGGGGTGTTGTTCGACCAGGTCTTCTACTCTGGTCGACTGTGTGATTGATTCAGCCATGTCGAACTGCCCGGCAGTGTCGACTCTATTTGGCCAGCGCCTTTTTCAGGCTTTCTATCGCTTCTACCGGCGTCGGGTCAGTATCGTTCACCACCGCCAGATAGTAAGAGGCGAAATCACCCAACTGGATCATGCTGAACATGCGCTCAAGTGGCGAATCGCCGATAGAGCGTAATTCGAGCACGTCGACTCCCGTCTTCTCGATCAACCCTTTGACGATATCCATTCGCTTCTGCACCTTTGGGTGATCTCCCTGGTCGCGAATAAAGAGCACCTGGAGATTCTCGGTATGGGGGCCGATAGGGTCAGACCAGGCGACCAGTTCGTTATGGTTGAATTCCGGGAAGACGTTATGGAAGGTCATGTTCTTGCCGTTTTCGCAGAACTGGCCTTTCCAGCGAAGCCCCACCACATCCATTAATGTCGGGCCGGTATACACTATCGCCATCTTGGCGAGCAGTCGCTCGGCGATATTCTTCGCCATGTTGGATTCAGTCGGTGAATCTTCGATATACCGTTCGCGGAAAGTCTGCATCAAACGGATCGCGCCGTTGATCTCCTTGGACATCCCTTTCACCATACCGAGTTTCTCGAACAGCATGGCGACCGGCACAAACGAGTAGCCGAGCGCGGCGCGGGGCTGCATGCCACCGGGGATCTGCATCAACGGAATGTCGTTCAGCTTGGCGACCTCTTCGAGCATTCCGCCGGTCGTGATGGCGACTATCTGGGCCTTGCGATCCAGGGCGTCATCGAGAGCCTCAAGGGTCTCTTCAGTGTTACCGCTATATGAGGAAGCGATCACCAGCGTCTCGTCGTCGACGAACTCCGGCAGCTTATAGTGTCTGTTCACAAAGAAGGGGATGACTAGTCGGTCGGCCAGGAGGGTGCGGACAAGGTCGCCGCCGATCGCGGAACCGCCCATGCCGATAACCACCACGTTGCGGATCCCCGCAAAATCGTTCGCCCGAATATTCCAGCCATCCGCCAACTTCAGGGCATCGGCCATCTGCTCAGGGAAGTCGAATATCCGGTTGTACATATTCGACGGATCGACTGAGCGTATCGTGTCAACATCATCAAGCAATGCCAAATCGCGTATCCTGTATCTAAACGTTCACTACTTCTCGAGTGCATCCTGGAATGTTTCCAGGCGACGGGTAACGGCGGCGGCAGAGGGGCACTTCATGACCGTTTCGGCCAAATGTCGAGCCACTCCGGTGTCGATCTTGCCGACCAACCGGCACATATCATATATCTTGGCGGGGTTCATGGAGAGTTGCTCCACGCCCAAACCGACGAAAAGGGGGAGCGCCAAGTGGTCACCCGCGATTTCGCCGCATATAGATACTGGTTTCCGGTGCTTTTTACAAGCCTCAACCGTCATTTTAATCAGTTGCAGGACAGAGGGGTGGTAGGAATTGTAGAGACCGGCGACTTTCGCATTGGCCCGGTCCGCGGACATCGTGTATTGCGTCAAGTCGTTGGTACCAATAGATATGAAGTCCACTTTCTGGGCCAGCAGGTCGGCGGTCAAGGCCGCCGAGGGGACTTCGACCATGATCCCTATCGGGATTTGCGGGTCAAACGGGATGCGCGCACGCTTCAGGTCGAGCATCACCTGCTGGATGAGCTTCTTTGCCCGTTCGTATTCGATCAGGTCGGAGATCATGGGGAGCATGATCTTGAGATTCTTGCGGGCTGAAGCGCGCAACATCGCCCGGATCTGGGCTTTGAAGACATCCGGCATCTCAAGCATCGACCGGATTCCCCGCCATCCGAGCGCGGGGTTGTCTTCGTGGCCGAATTCGCCATCGGCTTTGATCTTGTCCGAACCGATATCGTATGTCCGCAGGATCACGCCGCAATGACTAAAGGTCTCCGCGATCTGCGAGTAGACCTCGTACTGCGTCTCTTCGTCCGGGAAGTCCCCCTCGCGAAGGTAGAGAAACTCGGTTCGATACAATCCAACGCAGATCTTTTTGGAGGCCAGTATCTCATCGATCGGGCCGGGGAGTTCAAGATTGGCCGCGATATTAAGCGTGCGCCCATCGGCGGTCTTCGGCGGGATCGTCTCAAGTTTCTTGATCTGAGTGATAAGGGCCGGCCCCTGGCGTTTTTTCAGGCGCGAGGCTTCAGCACAATCTTCCTCAGATGGATTGATAATCACCACGCCGGCGGAACCATCGACAATGATCCTCGCGTCGTTCTCGACCAGCTCGGCGATATCCTCGGCGATGACCATGGGGATCATCAGCGAGCGGGCGATGAGCGCCATGTGCGACGTGCGCCCGCCTTCAGCGGCGGCAAAACCGGCGGCCTTGCGGTCGCGGAAGGTCAGCACCTGGCCGGGAGTGAAAACCTGCGACACCAGAATGGTGTTCGGCGGAAACTCGATATCTTCGTCGGTCGCACCCGTTCCCAGTTTGGAGAGGATCTTCCGCGCGACCGCATCGATCTCCATCGACATCTGACGCATGTACGGGTCGGCAGCAAGCCGCAATGGCGCGGTGATCTTGTCCACCAACTGCTTGTAGATATATCCCGCAGGGCGACGTTTCGCGACGATCTGCTCTTTCACCTGCTGGATGAAATCGTAATCTGAGGCGATCAGCATCTGGGCATCGAAGATCTTGGCGATCGGGCCGGATGCTTTGCGGTTGGCGGCGTCGCGAAGTTTCCGGACTTCGGCCATCGTCGCCGCGACCGCGCGGTCGAGCGCGTCGATCTCGGACTGACAGCGTGCGGCGGGGATGATCATTTCGGGGATGCGGATATCATCGGGGAGGATGATGCGCGCGTTGCCGACAGCGATCCCGGGCGAGGCCGGCACCCCTTTAATGACTTTTCGATTACTCTTCATTGGTCAATCACTTGCGGCTATAGTCTACTCTAAGATAGGCAGTTATGGAAATGATAGGCAAGCGGAATAACAGGGGTAGCCAAAAGGCGGGGATGTCAGGTAGACGACTCTGCTCGGCAGACGTCTTCGTCTGCTCGTACGAGGGCAAGGCGTCGCGATCTCAGTTCATCTCCCGCAGAATTCCTTGGTTGCCAATGGCGCTCTAAACGTCTATGTTTGACCAGACAAAACTGGGGAGTTTATGCGTCGAAGTCTGTATTGTCTTTGCGTTCTTCTCTTGGCCAGCTTGTCTTTTGCCCGCGAACCTGTGCAATCCCAAGCCCAATCCTTCGTTGCTTCCACATACTGCACAGCCACTCATGATGTGGGTAGACTATCCCTAATGATCACCAATGGCGGAATGTTCGGCACGGGCAATTTCCCCGGAGACATGCAGCCGCTTACCTCCTACTCCCACGACCAAGCTGGTTGTCATTTGGGAGAAGTAACACTCATTGGCGAGTTTGGAGCCGGAGAGTATCCACGAGGAAGCGGGTCGGCTTGTATCAGAAATGCCGCAATCTGGATTGGTGGAATCACTGAGCAGGGAGACACTCTTGTATCAGTCGGATATTCAGACCTGCAATACTTTTCCGATCAACCACCCAACTTTGAGTTCTCGCCAGCTCCCGATCTATCTAGTCCCATTTTAGTTCGGTCACTTGCGACAGATAGGCCATCGGACCCAGCCAGGTCAGATCAGGATTATGTCACGGCATTCACAGATACTGTGAGAGGGTATCAGCCGGGATTGCAGATGGACTTTCGATCCGGGAAGTCTCATCAGCCATTAGGGATACACGTTACGCAGATATCGTCACAGTGGTCGAGCACGCTAGTGGATGATTTTGTGCTGATCGAATATCGCATCACGAATATTGGAAGGAACAAGCTTCGTGACATGTATGTAGGCTTTTACCTCGATCCGTTTTTTGGCGCCTATGCTTGGCTGAGTGCTGCTTTTGCGCAAAAGCTTGGCGGTTTTCTGGTAGATGTACCCTCACCTATTGGTTGTCCTTTCCTGGACACTCTGAACATGTTGTGGGCATCAAGCAATGATGGTCAGCCTAATTCCGACGTGTTTCCGCCCCGTTGGGAAGAATCAGGTCCTTTTAGGTCGACGCGAACCGCACTTGGTGTCCGCCTCTTGGAATCGCCGAAAGAGGCTCACACATTAAGTTTCAACTGGTGGAATCCTGCGGCCACAAATCTGGAGGCTGACTATGGGCCGCAACACAAGGGCCCGGGTGGTTTGCCGATACACCCGATGGGTAGAAACTCGGGTACGCCGATGGGAGATGTTGACAAATATTACATGATGGCGAATGGCGAAATGGACCCGGACATTGCAAGAGTCATCGAGATTCTGCCAAACGATCCAGTGTGGGCCTACCCGCCATCAATCGCACGGCTATATTTCTTCTGGGGCCTGAATCGCTTTCGGGCAATACTCTCGACTGGGCCATTCGATTTGGAGGCAGGCGAAGTGAAAACAGTCGTGTTCGCTGTCATTGGAGGTGAGAATTTCCATAACGACCCCACAAATTTCAATAATCTCGACACTTCTGGCGTCGACGCTTGGTATGCCAATGTCGATTTCACCGACCTCGTCAAAAACGCCAAGCAGGCCGAGTGGGTCTATGACAACCCAGGCTACGATACCGATGGCGACGGCTACCGTGGCAAATATCATGTCTGCGTGCTTGACTCCGTGTTGGTTGACTCGGTCTGGATTCCATCGGTTGCGGAGACAACCTACTATGCCGGTGATGGCATTCCCGATTGGCGTGCGGTCGGCCCACCACCTGCACCCAAGTTCTGGCTCTATCCGTACGACAAAGGGATCCGGGTTCGGTTCAATGGACTCCTAAGCGAAACGACCAAGGACTTAGTTTCGAATCGGATTGATTTCGAAGGGTATCGGATCTATCTCGGTCGGGACGACCGCGAAGCATCGTTGGCTCTCGCCGCAGGCTGTGACCTGAAAAACTACGACAAATTCGTCTGGAACCCGAAGATATATCCCTCCGGTGGCTTCGAGGTTCAGGAAGTCCCGTTCACTCTCGATCAACTCCGCTGTCTCTACGGGTTAGGGAATGATCCATGCCATGACTCGCTCTTCGACCCACTCGCGTACACTGCCGGTACGCCATATCGTCTACCGGGATATCTTGGCGACTCCATCTTTTACTTCGTCCAACATGGCTATAACGCAAGCCGACTCGGCATTGACACTCCGATCAGAAAGCTCTACCCCAACCAACCGAAACCTATCCCCGGCGAACCAATTCCCGACTCCGCCTACACCGAAGACGGTTATCTGAAATACTATGAATACGAGTGCATCATCGATGGCCTGCTTCCAACTGTTCCATATTACGTGAATGTCACCGCATTCGATTACGGCGACCCTGCCGGTGGAGTCGAAGCACTCGAATCAAGCAAGCTTCTTGGACTGCAGGACTGCTACGCCTTAGAAAATGCCAATCAAACCGGCGCGACTAACAAGCAAGTCTACATCTACCCGAATCCCTATCGCACTGACGCCAAATACCGCGACATGGGGTACGAAGGTCGTGGCTCCGACCGGATCAACGATCGCGAACGACGAATTCATTTCGCCAACCTCCCCGCTAAATGCTGGATACGGATACACACCCTCGATGGCGACATGGTCCGCGAGATTCGCCACGACATGGACCCGAACGACCCCGCCTCCGACCATGATACCTGGGATCTGATCAATCGTAACATTATGGCAGTTGAGTCCGGCCTATACTATTGGTCAGTGGAACCGGATTCCGGCCCGGTACAGATAGGGAAGTTGGTGATAATCAGATAATCGAACGTTTCGCCTCATCACCGTGCATTGTATGACAATCGTCAGTTCCCCCAACTCTGTCCCCATTAATAGAGGGCGTAGTCTGCTCACCCCTCGCCGAAAATCTGAACCGCCCTCACCAAACCGATGAGCGGCCGGATCAGGTTCGCACATGCAACCATCATCCTATTGCCCCGCATCGCTGACCCCATTCCCGATACGAACTACTTCGCACCCCGCCACCCTTTGTTAAATGCCAACAACTTGATGGTTGCCCAATGTTGCCAATTTCCCTTTCTCCTTATTCCCCACGCACTTGATGGTTGCACTCCGCAACCTTCCGTGCCCCCATCCCGTCATCGCGAGCCTTTTGTAGTACGATCGCCCACTCTCGTTCCGTCATCGCGAGCCACGATACTCCTTATCCCAGCGAAAGCTGGGATCCACTCATCGCTGGCGTCGCGATCTCTCCCAAACATAGAAGAAACTGAGATCACGACGCTTTGCCTTGCTAAATGGATCAAGCAAAGCTCGTGATGACAGTTAGCTTGAGTTTGGAGAATTATTCTGATTTACGGATTATTCCGTTTCGCCGAAACGGGATTCGATAACGGCGAGAATATCAGTCAGCGCCTGCTCTTCATCGGGGCCGTTGACTTCGACCAATAGGTCTGAACCGAATTCAGCCGCCAACATCATTACGCCCAAAATTGATTTGCCGTTGACGCGGAGGCCGTTTTTGGTGAAGTGCACCTCGGATTGGAATTTCGAGGCGGTTGTCACCAGCAGTGCCGACGGGCGGGCATGCAAGCCGAGTTTATTAACGATTTTGGCGGTCTGTGATATCATACGGTTTGCTCGGATAACATGAACCTCTTACCGGAAAGTTCCTGGACCACCCCTTTTAACTCCAGCGCCAACATATACTCGAGAACCTCGGAGACGGTCAGATTCGACGACCGTGAGAGATTATCAATTTGCACGGGTCCTTCGGCTAACAGCGTTATCATCTTCCGCTCCATATCGGTCAGGTCAGGCAAAGCCTGAAACCGCTTCGCGGAGACTTTGCCGGCAAGACGAGGGAGATCATCGAAGAGATCCTGGATACCGGTGAGTAATCTCGCGCCCTTTTTGATCAGGCTGTTGGTGCCGATCGAGGTGAGAGCATCGGGCGGACCGGGGACAGCAAAGAGCTCGCGTCCTTGTTCGATCGCAAGATCGGCGGTGATAAGCGCACCGGATTTGGTTCCGGCCTCGATAACGATGACCGCTTCGGAGAGTCCGGAGATTATGCGATTCCGCTCGGGGAAATATCCCTTATCTGGGTTAGTGCCGGGAGGATACTCGGAATAGATGGCACCCTGTTTACCGATGCGTTCAGCCAGTTTCTTGTTGGTCGGCGGATAAACGATTTCCAGCGATGTTCCCCAGATGGCGATCGTTTTGCCGCCGGCATCAAGCGCGCCGGCATGCGCGGCGGAGTCGATGCCCTCAGCCATGCCGGAGACAACGGTGATTCCCGCGCGCGCAAGGTCACCCGCAAGTTTGGCGGTGAACAGTTTGCCACGTTCGGATGGATGCCGTGTGCCGACAATCGCGACCAGTTTGTCGTCTTCGTGAATTGGATCGCCCATGCGGAACAGGATCGGCGGTGGATCTGGAATGCGTGCGAGAAAGACAGGGTATTCTACGGTGTTTGGAAAGAGTACTTCCCAGCCGAGTTGAATGATCCGCGCGGCAGTAGCGCGTGCGGTCTCCGGGTCGGCCTGTTGTTTGATGGCGGTGGCCAGCGCATGCGACAGCGACGGGACAGCCTCAAGCTCCTGCACCGACGCAGACAGCGCCGCTGAAGGAGAGCCGAACTTCTGGATAAGTCGATTATAGCGGCCCTTACCGATACCCGGCACCTGCAAGAGGGTGAGGGAATCAGTCAGCCGTTCTTTGAATTCGTTCTTCGTCAAGTTTTCGCTCAATAGCTAACAAAAAGTCGTCGGCCCCCGCGCGGGAAACCGCCGACAAGAAAAGATAATCTTTCGGGAGCTTTTTGGAAAATGCTTTTACTTTGGCCGTGGTCGTTGTGTCGATCTTGGTTATCACGGTTATCGACGGTCGTTGCGGAAGTTCCGGGTCAAAAGTCGCCAGTTCGTTCTCCAATAACTCCCGGGTCTTGATAATATCTTCCTCATTAATGTCAATCACATAGACCAGCAGGCGGGTGCGCTGGATATGCTTGAGGAACTGGATGCCCAGTCCTTTCCCTTCAGAGGCCCCTTCGATTAGGCCGGGGATATCCGCCATCACGAATGACTTGAACTCGCGGATCTTCACGATTCCCAGGTTCGGTACAAGAGTGGTGAACGGGTAATCCGCGATCTTGGGACGAGCGGCTGAGAAGGCCGCAAGAATAGTTGATTTGCCGGCATTCGGCAGACCGACCAAACCGACATCAGCGAGAAGTTTCAGTTCCAGCGCCAGGCGGCGGTGTTCACCGGGAGCGCCATCCTGCGCTTTGCGCGGCGCCTGGTTGACGGCTGATTTATAGAATGCGTTGCCATGTCCGCCTTTGCCGCCTTTGGCCAGTACGATCTGCATCTCAGCCGTATCGAGATCGGCGATAGTTTCGCCGGTCTCGAGATCCTTTATAATAGTGCCGACTGGAAGTCGAAGGAATGTGGGGTCGCCTGATCTGCCGGTGCGAAGCGAGCCGGAGCCGAAGCGCCCTTTTTCCGCCTTGTATATCTTCTTGTACCGGAAATCGAGAAGGGTGGTCAAGTTGCTGTCGGCGATAGCGATAACATCACCGCCCCAGCCGCCGTCGCCACCATCCGGGCCACCCTTGGGGATATATTTCTCCTGCCGGAAGGCGATACAGCCGTGCCCGCCATCCCCGGCAAATACTTCAATTTCAACATAGTCGATGAACATCCGGGGGAATATCCCGTGCCGGACCGACCTTGTCAACCGCCGATTCTGGCTGTCTTGACCAGTTGACTCCGGCGACTCAACCATACATATTGGCCGGTCATGAAGACCGAGCAGCAGAATCCTGCGCCAACTATCAATCAGCGCAAACGACAGTGGTATGAAGAGACCTCACTGGTCCTGGGTAAAGCATGCTACCGCATGGGGCTGACGCCGAATTTCCTCACGGGAGTTTCTCTCGTCTGCGCCATCATTTCAGGGATCTACTTCTGGAAGGATAGCATGGGGTGGGGCGTCTTCTGGATGTTGGCGGCATCGTTTGCGGATATGCTGGATGGTTCGACCGCGCGAGCGGGGAAAACCGGGACGGTTTTTGGCGGGATTCTCGATCATGTCTCCGACCGTTATGGCGAGTTTTTTATTCTGGCCGGTATCACGCTATCGGGCGCGGCACATCCGGGCTGGGGACTGTTTGCTCTTTTTGGGATGTTGATCGCCAGCTACACGCGGGCGGCGGCGGAATCGATCGGCAAAATAGAAAATTGCGCGGTCGGCATTATGGGGAGACTCGAAAAGTTCATTCTGATCATCTTTGGCGCCATCATGGAAATATATTTCCCGACCGGCACCTGGCCGCGCGGCGGATGGCTGGAGTTTGCTCTCATTATAGTGGGCGCGACCTCGACCATCACGTCGGTGCAAAGACTCATCTACGCGCGCAAACTGCTGGGCGATCGCCAGGAAGTGTAGCCTCGTTTTTCACCCCGTTATTCGAAGAAAGTCTCTATGATCACGGCAATCGGCAATCCTGTGTATGACTATATCAAAACTCCACGTGTCGATACTAAGACCCGCATTCTCTCCGGCTGTTCGACCAATGCCGCGCTCGTGCTGGCGAAACTCGGCAAAGAGGTGACGCTGGTCGGGTCGGTGGGGGATGATCTCAAAGCGCAATTCATGGCGGATATGCGGAAGCATAAGATCACGCCCCATATCACGCCTTCAAAAGAGACCGGCGGATTCTCTCTGATCTATTACGACGCGTTTGGGAATAGAACGCTCGACCTATTGGGACGGGCGGCGAATATCAGTGAGATAGACGCTTCGCTGTACAAGGATTCCGAAGCGATATTGATCGGGCCGATCCTCAAGGAAGTCTCGCTGGAAATGGTCGCGCAGATACGGAAGAATTATCCGAACGGTCTGTTCTTCCTGGATCCGCAGGGGTTGTTACGGGATATCGATTCGCAGATGAGGATCACGCATGACAAGCCGGAAGGGATAGAGAAGGCGTTTGCGCTGTTTGATATCGTCAAGCCGAACGAGATGGAAGCGAAAGTATTGACCGGGATCGATTGCCGCGAAAATCCGTACGAAGCGGCGAAGATACTCAAGTCGTGGGGGCCGAAGATCGTGATCGTCACGCTCGCGGAACTCGGGTCGGTGATCTATGACGGCAAGCAGTTCATCGATATCCCGCCGTATGAGATAGATCTGATCGACGCGACCGGCGCGGGAGATACCTACATGGCGGGGTTCACGTACGAGTATCTCAAGACGAAGGGGGATTTGCGGCGGGCGGGATGTTTTGCGTCATGTACGTCCTCGATCATGATCGAGCATGTGGGGCCGGATTTCGCGATGACGGAGAACGAGATTCGCCGCCGTCAGGAGACCTTGCTGGCGATGGGTGGATTTCGTCCGCGAGTGGCGGTGAATATGGCGTAGACAGTCTACGCTTGACTTCCGGGGAGTTTTCGGCTTATTTCGGGGAGACCATATAACGGGGAGTTATTCATGTCAGTTCGACAACTCGCGTCCAGTGCCGCATTCGCGGCGTCATGTCTTTTTCTGTTCACATCAATCTGCGCCGCACAGGAGACGAAGCCGTTTCGGGTGGATAGTTATATACCGGAGAAGTTTACCGATCTGGAGTGGCGGGTGGATGGGAGCTTTGGAGCCAACGGTACATCTGGGGATAACAGGCACTCGAGTTCGTCAACTATGGGATTCAGTAACTTGAGCGCGGACGGCTCACGCGATCAGCTTCGACTGGACGCAGGATCATCAATCCGATACACCTACAAAACAACCCCGCGTTTCCTCAATGCTCTGATTCGATTTGAGCCGGTCTGGACGCGAGACAAGAATGACCGGAATGAATCCATGTATTCCAGCTACTCTAATGAATCGAGCACCGGAAGAATGACTCGTCTTAGCGACTTTGGCTCTTACCAACTGCGAGGAGTAATTCAGGCCGATGGTGGGGAGTACCTGTTCAGGGACATCTTCCTGTGTGCGGGGATAGCAACTCAGGTCATTTACCAGTCAACTTTCAAGGACATTCAGGCTGAGTCTACTGATTGGGTCTTTCACGATATTGATGACAGCGTTATTCAGAAGCAATCCGAGGAAAACCGAGCGGAGAATGTCGGGGATTCCAAGCAGTATCGTTTTTCAGGTGAGCTGGCGGCAGGCTGGGGTCGTACCGAAGTCGGTGAATATGCGGCGACCGCATTATTACTTGTCGAAGTACTCGACAAGCATGGCCTCCTTGACGACCAACCTTCATATGACCAAATGACGTTCCTGGCCGCTATGATATACGACCTGCGCAGGCGACATATGGTAGACGACCGATTAAGGCGGATAGAAGCTCTGGAAGAAATCACGTCCTACCTACAATCGGAAGGTCTGATTAGTTTATCGAATATACGACAGTGCTATGTCATCCAAGATGTGTGGGATTACTACCCAAGAAACAAAAGGGTCTTTGGCAGTAAGGTGACTGGAGGTATTGGTTTCTATTACAGCCGACAGTCGAGCCAGTCCGGACTGAGCGGGAGCATGTATCAGATTGTCACGAACGAGTTTTTGAACTCAATTGGTGCGGTTGACACAGTCTCCCTTCTTAGTGATTCCTATTACAACTTCTTTCATCCTGTATCTTCTGAAGAGCAATCGTATCTCTTTATGAGAGCTGATCATTCTCGACCATTGGGTGCCCACTGGCATTTCAGCGCCTGGGGCACTGGAAGGTACTATTTGCGCGAGGAAACTCCATTGCGACCAGCCTCTCTTCAGACGGCCGCGCTCAATGGAAGTGCTTGGGTCTCTCTAGTTTCCGCTACCGATCTTGAATACACCGACAACTACATGCTTGAAGGCAATATCAGTTTGGAGTGGCTTGTGGACTCACGCACCAGCCTATCGGTGGGAGGCAATTGGTCCTACACATCGCTAGTCTGGAGTTGGGTCGATCAGTATCTGGACTATGATCTGGGCGAGCTGGTAGCAGCAAATCAGAGCAGAAGTGAGTCGCGTCGTTTTCTTGGTATCTCTTCGAGTCTTGATTATCGCATCAGTGTGCCTACAACACTGATGCTCGATCTGTCCCTACGGAACAGCCGCTATGATTACAGTGGCGGCGGTTCTGATACGGTCGAATCCGACTGGAGCTATAGAGTCTCAATCGGGTTACAGCACTATCTGTTTTAAATTAACCTGTTTGCTGTAGGGGAACTATTGCGCTTGATTTCCTCATTGACCAATCTGGTCCATTATTGTATCATTCCGCTGTCCGGGCGGGAAGGTCTCTGAACCTCCATTTCATCTTCACCTCAACAGACACGAAGGAGGATCGTATGTCTGACAATGGCCACACCACCGGATGGATGCCCGTTACCCGCCGTCGCATGCTCGGACACCTCGCTATCGGCGCCGGCGCCGCTCTTTCAGGACTCGGCTTCTCAAATCTCGCCGCGCAAACGACCGAACGCGGCAAAGTACTTCTCGACAGAGTGCCGTCACTCCCCAAAGGATTGGAGCAGGCGGTCAATTTCCCATTGATCGAAGCATTGCTGGGACGTCGCGCCCGACGGTTCGCGATGGGGGATGAGATCCCCGATGGCGTGCTGGCGTACAAATCAAAACATGCGCCGATGCCGCTCTCTGACCTCGAGCAGATGCTGGTGCTCGCCGCCGCGACCGGCAACAACGGCTGGCATTACATGCATTATCGCGCCAGTCGGTACGCGCCGAAATTGTCGAATTACGCCAACGCGGCGGGCGGGAGGACGTTTCCGTCATCGGCCGGATTCCACACGACCGAGATTTTCTTTACCGATGACAACGGCACATACTTTCTGCCGACGCGTGACTCCGGGTCGCTGCTTAAGATGAATGAGAACGGCGAACATGATCTGGAGGGATGGCTTTCGGCGCACAAAGCCCGCATCAGGAAGCTTGATGACAAGCGACTGAATCTTCCGGCGGAAGAGCCGTACCTTGAGCCGCACAATACCTGGTGTGTGAATGTTCCGGGGAGCACCCTGATCATCCCGGTGGCGGATGTCGCCCAACACTATCTGGCGGGGATCGCGTATCTCGCGCAGAACGGCAAATGCCTTATGGATGATATCAATGGACGCCCGATACCCGGAATCGAGAAGTTCTCCGACTTGATCGACCCGAAAGCGGCCTATCCGGTATCGTTTATGGAGCAATTCCTGCTGACTGAAGTCTGCGCGGAGTTGTCGACCTCCTGTTATGCCGGGATGCTGATGCTTCAGGCGCTCGGGTTGGGCGGATGGATGTTTGACGGCATCGATCCGTTCTCGCTGTTGGGGGCGTCGGGGAATCCCGCGGTTCCGGGACTCGGGTTCCGCTTCGACACCAATCCGAAATGGCCGGTGCCGAATTTCACCGGTCGAGAAGGGGTTTTTGAGGCATACTGTCCGCCGCACTATCCGCATATGCGGGCGGCGGTGGACGCGCTGGTGCAGCGGAAGTATGGTCCGGGCGGACCGTTCAATCCGGAAACACCGGGTCCATGGAAAGAGACCGCCAAAGTGCGCGGCGCGGCGGCGCAGATGAACGAGCAGTTCAAAGAGTGTGTGGCGTTGCAGGCACAGTATATCTACGACACGTTTGGGCGGTTCCCCGGGACGGTGCCATCGGTCTACACGCTGACTTTCCTGCAGGCGCACCATCTGGATCTCGATTTCTACGACAAAAATATGCAGGCGGGAGGATATCTGCATACGCATGCCGACCATATGAAGATGTGGCATAGCTAAATCAGCAACAACCGGACCCCCGGTTCTCACTTGCCGGGGGCTTTGGTTTTCGATTGATTACCTCCATGAGCGAACCATTGACGTATGATGATTTTGTTAAGGTTGATATCCGGGTGGGGCGGATAATCGAGGTTGTCGACTTTGAGCGGGCGAAGATACCGGCGTACAAGCTGAAGATCGATTTTGGGGCGGAGATAGGGATCAAACAGACCTCGGCGCGATTCAAGACCGATTATACGCCCGAGCAGCTGCTCAATCGACAATGCCTGGCGGTAGTGAATTTTCCGCCGAAGAATATCGGCGGGTTCCTCTCCGAGGTTCTGATGCTGGGGGTGCCGCGTCCGGGAGGAGGCTTGGTGCTGGTCAGCCCGGTGGAGGAAGCGGAGTTGGGCGGACGGCTGTATTAGACTCCCTCACCCGTCCCCGCCTGCACGGGGGCACCCTCTCCCAGGGGGAGCGGGGAAGAACCTCCTGACACTCTCCATCAGACAAAAAATATAGTAGCAACTCCACGATTTGTCCGTATATTGTGGTGGAGGTGATTCGTATGACCTCGATTGATGCCATTATCAATCGACAACTCCTCAAGTGGGAGTTGGAGCGTCGGCGGACATCTGAGGAGACTCATCCGCCGCACGCGGAACCGTACCGCATTATCACGATCAGCCGTCAAACCGGCTCACGCGGCTCGTATCTCGCCACAGAGTTAGCGGAACGACTAGGCTTCCAGCGATTACATCGGGAGGTGATCGATGCGATCGCTAAAGAGTCGGGGTACTACAAGCGCTTGCTTGAGGCGCTCGATGAACGGACACGTGGACATCTGCACAGCGCGTTCGAAGCAGCCATGACCGGTCAATTGGTCGATCGGTCAGACTACAATGAGTATCTCCATAAGGTCGTGATGTCACTGGCCGAATTGGGCGGAGTGATCCTGATGGGGCGGGGCGGGAATTTCATCCTCGGGCCGCGCAAAGGGATGCACGTGCGAGTGGTCTGCCCGTACGCGACGCGAATCGAGAATATCTGCCGCTATAAGCAGATAGCGCCGCGCGACGCGAAGGAGATGATCGACAAGTCCGACAAGGAGCGCCGCGACTTCATCAAATCGGTGTATCACCATGACATCGATGATCCAATGCATTACGATCTAGTGATCAATACCGGTTTGATGAGTCTGGAGAGCGCGGTCTCGCTGATCGAGTCGGCGTTTCACGCGAAGATGGCGGTGCTTCGCGCGCACTAGTGTTATCAGCGCGTGGCGCGAACCATCAGCATGATCGGGAATTTGTAGGGACCATCGGGCGGATACCAGCGATCCTCGACCTGGCGCCACTGTTCGGTGACCTGGTAGTAGGAGTAATCGTATTCCCCGAGCTTGGTGATGTTGAGCCCCGCGGCTATGAGTGAATTGATGACCTCAGCCAGCGTGTGCTGCCATTCGGTGCTTGGATTCTGTCGCCGGTAGGCGCGGTCGGCGTAATCGGGGAGGTCCGCGAGTGTCTCAGACTCAGTTGAAAAGTAATGGAGGGAGGTTTCATACATGCCGAGCGACGCGGGGTGGTCGTCGATGAGGAGAAACTGCCCGCCCGGCTTCAGAAAATGTGCTACAACTTTCGCCCATTGTGATATATCCCCCAGCCAACAGAGTGTGCCATAGGATTGATAGACGATATCAAACTGCTCAGTCAACTTCGTCGGTAATTCCAGAATATCGGCTCGAATGAATCGCGCGGGATCAAGTCCCGCCTTATGTTTCAGTTCGTTGGCGCGGAGAATTGACTGGTCGGCAATGTCGACACCGGTGACGATAGCTCCTTTACGTGCCCACGAAAGCGTATCAAGGCCGAACTGGCACATCAGGTGGAGAAGAGTTCTGTCGGAGACATCGCCAAGTTCGCGCTGCTCTAGTTGTTTGAGTGTGGAACCGCCATCGAGGAACTCCTTCACGCGATAGGATGGATGGGCGACGTGGATATCAACCAGTTCGTTCCACATCCGGCGATTCAGTTCGTGTCCATCGTGCGGCATTACTTGCGCGCTCCGATCAAAACGATCAGTCCAATGAGAAGAAAGACCGCATTGATTCCCCAGACCGCCACGAGTTCGGGAACCTTTTCGTTGTAGCCCGCGGACTGCAGGATCTTGAAGAGTACAAAATAGAGCAGAGATATCCCCGCACCGACAGAGAACGAGACCGCTATGCCGGACCGTTGCGGATTGGCCGCGAACGGAACGCAGATCAGGATGATGATAACCGAGGTGAGCGGGAACGCATACTTGATCTGAAGGTCGATCGATTCTCTGAGATATGGTCCGCCGGTCCGTTTCTGCAGTTCGATGTAATCTTTCAATTCGTCAAGTCCCATATCCTCGGGCTTGACGAGTCTGCTCTGGAAATCGCCGGGTTTATCCTTGATGAGGGTAAAGGTCAGGGTATCGAACTCGGAGAAAGTCTCTTTGGCGGTGGAATCGAAATCGCGCACCTGCCCGGAAGTAAGGAGCCATCGATGGTCCTCGAAGCGGACTTTTTCGGCGGTGACGATCTGCACCAGCCGGTGGTTCTGGGTTGAGTAGAACTTGAAATCGCGGCCATCGCCACGGTCGGTGTCAAATGACGTAATAGTGTAGAACTTGCCGGGGCTGATCTGGCGGTAAACATTCCGCACTTTGGCGAGCGCCGCTTTGGAGCGGGACTCTATGGTGAACTCTTTCATCTCCACGCGACGTTGGTTGAGCGGTGGGAAGAGGTACTCGCTGTAATAGAAGTGAGCCGCGGCGAGGATGGCGGTCGCGACCAGATAAGGCGCGATAACGCGGTAGAGAGAGATACCGGCGGCTTTCATAGCGAGGATCTCGCGACGTCTCGCGAGAATGGAGACGGAGAAGAGCGCGGCGAGCAGGACAAACATCGGGAGAAACGACTTGAGGACCCACCCGCCAAAGAAGAGATAGTATTGAAGAATGGTCAGCAGCGGTATCTGGTGGTCGACAAAGTCGCGCAACTGCTCAACCATGTTGACCACTATGATCGTTAGGCCGATCGCTACGGTGACAACCAGCAGCGCCAACAGATAGTGACGCAACAAGTAGAGGTCGAGTTTCTTGATCATCCGCGATGCACCTGCCGGAAGAAACCGAAGACCGGCTTTTCAGTCACGACGATGTAGATGAGATAGATACCAATGGTGCCGAGCTGGATATTCGCCCCCCACATGGCGATAAAGGGGGAGAGAATGCCGCGGTCGGCCAGATCCTCGCCGCCGATCAGGAATGCCCAGTAGATAATAAAGAGCAGGATCGATATAGAGATGGCAATTCCCATCCCACCTTTACGCGCCATGATCGCTAAGGGTGCCCCGATCAGCACAAACGCGAGCGATGCGGAGGGGATGGAATATTTCTTATATATCTCTATCTGGAACTTGGCGACCGCCTTCTGGCGGCTTTCCAGTTGCTGAATATTTCGCTCGAGTGATTTTACCAGGACGAGAATGTCAGATTGCAGAGAGGTGCGGGCGGTGGAGTCGGTCATCAGCGCTTTCGAGGGAGGGGCGAACGTGTCGGAGAAGAGGAACGTAAATTTCTCTTTCAGGCTGTTATATGAACTGGCGCGCAGCGGCTCCATCTGTTTGAGGTTGGTGATGACCTGCTGTTTCATGGTGTCAATAGGCATCTCGCGGTCGGTGCGGTATTCAGACTCCGTGCGGACCAGCTCCGAGCCGGTGCCGCCGATATTGATCACCTGATTCTCGAAATCGACTTTGCGATAGTTGGCCGGATTCTCCAGATCCATGGAATGGAGTTCACCATTATAGAGCGTGAATTGGAGGTTCTTGCCGTTGTCCATCGACTTGAGATATCCGTACTCAGCGATGATCAGCCGCGGTTTGGTCGGATTCTTGGTCTCGGTGATGCGGACCCCTTCGACGCGCGAGGTCGCGTGGTCGATATGATCAAGCTGGACCAGATAGCCGGGGATCTCGGTCACAAATACGCCGGAACGGAAGACCAGGGTTGGTCGCATGGCGGAGATATCCCCCCAGAGCATACGAGCGCGTTTGTTGAGATCGGGCAGGACGGCGTCATTGAACCAGATCATCACGCCGGTCAGAATAGACGCGGCGATCAATAACGGTATCAGGAGTTGCAGGAGGTTGATGCCGGAAGATTTGATAGCGGTGACCTCGAAGTCCGCGGTGAGGCGTCCGAAGGCCATGAGAGTCGCTACAAGCACAGACATCGGAACAGAAAGCGCCAACATCCAGGCGAGATTAAGGCCAATGAGTTCGAGCACCACCCAGATGGAGAGATCCTTGTCAATCACCTGGTCGACTATTTTGGGGACATACTCGATGATCAGCAGGAAGGTGATAATGAAGAGCGCGAAAAAAAAGGGCGCGATGTGCTCTTTCAGTATGTAGCGCTGGAGGATCTTCATAAGGCTCTGGAAAATATACCAGTTATACCCGGCTGACAACTTTTATATTCCCGGCCGTTCGAAGTTGTTGGCAACCGGTTCGGGCGACTGTATGTTAGCGGTTGACCGGCAAATGTCCAGCCTACAGGGGTGAGCCAGATGGATACAAAGAAAATTCGCGACTACGTCGTCAAAGACCAGATCATCGGCTATTTCGTCGTCCGGAAAAAGGATGTCAAAGAGTACCGCAAAGGGGTCTATGTTCAACTTGAGCTGGGGGACAATACCGGGCGGATAATGGGGGTTATCTGGGAGCCGGACTATTTCAGCCAGACCGATCTGACCGAAGGGATGGTGGTCAAGGTCGGGGGATTGGTCGGGGAGTACAATAACAAGCTACAACTTCAGGTCAATCGTATCCGTCTGGCCAAGGATGACGAATACCAGCTGGAGGATATCCTCCCGCACTCGAGCCAGAGCAACGAGCAACGACTCGCGCGGATCATGGCACTCGCGGACAAGATACAGAATACGTATGTGCGTCAGTTGGTTGATCTGTTCCTCAATGACAAGCAGTTCCTCGATGACTATCTGAAAGCCGCGGCCGGCAAGCTCTGGCACCATGCGTATGTCGGCGGGTTATCCGAGCATTCGGCCAATGTCGGCGAGTTGGCACTACGGGTCGCGGCGGGGTATGACTTTCTCAACAAGGACTATCTCATTTTCGGTGGGATATTTCACGATGCCGGCAAGATCCGGTCATATTCGGCGGACATGAAGATCGATTTCACCGATGAAGGCCGCCTGATCGACCACATTTGCATTTGCGATGCCTGGGTCGCGCAGCGGGCGGCGCAGATAGAGGGTTTTCCAGAGAAACTTCTGATAAAGCTTCGGCATATGATACTGTCACACCAAGGAGAGAGGGATTACGGGTCGCCGGTGGTTCCGATGATGCCGGAGTCGCTGGTGCTCTACTATTGTGATGAGATTGACAGCAAGATGGGGGCGATGGACCGGATCCGGCGGAAGCAGAAAGAGGCGGGGTGGTCGGAGTTTGTTAAGATGCTCGACCGGTTCCTCTATTTTGAGACAGCGGGGGAAGATCACGAATAGGGCAAAGGTCGGGAGAAGCGGGGGAATAATAAGTCCGACAAGCGGTTAATTAGTTTTGGTGGGGGCGGGATTCGTGTTGCCTTTTTGGAATTGGCGTGTAAATTGGAGCGTTCTGAACGCTCGTTTTTTGTTTTGCTACGGAGAGATGGCCGAGTGGTTGAAGGCGCACGCCTGGAAAGCGTGTATAGGTCACCCCTATCCTGGGTTCGAATCCCAGTCTCTCCGCCAGTAAGGGTTTCCACTGTTCTGTCTCCCAGATATAACTCGGATTGATTCTTGACGGACAGTTGACAATAGTACTTCTTGCATAAGCATGCAGTCTGGGTAATGGTGCGGGGGGCGCCACAACGAGACCAGACATCCTATCCGACCTGAACAACACCAATCTTGCGATCGCGGCAGTGGCTGTCGGCCACTTTCCCCGCTGTCGCGCTGTCACCTCAACCGGGCGAGGAGATATGAAGTTCTCATACTACTTCGACAAGTCGCGGAACCTGATCGTGATCGAAAAATCCGGGCCGGTCACGGTCGATGAAGATATCGACCTGATCGCCAAGATACGGGCCGATGCCAATTATCAAAAGGGGATGAACTCGATCATTGACATGACTTCCGCGATCTACGACTGGGGGATGAAGGATATCGATCGGTTCCGGATGCATGTCCATGAGATGGCCCGCGAAATGGGGCCGACCAAATGGGCATTGGTTTCGAATGGCGGCGTGACCCTGTCCAACGCGAAACTGTATATCATGCTGCATGAGGTTCGTCCAACCAATCTCAATCTCAAGCTCTTTACGGCGCGGTTTGACGCGATTAAATGGCTTGAGAGCAAGGACTGATTTTCGGGTTGTTTCCGCTTTTTGTCGGTCGTGCTAAGTAGCCAAGTGTCAATTGATTCCGGCGGCCTATAAACCGTTTCTCCAATCTTTCCGATACTAGGGAGACCATCGTACCGGAGGTCTGTCCAGGAATGAACTCGCGAATCCCGATTTGTCTGTCTGTTGCCGCGCTGGTATGTATACTAGTGATCGCCTGCAGCAGTACGGTCAAAACACGCCACGAATATTACCCTTCGCACAAACTTCAGGAGCGGTGGTCCGAGGTCCGTGATTCCAACGGACTGTATGTCAAAAATGGTCAGTACGAGCAGTTCTACGAGACCGGGGCGCGGCAGGCGCGCGGGGAGTACTTGCGCGGGCAGAAATCCGGTCCATGGATAGCGTGGTATCCCGATGGTCATATGAAGGAGTCCGTGAGTTATCTCAAGGGTCTCCGCGATGGAGTTCACACCAGCTATTTCCCAAATGGCCATGTTGAGACGGAAGGGTCTTACAAGAAAGATCAACCGATCGGCAAGTGGTCGAAATGGCACGCGAATGGACGTCTGGCGCAGAAGTGGTCATACCGGGACGGCGCGGAGAATGGAGAGTTCAAACGCTGGCATCCAAACGGGAAACTGGCTGAAGAGGGGAAATTCGACAACGGACTGAAGGACGGTAAGTGGATGAACTGGCATCCGAATGGGAAGAAGCAGGAAGAGTTACATTACAAGAACGGAATACCAAACGGCCTCTACATTGCGTGGCATACAACGGGAATGCGGCAGTCCGAGGGGGAGTATGTGGATGGCAAAAAGCATGGTGTCTGGATAACGTACTCCGATACCGGTCTCGAACAGAAAAAAGAGATGTTTCGTGACGGCGAACTGACGCCGTTGGCCACCAATTGACCCAATTGCGCCATAACAGTTTGGCAGTTACTCCTTGGTTCCCTGCGCGGGAGGTTCGAAAAATCATTGCATGAATTCTCCCTTGAGACGTATTTACTACAAAGAGTCAATTGACCTGAATCCTCTTTAATCCGCTACTGGGAGAATAGCAATGGCTAAACTCACACTTCTGCTGACCGGGCTGATCCTCGCGGTGCTAATAGGATGCAGTGATTCCACCGTCACGGCACCAACATCCGACACATCTTCACCAACCGCCGATCTCCCCGAAAAAGCCGATCAAATGGTGGCGCTATATGGCGCAACCGACGAAGGCGCGCTGGAACTTGATATGGCCGACGCCGTACGTCTCGGGCTTGAGCATTATCTCGCGGATACCAGCTACGACGTTTATGCAGTGACAACGGTCTGGGGCTCATTTTCTACGGCCGGCACTCCGCCGCAAAATACTACTACGGTCGATTGGTCAGGTTCGATCAACGTCAATGGCGTTGGTGACATGGGTGTTGTCGCGGTCATCTCTTTTGACAATGGCCAGGATTCACTGATACCGACAACTGATCCGATGACGATCGCGTGGAGATCGTTGACGACGAATGATATTGACGGGCTGGTGACATTTATCGCGATGAAACGGGGGATAGTCTATATTCAGGCACCCTCGTTCTATTTCCGCAGCGCGCCGGTCAATGTAGAAATAGCGGTCGATCAGCTAGCTCATTTTCAGGCATTCTATCCGACGGGGAATCTCTCCGGCCTGGCGATCTATGGCCGAAAGCTGAGACCAATCATTTGTCCGCGGGGGCAGATCAGTGGTCAATGGGTTCGCGCTGATTCGACGCATATGAATGGCGCCTTTGAAGCAGTCTGGCGGTCCGTCGGAACCAACACTGGTTCTGTCGGCGCGGTCGGGAGGCTGCAGGGGAATTTCTGGACCGGGGATGCCCAGAATCTGTTTGCCGGTGTCTGGATGGATGCGAACGGAGTTGTCACCGGTAATGTTCAGGGGACCTGGATGTATACGGACTATGCGATGTGTCCGGTCTGCGGGACGCGGTACGGAGTCTTTGAAGGAGAGATATTCGACCTTACCGGTCAATCAGTCGGTGTACTTAAGGGCGGGTTCGGCGAAATGACGATCGCGACACCAACACCGCTGCCGTTGGCGCTGTCGATGGCCGGTGTTTTCCGGTTCAAATGTCCAACCTCGAATGATTCGGATATTGCTTCGGACTAGCGAGATTTGACAAAGGATCATCTGAGCCCTCGGCGATTTGCCGGGGGCTTTTTCTGTTACCTGCGTGGAGTTGGCCGACCAGCTAACTCGCCAAACAGGTTTGGGTTCGGCCGGGGTCTGACTGTGCAATAATCGGTCAGGCAATTCGCTTCACAAACCTGAATATCAACCGACAATCAAGGTAACTGATTAAGAAAATAGCACAGGAGATACCATGTCCCTGCTTATCGAAATTATTGAATGGATGGACCAATCCGGTGACGAGATGATCTACCGGTTGCCGCAGGAAGGTTCCGCGGATTTCAAACTTGGCGCCCAGTTGATCGTCCGCGACAGTCAACAGGCGATCTTTTTCAAGGATGGCCATGCCGCGGATATGTTCTCGACCGGTCGCCATACGCTGACGTCGATGAACCTCCCGATCCTGACCCGCCTTCTGGCGTTTCCATTCGGGTTCAACTCGCCGTTCCGCGCGGAAGTTTACTTTGTCAATCTGAAGGTCTTCACCAATCTGAAATGGGGGACCCGCGACCCTGTGACCTTCCGGGACAACCAACTTGGTCTGGTTCGTCTGCGCGGACATGGGACGTATACTTTCCGCGTTGAGAAGCCGTCGCTCTTCCTCAATTCGCTTGTGGGACGCCAGGCGAAGTATACGACTGAGGATATCAACGACTACCTGCGCGATGTGATAATCGCGCGGCTGAATGATCTGCTCGGCGAGCGTCTCAAAACAATTCTCGACCTGCCGGCGCAGTACAGCGAACTGGCGAAGGAGTTCGAGAAGATCATCAAGGTGGAATTCGAGAAATACGGTCTGGCGTTGGTCGATTTCTATATCTCGACCATCACCCCGCCGGATGAGGTCGCCAAGATGATCGACCAGCGCTCCGGTATGGGAGCAGTTGGGGATCTCGACAAATTCATGAAGTATGAGATCGCCAAGGGTCTCGGGACGCAGGGAGGCGCGGCATCGGCGGGCGCCGGCATGATGATGGGAGCCGGAGTTGGGCTGATGACCCCGGGGATCTTCCAGAAGTCGATGGGTGCCGAGCGGACCGAGGTCTATCTCACCTGCACTTCGTGTAAACGCGAAGTACCGTCAGATTCTAGTTTCTGCCCGAATTGCGGCACCAAGCTGCACAGCAAATTGTCCTGCAAGTTCTGTTCATCGGAGTTACTGGTCGGCGCGAATTTCTGCGCCAACTGTGGAAAGCCGGTTGATGGTCAGTCCACGCCGAACGGGCAGTAACGGATTCACGATCGAGGTCGGCTGTCCCGGATGTGGCGCCGACCTTGCTCTGGAAAAGGACTTCCGCCTTCTCCAGTGTACGCATTGTGGATCGGTGCTCCGGATCAGCATGCCGGAACTTCCGCCCGCCTATTTCACCAAACCGAAGAAATCTCCTCAGGAGATCCGTTTCCTGCTGGACCGTTATTGTCGCAAGCATGACATCACCATGCCCGGCAGTAACGCGCCGCTATCACTCATTTACTATCCTTACTGGAAGATCGACGCGGTGACGCTCAAGGTGCGAACTTCGGTATACGAAGTTTCTCGGTCAGAGGAAGATGAGTATGACGATGGCTCGGTTGAAGAGAAGGAATTGACCACGATCAACCTCGCGGCCTATTCGTCGTCGGCACCCGCAACAGATGTCGCTGAATCGATCCCGTATTCACTCGGCGTGCGGGCTGAGTACCTTGGCCTGCTCCCTTTCGCGCAAGAGAAGATCGATCAGGATGCCCGTTGCCTGACAGTCAACGAATCGTTTGATGACGCCGTGGACAGAGCGGTGAGAGCTACAGCCGGGCTTGCCCGGTTTGACCGTGCCGACAACAAGAACAACTCCACCATTCTGTTCCACCCGAAAGGGTCGATAGTTTATTTCCCCTATTATCTCGCCGATCATTACACGCGTCAGGGGACAGAGCGGATCGTACTCGATGCCGTCACTGGTCGAGTGGCGGGGACTGAGACTCTCGCCGAAAGCCCGAGCGAGCCTGCCAACAAACAGTCCATCACGTTTGGGTCTTTGGGGGTGGAGTTTCACCGGTGTTCAAACTGCGGTGTTGACCTTCCTTTCGGAAGATCACTTGTCTATGCCTGTCACAATTGTGGGCGAATCGAGTTTCTTGATTCGTGCGCGGAGTTGAACAGAGAACTGCTGGTCAATCGAGGGAAGATTGATAAAGCGAATACGTACTTTCCGTTCTGGGTTATAAAGGCACATTCGGAGCGGCAGGGGATACAGCAGTTTGTAGTACCGGCGTTTGAGATGCGGAATGCGGAGACGACCTATCGACTCAGTTCGCGGATGACGACGGCGATACAGCATATCGAGTGCGAACGGATGGGGGATCTGATCCGGCAGGAGATACCGGTGACGCGATCGATAGATGACAGCCTGGCGTTGCTTGAAGTGCTCTGGTACCGTCGAGCGGCAGAGCTCGACCATCTGCGAAACAAAGCCTTCCAGCCGTGCCGCCCGGTTGAGATACAGCTCGCGTACCTCCCGTTCAAGGCCGAGCAGTATTTCTACGTTGATGCCGTGTTAAGCGCGGTGACCTTCGAGAAAGCGGGCGCGCTCGCGCCGATGCGCTGAGTAAATTCCTTCATTGCGCCCTAGCGCACGGGACTCCATATTACATCCGTGAATCACTCAACGAGGGCATCGCTATGCATATACTCTACCATATCAATGAAGTAGTGGAACCGGCGGAAGTGGCGGACCTTTACGCCGACGCGGGGCTCAATCGGCCGGTGAGCGACCTCCCCCGGATCGCGCGGATGATAGAGAACGCGAACCTGATCGTGTCGGCGCGGGATGGCGCCAAGCTGATAGGGATATCACGTTCAGTTACCGATTTTTCGTACTGCTGCTATCTCTCCGATCTTGCCGTCGCCAAAGCGTATCAGAAGCGGGGGATAGGGCAGGAGTTGATCCTTCGGACGCAGCAGTATCTGGGCGAAGAGGTAATGGTGCTGTTGCTGGCGGCACCACAGGCGCGGGAGTATTACCCGCATATCGGTTTCACCAAAAATGATGACGCGTGGTTCCTTCCGCGGAAGCGATGAGCGAAAGTCACACACCCTACGACGGGCTGGCCTGGTTCTACGACCGCTATTGGGGGAGCCAATTCCTGGACAGAATATATCCAGTCCTTGAGGCATGGTTTCTCCCGCAACTCCCGAGTGAAGCGCGGATTCTGGACCTCTGCTGCGGTACCGGCCAGATGGCAGGACGGTTGACCGAGGCAGGGTACAAAGTCACCGGTCTGGATAATTCGAAGGAGATGCTGGCATTCGCCAAGCGAAACGCGCCTTTGGCGGGTTTTGTTGAGTCGAATGCGGAAAACTTCGCGCTCCCCGAACAGATGCATGGAGTTATATCTCTCTATGACAGCTTGAATCATCTGATGACGGAAGAGCGGTTGTTGTCGGCGTTTGCGTCGGTCTTTGCGGCTCTGAAGCCGGGAGGTCTGTTTCTGTTCGATCTGAACATCGAGGAGGGGTACCTGAAAGGGTGGAAGGGGAGTTGGTCGATCGTTGAGCCAGATCATGTACTGGCGGTTCGGAACAGCTACAATCCTGAACTAAAGCGTGGTCGTCTGGATGCTGCCATGTTCCGTTTGATTGGTGGGGTCTGGTATCGCACTGACGAGGTTTTCGAACAAACGGCCTTCGATCGTGATGCAGTCAGTCAACTCCTTACCTCGGTTGGTTTTATCTTGCAGAAGACCGGCCTTTCCACCGAATTTGGCATGGCTGGCGGCGGACGTCAGTTCTGGTTGGCGGAGAAGCCCGCGTAGTTCAGAATTGTCTTGCGTCCGGGCGCAGCTTTCCATAATTACGCCAAAGTTTTAGGGGCTTTGCCCCGGTAGGAAATGGAAACACAACCCTCTCTTTTTCGACGCATAAAGACCGCACTGATAGGGCGTGGCCGTAATCTTCAGGATCGGTCCATCTATCACGCGCTCTCTCTTTCAGCGTTTCTCGCTTGGGTCGGACTGGGTGCCGACGGGTTATCGTCTGCCTGCTACGGTCCTGAGGAAGCCTTCCTGGCGCTGGGGAGCCATACCTACCTGGGTCTGCTGGTCGCGCTTGGGTCGGCCATCACAGTGTTTGTAATCTCCGCCAGCTATATGCAGATAATCGAGCTGTTCCCCGGCGGCGGTGGCGGTTATCTGGTCGCGAGCAAGATGCTCAGTCCGACCCTGGGAATGGTGTCGGGGTGCGCGTTGCTGATCGACTATGTGTTGACGATCGCGCTCTCGGTCGCGGCCGGTTCTGACGCGATGTTCAGTTTTCTCCCGCCGGAGTGGCATTCGTACAAGCTCGGGTTCACCGTGTTCGGGGTTCTGCTCCTGATTGTAATGAACCTTCGCGGCGTGCGTGAATCGGTCGTGCCGCTCATCCCCATCATGCTGTCGTTTGTGGTGCTGCATGGGATCGCGATACTGTACGCTTGGGGGAGCCACGTCGACCAACTACCGGAGGTGGTCTCCGCGACTGCCAGCGATTTTTCCAAGGCACAATCGGAGATCGGCCTCGCGGGTATATTCCTCTTACTAATGCGGTCGTACTCATTTGGCGCCGGTACGTACACCGGAATTGAGGCAGTGTCCAACGGTCTGCCGATCATTCGAGAACCAAAAGTCGCCAACGGCCGTCGGACGATGTGGTATATGGCGATATCGCTGGCCGCGATCGTGACGGGCCTTGTCATCGCCTACCTCCTGATGGATCTAAAGCCGGTTGAAGGAAAAACACTCAACGCGGTGTTGTTTGAGCGGATCTCAGAGGGATGGGGGACAACAGGCGTGGTATTCGTTTTCGCGATCCTGTTGTCCGAGGCGGCGCTTTTGTTTGTCGCGGCACAGACGGGCTTCCTGGGAGGGCCGCGCGTGTTGGCAAATATGGCGCTCGACCGGTGGTTCCCGACGCGCTTCACGGTTCTGTCGGATCGGCTGGTGACTCAAAATGGTATTCTACTGATGGGCGGATTGGCGTTGATATTGGTCGTCGCGACAGGCGGCTCGGTCAAATTCCTCGTTGTCCTCTACTCCATCACAGTGTTCATAACGTTCGTGCTCTCGCAATTGGGAATGGTGCGGCATTGGTGGCAGGTACGTAAAGAGTCAAATGTCTGGCTGCGTAAGATCACGATAAACGGAGTCGGCCTGGCGCTGTCTTCGTTCATTCTGGTGACGATGGCGATCCTTAAGTTCGATCAGGGAGGATGGCTGACGATCGTGGTGACCAGCGCGCTCGTAGCGATCGCATTCGGGGTGCGCCGACATTACCGGAGAACGGCCCAGCAATTGAAGCGTCTGGATGACTTGCTGGTGACGGCGATGCAGGTCTCCGAGCAACAACAGTCGGCGCCTGTCCCGGAACTGCAGCCGCAGCCATCGGGCAAGACCGCGGTGCTGTTGGTCAATGGATTCAACGGACTGGGGATACATACTCTCCTGAATGTCATCAGCCTGTTTGAGGGAGCGATCAAGAACTACGTATTTCTCCAGATCGGCGTGGTGGATGTCGGCAATTTCAAGGGGACCGCTGAAGTGGACAAGCTCAAAGAGCATATTGAGTCCGAGGGGAAGCGATATGTTGATTATATGCAGCGGCATGGTCTGTACGCCGAAAGCCACACAGTGATCGGGGTGGATGTTCTGGAAGAGCTGGATAACCAGGTGCCGCAGATAATTGAGAGATTTCCCCGAGCCATCTTCTTTGGCGGACAGTTGGTCTTCAAGAAAGAGACCTTCTTCAATCGCTGGTTGCACAACCAGACGATCTTCTCGGTCCAGAAGCGGCTCTACCATCAGGGGCTGCCGGTCGTGATCTTGCCGATTCGCGTCGGAGAGTGAGCCGCCTTGCGGGATGGTCCGCCGTTCCGTATATTAGGTCCAGGCAAATATGGACCGACCCACACCTACATCCACGAATTTGTTCACGCCATCCCAGTGGCAGGAATTGCTGCAGCCGTTGGAAGTACTGAAGAATTGCACGCAGTGTCCGCGCAACTGTCAGGCGGATAGATCCGGCGACAAGCTGGGGTTCTGCAACAGCGGGATGGAGTTTTCGGTCGGGTCCATTTGCGCGCACCGGGGGGAAGAGCCGGTCATTTCCGGCAAGCATGGCATCTGTAATATCTTCTTCACGCGCTGCAATATGCAGTGCGTTTACTGCCAGAACTGGCAAATAAGCCGGCGTAACGCGACGATCGAAGAGAACAAACTTGAGCTGGTGGACATTATCTCGCAGATAGAAACTTTGCTAGACTCTGGCTGTCACGCGGTCGGTTTTGTGTCGCCGTCGCATTTCATCCCGCAGGTTCGCGTGATCATGAACGCCCTTAAAGCCCGCGGGCGCGAGCCGATCTTTGTGTTCAACACCAGCAGTTACGACAAAGCAGAGACGATCCGGTCATTTGAAGAATCCATCCATGTCTATCTGCCGGATCTGAAGTATATGGAGAATCGCCTGAGCGGCGCCTATTCCGACACGCACAATTATGTGACCCACGCGACCGCCGCGATCAAGGAGATGTTCCGCCAGAAGGGGCCGAATATCTATCTCGATGACGACGGGTACATCCAGTTCGGAATGGTCATTCGCCATCTGGTATTGCCGGGGCAGATAGAGAACAGCAAGAAGGTGCTGCGATGGATCGCCGAGGAACTCTCTCCGGACGTGCATGTTTCTCTGATGTCGCAATATCACCCGATCCCGGCGGTGGCGAAACATCCGCGGCTGGGGAGGACGTTACTACAGGAAGAATACGAAGAGGTGCTCGATGAATTCGATCGACTCGGATTCCACCGGGGCTGGGTCCAGGAACTGGACAGCCCGGTGAACTACCGTCCTGATTTTACTTTCGAGCATCCGTTTGAACGATGACACCAGTGCACGGGCAGATGTGCCCGATATGGAGAGATGATGGAGAAGCAGATCACCGCCGCGCTAAAGAAACTCGAGTACGGAGTGTATATTGTCACGATGGGAGAGGGGACTAGCGGCAACGCGTTCACCGCGAGTTGGGTGTCGCAAGTCAGTTCCGAGCCGCCGATCATCGCGATGGCTGTGCACAACAAACATCAATCGTCGCGGCTGATCGATCAGCATGGCGGGTTCGTGGTCAATTTGATCGCGGAAAATCATGCCGAATTCGCCAAGGCGTATTATGGACCGGCGGAATCGGGGTATCAGAAACTGGCGCACGCGGAAGTGGACTCATCGCCGGTGACCAGAAGTCCGCTTCTCAAAGGGGCATTGGGGTACCTGGACTGCAAGACCGTAAACAAGGTGACGGTAGGGAACCATACGGTCTTTTTCGGAGAGGTCAAAGCGGCCGAAATGCATCAGGATAGCCCTATCCTGACGACATCGGGGAGTAAACTTCGCTATCTCGGCTAGGTCAAATCTGTCACAATTGGGCCATAAAATCGGCCGCTTCGGCGGCCGATATTGTTAGTAGGATGGCCTATACCTTTCACAATCGCGATGTAGTCCTTGAGTTCTCAGGCAATTGCGGCCAGGCCACGGTGTTAGCGGCCTCGGGCGGTGACGCGCTGCGACGCGTGCAGGAGATATTCGGGCATATGCGGGATGAAACGGTTCGTCCCGGATTGACCGGGGAATATCTGGTCAGTTTCCGCGTGGCGTTGAATTATCGGATGCAGAACTTTCATACGATAGAGCGGGCGCTGCGGCGGGCCAGGACACCGCAGGCGTACGCGTCGGCACGATACCTTGAGCGGTACATCGTCGCATCGTTGGCCCAGGTAACCAAACGTCCGGAGTTCCTGATGCAGTTGGATCTCACGGAGGAGGTCGAATCGTTAAGGAAAGCGGCGATCGTGGCTCGCGAGGTGGCCGGAGTACTGCAGTTTGTTGACTGGGATATTGTCATTGCCAATTATCTGGAGTTGAACAGCAAGACTGGGCATAAATCGCGGGTAGTACGGACGAAGCCGCCGAAGGCGTCCGGCAGCGGACGGAAGATGGCGGGCCGCGAAGCATCGGGCAGCAAGCGACTTAAGCGATTGGCCAAGCGACCGACCTGACCTCATTTTTCCGGCCCCTATCGGCCGGGAGATTTTTTCTCTATTCTCTTTTCGAACCATACACTATCTATGAGCAGCGGTGACTTTGTGTAACCGATCGAGAATGTGACCGGAAAGCTGTGACTGCACCGACAGAAATCGACAGGTGGAGACGAGAAGATGTTACGTAGCGTAATTGCAGTTGTGTCGGGCTATGTGGCGATGCTGCTCCTGATCATGTTGTTTTTCCTGCTGATCGCGATCATCTTTCCGAGTGCCTTTCCGCAACCGGATATGCTGCCAAGTATTCCATGGGTAGTTGTGATTCAGCTGTTTGGGCTAGCCGCCGCGGCCATTGGAGCGGGAGTAACAATTGTGATCTGCCGTGGCTCACGCATCAAACATATACATGCGTTGGCTCTAGTCGTGCTGTTTATCGGTTTGGTTACGCTGGCGGCCAATATTGACAAGCAACCTGTCTGGTATTTGGTCACGCAAATACTGGTCGGGCTTCTGGGGGTGTATGTTGGGGGGCATTTGGCGAACAAGCGTTTCCCGCAGGAAGCGATTCGCGTCGAGAGCTGATTATCGAGCGGTAACCGGGACGGGTCGTTTCGCCAGCGCGATACGTACTCCCTGCGCAATTTCAGTCGAAGTGAATGGCTTGGCGATCACGACATGGATGGCTGACCTTTCCAACAGCTCAGTTTCCAATCCTTTACCAAATCCAGTCAACATGGCGATAGGAAGATCCGGTCGATAGGCGCGAACTGTCTCTGCCAGACGGAGACCGCTGATCTTGGGCATGGCCTGATTGAAGATAGCCAGATCGATGGCGTTGGAGCGATCCTGCAACAAATCCAATGCTTCGAGCGGAGACGCGCAATAGCGGACAGTGTATCCGCGACGGGTGAGCATTTCAATGGCGGTCTGCGCGACAATGGGGTCATCATCGACAATAAGCAGAGATTCACGACCATCCAATTCGGCGTTTGCGGGAACACGGGACATCGCCTCAACATCCGCGGTCACCGGAAGATAGACAGTGAAGGTCGAGCCAACAAATGGCTGGCTGGTGCACGTGATCGTGCCGCCGTGGGAGACGACGATGCCATGGGAAACGGATAGCCCGAGTCCGGTCCCTTCGCCGGCCTCTTTGGTGGTAAAAAACGGCTCGAAGATGCGCTCCTGATTTTCCGGCGGGATACCACAGCCGGTGTCGGTGACCGCGCAGGCGAGATACTCACCGGAGGCGAGGTGAGGAGTGGACGAATCACTCAGGCGGACCTGGCGTAAACTGATGGAGATCTGTCCGCCGCTTTCTTTCATGGCTTGGAAAGCGTTCGTGCAGAGATTCATCAGCACCTGGTGTATCTGCGTCGGATCGGCGGAGATCTTGCCTATCCCGTCTTCGAGATCAAGTTGAATATCGATAGTGGGGGGGAGCGAGGCCCGCAGCAGTTTGGCGGTCTCCTTGACGATGACGCGGAGATCGATGACCGCTTTCTGCTGGTCGGACCGTCGGCTGAAGCTCAATATCTGTTTGACCAGATCTTTGCCGCGGTTGGCGGCCTTCTGGACCTGCTCGATATCCTCACGAACTGGGCTGTCGGCGGGGAGATCCTCGAGCGCCAAGTCCGTATAGCCACAGAGCGGGGTAAGAATGTTGTTGAAGTCATGCGCGATACCGCCGGCCAACGCGCCGATCGATTCCATTTTCTGAGCCTGACGCAACTGAGCTTCGAGGCGCGCCTGTTCGGCTTCCGCTTTGCGGTGGGCGGTGAGGTCGGCCATTGAGATGATGACCTTCTCCCAATTTGATTCGTTCCCCGGTGCCAACGTCGCGGATACCAGCAGCGTCATCGGCTCACCGGAAAGCGTCATCATAGTCGCTTCGGTCTGATAGCGAGTAGCGCCGGTATCGAACTTACAGAGAAGCTCGCGCGCCAACTGATAAAGGCCTTCGCTGCGGACGTTACCGATCATGCCTTTGAGCAGCTCGGGAGATTCCGCGTGGAAAAGGGTCGCGGCGGCCTGATTGACCTCGCGGATGACGACGAATGACGCGATCTGCCGGTCTATGTCCGGGTTGTCGCGCAAGTAGGCGCAAATATCTGAGACACCTGACTTGTGCAGTTTATTGATTTGCAGGAACGGCTGGGACATGTCGGCTTCGACCAACGGGACGGGGGAATTCTCGAAGAGTCTGCGGAATCTGACCTCGCGTTCCTGCAAGACCATCTGAACCTGCTTGATGGCGGCCAGACGTCGTTTCACCAACACTTGAACCAGGAGGGCGGTCATGGCGACATAAAACCAGCCCTTGTAAGTCTGCAACGTGGTAAGCGCGGCAGCATCGTTGGTGAGACCCTGAAGAATGCGATCGGAAAAGAGGATCCAGAGGTATCCCGCGATGGCGTAGATACCGGCAATTTTCCAGGCCGAAAGGTTGGGGCGCACACTCAATAGTTTCATCTGGCTGTGGTCTGACGTGAATGGATACATACGCGGCACAAGCCCGGAGCCGTCCCGGACCCACTGTTCATTCCCTACACAGGATATCGGAAGGCCGAGCGGATACTTTAAGCCTGAGAGTCGGTTAGGGGACTCGGCGACAGAGCAAAATAGGCACGCTCGGGCCCGACCAGTTTGGCTCGCTTACTCCATTTTCCTGTCTGTCGCTCGGAAAATTGAGTCTTTTGACCCGACCTTTATTTCAGTGCTACAACGAGATAGGGCGGCGACAGCCGAAGTACGAAATGTCGGGTTTCCCCCTCTGTGAATCAGGCGGGTCGCCGATACTATTGAAATGCGGCTTGTCGAAGAGAACAAGTCTCGGCGGGCCGTGGTTATATCGTTGACACATATGGAAAATCGGCTACCTTTAGCGGAGAACAACCGTTTACCTCTCTTGTCGGGGAAACCATGACAGTACGAATGAACTACTATGCGGGGAGCAGACTGACGTTTTTTGTATTTTTGGCCGTGTTGCTCCTCATCGAAGCATCTCTGGCGGTACCACCCTCACCTGAGGCGATCGCCAAATGGAAATCTGAGGGGATCTTTGAGCAGAAAATGGCGAACCTTCGGGCCTTCAAAGAGGCCGGCGGGTGCGCACCGGAAGAGCCATCCGTGCTCGAACGTATCCATCGGGTAAAACCGGCGTCGACAGGAACCGCCGTGGATACAGTGATGGCTGTGGTGATCCTGGTCGACTTCTCCGATTGGGTATGGGACGCGCAATCAATCGCGGCCACTCCGGCGGACTTTGATTCACTGCTCTTCTCTAATCGGGATACCGATCCGATCCATAATCCGACCGGCTCGATGACCGACTTCTATCTCGAAAACTCCTATGGCTCGACGTATATCAAAGGGGAGATCTACGGCTGGTATCGGATGCCCAATACGTATGCGTATTATGTAGGCGATAATGATGGCCTGAGTATGGGAAGCATTCTCGCTCGTGATGCGGTTTTCGCGGCGAACAACGATATTGATTTCAGCCGGTTCGCGTCGGATGGACAGAACGTCGACGGCGTGGTGATCGTGCATCCGGGAGCGGGTGCGGAAAGCGGCGCGTATGGTATCTGGTCGCACAAATCGCAGATATCCGGCTCGCCGATCCTGGATGGCGTGCGCCTCGGACCCTATACCGTCAATCCGGAGGAATCCGGCGGCGGGTTAACCCCGATCGGTGTATTCACGCACGAGCATGGGCATGTCCTTGGATTGCCTGATCTGTATGATACCGACTATGATCCACCGACTTCGGAAGGATTGGGCGGTTGGTCATTGATGGCAGGAGGAAGCTACAACGGCGGGAGCCGGTATCCGTCATCGCTGGATGCATGGTGCAAGAAGAAACTCGGGTTTGTCACGGTCGTCGATGTCACCACCAATCTTGATTCCGTCGCGTTTCCCGCGGTTGAATACAATCCGGTGGTGTATCAGATCAAGGATACCAATATCGTCAGTGGTCGCGAGTACTGGCTGGTGGAGAACCGTCAACCATACGGATTTGACGTCGCGCTGCCGGGACATGGACTTTGCATCTTCCATGTGGATGAGAATGTCTCAAGCAATAACAACTACCTTCGCTATATGGTGGCGCTCGAGCAGGCCGATGGATTAAATGGTCTGGCGCTTGGCGGAAGCGGCGGCGATGCCGCTGATCCATTCCCCGGGTCGACCAACAATCGAGCGTTCCATGACCAGAGTGTGCCCAATTCAAAAGGGAATGTCGGCAACAAGGTGACCGAGGTAGGTGTATGGGATATCACTGATTCAGATTCGATCATGTACGCTGACCTGGATTATACTTTCTCACGGCCGGCCATTGTGTATACCGGGAGCGATTCCCTGGTGATCTCCGACGCGGCGGGTGGAGATGGGGATGGATTTTTGGAGCCTGGGGAGACTGTGGAGATCCGCTGCCGCCTGAAGAACTCCATGCGGAACGCCTATAACTGGCGGATGGAAGTGACGACAGACAATCCGGATGTTCAGTTCATCAATAATCACACGCTGCAATCTTCGCAGTTACTTAAGTCCGTTGCGTCGGTCGTGACCAACAATCCGGTGACCTTCACCGTGGCGCCGGGGACGACGCCGACCATCTCTGATTTTACACTGACCATTACCGCCGACTCGGTGAACGGGAGTGGGGATGAGGCATATTCGCAGGTCTTTACTTTCCAACAGTCGGTCGGGATGCCAAATATTCTGATCGTCGATGACGATGCCGGCGCGGCGGTGGAGTTGGAGCTATCGCGGTCGTTCACTGGTCTGCGACTGCCTCAGGCGATGCATCACAAGACATCAGGATCCCCCTCGGCGGCGACGCTTTCCCAGTTTGATTATGTGTTCTGGATGAGCGGTCAGAAGCCGACCGGCGTGTTGACATCGACTGACGTCGCCAACATGAAGTCGTATCTGGATGGCGGCGGGAATCTGGTATTGGCCAGCGCGACCGCGGCGGCGCAACTCCATGTGCTCGATTCCGCTTTCATGCGCGATTATTTCAAAGTCCGCTTCCGCGACTCCGTGTCGTACGCGAACTTCTTCTATGGTGTTCCAGGAAACCCGCTGTCCGAGAATACTCGCTACGTCTTTGCGCCGGGGACGCCATCGAATATGAAACGCCAGCAACGGGTAAATCCGACCGATGACGGCTTGCTGGCGTTTGAGACGACCAACTTGTTCACCGGCACTCCCTATCTGGGGCATGCCGGGGTGATGTACAGCGGCAGTTACAAGACGGTGTTCCTGTCATTCCCGATAGAGGCGATGAGCTATACCGATACGGCTGGCGGGTATGCGCATCGGGATACGCTGACCTCGCGTATTCTGCGTTTCTTTGATGATTCGACCTTTACTGTGTCGGCCCCTGAGGTGACCCGATTGGTGGCGGTAGGCGAAAATCAGACACACGTGTTGAACAATACGCCGACATTGGCGTGGAGTTATTTCGCCGCGGGTCTCAATACGCAGGATTCCGCGGAGATTGAGGTCGGTACCGATACTGACTGGCTGACGGCGGAGCTGTGGGATCCATCCATGCTTGTTGGCCCGGATACGACGGTTGTCTATGGAGGCAGTTCGCTTGCAGACGGTTCGACCTGTTATCTGCGGGTGCGGACGCACAACGGGTTTGCCTGGTCGGACTGGTACCAAAGCAGCTTGGTGTTCAACAGCAGTCCGGGGATACCGAGCCTACTTTCGCCGGCGGAAGGGGGAGTGATCACGGGGACTCCCGCTTTGTTGACCATTCAACCGGTGACTGACAATGAATCCGATCCGATCACGTACCAGTATGGGGTCTATTACGACTCCGCCGCGACCTCGCAGGCGGCGTTGGTCAACAGCGGCTCAACTAGTCTGGATATTGCGCCGCAGAATCTAACGGAGAATTTTCATTATTTCTGGCGGGTACGCGCCTACGATGGATATGAGTATTCAAGCTGGGCAGACGTGCGGTCGTTCTGGCTTGATCAGTTCCCCAGCACGCCAAGTGCCGCGACGGGCCTGGCGCCGAACGCGCCGACGGGGTTGCCTGTGTTTGCGTTGAAACCAAGCCTGAGCTGGTCACCATCGATAGATTTCGATCCGATGGATACGGTCAAGTATACGATCGAACTCGACGACAACGCCGGATTCAGTTCGCCATTGACGGCGGCGGACCTTCTGTCTTCGCCGCATCAATTCACAGATTCACTCGCGTTTGGAACACGTTATTACTGGCGGATCACAGCGCGCGATCGCGGCGGGTTGATGTCGACCTCGGTGACTGCGTCGTTCTGGACATGGCGATTAGGGGATATCAACCACTCGCACAATACCGACCTTACTGACTTGTCGATGTTGATCTCGTACCTCACGGGGGGCGGCGCGACGATCGAGCCGAAGTTGGTGGGAGATGTGACGGGTGACTGCAAGATCGATCTGACGGATCTGTCGAAGATGGTCGCCTACATGACCGTTCCTGGCAGCGCGACTTTTGTGCCTGGATGCTGAACGATCCTGACACTGATTACTTGAAAACCCGGTCGATTTGACCGGGTTTTTTTGTGGCCACGGTGGGCGGAGTTTCTGGTTGACATCCTCGCGAAAATGGGTAAATTATTATACGATACACCGATAACCACCTCGACTAGGGTTTGGTCGCGGGCTCACTTGTCTCACCTGAGGATTCACCCAATCAGGTAATCCATGTCGGAAGAGGATGAAGGTATGACATTGCATCGTGTGCTCACTTTTCGTGCAACCGCCACAATTCTTGGTCTCGCACTGCTCGTGTTGTCCGCCGGCTCGGCATTTGCCCAGCTTTCGAAGGCGGACATCGACGATTTGAAGATCCGTGCCCAACAGGAGGGCTGGACCTTCGAGGTCACTGAAAACGAAGCGACGCAGTATTCACTGGATCAACTGTGCGGATTCAAAGTGCCAGAGGTGATGCCGACGGATGTTCGGTTCGATCCGATGATGTCCGCCGGGACGGCGGCGCTCCCCGCGGTATTTGATTGGCGCATTGAAGCCAATGGTCTTCCGCCGATCCGCAATCAAGGTGGATGCGGAAGCTGCTGGGCGTTTGGGACAGTTGGTCCGCTCGAATGCAATATCAAGATCAAAGATGGCCTTGTCGTCAACCTGTCAGAGCAGTATCTGGTATCCTGTAACAGCAATGGGTATGGTTGTGCAGGTGGCTGGTGGGAGCACCGGATGCACTACAATGCGCCTGACGCATGTAACGGAACTGGCGCTGTCTTGGAAGCGGATTTCCCGTATCAAGCGAGGGATGCCGCTTGCTCATGTCCTTATCCGCACACGTACACAATTGATGGGTGGGGATATATCGGCACTCCCTACAGTATGCCGACCGTTAATCAACTGAAGCAGGCCTTGATGCAATATGGTCCGGTTTCAGTCGCGGTGAGTGTTAATGACGCATTCCAGGCCTATGGCGGCGGGATTTTCAATGGCTGCGCCAATGGGACCATTAATCACGCCGTAACGCTGGTCGGCTGGGATGATACTCAGGCAGGTGGTATTTGGATCATCCGCAATTCCTGGGGGAGCAACTGGGGCGAAGGCGGATATATGCGGATGCCGTACAACTGTTCGTACATCGGATACAACGCGACCTATATCAACTATCGCGGGACCGTCTGGTTCAGCAGCAATTCTGCTCTGGCCCCGGCGCCGGCTGATGTCACATTTACCGCTGAAACCATGCTGGACGTTACCAACTGGAGCTGGAATTTTGGCGATGGTGGGACCTCGACTGAACAGAATCCAATGCATACGTATACAGCGCCTGGTTGCTATGACGTGACGTGCTCGATCCAGACTGCCAATGGCAATTTCTCGACGACCGAGCATGAGTGTGTGATGATACACGCCGATACATTCTCGACGACAACGGCGCAGGGGATCGCCGGCCAGCCGGTCAGTGTAGATATTTCGCTGCGGAATTTTGTTCCGATAAACGAAGCGGTCTTTCCTATCACATGGTCGGGGAGTTCGGGACTGGTGTTCGATTCCGCCACGACCACAGGACTCAGATCCTCGCAGTTGACTTTGCAGCAATTGCATTTCGACCTAAGCCGCGCGAGCTACAAGATCACGGCGGTTTCGCCCCAGCCGGATATCGCACCGGGGACGGGCGCGGTACTTCGACTCTGGTTTACCGTGCCGAATGGGGCGACGGGTGGCGCGAACCCGGTAACCCTGGCTGAGTATGTCAACGGAACCAAGGTATATAGTCCAACCGTAGTGACATCGAATGGCACCTATCAGCCGTCGATCACAGGAGGCGCGGTCAGCGTTTGTAAGGGAGGGGATGTTAATGCTGATGGCAAGGGTCCGGACCTCACAGATCTTTCTTTCCTGATCATGTATTTGACCACCGGTTCACCCCAGTTGCCGTATCGTCCCTCGGCGAATGTCGATGGCGCGGGAAGTGTAGACCTTTCCGACCTGTCGCGTCTTATCAACTACTTGACCGCGTCGGGCTCGCCGCTAACCTGTTCGCAGTCATAGATAATAAAATGGTAATACACGGCCCGGTTTCCCCGGGCCGTTTTTTTTGCGAGCCGTCCTTGAGTACTAATCATGGATGCAGCGGGTGCCTGTTTTCTGCACAATCTGCTCCCTGCGCGAAATCTCTCCGTGGCGATGATTCGAGTAATGCCGATAGAATTCATAGTCAAAGAAGTCTTCGTTGGGGATAAACCGGAAGGAAACGGCTCATGAGAATGACATCGGTGCGGTCGCGAATTCTCGCAATCCTGGGGGGAAGCCTCCTGATGCTGTTCACAATCCTCGCCATCGTGAATGGCCACCTGCAAACGGCGGCAATGAAAGATATCAGTAACAAAGGGGTCGAGTCGTTGAGCTGGTCGGTTAATGGACATATCGAGGAGATAATGCTCAATGGAGCGAACGACAAGTTGCAGCCGTTGACGGAAGAGGCGGTTACGCGCGGCATTGCGACCGAAATGACGATTGTTGACGCCGACCGACAGGTAGCGCGCAGTTCCATGAAGACGCTGGTGGGTAAGAAATCAGCTGACCCGTCCTGGGACCGTGTACTGTCATCGCGGAAAGATACTTCGTTTACTTATCAGGATGATTCAGGCGAGACGTATCAAGTCTATTACAAGGCCTTTGTGAATCACGAAGCGTGCCAGAGTTGTCATGACGGAAAAGCCGACGTTGTCCTGGGCGGACTGAAGACGGTCATTTCGCAGAAGGAAATGACCGAGGCAACGGCCTCGACTTACTTCACCAACTTCTGGCTTATGTTTCTGACGGCTCTGTTTCTCCTGGGGACAATCGCGTGGGTGTTACATCGCTGGATATTCGAACCATTGTCATCCGTGCGCCAGAAACTGACCAAAGCGACGGAAGGGGATATCGATCAGGAGATCAAGATCCGGTCAGAAGATGAGATAGGGACATTTCTCAAATCCATTCAGCAACTGATCGACTATATCAAAATGTTTGCCGGTGCATCGAGCCAGGTGGCTGACGGGGACCTGAGGGTGGAGGTTGCTCCACGGTCGGAGCGTGACAGATTAGGTCGGGCCTATACAGCCATGATCCAGCGACTGGAGTCGATCCTGTCGCAGCTTCGTTCGATCGCGGACAAGCTCGCGCTGGCATCCCAGGAGATCTCGGCGGCCTCGGAGCAGGTGTCCGGCAGCGCGCGGACACAGGTTGATCGCGTCGGTCAGATGTCTGCTGCTATCGAGCAGATGGTTGTCAATATTGGTGAGACGAGCAAGAACACAGGTCAGGCGACCGCAGTATCGGAACAGGCCTCCCGTACTGCAAGCCACGGTGCCGAGGTAGTAGGGCAGACCATTCAGGGAATGCAGCAGATAGCGACACAAGTCAGCGAATCGGCCAAGTCGATCGGTCAGTTATCGAACTCCGCCAATGAGATAAGTCGGATGATCGAGGTGATCCGTGACATAGCGGACCAGACCAATTTGCTGGCATTGAATGCCGCGATCGAGGCGGCTCGGGCCGGTGAACAGGGAAGGGGATTTGCGGTCGTAGCTGATGAAGTGCGCAAACTCGCCGAAAAGACCGGCCAGGCGGCTACCCAGATAGTCAGCATGGTCAGTGACATACAGTCGCAGACCGAATCGGCGGTTCAATCGATGGAGTCAAGCGTCGATCAGGTGCAACGCGGTACCCATCTGGCGGACAAGGCGGGCGAAAGTCTCAACGGTATTGTCCAGTTGGTAGAACAGGTATCGGGTATGATCCAGCAGATCTCCGCAGCGTCCTCAGAGCAGAACAGGGCGGCGGAAGAGATAGCGCGCAATGTTGAGCAGTTTGCATCCTCGACCCGAGATACCGCGGCAAGTGCGGAACAGTCGACCTCGACATCGAAAGAACTCGGCAACCAGGCGGAAGAATTGGTCAAAATCATCACCAGCTTCAAGCTGTGAGGGGAGGCCAGTTTCGTACGATCCGGCGAGGAGCCGCCACTATCCTGAGGGGCGGCCATAACCGCTTGTCGCACCTGTTATAATCCTCTGGTCGCAGGCCTAATTCGGCATGGTCATTGACTCGCAGATTCTGCGCATTACCTGGGGCCGGTAAGCCATCACTACGGCACCCCTGCTTCTTCGCACACAGGCAGTTATACACCTTGTTTGTCTCACATCTTTCCATTATCATATCCGCCCGGACAGATGGTACGACTGGCTCCGGTAGATCGACAGTATTGTGGTGAGAGATTGAATTTTCGAAGATCTTTGCAATTGTTAGTGGGGAGTCTATTAATTCTGAGTTCGCTTCACGCGGCAGCGGTGGGCCAATCGGATCGTCCGATCATTACGGCCAGCGCGGCATCGCCGGGGTATTGCATTACGCCACACAATATCGGAAAGCTGTTTGTCGGGGTCACCAATTTCGGGAGACTCAGCTTCGGCAATGAGGCATTCTACTTCGATTGCTTCACCGGGGCAAAGATCCCTGACTGTCAATATCCTCGCGGGACCAATACCGTTTATCTGTACAAGGGGGGCGTCTGGGTCGGGGGTGTGGTCGGAGAGGATACGCTGGTTTCGACCTCCGAGGAACATAACACGTGGTCGCGCGAATTTCATCCTGACGCGCTTCCGGATGGCCGATTCCAGAAACGTTCGACTCTAGACCCGAACGCGCCTGAATTCCTGAACGCGGTATCCGAGCAGGATCTGGTCTGTGATTATTACGATACGCTGGTATCGGGGAACGCGTTTCCGTCGAATGATGGTTTGGAGAACCGGTCGCATCGACCGCTGGGGATAGCCATTCACCAGGAGTCCTATGCCTGGTCGTATGGGTATGCGGATGATTTTATCCTGTTCAATTGTCAACTAACCAATATCAGTGATCATCCGATCCGTTCGCTGTATTTCGGTATCAATATGGACGCCGATGTTCATACCTTCGCGCAGGATTTCGGCGCGAGCCAGCCGGGGACGGCGAAACGTCCGACCAACGGTCGCGATGACGTGACCGGATTCCTGTATTCGCATCCGGCGAGGTATTACTCGCAGTGTGACTATGTGGACACTATCCAGATGGCATTTACGACCGACGGTAATGGGGATGCCAGTTGGTCGACCGAGACCTTCGCGGTGCCGAATGTCACCGGGGTGAGGTTCCTGCGCCCGCCGGAGGGGGATGAGCAGTTGTCCTTCAACTGGTGGATCCCGAACGGCGATCCGGCGTATGATTTTGGCCCACAGCACCGGGACCATTTCCGGAATTTGGGCTCGGGGATCGGTCAACCGATCGGTGACCGGAGCAAGTATTTCTTGCTGAGTAACGGAGAGGTCGATTATTCGCAGCCGTTCACGGCGAAGATAGCCATCAGTGATCCGGTGTGGGCGTATCCAAATCCGGCGATTTCGCTGCAACTCTCAAAGGTTGGCGATGGGTTCTATCTGCTGTCATTGGGACCATATGACCTTGATCCGAATGAAACGATTCAGATCCCATGGGCGTTTGTGGGCGGTGAGAGTCTGCATGTCGACTTGTGGAATGGTCATCTGAATCTCGGGTTTGGATATAAGCCGGACAAATATTGGCAGGGGCTGAATTTCGATCCTTTCGCCACCAACGCGGTCTGGGCATCGCGCATCTACGACAATCCAGGAGTCGATTCGGATAGCGATGGCTACGCGGGGAAGATGCGTCTCTGTTTCCTCGATTCAGCGTTCGTCGACGGCGTCTGGAAATATACGGTAGTAGACACGACGTATTACGAGGGGGATGGTATCCCGGATTGGCGAGCGGCCTCGCCACCGCCGGCTCCGCCGATGTGGTTGAGCCAGACAGTGAACGGGATACGTGTCAGGTTCAATGGATACCAGTCGGAGACGACGCGCGACTTTTTGTCCGGTCTTGTCGATTTCGAGGGGTATCATGTCTATATCGGGCGCGACGACCGTGAGTCATCGTTGTCGATGGCGGCGTCGTATGATCGGGAGAATTACGATATCTATGCCTATAACCCCAAGAAAAAGCCGCGCCCGGGATATGAATTAGTGGGGATACCGGCGACCGCTGAAGAGATTCGGTGTCGCTTCAGCAACGCGGCCGACCCGTGCAACGACACCTTGCTGCGACCGAGTGAACATGGGATGTCGAATCCGTATCAGTCGGCCCGGTATCTTGATTCGACCGTCTATTTCCAGCCGCATGACAACAATGTCTACCGGCTCGGGTACGATACGCCCATCAAGAAACGGTTCCCGGATGAACCCAAGCCCGATCTGTTGCAGCCGGTGACGCCGGACATGTTGACCGAGGACGGGTATTTCAAGTATTACGAATATGAGTGCGAGATACCGGGATTGCTCCCGACTGTTCCGTATTATGTGAATGTTACCGCGTTTGATTTCGGTTCACCCAAGGCGGGCCTTCAGCCGCTGGAGAGTTCGCGTGTGCTGAATATTCAGTATGCCTATCCCGCGGCATCCGCGGACCAGTTAGGCGATGTCCTTCCGCCGGTCTATATCTACCCGAATCCCTACAGAGTGGATGATGGGTATCGCGATGGAGGGTGGGAAGGCCGAGGGGACTACGATCGAATAAACGACCGGGTGCGGGCGATCCACTTCGTGAATGTACCGGCGAAATGCACGATCCGGATCCATTCGCTGGATGGGGATCTGATCCGCGAACTACGGCATGATATGGATCCATCGGATCCCAACGCGCATTACGCGACGTGGGATATGATCTCGCGCAATGTACAGATGATCGTTTCCGGGTTGTACTACTGGTCCGTGGAAGATGATCAGGGGAAGACCCAGATCGGGACACTGGTTGTCCTGATGTAATCGGCGGCGAAAGGGCGGGCCAGGTCGCGCTTGACTTCGGTCGCTGTTTCCTGCACTAGTGAAGTCACTATGACCGTCTGCGGCACGTTAAACAAAACTCGCTTGATGTTCTCAGGGGGAGTTTTCCTCCTGTTCCTGCTGACCTGCCTATCCGTGCCAGTCATTGCCCAGACCACCACTCCGGCCTACTGCGTAACCGCGCATGATCTGGGGAAGATGTATGTCGGGTTGACCAATTTCGGGAGGCTTAGTCACGGCAAGGAGAACTTTTACTACGATTGTTTCACCGGCGCCAAGATCGGCGATATGCAGTATCCAAAATCGAGCAATAAGATCTATCTCTACCACGGCGGCGTTTGGATCGGTGGCGTAGTAGGGCGTGATACGCTGGTATCAACCGCGGTGCAGCAGAACAACTACTCGCGCGAGTTTCATCCCGATGCTTACCCTTACGGGCTGTTTCAGAGACGATCGACCCTTGGGCCGACCGAGGATATGATCATCGACGCCAAGTCAGAGCAGGATATAGTCGCTGTCTATCAAGATACCTTAACGTTTGGGAACGCGTTTGCGTCGTTCGATCAAACGGATGGCCGAGGGCACCGGCCGCTTGGAATTGAGGTCCGCCAGGAATCCTACATGTGGTCTTATGGGTACGCGGATGACATCATCCTGTTCAATCTGCGGATAACGAATATCGGCAACAATGATATCAGCTCGCTGTACGCGGGTGTGTTCATGGATCCGGACGCGCATCGCTACCAGGTGGATTTTGGCGTGAGTCTCAATTCCACGCCGAACAAGACAGAGTCCGGTGGAAGGGATGATATTATCGGGTTCCTGGAGTCGTATCCAGCGAGTAATTACACACAATGCGAATTTGACGATACGCTGAATCTTGCCTGGTCGGCGGATATGGATGGCGACTGGGTATCATCGACAGGATTGATGGTGCCGAATGTGACGGGGATCCGGTTCCTTCGCCAGCCGACCCCGGATGAGCAGTTGTCATTCAACTGGTGGGTGCCCGGAATCGGTACGCCGTTTGATTTCGGACCTCAGAAGCGCGAGAACTACCGCAATCTGGGGAATGGATTTGGCGCGCCGGCCGGAGATCGTGCGAAGTATTTCCTAATGAGTAATGGCGAGATCGATTACGGTCAGGTGATGACCGGCCGGATCGCCGTCTCTGATCCTGTCTGGATGCCGCCGAACGCGTCCAACGCGAGGACTATCTCGCGCGGCGCGGATGGGTGCTACCTGATGTCGCTTGGGCCGTATTCTCTTAGGCCGCGTGAGCAGGTTGACATTCCATTCGCGTATATAGGTGGTGAGAGTCTACATGTTGACTTCATCAACGCCTATATGAACCTTCGATTTGGGAATTACTATCCGGAGCGCTATCTGCAAGGTCTGAACATAGCGCCGTTCGCCACCAATGCCGCCTGGGCGGGACGCATTTATGATAATCCGGGGATCGATACCGATGGCGATGGGTATTTCGGGAAAACACGGATATGCGTCCTTGATTCCTCCTTCGTCGATGGTCACTGGGTGGCGACAGTCGTCGATACCACGTACTACGAAGGGGACGGTGTGCCGGACTGGCGAGCGGAATCACCGCCGCCTTCGCCGCTGATCTGGCTTGAACCGATCGTCAATGGGGTGAAGGTACGCTTCAACGGGTATCGCTCCGAGATCTATCGGGATTTCCTTTCGGGGTATGTCGATTTTGAGGGGTACCATGTGTATCTGGGGAGAGATGATCGAGAGGCGAGCTTAGGGCTGGCGGCATCGTACGATTTTAATAACTGGGATATCTACGCGTATAACGAACGCAAGAAGCCGACTCCCGGATATGAGCTGACAGGAATACCGGCAACAGTCGACGAGATCCGCTGCCGATTCAGCAGCGCGCTTGATCCGTGCGCTGATACGCTGTTTCATCCGGCGAACCACGGACCGCTGAATCCGTATCGCGGGGCGCGGTATCTTGACTCTATTCTCTATTTCGTGCCGCATGACAACAACGTGTCTCGGCTGGGGATCGACACGCCGATAAAGAAGCGATTCCCGAATGAACCGAAACCGAATTTCGAACTGCCTATCACACCGGATATGCTGACCGAAGACGGCCAGTTGAAATATTACGAGTATGAGTGCGAGATCACCGGTCTCCTCCCGACCGTGCCGTATTATGTGAGCGTGACGGCATTTGATTTTGGATCGCCAAAGGTCGGGCTCCAGCCTCTCGAGAGCGCCAAACTTCTCGGATTGCAGTCGGCCTATCCGGCCAGTTCCACGGATCAATTGGATGGAACCCTTCCGCCAGTCTATATCTATCCGAACCCGTATCGAACTGACGGTGGGTACCGGGATGGAGGTTGGGAGGGAAGAGGACATCCGGAAAAGATCAACGACCGAGTACGCGCGATACACTTTGTCAATGTGCCGGCAAAGTGCACTATCCGGATACATACACTGGACGGCGACCTGGTACGGGAACTTCGACACGATGTTGACCCGTCTGACCCCAAAGCCAACCACGCGACGTGGGACATGATCAACCGCAATGTGCAGATGATCGTCTCGGGGCTGTACTATTGGTCGGTCGAGGATGAGAACGGCAAGACCCAGATCGGGACGCTGGTCGTGCTGATGTAGTCTTTCGCGCTCTAGTAACTAGTTTTCTCCAGCTTCACTTTTCCACGGAATATCCAATAGATACTGATCGTGTACGCCAGCACCATCGGCATGCCGATGAGGGCGATGATCAGCATGATCTTGAGCGTGTCGGGCGATGACGCGGCATTGTAGATGGTCAGGCTGTTCTCCGGCATCGGCTGAGAAAAGATCATGAATGGATACATGCCGATACCGAAAAGCGCCAGCAAAGCGGCCACCGCCAGCGATGAGGAGAGGAACGCGCGGAAATCGCGGCCGTGGTGGATCTCGCGCGGAATATTGGCGATCGCGAGAATGGTGATCATCGGGACAATGAACAGCGCAGGGTGCTCCCTGATCGTGTCGGTCATATGTGGAACATATAGTAGCGTGAAGAGCGTCGTGAAGGCGTACCCGATGATAAAGAAGATGATGCCATTGCGGGTCCAGAGTCTGGCCCGCGCCTGGAGGTTCCCTTCAGTTTTGAGCACGACATAGATGGAACCATGCATCATGAACAGCGCGACCGTGGTGATACCGACCAGTAACGAATATGGATGTATCATCCCCAAAAAAGATCCGGCGAACTCATGCTGGGAGTCGAGCGGTATCCCCCACGCGATATTGCCGAGCGCAATCCCGATCAAGAGCGACGCAAGGATGCTAGCTGCGGAGAAACTGATATCCCACCCTTGTCTCCAGATCTTACCCTCTCGCTTGGATCGAAACTCGATCGCGACCGCCCGAAAGATCAGCGCGGCGAGAAGCAGCATGAAGGCGAGGTAGAATCCGGAGAAAGCGGTGGCGTAAACTTCCGGGAAGGCGGCGAACAGCGCGCCACCGGCGGTCACGAGCCAGACCTCGTTCCCATCCCAGACCGGGCCGATGGCGTTGAGCATGGTCCGTCGCTCGGTGTCTCCTTTGGAGAAGAGATGCAGGGCGCCGACGCCAAGGTCAAATCCGTCAAGGATCGCGTACCCGGTGAAAAGGATGCCAATTATCCCAAACCAGATAGTGTTGAGGTCAATGTTCATGCGCGATGTCCTTCCGCGATGGAATCATCTTCGGGTCCATGCTGAATCTTTTCATTCAGCAGATAAAGGAAAAGTACGAACAGCAATGCATAGATGATACCAAACATAATTATCGAAGCCATAACTTCGCCCGCTTTGACAGTTGGCGAGAGGCCATCTGCGGTTTTGAGCAACCCATAAACCACCCAGGGTTGCCGTCCTACCTCCGCACTGAACCATCCAAGCTGGTTGGCGGCCTGCGGCAACATCACCGACCCGACCAGGGCGTAGAGATACCATCTGGCTTGCCAGAGTTTCTTACGCCAGAGAAGATAGAGCCCCAGCCATGACAGCAGGATGAGCAGCATGCCGATACCGACCATCGCATGGTACGCCTGGAAAACGAGATTGACCGGCGGGCGTTCATCCGCGGGGAATTGATTCAGTCCGGTGACCGGATGAGTGACGTCTCCATAGACAAGGTAACTAAGCATGCCCGGGGCTTTGAGACCGTACTTGACGATCTGTGATTCATCATCGACCCAGCCAAACAGGTAAAGGTCGGCGGGAGCGGAGACAGGGTAATGTGCCTCGAACGCCGCCAGTTTGGCCGGTTGATTTTTCGCGACACCGACCGCGCTCTCATGTCCGCTGACCAATTGAAGGAGAGACGCAATGGCGGCGAAGACCAGACCGATCTTAAGGGAGATCTTCGCGAAATCGAGGTGGCGATTTTTCAGCAGGTACCATGCTGAGACTGACAGGACAAAAAACGCCCCGGCCTGCCAGGCGCCCATATAGACATGCCAGATGCGATCGACAAATGACGGATTGAAGACCATCGCCCAGAAGTCCGTGATCTCAGCGCGGGTGCCGATCTCAAGGTTGACGATATGGTGTCCGGCTGGAGTCTGCTGCCAGGAATTGGCGACGACTATCCAAATAGCGCTGAAGTGCGCACCTGCCGCGACCATCACAGTCGAGAAGAAGTGCATTTTCTTGGAGACCTTGTTCCAACCGAAGAGGAGCAGGGCGAGGAAACCGGATTCGAGGAAAAACGCGAAGATACCCTCTGCGGCCAGGGCGCTGCCGAAGACATCGCCGACAAAGCGCGAGTAGTTCGACCAATTGGTGCCGAACTGGAACTCCATGACAATTCCGGTGGCCACTCCAAGCGCGAAAATCAGTCCAAAGATCTTGACCCAGAAGCGGGTCATCTGGTGGTAGAGTTCCCGCCCCGTCTTGAGATACATCCCCTCCATGATGACCAACAGGAAGCCGAGGCCGATGCTGAGCACGGGGAAGAGGTAATGGAATCCGATGGTCAGTCCGAACTGCCACCGTGATAATGTCAGCGCATCCATAAGCTCAATCCTCAGGGCCACACGAGTGCGACCAGATTCATGTGAAGAAATTCACTAAGATGATAACAGCCGTTACGGCCGGAAGGTTCTAAAAAAACGATGAGTACGCGATGAAATCGAAAATTAGTCTGACTAACTCAGACGGGTGAGTGGATAGCAGCGACGGGCAGTTATGCGCCGAGATACGCTTTTTTCACCTGCTCATTTTCCAGCAGATGCGACGCGGTATCCGAAAGAACGATAGAGCCGGTCTCAAGGACGTAGGCTCGATGGGCTATTTGCAGTGATTTACGGGCGTTTTGTTCGACGAGCAGACAACTTATGCCACGCTGATTTATCTCTTTAATGATCTGGAAGACCTTCTCGACCATCACGGGAGAGAGGCCCATCGATGGTTCATCGAACATCAGCAATTCCGGTTCCGCCATAAGACCGCGGGCGATCGCCAGCATCTGCTGTTCACCACCGGATAAAGTTCCGGCGGCTTGGGATGCGCGCTCCTTCAGGATAGGAAACAGCTCCTGCATCCGGTCGATATTCTGACGAATCCGCGCCTTGTCATTGATGGCAAAAGCGCCCATTTCCATATTCTCCAGCACCGAGAGCTTGTTGAAGACCTTGCGCCCTTCGGGGACCTGGATGATCTTCTTGCGTGTGATCTTGTAGGCCGGTTGCCCCGAAACAACTTCACCCTTGAAGCGGATCTCACCCTTGTGCGGTTTTAGTACACCCGAGATAGTATTAATAAGCGTGGTCTTGCCGGCGCCGTTTGCGCCGATGATGGCGACGATCTCGCCCTTTTCCAGCGTGAGCGAGACGCCCTTAAGCGCGGCGATATGGTCGTAGTTGAGGTGAAGGTCGGAGACTTCGAGAAGCACCGGTTATTTGATCCAATCCTGCGGAGTTTGACGCATAACGACAATAAGGCGAATTTGTGCCGCAGGGTCAACGAGCAATCAGCTTGCTGACCCTGTAAGCGCAATGGAGAGTCAGTTAGTGTGCGGCCGCGACAAGCTTTTCGGCTTCGGCTTTTCCATCCGGCCAGATGGCGGAGACAGAGAACATTCCTCTCAGGTCGCCCGATTTGAATCCGACAGCCCGGTCATTGGGATAAAGTTGCTGAAGTTTCGCCACGACCTCCTCATCCATATCCTCGGTTTTCCCGTGGCACGCGGTGCACATGCCGTCAAGGCGGATAGCTTCGAAGTAGCGATATACTTTGGTGTCACCGGTAAAATCCCAGGTAACTTGAACAGACTTGGTGCTGTCCGAGGCAAAGCGTTGGAGAAACTGCCCCTCGGGACCAGTCGGGTAGTTGCCGGGATTGCGATTCATGAGGCTGGTTCGCCGGATGCTCCATCCGCCGACAGACAGATCCTTGGTCATCTGAGGAGCTTTCTGGGCGCAAATCTCGATGGCACCGGCGGCACCCGACTGGCTCATGGCTGCCATAAGTTCAGAGCGCAGTTCGGTCTTGAACTTCTTGACCAGGATCTCAGCCGCCTCACGGGCAAGCTTGTCTTCAGGATTGCCCAATGGCTTGGCGACCATCGCATTCCCCTTGCGGTCTTCTTCTTTGTTTTCGGCCTGCTCCTGTTTTTCGCCGCTGCATCCGAATGCGATTGAAAGGACGACAGCCGATAGCAGAGCGAGCAAAAAAGTGGGAACTCTCATCGCATACTCCTTTGTTTGGGGGGTAAGAAATGCGATAGTGCATTTGGTTGCAATGGCGAAGTTCGGGCTGAGGTCAGGGAAGAGGAAAAAACTATCCGATTGCCTACAGCTAACTGCCGCAAAGTCGATTTGGCTGCTGGATTGTCATCCAAAAAACGGGTTGACAATCGGGTCGACACGTCTATATTTGGCCGACTAAACTGTCACTGAAAGGGTTATAGTGACCCTTTTTATCGCTCCATCTGGCGACAAGAAACCTTCCGGTTACGCTCAAATCGCGTTGCTGGGCGCGGTGCCCGCAATTCTGGTTGCAGCGCCACTTATCGGGTTCTTTGCCGGGAAATGGGCTGATCAACGGTTCGGGACCGAGCCGTACCTGATGATAGGCGGCGTCATCCTAGGATTTGTCGCCGCCGGTCGTGAAATTTATCACCTGGTCAAGAAAGCACAGGCACTGGAAAACAAGTCGGACGATGAGTGAGATGGGACTAGAGTTCATTGGAAGAACGTTGCGCACCTTTGGGATAGTGCTGGTCATCTTCTTGCCATTCGGCTTCTATTATTATGGATTGTATCCGACGCTGGCTATTTTGTCCGGTGGTGTTTGGGGGATGATAAACCTGATGTTCATTTCCGCGCTGGTGCAGTCGGCTATTCGGCCGGGTGGCGCTGATCTGGGGCGCACAATCGGGTTCATGCTGATAAAGTTTCCCGCGTTGTATGTCGCGGGTTTCTTCCTGCTCAAAGTACCGGTGTTCTCTGCCGTACACCTCTTGATAGGGTTCTCGGGTGTGATGGGGATCATGGTGCTCAAAGTGCTCGGCCGCGTTTTCCTGGGCCTTGACTCCACGCAGAAGAAAAATCTCCAGGGAGCTATTCTCTAATGAAGATACTGTCACGCCTGACCGGTTTTGGTCTGACCATCCTCCCCACGCTTATATTGGCTTCCGAAGAGGGCGGCCACGAAGAGGCCAAGGGGGGCGGTTCATCGCATCTGCCGTCAGTCGTCAGTATGTTGACCCATCATGAAGGCTGGGCCTACCACTGGATCAACATTATATATGCCGCAGTCATCTCTCTCATCCTCTCGATCATCGTGATCCGAGTGTACGCCAAGCGGCAGATGATCCCCGGTAAGGGGCAGAACGCGGTGGAGATGGCGGTCGAAGGGATGTACAATTTCCTTCATTCGATTCTCGGGAAAGACGCGAAGCGATTCCTGCCGTTTCTGGGGACGCTCTTCTTCTATATCCTGTTCATGAACCTGATGGGGATCGTACCGGGCGGACACTCGCCGTCGACCTCTATTAATATCACGGCCTCGCTGGCGATCCTGGTCTTTCTTTATTCGCAGTACACCGGGCTGACCAAGCTTGGGGTGGTAGGTTATCTCGACCATATGATCGGGCAGCCGCGCGATGTCATCAGTTGGTGTATCGTGCCGCTGATCTTCCCGATACACTTGATCGGCGAGGTTGCGAAACCGTTCTCGCTGGCGCTTCGTCTATTCGGGAACATCACCGGTGAAGATATTCTCGTCGCGGCGTTTGTCGGGCTGGGAATCAGCATGATGGCGCTGTTCGGACCGGGCGCGGCGCATTCGCCGATCGGTATCCCGTTGAATATTCCGTTCATTTTACTCGGTTTATTGCTGTCGACCATTCAGGCTCTGGTGTTCACCCTGCTGTCGACCATTTACATATTAATGATGCTGCCGCACGAAGAGGCGCATCACTAGTGCAGACAAAGAACAGATAGACATATACATTCTGGAGGTTTCACAATGGATTATCAGGCAATGTTAGCGTGGGCTCTGCCGATGGGCGTCGGCCTGGCGGCGGTTGGTTCCGGTCTTGGTCTCGGTCGTGCGGTCGGTTCCGCGATGGAAGCGATCGGTCGTCAGCCCGAAGCTTCGGGCAAGATCCAGACGGCCATGATCATCGGCGCCGCGCTGATCGAAGCGTTGACCATTTACGCGCTGGTTGTCTTCTTCATTCTGTCCGGTAAGATCGGCGCCTAAGAACGAGTGCTGCAGGTGCGTCACGCGCGCACCTGCCAGTCACGTGAAGTGGTGTCTGGCATAACGGAGAATCCATGAATTTAGAATGGCAACAGTTACTGACGCATGCCGTCGGTTTTCTCATCACTCTCTGGATCCTGAAGAAATACGCCTGGGGTCCGCTGATGAATCTGATGGAAGAGCGGCGCACGCGGATCATTGATGAGTTCAAGCAGATCGATGCCGAGAAGGCGAAGGTCGCCGAATTACAGGCCGCTTACGACGCCAAGTTGAAGCAGATCGACGCTGAACGCCGCTCCGAGATCGTCAAGGCGATCGAAGAGGGCAAAAAAGTCGCGGCCGATCTCAAGGCTCAGGCTCAGCACGAGGTCAAGGAGCTGCATACCAAGACCAAGGCGGACCTGGAGCGCGAAGTCGCCAAAGCTCGTATCGAATTGCGCGATCAAATGGTGACGATCACCATGAACGCGGCGGAGAAGGTCATTCGCGAGAAGCTGGATGACAAAAAACATCGCGACCTGATCGATAAATATATCGCCGAAGTGGAGAAAGCGTAAGCGATGCTGGCTCCCGAAGTCGCCCATAAGTACGGCACGGCGTTGTTCCTATCCGCCAAGGAAAAGGGACTTCTCGATAAAGCTGACGAGCAGTTCCTGTCGCTCAAGGATCTGTTGGCAAAAGACCGCTCGCTGCTTGATTTCCTGAACGCACCGCAGGTCCCTGACGACAAAAAAGTCGCGCTGATCCATACGGTTTTCGATTCGCGGATGGAACGCCCATTTGTGGAGTTCCTGTTGGTTCTGATGGACAAGCACCGCATCAATTTTCTCCCGGAAATAGTCGAGCAGTTTGACCGGATGGTCAAAGTCGAGAAGGGGATCGCCAAGGTAACAGTTATCACGGCGGTACCGTTGGACGCGAATGAGCGTACGAATCTCATAGCTACGCTGGCGAGGAAGACCGGTTTGAAGGTCGAACTGGATGCCCGCGTGGATGCCTCGATCCTGGGTGGCGTGATCATAATCATGCACGACAAGATCATCGATGGCTCGGTGCGGCATGGGCTGGGATTGATAGAAGAGCAGTTGGAAAAGGTTAAGGTCGCGTAGGCGGAAGATATCCGACTCGCAATCGTGAATCCCACCATGAATGGTGGGGTACGGTGCTACTGCTGCTGAAGGCAGAGCGCCTTGATGTGAAGAAAAACGTGTTTTTATACAGGAGTCATTCATGCCTCTGAATCCCGAAGAAGTCTCATCGGTAATTCGAAAAGAGATCGAACGGTATGAGACGAAACTCGAAATGGAGTCGGTGGGAACCGTGCTCCAGGTCGGTGACGGGATCGCCCGTATCTGGGGTCTTGAAGATGTCCAGATGTCCGAGTTGATCCAGTTCCCCGGCGATGTGTACGGGCTGGTGCTCAACCTGGAAGCGGACAATGTCGGCGCCGCGATCTTCGGCTCGGATACGAAGATCAACGAGGGAGACCAGGTCCGTCGGACCGGTCGTGTCGCCTCGGTGCCGGTCGGCGATGCCTTGATCGGCCGTGTGGTGAACCCGCTCGGTCAGCCGCTTGACGGCAAGGGTCCGATCGTGACCGACAAGTTCCGTATTATCGAAGGGCGCGCCCCGTCCGTGATCGAACGTCAGCCGGTGAAGGAGCCCCTGCAGACCGGACTCAAGGCGATTGACTCGATGATCCCGATCGGCCGCGGCCAGCGCGAG
>CAZCZL010000013.1:0-102937 GCA_964503315.1 uncultured Ignavibacteriales bacterium | reverse complement strand
TGCTCAGCTCGTCCTGGATGACTTCGTACACACCTTTGGCGCCATTGACGTGGCAGGCGGTACCGTTGCAGACTTTGAGGATATGCTTGCCGAGCGGTTTGGTGCGGAACTGGGCGTAGAAGGTAACGACGCCGTAGATATCCGCGGCCGGGATACCGGTGATATGGCTGATGTAGTCGATCGCTTTTTCGGAGACGTAGCCGTAGGTATCCTGGGCGGACTGGAGGAGCGGGATCAACGCGCCGGCATGACCATCGAACTTCCAGACATCGACATTAAACGGTTTGAATTGATTCGTCTGCTGGTCAGACATGGTCATTTCCTCTATAGTTTCGTCAGCTCGAGGATATAGGCGTGCTTCAGGCGAAGAATACCATCGAGCATTCGGATCTGATCGTTGATGGTGGAATCGACGGCGTCGAAATTGCCGCCGGTGACGATAGCGACGAGGTCACAGCCGCCTTTGGTGGTGGTACAGGAGACGACTTCAGGGATTGCCCCCAGCGACCTGCGCAGGGCATCGGCCCGTAAGGGTTCGACCTCCAGGAAGACGTAGGCGTTGGCCATGGCGTGGTCGATATCCTTGCGGTGCGAATCGTCGAGGATGTCGTAGGTCATGACCTGATCGACTCCGTCGAGACGCTTCAGCGGGTCGGGAATGGAGCCGGATGGTCTGGAGACCTTCATGACAAGATGAATATGGCCATCGACCGCGTTCCATTCGACGACATCGTGCGAGGACTGGACGGTCTGCATAGCCGGGAGAAGTTTCTCAGGGTCGGCAAAGCGGGCCAACAGGTAGGAGCCCTCATTCATTATCATTTCCTTTCGCCCGGGGAGGATGCAAACGCTGGTGAGAATCGAGAGCCAACAATACAGAGCGATATGGTCATCGATCAGTCTCCTCGGAGACGTAGCTGCCGGGGAGTTGCAGGTGGCAGAGCAGGAGAGATTTCATCACCAATTCAGCGTTCCTTTGTTACTTCTGTCACATGATATTCAATAGTGACAAAGTTGTCAATAATATATCGGACTAATTCAGTTGGAATTGAGGATAGTCTACTGTATCGTAAGGTTTTCCGAGAGGGGCAAGAGGTATACATCACGTTTCCGTTGGGGAGAAGTATGGTAGAAATTGGTGGGGTTGGCAACGGACAAAAATGGCTATATTTCACCACCTAGATTGTGCGACGATAGATGATTGATGCTCAAGCGATAAAGCGGTTGGCGTATCAGGTCGGATTTGACCTGTGTGGTATCTGTGCACCCGAGATCATACCGGAGGCGCGGGAGAGGTATTATCGCTGGCTGGAGAAGAAGTACCACGGGGAACTGGCGTATCTGGCCAAAAATCCTGAGCGGCGGTCTGATCCGAGGCTTTTGTTGGAGGGGGGGAAGTCGGTGATCATGCTCGGGCTGAATTACTATCAGCCGAATTCAGCAATTGTGACCGAGGGGCATGGGCGGGTGTCGCGGTACGCGAGAGGGCGGGATTACCACAAGGTGATCGCGAAGAAAACGAAGGAGTTGATACGGGAGATAGAGGGGGAGTTGGGGAGCCGTCAGGTCACACCTCGCGGCGAGGTGCGGCAATCGCAGGATGTGGGTGAGAGTTGGGTTGAGTCGGCTCGCGAGGCAGGACCCGACGGAACGGTGTTCCGGTGGTTTGTGGATTATGGGCCGATGCTGGAGCGGGCGTACGCGGAGAAAGCGGGGCTTGGGTATGTCGGGCGGAACGGGATGCTGATCAGCCGTCAGTTCGGGTCATGGATATTTCTTGCTGAAATAATTACCACTCTGGAACTGCTGCCGGATGATTCTAAGGCGATAAAGCATGGGACATGCGGGACGTGCCGGAAGTGTATTGAAGCATGTCCGACGCAGGCGATTGTTGAAGATAGGGTCGTCGATTCGACCCGGTGTATTTCGTACCTGACGATAGAACGTCCGACAGTGGTGGATGAGACGCTACTACCGAACATAGGGGAGCGGATATTCGGGTGTGATGTTTGCCAGGAAGTCTGTCCGCACAACTTCCAACGTCAAAAGCTGACCAGGCATGAGGCGTTTCTGTCGGGCGGGGTGGGTGAGTTTATCGACACACGGAAAGTGCTGGCGATGCAGACGCGGGAGGATTTCCTGACGATGACCGCGGGGACACCGCTGACGCGGGCGAAGCTGGAAGGGTTGCAGAGGAATGCGGGGTGGGTGCGGGGGAATGGGTAGAGGGCAGACCGGGAGGTCTGCCGCTCAATGGAGGGAAGTCTGCCGCTCAAATCGACCGGGAGGTCTGCCGCTCAAATGGCGCCGCACGGTCTTTCATCACATATTCCCTAGCCTCTGAATTTCCCAGATAAATTGCGACTCCGTCTTGCATTATGGAGTCATTAGTCGTATATTCTGTCACTCGCCAGCAGAACAATCAAAATCAAGCCGCAGGGGAAGATATGCGTACTTCAACTCGGTTCTCAATCTGTATACTCGCGCTGTTGCTTTTGGCAACACTGCAGTGCTCCAAATCCAAATCAGTTGATGATGATGAACAGGATGGTCGGCCGCCGGAGTTGATCGCGGATCTTCACGTGATCACAATCACATCGCATTCGCTAACCCTCCAGTGGACCGCGCCGGCGGATTTCCGGGATGATAATTCCGCGGGGTTTATCCAGGAGTATGATCTTCGGGTTTCGTACGACTCGATATCGGCGGCGAATTTCACCAGCGCGTATCGCATAGATTCGGTGCCGCCGTGGGCACCGGCCGGGGCGATACAGCAGACGGAGGTAGAGTTGTTGGAGCCGGACTCGACCTATTATTTCGCGATGAAGGCGCGCGATGACAAAGGGAACTGGAGCGGCATCTCCAATTGCTGTATGGGACATTGCCCGCCGATAACAGTCGTGACATTCGCGGACGCCGCGCTGGAAGGATGGGTGCGCGGACATGTCGGCAAACCGACCGGAGATATTCTCTCAACGGATGTTGACACGATTCTCTATCTAGAGCTACCGATGGCCGGGGTGGTCAGTTTGAGCGGCGTGGAATCATTCACATCGCTGATCGGAGCGAATCTCTGGGACAATCGGATCGTCGATCTCTCTCCTCTGGCGGACCTGACTCATATTGCGGGACTTTCTTTGGGCAGCAATCTGATCACGGATCTGACTCCGCTGGCCGGAATGCAGGAACTACGACAGTTGCATATCTCGGCGAATCCGCTGACGAATATCGGCCCGCTGGCATCGGTCCCCTCACTCCAGCAACTCTTCCTGTGGGGATGTCCGGTGACGGACTTTTCGCCGTTGTACAATCTGCCACTTCTGAACGATGTGCATTTCGCCACGATGAACCTGACGGATATCAGTTTCATGAGTCATCTGACTCACCTGAGGATATGCAAGCTGAATAGCAATTCCATTACCTCGATCGCGCCGCTGGCCGGACTGGTGGAGATGGAGGGGTTGGATCTGATGATGAATCAGATCAGTGATGTGGGACCGCTGTCGGGGCTGGTGAATTTGTCGTCGCTGAATTTAACCTACAATTCCATCTCAGATATTCAGGGGTTGGTGGACAACACAGGGCTGGGAGCCGGCGACGCGGTGCACTTGGGAGAGAATCCGTTGTCGCAGACGGCGCTGACGGTGCAGATACCCGCGCTTGAAGCGAGGGGCGTGACGGTCACGCATTGAGCGGCAAATGAAAGACGCGGAACCGAGACGGTCCCGCGTCTTGTAATAAGGCTTCAGTAGATCTCGGAATCTACTTGCCGGCCATCTTTTTCATCTCTTCAGTGGTACGAGCGCCCCAGGCCTGGATTTCCTTGACGACAGTCGAGTCGGAATGGCTGTAGACGACTACAATTGCCTGCTCCGACTTGATCTCTTCCATTTTGACGCCCTTCATGTAGAACTCGCCGATCTTGGAACAGTGTTGGCACATGGGGGGCATGTTGGCGGGGTTCATATTGCCGGCGATCTTCATCATCGCTTGCTGGGCGGCGCCGAATTCATCCCAATACTCTTTGTCGATGTACGAGATCGAGACCAGACCATTGTGGATCGGGTGGTATTCATGGCGCATGTGGTCTTTGAGGCCTGGCTGGGCAACCACTTCCTTGCAGAAGACACAGTTGACCGGATCCATCCAGGGCTTTTCAGCTTCCTGGGCCACGATCATGGCGCCACAGGCGATGACCGCGAAAAGGGTGAGGATGAGTAGCGTACGCATTGTTCGCTCCTTAGAGATATTGATGCATTTGTTTGGTTGACTAAGTCGGGGCGCATGGCGCCATCGGACGGTCTCAAAGTAGGAAGTGAGGGTTGCGGATGCAAGTGAGGAATATGGGCCTACGATACAAAGTGATGCCGGGTAGTGACAGGAGGGAAGCATGTCAAGTAACCTGCTCGGCGAGTGTGGGTTGTGGGGAGGACAGCGGTGTGTATCGGCGGGAAAAAAGGATTTGCCCGGCAGATACTCAATTGGCATTATTCAAGCTATGGCAAAAATCGCACCTTCGATCCTGGGCGCCGATTTCTCCCGATTGGGAGAAGAGATCGCCAGCGCGGAGCAGGCCGGTATCTCGATCTACCATCTGGATATCATGGATGGGCACTTTGTCCCGAACATTTCGTTCGGGCCGGGACTGGTAAAGACGGTCAACAAATTGACCGAGCATCAGTTGGATGTGCATCTAATGTTGACTGAACCGGAGAAGTATTTTGAACCGTTCGCCAAGGCGGGCGCGGACTATATCACGTTTCATCTGGAGGTCCATCCGGATCCGCGAGAACATGCCGCACGCCTTAAAGAGATGGGGATAAAAGCGGGGATCTCGATCAATCCGGATATGCCGGTGGAAAGAGTACTTCCGTTCCTGGAACAATTCGATCTGCTGTTGATCATGTCGGTTTTTCCGGGATTTGGCGGACAAAGTTATATCGAGTCGGTGACGCCGAAGATCGTCGCAGCGCGGGAGTATGTGGACCATCACCAATTGCCTACGCTGATCGAAGTGGATGGCGGGATAGACCGGAACAACGCGAGAAAAGTTGTTGAGGCGGGGGCGGACCTGCTGGTGATGGGGACGGGATTTTTCGGAGTAATAGAGAGGGCGGACTTGGTTTCAGAGATTGAACGGATCCCAGCGCGGCCATCGCGCAAATAAGGAAGGACACCGTGAAGATAGCAGCCGGGAAGATTGAGAAGCAGTACGAACGGATGGTGAAGCGGGGAGTGGAGGCGGCGATGCTGCCGCTGCTGATGCAAAGGGAAGCATCGGTTTTTGGCGGGGATGCCGCGCTCGAGAAATTGATCGCAAATCGTTTGGGGTGGGTGGATGTGTCGCTTGCGATGCGCAAGCAGGTGAAGTCGATCGTGTCGTTCGGCGAAAGCGCGATTAAAAGCGGCATAGATCACGTGATACTGATGGGGATGGGGGGATCATCATTGTGTCCTGAAGTTTTCAATCTGATGTTCGGGACACATCCGAAACTGACCTCATTCCATGTGCTGGATTCGACCGACCCGAACGGAGTGACAGCGGTGGCACGGGCGGTTGATTTGAAGCGGACGCTGTTCATAGTAGCCTCCAAGTCGGGGGGGACGATCGAAACGCGGTCGCAGGAGGCATACTTCCTGGCGCGGCTGAGAGAATTACATGTCAAGACGCCGGGGCGCCAGTTTGTGGCGATCACCGATCCGGGAAGTGGGCTTGAGGCGTTTGCCAAAGCGAATAAGTATAGAAAGATATTTTTGAACCCTGCGGATATAGGGGGTCGGTATTCCTCGCTCTCGCTGTTTGGACTAGTGCCCGGATTTTTCGCTGGGGTAGACCTGGCGAAGTTGCTGAATGACGCGCGCGCGATGCAGGAGATGATAGCCGAGCGCGGTGATGAATCCAATCCGGCGCTGGTGCTGGGAGCGTTCATGGCGGCGGGGTGGAAGTCGGGAATCGACAAGTTGACCTTTGTCGCGTCGAAAAAAACCGCGCCATTTGTGCCGTGGGTTGAGCAGTTGGTGGCGGAATCGACCGGTAAGAAAAAGCGCGGTGTGGTGCCGATAGAAGCGGAACCGATGGGGAGTGTGGACGCGTATGGTCCGGACCGGATGTTCGTTTTCCTCAAGATGGCGAACGAGTCGGCGAAAGAGCAGCAGACATTAAAGCGGAAGCTGGCGATGCTTCGCGTGCCAATGGTTGAGATATCGCTGCCGGAGTTGAGTTCTCTGGGCGGGCAGTTTCTACTCTGGGAAGCGGCGACCGCGGCGGCAGGCTGGTGTATGGAGATCAATCCATTTGACGAACCGAATGTGACGGAGAGCAAAGAGAATACCAAGGCGATCCTGGACAAGTACAGCAAATCGCGGCGGTTTCCGCTGCAGCGTGGGAGCATGTCGAAGGCGCTGACTCTGGTCTCTCTTGGCGGAAAAAACAGCGATTCAGTGGACGAGGCACTCACGAAGTTTTTCGCGAAGGCGAAGCCGCCGAAGTATATCGCGATCCTGAATTACTTCAAGTCAGACAGGCGGACAGAGTCGATCCTGGCGGAGATGCGCGCGACCATTCGTGACGCGTCAAGATGCGCGACACTAAGAGGGTATGGGCCGAGGTTCCTGCATTCGATCGGGCAGTTGTATAAAGGGGGAGATTCAACGGGGATGTTCATAGTGCTGATGCGACGGGACTACGGCAAAGCGCCGATCCCGAATCAACAATTCGGGTTTGGGGAGTTGATCACGGCGCAGGCGATCGGGGATTCGCAGGCGCTGATACAGCGGAAGTTGCCGACGCTGGTATTCGAAGTGGATGGCTCGCCCGCCGACGGGCTGGAGCAGTTGTATCAGCATATCAAGAAGATAGTGAGTAAATGAAAGAATAGAGGAAGTTCGATGTTTGATCCCTGGCGTGGATTTGCCGAAAGCGAGTTATCGCAGGCTTGGTTTGACAAGTTGACCGAAGAGGGGCGCAAGGCGCGCGGTCATATCATCAAGATGACAACGGTGGCGGCCTCAGGACATCCCGGCGGCTCCATGTCATCGCTGGAGTTCTATCTGCTCTGTTACCACATGGCGAAGATCGACCCGAAGAAACCGTATCGGGATGACCGCGACCGGATAATCGTGTCGCACGGACATACGTCGCCCGGGGCGTACGCGGGACTGGCCTCAGCGGGGTTCTTTGACATTTACCCGGTGCTGCATGGATTCCGACAGGCAGGCTCACCTTATGAAGGGCATGTTGAGCGGACAGTGCCGGGAATCGAGTGGGATACGGGGAATCTCGGGCAGGGATTATCAGTGGCGGTCGGCAAGGCGATTTACGCGCGGCTGAAAGGGATGGATTTCCAGTCATTCTGTCTGATGGGGGATGGGGAGCAGCAGAAGGGACAGATTGCGGAGGCGCGGCGCACGGCGGTGAAGTTTGGATTGAATAGCGTGATAGCGATCGTTGATTACAATCGGCTTCAGATATCGGGCGATGTCACCAAAGTGATGCCGCAGAATATCAAGGCGGGGTGGGAGTCGGATGGATGGCGGGTCATTGAGGTGGACGGGCATGATCTTCGCGCGCTGTACAAGGCGATGCGGACTGCCTACCACAACGATGGCGCTCCGATCATGATACTGGCCCACACGGTGATGGGGAAGGGAGTGTCATTTATGGAGAATGACGCAGAGTATCATGGCGCGGCACTCAAGCCGGATCAGGCAAAGAAGGCATTCGCGGAACTGGGCGGGATACATGATGATCTTGATGAGTTGATGAACCGTCGCAAACAGGGTCCGCCGTCTATGTTTGACGCGCCGGAACATGAGTATATCAAAGTGGAGACCGGAACGCCGATCCGCTACAAGGCGGAAGATAAATCTGATAATCGAGGAGCGTGGGGGAAGGCGCTGGTCTCAGTCGCCGAGTCGAATATGAATCGCCCGGGGTTCGCGATGGCGGTATTTGATTGCGATCTGTCGAAGTCGGTCAAGACGGATGGATTTGAGAAGAAGTGGCCATCGAATTTCTACCAGATGGGCATATCGGAACATAGTACGGCGACGACGGTCGGCGCGCTTTCGGCCGAGCATGCGGTGGCGATCTGGTCGGATTTCGGCGTCTTCGGGATCGCGGAGACTTACAACCAGGCGCGGCTGAATGATATCAATCATGCCAATTTCAAATTATTCTGCACCCACTCGGGAGTGAATGTCGGCGAAGATGGGAAGACCCATCAGTGTATCGATTACTTTGGTCTGCTCAATTCGACATTCGGCTGGAAAGTGATCACGCCGGCTGACCCGAATCAGACGGATGCCATCACTCGGTACGTTTTGAGTCACCCGGGGTCATTCGCGGTGATCATGGGGCGCGCCGTAGTCCCGACAATAGTTCGCGAGGATGGTTCGCCCTATTTCGGCGAGGGGTATCAATACCGATACGGCCGGATGGAAGTGATACGCAAGGGAGAGGAGATCGCCTTAGTTTGTTCCGGTAATATGCTGCCGTACGGGATGCAGGCATGGGAGACGTTGAATGGAGAAGGGAGACGCATCTCGCTGATATCTGTCTCCGACTGGAGCGATCTGGATGAGGATGATCTGAGGATGCTGGCGACATATCGTCATCTGGTGGTGCTTGAGGATCATAATGTGAAGACGGGATTAGGGACGGCGATAGCGTCTTCGATGTTCAGCCTGGGACTTCAGGCGCAGATGATCAAGATCGGCGTGCCGCAATATGCCGGGTCAGGAAAGCCGGATGACCTGTATAAGACGCTTGGAATGGATGCGGCCAGTGTCGCGGCGAGGATTCGCGGAATACGGACAACATCGGGAGTAAAGATATGAGAATCGGGTTTATCGGATTGGGGAAGATGGGGGGAAATATGGTCAAACGGTTGCGTCGCGGTGGCCACGATATTGTGGTGTATGGGAGGAATCCGCAATCGGTCAAAGAGGCAACGGCGGTCGGCGCGGTAGCGGCCAAGTCGCTGGTCGATCTGGTGAGTAAGCTCAGGGCTCCACGGATTGTCTGGGTGATGGTCCCAGCCGGTGAGGCGACAGAGCAGGTGATCCATGACCTGACCAAACTGCTGAGCAAAGGGGATACGATCATTGACGGCGGCAATTCGAATTATCGGGAGACGAAACGTCGCGTTGCCGAAGTTGACGCCAAAGGGATAACGTTGCTGGACTCCGGAACCTCTGGTGGCATATGGGGGCTTGAGAACGGTTACTGCATGATGATAGGCGGCGATAAGAAGGCATTTGGTAAAGCCGAGCCGATCTTCAAGACGCTGGCTCCACCTGACGGCTATATGCACTGCGGGCCATCGGGGGCAGGACATTTCGTCAAGATGATCCATAACGGGATCGAATACGGCATGATGCAGGCGTACGCGGAAGGATTTGAGATACTCGAAAAGTCGGAGTATGATGTGAAGCTAGCGGATGTCTGTCATCTGTGGAATCAAGGTTCAGTGGTGCGATCGTGGTTGCTGGAGCTCTCAGAGCGGGCGTTCAAGCAGGATCCCTCGCTGGCCAAGATCACCGGGTATGTGGCTGATTCCGGCGAAGGGCGCTGGACAGTGCAGGAGGCGATCGATCTGGATGTACCGGCGGTCACCCTGACCTATGCGCTAATGAATAGATTCCGTTCGCGTCAGGAGGAGTCCTTCTCGTCGAAAGTGCTGGCGGCATTGCGCGCGCAATTTGGCGGGCATGCGGTGGTGGAGAAGAAAGGCGCTGACGGTAAGCCAGCCGCCAAAGGAAAGAAGAAGTGAGTATTCGAACCGAGACTTTTGGCAATCCATTCGCCAGTCGGTTCATGCGGGCCAAACAGGCAGGCTCATTCACATTTGTCATCTTTGGAGCGACCGGGGACCTGACGCAGCGGAAGCTGATACCGGCGCTCTTCAATCTTTATCTGGACGGGTTTCTCAGTCGGCCATTTTCGGTGATCGGTTTCGCGCGGCGGGAAAAAACGGACGCGCAATTTCGCGCCGAGATGAAGGAAGCGCTGGCGAAGTTCTCGCGGCGGCAGGCGGAGAATCCAGAGCAGGTAGAACGATTCCTCAATTCGCTCTCATATGTGAAAGGGACCTTTGAAGGCGGGGATGGGTATACGCGGCTCAGATCAAAAATAACCGAACAGGCGCAAGCACAAGGGGCCGCGGAAAATGTGATGTATTATCTGGCGACACCGCCGGACGCGTTTCCGCAGATACTCTCGGCGTTGCAGACAAATGGTCTGGTGTCGGAACATGGTGAGCATGAGCCGTGGTCGCGTATCGTGATCGAGAAGCCGTTCGGGCATGATGTCGCATCGGCTACCGAACTTAATAAGATGGTGCATTCAGTTTTTGCCGAGCGGCAGGTTTATCGCATCGATCATTATCTCGGGAAAGAGACGGTCCAGAATATTCTCGTTTTTAGGCTGGCCAACGCGATCTTCGAGCCGCTCTGGAACAGGCGGTATATCGATCATATCCAGATATCGGTGGCGGAGTCATTGGGCGTTGGTTCGAGAGCCGGCTATTTTGATGAGGTGGGGATAATCCGGGATATGATCCAGTCGCACATCATGCAGGTCTTCACTCTGATAGCGATGGAGCCGCCAGCCTCGTTTGACGCGACCGCGATACGGGATGAGAAGGTAAAGGTGCTGAAATCGATGCGCCAGATACCGGATGAGCAACTTGCGGCATTCTCGGTTCGCGGGCAGTACGGGCCGGGGTCGATAGGCGGAGAGGCAGTAAAAGGGTATCGGCAGGAGCAGGGAGTGCCCGAACAGTCGATGACCGATTCATATGTCGCGATGAAACTGTATGTCGACAACTGGCGGTGGTCGGGGGTGCCTTTCTATTTGCGGTCAGGGAAACGGCTGCCAAAGCGAGTGACGGAAGTCGGGATCGTCTTCAAGGCGCCGCCACATATGCTGTTCAATCGGACGGGGAATCCACAGACCGACACCAATGTACTTCGCTTCAGAATACAGCCGCAGGAAGGGATAACGCTATCATTCCATGCGAAGATGCCGGGGCAGGAGGTGCGGATCTCACCGGTGCGGATGGACTTCATGTATGAAAGCGCCTTTGAGGCGGCAACCTCCGAAGCGTACGAGCGGTTGATCCTTGACGCTCTCACCGGCGATTCAACGCTGTTCGCGCGAGAAGACGAAGTGGAACTCTCCTGGCGTTTGGTGGACCGGATAATCGGGAGCTGGCGGAACGCGCCGCTGCATTTGTACGAGGCGGGGACCTGGGGGCCGGATGCTGCTGAGGAGTTTCTCAAAAAAGATGGGCGGGAGTGGTTGCGGTTATGACCGATGCGCGCCCGCAACGGACTGTCTATGATGGCGGACATATTGAATTGAACGCCGAAAAGATCGAGAAGCGGCTGAACGAGGTTTGGAAGGAAGCATCGGCGCAGTATCGCGGAGATATTCCTCTGACCAAGCTCTGTCTCTCGAATATGCTGGTGGTGACAGACGCAACTTCGCGGCCCGAGGCGGAGCAGTTGGCCAACGAAATAGCGGGGGCGTATCCATCGAGAGTGTTCCTGATCGTGATAGATGAATTGGATGGCGCGTATTCCGCGTTTGTGCGGACCGCCTGTCAGCGGGATAAAGAGTCGGGAACCCTTCGCTGTTTTGAAGTGGTCGAGATGATCGCGGATATCGGCAGAATGCACTTTTTGCCGGGGGCGCTGCGATCGCTGTTGGTCGGGTCGGTGCCGGTGATCGCCGTTGATTTCAGGACATATCAGACAACGCCGATGTTTGATACCACGATCCTCGAACTGTCAGATTACTATTACGTGAACGCGGGCGTAGTGCCGAGCGGGCCGCTACAGCACAAGTATCTTCCATTGCGCTGGTATTGGACACTAACGCTCAGAGAACTCCTGGGCGAGATGTTCGGGCGGCTGAACGCCACCGATTGCCGGGCGTTTCCGGTGAAATGCCAGGTGCTGAGCTCTGAGAAGGTCGACAGCTATGGCGACCTGATATGCGGGTGGCTGCTTGCGCGGCTCAAGACCGAAAGGCCGGAGCAGCGAGGGAATCGAATAATCGCCGGGTATCGCGAGTATAGTATGGTGATAGAGACGAGTGAAGCATTGCCCGATGGGATCTTCCTGCGAACGGAGTTCAATGACGGTTCGGTGGGAGTGATCCGTCAACTCCCCTTGAAAGCGGGCGGACATCCCATCTACGAAGCGGAACATCGGGGATGGAAGCTGGAGCGGGGGGCGACGTCGATGCCGCTCTCGACCTATGTCGTTGAAGCGATGCAGGACGCGAGCGAGTTCGCGGAGTATGCATCGGTGGTGGCGGCACTTGACCGGATAATGAAAATCGAACGATAGGTATTCCGATTTTCGCAACATTCGTCGACGGTACTCGTTTCAATGAGCAAACAGACAACAAGGAGTGTAGAGTGTTAATAACGACGACAAACACGCTTGAGGGACGGAAGATCACCAAGTATCTCGGCCTGGTGACGGGTGAGGCGATTCTCGGCGCCAATATCTTCAAAGATATCTTCGCCAATATCACGGATATCGTGGGTGGACGGTCCGGCGCGTATGAGCGTGAATTGCTGAAAGCGAAAACGATCGCGCTGCAGGAGATGCAGGCGCAGGCCCAGCAGATGGGGGGAAATGCCATAATAGCGGTCGATCTCGATTACGAGACGGTCGGCTCCGGGTCGATGCTGATGGTGTCGGCGGCCGGGACCGCAGTGGTTGTAGAGTGACAGGACATATGTGATATCAATCCAGATCTATCCCGATGACGCCGCTGTCGCCAAGGCAGCGGCGAGTTTTATTTATGACCAATTGAGCGCGTCGCGCGCGCAGAAGAGATTTCTGCTCGCGCTCTCCGGCGGTCGCACCCCCAAACTGATGTATCGCGAGTTGAGCGCCGTCACCGAGGTCGCGCCGATGATGCGGTCCAAGGTGGAGTTCTTCTTCTCCGACGAACGCGCGGTTCCGCCTGAATCCGATGAATCGAACTATCTCTCGGCGCGCACCGGTCTATTTGTTCCGCTGCAGATAGAGAACACGAATATCTATCGGATGAAAGGGGAGTCAAAAGATCTGGCGGCGGAGGCACGGGACTACGAGGATCTCATCCGACGCAAGTCCGGTTCGGGACCTAATGAGATCCCGCGACTGGATATGGTTCTCTTGGGGATGGGTCCGGATGGCCACACGGCGTCGCTGTTTCCGGATCATGATTTTGCGGCAGGCGGGAGTCGTCTGGTGGATGCTCCCTATGTGAGTTCACTTAAGACGTATCGCCTGACTTTTACTCTGCCATTGCTGAACGCGGCCAAGGCTGTGCTCTTTATTGTCACTGGTACAGACAAAGCGGAGGCGGTGAAAAAGGTCTTGTCTGCCGATGTTGAAGGGGATATTCTTCCGGCGAGGCGGGTGGAAGCGGAGCGCACGATCTGGCTGCTGGACAAGGCGGCATCGGCGCAGCTCGACCCTTCCCGCGCGCGAGGAACTGTAGACATATGTTAGCAGGGTACATCAGCGGGGCGACGGTTGAACTGGCTCGTGTCAAGGAGTCAGAATCGGGGATCAAGCTTTACAATCAAACGACCTACAACAGTCGCGATTTCACCAGTTTCGAGCAGATCCTCAATCTCTATCTCAAGAAAAACACCACGCCGATAAAGCATGCCTGTTTTGGCGTCGCCGGTCCGGTGATCAATGGCGAGGTCCGCACGACGAACCTTCCGTGGCTCTTGATCGCCTCGACGATCGAAGAGAAGTTCAAGATCGGCAAAGTGAAACTGCTGAACGATATCGTGGCGCTGGCATACGGCTTGCCGCATGTCAAAGATGATCGGTATTACGTCATCAATGCCGGGGTGAAGCAGAAGAACGGTAATGTCGGTCTGATCGCCGCTGGATCGGGACTCGGCGAGGCGCTGATCCATGTGCACGACGACCGCTATTTCCCGTACGCGTCGGAAGGGGGGCACGCCGATTTCGCGCCGGGGAGCCAGCGCGAGATGGAGTTGTGGGAGTTTCTGTATTCGGAACTTGGACATGTAGAAGTGGAAGACGTGCTCAGCCTGAAAGGGCTGGAACGGATTTATACATTTGTGCGGGAGTCGCAGGGGAAACCGCCGGCGGCCTGGTTTGAGAAGGCGGTGGATAAATCGGGAGTGATAATCGAGAAGGCGCTGTCGGGGAAAGATGCCGACGCGATCACGACTCTGGATATTTTTGTCGACTGCTATGCCTCGGAGGCGGCGAATCTCGCGCTCAAAGGGATGACCCTGGGCGGTATTTTCATTGGCGGATTGATCGGGCCACAGATCATCACGCTTCTGGATCAGGGGAGATTCATGCATCGGTTTGTCAAGCAGGGGAAGATGGAATCATTGCTGGCGCGGATGCCCGTGTCGATCATCATCGAAGAGAAAACCGCGCTGATCGGCGCCGGGACACTGGCGCTTCGCGACGGAAAATAGCATGAAAGATTGTATCCTCTTTCTCAACGGCGCATATGCGCGCCGGGATATTGAGTACTATCGCGCGCTCTGTCGGGGGAGATATACCGTCGCGGTGGATGGAGGATACCGGTTTTTCAAAGCGGCGGGGCTGTTTCCGAATTTGCTCATAGGGGATTTTGATTCGATCCGACGGATGCCGAAAGATCTTCCGAAAACAACGATCGTCGACCGCTTTCCTCCAATGAAAGACAAGACCGATGCCGAGCTGGCGCTGGATCATTGTCTCGCACGTAGAGCGAAAAAGATAGATATCGTGCAGCCGTCGTACGGTGAGCCGGATCAGATGCTGGGGAATTTTCTGTTGCTTCTGGTGGCGGCGGGGAAACAACACGGAAGATATCATCCGGAGATTCGGATAATCAATCGTCGCTACGAAGTGCAGTTGCTGAATGATAGCAGAACGATGTTGACGAATGCGGCAGGCGATCTGGTGTCGATACTCCCGTTGTCGGGCAGAGTGAGACTGACCACGTCTGGGACGAGCTACAATGTGCGCGGAGTGGAGGTATTGCGGGGGAGGTCGCTGGGGATGCGGAATCGGGTCACGTTACGTCGGGCGACATTTGGGGTGAAGGGGATGGCACTGCTGGTGCGTCAATTCGGGCGAAAATAGACGGTGGCGGGGGAGTGAAGATTTTCTTCTGAATGTCGATTATCTTACGGTGTGACAACTGTTTGCGTCAAGCAATCAGTTTCTATTTGGTGGCTTGACAAATGGGGTTGTGACACTATATTGGGCGGACTTGCCGGACGCCCGTTCGGCAAAGACAGATATACTGGGAGATCGTCCAACGGTAGGACATGCGGCTCTGGACCGTAGAATCGGGGTTCGAATCCCTGTCTCCCAGCTTAAGATCCCCCAGAGTTAACAAAGATACCGCGATCCATGTAGAGGTCGCCTGTGGTCAATTTGCTCTTGCATGAATTGCTCTCGGTTCCTACACTTTAGTATATCACCATATTATCGAGAGCAGGGTGTGGGACCATGCGACGAGTTGCTTTCACACTATCGGTATTGTTACTTTTCTCCATCGAATCCTCAATTGGGGCGGCGGACAATCGGATCGCATTTACACAAAACATGGGCCAGTGGCCAGATAGCATTCTTTACCGAGCCGAGGCGAGTGGAGTGGTATTGTGGTTTAGCAGTACTTCGGTCCACTATCAAGTATTCGAACAGAATGCGGATACTCTAGATCCCGTCTGCAGATTGTTCAGCGCTGAATTTGTGGGGAGCAACCGGGAAACATCCATCGAACCAAGCGGTGAATTGACGTACCGATGCAATTACTTCCTGGGGAATGACCCAACCCGGTGGCGAACAGATGTTCCGAATTACTCAACCATAAAAATAAGAAACCTCTACGAGGGTGTGGATGCGGTATTCGAAGGGTGGAGTGGAAGTCTTGAGTATCGTTTGGAGGGGAGAACTAAGGCCGGGGCGGAAGTGCGAGTGGAGTTCACTGGCGCCGAAGTAGTGGAGCGAGCGGAGAATATCACCACGGTCACGGTGGGCACCAAGCGAATGGCGTTTGATGGTCCGGTGCCATTGACTGCGGAGCAATCCGAACGCCCGGCGGTGGCCTGGAGTGAGGCGGAAGCATGCGTGGGGGTCGCGTACAGTTCTTATCTGGGTGGAAGTAGCCTTGACCTTGCATATGGGATCGCGGTCGATGATTCCGGGAGTGTTTACGTAACGGGATATACGACATCACCGAATTTCCCCGTCGTGAGTCCGATTCAACCGGACGTACACCGCTATTCGCGTGACGTATTTATTTCGAAGATACGATCTGACGGAAGCGGGATGGTTTACAGCACATATCTCGGTGGAATTGCCCGCGATGGCGGAGAGGACATCGCCGTAGATGGCCAAGGATGCACGGTTGTAGCCGGTACGACCATGTCGCTGGAATTCCCGCTGGTTAGTTCGTGGCGGACCGCGATCAGTCAGGAAGAGGCGTTCTTGGTCAAGTTGTCACCGGCAGGTAATCAACTTCTGTTCAGCACGCTCTGGGGTGGAGTCGATCGCGATTACGGATTAGGGGTCGGCGTTGATGACGCCAGTAATATGTACGTAGGGGGACGAACCGCATCCACTGACATACCGTTGCAGTCTCCCTTCCAGACGGATCAAGGGGGCTGGGATGGGTTTGTCGCCAAGTTTTCGTCGGATGGTACCATCCTCGCTTACAGCACCTATCTCGGCGGGGCGCTTGAGGACGGGGCGTTTGACATGACAGTAACGCCAGGTGGTGAAGCTGTCGTAACCGGCTATACCTGGTCGACTGATTTTCCGACCATGAACGCATTTCAGCCGAATATAGGAATGGGACTCGAAGATGTATTTGTGGTCAGGTTCCTGCCCAATGGATCAGCCCTGGAGTTTGGTACTTATTTGGGAGGGGATGCCGAGGAATTTGCCTACGGAGTTTGTGTAGATGACTCCGGCGACATATATGTCGCCGGAAGCACACGCTCAACGGACTTTCCGGTGAAGTCAGCGTTTCAACCCGTCAGGGCAGGCAAGTATGACGCATTTGTCACCAAGATATCCGGCGAAGGTGACACGCTCATCTATAGCACCTATCTGGGCGGCACAGAGGATGATTTTGGGCGAGCAACTGCCGTCGATAATGAGCGGCGAGCAACCGTCACTGGATATACCGCGTCAAACGACTTTCCTGTTGCCGGGTATCTCATGCGTGATCCGGTAGCATCCGGATACGACGTCTTTGTGAGCAGGCTGACGGGTTCCGGTCAGACATTGTCGTTCAGTACCTATTTAGCGGGAACTGGTCCGGAATATGGATACGACGTTGCGACGGATACCGCAGGCAATCTCTACCTGACCGGAATGACAAAGTCAATCGACTTTCCGACTGTCAATCCAGCCTGGCAAAATACCGATGGTACGAATGACGATGCCTTTGTAACCAAGATTTTTGCCGACTTTGGGCCGGACCAAGACAATGACGGGTTGTGCGCATTTGCGGACAACTGCCCGACCGTGGCGAACCCGCTCCAAGAGGACACCGATGGCGACGGCATCGGAGACGCCTGCGACAATTGTTCATCGACGGCAAACACCACCCAATTGGATACCGATTACGACGGATGGGGTGACCCATGCGACAACTGTCCGACCGTGAGTAATTCGACGCAGGTAGATACGGACCTTGACGGGATAGGGGATGCCTGTGACAATTGTCCGGTGCTGGCCAATGCCGATCAAACGGACGCGGATAATGATGATATCGGTGACCTGTGTGATGTGTGTCCGAATGACGCGGGTGATGATGCCGATGGTGATTCGCTATGCGCCGACGTGGATAATTGCCCAACCGTGTACAATCCGCTTCAGGAAGATGAGGATAGTGACGGCGCGGGCGATCCTTGCGACAACTGTCCGGGGCTGACGAATATTGGGCAGGCGGATTCGGATGGTGATGGCAAAGGGGATGCGTGCGACCCCTGTCCATTTGACAAGAACGATGATATCGATGGGGACGGGCTCTGCGCCGATGTAGACAACTGTCCGAGTATACCGAGCCTTGATCAGACGGATACGGATGGTGACGGGGTAGGGGACCTGTGCGACAATTGCCTCACTACCCCCAATCTCGATCAAGGAGACAGCAATGGCGATGGAATTGGCGATGCCTGTTGTTGTATTGGATATCGTGGAAACATGAACGGGGTCGGTGAAGTTGATCTTTCGGATCTGTCGATGCTCATTGATTACTTGGTCACGATTTGGTCGACAGTACGTTTCCCTTGTCCAAGTGAAGCTAACATTAACGGTGTGGGGAATACTCCTGATCTATCGGACCTCTCGCTGCTCATTGCCTACCTGACCCAGACGCCGCGGCCGGAGTTGCCGGCTTGTCCGTAGGACGGCGGTAAGAGCCCAGCATAAATGGTGGGGTACGGTGATTATGGGGTGTGTCCGGGCAGATGAGTGACATCTGCCGCGCAGAAGAAAACCCCGGATGCCCGCCTGCGCGGCATGATGCAGTGCCGTGACACTGAAAACTCTGAGACGCGGGCGGCAATGAGCAGTGCTATTTCACCAATAGCGTTGTCTGGCGTTCGCACAGATACTTTGCGCCGGTGGGGGTGAGGACAGCGTCTTCCTCCAATCCCACACAGCCAATTCCGTCCAGCATGATCTCGAGTTCAAGAGTGAAGACATTGCCGAGTTCCAGCGGGATGTGCGGCGTGTTGCCGTAGCGTTCCCACTGAGGGCCGAGGATCGCGCCGCCATCGTGAACATCACGCCCCAATTGATGTCCCAACGCATGCTGATACTCCGGGTAGCCGTTGTCACGCAGGAGTTGGCGGGCGAGAGCGTCGATCTCGTATCCCTTCTTGCCGGGGAGTAGAGCTTCGCCAGTTTTGGTGATGATCATGGCGACGGTATCAAAGGCGCGCAGGAGTTCGGCCGGGGCGGCGGTTTCATCGGAGCGCTTGACATAGACCAAACGCTGAAGGTCCGAGCAGTAGTCGTTGATCTTGATGCCGAAATCGATATGGAGTAGTTCGCCCGGTTCGATGATGGCGTCGGTCGGGGCGACATGTCCGGCCGATGTTTTGGCGCCGGCATTCACAATAGTCGGAAAAGAGGGGACGCCGCCGGTCTTGCAAATCTTATCGTCGATGATCGCGCCGATCTGTTTCTCAGACATACCGACCTGAATCCGCTGATAGGCGCAATCCCAGGCCTGAGTGGCGAGGAGTGCGGCATGCTCGAGGCGCGAAACTTCTTCAGCGAGTTTTCGCGCGCGAAGTTTGCAAACGAACTGCTCGGAGGAGACGAACCGCGACGCGTACGGCGTGCCTTCGAGGTGAGACGAGAGAAGCGTAAACATGCCGTGGGTGAGGCCATCGGAGACAGGGTCATTGACGGAATAGTTCAACGCGATGGTCGCCGGGTTGAGCTTCTGGAAGATATTCCGGATCGGTTCGCCGCATCCCTGGATATAGGATTGCACGTTGGTGAAACGGCCGGAAGCAGTGAAGTCTGGTTCATCGAAATTGCCGATGAGGGCGATTGCGTCACCGTGGCGCGTGAAGAGGAAGAGAGAGTTCCAGGCGACCGGGATACCGACTACCATGGCATGGGTTGGGTCCTGTAGCATGGCGGTTTCGCGCTCGAAGAGCGCCCAGGCATCGATATTGAGTTCGTCGAGGAGTTTGGTGGCCTGATTTATTTTGGCTTTGATGATGTCCATACCTAATCCCTTGTCCTATTACGTTCGAGTGCAGGTGTTCCCTGCCCGTCCTAGTCGGCCTGAAAAAGCATAGATAACCGGTTGGGGGGCATGTGGCAAGAGCGATCGGGCAGAGTAATTGATTGACAAATCGCGTTTTTGCCGTATACTAACAGATTCTTTGGGAACAGGTTAGCTCCTGTGTCGGTTTATCCAGCGTGATCATTCCCCCAAAAGCGTGATCTGACGATTCCCTGGACCGGTTGAATGAGCAATTGACGCTCGAACGAAAGGTAGACTGAGTGACGACGAACATCGCCAATATCCGCAATCTCGCGATCATCGCCCATATCGATCATGGGAAAACGACCCTGATCGATTCGATCTTCCGCGCGACGCAGACCTTCCGGGAGAACCAGGAAGTCGCCGAACGCCTGATGGACAACAATGTCCTGGAGCGGGAGCGTGGGATCACCATTCGCGCCAAGCATTGCACGGTCACCTGGAATGATTGCCTCATCAACATCATCGACACCCCGGGGCACGCGGATTTCTCCGGCGAGGTGGAGCGTGTGCTCTCTATGGTAGACTCGGTTCTCTTGCTCGTTGACGCGAATGAGGGGCCGATGCCGCAGACGCGCTACGTATTGATGCGCGCTCTGAGATTGGGATTGCGCCCGATCGTGCTGATCAACAAAGTCGACCGGAAAGGGGCGCGGCCGGATTTCGCTCTCAATAAGACCTTCGATCTTTTCATAGATTTGGGCGCTACCGATGAACAGGCGCATTTCCCGGTCCTATACGGGTCAGGTCTGGATGGCTGGTTTGTGCGTGACCTGGAAAAGGACGCGCATGCCGGGATGGACGCGCTTTTCGAGACGATCATTTCTGAAGTGCCTGCGCCGCAGGTGGATCAGGATGGGGATTTCCTCATGCAAGTTACCTCGCTCGATTGGTCGGATTATCTCGGTCAGATCGGGTGCGGACGCGTTATGCGCGGAAAGTTGCAGAAGGGGGAAGCCTTCACGCGCTTTGTGACTGCGCAGAATGAAGGTGATATTTCCGGTGCCGGATGGTCGGTGGTGTCATCCTCCAAAGTACAGTCGACTGTGATGTGGGTGACGCGCGGACTCAAACGAGTGGAGACGGACGAAATCTCGGCCGGTGATATCGTTTGGTTGGCGGGTCCCTCAGAGATAGGCATTGGAGATACATTCTCGAAGAATGAAGATCCGGCGAACGCGTTAAAGCCTTTAGAGATCGAAGAACCGACGCTGTCGATGTTTTTCCTGGTGAATACCGGGCCGTTCTCCGGGCAAGAGGGAAACTCGATTATGCTTCGCCAGCTCAAAGAGCGGTTGGAGCGGGAACTTCGCGTCAATGTCGCGCTACGGATGGAAGATCTGGGGCGTGCGGACGGAGTCAAAGTGTCGGGGCGCGGCGAACTTCACCTGGCGATCCTGATCGAAGAGATGCGTCGCGAGGGACTGGAGTTCTGCGTGTCGCGGCCGGAGATCATCATCCATACTGACGAGAACGGAAATGTGCTGGAGCCGATCGAACAGACGATTATCGATGTCCCTGAAGAATATCAGGGAGTGGTGATCGAGCGGCTCTCGCGCGTGAAGGGTGAGTTGACCTCGGTGGATAACTCCGGGACCAATACTGTGCGCATAGAGTTCAATATTCCGACGCGCGGATTGATAGGATACCGCTCGGAGTTCCTGACTGATACACGCGGGATGGGAGTGATGGCATCGCGGTTTATCGGGTACGGCGCGTGGCGCGGGGATATTGTGTCGCGCAGTCGCGGGTCGGTGGTCAGCCTGGATACGGGTGTCGCTACGGCGTACGCGCTGGAAGGACTGCAGGAGCGCTCGGTGATCTTTGTCGAGCCGATGGAGAAAGTGTACGCCGGACAGATAGTCGGCGAGAACTCGCGCAATACCGACCTGATCTGCAATCCGACCAAAAAGAAGGCATTGACGAACCATCGATCATCTACGAAGGATATCGCGGTGAAGATGGATGTTCCGCGCAAGATGACGTTGGAGCAGGCGATGGAATGGATCCGCGGAGATGAGTTGGTCGAGGTGACGCCGAAATCGATCCGGGTGCGGAAAGCGATCCTTGATGTTGAGGAACGGAAGCGCGCGGAGAAGAAGCAGGCGATGCTGGATGAAAGCGCGGGGAGCGCGCCTTCACGCATGACGGCGTGAGATGACCGGATAGCGGACGCCAATCGACGTCCGCTTCATGACTACATTCTCCCAGCGTTATTTTCTGACCGGGCCGAGGGGGAGAAGAGGGCGGCCATAGACCTCGTTCAATACCTGGGCGATCGCGGTGTAGATCGCCGAGAGGCCGCAGAAGATCCCTTCATAGCCAGCTATCGTTTTGATAGTGGCATTCTCAGTGATATCTCCCAATGCCAGCAACCAGAAAAGAATGGTCAGTGACGCGAAGACTACCTGCAGGGCACGGTTCAGTTTCAGGGTGCCGACAAACATGCAGGCCGTGAAGAGTCCCCACATGAAAAGATAGGCGGTCATCCCTTCCTTGGTCGGAGCGGTCCCCCAGCCCAATTTCGGAAGTACCAGTAGAGCTACCAGCGTGAGCCAGAAAAGGCCGTACGATGTAAAGGCGGTAGTGCCAAAGGTGTTCTTCTTTTTCCATTCCATCACACCGGCGATAATCTGAGCGACACCACCATAGAAAATCCCCATCCCGAGGATCATGGTGTCGAGGCCGAAAAAGCCGGCGTTGTGGAGGTTAAGAAGGACAGTGGTCATGCCGAATCCCAGCAGCCCAAGAGGAGCCGGGTTGGCGGTGCTGTCTTTGGTTTCAATGACAGCGGGCATCCGTTCGACCGGGGCAGCGTCATCGGGATGCGGAGCGTAGTGGAGTGATTTATCCAGTTTCATCCGGACAGGATACTAGGGGAAGGCGAAATCGGCAAGGCGGAAGCGCGCGAATTGTCGTTTTTTCGCAACTGATTGAGTGACAATGGGCATGGTCGCCTGCGCCAAGGCGGACCTGCCGCGCCGCGAACTTTGATATCCTGTTCGCCTAGTTGGAATGCTCCCTTATAAGGTTGTCTACTTCCTCCGGCGAGAACTTGTTGAGTTGGATCACACGGGCGATAGGTCGATAGACCGGCGGGACGATCATCAGCGCGTCGTGCTTGTTATCTACCTCGATAACGATTCGGGCGGTATGGTCGCCGTCCAGACAGCCGTAGTCCGCATGGGTGAGGAAGTGTGAACCTGTTTCCTGTAGCACTTTTACCGCTCTCAAACAGGCAATGGCCTCTTCTTCGTGCGGGATCTCGATGTAGAATCTGGGCATAGGAATCTCCATGTAAACAAAAACGTCCAATGGGGTAAAGTGCCGGAAGGGTGTGTGGCGGAAGGTGTCGAGTCGAACTTTCCGGGCACGTGCTGTTATCGACCCATTATAGATAATTCTTGTCTACCATACAACAGGATTTCGGGGAGGAATGGCGTGAACGGTGAGACCAAGGTTTAACTTCCCTTGCACTTTGGAGATATCTATTTTGCAGTATGGTGAACGAAGACGCCACTATACTTGATATCCAATCTCTGACGAAACTCTACGGCCGGACCACCGCAGTTGACCATATCTCGTTCTCAATCAAGGCGGGGGAGATAATCGGTCTGCTTGGGCCAAACGGGGCGGGGAAATCAACCACTATCAATATGATCCTCGGCATCCTGGAGCCGACGGAGGGAACGATCCGCGTTTTCGGAAAGGAGTTGGCGCGGGAGCGTTCGGCGATCTCGCGACAGGTCAATTTCGCGGCGGTTTACGCCCATGTGCCGCTCAATCTGACGGTGCGGCAGAATCTACGGGTTTTTGCGTTACTGTATGAGGTGAAGCATCCCAAACGGCGGGTGGAGGAATTGCTGAGTCAATTCGATCTGGAATCGTTTGCCGATTCGAAGGCGGGACTACTGTCTTCGGGGGAACTGAGCCGTCTCAGCCTGGCCAAAGCAGTCATCAATGAGCCGAAACTTCTGTTGCTGGACGAACCGACTGCCTCGCTCGACCCGAGTATCGCCCAGATGATCCGCGAGCGGATACGAGAGTATGTCAGGGAACGTGGTACCGCGGTGCTCTGGACATCGCACAACATGCGGGAGATAGAGGCGGTGTGCGATAGAGTGATGTTCCTGTCACATGGCAAAATCCTGTTGACCGGCAATCCACGCACGGTGGCATCGGAGTACGGAAAGAAAGATCTCGAAGAGCTCTTTATTGCCGTGGCGCGCGAGCCGCTTGCACTGAGGGAGGAATAGGATGTCCCTCTCCCGAGTGTACGCGATCTTTTTGCGGCAGATGTACCTGATTTCGGGGAATCCGACACGGTTGTCGTCGGTCTTTCTCTGGCTGTTGATCGACCTCGTACAGTGGGGGTTTGTTCGAAAGTACCTGCTGACCTTCGGCGAGGCGACCTTCAGTTTCGTCACCGTTATCCTGGGAGCGATCATCTTTTTTGAGTTCTGCGCCCGTATTCAGGCGGGGATCATGACCAGTTTTCTGGAGGATGTCTGGAGCCAGAACTTCATCAACTACTTTGCGTCGCCGCTCAAGTTGACGGAGTATCTAAGCGGACTGGTGTTGACGAGTATCGTGACCGCGACGGCCGGTCTGGCAGCCATGGTGATACTCGCCGGAATCGCGTTTGGGTATGATGTCTTGATAGTCGGGACGATGATACTTCCGTTCATGTTGATACTTTTCGTGTTTGGAGCGGCGATGGGGGTATTTGTGTCGGGAGTGATCTTCAGATTCGGACCGACCGCTGAGTGGCTGGGATGGCCGATCCCGTTCCTGCTCTCTGTCTTTGTCGGAGTTTACTATCCAATAGCGACACTGCCAGAGGCAATGCAATGGATAGCGCGCGTTATCCCCGCCAGTTATGTATTTGAGAGTATGCGCGGGATTTTGGCAGGGGAGATGGCGGCGGATCAGCTCTGGGTCAATCTGATGACGGGAGGAGCGTTGTCGCTGGTTTACCTGGTGGGGGCATATTGGTTCTTCGTGAAAATCTATCAGCGAAATCTTCGAACCGGGGCGATCGCGCGATTCAGCGCGGAAGCTGTCTGATTCATTTCTGGGCGAAATCGCACAAAAAAAGAACCCGTCGAGGAGGAATGCAGGGGGGGAGGGGGGAACTGCATTCCGGCCAGAACGGGCTCATATTTTAGCGCCAAGTGTAATGCAGGAGTACACAGTATGAAGCCCTAGTTGGCCTACATCTACCCCTAAAATATGCGAGGGTGTCACTGGGCGCCAATCGAATATCTAATAATTGAGGTTAGGACACAACGGTTAATTGTGGGTTATTCATGGGGTATTGTTTGTACCCCTTATTCTTCATTATCGTGCGACAGTTAGTGTCCATGAACTCCAACATAAGAGATTGTGGCATAATATATTAGAAGAATTTATCCAATCACTCCTGAATTGTCATAGAATCTACCGAGATTGAGGCAAGGAAAGTCGCAAGATTGGCCTCGGTATTGGCGAGTCCGAGTTTCCGCCGAATGGTCTTCCGCTGCTTGAGCACGGTTTGGGGAGAGCAGTTGCGGATTCCCGCAATCTCTTTGCTACTATAACCACGTCGAATCATCGAGCAGATTTGGATCTCCTGGGGAGTGAGGTGTCTGAATTTCTGCTCGAGTCTGCTGACCAATGGCGAAGTGATCTCCATGAGAGATTTCCTGATCATTTCCACGTACTCCGCGCTCCGAGCATCTACTTTTCCCTGCATATGTTCGAACAGCGGCATGACGATGCGTTCGATGTTAGTCTGAATTTGAAATGCGACGGCGCGTTTGCTTTGGTCGATCTGGTCGAGGAGTTCCTGCTGCAGCAGGTTCTTCCGCTTCAGCGTTTCGCGCTCCAGGGTGAGTTGGTCGTTGGTGTTCTCCAGCTCCGCGGTTCGTTCGGCGACTTTTTGCGCCAGATTGAACTGTGCCTGGCGGAGTTGTTCTTCAACTTCCTTGATAGCCGTAAGGTCCACAGAATGTATCTGAACCTGATCCGGTGGAATGTACACGAAATACGCGCGAATGTACTTCCGTTCTCCCGTTGAACGCATGGTATACAGCATTTCACGCTGGACTTCCTTCTGTGCGCTGATACAAACACGCATGTCGGCTATGATCTCCGAATCGGCGCCGTACAGGCGCGAGGCATGCATACCGACCAGGCTTTTCGCGCCGCCTTCGGTGATCGTCTCGGCCGCGGTGTTGAAACTGAGCAGTCGGAAATCGTCTCCGTCGCGCTCCCAGGTGAAGGTCGGGACAGGCAGGGCCATGAACTGACGACGGAATCGTTCTTCGCTCTGCTGAAGGGCGAGTTGCGTCTCGCGCTGACGGGTGACGTTGCGAAGCAAGGTGATGATATACTGCACCTGCCCTTCGATCACTATTGGCAAGAGCTCTACCTCGACGGAGAGTTTCCGTGCCCCGAAATCGTACGATGATTCCGACCTGAGCGGTTGTTGGGTCTCAAGCACGGTGCGATAGTTGTCGCGAACGCGTTGCGGGAGGAACCGAAAGACGTCAAACATAGATCGGCCAATGAGTTCCTCGGCTTTCCACTTGAACTCTACATTCCACCGGGCCAGCGCTTGATTGCAGAAGACCATACGCAAGTCGCGGTCGGTCACTATAACCGGCAGACTGATAGTGTCAAAGATCAGGCGAAGGAGCGCAACATCATCTGGCTTCTGCATGTCAATCCGGAGCTAAGGGTGGTCCTGTGCTCTCCAAAGAAAGCACTTCGGGGCTGATCAGGCAAGCGCCGGATTCCGGCTCTCCGTCTATTCAATCGATGGGCACGGCATCAGTTCGCTGCCTGGAACGGTCAGGAAGCTAATGAGACGGCTGAGATCGGAGAGATCAATCGCTCCCAGTGTGTCGACATTGGCCTCCATAGGGCAGATGATGGGCGGACGCGGCGCCATTGTCAGGTAGGCGATAAGAATGGACAGGTCTGAAATGTCTACTTCCCCTGCAAGATCAACATTTCCGGTCACTCCCTGGCAACAGGAACAGCCGACGCCAAAAAGACCGATGAGTGTGTGGCTGGGGTGCTGCTGCGGGGCGCAGGGGGAATTGTCGCTAAGGGCAAAATCTCCTGCATTCATGCCGCAGAAGAGCGGATCAGCGGACAAGTTGCCATTGATCGCGGCCTGGCTGGCGATGCCGCCGACCCAATCGCCCCCCGCGTTGCCAAAGATGTTGGTATTTGTGCAACTGGCGGTAGTATCCATGCCGGGTAAGACGGGTGCTGGTTCGAAATTCGCTATCGCCATGCCGACTTGACCGGATGCGAGGATCGAGTTGGTGACAATTCCGCTGGACATGGTAGAGAATTGAATATGAGCACCCAGGCTAGCGGTCTGTGCGGTATTCCCGTAGAGAGTGCTTCGAGTCAGTGCAAGGCAGGAGAATTGATGGAGGTAGATCGCCGATCTATCGTTCTCGACGATAAGACAGGAATCGATGGTGATCGTGTCTTTTTCGTGACCACTAATTGCCGCGCCACCAAAGATTGAGACGCTGTTGTTCCTGAATTCACAGCCGCGAATGGTCGGGTTGCTCAGGTACATGCATGCGATACCGCCGCCTTCGTACCTGGCGTGATTTCCTTCAAAGAGCGAACGGGTTATGATCGGTGCCTCCATGGCTACCCGCATGCCGCCACCGAATCCGTAAGTGTCGTTGGCGGCGCGGTTGCCGGTGAAAGCACAACTATCGACAACGATCGAACCCGCGGTAGAGATCCCTCCACCACTCCCGATGGCATGATTATTCACGAATTGGCAATTGATCACAGAGAAATCAGCGCTGGTATCAAGCGAGATCGCTCCACCATTAAAAGCAGAGTCATTAACAAATGATGTGTTCCGTACTGAGGAACGGAAGTAATCACCACCCACAGGGACATAGTACCCGGTTCGCCGCAGCAGAAGCGCTCCACCATAGCTGGTAGTCGCGTCTTGCGGACCCTGTACCGGGGTTGCGGAGTTATTGGTCAGTGAGCAGCTGTCCAGTTTGAGAGCGAACGAATCAAGCAGTACCGCGCCGCCGCACACTTGAGCTACATTGGCGTCGAAACTGGACCCAACTATGCTCACGATTACCCGACTGCCGCCGATGGCTCCGCCCGAGTCTGCGTGGTTCGAATCGATCACGCAGTCATCGAGATGGAGATAACTGCCCCGCGCGAATATCGCTCCTCCAAAGCCCGCGGAGTCTTGTCTGAACACGCAGTTGTAGAAGCGGGGATAGGAGGAACCGAGCGTGGCCAGGGCGCCGCCATTGGCTCCCCGATTATTGGAGAAAACGCATTCACTGAACCGCGGCTTCGATGCAGTGTCACAGTGGATTGCCCCGCCTCCCGCGAGCCCGCCCCGCAGATCCGCCAGTCCGAATCCATTCCGGATCGTCAGTCCTTCGACCCGTGAGAGTGTATCCTCGCGCGAGTGAAACCAGAATCCCCGGTGAGGTTCGGCGGAACTGCCGCCGCAATCAAGGATAGTCACGGAGGCACCATTGACCGAGCGGACTACCACTCTCTTGCCGTGTAAGTCGAGATCGCGATTGCCGGTACCTGAATAAACACCGTCACTGATGAGTACCGTGTCGCCATTCACCGCGGCATCGATTGCCGTCTGAATAGTAGGGAAGGTGGATGGAACAGGTAGTGTGGCGGCGGCCAATGAAGGCCCAAGCAAGAGAGCCACGCCCACAATAAGAATCTCGCTGATCTTGTACACAAGAACCCCCGATCTGGTGAGTAGAATTTCATAACAATATAATAGACATGGACTAAGTAGGCAATGTTGTTTTTGTCCCGACGAGTGCGATGTGCGCCACTCTTGCCGGCGCAGTTCACACTTGACATAATAGAGTAAGATGCCTACATTATTCGCAATTCCTATTCAAGCACGTATTCTATCCGGGACAGGTATCATCACGACGCAGATGGACGGGCGCGATCGGCCTTCTGACCGGTCGGGTCTATACTCTTTCATAGTCATGCGGTGGACACCGCGAGGAAAGGTTACAGTGAAAACGTTAATGGCTGTGCTGGCAGCGATGCTGTTGTGTTGTTCTGTAGCGCTTGCCCAGCCGGATTCGATCGTCATTCTGCACACGAATGACACGCACGCGCATCTCCTGCCGTACGGGCCGAAAGATGCATCAGGGAACTGGCAGTGGGGAGGTTTTGCCCGGGTAGCGACACTCATCGGCATGACCCGAATGCAGTCGCCCAACACACTGGTACTGGATGCCGGCGACTATTCGGTCGGGGACTTCATGTTTCAAGAGTATCTCAGCATACCGCAATTGACGCTGATGAAGGCGGTCGGCTATGACGCAGTCGCGCTGGGGAATCATGAGTTCGATCTCTATCCATCAACCCTGCAGTATATGCTGACTCAAGCCGGGTTGCCTGACCCGGCCATGCCGGTTCTCTGCGCCAATCTGGATGTCAGCGGCGAGCCAACCATGGGGTACTTCGTTCAGCCGTACATGATCAGGGACTATGGGAACACACGGGTCGGAGTAGTGGCACTGCTGACTGAGAGCGCAAATCAGATATCCAATCCGTCGCCGGTGGTAGTGCTTCCGGCCATTGGGGAGGCACAGAGGTGGATCGATACGCTGGAAGCGCATGACTGCGATGTCGTGATAATTCTGAGTCACTTGGGGTTCGAAGTTGACTGCGTTCTCGCGCAGATGGTCTCGGGCGTAGACCTGATAGTCGGCGGGCATTCTCACACCTATCTGCCCGGCGCGGTTGAGGTCAATGGGGTCAGGATCGTGCAGGCGGGAGAGTTTGCGGGACATGTCGGCAGGACGACGCTGGTGGTCGAGAGCGGTGATCTTATCGGGTTTGATTATTATCCGATCCCGGTAGATCAGTCGATCCCGGAAGAACCGACTGTCGCCGGTCAAATTCAGATGCTGGCTATGGGGATCGAGGCGGATCCTCGGTTTGGTCCGGTGTACAGTGAGAATCTGGCAGTGGCGGCGGTTGATATCACCAAGACAAGAACGAATGGGATCTTCCAGGATACGCCGATGGGGAACATGATCGCGGACGCGTTTCGAATGGTGACCGGAACGGATATCGCGTTCCAGCCACAGGGATTCTGTGGCCAGACGATCTACAAAGGGCTGGTCCGGGGGATGGATATCTTCCAGGCTGTCCCGTACGGTTTTGACCAGACGACAGGGCTGGGGTTGAAACTAGTGACGTTCGAGACAAACGGCATGTCTATTCTGGCGGGGCTTGAGTTCGCGGTTTACAATCTTCCGTACTCCGAGGATTTCATACTGCATGGTTCAAATATCATGTACGCGTACAATCAAGCGAACCCGCCCGGCTCGCGCGTCGACTATGCATCGGTTCGGATCAACGGCGCCCCGATTGATCCATACGCGACCTACACGGTGACGACCTCGGACGCGGTGGTTGGATTTGTCAGCCAGATACCGGGATTTTCTATCAGTAATCTTAACTTCCTTGATTTGCCGGTCTACACGGTCGTGAAGGACTACATGATCGACCATACGCCAGTGGTAGCATATCGCGGCGGGCGGGTATTCGATTTGGCGCCGATGGCTGATCCGGCCGACGCGGTGCTCCTGCTGGATCAGGCGATCACCCAGTATATCGATTCCAAGCTGCTGAAGCGGACATACAATGTCGCGCCGTGGCATTTGCACGTGCTGAAAGCACAGAAGCTGATTGAGCGCGGCGCGCTGCAGGCGGCGTGGCAGATGCTCGAGACATTCAGGCAAGAGGTTGAAAGGACGCCGTCCAAGTATCTTGATCCAATGGCGGCCGACCGACTGGTTTACCTGGCCGGCTATATTCAAGGGATGCTCGTACCGCAAACGGTGGCAGTGGCGAAAATGGCGTCTCTGCCGGACGAACTGGTTCTGGAGCAGAATTATCCGAATCCATTCAATCCAACCACGTCGATCTCCTTCAGCTTGCCGCAAACGACCCATGTCAGCCTTGTGGTATACAACATACTGGGTGAACGGGTCGTAACGCTGGTCGAGGGGGATCTCTCCGCGGGGGCACATACCGCGACCTGGAATTCGATGGATGCCTCAGGCAACCCGGTTGCCAGTGGCATCTACTTCTATAGACTCGAAACGAACGGGGCAGTGGCGACGCGCAAAATGCTGCTGCTCCAGTAAGAGGCAGTCAATCTAAAGGCCGGGGCTCCTGTGGATCGGGAGCCCCGCTGTTCATTCAGAGAACAGTTGTCCTGCGGTCAATAGGCGACCGAAAGAATCCATCTTGACAAAATTGGACTTTGCGGTATACTGGAAACACCAGGAGATATTGCTCGATGGTAGTCCAGACATCCTACATTGCTTCTCTTTCCACCGATGATGCCGCCCGATATTGGGGCTATTACTACTATTCTCTCTACCCGGTAGTGGGTGGTATGTCAGTCTGACAGAGTAGTCAGCAAGATACCCAGGCCCGCTACCGAAAGGCAGCGGGCCTTTTTCATAGACCATGATCCTCCGCAAGGAGACAGCAGATGACAGCAGTGCGTGGCATACGCGGGGCCGTGACGGTCGACGCGAACAGCAAAGAGGCGATAACCTCGGCAACGAGGGAGTTGCTGGTGGCGATCGTCCGGGAAAACCAGTTGGAACCGGATGATATCGCGGGGATCATGTTCACGGCGACACCGGATCTGACGGCCGAGTTCCCGGCGTACGCGGTACGCGGTCTCCACTGGCCGACCGTACCGTTGATCTGCGCACAGGAGATCGATGTTCCGGGCGCGATGCGATCGGTGGTGCGGGTACTTCTACTCGTCAACACCACCAGAACGCCGCAAGAGATAAAACACCAATATCTGCGCGAGGCGAGGCAGTTACGCCCCGACCTCACCGAAGGAGATCCCGTATGATCATTGTGATGCGCTCGGACGCCACGGAAGAACGTCTCCAGCATGTGCTGGAGCGGATACAGGAGTTGGGGTTTCGTCCGCATCTGTCGCGAGGCGAGAAGAAGACGATTATCGGCGTAGTCGGCAACGGCAAAGTAGTTGACCCGGCGGTCTTTCAGACGCTGATCGGCGTTGAATCGGTCGTGCCGATCCTCAAGCCGTTCAAACTATCGAGTCGGGAGTTCAAGCCGGAAGATTCGATCATTTCTGTGGGAAACGTCGCAATCGGGGGAAAACAAGTTGTGGTGATGGCCGGGCCGTGCGCGGTAGAGACTCACGACCAGATGATGGCATCGGCCGAGGCGGTCGCGAAGGCGGGGGCGAAGATTCTGAGAGGCGGAGCGTTTAAGCCAAGAACATCGCCGTACAGTTTCCAGGGACTCGGGGAGCCGGGATTGGTCATTCTCAAAGAAGTCGGAGAGAAGTTCGGCATGCCGGTGGTGACCGAGGTGGTGTCGCCACAGGATGTTCCGCTGGTCGCGAGTTACGCGGATGTACTTCAGATTGGCGCGCGCAATATGCAGAACTTCTCGCTGTTGGAGGAGTGCGGCAAAAGCCACAAACCGGTGCTGTTGAAGCGCGGGTTGATGGCGACGATCGAGGAGCTGCTGATGTCGGCAGAGTATATTCTGTCGAACGGGAATCCGAATGTGTTGCTTTGTGAACGAGGGATACGGAGTTTTGAGAAATGGACGCGCAACACGCTGGATATATCGGCGGTGCCGATACTCAAGCAGTTGAGTCATCTTCCGGTGATCGTCGACCCGAGTCACGCGGTCGGAAAGCGTGAGTTGGTCGGGCCGGTCTCGAAAGGATCGATAGCGACCGGGGCGGATGGATTGATCATCGAGGTTCATCCGGACCCGGAACGCGCCCTCTCTGACGGTGTTCAGAGTATGTATCCGGCGGATTTTGCCGAACTAATGAATGATCTGGAGCACGTGGCACAGGCAGTCAAACGGACAGTATGAAAAATCTTGGCGAGATGACCGCGCTTATAGTCGGTCTTGGTCAGATCGGTGGCTCAATAGGGCTTGATCTGGTCGGGAGACGAATTGTGTCGCGCGTTATCGGCTTCGATTCGCATAAAGCGGTAATGACGCGAGCCCTGGAACGAGGCGCTGTCGACCAGACGGTGGCAAACCTACGGGCAGGATTGAACTCCGCGGAAATCGTGATACTGGCGACGCCGATCGACGTGACTCTTCGGATGCTTCCCTCGGTGATTGAGATGCTTCCGTCCGGAAGCCTCTGCGTAGATGTCGCAAGTACCAAAGTCGAGATACTCCAGGCGGTGGAGCGGCTGAAGCCGAAAGCGGGATACGTGAGCCTTCACCCGATCGCCGGAACGGAGGGAGAGGGGATAGAGTCGGCGACTGTCGGGCTGTTCCAAGAGAAGATCATCACTATGACTCCGGCGACAAGGGCCAAGCCTGCCCAAATACGCTTAGTCAAACAGATAATACAGTCACTCGGCGGGGAGCCATTGATGATCGGCGCGAAGAGGCATGACCGACTGCTGGCGCAAACCAGCCATTTGCCGTATGCGATCGCGACGGCCCTGGTTCAGGTGACCGCCGAGACCGGGCAGAGCGATAAACTGCTGTGGCGATTGGCGGGTGGGAGCCTTAAGAGCGCGACGCGAGTAGCGAAATCATCACCGGAGCTGACGAAGAACCTGCTACAGAGTAATCGCACTGAAGTGACCAAGGCAATAACCCGGATGGAGTCGGAGTTGGCCAAATTGCGGAAATTGATCAACAAGACCGATTCGGCTGATTTGTCGCAATATGTGAAACAAGCGCACAAAGAGAGCAAGCGGGGGAAGAAGCAATAGGATGGAACGGGCTTCGCGGATAGGTTCTTTGGATATCAGCTTGATACGGCAGATTGCCGAAGGCGCTCGACCGACAGCGATACCGTTGGGGATTGGCGAACCGACCTGGGATCTGCCGGAACCGGCGCAGAAAGTACTGCGTGAATGGTCCGGCCGCGCGCCATACGGGGCGGGGACAGGATTGCCGGAACTTCGGCACGCGGTCGCGAAATATTACGGGGTTACGTTTGATGAAGTGGTGATAACACAGGGGTCGATCGGGGGTCTGTTCTCGTTGATCCAGTCGTGGGTGGGGCCGGGAGAGAAAGTGCTGTTGCCTGATCCGGGGTTTGTCACTTACCCCAATCTGGTGCGATTCGCGCAAGCCGAGCCAGTTTATTATCCGCTCGATCAACCGAATAGATTCAGATTAAACCCGGACGAAGTACTCGCGCGACTTGACGATTCGAAGGTCAAGGCGGTGATAGTGAATCATCCGTCGAATCCGACAGGAGCGGGATGTACCGCCGATGAGTTGCGGTTGGTCGCGGAAGCGTGTCGTGAACGAGGAGTCTTGCTGATATCAGATGAGGTTTATCGCGATCTCTATTTTGAGACGCGGCCACCGAGTCTTCGGGAAGTTTCAACATATGGCGTGGTAGTCAGTTCAGTCAGCAAAGGGTGGGGGGCGCCGGGGTTGCGGGTGGGGTGGATGGTGGGGAGTCCCGATATACTCGCACCGGCACGAACGGTGCATAGTTATGCGACGACCTCGCCATCATATGTCGCGCAGAAAGCGGCACTGGCGCTTGTAGAGCAGAGTGAGGAGATACACTGCGCGGCACGAGTGGAGTTGTACGCGCGATGGGAAGCGGTTCGGGAGGCCAAGCGCGAACATTTTGGAGTCGAGGAGAGACCGCCGGACGGGTCGTTCTACCATTTCATGAGGTTGCCAATGTCCGCAACCGCAGACCCCATTGGCTTTGTGCTGAGGATTCGCGATGAAGCGGATGTGGTGGTGATCCCCGGTCTGGCGTTCGGCGAACAGGGACGAGAGTATGTTAGAGTCAGCTTCGCGGCAAAGCCTGATCAGATCGAAGAGGGGATTCGCAGACTAGCGCCGTTTTGGCACCAATAAATCGACGATCCTTCTCATTTCGGGGGGTGATACATCCAGACGTTTGGTTCGCAGTAGACCCCAAGGTCAGCCTTCAGATCAATCTCGATCGGATTCAGTGCCCCAGGGATAATGAACTGACCAGACTGCTTGAATTTCAGTCCGGTCCACTTTTCCCAATTGGCGATCGTATTCTTCACCCAGAACGCCTTGTGGCAAACTGACACGACGCGGGCTCCGATGCGGGCGTGGACGCGCATCCAGGCGTCGAAGGGAAGACCTTCGTCAGTTTTCCATGTAATGTAATCATCCATCGAGATAAGCGGATAGTCGGCTTTGCGATTAGGGCGGACCGGCGCGACCATGTGGGGGATACCGTTCTTGCCGCCAAGACTTCGCATGAACTTGACTACCTCGCCGCTGACACCCTTGCTCCGCAGTCCCGAACTAATGCAGATTTGCAGGGCGGATTGGCAATTGGGGGTTCGTCCGGCGCGGAGATCTTCGATCCCTTTTATTAAGACCCATTCCCAGCCCTCATCGGGAAGTTGGTCAATCGGGTGATCCCAATAGAAGCTGATGGAGTTCCCCTGGGCGACGACCGAGTCATCGCGAGTGTCGACCAAAGCCAATTGATACTGCGGAAAGTCGGAGAAGAGATATTTGAAGTTCACGTTGGCAATTTCGTTCTCGTACATGAACGCGGGCCAGGAGGCCGAGGTCAGTTCATGGATCTTTGCCTCAAGATCGGGCCGTTCGGCGACAGTGAAGAATTTGTGGTGTGAATCAAGCATGAGGGGGAAGATACGACTTCGGCAAGTAGATACAAGGCTTTTCAGGCAGGTATGGCACCGCAAAAATCTGGCGGCGGCAATTGTTGATTGGTATATTTGAAGGAGATGAAGAAAGTAAAGCATATCTTATTATATATCTGGCGGTTCATCACGACTATGAACCACAAAGCGGGGGAGCACCATCTGTTCCTGATGTCCGGCGGACTGGCGTTTTCGCTGGTTTTCTGCATCATCCCGCTTGGACTCATCGCGTTTTCGGTGCTTGGATTGGTCTTTGAGAAAACCGCTCTCGTGGCTGAGATAGGGCAGTTTATCGATAGGGTCGTGCCACATCAGCAATTTGCCGATTCGCTCAAGTCGGTGGTATTCGCTCGGGCGGAGGAGTTCCGCATCTATAAGAATGCCGCGGGATTGATAGGTATCCTTGGTCTGTTGCTGGCGTCGAGTGGGCTGTTCTCGAGTATGCGAACGGTGCTCAACGCGGTCTTTCGCGTACAGGGGGGATCGCGTATCTACAAGGACAAGTTTCGCGACCTGGGGATTGTCTTGCTGGTCATGGCTTACTTCGTGCTGTCGATAGGTGTTGTTCCGCTGACCGATGTCGCACTGGCGATGGCGAGCAAGCTCAAGGCACTTCAGAAGTTTGATCTTGAGATGGCCCAGCGCTATATAGTCCATCTGGTGACGGTCGTACTGATTTTGGGAGGGTACGCCACTCTCTATCTGGCGGTGCCGCAACGGCGGCAACCGATGCGGGTTGTCATGATCGCTGCGCTCTCCGCGACCATACTCTGGTTTCTGGCGAAAGAAGCGTTTGGTCTGTATGTGTTGCACACGGCCAGCCTGAAGAAGATCTACGGCGCGTATGTGGTGGCGGTAATGCTCGGACTCTGGATATACTACTCGTCTGCGGTGTTCATCATTGGAGCGATGATGGGTCAGACGTACAAGGAACTTCGAGAGGCAGCCAACAAGGATGCCAACGCGAGTTGAGAGAGAGGCCTGACCGAACAATCGACCAGGTCTCTGAATCCAGAAGTCAGATGCGCGTCAGTTTGCGGTAGCGGTTACGTCGATTCTCGAACAGCCCACTGCCGAGTTCTTTCATCCGCCACTCTTCGTATTCCTGATAGTTCCCTTCAAACCACCGGACATTCCCTTCACCCTCAAAGACCAGCAGGTGCGTGCAGACGCGGTTGAGGAAGAAGCGGTCGTGGCTGATGATCATGGCGCAGCCGGAGAAAGCGAGGATAGCTTCTTCGAGCAGACGAAGCGTGTTGACATCAAGATCGTTAGTTGGCTCGTCGAGAAGGATCAGATTTCCACCAGCCTTGAGGATCTGAGCGAGGTGTGCCCGGTTCCGCTCACCGCCTGAAAGCGCCTGCACAGATTTCTGCTGGTCAGGGCCTTTGAACCCAAAGCGCGCGAGATACTGACGGGCCGGGACGGTGCGATTGCCGAACGGAATGTCGCCATCGCCGCCGCAGACCGCCTGAATGACCGGGAGGTCGCTGTTCAGCGAATCGCGCATCTGTTCAACATATGCGAGCTTGACTGTCGGGCCGACACTGACCGTGCCGCTATCCGGCTTTTCATCGCCGGTGATCATCTTGAAGAGTGTGGTTTTACCCGCGCCGTTGGGACCAATGACTCCAACCACCGCCGCTTTGGGGAGCTTAAAGCTCATATCTTTGATGAGTAGATTGTCACCGTACCCTTTGGAGACATTGTCGAATTCTACGACCTGGTCGCCGAGGTGAGGAGCCGGGGCGATCGTGATGACATGGTTCTCGTCTTTTGAGGCGGCGGTCTCTTTGGCCACCAACTGCTCGTATTCAGCCAAGCGAGTGCGCGACATCTCGTGACGGTCTTTGTTGCTCATCCGGATCCAGGCGAGCTCTCGCTCAAGCATTTTGCGGCGGGGAGATTCCTGGGCGGCTTCACCGGCGAGTCGCTGAAGTTTCTGCTCCAGCCAGGAGGTGTAATTCCCTTCCCACGGGATCCCTTTGCCGTTCTCCAGTTCAAGGATCCAACGGGTGATATTGTCGAGGAAATAGCGGTCGTGGGTCACTATGATGACGGTGCCGGGATAGTCTTTCAATTGCGCTTCGAGCCAATCCACCGTCTCAGCGTCGAGGTGGTTGGTCGGCTCATCGAGCAGGACGAGATCGGGCTGCTCGAGCAGGATCTTGCAGAGAGCGACACGTCGTTTCTCACCGCCGGAGAGTGTGGCGACATTGCGGTCATCATCGGGAAGGCAGAGCGCGTCGGCAACTCGGTTGATCTTCTGGTCAAGATTCCAGGCATCGGCGGCATCGAGCTTGTCCTGCAGTTCACCCATGCGGGTCATCGCCTTGTCCATCTCCGCGTCGGAGAGCGGTTCGGCCAGTTTGGCGGTGATGGCGTCGTATTCAGCCATCAGTTTCTGGATTTCGCCAAAGGCAGCCTCGAGGTTTTGTTTGACCGTAGCCGCTTCGTCGAGATGTGGTTCTTGCGGGACGATGCCGCGTTTGTAGCCGGGAGTTATCTCCGCGGTCCCCTGGAAGTGGTCATCCATGCCGGCCATGATCTTGAGGACTGTCGACTTACCGGAGCCGTTTTCGCCGACAATGCCGATCTTAGCGCCGGGGAAAAAGCTGAGGTTGATCTCTTTGAGCACCTGTTTCTGACCATAGAACTTGTTCAGGCGCAACATGGTGAAAATGAACTTATCGGCCATAGACTCTTTCTATTCGGTTTATGATGTGGGGACCCGGTCCTGCACGGGTCAAGCTGGAGGGAAAGAGAGGAAAAAACTGACCGATGTCAAGCCTCGCGAATGAGGAGATACGGATAGGCCATTAACACTAATTAACTCCCCTCAACCGGGCTACCCCGCTATGTTAGGAACGGAAATTCACAGCAACACAGACTGCATCTACAATGAGAATGGGAGTGGTAATGAGACGTTATCGATATATCTGGAGTATCGCGGCCCTGGTGCTCACAGTGGCCAGCCTGGTTTTGGCCCAGCCGAAGGACGCCGTCGACACGCTTCGAAAAAGCCAGGCCGGTGAGCGTGTGCTGGCATATCTGGAGGCCTTTAACACTGGGGATACTGCCGCGATGCGGCAATTTTTTGAAGCGAATCTCAGCGCTGAAGGAAAGTCCGCGCGACCTGTAGAGGTCAGAGTGGACAGGTATCGGGAGATCTCGCGGGAGATCCGTTCGATGACTCTCAAGGAGGTGCGCATGGTCACTGACACACATGTAGTGATCATTGCCTCCAATGCCAACCAGGAACTGATGCGAATGGAATTCGGGTTCGAAGCGGAGCCGCCACATTTCCTCGCGGGGATCGGCATAGAACTGATGGAAGAACCGGTCGGTGCAGAGCCGGAGTCACCACTCACACTGCAGGAAGCAATCGACAGAATACACCGGGTGGTGGATTCGTTGGCGGGAGAGGATGAGTTCTCGGGAAATGTCCTGGTGACGCGGGAGGAGAAGCCACTGGCGCGGATATCTGTCGGCATGGCAGACGCGGGACTCGGGGTACCGGTGAATGACTCGACCAAGTTCAATCTCGGGTCGATCAACAAGATCTTCACCAAGATAGCGATCGGCCAGCTCCTACAGCAGGGGAAGCTTTCCATCGATAGCCCATTTGGAGCTTATTTGAAGGACTATCCCAACTCGGAGATTGCGGGAATGGTAACCATCCGGCAGTTGCTCGAGATGACTTCGGGTATTCCAGATTTCTTTGGTGAAGAGTTCGAGCAGAGCCCGAAAGACAGGTTTCGCACGAACGCGGATTACATTCCGCTGTTCGCGAACAAGCCGCTCTGGTTTGAACCGGGAACTGACCGCAGGTATTCCAATGGTTCCTATGTTCTGCTCGGAGCAGTTATTGAAGCGGTTACGGGGGTCTCCTACTACGATTACGTACGAGAGCATATTTTCAGACCGGCCGGTCTGTCCAACACAGACTCGTATGCGCTCGAGGAGATCGTTGCCAATCGGGCGGTGGGCCAGACAACCGAAGGGGGGAACGGGAGTGATAAACGGCACGCGAATATCTACACGCTTCCGGCGCGAGGTAGCGCGGCGGGGGGCGGATATTCGACAACGGATGACCTGCATAAGTTCATTCTGGCACTTCGAGACGGCAAACTCCTTGACGGTAAGTATACATCCTGGATACTCACGGGTGAGTATCCGCATGCGCAAACAGAGGAGCCGGTACTGCCTTTGACCAGTGGGGGGATGGGAATCGCGGGTGGGTCACCCGGAGTGAATGGCGTAGTCGAGTGCGATCTTCTGACCAAAACCATCATAATAGTCCTGTCCAATTACGATCCGCCCAGCGCTGAACGGCTCGGGGCCGCCATACGGCGCATTCTGGGTCGGGTCCAGTAAGCATCCGAATAACGAGGTAGCGTTCGTCGAGTCCAGCCGCTATGTTGTGGCTTGCAGGTCCGCAAAACTGCGGAAACAAATATGTAAGCACTTACGTAACATAGCTCAAACGATCCGCCGTGGTCGTGGGCAAGAAACGGGGAATCAATGGACCTGATCAAGGAACTGGGGCCGCTGGCCCTGGGAAGTCGGCTTCGACGGCTCAGTGAACGATTGATGCGCGATGTCACGCGAGTCTACGATGCCCAGCAGGTGGAGTTCGAGCCGCGCTGGTTTGCGGTCACCTACCTGCTCAATCAGGAAGGGACCATGAATGTGACGGCAATCGCCCGGGCACTTGGCCTGACCCATCCAGCGATCAACCAGATAGCGGACGCGATGGTCAAGAGGGGGCTCCTGGTCGGCCAGAAAGCCAAAGCGGATGAACGGCAGCGCATGCTCAGCTTGACCCCAAAAGGGAAGGAAGTGGTCAAGCGGTTGACGCCAGTCTGGGAAGAGATCGAGGCCGCCAACAGGGAACTGCTGAGGTCGGCGGGAAAGGATCTGCTGACGATGCTGTCCAGGATCGAGAAGGAACTTGACCGAACGGACATGTATCAGCGGGTCATGGCCCGACTGCAGGACCGTCGATTGGATTCAATCGAAGTAGTGGAATACAGGCCATCCTTAAAGAAATACTTCAAGTCTATCACGGTTGAGTGGCTGGAGAAGTACTTCTCAGTAGAACCATCCGATGAGGTGATCCTGAATGATCCTGTCGGAAAGATCATCAACAAAGGCGGGATGGTGTTTTTTGCCAAGTTGGATGGCGAGGTGGTTGGGACCTGTGCCTTGTTCAAGCAAGGACCAAAGGAGTTCAAGCTCGGCAAGATGGGGGTGATACCGAAGGCTCAGGGTCAGCAGGTGGGACGGTGTCTCCTGGCAGTCGCGCTTGATTTTGCCAGACAGAAAGGGGCGGCAGCCGTGTTTCTGCACACCAACCCCAGACTGACCGCGGCGACCAATCTGTATCGGTCGGCCGGGTTTGTGGAAGTGCCAGTTGATCCGGCGCACGACGAGCACCATCGGCCATCCATTAAAATGAGATTAGAGTTACGCGGGAATAAGAAGCGAAAAAGGTGATGGGGAGCGAAAAGGAGATGGAATGAAAACGTACGCGACTCGGATGATCATGTTGGCGAGTCTTATCGTGGCTTGCTGCATAGGCGCGGCAGACATTGCCAGTGGTCAGCAGTTGGCGGCCGGGGGACAGGATGAGCCGATCACAGATACACGCAAAGCAGAGATCATCGACAGTGTCTCCGCTCTCGTCAATCGCGCGTACGTTTTTCCGGATGTCGCCAAGAAGATGGAGGCCGCGGCGCGCAAGAAGCTGAAAGCCGGCGGGTACACTGAGTTCAAAACCACCGTTCCATTCCTGATGGCGCTGCATAATGACCTTCGCGAGGTCTGCAAGGACGGCCACTTTGGCGTGCGATTTGACCCGAACCCGCGTCCGGCGGGCGATTCCATTACTCCTGAAATGGAAAAGGAGTATCTCGAAGAACAACGCCGGACGAACTATGGGTTTGAGAAAGTGGAGATCCTCGACGGGAATATCGGTTATGTGAAGTTCAACAATTTCATCGAGACAGATATTGCCCAGCAAACGGCCATTTCGGTAATGGGCTTCCTTGCCAACACTGACGCGCTGATAATCGATCTGCGGGAAAATGGCGGCGGCGATCCGAGCATGATCCAACTCATCTCCAGCTACTTCTTCGAGAAGTCGGTTCATTTGAACAGCTTTGAGGAGCGGGGGAATGATACGCTCAAACAATTCTGGACCAGCCTCGGTGTGGTCGGCAAGAAGATGACCAATATCCCGATCTACGTGCTGACCAGCCACTACACGTTCTCGGCCGCTGAGGAATTCAGTTACAATCTGAAGAATCTGAAACGAGCCACCATTGTCGGCGAAACGACCGGCGGCGGGGCGCATCCGGTGAATGAGTATGCGTTTCCGAACCTGAAAGTCTCGATGCGCGTACCGTATGCCCGGGCGATCAATCCGATCACCGGCACCAACTGGGAGGGAGTTGGAGTGAAACCGGATATCGATGTCCCCGCGGATCAGGCGTTGGTCACGGCCCAGACAGATGCGTTCAAGAAGTTGCAGGAATCCACGCCGAGGGAGGATCTTAAGCGTCAGTATGCGTGGCTTGCCGCGCGAGTCGAAGCTGAGGCGAATCCTCCCAAGCTGACGGAGGCCGAACTCGCGGCGTGCGCCGGAACCTACGGACCGCGCGCAATAACCTTTGAGAATGGCGCGCTATTCTCACAGCGCCAGGGTGGGCCGAAACTCCCTCTGATCGCCATGACCCGCGACCTGTTCAGATTTGGCGGAGGGAGCGGTGATTACCTTCGGCTCAGATTCCAGCGCGACAGCTCGGGCGCGGTGACCGGCGTTCTGGCGATATTCTCGAATGGTCTGGAGGAATCTTTCGCCAAACAATCGGCCAACTAGTCTTTCGGTCTTCATACATACTCTTCCATGCGCGCTGAAGGGCTGCCCGAATGGGCAGCCCTTCGCGTGTCAATTGCGCAGAGGGTGAACGGTTCCGCGCATTTTCTTTGTATCCGAATCGCGAAATCTCCGTACAGAAGAGAAAACAACCGAACGGTGGGACCCTCATTCATGCAACTTGAGATCAAGAATCTCTCCAAGCAGTACAAGGGGGGAGTCTGGGGATTGAAGGATTTTTCCCTGACTCTGCGACCCGGAATCCTCGGTTTGCTTGGCCCGAACGGAGCAGGCAAGTCAACGCTCATGCGTATTCTTGCGACGGTGACCAAACCGACGGAGGGTTCGGTCATCTGGAACGGACACGATATTGGAAAAGAGCCGGACATTCTGCGCGAGCAGCTTGGTTACCTGCCGCAGGACTTTGGCGTCTATCCGCACCTGACGGCGCAGGAGTTTTTGGAGTATCTGGCCGCAGCCAAAGGGATACATGGCGCTGTGGCGAAACGCAGAATAGAAGAACTCTTGCTGCTGGTTAATCTGCAGGAAGCGCGGAAACGACAGGTAGGTGGATTTTCGGGAGGGATGCGCCAGCGAGTGGGGATTGCCGCGGCACTTTTGAATGATCCAAAGCTACTGATAGTCGATGAACCGACCGCAGGACTGGATCCGGAGGAACGTGTTCGTTTCCGCAATCTGCTCAGCGATTTCGCAGGGGAGCGCATAGTCATACTATCCACGCACATTGTTTCGGATGTTGAATCCATCGCGACCGGAATCACGCTGATCCAGAAAGGGAAACATCTGGTCTCGGCCCCACCTGAAGAGTTGCTGTCGCGCGCGGATGGCAAGGTCTGGGAGATGAGCATTACCGCGGATGAACTGCCATCGCTGAGGCAGAAATATCTCGTCACGGCAGTCGTGCGACGGACTGAAGGGCTGCGGGTGCGGCTGGTATCGGATATCGCGCCGGGGAACGCGGCCCAAACAGTGACCCCTTCGCTTGAGGATATATATCTCTGGTATATCGCGTTTGATCGAGAGCGGGCCGCCGCATGAACAGATTGCGCGTACTCTATCATATCGCGAAAGCCGATCTTTTAGAGCGGATCCGGCGCCCCAGTTTTTTTGTGGTCCTGGTGCTCAGCCTGTATGTGGGGTACTTCTTCGTTCCGGAGGCGGATGCCGGATATGTGACAGTCGGGCTGGGGAATATGCGCGGCATCTACAATTCGGCCTGGATCGGGGTGACCTTTTCGCTGATGTGCTCGACATTCCTCTCCATTGTCGGGTTTTATCTCGTGAAAAACTCCGTCGCGCGGGACAGGGAGACTCGCGTCGCGCAACTCCTCGCCAGTACCAGACTCACGGGGTTTGAGTATCTGCTGGGGAAGACCCTTAGCAATTTTGCTTTGCTGTCGGCGATAGTGGCGACTCTGCTGGTCAGCGCCGTGGTAACGCAGTTGATACGGGGAGAGGATACGTCCATTCATCTTGGTCAGATCATCGCGCCATCAGTGATAATGGCGATGCCCTATCTGCTGGTGATATCGGCGGCGGCAGTACTGTTTGAAGTGACGCCACTCCTGCGTGGAGCGCTGGGGAATGTCATCTATTTTTTTGTCTGGAATCTCACGCTGGTCATGTCGATCATGCCGAACGAGACCGAGGGACACGGTCTGATCGGGGTCAATGACCTCCCCGGGATAACCCGGATATTTGAGCAGTTGTGTGCCGATGTCGCGGCTACCACCGGCAAGAGTTTCGAAAATGTCTCGATGGGGATCCAGTTGATCGCGGATGCCGAGCGTCCGACGACTTTTCTTTGGAACGGAATGCAGTGGAGTATTGGAATGGCCGCCGAGCGTTTGATCTGGGTCGCCTTCGCAATAGGGATCGTGTTGGTGGCGGTGCCGATATTCAGACGATTTGAATCATTGTCGGTGCTGCCGAAACCCGCCAAAAAGAAGTCGGCCGAGGCAACAGAAGAGCTGGTTGTGGTTTCGCAGATAACTGAACAGCGCACACTGACGCCATTGACTGTACGGCCAAAGGTCGGTCTGGTGGCGATGGTTCGGTCCGAACTCTGGCTGGCGATTCGCGGAGCGAATCGCTGGTGGTATTTTGGGATGTTGGCGCTGATCATCGCAACGTTGCTGACGCCGATGGAAGCGGCGCGGAAGTTCCTTTTCCCGATCGCCTGGATCTGGCCGATGGCGGTTTGGTCCGCAATGGGAACCCGAGAGAAGAAGAGTTCGGTCGAGCAGGTTATGTTCAGCAACCCGCATTTCCTGAAAGTTCAGTTTCCCGCCATGTGGATCGCAGGGCTGCTGGTGACAGCGGCGGCTGGAAGCGGCATGGCAGTACGGTTTCTGATAGCGGGAGAGATGAATAGCCTGTTCGCATGGGCGGTGGGACTCGCTTTTATCCCGACACTGGCATTGGCGGCGGGAGTCTGGACGGGACGGGCGCTCCTGTTTGAGGCGCTGTATGTGGCGCTCTGGTATATCGGTCCGATGAACCAGGTACCATTTCTTGATTTCATGGGGGCAACGTCGAGTGTGACGCCGGCGATCACGATCGTCTTTGCGATCATCACGATCGTTTTGATGTCAGCGGCCTGGATCGGCCGCCGACATCAGATGAGTATATAGTTTTAACGGGTCTTGAGAGCCTGCACAATGCGCAGGCGGGAGGCGCGGACTGCGGGGAGGAAGCCGCCAAGTATCCCCATGATAACAGAGAAGATCAGCGAGTTGATCGCGATACTGGGGGACATCTTGAACGAAAACGCCAGTTCCGCGAAGGTGTCGAAGTTTGTCGTCGAGATCTCGACCAGTTGAAGCGATGTCGCCAACGCGATCCCGACAAGTCCTCCAACGATCGCGATAAACAGAGATTCGATGAGGAAGGCGCCGAGGATCGAGCCGCGAGAGAAACCAAGGGCGCGGAGCGTGCCGATCTCCACGGTGCGATTAGCGACCGACGCGTACATGGTGATCATGGCACCGACGATCGCGCCGAATGAAAAGATGACGGAGATCGCCACGCCGAGAATATTGATGAAGGTGCTGAAGGTCGCGGACTGCAGGCGATAGTATTCTTTCTCCCGCTGGACATCGACCTGGAGTCGAGAGTCATTCTCCAGGCGTGTTTCTATCTCTTCAAAAGTGTACGCCGGATCGATCGCAAAGGTGAGAGAGGAATAGATGGGACGCTCGAAAGCGGCCATCATCTGGTCGACATCTCCCCAGAGTTCGGACTCGAATCCAGATCCGGCACCTTCGAATAATCCAACGACAGTCCAATCGCGCTGACCAAAACGGACAGTTTCCCCCAGGCCGCAGCCAACGAAGTTCTGCGCCACTTTGACTCCGGCGATGATCTCTGACGTGCCAGGATTGAACATCCGACCCTGAGTGATCTTGATATTCGGGCGGACTTTCAGGGAGCCGTCACTGATCCCGCGCACCGGGACGTTTGATATTTCGCCATTGGAACGTTTCGGCTGACTGATAAGGACGAGGATCTCGTTGGCGAACATCGGCTGGCCATCCGCGCCGCGGGCGATCCCCTGATCGGTCTTGACGACATCCGCGGCATCCCGTCCGACGAGCGACACCAATTCGGTATTGGCCGCCTTACGCACGACAATGGCATTGGAGTCAGAGCCGGTTGAGACCAACGTCTGCTCAAGGCCATTGGAAAGCATCAGTACCGCGCAGAAGACAAACACCACCAGGGCAATACCGCTCAGGGTCAGGATCGAGGTCAACTTGCGGGCGAAGCTGTTTTTGTAAGAGTAGTTGAGTAGTTTTGGCATTGTGTTGTCTCCTAGTCCACCACTCTAAGGCCGTCAACGATTGACGTGTGCAACGCTTTCATGGCCGGGAAGATCGCGGCCAGAATGCCGACCACGATAGCCGAACCTCCGGCGAGAATGAAGGTCAGCGCGGGCATCGGGAAAGCCGAAAAGTATGCTGATAGCCCGATTTTCATGAGTGTGACAATGGGAAAGGTAAGCGCGACGCCCAAGGCACCTCCGAGGCAGGCGATAAAGAGCGATTCGCCGAAGATCAATCCGACTATCTTGCTGTTACCAAATCCCAAGGTCTTGAGGACGGCATACTCACTAATCCGCTCGCGAGCGGTCATGGCCATGGTATTGGCCAATACCAGTAGAATGATCCCGATAACCATCACCGATATGATCTGCATCCCAGCGATGATAGAGCCGGACATGGCGATGAAGCTGAGGGCAAAGGCCTCTTCTGTTTGCGTTTTGGTTTCGGCGGCGGAGTTCTTGAACATCTCGTCGATCTGTTGAGATATCTGAGCTGCCTGGCCGGGGTCATCGATCTGGATCATGAACCATCCGACCTGACCGGCGCGTCCGGGGGATTCGACGCGCATGCGCTCGTCGATGTATTGGTAGTGGAAAATCATCGATGCTTCGTCAGTGTTCTCTCTGGCGCCGGTATAGATGCCGCGGACGACAAAATCCCAGTCACCGGGGTAGATGTCGCCGACAATTCGTATCTGGTCTCCGACCTTGAAACCGAAACGGTCGGCGAGTCGCCGTCCGACCAAGCAGGCGTTGCGTTCTTTGAGGAATTGCTCCTTCTGGTCCGGCGGGATGATGAACTCGGGGTACATTTTGAGATATGGCTCAGCCTCGACGCCGAACTTCGGGAAGAAGTTCTTCGGGTCGACATAGATGCCGCCAAACCACTGCGCATGGGCGACGGTCTCGACTCCCGGAACATCGGCTATCTTCTGCTGATAGGATATCGGGAGCGTGAAAATGATTGAGACATTGTTATTTGTCACCAAGCGGTCGGGGGATGATGCGGATGCCTGGCTATACCAGGCTTCGATCGCCGTCCGAATGACCGCAAAGGCCATCACGGCGATCGCCATGCCGATGATCGTCAGCGCCGTGCGGAGCTTGTGACGACCGGCATTGCGGAAGGTCAGTTTGAGTATGTTCACTTTGCCCCGTTCCCGTTAACCAGCTCACCTTTGTCGAGATGGCGGGTGATGTGCGCTTTCTCGGCCGCCCGGGGATCGTGTGTGACCATGACAATAGTCTTCTTGTACTGCTGATTGAGCTGAGAGAGCAGCTCCATGATATCCTCGGCGGACTTCTTGTCGAGGTCGCCGGTCGGCTCGTCAGCCAGGATGACATTCGGGTCGGTCACCAACGCGCGAGCGATAGCGACGCGCTGTTCCTGACCGCCGGAAAGTTGATTCGGGTAGTGGCGCATCCGGTCGCCGAGGCCAACGATAGAGAGGGCAGTTTCGACCTGCTTCCGTCGCTCGGCTTTGTTAAGTTTGGTGAGAATGAGGGGGAGCTCGACGTTCTCAAACGCGGTGAGCACCGGGATAAGATTGTAAAACTGGAAGATGAAGCCAATATTCCGCTGGCGCCAACGAGCCAGTTCAGCATCGCTGAGGCCGGAGATCTGTGAATCCGCGACTGTAACGTCACCTTTGCTGGGGCGATCGATCCCCGCCAGCAGATTGAGTAGGGTAGTTTTGCCAGAGCCGGACGGGCCCATCAGCGCCACAAATTCCCCTTCCGGTATGGTGAAGGAGATGGAGCGCAGCACCGGGATCTCGATAGTATCGCGCCAGTACGATTTGTAAACGTTGTCGACTTTCACCATTGTCTGAGACATAACCTGTATCCTCTCCTACATTGATATTTCGATCTTCTGTCCGGTGGTCAACTTACCGGGAGGGGTAAGGACCACACGATCGCCACTGGAGAGCCCGGAAGTTATCTCTACCATCCGGCCAAGTTCACGACCGGTCTGCACAGGAACCAGTGTGACGATCTCGCCATCTATCCGAAAAACGATCTGCTGGCCATCGCGATTGGTTATGGCATCTCTGGGAATAGACAGCATCCTGGCATTGGACGTATTCACCGCCGTAGAATCCAGAAAGAAATTAACGCGCGCGGACATTTCCGGAAGCACTTTGTCATCGATCTGCGTGAATGTGACTTTGGTCAGCACCGTCGCGCGAGAGCGGTCGGCGGTCGGGACGATCTTTTTCACTTGTGCCGGGTATCGCACGGTAGGGTAGGCGTCGAGAATGATCTCGGCCGGTTGTCCCACCTGAACGCGGTTGATGTTTGATTCGGACACATCTGCCTCAACTTCGAGCGAATTCATATCCGCTAATGTTACGACTGAACCTTTGGACGATGCGGATGACGCGAATGGCGCCACGATCTCGCCGACCTCGGCGTTTTTGGTCAGAATGGTTCCGGCAAAGGGGGCGCGAATGTAAGTATTCTCCAGATTGACTTCCGCGGTTGTCACCGCCGCGTCCGCACCGGCAACAGCGGCCAGCGCCGCTTTGTATTTCGATTCGGCCAATTCGAGTTCCGCGGTCGTGACCGCGCCGGATTCGGCGAGGCCTTTGTATCGACGATACGCGCGACCGGAGTTGAGAGAATCAACTTTCGCCTGTTCCAGCTGTGCTTTGGCTACCTGAAGATTGGCGCGTATATCCTGATTGTCGAGTACCGCGATGACCTCGCCGGAGGAGACAATGTCCCCTTCCTCGAAGTCAAGTTTGACCAGACGTCCGGTCCCCTTGGAGGCGACTTCCGCTTTTCGCTGTGCCACGACATACCCCGTGGCGACCAGGCTGGCGGCGGCATCGGAGCCGGAGGTCATCGTCGCGGTAGCGACCTTCACTTTGGTTGCCGGAGTGACCGATTCCTTGAACATGAAATAGCCGCCAACAACAGCGACAAGCAATATCAACAGACCGATCCAGGTCCAGGCCTTGCTGCGCGGACGATCATCGTACCGTTTCTCTTTTGAGATCCGGAGCGCAGACAGGTCGGGCCGTGGTTTATTCTCTTCCATGCGTACTTTCCCGGGTTGAAAATGATATTACGAACTATAACGAATGTCGAAATCCAAAGTTGCGATGAAAGTGCTGAAATTCACAAGCGACCAATGTAGTGGTCGACGGAATCCCCCGCCATCACATTATGTATTCGCTCATCGTGGTAACGGCCGCGCCATTACCAAATGCCAAGCATATCTTTCGCGTAATCTGAACACATTTCTTTGGGGTCCCACGGCGGATCCCAGACCAGCACAACTTCCACTTTAGTGACGCCGTCCATCTGTTCTACCTCACGATGCACCATTGCCAGCAGCATCTCGCCGTACGGACAGGCGGGAGTGGTCAGGGTCATCTTGACGCGCACGACGCCGTCTTCCTGCGGGTCGACATCGTAGATCAGGCCAAGATCGACGATCCCGATACGGATCTCGGGGTCATGGATCGGCTTGAGGACTTCGATTATCTGTTCTTTAGTCGGTACGGCCATCAGTGCTGCTCGCTGTCATCTTCGGTCGTGATGGTGGTGTTCGTGGTTTCCGTACTCCCACTCGAGTAATTCTTCATTCCCTCGATAAGGGTGACCCAGGCCAACAGCGCGCACTTGATGCGGACCGGAAACTGGCGCACTCCTTTGAGGGCGTCGATATCGCCGAGGTCATCGGGTATCTGGACTTCCTCACCTTTCAGCATTTTGCGGACGATCTCGGCGATACGCTGGACCTCTTCGAACGAGCGTCCTTTGACCGTCTCGGCGAGCATGGAGCCGGAGGCGACAGAGATAGCGCAACCGTGGCAATTCACATGCACGTCTTTAACGACGCCGTGATCCATTTCGACATCGAGGGAGATCTCGTCACCACATGACGGGTTTTGGCCGCGGGTCGTGATATCCGCGTGTGGGAGCGGCTTTTTTCCGCGCGGCGAGCGATAGTGATCGAGAATGATCTCCCGATACATGTCATCGAGCGATGGTGTCATACGCCGAAATACTTTCTCATTTCAACCAGGGCATCGTATAGCGCATCGATGTCGGCTTCGGTGTTGTAGATATAGAATGACGCGCGGGCGGTGGCGACTTTGCCGAGAGTCCGCATGAGCGGCTGGGCACAATGGTGCCCGGCGCGAATGGCTATTCCGCGCGAATCGAGGAACGTGCTGATATCGTGCGGATGAATATTCGGGTCAGTGAAGGAGATCGCACCGCCCCGAGTGGCGCTTTCCAGCGGCCCTTGTATCTCGATCCCTTTGAGGGCAGTGAGACGGTCGATCGCGTATTTGGTCAGCATAATTTCGTGGTTTCGGACAGCTTCCATTCCGAGCGATTCAAGATAGGTCAGGGCCGCATCAAAGGCAATAACATCAGCGATATTTGGGGTACCGGCTTCGAATTTCCACGGAAGTTCGTTGAATGTAACCCGCTCGAAAGAGACTTCGCGGATCATCTCTCCGCCAAAGTTGAATGGAGGCATGCTTTGCAGGAGTGAGCGACGTCCCCAGAGTACCCCGACCCCGGTCGGACCGAGCATTTTATGCGCGGAGAAGACGTAGAAATCAACACCGTACTCCGCCGGGCGGATAGTCATATGGGGGGCCGACTGCGCGCCATCAACGACAACCGTAGCGCCGACCGATCTGGCCTTGGCCGCGATCTGCGTGACGGGATTGATGGTGCCAAGCACATTGGAGACATGCGGAAAAGCCACAAGCTTGGTCTTCTCAGTGATGATCGTATCGATGTCGCTGAGGTCAAGATGACCGCAGACCGTTATCGGGATCCGTTTGATGACCGCGTTCTTTCGCTTTGCCAGCATCACCCATGGAACGAAGTTGGCGTGGTGCTCCATCTCGGTGATGACGATCTCATCACCCGCCTTGATATTCTGTTCACCCCAGGTATACGCAATGAGGTTGAGCGCCTCGGTTGTCCCCTTGGTAAAGACCACTTCTTCGGTCGGGACGTCGCCGATGAACCTCGCGACATGGCCGCGGGTCTCTTCGAACGCCTCAGTCGAGCGTTCCGCGAGCGTATGTAGGCCGCGGTGAATATTCGCGTTGATCTTTCGGTAGTAGTCGATCAACGCGTTGATCACCACACGTGGTTTCTGCGTGGTGGCGGCGTTGTCGAGATAGACCAGACGATGGCTGTTGACCCGTTCTTCGAGAATGGGGAAATCGGCCTTGATCCGTTCTATGTCCAGTCCGATCGGGGTAGAAGAGACCTCGATCGAACGGTTCGGTATGTCAGCACTCATACTATCTATATCCCGGTTCCCTGAGTTATCTAGTCAAGGAACACAAAAATCTCGTTACCTTCAACTTTAACCTGAAACGTTTCTATCGGCACGATCGCCGGCGGGGCGGTTACCTCGCCGGTATGCAGGTGGAAACGCGCGCCGTGACGGGTGCACATGACCTCTTCGCCACGGACTCTGCCAGTATGGATCGGCTCGCCGTCGTGGGTACACTCATCGGCGACGGCATAAAAGCCCTCCGCCGTATGGGCGACGATGAACCGGCTGTAGCCGATCTCAAACGGTTTCAATTTGCCGACAGGAATCTCATCAACGAACGCGACCCGGACAAACGCCCCCATATCAGATGACCTCCAGCCGTTCTTCAACGATTCCGGCGATTCGTTCCCGGAGATCTTCCGGAACCAACTTCAACGTCGGGGCGATGAACCCTGATACGACCATGCGGACCGCATCAGCATGATGAATGCCGCGGCTCTGCAGATAGAAAAGATCCATCGGGTCGATCGGGCCGACCGTCGCGCCGTGCGTACAGGTGACCTCTTCATTGAGGATCTCAAGCTCCGGAATGGATTCAGCCCGGGTATTCGGGTTAAGCAGCAGATTTCGGTTCTCTTGGTATGCTTCACAGACCTGGGCGTTGTGGTCGATACGGATCAGGCCGGTGTACGCAGAGAGGGCGCGATCACGCAGGACCACTTTGAAATCGATATTTGACTTGGTCTTGCCGACGGCGTGATGATGCAGGGTGTGGTTGTCAAAATGCTGGCGGCCAGTTCCAAACAAAACGCCATACATGTTTGATTCGGCACCCGCGCCATTCAACACGACGCCGAAATTCTGCTTGCTCACCGACGCGCCGAAAGCGAGCGCGATTGTCAGGATGTTGGCGCCTTGCGCCGCGCTGGCGCGATGGGCGAGATAGGAATGCGAGCCTGGAGCCTGACGCTGCAGATTGACATAGCGAACGCGGCTGTCTTCGAGGCCGAAGATCTCTACCGCGCCGTTGGAGTAGGCGATACCGGCGTTCGGATCTGCCGCGCCGCCGCCGTATTCGTCTACAAGCGTCAGCTCGGCGTTTTTGCCAACGACCACGAGCAGGCGAGGGTACTGCGCTGAATTGGCGAGCCCTGCTTCGCGCAGAAGGTGCATCGGTTGTTCGACCGACTTCCCGTCCGGCACGTAAATGAAGATACCGTCATTCCAGAGTGCGCCATTGAGCGCTTCGAACTTCCCGGTTTTGCTGCCGATCAGGTTGTAGAGATACTTCGAGACCAGTTCATGATGGGACTCGACCGCCTCGGAGAGGGGCTTGACGATAATACCCTGCGTGGTCAGCGTCTCCGCGCCGAAGATATCCACCTTACGGCCACCCAGATCGGTGACGAGGCAGGAGATATGTCCTTCGGCGAGGTGCTGTTTCTCCAGCCGCTCAACCGCGTCATAATTATCGGCGAACACGGTATCAGCCACGCCGTCACGGTCGACCAAAAACTTGGTCGGGTCTGTGTAACGCCAGAGATGCAGCCCGCGTGGCGGCATAGGGGTCTCGTTATAGTTCTGACGGGCGAAATGGCGCAATTCGCGAAGCCATTTCGGGCCGCGCTCCAGTTCCGGAGCGAATTCGGGAATTGTATGTCCAGTGTCTGTCATCTGCATTATCCGACCGAACCTTCCATTTCAAGCTGAATCAAACGATTCAGTTCCACAGCGTACTCCAGCGGGAGTTCTTTAGTAAATGGTTCCATGAAGCCGTTGACGATGAGCAGGCGGGCATCATCCTCAGTCAGCCCACGGCTGGTGAGGTAGAAAAGCTGCTCTTCGGCGACCTTGGAGACACGCGCTTCGTGCTCGACGCGTACTTTGTCGGCATCGATCTCCATCGTCGGATACGTATCCGAGCGGGCATCGCGACCGATCAACAGGGCATCGCACTCAACCGAGATCTTGGAATTGACGGCGTTTTTGTGGACCTTCGCCAATCCGCGATATGAAGCGCGGCCGTTATCCTTAGAGATCGATTTCGAAGTGATGCGCGACGAGGTATTCGGCGCGGCATGGATCACCTTTGCGCCGGCATCCTGATGCTGGTCGACTCCAGCAAACGCGACCGAGAGGACCTCGCCGCGAGCGCCTTCGCCGAGCAGATTGATGCACGGATACTTCATGGTCAGGCGGGAGCCGAGGTTACCGTCGACCCACTCGACTGTCGCTTTGGCGTGCGCGTTCGCCCGCTTGGTCACCAGGTTGTAGATATTGCGCGACCAGTTCTGAATGGTCGTGTAACGAATATAGGAGCCTTCCAGAGCTATCAACTCCACTACCGCGGAATGCAATGAGTCGGTCGAATAGACCGGCGCGGTACATCCTTCGATGTAATGTACACGCGAGCCCTTGTCGGCGATAATGAGCGTCCGCTCAAACTGCCCCATATTCTCAGCGTTGATGCGGAAATAGGCCTGGAGCGGCACCTTCACGTCGACACCCGGCGGGACATAGATAAATGAACCGCCCGACCAGACCGCCGTATTCAGCGCGGCGAACTTGTTGTCGGTCGACGGGATCACGGTGCCGAAGTACTTCTGCACGATCTCAGGATAGTTGCGCAATCCGGAATCCATGTCAAAGAAGAGGATACCCTGCTTGATCAATTCATCCTTCATCGAGTGGTAGACCACTTCTGATTCGTACTGCGCGGAGACACCGCCGAGGAAATTCTTTTCCGCTTCTGGGATACCGAGGCGATCGAAGGTCTTCTTGATATACTCAGGGACATCATCCCAGCTCTTTTGCTGGTTCTCGATCGGCTTCATGAAGTAGTAGATGTTCTCGAAGTCGATCTCACCGAGCAGTTTGGTATTGCCCCATTTCGGCATCGGCTTAGCGTAGAAGGTATCCAGCGCCTGGTGGCGGATCTCATTCATCCACTTCGGCTCTTTCTTCATGCGCGAGATCATCTCGACCACTTCGTGATTGAGCCCTTTGGCTCCTTTGTGGAAGTAGTCGACCGGATCGCTGAACCCGTATTTGGTCGCGTAATCGTTGTTCAGCGAAGAGAGATCATGCTTTTGCTGATCAATATTCGGCTCAGACATTACTTATACACCTGCCTTCTGAGCGACTTCGGCTTCGACCCAGTCGTACCCCTGATCCTCGAGCTTGAGCGCGAGTTCCGGGCCGCCGGATTTGACCAATTTGCCGGCCATCATGACGTGGACGTAGTCCGGCTTGACGTAATTCAACAGACGTTGGTAGTGTGTCACCATCAGGATGCCGTTCTTGTCGGAGTGAAACTTGTTTATCCCTTCGGCGACCGTCTTGAGGGCATCGATATCGAGGCCGGAGTCGGTTTCATCGAGGATCGCGACTGTTGGATTCAGAATGGACATCTGCAAGATCTCGATGCGCTTCTTCTCACCGCCGGAAAACCCTTCGTTCAAATAGCGGGTGGCGAAAACTTCATCGATCTCCAGTTCGGCCATTTTCGCGCGCATCAGCTTTCTGAAATCGGTCATATCAGCATCTTTGCCGCGATGTGACTGCAAGGCAGAGCGGAGGAAATTGGCCACGGTGACGCCGGGTATGGCGAGCGGATATTGGAACGCGAGGAAAAGTCCGGCGCGCGAGCGCTCGTCCGCTTCCATCTCGAGAATATCAACCCCATTCAGCTTGGCCCAGCCTCTGGTGATCTGGTAGTTGGGATGCCCCATCAGGGCGTTCGAGAGGGAGGACTTGCCCGAGCCGTTCGGTCCCATGATGGCATGTACCTCGCCAGCGTTGATGGTCAGGGCAACGCCGTTGACCACCTGTTTCCCGTCCACCTCAACATGTATGTCGCCACATTCGAACAGCGGCTTCTTTGAAGTCATTGAATATGTATCCTTTCAAATCGCGAAAATTGTTCACTATTCCAGAAAGATCCGACCGGCCGGCTGGTTGAGTTCTTCTTCCAGCGCCGCCTGGCCAATGCGTACGTGATCCTGATTGAGGCGAAGCATCTTCGCCTTTTCCGAGGTCAACAGATCGCCGAGGGTGGTCTGGCCGAGGAATGACTGCACATAGCCGGCCACTCCACCGAGAACATCGGAGATAGAGCACTTGCCGAGATGCACACACTCTTTCGCGTGGCCATTGTATTTCTGGCAATGCTGCGGATCAATAAGCGGCCCGCCGAGTGCGGTCATCACTTCGTAAAGGTTGATCTCCTGCGGTTCGCGCGCGATAGAGAACCCGCCGCCGCGTCCGCGCTCAGCAGTGACCAGCCCCGCCCGGCGCAAAATGGCCAACAGCTTTGAGGCGTAGGGGACAGAGAGTCCCTCGGCCTCAGCGATATCTGAGATCGATAATTGCCCGGAGGTTCCAACCCGCGCGAGGGCCAATAGGCACCGCAGGCCATACTCTTCAACTGCTGATATTCTCATAGTCTCACAACGAATTAAGGTTTTAATACTCCGTTATAACCGTCCAATAATACCTAATCTGTACGGTTCTGTAAACTATCATTTTTAACTCCACTTTCAGATATTGGTTCCTCTGAAAAGAGGGATGCATAAAATTGGTCTAACGAGCGTTCAGACTTGCGGTTTGGAGCGCCGAAGAGTATTCTGCCTGAGAATCTATTGGCTTGAAGGACAATCGTTTACCGACTATGCACCTCCATGATATGCTCGCCCTCGCGTTTGCGCTCGCGCTGGATGCCTTTGCGGTCGCCGCGGCAGTTGGAATTAAGCTCGGAAAGATCGATCGATGGGTGGTTTTCCGGCTCTCCTGGCACTTCGGTTTTGCCCAATTCGGGATGCCGATCGTCGGCTGGCTGGCGGGTGAGCAGATATACAAGTATGTCGGATCACTTGGCAATTGGATCGCTGCGGTTGTGCTGCTGATCATCGGCGTGCGACTCATCTGGGAGCAGAGCAGACCTGAAGAACGGTCTTGGAAGGGGGATCCCACACGCGGCGCGAGTTTGCTGGTGCTGATGTTCGCGACCTCCATCGACGCTCTGGCCGCGGGGTTATCGCTCGCCTTGATCGGCGTGGAGATATTGCAGCCGTCGCTGATCATCGGTGTGGTGGCCGCGGTGATGACGATTGTTGGTCTGGCATCGGGGAGACAGGTGGGGGCTAGATTCGGGAAAGTGGCGGGGATAATCGGGGGACTGATCTTGATCGGGCTGGCGGTGAAGGCGGTGTTGTAGGTTTCGGGCAGACGTGGACGTCTGCCGCGCAACGATTGGAGGGATTATCATGTTTTCTATGCTCCGTGGAATCTGCATCGCAGGCGGAAGTTTCTGCCTACTTCTTCTGATCAGTTGTTCCGTGAGCAGGGAACAGAGGACTGAAACTGCCGGTACCCCGATCGCGCTGATGGAAATACCGAGATGGACAGTCGAGATCGCTTCTCAGGCGAGTGAACCGGGTGGAGATTCTGCTGCGATCGTCTACTCGGGCAGCGTACGACAGACATATCCGGTCGACATTCAGAAGTATTTGGAGCAAGTAAAGGACCGCTTGGTCAGTAAACACAAGATCGACCTGTCAGAGAATTTCCCGGAGCACGGATACATAGTCATTCAACTCAAAGGATTCGAAATCCACTACTCACAGACCGCGGAGGAGTTGGTACTGCACGAAAGGGAGGCACCGGATGGCTCCAGTAACACACCGCATCGGGAAGCACGCACGACCAAGATGAAATCTAAGAGCCACACGGCGATAGTCAATTTCTACGATACATCAGGGCGTGGCATCTGGCAGTTGACTGTGCTCGACGCAAAAAAGCCCGGCAAGTTGGCCGATGCCATTGCCAAAAAGATCAAACGACCGGGGAGATGAGCGGGCCGTTTGACGGAACTTTGAATATTCCTCCGCAATTTCAGTATTTAGATATATGCAACACGCGAATTTCAGAGTCTTTACTTCCCGCATGACGCCGAAGAACAAACTTCTGGCGGCGTTTGTCATTATCTTCGTGATCATCATCGCCATCGTCATGCTCCTGGCGGTGACTGTCGGTGGAGCGATTGCGGCGATCGGGAGCGGGATCGCCGGCACTATCAGGGGGTTGTTCGGTATCGGACGGAAGAATCCATCAGTCGGGCAGACGGAATCTCAGGCACCGTATTACTCACCTCGCCAGAAGTCCTCGGCGTACGAAGGGCTTGATCCCGACAAGCGGATCGATCAGCCGCGAGAGTAGGCCATCACACAGTCAGCAGTCGATTCTCAAACTTCTTGCGGCGGTCGTAGGGAGTGATGTCCGCCAGTTCTCCGCGTTTGACCCGACGTTTCATCTCCTTCCAAAAGTCAGCCGTATAGAGGTCGCCGTGCACACGCCGGAATATTCCTTTTAACGGAAACGGGATGCCGGAATAACGCTCGGTCTCATCGAGGAAGAAGTCATTCGGCATAGCGGCGATGCGGTCTTCGTCGACCTCCAGCTCCTCCAGTTCATTCTTTGGCGCCGGTTTGTGGCGGAAATTGACCTGCTCGAGAGGGCAGACATCGTCGTAGTCGAACAACACTACGCGTCCACGACGGGTGACGCCGTAGTTCCAGATATTGAACAGGTCGGAAGGGAAAATGCCGATCGAGGCGAGATCTTTCAGAAAATAGCCAAAGTCTATCACCACACGTCGGATCAATTCTGCATCCAACTCCTGCATCAGGTACATTGGCAATGGAGTCACTTTGCGCTGGAGATAAAGATGATGTATCACCACATATTCACGCTCGACAGTGACCGAGCCGGTCGCCGCGGTGACAAACTCCTTGAGCAGGTCGGCGGAGAAACGTTTGCGCTTGAAGCGGAGATTCTCGAACTCCTGCGTATCGACCAACCGTCCGACACGATCCCGGTGACAGACAAACGCGTACTGTTTGACGATCTCCTCGCGCGTGGTCCGTTTGCTGGTCGTTTCATCGCTCCGCAGGAAACAGGGGCGATCTTTGATAACTTTAAACACATAGCCGAAGTCCGGCATGGTGAAGCCGATCATCACCGCGCCTTCTTTGCCGGGGGCGATCATGAACTTCTCGCGTGATTCATGCACAAAACCATGTAGCATCCGATAGAACTCGGTCTTTCCATGTTTGGTGTATCCGAGCGAGAAGTAGAGATCGGAAAGCGGCTTGGATGGCAGGATCGAGCGGAGGAACTCCAGCAATTCATGGTGCCACTTCACCTGGACGTGGAAATAGCTGAACGCAAAGCTGAAGACAATGCTGGCATCGGCTTCCTCGAGAAGTGCCGTATCGACATAGATGCCATCAAGACTATTATAGAGCGGGAGGATGAGCGGAAGGATCTGGTTGTCCGCCCTGATCCGCCCGACCAGGTAAGCGACCTTATTGCGAAAGAATGGCGCCATCACCATATCGACATCAAATCCGGCGCTGTAGTGGAGGATCGGCCAGACGCGGAGATTGATCTCCTGCGCCACCATGGCGGCATCGAACGCCAGGTCGCGAAATGAGGTCTCGAATCCGAATTGGCGGAGCATCTCGGCCACGACCCGCTCGGTCGGACCGGTGACATGATATGTGCGATAGACTTTCTTGACCGGGAAGCGTTTGAACCCCGGAGGTTTGATGCTGAAGAATTCAATATCGCGGTCGATACCGACCGTCTGAAGGATCTTGCGCGTGGTGGAGTTGTAGTACGTTTCGGCCAGATCACGGTCGTAACGTCCGCGAATGGCGGCGCGATACTGGGATTTGATCTGTTTCCAGACACGGCGGTCATGGAGTGCCTCGCCGAGGCACTGGCCGAGCATCCTCTCCGCGAGGGTGAGTGAATTCTCATAGAGGTCGAGGCGCATGGTGGCGATACGCTGACGCTCTTTCCAGTCCTGTTGCTCGAATACCAGGCGGGACATGCCAGTGAGGCGCTCGAAATCGGCGCGATGTTCATCATGCATGGCGAGGATGAGATGAGCGGCGTGCGAGATGGTGGTGGACGGAACCTGGAATGTGCGAGCCATACGTCCTCCTCGACGTGGTCACGAATGTCCACAATCAATATAGGCGTTGCTCAATTTTTCTGCAACAGGGATGCGACAAGGGTGTGTGGCTATCGCACACGTTCCGGGTCGGGGAAATCGCGGTAGAGAGCGGCCTGCGTCCGGCTGCAGGCGGCATAAACGGGGATATGAAGCTGCTCGATCTCACCTGATCGACTGGCGACCATGCCAAAGGCGGCATCCAGTTGGGCCAGATCCCGGGCGGCGACGACGATATGAAATTCGCCCAACTCGGATGGCCCAAATCCAAATTTTCGACGGGTAAGTGTGAAATACTGTATCAGGCCTTTGGTCTTGAGATTGCCGAGGTAAGCATTGACTGCGGCACAGAATTCGAGATCTTTGTGGGAATCCCTTAGGTCGGCCCAGATATGGAGGTAATTCATCGGACGCGCTCCGGGTCGGGGAAATCGCGATACAGCGCGGACCTGAAATCGGTTACCGCCGAATAGACTTTGCGATGGAGATCTTCGATATCACCCGCGCGGCGAGCCACCACAGAGAAGGTTGACTCCAGTTGAGCCAGATCGCGAACTTCGATCACGATATGGAATTCACCCAGTTCCGCCGGGCCAAAGCCGAATTTCCGGCGGGCGACTGAGAAGCCCTCAATGAGTTGTTTCTGTTTGAGTGCGCCGAGATAGGCGTGCACATTGTCGCAAAACTCGATATCCTTGTGGCTGTCAACGAGGTTGACCCAGATGTGGTAGTAATTCATGGTAGTTCCTGTCAGTCGATATGGTGGGAGAATATGCGGTGAAGAGAGTGGAGTCGTCCAGTGGTTTTACGAGGAAATTTGTCTCGATTGCCCGGAGTGGGGGTTGCGCACTTCCCGCGATGATGTATCTTACTGGAAGACAGTCATTAGTGCACGCACACTGGGCGGCTTTGGCCGCTGTATATAGATGTTGTCGGCGCAGGTACGCGCCATTCATGACAGATACTGGGAGGTATCCGATGCGTGCATCGACCATTCCGCTCGCACTTTGTCTCGCGCTGGTTCTCTGTTCGTGTCAACCCTCGCTCCTGCCATTCTACACATCGTTCGATGAGATTGAGATCCCGACGATTGTCGGGGAGTGGTATGAGGCGAGCGAGGACGACAGCAGCATCTATTACACCATCACCGGCGATTCGAACGGATACCAGGTGCTGTATCATCAGGGTGATACGGTCAAAGAGTACGAGGTTCATGCGTTCGTAATCGACAAGCTGACTTTTCTCGATGTCGTCCAGGTACCAACCTACTCAGAAGACGCGTTGAACAGCGATCTTTTCCTGCAGGAACACCTGGTCGCGCGAATCTCGATGTATCAGGACAGCATGCAACTCGGGTTCCTGAACAGCGAATGGTACGCGGAGATGATCGATGAAGAGGAGATCACGGCGCCGTTCCTCGTGATGGAGTCCGGTTATCTTATCACCGCGACCGCCGAGCAAATGCGGCCGGTGCTGAAGAAATACGGCGACGATATCGACGCGTTCCCGCCGACCACGCTTTATAGATTGGCGAACAACTAGAGTTTACGATTGAGTCGAGCGATGAGCAGATTGCGGGCCGCCTGCAATGCCTTGCCGCGGTGCGAGACCTGGTTCTTTTCGTCGAGTGTCATTTCGGAGAATCGCTTGCCGAGCGGGGGATAGAAAAAGACAGGATCGTAGCCGAAACCGCGATCTCCTTCGACCGTAGTGGTGATATATCCCTCAGCCACGCCTTCAACGGTCTCTACAGAGCCATCTTCCCAGACAATAGCGATCACACAGCGGAAGCGGGCGGTCCGTTTCTCCTGCAGGACACCGGCCATTTCCAACAGCAATTTGGTGTAATTGTCTTTGTAGGTGACATTCTCGCCGGCGTAGCGCGACGAATAGACGCCCGGCGCGCCATTGAGGGCATCGACCTCAAGGCCGGAGTCATCGGCCAGAGCCGGAAGTTCACAGAACTCGGAAATCGCGCGCGCTTTCAGAACGGCGTTCTCGACCAACGTCGAGCCGGTCTCTTCGGGGTCGGGAAACTCGAGGAAATCATCGGCCGTCAGAATGGTGACCGGAAGCTCCTCCAGGAGGTGCTTTATCTCTTTGACCTTGTCGCGGTTGTTGGTGGCGAGAACGAGTTGCATGCTACTTCGAATTCACTTTAGTATCTGCTGATATCCACGCGCGTGATGTTATCAACTACTTCACCCAGAAAACGGGTGGCGACGGAGGAAAACTTCTCCGGGACATCGGACACAAAAAACTTATGCTCGCCGGGGATATTCTGTCCTTTTGTTGTGGCGGCGTTCAGCATCTGTTCACCGGCCATCAGTTCTCGCGCCACCCGGGCAGTCTCTTCGCCGGAGTCGATGAGCATCACCTTGTCTCCCATGACATCAGCTATAACGTGCTTCAGGAGCGGATAGTGCGTGCAACCGAGAATGAGGGTGTCGACATCAACATCCTTCATCGTCTTCAGGTAATCCCGGGCGATAAGATACGTCGCCTCTTTGTTGATATACCCTTCTTCGACCAGCGGCACGAACAGCGGACAGGCGAGGGAGAAGACCTTTATCTTGGGGTCAATATCGTGAATTGTCCGCGCGTACGAATTGGAACTGATCGTGGCAACCGTACCGATAACGCCAACCCGACCGGACTGTGTTCGGGCAATCGCGGCTTTGGCGCCCGGTTCGATCACGCCGATCATCTGGACATCATGCTGCTTGCGGACATCGTCAAGCGCGACCGCGGACGCGGTATTACAGGCACAGATGATGAACTTCACATGGTGCTCGGTCAGGAAAGCGACATCCTGATGCGTGAACTGGGTTATGATCTCTTTGGAACGACCACCGTACGGGGCGCGGCCGACATCACCAAAGTAGATGACATCCTCATGCGGAAGGATCTTGAAGAGCTCTCGCGCGACCGTCAGGCCGCCGACACCGGAGTCGAATACGCCAATGGGGAGTTCCATATCACCTACTCTTCGGTTGCGGGAACGTTGTACTTGTCCGCGAATTCCTTGATCGCCTCATAAATGCCCGAGGCCACTTTCTTCTGATATGCCGCGCTCTTCAGCAGTTTGACCTCGGTACGATTCGAAATGAAGGCGGACTCGATCAGGACCGACGGGGTGAAGACCTTGTTGAGGACGAAAAAGCCCGCCTGGTCGACTCCGCGCGCCGGGGTTTCCAGCGTCTTGCGGAACTGACGATCGATCATGAGAGCGAACTCGTGCGACTCAGCCTGAAATTCGGTCATCAGCATATCGTTAAGGATACCCATAATGGGATCCTCGGGTGAAAGTCCGGTATCGGTATTTTCTTCTGAAGATTCTTCTTCACTCGCGGTGTCGCCGGATGACTGCATTTCGCGGACAAAGTAGCTGTTTTCAAGTTGTTCGACCGCGCGGGCGGAGTCGTTCTTGGCCGGGGCGAGGAAAAAGACATTCCAACCATTGGCTTTGCGGCTTGGGGAAGCATTCGCGTGGACCGAGATGAACAGGTCCGCACCGGCTTTGTTGGCGATATCCGCGCGCTCCTGCAGGGTCAGATAAGTGTCGCTGTTGCGGGTCATGATGACCTTGAAGCGGCCATCGGCACGAATCATGTCGGCGAGTTGGCGCGCGATCGCCAGGGCGACATCCTTCTCGCGAGTTTTATCCGGGCCGATCGCCCCGTAGTCTTTGCCGCCGTGACCGGCATCAACAACTATGACATCGATCGTGTTGTCTATCGTAGCGACCGAGTTCTGCTTCGATGAGACCGGCGTGGCCGAGGAGTCTATTTGAAACGTTACGTCGGGAACCGCTATCTGAATTCGGGTCGGATCCTGCACCAATTTGTGGTGTGTTGTTTTGACTTTCTGCAGAGCCTGCCTCACCTGAAATGATATCTGCGCGACGCCATCTTCCTGGATCGCCTGCAACTTGACCAGTAATCGCGGATCGAGACGCGACTCTATCCTCCCGATATTCAGCTTGCCGTTCCGGATCGAAACATTGATCCAGTTTCCTTCGGTGACAAAGACCGAGTAGGCGAGAGGGTCGGTCAGAGTGATTTCGATAAGCAGGCCGTTGGCCTTGGCGGAGAAATCGATATCCGTGATATTGTATTTCCCCTTTTCGGAGTTGACAATCGCACCCTTTTTGTCGAACTGGATGCGATCCGACGAGATGCGATCGACAAAGGGGAGAAAGGTCTCGGCGGGGAGATAGATATCTCCCTCTTTGTACTCGCTCGGGTAGACCAGATTGAAAAGCGAGTCATTCAGCCGGAAGTACGGGGAGCCGATGACGAATGAGAATCGATTTGAACCGACGATGTAACTGACTTCGTGTCCCGGGATCTCCCAGTCAACCACGCCTGACACGACGCGCGAGAGCGCCACGAGTGAAAGAAATTCAACTCCGTCATGCGTATATGACGTTATCTCCCGTTCGCCTCCGGATGCCGCGATCCTGACTTTGGCGGAGAGGGATGTCGCCATGAAAACTGCGATGAATAGCGAGAGAAGCAGAAAGGTCAGGCGTGAGCGAGATAGCATTATCGTTCCGGTCGTTTCATTTCCCTATGGGTGGCGCGATTGATACGGCGTTTCGCCTCAGCTTCGGCGATCGCCTCGCGCTTGTCGTACTTTTTACGTCCGATTCCCAGACCAAGTTCTATTTTGGCGTGCTTTCCCTTGAAGTAGATGGAGAGCGGCACGAGGGTCATTCCCTTTTGTTCGGTGCGGGCGAAGAGCTTGCGAATTTCTTTCTTGTGGAGCAGCAGTCGACGAGGGCGGAGCGGGTCGATCTCCTGGTGGGTCGCCATTTTGTACGGGTTAATATGCATGGAGAGCAACATCACCTGTCCATTCTGGACAACAGCATAGGCCTCGTTCAGGCTGACCTTGCCATCACGAATGGACTTCACCTCGGAGCCGCGGAGTTCGATGCCGGCCTCGTAGGTGTCGACTATCTCGTACTCGTGGCGGGCCTTACGGTTACGGGTGACCACATGGATATCGTCTTTCTCCGATTGCATAGGGCGAAGAATACCCGTCTGCCACCCCTCTGGCAATGAAAAAGACCCGGCAGCCTCGAAACCGCCCAAGCCGCTGTTGGGGAAGAAAATAAAGCGGAATCTCTGCAAGATTTCCGCGCCCCTGTCGACATTAATAGGTACGGGCTATGGAAATATACTTTAAGACAAGGGGGATGAGGAAATGAGCGGTGCTGCCGGTTCGAAAGCGAAGATCCTGGTGGTGGATGATGACCCGGCTATAGGGGGCCTGATCGCGGCGATCCTCGGCAAGGATGGATATGTTGTTTCGGTCGCCAACAGCGGGACAGTCGGTGTCCATATGGCAGAGCAGGAGCGCCCAAACCTGATTCTGATGGATATATCGATGCCGGATATGGATGGGTACGAAGCTACCAAGCAGATCAAGGCGTCACCCAGCCTTGCAGACACGCCGGTCATCTTCCTGACCGGTCGTTCCGCCAGTGAGGATGGTGGGCGGGCATTCTGTTCCGGGGGGCTGACCTTCATGCGCAAGCCGTTTACCGCCCAGCAACTGCGGGATCTGGTAGCACTGGCGGTCAGTTAGCCTCACGTATTGGGGCTAAACCATACCGGGGTAATTGCCGATACTATTTACATGCAGAAACTGACAAGGACGGTCCGCTAGCATGTCGTACAAGATAAAGATACAGACCGCCAAGGTGCTTGTCGTCGATGACGAGCCCGAGATCACTGATATTGTCGAGACATTCCTGGCTGAAGCCGGCTATACGGTAACGGTCGAGAATCACTCGCGTCAGGCGATCAGCAAGGCCAAAGAGTTCAAGCCGGATGTCGTCATCCTCGATATCATGATGCCTGATATCGATGGCTATGCCATTTGTCAGGAGATAAAGCAGGATCCGGCGCTCGCTTCTGTGCCGATCATTTTCCTCACCGGCAAAGATCGCAATGATGATATGGGTCGGTCGTTCAAGGCCGGCGGTGATATGTTCATCAAAAAGCCGTTCTCGTGCGAACGGCTCTTAGAGATAGTCAATCTCGTCGTGATGTCGACCTCGCGCCACTAAGCGCGAGGTTTCTTCTATCAACTTCAGCGCACAGCCGCGGCCAATTCATTCAGGAATCTCTGTTCATCCACGCCGTGCATTTTGCACGCCATACTGACTGATTCAAACGCCTGCCCCGGACAGTCAAAGCAGCCGGAACCGAAATAGCGTTGGAAGACCTCGCGCGCTTCGGGATACTCCTGCAAAACCTCACCGATCATCGATGAGCCATCGACCTGCGGCGCGGAACTTCCCGCAACTTTGACGCCGTTGGCGGCAAGGTGCTGTTCAAGCGCTTCCACCATGCCGTCCAGGTCAAGACCGTGATTGCGACAGGCCATGCCGACGGTGACACCCATCATGCGAACTTTGTCGATATGCCCGGGCATCGCAAGTGACGAAAGCCCCTTGGAGATCAGCAGATCTTTCACCGTCGGGACGAGGTCAACCAGATCTGCCACTCGGGAATGCTGAGAGACAGTGATTGTGGCGACAGGTTGTGCCTGTGGAGGAGAGGTACGGGTCGGCGGCGCGACGTTCACGACCTGTGGCTCTGCCTGCTTCTGCGTAACTGGATTTGGCTGCAGGGCTGGAGCCGGTTTCTGGCGGAGCGTCGCCCAGATATTGATGACGAACATAAAAATCGAGACTAGTTGTGCGGTGGCAAAGATGTCGAACCCGATCTCCAGCGGCTTGCTGTCAAGTTGCAGCGCTAACCCTTTGGTCAGCACCATCCCGACAAGACTGATGTTTCCCAGCCAGAAATGAACCGCGATCCATCCGGGGAAGCGGATATCCGCGCCATTGAAGCGCGGCAGGATAAAGTAGCCGATGCCGAAGACCATCATCGCCATGAATCCGGCGAGATTGAAATGGGTGTGCGCGTATTTGGCGAAATAGGCAAGGCTCGGCAACGAACTGAACATCGCGAGCAACGAACCTATCGCAAGATAAAGAACCGAGGCGTAAATGAACCGCTTCATGTATGGTGTCATCTGAATCTCCTGAATCGTAACGTTGGTGAAATGATCGGATAACGGAGCGGCAAAGTCTTTGATTTAGGTCAAAGGGGCGCCAAAACCTCGCGATTCCTGCATGTCGAATATGTTATAACGCTGCATACCAACGAGTTAGGCGGGCCGTGGAATTTCGCAAAGGTCGGCGTCCGAATGGGCCGATGTGTATAAGGAGTAATTGGCAGCCGATCGGCTGTTGTCGCGAGCACTTAGTAACTGAGCTGATTCCCAAATAGTCCGGGCCTGTGAGAACCGCCTTTGCACAAGGAGGAAGGTATGAAGTTTGGAGCGAACATCGTTGCTTGCTTCGCCCTGTTGGCGTGTCTGACCGCCCGCAGCGCCGATGCACAATCAGTCACGTCGCGGAATGGAATGGGTCCATATATGGGGTTTGGGTCTGATCCGGATCAATTCCTGGTGGGTGGACAGGGGACATTTCGGATGAGCACCGCGCCGGTCTTTCTGAGTCCGAGCCTCGACTTCGGGTTCGGCGATGACATCAATACGATCACGATGAACTTCGATGTGACGTATGATTTCGTGCCGCGCAACACGCGTGTGGCATTTTATGTCGGCGCCGGACCGACCCTGGCCTTCTACTCGTCAGATCGCTTTGACAGCGACAGCGAGGCGGGGCTTTCGTTCGTGACAGGTGTCAAATTGCCGAACCGTCGGGGTGATTCGTTCAATCTCGGTCTGCGTGCCGGGTTCGGCGATATCCCGGATATCAAGATGACCATGACCTATCTGTTCAGTCTCAGATGACGCGGCGCTATTAGAACAAAGAGAACACTCGATAGCCGGCCGCCAGGTCACCCTGGCGGCCGATTATTTCTGCTAATGCTTTACTGCTGAGAGGTCAGAGTGAAGCCCTGGATCCTGTACTTTTCCGAACTTTGTGACTGCACGAAGATCGTGAGCAGTACCCCCTTGCCTTCACTGGTCTTGCCATCAAAGTAAAGCCTGCAGCTCTTGACGCCGCTCGGCAGTTCGGAGCACTCATAGCTGCCAAAATGTAGTGCTCGGATATCCGGGAATAGATCGTGAAGTTCGGCCATCTGGCGACCGAACTGTTGTGGGTCAAATTTGACACGCACTAGCGGGTCAAACCAATTGTACAGCTTATCATTGTCCCTGCTATTGTATGCCTGACGGAAGAAACTCCCGAGGTTCTCACGCGCGATCTCAGAATCAAGTGAGGCAGGCAAATCCGGCGCTCCACTACTCTTCAGTATCGCTAGTGAAATCAGAAGATTGATCAGTGCCAGGGCCGTCAATACTATCAGCAGGGGGAGAAGGTATTTTGGATACGACCCTGTCTTATTCGCTACGGATCCGTTTGGAGATAGCGAATCAGCTACTTCGTTCTCAGTCATTTCCTCTCCACATTCTTCAAACCTAGTTCGATATATACTCTGGTCGACATGCACATAAAGATACAAGATCGGAAGCGAAAATGTGAACGAAAACGGCGGGGTCTCAAACCCCGCCGGCGAGTTGAATAGTATTCAGCGGCTTTAGACCGCCGATTTTAACTTGGCTTGAGGCAGCACGATTTCTTTCCACTCGAGCGCCTTGGTCGGGCAGAAGTGGGCACAGACCGGATCACCACCGCACAGATCACACTTGATGACGAGGTCGTGTACTTTGTCGTGCAGCGAGCATCCAAACGGGCAAGCCGCCACACATCCCATGCAGCGGACACAAACCTTTGGATCTATTTCATAGGCTCCGGTGGTCGGATTCATGGTTATGGCATTCACCAGACACGACTTCACACAGGCCGGGTCCTCACACTGGAAACAGACGACCGGTACATACAGATCCTTCAATCCACCGGGAAGGGGATAGATCCTGCTCCGGCCGGGTTTGCCGTTGACCTGATGAGTGAAGGAACAGGCGAGTTCGCACGTTCTGCACCCGGTGCAGAGGTTTGGATTGACCAGGAAACGGTGCTTCATTTCACATCCTCCCGACTCCAGGCGACTATGCCACCGAGATTGGTGGCGGTCTCCTTGCGATGCGACTCGTCATTCAGGTCGAAATAGTCAGCCGGGATATTCCGGTGTTTCACCAAATATTCGGCGAACTCACGGGTGATGGTCGGCGCGCCGGTCCGCTTGTCGGTGACCACCTCGAACTGCTTTTTCCAGATCGTCCGGGTCTTGCCGGTGTCCGAGAACTTGATGTAGTTGGTCGGACAGTTGAGCGCGCAGGCGAGACACCCGACACAGGCGTCAGGGGCTTCGCCAAGGGGCGGGGCGATCTCTTTGCCATGGCCTCGATTCACGGTCGAAATGGCATGGAACCCCATCGTATCGCAGATGCGGGTGCAGATGCTGCAGAGGATGCAGTCATTTGGCTCCGGGACCGGCTGGAAGCTGGTCGAGTTTATGCCGTAATCCGCTGCGAGCTGTTGGATCAGGGGTGTTTGCGGATTACGGGCTAACATCAGGTCGATGATCGTTTTGCGAAGCTCTATCACACGCGTCGAGTGGGTCTGTACGATCAAACCCTCGGCGACGGGGTAGAGGCAGGATGTCACCATATCTGACCAGCCATTCCAGTCCGCTTTGGTGATCTCCACCATGCAGACGCGGCAGCCGCCGTATGGTTCGACAGCGTCATGCTGGCAGAGCGAAGGGACATCGATCCCTTCCCGACGGAGCACCTTGAGCAGGTACTCTCCTTCGGTCGCGCGGACCAGCTTGCCGTTGACGGTTATCGTCACAGTTTTCATAGTCATTTGACCTCGATCGCGTCGTACTTGCAGACCGCCACGCAGGCGCCACACTTCTCACATTTATCCTGGTGGATGAAGTGCGGTTTTTTCTTTTCGCCGGTGATGGCGTTATAGGCACAGGCGGTGATACAGGCGACGCAGCCGGTGCACTTGTCCTCGAGCACGGTGTAGGTGATGAGCGATTTGCAGACCCCGGCCGGGCAGCGTTTCTCCCGGATATGGGCGAGATACTCATCACGGAAATATTTGATGGTCGACAGGAACGGATTGGGGCCCGACTTGCCGAGTCCACAGAGAGAGCCGACAATGATGGAATCTGAAAGCTTCTCCATCCTGTCAAGGTCCGCCTCGGTTCCTTCACCATTGCATATCTTAAGAGTCAGCTCGTGAAGTTGATACAGTCCCTCGCGGCAGGGTACACATTTGCCGCACGATTCAGAGACCAGGAACGAGAGGAAGTATCGGGCGACATCGACCATGCAGGTCTTGTCATCCATCACGATCATCCCGCCCGAACCCATCATCGAGCCGGCCTGGGTCAGCGAGTCGAAATCGACGGGAAGATCCAGCATCGATTCCGGCAGGCATCCGCCCGATGGGCCGCCGGTCTGGACCGCCTTAAATGGACGGTTTTCCAGAATACCACCGCCAATTTCGTAAATGATCGTGCGTAGCGTAGTCCCCATCGCTACCTCGATCAAACCGGTATTGCGAACCTTGCCGACCAGCGAAAATGCCTTGGTGCCGCTGTTGTTTTTGCAGCCGATAGAAGTGTACCAGTCAGCGCCCTTGAGCATAATGATCGGGACATTGGCAAATGTCTCAACATTATTGAGCACGGTCGGCTGGTCATGCAGACCTTTGACGACCGAACGGATATATTTCGCGCGTGGTTCGCCGACCTCGCCGGCAACAGAGCGCATCAGGGCGGAGGATTCGCCGCAGACAAACGCTCCCGCGCCGCGATTGATCCGGATCCTGAATGAGAAGTCGGTCCCCAGAATATTGTCACCGAGAATGCCGTTCGCCTCGCAGTCATCGATCGCTTTTTGCAGATGAACGACCGCCAGCGGATACTCCTCGCGGACGTAGATATACCCTTGTTTGGCGCCGATAGCGTAGGCGCAGATCATCATCCCTTCCAGCACGGAATGCGGGTCGCCTTCCATGATGGAGCGATCCATGAAAGCACCGGGGTCGCCCTCGTCACCATTACAGATGACGTAGTGGACATCAGACTTAACATCGCGGCAGGTCCGCCATTTTTTGCCGGCGGGGAAGCCGCCGCCGCCACGACCGCGCAAACCGGATTTGGTGATCTCCTTGATTACGTCATCCGGGGTCATCGTGGTCAGCACTTTCGCGAGCGCCTGGTAGCCTTCGACCGCGATATATTCGCGGATGTCGTTTGCGGCTATCTTGCCGAGATTGCGCAGGGCGATTCTCGACTGATGCGCGAAGAAATTGACATCGTGGTACTTCTCGATACGATGTTCCGTCACCGGATCCTTGTAGAGGAGCGGGGAGAGTATTTCGCCGGCCACGATAGTTTTGTCGACGATATTCGCCACATCTTTCGGCTTAACATGCGTGTAGAACGTCCCCTGCGGTTCGATCACCACGAGCGGGCCCTGTTCGCAGAAGCCGTGACAGCCGGTTTCCTTGACCGCCTCGACCGTGAAATCCTTGATATTTTTCTCGGCCAGATGAGCGTGGAAGGCATCCACGATCGCCTTTGCGCCATTGGCGAGACAGCCGGTGCCGCAGCAGACGATCACCTTCTGGGGGATCCGCTCCTGCTGGGCGGCAAGTTCAACGTGGCGTTTCTTCAGTTCCTGAGGACTGGCGATGATACACATATCAACCTTCCTTCAGGAGTTTTTTGGCGGTGTTGACTTTCACGCCGCCGTGATATTTCTCGTTCACGATCACCACCGGAGCCATGGCGCATGCGCCTACGCAGGCGACAACTTCAATGGAGAACTCCATGTCCGAGGTAGTCTGCCCGGCCTTGATGCCGAGGTGATTTTCTATCTGATCTTGAATCAGCGCCGCGCCGCGTATGTGGCAGGCAGTACCGGTGCAGATGCGGACAATGCGCTTTCCTTTCGGCACCAGCGAAAAGGCGTTATAAAAGGTGGCGACCGAAAAGACTTTGGAGAGCGGAACATCCAGCGCTGTCGCGGTTGCTTTCAGCGCCTCGCAGGGAAGATAATGATATTCCTTCTGGATCTCCTGCAGGATCATGATGATAGAGCCCGGCTCTTGCGGATGGCGCGCGATCAGTTCCGGAAGTTTGGAGAAATCATGGCTGACCGAGGGAGTGCTCACGCATGGCTCCTTTCGGCGATGGCCGCCAATCCAAGCTGATAGCCGGCTTCGAATACTTGCATATTGGTCTCGAGAAGATCTTTCTTGGAGCCAAGCTTTTCTTCCAGCACTTTGAGCACGGTCTTGTGCTCGACAATACCGGTCGCGGCAACAAAACAGCCGAGCACCGCGACATTAGTTGACTTGACCGAGCCCCCCTGCAACGCCATCTGGTTTGCGGGGATGAGGATCTGTTTGATATCTGTTCGGTCGCTGCTGACATTGATCAGCGACGAATTAACGATCAACAGTCCGCCCGGCTTCACACGAGGGGAGAACTTGTCAAATGAGGGGCGATTGAACACGCAGCAGGCGGTCGGGTTGTTGATGATCGGCGAACCGATACGGACATCGCTTATCACCACCGTGCAATAGGCGGTTCCGCCGCGCATCTCCGGCCCGTACGACGGTAGCCAGACAACGTTTTTTCCTTCCTTGATGCCGCTATAAGCGAGTAGCTGACCGGCAACCATCACGCCCTGACCGCCGAAGCCGGCCATAGTGACTTCGTATTGCTTCATTTCGTCCCCTCCGGAGTTTTGTAGACACCGAGCGGGAAGTAGCTCTTCAGATTCGCTTCCACCCAATTGGTCGCTTCAGCCGGAGTTTTTCCCCAGTTGGTCGGACAGGTGGAGAGGACCTCGACCAGCGAGAAGCATTTGTTCTCGATCTGGTACTGGAAAGCCCGTCGAATCGCCTTCTTGGTTCGAATGATCTGTTGCGGATTATGGACCGCCACTCGCTCCAGGTAGGCCGGTGTGACCAATCCCGAGAGGAGTTCGCACATCCGGATCGGCATACCGGTCTTAGCCGTATCGCGCCCCATCGGGCAGGTCGTGGCAACCTGGCCGGAAAGTGTGGTCGGCGCCATTTGACCGCCGGTCATACCATAGATTGCATTGTTCACGAAGATGGTGGTGAACTTCTCACCGCGGTTCGCGGCATGAATGATCTCACTCATACCGATCGATGCCAGATCGCCGTCGCCTTGATAGGTGAAAACGATCATGTCCGGTCGAATGCGCTTGAACCCCGTCGCCAGCGCGGGGGCGCGGCCATGGGGTGACTCAAGAAAATCGGTATTGAAGTAATTGTACGCGAGTACCGAGCAACCGACCGGAGCAACTCCGACCGTTCGTTCGCGCACGCCGAGTTCGTCGAGAACCTCGGCCACCAATCTATGGATCACACCGTGCGTACATCCGGGGCAGTAGTGAGTCACTACATCCTGGAGCGCGTCCGGTCGTGCAAATGTCGTAGTTAGCGTATGCATAGGGTCATGCCTTCGCTTTCGCCGGCGCCGCGGCCAGCAATTGCTTTATCTGGTCGATCACTTCTTCAGGCGATGGGACAATTCCGCCGGTCCGGCCGAAGAATTTCACCGGTTTCTGTCTGGCAACCACGCGTTCAACATCCTCCACCATCTGTCCCATACTCATCTCAACGGTCAACACCGTCTCGATATTCGGTTTGGTTGCCTCGTCATAAAGCTGCTTCTCAGGGAAGGGGAAGCAGGTGATGGGGCGGAAGAGGCCGATCGATATCCCCTGCGGCTCCAGTTCATCAATGACCGTCTGGCAGATTCGAGCCATTGTCCCGTACGCGACCAGCAATATCTTGTTTTTCGGTGAGGTCTTGTAGCATTCGTAGCGAACCTCATCCCGCTTCATGATCTCGTATTTCTCGTGCAGGACGATGTTGTTCTTCTCGAGAGCGATAGGATCGAGGAAAAGCGACTTGACGACGAGCGGACGTCGTCCCTGCGCGCCGGTCGCGGCCCAGGTCTTTTCGGGCAGCGGTTCTTCGGTGAATGTCTCCGGGAACTCAACCGGCTCCATCATCTGGCCGATCATTCCGTCGCCGATGATCATCACCGGGTTGCGGTATTTGTCGGCGAGATGGAATGCCTGCATGGTCAGGTCGACCGCTTCCTGAATGGTGGAAGGAGCGAGAACGAGCAGGCGATAGTCGCCATGTCCGCCGCCTTTGGTCGCCTGGAAGTAGTCCGATTGCGCGGGAAGAATACCGCCAAGTCCGGGTCCGCCGCGCATGATATTTAGTAACACCACCGGCAGCTGCGCGCCCGCCATATAAGAGATCGATTCCTGCATCAGCGAAATGCCCGGGCTGGATGAAGTCGTGAAGACCCGCTTACCGGTCGAAGCCGCGCCGAAGAGCATATTGCCAACCGCAACCTCGGACTCCGCCTGGAGGAATACCCCGCCGACTTGGGGGAGGCGTTTGGAGAGGTACTCACCGACTTCGTTTTGTGGAGTGATGGGATAGGCGAAATAGTAGAGCGCGCCGGCACGGACCGCCGCCTCCGCGATCGCCTCATTCCCTTTCATCAATATCTTGGCCATCGTTCACCACTCTCAATAGTCGTACAGGATGTACATTTGCCCGTGATGATTCACCGAGATGGCGGCATCGGGGCAGGTTATGGCGCAGATCTTGCAGCCGATACAGCGCGAAGGATCATGCATCTGCGCATAAAAATAACCACGCAGGGTGATCTCTTTCGACATGGAGAGGATCTTCTGCGGGCAGGCTTTTACGCACAGCTCGCACCCCTTGCAGTGGTTTTTGTCGATTATTACACCAGGCATCAACGTATCCTCAATCGTTTGTCTGTCCAGGTATGGCCGATATGCTCCCAGGGTTTGACCAGCGCGCGGTCAAGCACCAGTATCGGAACATTGCATGCTGCCGGGTCGAGTTGTGAAGCGATCGGCGACACCGCGCTGACAAATGCCACTGGAAGCGTGCTTCGCTGGCTTACCCGGCGAGCCAGCGAAAGACCTTCCAGCACAATCTCCGCAGTGGTATCCTGCATGAGATGAGTATTTGATATAAGACCGGTAAAACGGAGGCGCGACGATGATTCGATCTCGCCCATCAGGCGGAGCGTGCCGTCAACATCGGAGGTAAATGGACGTCGCGCATTGTGCACGAGGAGCATGTCGTAGCTTCCCGGCAGAATCGCGTCGGCAAGAGAACTGAGTACCCGTGCGCCGATATCATCGCCGCCGACATCAAGAATGAGCCACCCCACACGATTTTCAATCGCGGTGCGAATATCCGGAATGATGATCGGCAGATCCGCGTGGACATGCGGTCCGGCCGGTACAAGCGATTTGACGCCGAATCTCTCGAGTTGCTGCGCGGCTTCGCGCGAACGAAAGTATGGGTTGACAATATCCAGATCGGCAATAGAGACAGGTTCGGTGCTGTTTTGGGCGAGCTGTTTGGCGAGGTTGACCGAGACCTCGGACTTGCCACTCCCATAGCCGCCGACGATGATGATCGTCTTCTGGCGAAAAACAGGAAAGAGAGGTGTCCGATCTTCGTGCGCCATAGTCCAGTTTTCTTGCCTCTATCGTCGTCCGGTCTAATCAGTTAGAGCCATTCGAAAGAAAATTAGTCTTAATTGTCCACTCTTAAAAATATCGCCAGAATGGTCGGTGAAGTCAAGGCGAATTGTGAAAAAAATAACGATGAATTGCCATTTGACAACTTTGGCGTTCACTCATTATATTCTTGCACAATAGAGGCTTACAGGCAAATAGGATGCAAATTGTATTATTTTAAACACACCGATAAGTATGAATTTATGAAGAGCCAAATCTCGCGTATTCTTCTGGCAGCAGTGGTCTTGCTCGCATTAACGGTCTCGGGCTGTGGTACCAGCGAAAAGACAGAAGCGGAGCCGCAGACTACAGATTCAAGTCTGACTTCGGCTATACCATCGGTACCCAAGGTCCCACCATGGGAAGACCCCAAGTACGCCGCATGGAAGCGGGCCGAATTTGAGAATGTCATCGTCTATTATCCGCCCGGCCACATTCACGAGGCCCAGATGCCGCAGGCGGCCAAAGACTACAAGAATGCCATCACCAAGATCAGCGGTACCGCTCAATTACCCGTGCCGACCGACACCGTCAGGGTCATGTACTACACAGGTCCCGGGCAGGCGTATGAGATGACCGGCCGCGACTTTCCGTTTGGCGACAGCCTCGCCGTTCACTATTGGCCGAACTACTCGCGAGGGCCGTCGCTTCTGCAGCGACTCTTCTACAGCTATTTTGGTGGATGGTCTGGTCAGCGGATCATGCATCACGGTCTGATCGCCCTCTTTGATTTCGCCGGGGAGAACCACCACCAGACCACACTGGAGTATCTGCGCGATACGTTCTTCATTCCGTTGGCACGGCTTCAAAGTGATACTCTGATGAACAGCGACGTCGAGCGGTACCAGACGGCCGAAGCGGGCTCACTGGTGGCGTTCATTCTGGCGACACGCGGTATTACGAGCATCGAAGCGCTCTATCGCTCGACGCTTCCTTTTGATCAGGCGGTGCAACAGACACTGGGAATATCGATCGATTCTCTCCAGAAGGAATGGGTCGAGTTCGTACAGCTGAACACTGAGCCGGTTGACACAACCCAAGTGAAGGCCGGACAATAACCGGGCAACGAAGTGCGGGCAGTTAATCTGTCTGCCGAAGGACACAGAACATGGCTGACGCAGAATGGAAAACGGCGATAACTGATATTGGTCCCGGCAGGATCCGGGTACGCGGTTACGACATTGCCGATATCATGGCGAATCTGTCATACGCCGAAGCGGTTTACCTGATCCTCAAAGGAGAACTTCCGACCAAAGCCGAGGCGGCTTTGATGAATGCGATCCTCGTCTCATCGATCGACCACGGCGCCTCACCGCCGTCGGTGCTCGGGACACGCACCGTTCTCTCCGGTGGCAACTCGCTCAACGCGGCGATCGCTGGCGGTGTGCTGGTGATAGGCGATACCCACGGCGGCGCGATCGAGCAGTCCGCCAAGATCCTTCAGGAGTGGGCGAAAAAGGAAGGCGACCCTTCGACACTCGCGTCACAGATCGTCGATTGGTTGAATCAGAGCAAGAAGCGGATGCCAGGATTTGGTCACCGTTTGCACAATGTCGACCCCCGCACCGGCAAGCTGTTCGAAATAGCGGCGACACACGGCTACAGTGGACGGCATATCGAAATCTGCAAGGCGCTCGAGAAAGCGCTAGCCGAAAAGACCGGCAAGCAACTCCCCATCAATGTCGATGGCGCTATCGCGGCGGTCATCTCGGATATGGGATTTGACTGGCGGCTGGGGAAGGGGTTCTTCATCATCTCGCGCACGCCCGGATTGCTGGCCCACGCGTATGAAGAGCTGACCAGGGAGAAGCCGATGCGGAAGCTCGGACCGATGCCATTTGAGTACGATGGTCCGGCGGAACGGAAGATCCCGAAGTAGTCTTTTTTGACCGGATACAGTATTTTGGACCGGCACTCAGTCAAGGGTGCCGGTTCTGTTAACCTTAAATTGTTAGATAAGACCAATAGGAAAGAGGCGTGAAGGCTCGTCAGGCGGCTACACAACGAAGTGGTAGCACCAGTCCCGATCAGATCGGGCTGATGATCTATGCCTTTGCCTTGGCCGCGTTGGGCATTGCGGCACTGATGCCCGCCTCCCGCATATGGGGATTCAACTGGTGGGGGTACTTTCCAGCATGGGGAATCGGTGGATGGCTGCTCCTGGGGATCGCTCTGGCCGTTGCGTCAAGGACGCTGTCGCGCTTTGGTGTTGACTCCTCCGATCTGTACTCATCCCAATTCTGGATATTCAGTGGTGGAACCGTCGGGCTGCTGATCATTGGATCTGTCCTGCTTCCGTCTTCGACATATTTCTCCGGCGACGGTTATCAATTGCTGAGCCGACTTGCCGATGGCCGATCTATCGCCAAAGACTGGGATTTTGGCTCAACCGCGCTCATTGAATCGGTCCACCGCATGCTTGGTGGTAGCGGAGAGCCGGGCGCGCTGAAGACCTACCGGTCGATCGCCATCATAGCGGGTGTGCTCGCATCAATCTTCACACTCCTTTTGGTACGTCGATTGCCATTCACTCACTTGCAGCGATTCCTGTTTGTTCTGGGGATGCTGACAGGCGGGTACATGTTGATGTTCTTTGGCCATGTCGAAAACTACAGCTTGTTGGTTGCGGTGGTTCTGATCTACTCACTGGCCGGGTATCTCGTCGCGATAAACCGACTTTCTGCATTCTGGCTGATCCCGATACTGATCCTTGCGCTGGTGCTTCACTTGATCGCCGTAGCCCTCGTGCCAAGTTTTCTTCTGCTGTTGATTCGTAAGAACGAGATTTTCCAAAGAATTCGGGAGATGGTTCGCGCCAGGCGACTCCCGATGATTGCGGGTGCGGTAATAGTTGGCGTGATCTTCTATCATCTCATTCAGCAGAATGTTCTGTTCTTGCAGTTTGCTCTGCTGCCAGTGATCCCGGATCGGTTTGCGGTCGAGGGAGAGTGGCTCTTCTCGCCGAAACACCTGGTCGACATTTTGAATCTGATAATTCTGCTCAGCCCGATGTCTCTGCTCTTGCTGGTCCGTCCATGGGGGAAGAAAGAGCCCGGGACAAGCGAGCACTCCACGCTCTACCTCAGGGCGCTGGTTTTGGGGACGCTCGGCATGGTGTTTGTCATGCGTTCTGGTATCGGCATGCCACGCGATTGGGACTTGTTCGCGATCGCCGGTCCACCACTGGTCCTCGCTACTTTGGCGACGCTTTTCCGCTGGGGGGGGCAAAAGAAGTGGCTCCTTCCGGTCATCGGACTGGCGATTTCGCTGAATCTTGTTCTGCTGATCCCGCGAATAGTGGTGAATGTCACCGATGAGATCGCGGTACAGCATTTCAGAGCGTACCTTGATCTCGATTTCATCCGTGGACGTAACGCCCGCAAACTGCTCGTCAATTACTACCGCCAGCATGGTCAGGCAGTCGCGGCGGACCGTGAGCAAGCGCGAGCCGAAGGAGATTATCCTGAGAGCAGACTGGCGCAACAGGCTGCCGGGCATGTCCAGGCGGGCCGATTCAAGGAAGCATCCGAGGTCTACTGGCGGGTGATAGATATGAACCCGTTGTTCTCCGATGCCTGGGCGAACATTGGTGCCTGCTATATGCAGTTGGGCAAGCTCGATAGCGCGTATCAATTGGCGATAGTCGGCAACCATATCAATCCGAACAATCTGCAGACCGTCAACATTCTTGGCGTGGTGTGCACTCGTCTGGGACGACTGGATGAAGCGGAGAAGTGGCTGGCGCGGGCCGAGGAAATTGACAGTGCGTATTGGCGCGGCATCGGCAACCGGGCGCTTCTAAGAATGAAACAGGGGCGACCGAGCGATGCGTTGAACTACCTCAGGCAGGTTGCCGCTCGGGAGGATTCACCCGCGGAATATATACGCACTCTGGCGGATTCTCTGATAGCTCTTAATGCCACTGCCGAAGCGGTCGAGGGATATCGTCTGGCGATCCTAAAGGGATTGGACGCGCAGGTGGCCGAGTCATTGAAAACGCAATACCCGCTACTTCAAGACTGATCGCGAATGAATCGCTTCCACGCCATCACGAAATCGAAGTTTTTTTGGATTCTTCTGTTTGCGGTATTGGCAGCAAGCGGAGTGGTCCTGCGTGTGCATGATCTCACCGCCGACCTTCCCGCGTACTTCACCAGCAAGAGTCAGGATCTTACCACCGATGGTTCATTCCTTACTCTGTACGCGCGTAACGCGATTGAGCAGGGAGAGTGGGATCCGGCAGGGTACGCGCCATGGAAACAATTCAAGCTGACGTTGGTAACCGGGGTCAGCTATCTGGTTTACCAGGTCCTTGGTGTCTCGCGATTCAGTTCAAACCTTGTCGGTCTGCTCCTGAGTTCGGCCGGTCTGATCTTCTTTCTCGTCGGATTGGCGCGCGCGGTCACAAGAAGAAGTCTGCTTTTTGCGGCCGTGGCATTGGCCGCCAGCTATCCGCTCATGATCTTCTCACGGACACCATTGGCTGAGAACAGTCTGATTTTCTTTCTGGGCATTCTTTTTTTCGTTTTTATGCGATGGTCCGACCGATGGTGGGGGATGATCTTGCTCGGAGTATTGTGTGCCGCCGCGGGTCTGGTCGGCAAAGTGAATGGGTTCCTCTTTCTTGTCGCGCCACTGGTATATCCGCTGGCTCAGGGGAAACACGGCTTTCGTCCTGCCGCAATACTTGTGGCGGTGACTGCTGTGGTCAGCATACTCTATTCCTCGATCTTTTTCGCCGATCAAGGGTTGTTCTCTTTCCTCGTCGCCCACACGGTTGATCAGGCAGGGACACCGGTTGGGCTCAGTTCGCCGTTACACTTTGTCGAAACGGTGATCTCGTTTGGGCGGTCGCGAATCCATCAACTTGCGCCGGTCGAAAGCACGCTGGCGTGCATCGCGCTCACGTCCTTTGTGTTCAAAGGGCTGCCCCAAAGTGAGCCAGCGCGCAAACTGGTGCTGTTTAATGTCAGCTTGCTTGGGATCTGGATACTCGGCGTGGCACCGTTCAATTATCTGCCAATGCGCTATGCGCTGCTGATACTGCCATCGTTAACCGCCGTTTCTGCTGTCTGGTTTGATACAACGCCACTTGAACAGAAGAAGGGTATTCGCTGGATCGGCTGGCCGCGCGTAGTGGTGCTGATCTTCGTCAATTGGTATCTCTGCTTTGTCCTCGCGAATTGGCTGATATCTGATTCGATGGTCTATGAGGTCGTGCAGAAGGAGGTCTGGGTCGGCCTGCTGGTGGCGCTGTTCATCACGGGGATCGAGTTGCTTTTAAGCTCCAAACGAACCCTTACCCTTGGCTCGCGTACACATGATATTGTGCTCCCGATTGTCATGGCGGCTGTGCTGATAGTCTCTGCAGTTCACCTCTACGGATGGTTTGAGAGGAAAACACACACTATCGATGAAGCGGTGCGCGACATGAAGGCAATTGTCGGTCCCGATGCCGTAATAGGCGGGCCATACGGCCCGGTGCTCGCTGATGGAAGCGGATTGACTGGTTTTCCGCTCTTTATCGCGGAGGATTTCTCCTCGACACGCGCAATTCTACAAAAATATCCGGTCACTCATTTGGCGGTTCTGAATGAGGACTGGCAGCGTCTGAGCACAACCGTGACGGAGTTAAACGGTGCGTCAGTGGTGGCGCGCTACTGGCTGCGCGACAATGTGGTGACCGTGATACGTATCGCCGGACTCTTTAACACAAGCTCGAAGCGCTACCAGTTGAGCTCGTACGAACTCGCGTTGCTGGCCCTTGAACATCAGGATAGAAATACCGCGTATGCCCTTCTCAGGACCTGTACCGAGAGATATACTGACGCCAAGTCGCCGGCTATCACACTCTATCACTCTTCTATATCGCCGGAGTCAATGATCTCCATGCAGCCGCTCATTGATCGACTGCTGGCGGCAAACAGCACCGATTTCACCATCAATCTCCTGGCGGCAGTTTACTACCGGCATCTCGCGGCAACTTCTCCCTCGGGAGGATACCAAGCCAGAGCGGAAGAACTTAAGGCCGAGGCGTTGCGCCTCTGTCCGGAGAACGAAACGGTTGTCCAAAACGGATTCAAATATTATGATCCGACAGACAGGATACTCCGCTGAGCATGAAACGACCTTATCTCTATATATCCCTTCTGATCGCGTTGGTGATCGCGCTCGGTATGCGTGTGTATGATATCACCGCCGATCTCCCGGCCTATTTCAGCGGCGGCGGGCAGGATTTCACGACTGATTCTTCTTACCTGACACTCTACGCCAAGACCGCGGTGCAATTCGGCACCTGGGATCTCTTCGGATTTGAGCCGTGGAGCGCGTTTAAGATATCGATGGTCTCCGGCGTCAGTTATCTGATATTCCTCCTGATGGGCGTCTCACGCGCGACCGCGGCGTACGCCGGAACCGCACTGCAGTTATGTGGTCTCATCTTTATCTTGATCGGATGCGCACGTTATCTGAATCCGCGCTCGCTGATCCTCACTGCGCTGCTTTTTGCGACCAACTACCTGCTTGTTCTCTACGGCCGCGTACCGTTTTCAGAGAACGGCATGCTGTTTCTGGCAGGATTGACCTTTATGGTCTACGCCTACTGGTTCGAAACGCTTTGGGGGAAGATCGCGGTCGGCATCCTGATCGCCCTGACCGCGCTTCTCGGCAAAAGCTTTGGATTCTTGTTAGCCGGCGGACCAATCTTGTATCTGTTGGTCACTGACCGTAAGAGACTGCTACTTCCCGCCGCGTACATTATCGGCGCCATTGCGGCGACCACGCTGATCTTTACGTCGCTGTTCCATGGCGAGGGAGGACTGTTCGGTTTCATTTACGAATACGGTGTGGGGGAACATGGCACGCCGCATGGTTTCAGCTCTCCGCTTGGGTTCTTTGAGTCACTGATCTCGATATCGTCGACAGGACTGCATGAATACACCCCTGCGTTGAGTATCATTTTCTGGTTGAGCGCGCTGCTGATGGTCGCAACCAGCCACAAGTCAGATTCTCTGGACAAAGTATCGCTGTTCATGGTTGGGTGGATGATCTCCTGGCTGGTCGCGCTGTCGCCGTTCAATTACCATCCCGTGCGTTACCTGTTTGTGGTGATGATCCCAATGACCGTCCTCCTCAACGTAGTGATTGAACGACTCGAGGGCGGCGGGCTGACACTGGTGAAGAAATGGCCGGTGTGGCGGATCGTACTGCTGGTACTTTTGAATTGGTACGCGGTCTTTACGCTGGGCAAAGGGATCTTCTACGACACCCGCGTTCAAGAAGTTATGCACCCATTGGTCGGGAAATCACTTCCGATAAGTCTCGTATTAAGCGTGATTGTGTTTTTGTTGGCGCGCACACTCAGATGGAAACCGGTTTTATCACGAGCTGTGGTGTTGTCTGTTGTCCTATCCGCGCTTGTTATCGCGACAGACGTCTGGCAATTCTCCTCTTGGTTCCGGATCCGCACACATATGATCGATGATGCCGCGCGCGATACCGCGGCCATTCTTGGCGATGACGCGGTTGTTGGTGGGCAGTATGGTCCCGCGGTGACCTCTGATTCCAAGTTTGGGAGTCTGCGGCTTTTCTTACGCGGTGACTTCAAGGCGTTCGAGCAACAGCTCAAAGAGTATCCAGTCACGCATATTGCTGTCGGTACAAACAGCCTGGCGGACCATTTGGCCAGCAGCCAACTCCTGCGAAGCGCTCCAGTCCTGACGACCTTCTGGTTGCGCGACAATTTCGTGAAACTCCAGCGGGTGAATCACCTGACCGGCAACCCGCAGGCCGAGAAATACCGCCCGACCGACTTCGAGAAGGCGATCGACCTCATGTATGCCCGACGTTTCGAAGAAGCCGCGGTGCTTCTGGGACGCTTCATCCGGGAACATCCAAATAACAAAGCCGCGCTTTTGGAGCAATATTATCTGATCCAGTTCCTGCGCGGCCCCGCCGCGGCCAAGGACGCGTTGGATGCTCTTTATGAAAGCGCCAAGGATGATTACGCGATCGGTCTGACGGCCGCGATCTACTACAAACATATGGCCGAGCAGACTGGAAGCGCCGAGGCCCGCGCCAAAAGTCAGCAGTATCTCGAAGAATCCGTGCGCCTCAGCGGCAGTCAGGGGGAGAATACGCGCGAGATGTTCCGCACCTACTTGCCTTCTGACCGGGTCGTGAAATAATCAATGCAAAGACAGAATGGAAAATTCATGACGTCAAAATACATTACGTTACTTCTTAGCACTTTCATCGTCATTCTGGCCGCGCTCAATGGATGCGCGCCATCCAAAACGACTTCGGTTGAAGAGGTCACGCCTCCGACTGTTTCCGATGTCAAGCCGGTCGATCTGACTGTAATCCCCGACGACCAGGGGATGACCGTGGAATGGAAACGCAAAGGGGATGGCCTCATTTCCGGCTACAATATCTATATCACTGATGAACAGCAGGTGGGCGATTCCGCCAGACCATTCAATTTTGAACCCTATCCCGGTGACACGAATCCCGACGATGGGATCGAGACTTTCAAGGCCGAGGGGCTCGAGAATGGAAAGCGCTATTTCGTGTCGGTGAAAGTGATCCGACCGGATCGATCGCTCTCGCCGTCATCCAACCAGGCATCGACAATCTGCGGACCTCGCGGTGAGATCGTCATCGAGTCGCGCTATTCGGGGGAACATGACGGCTACGCTCTGGCGGAGAATCAATACGTGCGGGCGTTCGCGAAGAGCAATGACCTCTACTTCTACAGCACCAATGGCTTTGATTATCTCGCGTCGCCGAGTCGACTCGACGGCTTTAACCGGAAAAGCTTGTTCAGTAAACTCTCAGTAAAAGGCTCTCTATCCGAGATTCGGACTGCGGTCTCAAAACTGAAAGTGAACCCGGACTCAGAACGCGCGGAACTCAAGATCGGTGACTGGATCCTGATCAGGACCGCGGATAGTCACAACGGGTTGCTGAAGGTCCTCGGTTTCGAAGGCGAGGGAAAAGCGCGCAAAGCTATACTTGAGTTTGCGTTTTGTCCGGCTGAAGGTGCAATGGTCTTCTGACTCTCAGCGAATTCGTTTTAAGATCGCGTTTCCAAATCTCTCGATATCCGACATCTCCAGATAGATCTGGCCGGAGATGCGCATCCAGAGGCGTCCGCGATAGCCATGTATCTGCGCCTCGATCTTCTCTTCGAACAACATCTCATCACGCAGCGCGAACGCATCGGCCTTGCTACTTCCGAATGACTCCGGCAGGGGAAGAGTTGCCATTGTCCCGATCATTGTCTCCGGCGTGTGGAGCGTAGTGCCAAATTGCCTGCAGAGCCAATTGGCCCCCTCCCAGGCGATAGCGTGATTGTACGCGCGCACCGCGCTGACATCGAGCGACCGCAGAAACTCGATCCCTTTCGGGGCCGCGAGATAGTTGGTTGGGTCTTTGGTGCCGACCCAATCAAACTCTTCGGTCATCCCCTTGTCGAATCCCCAGGAGATCACCGGCGAGTGAATGGTCCGCTGATGTTTTCTGTCTGCCCAGAGGATACCGCAGCCTCGCGGAGCGAACGCCCATTTGTGCAGATTGCCGACATACCAATCAACGCCCAGCGCCGAAATATTGAGATCAAGCGCACCAGGGGCGTGCGCGCCATCGACCAGTATCGGCACCGATCGTTTGCGACATACCGCGGCTATCTCGGCCAAGGGGATCACCAGCGCGCTTTCCGACGTAATGTGGTCAATCAACGCCAAACGAGTTTTTGGCCCGATCGCGTCCTCAACCACCGTAACGATCTGCTGCGGATCTGTTATCGGAAATGGAAGCGGCACGACTTTGACCGTTGCCTTGGTTATCCGCCCAACAAATTGCGCGGTGTAAATGATCGAGCCATAGGCGTGCTCAAGGAGAATGATTTCATCATCCGGCCTGAAATCGATGGACTGCAGGATAGCGTTGATTCCGGTCGTGGCGTTGTCGACGAAGACCAGGTCCTCGCCGTTGACTCCCAAGAATTGCGCGACCTTGTCTGCCGCCTGTCGGACCAGCGGCTTCGGCTGAAGCGGCTTGCCGTGCTGAAACGTGAATTCCCGAAACATGAACCGCGCCGGGTCGGTCTCCATGATATCACGAAGTCGCTGCTGTTCATCGAGCACAATTGTCGGCGTCGCGCCAACAGTGCCGTGGTTCAGGTAAGTTATGTCCGGAGAGAGTTTCCACTCTTTCAGCATCTGGTGGCCGAATTGCGGCATAAACAGAGATCCTCTTCAGGTCGCCAAGGGTGAGTAAAGTTCAGAGAGGATGCACCGAAATCTCGGCAATGACAAGTTGAATTTGAGCGGATAGTGGTCTAGCGAAGAAGGATCATCTTACGGGCAAGCGACCTCCCACCGGCATCCAACCGATACAAATAGACTCCCGACGCTACCTGGTTGCCGGATTGGTCGCTCCCGTCCCATTCGACACGGTACGCCCCCGCCGAGCGGTCTTCATTAACGAGTCGCTTCACCCGTTGCCCGAGGATATTGAAGACATCGACGGAGACATGGCTCCGCTGCGGCAAGGAAAAGGAGATCACCGTACCGGCATTGAACGGGTTGGGATAGTTCTGCGCCAGCCTGAGGTCGGGCAGGATCGGCGGGTCGGTCGAAGGCGTATCGGTGATGACCTTCGCTTCCTCGTATATCCAGTCTATCAATTCCCGCGCCCCCTGCTCCTTCATATACCAGAGATGGAAGCCGAACGTAAAAGTCAGCGTACTGTCGACCAGCTTCATCAGACCGACCGGCGCTGACTCAACCAGGCTTGTGGTTGGCATGGTCGATCGAAAGCGATAGATCACTTCGGCAAGGCTGTCCGGTTGGAAGACACCGACCATCGGCGGAGTTGCCGATGGCCAGTTGACGGTCAGGTATGATGGGTAGAACTCACTGCCGGAATCGTAGTAGACCGGGGGAGCATCGGTGACCGGCTCTGCCCAGGAGAACGCTAGCAGGCTGTCGACATAAGGGAGGGAGGCGTTCAACTTGTAGTACTGGGTACCGATCGCAAAGACCGAATCTGCTCCGAAATATCGATGTATCAGGTTGTGCGTCTTATAGTACCATTCCGGCGAAGTGTACGAGTTGAATTCCGGCCACCCTAGACTCGCGAATGGTCCGCAGTACACCATTACTCCCTTGTGACCGAGATACCGCGCGAAGCCAGACTCCTCATCCTCATACCAGTTACGGAGCACGTTGTCACGCAAGTTGTCGTCGACAATGACCACTTTATACTGCGTGAACATCCGCCAATCCAGACAGGATGGCTTGGTCGGGCGACACGCCGAGAACGAATCCACGACAGAGTAGATGTCATAGTCATATCCCGACAGCACTGTCGTATAGAATTGATCGATGGAATCTTCTATCGTATATGTTCCCTGGCGCTGTCCATGCGTCAGCACCAGAAAATCCTTGCTCGGCTTCTGAATTCTCCAGACCTGCAATTCATCGGAGAACTGGCTCTCAAACCCCGCGGAATCGATCGCGGTGACCAGATAGAGATAGCCGTTGCCTGCTTCATTATCGGTAAACGACAACTGGTCGCCGCTCACTGTCGCGAACGGTTCGATCTCATAATAGTAGTAGTTCACCTCATTCGCGGTGACCGTGTCTATTTCGAGTCCATTCGCGACCGTCGAATAATGTCGCAGATACCGGTCATTCGCCGCGACTGAGTCGGGGAAACGGTAGATGTTGTACTGGCGGACGCCGCCGTGCTCCGCCGGTTCCCACGCCAGTTCAAGGGATTCATCTTCCAGCACATACGCGATCGTATCTTTGAGCGATGGCGCATGCAACCGCGTCGGAACGGAGATGACGATCGGGTAGGACTGCAATGTGGGCTGGCCGTTCACGATATGGCTGACCGTGAACGCATACCCGCCCGGTTGAGGAACTGGCGTAATGGTGTGTCGATTGCCTGCTGTCGTGACAAACGGCGGAAGATCTGACGCGCTGTACCAGGGTGGCGGCACCCCTTCGTGCACGTAGGCGTCGAGTGGCACCGGACGGCCATACACTTGGTAGCCATCGATTCCGTGCAGAACCCACGAATCCCATCCCAGGACTATCGAGTCGCCGCTTATCACCGAGGCCCGCAAATTGGCGGGGGGATAGGTCGGGTCGCGTAACAGCGCGGCGAGCGAGTCAGCGACACGGCCATTGGCGATCAAACCATCGAGATTGAGTGACTGCACATACAGTTCCGGGGCCAACTCGAGAAAATCAAGAATGTGCGGGTCGGTATGGATATTCTCGGCGGTCAAAAGAGCATATTGAATGCGCACAGATGAGTCGGGGAGCAGGTCGAAGGGACCGGCGGACAGGACGAAACGAGCATCTCGCGCTGCATAAAGCGGGATGGCAATTGGTCGTGAATATGGAACCCAGCGATCATCAGTCGCAAGAATCTTGTCAGTCATGACCTGATCAAAATCCCACTCCGGGGCACGCAGTAGATGGTATTTATTTCGGTCACCTTGTGGCGTGCCGGACACATCGGTTTCGTACAGTCGATAGTTGGACCAGAGCATAGGACCGTAGTCGAAACCGGAATAAACGCTACTGAGATACCAGTTGTAGTTTACGATTCCACTAAAAGAGGTATGCAGAATCTTAAATGCAAATCCGCGCTCAAACGTGACACTGTCCGATAACTGCCCGTCATTGTCGAGAATGTAACCGATCCTCTCTGACGGAATGGAGCCATTCACGTCGTCTGACCACGCATAACTGTCCGGCACCCCTACATCACAATCCAAGAAGTATCCAGCAAATCCGTCGCGGATCGTATCAGGACCAATGTTGGTTATGAGCATGTCATAGACGAGGCAGAAACGTGCTCGTGGATCATCCCAAACATACGCGCGACTGGACACCAGCAAGTTGAGCGGAATGTGGGGCCGTCGATCGACAGCATCCTGGCCGTAATTCATGGCGAAGTGAACCGTGTCGTCACAGAGCGAACTGACCGCAAAATCGGCAGGTGAGACTATCGGAAAGATATTCCCCCGAAAATCCGGGCCAGGGTAACCGGTCGGATAGAATTCCTGCGACTGCATCCATCCATCCATCGCGCAGGAGACCAGCGTATCCTCACCAACTATTCCCCCTATCCAGATTGCGCCACCGTACAAATACTCCTTCCCGCTTCCCGGCGGAGACTCGAAAGAGCGACCAGTTGTGCCGCCAGGGAGGAACGCGTTGTACGGTCGGCCAAACTGCCCGTAGCCGCTCGTCTTGGAATTTATCTCAGAAGTTATCAGGTCAACATGAAATGCGGGCCAGGCCAGATCGAGCGACTCAAGGTATTGTTGTGCGGAGATGGTGTAGGCGCGAGGTTGGCGTGAGCCTGTCAGATCGATTGCGCTTGCGGAAGACGCGAAAGCCAACAGAACAATGAGAACTGAAACTGAAAGGTCGCGATACCGATTTAGCACCATAATCCCTCCCAAGGCCAGCGAGCGCCTTGATCGTCACTAGGACGTGCGGTCCCTGCCAATAATCTAACCCGAATTGTTGAATCAACAAGGAGTTTGCGGCTAGTCACACACCTAACTGATTATTTATCAATTAAATACGAGACGGGAATAGTGTTGATTCGACGAGAGTATAAACCGATAAAGAGTAGTAGTTGAAGGAAACCCGCGAACCTGCTACCATGACCTCTGATATGCGACTAACTGTCCCTCGAATACTGGGTACTCTCCTGCTCCTGCTCTGTCTGGCCGGTTGGGCATCCGCGGATGACCTGATCTGCGCCAAGTGCAAAAAGCCGATCGAGACCGGGAAGTGGTTCAAGATCGAAGGGCGCGCCTACCATTACAACCACTTCGTCTGCGCCAACTGCGGCAAACCTATCGGTGAGCAGCGGTATATCAAGCGGGATGGCGCCTTCTACGACTCACTCTGCTATGTCGAGCGCTTCGCCAAACGGTGCGCCTACTGCGATGGCCCGATGATGGAATGGGTGACGGTCGGTGGCAAAGATTACCATGACTCCTGCTTCACCGAACATGTCGCCGAACGGTGCGCCATCTGCGGCAAACCGATCATGGGGAGCTACCTGTATGACCCGCATGGCGCCAAGATCCACAAGGAACACCAGCAGTCATTCCAGCAGTGCGATTACTGCAGTCGCTTTATAACTGCTGAGACCAATGGCGGGGAGAAGTATGCCGATGGTCGGGAGATCTGCGGCATCTGTCTCAAATCGGTCGTACGGACCCGGAGCGAGGCTGACTCGCTTCTGCAGGTTGCCCGAGAGCTGCTGCAAAAAGAAGGTATTCGGATAGAACGAAAGTCCTTCGACCTGGCCCTGACCTCGCGCGACGGCATGAACGATATCTCTGATGGTCATGGCGCCGACAAAGCCGGCTTCACGCACCTCCAGCAATCCAAATATCTGGGCGGATTGTTCAAGGATAACGATATCAAGATCTACATCATCGACGGCATGCCCCGTATCCATGTGCTGGCGACCGCCGCCCATGAACTGATGCATGTCTGGCTCGGCCTGAATGACCGGTTCAACACCGAGGATCAACTGGCGGAGGGGAGCTGCAATTACGCCGCTTATCTGGTGATGAAGCACTTCGGCGACGAAGGGGAGTATGTCATCCAGCGAATGCTTGAGGATGACGACCCGATCTACGGCGAGGGATTCCGCCGGGTGAAGGCGTACGCCGAATCGGTCGGGATATACGGCTGGCTGCAGTACCTGAAGGACTACGATTTTCCGCCCTGGACAGAGTAGCCCCTTCTCATCCGCCTCATGCCAGCAAATGCTGGCATCCACTTGCGAACGATCCGGCCACTGCAAAATTATCTTGCGAAGACTCCAGAAAACTATTCATACTATCCCTGGTCGGGCGGAGCGCCGCCGCCGGATCCTGAGCAATCGCTCATCGCGCAGTGCGTCGGCGAACAACATTATTCAGTCAGGAGGCCGCAATGGCTAAGGGAAAAGACAAAGGGAAAAAAGAGAAGAAGAAACCGCCGAAAGCCAAGAAGTAGGCGATGTATACGCCCGCTGGAAGTGCGGGCTTGCTACACGAGCACACTAAGCCCACCACCCGGTGGGCTTATGATTTTTCCGCCATTACCGGCGGACTGTCTACACCTTCCCGAAATTCTGTTTCCAACTGCGCCATCAGTTCTTGCACCGAAATTATCTCGGTGACGCGGTACGCGTTGGCACCGGCGAACGCGAAGCCATGCGCCAATTTTCCTTTCTGCGCGTTGATCAGGGCCTGGGCAATGCAGTATGGAGTCGTGGCGACATCGCATGTCGAGATACAATGGTAGGGGCACTTGTAGGGCTTTTTCACGCCCATTTCGACATCTCTCAGATAATCATTGCGGATCGCTCGCCCCGGCATACCGACCGGACTCTGGATGATCGCAATATCCTCGCGCTGTGAATCAACATACATCCGCTTGAACAAAAGGTCGGCGTCGCATTCATGTGTGGCTACGAAACGAGTCCCCATCTGTACGCCAGATGCGCCACGCGCCATGATCGCGTGGATATCCTGTCCGGTGTAGATACCGCCTCCGGCGATCACCGGGATCGGTTGGCCGGTGGAGGCGCCGTAACGGTCGGCGACTTCCAGAACGGAATCCAGGATCATCTCCAGCGAATAATCCGGGTCATCGATCTGCTGCCTGGAAAAGCCGAGATGGCCGCCGGCCTTGGGGCCCTCGACGACGATAGCATCGGGGAGGTAATCATACTTGTGAAGCCAGCGCTTGCAGATGAGGTCAGCGGCACGTCCGGAAGAGACTATCGGCACCAGTTTGGTGTGTCTGCTGCCGTTGAGATAGGACGGAAGGGTCATGGGGAGCCCGGCGCCGCAGAAGATGACATCAACCTTCTCTTCAACCGCGGTCGCGAAATATTCGGCGTAATTGGTGTTGGCCATCATGACATTCAGCCCGATCACACCATCGGTCGTCGCCTTCGCCTTACGGATCTCGCGGCGCAATGCCCGGTTGTTGGCTTCGATGAAATTGGTCTGGAAATCACGTTCACGGCTGCCGATGCCGGTGGACGCTATTACCCCGATCCCTCCCGCGAGGGCTACGGCCGAGGCAAGCCCGGCCAATGATATCCCCACGCCCATCCCTCCCTGGATAATTGGGAGTGGCGCGGTTTTGTCCCCGATGGTCAGTGGTTTCTGGCGGAGAGAGAACACTAGTTTGAAAGTCTCACTTTGCTGGCGTGAACGCAGGTGGAATATGCCACTTCAGACTGAACAGCCGGCTCCAGTGAGATGGGGAGATATTCCCGATTGGGTAACGAATCTATGAGTATGAGCATGGCCCGCATGATACGCACGAATTGACCGAATCGAAAGCGTTGGTTTCAGGAAAGTCGATTAAATTGTCCAGCGCAGATTAACTGATCAGAAAGAGGGACTGTGTGACTCGATTATTCCGCTGTCGGGCAATGTCTTGCGCAGGTTGGCTTTGGTGAGCGGACGAGGGGAAAACAAAAACCTGACGGTCCGGTGAGGGAGACGTCAGGTTCGGTTGATCTGTTGGGATTTAGTTAACTCAGCCCAACAAAAACTGCTGGGAGAGGCTAACTATCAGCCACCTCACGTGTGTCGCATTTCAAAACTGGACCACCTCCTTTCCCGTGTATTTCTAATACAATATTCGCCAGCGGGGAGTTCAACAAAAACTTCAATCCGGATGAAAAAAACCGGCTCCAGGGGCCGAATCACGCCTTTCGCCCGGATTGACAATCAAACCGGCGGATCATCATGGCGGTCATTTTCTGGAAACCGAGCTGCCGGTATGCCCTCTGGAGTTTCGGGTCGCAGGTCAGGTCGATCATGTAGAGGCCGTCGAGCTGGATCAGCATCCGCTCCATCAACTCCCTTCCAATTCCGCGATACTGGTACTCCGGCAAAACTTCAAGGAGTGGAATATAGGCGCTGAGAATTTTGTCGGAGATGGCGGTGACATAACCGACTACGTGGTTGGTCTCATCATCGACCGCGAGAACGATATAGTCGCTCTGCTGGAGAATGCGAAGGTGCGTTTCCGGCGAGGGGGGATTCGGCCAGCCGACAAAGAAGCCGGTGAGCATTGTTGGCGTAATGCCGGACAGTTCAGAAATGTAAGTCATCATGTCGCCCTACAGGGACCTGCAGGGTGGCGGAAAGTTAAGCCCAACAGGTATCGTCAAAAAGTAAATGAGCCTCGAAAGGTCACTGAGATCGACCTGTATTGCTGCATCCGAATTAACATTGGCCTCAGCACGACAGGGTAAGGTAATTGTCGGTGACACCGTCAAGTAGTGAATGAGCATGGATAGGTCAGAGAGATCGGGCATATCAGAGGTACTTAGGTTGATATTTCCAGTCATGCCAGTGCAGCAACTGCACTTCACCTCGAAAGGTCCAATCTGTCCCCCGCAGCTATTATTCGCCGGCGCGCACGGGGAGTTGTCGCGAATGAAATAGTTCGCGGTGTCCGGAAAACAGAAAAGTGGGTCGGCGGAAAGATTCCCCTGGGCATCGCCAGCGGCGCCCTGGACCCCCAGATAATTCGCGCTGTCGTTTCCCCAGGAGTCACTGCACGTTACATACATCTCACCCACCCAGTAATTGAACAGTCCGTACCGTCCATTCGAGAATACTATGGTGTTGGAGACATATGAATCCTGACCGGCCGGATTGTCGGGAAGAACTTTCGGCATATCCACGAATTTGAATATGCCATCCACCGCATTATTTCCTATGAGGCAATTCTCAATATAGTGATCACCATGGTCATACAATTGGATACCGCATGAATCATTGTCCAGCACAAGCGTTCTCGAAATACGAGCGCTGGCCCCGCTAAACATCGGTACTCTGCCGATCCGGATGCCGTTCAAGTTTCGCACGACGCGACAATCCGTGATCATCGGGTTGCCATTGTTAAAAACGGCTATGCCGTGGTGGGCGTTGTCGGAGACCGAGCAATTGATGATCTTCGGCGAAGTTCCGTCACAATGGATCGCGCCGAAATATCCAGGCATGGGCGACAGCAATTTGTAAGCGCCGCTGACCGTGAAGCCATCCACGACTGTATTGCTGTCTTCACCCGTGTGAATCCAGATACCGATATGCTCATCCAGATCCGCTCCCCCACATTGGATGATCACATCCGAACCATAATATCCGCCGCCCTTGAGGTAGACGGCTTTCCCGCCGAAATCTATATCCCGATTCCCGTCACCGGTATACGTGCCCGGCGCCACCAGCACAGTGTCAAAATCATTCGCCACATTGATGCCGGCCTGAATGGTCGGTTGATCGGCAGGGACATTGATGATCGCGCCAAATGAACTCATGGCGATCAGCAGTATAGCTGTCAGGATGGTTGCGGCTTTCATGGTTTCCTCCGGGGACAGCAGGGTCCACTATCCATAAAATAGCCGGTCGGCCAAATTCATGCAATGCCTAACTGGAACAGGGAGAAGACTTGTATAGAATAGACTCGGTTAGCGGCGACTTCCCAGCACACGCGCCGGAAGCATGATAAGCGCTCGGAGAAACTCGATCAGTCCATCAACCGCGAGCCCGACAATGCGAAAGGGGAGAAGCAACAGCCAGACAATAGGGAAGAGGACCAGCGCCAACAGCGCCAGAGGCCATGCGAGAAAGAGCAGTATCAACCAGAGAATGAAAGTAGCCATTGTTCAGAAACCTCTCCCCAGTTATACGAGTTTGATTGCGCCATGTTGCGTGGAATCAATTGTCGTCGGTCTGCAGCGAGAACGGCGTGAAGTCGGTCTTCCAGTCGTAGTAGTCTTCGCGCTCGATCCGCTTGAGGAAATTGACCACCTTGTAAGTGAATGGCGTCGCAATCGCCTCCCAGAGGACTTTGAGCGCGTAGTTCCCGGCCATCACCGCGATGATCTGCTCATTGCTCCAGATACCCAAAAACGCGACCGGGTAAAATACGAGGGTATCCACCCCCGCGCCCACTATTGTTGAACCGATAGTGCGAACAAAGAGAAATCGTCCTTTGGTCAACAGCTTCAGCTTGGCCAGTACGTATGAATTGCTGAACTCGCCGATCCAGTAAGCGGAAATTGACGCAAGGATTATCCGCCAGGTTGAACCAAAGACCGACTGCAGCGCCTCCTGACCTTCCCAACCTGCCGCCGGGGGAAGAGCAAGCACCACCCAGGCCATGAATGACGCAAAAACCAGCGCGCCGAAACCTGCCCAGACCACTTTGCGCGCGCGGGCGTAGCCGTATACCTCGGTCAGGATATCCCCAAACAGATAGCTGATAGGGAAGAAGAGTATCCCCGCGCCAAACGAAAAGTCGCCCCAGCTCCAGATCTTGCTCGGCCCGATCAGATTCGAACAGAGTAGCACCGTGACGAACAACGCCATTATAAGATCATAGTAACGATAGTGGTGGTGTTCGTGCGGTTGGGTCTGTGGTTGATTGGTCATCTGCTTACCTGTCCAAACATACAAAAGGTGGACTCCATAAGTCAACAAGTCCGATATGCACAAAAAAGGGTGGCCGGAGGGCCACCCTTTGTCACCTGACGATCTGTCTTACCAGATCTTGATCATGTTCTCAGGAGCGCGAAGCATCGCCGCCTCGGCGGTGCAGCCAAACGCTTTCTGGAACTCGACCATGTTCGCCAATGGTCCGCGGAGGCGGAACTCCGACGGCGAGTGCGGGTCGGTGTTGATCTGAAGTTTCAGCGCTTCGGGGCGCATCATCGTCCGCCAATCGGAGGCAAACGCGAGGAAGAAACGCTGCTCGGGCGTAAAGCCGTCGATCTTCTCGCGGGACTTTCCTTCGAGCGCCTTCTGCAAGCCGTAGTAGGAAACCAGCAGGCCGCCGAGGTCGGCTATATTCTCGCCGAGGGTCAACTGGCCGTTGATGGTCATGCCGTCCACCACGACGTAGTTGTTGTACTGCTCGACCAGCTTGTCGGTGCGGGCCTTGAACTGGGTCATGTCTTCTTCTTTCCACCAGTTCTGGTAGGAACCATCGGGACCGAACTGCGCGCCCATATCATCGAATCCGTGGGTGATCTCATGTCCGATCACCGCGCCGATCGCGCCAAAATTGGAGGCATCGTCGGCATCCGGGTCAAACGCCGGCGGCTGAAGGATAGCGGCAGGGAACACGATCTCGTTCATCAGCGGATTGTAATACGCGTTGATGGTCTGCGGAGTCATGCCCCATTCGCCACGGTCGACCGGCTTGCCGATCTTGTCGAGCTGACGCTGCATTTCAAACGCGTCGCCGCGCTGGATCATTTCGAAATACGGCATGTCCGACGTAATGGTCAACTTGGAGTAGTCGCGCCAGACATCCGGATAGCCAACTTTGACAACAAATGTTGAAAGCTTCTTGAGCGCGGCGGTTTTGGTCTCAGCCGACATCCAGTCAACCGCATTGATCCGGTCACCCATGGAGGCGAGCAGATGGTGAACCATCTGATTGGCTTTCTCTTTGGCGCGCGGGGGGAAGGTCTTTTCAACATACAGCTCGCCGAGAGCTTCGCCAAGCGCTCCCTCGACATGTACCAAAACGCGCTTCCAGCGGGGGCGGAGTTCCTTCACGCCGGAGAGGGTCGCGGAGTAAAAATTGAAATTCTCATTGATGAATTCGGAGCTGAGATACGGAGCTGCCTGATGCACCAGGTGCCAGCGGAAATACGCCTGCCAGTCGGCCATCGGGACTTCCGACAACATCGTGTTCAGTTCGGCGAAGAACTTGTCGGGGAAGATGGAGAAACTGGTGATCTGCGGCTGGTCCATCGCCTTGAAGTAGGCGGTCCAGTTGAAATTCGGGGTCGCCTGGTTGGCCTGGTCGACAGTCTTGATATTGTACCAGGCGGCCGGGTCGCGAAGTTCGACATTGGTCAGCGACGCGTTGGCGAGACGGGTCTCGATCGCCAGGATCTTCTCGGCTGAATTGCGCGCGCCATCTTCGCTTTCGCCCAAAAGCTTCAGCATATTGGCGACATGCGTGACATACTTCACGCGTAGATTGACTGACTCTTCATCTGTGCGCGTGTAATAATCGCGGTCGGGAAGGCCGAGTCCGCTCTGCGACGCGTAGAGGATGATCTCTTCCGGCTTCTTCATATCCTGGTCGACAGACAGGTCGAACAGGAACTCGGAACCGGAGCGATGGAACTTGTTGATGGCGGCCTGAATGTCGGCCGGGGTCTTCATCGCGGCGAAATAGGCAAGATCAGCGGCCAGCGGCTTGGCTTTGTCGGCCTCGATCTTGGCGGTATCCATCGCGACTTTGTAAAAAGAACCGATTTTCTGGCGGGCGGAACCGGCGGCGGCCTTCGCGTCTGCGGCGGCTTCTTCGCAGATCTCCCGGAGGATCGTGTTATTGCGCTCGTACATTTCATGCATCGGGGACCAGGAACTGTACTCAGCGGGGATCTCTTTCCCCTTGAACCAGTTGCCGTTTGCATAGGTCCAGAAATCAGCGCACGGATCCACCGAGGTATCCAGCGCTGTAACATCGACTGCTTTTGGATTGGGGTCAGCAGCGACAGCGAATCCGGCCAGCAGTACACACGCGGCCAGGATCGCCATAAGCGAGAAGAATCTCTTCATGATACGCCCTTCATCTTGAGTGTCTCGAATAGCGGAGGGGCCGTGCCGGCCCGCCCGGGAAGCATCAAGCTACTATACGCTAAGAGGTTGTCAATTGTTTATTGGAGAATCTGTGATGTGCCGCACAGAATAGAGGTGTGCGCCTAACACGCTATTTGAAAACAACTTGCAAACGTTCAGTACTTCCCGAATAACTTCGCCAAAAAGCGATGAAATCGGTGGATACCGGTAACTTCACCCGCGTACATCAGAATACACTTGTTACTGACCGTCTGAATGCCGGCTTCTTCAGCCAGCTTAACCGACGAACTGAAGTCAAGATTTTGCTGATACCAGAGGTGCGTATATCCCGCAGCGATCGCGTCACGCGTCACCTGCTCGGCCGCGTGCGGAGCCACCGCGATAACCGCAACCTTCACGTCCGTTGGAAGTTCTTTGAGTGAGGGGTAACAGGGGTCATCGGCGAAAGTCGTACGCGCCGGATGTACTGCATAGACAGTGAACCCGCGGTCTTTGAGCGTGCGATAGATCACGCCGCCGAAATCTCGATCCGATACTCCGACCACGGCGATCGCTTTGGCCTGACAAATCTCCGCAATAGTATCGTTAGGCGACATTTACACTCAACCTCCTGATAGTCGACAACTGGGGCGAATTTACACGCCAAATTGGATTCTGCCAACGAAAAGTCGGGCTTCACGGCCGAGATGCGCAAGTTTCCGCTACCGCTTTTGGCTACAAGAGTTTATCTTGAATGGATCAAACTCGAAACGATTTAACCGCGAAAGTGACCGGGGAGAATTGGATGCCTGTGTCGCGAGGCGACAACTACGAACTTCAGAGTCTGTTGGCCGAACACCCTCCTTTCAAGATCTGGCGTGGTCGCAATATTGCATCGGGGGAATCGTGTCTCGTCAAAGTTCTGCACAATGACGGGTCGCCTGAGGCTCAGGCGGCTTCGAATCTGGTCTCTGCGTCCGTGCAACGTCACTTCCTGATCCGCAACAGACATATCGTCACCGCTCGAAGGATCTCCGTACAGAACGGCAATCTCGTTCTTGAGTATCCGTTTCTTGAAGGTACCGACTGGCGGCCATTGACTCCGGAGCTATTGTCCGAGCATTGGCCCGAGATCATTCAACAGTTGGCCGTGATGGTCGATTTTCTCCATCTTCGCGGCCTGGTGCACGGCGACCTGAAGTTGGAGAACTTTCTGGTCGCGGAGCGGGCAGGCACCTTTGATCTCCGGATGATCGATCTTGATTTTTTGCAGTTCGACAATGCCAAGCCGCTCGGCCTGGTCTTCGGTACTCCGGGTCATATCGCTCCTGAACTGATGGCGAACGAACGGGCAATGGCGCAGTCGGACAATTACTCGATCGGCGTGTCCCTCCGTGCCCTTTTGACCATCGACGGTAGAAGCGACCGAGCCATAGTTCTCGACCGATCCAAATTGGAAGCGTTGATAACGGAGTTGACCGCCGAGGATTATGTTCTCCGTCCACGATTCCTCCTGGATTCGCTGGTTCGTCACGGACTTGTGTCGAAGGAAGCGTACGCGCTATCCCACTATCAGTTGTTGGCTTTGCAGGCGATCGCGCAGTTTACCGCCAAGGCACGTCGGGCACTCAGGTCGGGGAACTTTGAGCGCATTCTCACAACCGAACTGCGGTTGTTCGGTATCGCTCCGGAGTTTCTGGCGGCTTCCAGATCCGGAGTGAAGTGTTCACTCAGCAAGACGATCCGCGCCTGGCGAAAGGTAATCGGCAACGGGCGACTCGAAAGGCAGGGAGAGTTCTTTCATCTCCATCTGTCCGACCTTCTTGTTGATGAGGTCATGGTCGATTTGGATGCGATCACTGGTCGCCCTGACGCGGGCACCAAGGAAGCGACAGCAGAAGAAGCTCTGGTATCGGCCCGACAGTTTCGCACTCAACGTGAACCGCTCCGTGGGCTCCGCCTGTTGAGGCGGTTCGTTACAGATGATCGCCTGCCTCAAAAAGCGGTATGTCTGCGAGAAGCGGCTGAGTGCGCGCTTGCCGCGAATCAGCAATCCGTCGCCGCCGACTTTCTGGTGGAGGCCTATCGTGCAGACAATTCCTCATCTCGATTCAGACATTTGGTAGATGCGCAGGTAGCGGCTCTCAGGTCGGGTGGAAAGGAAGCCGCGCTTCGCATTGCATCAATCGCTGCGGCGGATCCCGAGTACGCCGCCAACGAGCCGATAATGTTGGAGTTCCAGCGGGTCGACGCATGGTTGATGCTGATGGATGGAAAGCTGGACGAGGCGGAGGTTCGCGGTCACCAGATCGAGAAACGATCAATTGAACTTGGTCTCCATGATCTCCGGATACTGACAGTCTACATGCTCGGAGTGATCGCCTGGCGACGCGGAGATATCGCGCCGGCCCTCGAGCGTTTTGTTTCTGCGCTCTCTTTGGCAGATACCTATTCTCTGCCACAAAGGAAAGCGGCTCCCCTCATCAGCATGTCTCAGATCCTGGTCGAGGAAGGGAGATATATCGAGAGTATCAGCCGTGGAAAACAGGGCCGCCAGATCGCGATGCAGTCTGATCAGGCCTCTCTGCTTACGACTGCGCTCAACGCCGTTATCATCAGTTACGCGCGGATAAATAAGCCGGCCAAGGCGGCTTACTGGCTGCAACAGAGGATTGTCGAACTGCAGGCAGTGCCGAGCGGAATGTCACCCGCGATGACTCTGGCGTATCGCGCCATTCTCGCGCGATGCGAAGGGAAGATAGAAGATTCTCGGGCGGATCAACTGCGGGTGCTGGACCTGTTGCGTGGCGCTCCGGAGAGCCAGATCAGCCAGCGTGCCTGGATGTGTCTCGGAGAGCTTGCTATGTGGCAGCATGATACGGAAAACGCACGGACCTATTTCGAGCGCGCGCGAACGATCGCGCATCAGATCAGTGATCACGAGGCTCGCATAGAGTGCGAAGCTTATCTGCTCATAAACCGGAGAAAGCCAACCTCGGATGAAATTGGCCTGCTGACGCAGAAAACGATCGAGCTTTTCAATTGCAGGCAGACCAATAGAGCGGTCGAAGCCAGCCTCAGTCTTTTGATCTTTGGCTCCCCTCTGCCCGAAGCAATTGTAGAGAACATTCGCGCCCTGCGGAATCTGCGCGGCCATCAGCGTTGTCCGCTGTATGCCGCAGCGACTGCTTTGGTCGGCGATGGAAGAATAGATCCTACCGAGAACCTCGGCGACTCCCGACGATGGATCCGAGCCTATCAACACCTGTCCAGCGGGAGGATGTACTTCTACGCGATGCTCGCGGCAACGAAAGTGGCCGAATATTATGAGAGTCATGGATCCTTCAAGAGGGCAAGGAACTACCTGTTGCAGGCACAGCGGCACGCCAGGACCATCGGCAATCAGCCGACGGTCCAGGAACTGGAGACGCGCGTCGCGCGCCTTGAGATAGCCGCTGGATCAGAGCGATCCTGGATCGACTCGCTGTTGGCGGTCTCGGATCTGATGAAGGGGCTGGGAGACTACAGGCCGCTCCTTGACCGGCTTCTTCGTTTTGCCGTTGACCAGACGGGGGCGGAGCGTGGGATCATTTTTCTGCGCCGTGCGGACAGATCCGGACTGCGTCCGGTCACGGCGTACAATTGCGATGAACAGAGTGTCAAGGAGTTAAGCGATTTTTCGTCTTCGATCCCGCTTGACGCGCTGAAAGACGGCATGCCTTTTTTCATTGACGACGCGGTGCGCGATTCACGCACCAATAAGTACCAGAGTGTCGTGGCGCACAATATCATGTCGGTCGCCTGTATCCCGCTGATCCTGGAAGGCAACCCATTCGGTGTGCTGTATCTTGACCACCATGCGCTACCTGCCCTTTTCGGCGAAGAGGACAGGAAGTTGATGTCCGCGATCGCGAACCTGTTGGTGGTCACGATCTCCAAGTCGAAGGAACTGCGGATTGCCATCGAACAGGTCGGTCAATTGCGCTCCCGGTTGGATAGCCAGGGGATCACTGGGTCGTTTGTTACCCAGGATCCGCGAATGCTGGAACTGCTTCGATCACTTCCCAAGATTGCGGCCAGTTCCGCCACTGTGCTGATACTGGGAGAAACCGGCACCGGCAAAGAGATCCTGTGCGACCTTATCCACAAGCAAAGCCCTCGGTGCAAGGAGAGTTTCCTGAAGCTCAATTGCGCGAGTCTATCTCCTACTCTTCTCGAGTCTGAGTTGTTTGGTATCGCCGCCAATGTCGCCACCAATGTCAGGGAGCGGGAGGGGAAATTCGAGGCTTCCGACGGCGGCACTATGTTCCTGGACGAAATCGCGGATATGCCTCTTGATGCGCAGGCCAAAGTGCTGCGTGTCGTCGAGCAACTGAAGTTCGAGCGGGTAGGATCTACCCGCGTCACTTCTGTTGATGTTCGATTCATCTTCGCGACACATCGAGATCTGGATACGATGGTCGCCGAGGGGACTTTCCGCAGAGACCTGTATCACAGGATCAGCACGGTCGTCCTGGAGATACCGCCATTGCGAGAACGCCGGGAGGATATCCCATTGCTTATCGAGCATTTCCTGTCGCTGTACTCGGCGCAAAATCTGCCGCCACGATTTAACTCTGAGGTCTATGACATTCTTATCAGACATCCGTGGCCGGGCAATGTACGTCAGTTGCGCAGTGTGATCGAGAATCTCTGCCTCTTGTATGGCGGGGAAGAGGTGACACCCTCGCAACTTCCGACTAAATTCCTGCGCGAACGGGAGACCGCGAACAACGCCAGTCAGGACGCTGATGCGGCGGAGAAGGCGAGGCTAGTCGCCGCGTTACGTCAGACCAAAGGGAATCAATCGCAGGCGGCGAAGCTCGTTCTAATGTCACTCTCCACTTTTCGGCGACGGATGAAATATTTCGGTCTTTCCTGATTCTCGCGTCCCCCCAAGATCTGCCAGCTCGCCACACCTTGGTGATCTTGTGGCAAGTCGCTAACGCATTGTCTTTCAGTCTTAAAATCAGTCCAACAACTTGAATTCCACACTTACCGTGGCAATGTATCCTCCTAGCTGTCACTCAAGCGAGCGTCACCTATTGCGTTGTATGGCAGTAGGTTAAGCAATCCCAAGAACCACTGACAGCCGTTGGCACTTGGTTTGACAACACTCCCAGTGAACATAAACAACTCACGCGGGAGTAAACATGCGTCGGCCCAATCCTCTTACCCGGAACCTCGTACTCTGTATTGTTCTCACTCTGTCTCTCATTTCGATTCTCCAACCAAGTACCATGGCGGATGGTCAGCCGCCCGAACCTCCGGTCAGCATTAATGGGCAGGAACCGGATTCGACCAGTGTGCAAGACAGTCTTGCCGGACCGGATGTATCGGCTGAAGGAGATATAAGCCTGCTGTCATGGCTGTCACTCCTGTTGCTCACACTTTAACGGAGACCCGGGGGAGGGAATCCCTCGAGCGGAGGTCATGTGCCTAAGCCAGATCGTATGCTGAGAATCCTGCAATTGCTGAGCCACCGGCGAGTGGTCAGCCTTGATACGATTAGATCCAGTTGTCGCATCCCGGAACGAACTGCTTATCGCTATTTGAATGCGCTGGCCGACGCCAACATACCGGTCCATTTTGATAAAGTCCGTGGCGGGTATACACTCGCGGCGCCGGTCGGCGTCCAACTGGATGACATGACGTTGCACGAGATCGTGCTACTCGTCTCTGCGCTCCGCCTGGTTCAGCAGCAGGTCAATATGGATTATCGCGAGGAGTTCGACTCACTCATTACACGCGTGATCTCGCGCCAGCAGTACTCGCTTGAGGCATTTGTAGCGGACGCTGCCTCGAGCATGCAGCTCCCGCCTGATGGCCCGGATCTCTCTGAGGAGATCTCATTCGCCCTGGTCCAGGCCGCAATCGCCGAAGGGAGAAAACTGACCATTCGAATGGAGCGACCAGGGAACAACAACCAAACAGAGGTGACGATTGACGAGCCTCGCTTGTTGTTTGACGGTGGTTGGGGGGTAACATCGCTTGGTCAGGAGAAAGGCACAGCGGCGCGACTCAAGAAGATTGCGAAGATCAGGATCGAGTGACGCGCAATTGGCGGACCGGATACTATACATACCCCCGGCAGGACTCGAACCTGCTACCCTCTGCTTAGAAGGCAGATGCTCTATCCA
>CAZCZL010000012.1:98314-103120 GCA_964503315.1 uncultured Ignavibacteriales bacterium | reverse complement strand
TTGGTTGTTGGCCTGTCACTGCTCGCTGGTCTCTCCTGTGACAATGGCGTGCAGCACATTGAATTCAGTGTTGAGCCGGACACCAGCTACCTGCCGTTTTTCGGTGTTGTGGAGACTCACTGGTATTCCCTGGAGGGAGCCCCTCCGGTGATACACTCAATGAGGGTGGTTTGTGAAGGGAAATTGGGCGAACACGACGGCTCAGTAGTCTACGCGCAAAACCCCAACAGCGTCGACTTTCATCCCAGTCGGTTGCTCTGGAAGTCACCGAATACTCATGCTACTCTCGGGGAGAAGCCAATACCTCGGATTTCTATATCAGATCAGGCCGTGGTTATAGATTCACAGCCTGCAGATACAGCCGTGATCATCACTGGGTTCTGGCAGGACTCCGCCTTTGTTATCCGATGGTCCCTGGCAACGGATTCACTCGCCCGGATCTTTGTCGCTACTGGAGATGATCTCGACGGGGACAGCCTCTGGAAAGGCATTTTTTCTCACGTAGTGACTGCGGATTATGATAAAGATGGTCGCATCGAGTCAATTTTCTATCTCAACTGCGAACGAGACCTTCGTCCGCGGCTCCTGGTGTCCGTCCAGTCTAACCCATTCAAAGTTGAATGGACACTGCCGGTGGCCTCGACAATAATCGAAGCATATCCTTGTGAGGATTCACTCGGCCCAGGCTTGCTGGTAGCAACTCACAATCCAGGACAAGGGGCACGAGACTCGCTCTTTAGCGACAGCTTTGCTAACCTGATCCGGGTGAACGCCGAAGGCGAGATTCTCTTTCACCGCCTTGCCTCCAGATATCCTAACGGGACTCGATTGGCCAAGAGTGGACGTGATTCCACCTTCTACTTTGTGCATGACCTGCCGCTCGACACTCCTGAATCGATAGCGGAAACGTTATCAACGTTGACTCATGTCTCAAAGTTACATGCAAATGGGCAAATTACTGCTCAGTTCAAGTACTTAGTTCCGGGATCAGAGTTCCTATTGGGTGACTGGCAAGATCATGGTTCTGAGAACGTGTACCTCAGAACACGCGACAACTCGGTTCATATTCTCGACTCGTCACTGCAGGAACTGGCGATTTACACCGGAAGCGCAGTTCCGTACTTCCGGACGACCATGGCTGGGTTTGCAGGTAAAAGCAATGTTCTTTTATGCGACGAACCGGACAGGTCAGCGGGGATCTTTGACAGTAGATTCCGCAAATTGTTGAACCTGCCAAAGTTTGACTATGCTGAGGTCGCGGAACGCAACAGCGAGGGAAATGTATCTCGACTTGTCGTGGCCACCTTCCACGGCAATGCCTACCAGATCAGAATTCAATCCCGCTCCTGGGCCACGCTCGTCGCCATCTTCTACCGCAACAACCAGCTCTACATCCTGGTGACCTTATTCGCCGCTCTTGCAGGGGCGATTGTGAGCAATTACTATCGACGAAAGACCAAGCAGAATCTCGCGACGATCGCTCGACAGAAGGAAGAACTAGAGCAAACGCACATTGCTCTCAAAGAGGCGCAACAGACCATCATCGCGCAGGAGAAATACCGTCAGGCGAAGGATATCGCCGGCGGCTTTGCCCATGAGATCAGGAACGCATTGTTTCCGGCTGATAGCGCAGTCGTCAAACTGAACAACTTGCTTCACGAGGGAGTGCTTTCGTCGGAGAAGCTACGGACCAATCTGCCGCACATTGGTGAATCAATTTCACGAGCGATCGCCATTACGAACTTGATCTCACAATACACGAGGCTTGACTCGGAGTGCCAGCCGCAGAGACTAGACCTCGGCGCCTCGGTTCGTGCCGCGTTGGCGGCCAATCGGTTATTGATAGAACAAGCCGGTGTCAGTGTTATGCTTGAGGGGCCAGAGCCAGTGAGTATTATTTCCAACACGACCCATCTTGGCATGATTTGGACCAACTTGATACTCAATAGCCTTGACGCCTTGACGAATAGGACGGAACCGTCTATATTGATAGTGTGGAAGTTGTCCGGCGATGTGGCAGTAGTCACGTTCGCCGACAATGGGATCGGAATCTCGCCTGACGATCTCCCCAGAGTCTTTGATACCTTTTTCTCGACCAAACCGCATAAAGGTACCGGTCTGGGACTTTCTACATCAAAGAAAATAATCGAGATGTACGATGGCCAAATATCTGTGACCAGTGAACCGGAAATGGGGACAACGGTTGAAATGAGGCTGAAAACCGCCTCTAGCTAGCACCTCTTCCGCACGAATCCAGGCAACCTCAACCGAACAGTACTGATCTATGCTCGCCAAAATCTTGCTCGTCGATGACAATCCGCGTGTGCGGGAGTCACTCGTAGCCCTATTCGAGGATGATTACCATCTACTGAGCGCTTCCTCGGGTCCGGAGTCGATCACCCATGCGCAGGCAAATGCCGACATCGCCGTGGTCGTGATGGATATCAAGATGGAAGGAATGGATGGAATTGTCGCCGCACAGAAGATCCGTGAAATACTTCCCGAGGTGCTGGTGATCTTCCATACCGGCTTTCCCGGCGACTACGACGAACAGCGTATCGATCGCGCCGAAAAGCCGTTCGACTATATTGATAAAGGGCAGTCAGCGGTCAAGCTGGTGCGGAGCGTGCGGAACGCGGTAGAGGCGTACCGCCTGAGAGCAACTGGCCGGGTCGAGACCCGCCAGGTGAGTTCACAGTATGGACTGGTCGGAAAGTCGCAGGCGATCCTGCAAGTGATCAGAAAGACCGAGAAAGTAGCCGCCGACCAGAATAAGGTGATGATCCGCGGGGAATCAGGTACCGGAAAAGAGGTAGTCGCAACCGCGATTCATCAACTCAGTTCCCGGAGTAATGAGCAGTTCACGGTGCTTCACTGCAATCACAAGGCGCCTGATCTCGTCGAATCGGAGTTGTTCGGACATGTCAGGGGTTCTTTTACCGGCGCGGTAGCGGATCGGATCGGACTTTTCGAGTTCGCCCACGAAGGAACGGTTTTTCTCGATGAGATCGGCGATCTTGACATTACAACGCAGGCCAAACTCTTGCGTGTCCTCCAGTCAGGCGAATTCAACCGGATCGGCGAGACACAATCCAAGTTTACCAACGCGCGCGTGCTCTGCGCGACCAATAAGAACCTGGAAGAAATGGTGAAGCAGGGGACCTTCCGCCATGATCTCTACTTCCGCATAAAGGGGATAGAGATTGAGATCCCCCCATTGCGAGACAGGAAAGAAGATATTCCGCTGTTGGTGGAGCACTTCGTTAACCGGTACACCACGGAACGCAAGAGACTCCCGATGGTGTTCGACCAGCAGGCGATGGAGCGAATGATCGCCTACGATTGGCCGGGAAATGTTAGAGAATTGGCGGAAGCCGTTGAGGCAATCCTGACGCTTTCATACTCCGATGTTATCGGGTCTTCCGACGTGGAAACATATCTGAAATTGACACGCGAACGCCAGCAGGAGTGGCATGACACCACGACTCTAGCTGGAAAAGTTGAGGCGTATAAGTGCGCGCTCATTGTCAACTCGCTGAGGGCGACCGGTGGCAACATTTCAGCCGCGGCCTCGCAGCTCAAGATGGACAAGGCCAATCTCCGCAAGTACATCATCGATCACAACCTCCAGTGGGAGTGAATTTACCCCGCCTAGAACCCCCGTTTGAGGTAGAAAACCTCCAAATCCAGTCAATCGGCCGTACACGGTCGACCCTTCCCTTATATTCCCCAATCAGTTACGACACGGTCGGTCCTCTGCGGGTTCCGGCACACCGTTTGTATTACACTCTTCGGCTGGCAGCGCCTCCCGATTGCCACGGTTCGCGGCCACAGTCAGATTTCAAATTCTAAGCAGACACCTTCTGGCGCGGCCAGTTGCGATCAGGAGGTGCGAAGTCTTGCTGTGCCGAGAAAATGGCAGTGGAAATCTGCGTCGGGAGTGAGAGGGGATGCACTCGAAAGGCGAGTTATCGAGTGCTAACCGAGCCCGGCATGGCGATTAATTCACCTGCCGGGCTTTTCTTTTATGCTCCGGTGCTGCATGGTCAATTAAGTCTCCATATCTGGAAATTCAACGCAGTCGCAAACCCAACCCAAAGCGCGTATGGCACGAGCAGCAGTCCGGCAGCAGGTCGTCGACGCCGGAACAGGATCAGCGTGGCCAGGATCAGCAGCCAGAGAATAACAATGTCAATGAGTGCCCCGCCGATCGTGTGCACACCGAAAAAGAGCCATGACCAGGCCGCGTTGAAAACGAGTTGGACGACGTAAAGAGATAACGCACTTCGGTTGGCTTTCCAGCCTCCCTCGAGCCAGACCAACCAGGCAGCTACCGCCATGGCGATATACAGCAGTGTCCAGACGGGACCAAAGATCCACCCCGGCGGTGTCCAACTCGGTTTCGCTATCGTCAGGTACCACTCTCTCGTCTGGAACAAGGCTCCAAATGAAGCGACTATAAAGGAGAGTAACAACCATACGGCCAATCCTCCGATTTTGCCCGAAAGAGGCCGTTCGATACTTTGTGTATGACTTGCAGTCGACATTGCTATCCTCACATAAGATGATTTGCCCGCATGACGCGACCTCCGTCGCTTCAATTCAGGGAACCGGGTCTCAGTGCCCAGGGTTCCATGCGGTACACTATGCAGAATGTACTGGTTGTTGGCGCAAGCGGATATGTCGGCTCACGATTGGTCCCCCGATTGGTGGCAGCAGGTCACCGGGTAACCTGTCTGGCGCGTGATCCTTCGAAGCTCGCCGATTTGCCTTGGTTCAACTCCATTCGCGCGCTCAAAGGAGATG
>CAZCZL010000012.1:0-98214 GCA_964503315.1 uncultured Ignavibacteriales bacterium | reverse complement strand
TCGAAGCTCGCCGATTTGCCTTGGTTCAACTCCATTCGCGCGCTCAAAGGAGATGTACTCAATCCCGCCGATTTAAGTGATGCGGTCCGGGATACAGAAGTAATCTACTACCTTGTACATTCCATGGCCAGTTCTCGTGATGATTTCGCGGAGCTTGACCGAATAGCGGCGCGCAATCTCGGCGACGCTGCAAGGGAGGCAGGGGTCAAGAGGATCCTCTATCTGGGTGGTCTAGGCCAGCGGCAGGTTGAGCAGTCTTTACATTTGAAAAGCCGACATGAGGTAGGTGATATACTCCGCGAATCCGGAGTGGCGGTAACCGAATTTCGTGCCGCGGTCATCGTGGGTGCCGGTTCTTTCTCATTTGAGATGATCCACCATCTGGCAAACCGTCTGCCAGTGATGATCTGCCCTCGCTGGGTGGTGACGCGGACACAGCCGATCAGTATCGACGATGTCCTTACCTGCCTGGTTGACGCACTGGACCGTCCAGACTCGATTGGCCGGACCTTTGACATCGGCGGGCCGGAAGTCATGACCTATCGGGACATGATGCTTCGCGTTGCGAAGGCGCTCCGGTTAAAGCGATGGCTGATTGAAGTGCCTGTTTTGACGCCGCGTCTCTCTTCCTACTGGGTAGGTCTGGTCACCCCTGTACCTGTGGGGCCGGCGCGGGCATTGATCGAGGGACTGCGGCACGAGACAATTTGTGAGAATGATGACGCGCTAACAGTCTTCGGGCTCAGACCGATCGACTTTGATCAGGCTGTGAACAATGCGCTTTGGCCCGTACTTCCTGGAGACGAACAGAAAGTCTCGCAGGGTGATTCCATTATCAATTGGATTGAACCATCACACATCCTGACAGACCGTCGCGAAGTCGATGCGTCGGCTCCATCCGACAAGCTGTTTGAGGTCGTTCAAACCATAGGCGGTGAGAACGGCTGGTACTCGGCTACTTGGCTCTGGCAGATACGTGGTTTGCTTGACGAACTTCTTGGCGGCGTCGGCCTGCGACGAGGGCGTGTCGATTCCAAAAACATTGCCGTAGGTGACACGCTTGATTTCTGGCGGGTTGAGGAATATGATACAGGCAAGCGTTTGCTCCTGCGCGCCGAAATGAAGGTTCCGGGCAAAGCCTGGCTGGAGTTTGCCGTCCTTTCGCAGTCTGATGAGCAAAGCAGGCTGATCCAAACCGCCAGATTCTATCCTCGAGGCCTTCTCGGCATACTCTACTGGTACGGTGTCTATCCTGTCCATGTATGGGTTTTCCGAAGGATGGCCAGAGCGATCGGCGCGCGGGCCTTAAAGCACTTGCCCCGATAATCCCCGCGTCCTACCTTTATCATCGACAGATAGCCCACACTGTTTCAGGGAGCCTTGCGTGGAATTCGGCCTGATGCGTCCTGCTGACATTGAAGGATGCAACGACCTTCATAATCGCATCTATCAGGAGAATCGCACTCTCGCGCAATTCCGCTGGGAGTTCGTTGAGAATACTTACGGCCAGTCCGCGTATCCATTTGCGTTCGCCAGGGATGGTCGGAACATTGTTGGTACGCAGGCCTTCATTCCGATCCAGATGATCGACCGCGACGGCGTCTTCTGGACCGCCAAGTCCGAGGCAACCCTCGTTGATCCCGCCTTCCGGGGACAGCAGCTTTTCGAAAAGATGTACGATCTGCTGTTCAAGTACGCCGACGAGCATCAGTTCGCTTCCATCTGGGGATTCACCCCGGCCATAAAAGCATTCACCAAACTTGGCTTTGATGTTCCGACGGTGACCGAGCAGATATTTCTGCCGTTTTCATCACGCTCGATCGGGCCGATGCTGGAGAAAGCGAAGGGAGCATCCTCTTCAAGTCTGAAAGATCACCTTAAGAAGCTAATTCTTCGCGGTGGTGCGGCGACAGCCGGTGCGGTCAGCGCGGGGAAGCTGTTGATGACCTCAAAATCCCTCCCTGAGGGAGTATCTATCCGCGTAATGGAACAGCCTGATCAACAGGCGGGAGATTGCTGCCGACGATTTGTTGCGCAGTGGGGCGGAACGACCATCTATCGCGACGCCGCTTATCTTAGGTGGCGACTGTATGACAATCCGTATGTGAGATCAGTGGTCAAAGGAATGTACGACGGCACGACCCTGCTTGGCTGGGTTGCGTATACACTCGGAGATGACGGCCTCGGTTACCTCGTTGATATCATACTTGCGTGTGACACTGACAGACATGATCCGGCAAGGCTTGTGCGGCTCTTGTTGATCGAGGCAATACTCGGGACACGCGATATGGGCGCGAGCGGCATTCGCGGATGGCATGTGAATGCCCACCCATTCGACAAGCTCCTACTTCGCGAGTCGCGAAAAGTCGGCTTCTACCATGTGAAGCGCGGGCACTATGTTGTCCTCCGAACGTGCAAGGCGGGAGAAGGACGGGCAAGCCTCAACAACTTTGATGACTGGTATGTCAGCCGCATCTTCACGGAGGGAGTGCTGAGCTGATGGATCACCCGGAGTCGGAGTATCTTCGCGGTCAATTGGTTAATCATGCCCGGTTGTTTTTTACCGAGGAGGTCGCGCTCGCCTTTACGTCAGACATCATACAGTTCGTTCCTTATGCCGATGCCGCGATTATACGCGGCAAACAGATCGTCATTCCAGTCGATATCCCAATTCCTCCAGTACCATCTGATCCCTGGAAGGTTGACTTCAACGGCGCCGAACTGACACTATGGAATCGCATCCCCAAACCGGATGATTCGCATTGGCGTTCCATCCCGAATGATTCGCAGCCGGTTTGGTATCAGCACGCGACAGGAACCCTGATCCCGGCCTGGAATCTCTTCGGCAACCTCTTTGATCTGCTGACCTTTGGCGAAGAATCACGCGCGCCACAGCGCGACCAGCACGGGAGATTTTCGTATCGCTTCAGCCCCCGGCTGAAGGCGGGGCTGCTGACAGTGCCCGCGTTCAATGAATCTGCGGCACTGTTGGCAGCCTCGGCTATTTCGCTCTCCAGGACGGGACAACCATTGATGCATGGAGATTTCCTTTCCGGCCCGCCTGTCGTTGTGCTCTCACATGACTGTGATATTCTAAAAGGGAACGACATGATCACCCAGGCGGTGCGTCTGGTCCGCATTCCCCAGCCTATAACACGGGGCCGTATTCCGCGAATCGGCAATCTCTGGTGGATTGCCCGTAACGCAGTGACTCCCCGTCGTTACTATGCGTCCAACGTCACCGGAATGATGGAACTGGAGCGATGCTTCGGTTACCACTCCACATTCTACTGGCTCAACGGAAGGGGAGGTCGATTCGGCGCACGAAGTCCAATGTCTGAGATTGCGCGGCTGATGAAACAGCTTCCGCCCGGCTGGGAAAGCGGAATCCACTACAATTACGATACGTTCCTTAATGAGGAGCGGTTCGCGGCACAACTTGCGGAGCTCCAGGCGCTGTGCCCTCATAAGATCGTCTCCGGGCGAGCGCACTACCTTCGTTTTGATCCTTTCCGCTCGTTTGAGTTTATCCGTCAGTTCGGTATTACGGTTGATGAATCATCCGGTTGGGCGGACTTTGTCGGTTACCGGAACGGTCTGGCCGGCTGTTTCCAGCCGTTTGATCCTGTTCGCAAACGGGCATTAGATATGTGGGAAGCTCCGATGGTTGTGATGGATCTCGCCCTCGCCACACAACACGGTTCGCAGGCGATACCATTCGTCGAAGAGCAACTCAGGCACCTGAGCCGGATCGGCGGCGCATTGACCATTCTTTTCCATCCCGGTCAGTTCTTCAATCCGGAGCACAAAGTTACAATGTGGCTGTATCACGGGATTCTAAAGGCGTGCCGAGACGCGAGGGCCGTTTCGGCTACCTCCCGCCAGTTGACACACCGACTGACCTCGTGACAAAGTTCACCATCTGACGAAATCCGGCGAGATCGTCACTCGTATTTCGGTTCGCCTGACACAATAGAACGAGAAGTTGTTTGGCAATCCGCGGTTTGGTCTGTATCTTCCTGTTATGGTCAAAATCAGTCCATCTTTGTGTCTGAGACTAGGTCTGGGTCGTGAGCGCTGAACATCCCGACGACCTCACTCGCACCCATATCGCGATCGCCGCTGGTTCCATGATCCAGCACTACCGGATCGTCGAGAAGATCGGCGCCGGGGGGATGGGCGAGGTATATCTGGCGGAAGACTCCCGGCTCAATCGGAAGGTTGCGCTCAAATTCCTGCCTGTACATCAGGCGCAGGATGCCGAACTGCGCACCCGATTCACTCGCGAAGCACAAGCGGCCGCGAAATTGGATCACCCCAATATCGTGACCATCCATGAAGTGAGTGAGTTCGGCGGTAATCCCTTCTTTGCCATGCAGTACATACAGGGAAAATCCCTGCACTGGTACTGCCACGACGAGCAACTCCCTATCTCAAAGATCATTCCACTGGTCGCGCAAGTCGCCGATGGCTTAGCCAAGGCACATTCGTTGGGCGTGGTACATCGCGATATCAAATCATCGAATATCGTGGTCGATTCTGATTTCCGCCCCAAGATCCTGGATTTTGGTCTGGCAACGATCCAGGGAGGGGATATACTGACCAAGGCCGGTTCAACGCTTGGGACTGTGGCCTACATGTCGCCGGAGCAGGTGCAGGGGCGCGAAGCCGACCATCGAGCCGATATCTTCTCGCTTGGCGTGGTGCTCTATGAACTGCTCGCCGGCCGCACTCCCTTCAAACGAAACAGCGATGGTGCGTCACTGCACGCCATCATCAACGAGTCGCCGGAACCACTGAGTCGCTATAAGGCCGACATCTCGCCGGACCTGCAGAGGATTGTCAACAAATGTCTTTCCAAGAATCCAGCGGAACGATATCAGTCGGCCGCCGAACTTGCGTCTGATCTCCGGACCCTCGTTCGGACCGGCGATTCCGGTGAAGTGAGGACCTCGAGTCGGGTAGCGATAACGCGCCCCTCGATCGCCGTCCTTCCGTTTGCCAATATGAGCGCCGACCCGGAGAATGAGTTCTTCTCGGATGGCCTTACCGAGGAGTTGCTCAATGTTCTCGCCAAGAATCCGGAACTCAAGGTGACGGGGCGGACTTCGTCATTTGCCTTCAAAGGCAAACAGGAGGACCTTCGAAACATCGGACAGAAATTGGGCGTGGAGACAATTCTCGAAGGCTCCGTCCGGAAGGCCGGAAACCGTGTGCGTATCACCGCGCAATTGGTCTCTGTGGTGGATGGATTCCATCTCTGGTCGGAAACATTTGATCGCGTCCTCGATGATATTTTCGCCGTTCAGGATGATATCGCCAAAGCTGTGTCCAAGTCGTTGCACGTGACGTTGGTGGGAATACCGGAAGAGCGCAAGGTGGTCAATCCGGAGAGCTACGCACTGGTCCTGCGGGGCCATCAGTCGGTCCAGCAAATGACCAAAGAGAGCCTCTCTCTGGCTATAGAAATGTTTGAAAAAGCGGTATCGATCGACCCCGCCAATGCTCAGGCATGGGCCGGACTTGCGGATGCCCTGGGCAATACCGTCGCTTACGGTCACGGTGAACATTCGGCTCTCTATCCTCGTGCCAGATACGCCGCGGAAAAGGCGATCGAATTGGATCAGAATCTACCGGAGGGGCATGCCGCTCTCGGATTTGTGCTTGGCGCGCTGGAATTGAAGTTGGTGGAAGCGGGGAGTCGCTTCAGAAAAGCATATGAGCTCGCCCCCAATCATGCGCAGATTGTCCAGTCTATCGGTCTCTGGGAGATGATCCTGGGCAACTATGATGAATCCGTGCGACTTTTGAGAAAGGCGGTCGAACTGGATCCGCTTGACCCATGGGCGCGCAGAGAGTTGAGCCGCACACTATCAATTTCGGGACGGTACGATGAAGCGCGGGAAGCGATGCATCGCGTTCTGGAGATGAGCCCCAATATGACAACCGCCTATTTGGGACTCTGTTTCATCGCGCTGGCTCAGGGAAAATTCGAGGAAGCTCTTTCGGTCATAGAAAAAGAGTCCACACCGGGCTACCGATTCTGTGGCAAGGCAATGGCCCTGTTTGGACTTGGCCGACAGACGGAATCAGATGCGGTACTGTCTGACCTGATCGCCCAAGGTGAACAATGGGGACACCAGATCGCGACCGTCTACGCGTTCAGGGGAGAAACTGACAGGGCGTTCGAATGGCTCGAACGAGCCTTCGAACTTCACGATTCCGGAATCCCGCTCACGAAAGTCGCCCCCTTCTTCCGCTCACTGCACTCCGACCCGCGGTGGCCGGCTTTCCTCAAGAAGATCGGGCTCGGTGACTAAGCACCTCACACTTTCCCCCGCACAAAGAGCTTGAGCCAATCCTCCTCTCCAGCTATTTTCAGGGCTGGGATCACTATCAGCAGGAGAGATTAGCAATGCAGGTCATTCGAATAGCTACAGGTGAACGCTACGAGCCGGAGAAAGACTGGAAGCGGATCTCTCTCTGCGCCCAGCCGGATATCTCTATTGAACACTTTGTCAAACCACCCAGGCATGCTTCACCGAAACATGACCACCCCAATGCCCAGGTTCTTATCGTCCTTGAGGGCAAATTGACCATTACGACTGATACCGACGAGCAGACCCTGGATGTCGGTGATGCCGTGTACATTCCAGGAAATGAGTCTCATATCGTAACGAACCCCCTGGACAAACCGTCAGAAGGAATAGATATTTTCGTACCGGGCCGTTCGTTTGATTTCTGGAAGAACCGTGCATAGGCTCGTTATTCGATGGATACACAGTCGGAAACGAGCGGAAGGAAAGTGCGGAGACAAAGCGATATAATGAAGTTGAACCATCTCGTCTCGGCGTGCGTTGCCGTCATCTTGATAGTGGCAGCACCGTTTACTGCCGCCGAATCGCCTGACCTGGGAGCGCTTTTCGTACAGGGAGTGAATGACACCACTCAAGTAGGACGAATGGATCGGGCCAAGCAGGTTTACTCGGCTGACTTCTTGTCCAAAATCACTCCGGAAAAAGCGATTTCGCTGTTCGATCGTTTGCACGGTCAGTACGGTCACCTGGAGTATCATCACTCCGAAATAACTGGCGATTATCTGCACCTCTACGCGAGATCGTCTGCCGATAACCGATGGCATGACTTTCAATTCAAGATCGCAAAGACACCCGCGGTTCGGCTTGAAGGCATCGTCTTTATTGCCGATGTCGCCGAGCCTATCTACCTCCCCAATGGCTCGATCGATAACCAGCATACGCTTGACTGGCTGAAAAGCTATGTCGAAAAACTGAGTAAAGAAAATGACCTGGCCGCGGCTGTTCTGATCGCCAAAGGGGACTCTGTCATTTTTGAGCGGTATCTCGGCTATGCCGATGCGGCCAGGACGCGCCCCATCAGTCCGCACACGCGGATGAATCTCGGCTCGGGGAACAAAATGTTCACCGCGCTGGCGATTATGCAACTTCGTGATGCCGGCAACCTTCAACTGACGGACTCATTGAGCCGCTACTTTCCAGACTACCCACACAAGGAATACATCAATTCGGCAACCGTCGGCCAATTGCTCTCGCACACTTCAGGTTCAGGAGACTACTGGACCGACGCGTACGAGGCGGCCTGGGATAGCATTCAGACTCTCGATCAGATGATCCCGTTTGTGTTGGTCGATACACCGACCTTCGCCCCGGGAACGCAATTCCAGTACAGCAATTCCGGGTTCATCCTGGTTGGGAAGATCATCGAAAAGGTGAGCGGCGAAGACTACTTTGACTTTGTCAGAAAGCATATATATCGGCCTCTTATGATGGAGAGTTCCGACTCGTACTTGAAACTGGCCAACGATACGACTCTGGCCGAACCGTTGGCGCGGAGCGGCGACGGTTGGAAGATTGCCAGGCATGGCCTTCGCGGAAGTTCTGCCGGTGGCGGATACTCGACCCCACGGGATATGCTCAGGTTCATGCGGGGCTTGACTAGGAATACGATCGTCGCCCCCGTCACACTTCAGGAAATGGTCACCCCACGCAACCTCGAACTTGAGCCTGCCTATCCCTACGGCTATGGATTTGCACTGGCGCTGCGGTCCGGTCGCGTGATATCTTACGGTCACGCCGGGCAGGCGCCGGGGATAAACTTCGAAGCGCGATACTATCCAGATGATGACATCACTATGGTCGTATTTTGCAACCAGGATAATGGCGCGTACGATGATCTGCGCAGGAATATCGATAAGCTAATAACCGGCGACCGCTAAGGTCGGCTTTAAGAGCCAGTGCACCTATTGTAAGAGAGTACCGGATTGATGAAGTTCGTCTTGGCCCTGTTGTGCATTATCGGGATCTTTGCAAAGGCAGATTGCCGAGTGATCCATGAGCAATACCAGAAGGTTGACAGCCTACTGCGTATCGGGCCGGAACCGGACCGTCAGATCTGGATGACAGAGCAGGGATATACACTCATTCTCCCGGATGACACCACCGGACTGAATGGGCTGTTCCTGCTCTTCCAACGTGGTCGAATCATCGTAGACAGCGCCTTACCCTTGCCGAATAAGTTCGACTATGAAGCGTTGGCCCACGGATTCGGAATACTCCATTTTGCGACCGGCAACCCGCTTGAGTTCTTTTTCGATGACTCAGTGATGGCATCGACGGCCGGGCAGATTCAAACGCTCATGCGGAGCAGAGGGATAGCAGACGCACCGATCTGTGTGGTCGGGCAATCACTGGGTGGCATGCGGGCACTCCGGTTTGCGCAGTTCCTGATAGAGGACAAGTCGGACTTCGACATCCAGATAGCGGCCTGTGTTGCCGTCGATGCTCCGTTGGATTTTGCTCGGTTCTGGCATTCGTGCCAGCGTGTCATGGCTCGTAACTTCCATAGTGCCGCCACCGACGAGGCCCGGTGGGTCAGTTATCTACTAGAGCAGAATCTAGGTGGAAAACCGGATGATAAGCCGGCCGTTTATGCCGCATTCTCAGTGTTCGATCATAATTCGCCCATGGGGGGGCGAGCGAGGTTACTTGCGAAAATTCCAGTTAGAGCATATCACGAGCCTGACATTGATTGGTGGATCGCGAATAGACGAAAGAGCTATTATGACATCAACTCGATCGATCTTGCCGCATTCATAAACGAATTGCAGACTCAGGGGAACCGGTCTGCCGAGCTCGTGACGACTGTTGCCAGTAGGAAAGGGTATCAAGAGGGAAGTTCCCCCCATACCTGGTCGATAGTAAATGAGGTTGAATTGGTCAACTGGTTTCGCGAAATCACAGAGGAACGAAGGAGATAATCGCAGATGGCCGATCCACAGCAGGCTCTTCAAACTCAACTGAAAAACATTCAGGCCAAGACCGGCAAATCGCTGGAAGAACTTGCCAAGATCGTGACGTCGAGCGGTCTGACCAAACATGGTGAGATCCGCGATATGCTCAAAAAGGAGCTTGGTTTGGGACATGGCGATGCTAACACGCTAACGCATGTGGTTCTTAAGAGCGATGGCGTCAGTGTCGCGCAGGAAGCAACCTCGGCCGGCGGCGATGTTCTGGATACTATCTATACCGGTCCCAAAGCCCACATGCGACCGATCCATGATGCGCTCATGAAAAAGATCAATACGTTCGGCGAATTTGAGATCGCTCCGAAAAAGGGATATGTCAGCCTTCGACGCAAAAAACAGTTCGCCATGATCGGCCCCGCGACCAATACACGGTTCGAGATTGGACTGAATGTGAAAGGGTTGAAAGCGGGAGGACGTCTTGAAGAACTTCCGGCCGGCGGTATGTGCAATTACAAAGTCAAACTCACCGACGTTTCAGAGGTCAATGACGAGTTGTATGGCTGGATCAAACAGGCCTTCGACAACGCGGGGTGAACCTCCCCTGTTTCCCGGTCACGCCGAGCGGAGCCCTGCCAACTGTGTGCGCAGGCCATGCATGTCATCAACTAGGGTGATTCCCGCGCCCAGCAACGCGGATTGATACGCATGAGCCGCTGATCCACCCATGATGATGGGGATCTGGTCGCCGATCAGACGGCGAAGTCTGGCCATCTCACCCGGCAAGCGTGGGTCATCCGCGGGAAACACAACACTCAACGCTATCGCCGTGGCTCCCGTCTGTTGAACGGAACCGGCAATCTCCTCAGCTGGAAGGCTCGGTCCGAGATAGATCGGGCGCCATCCCTCAAGTGCTGCCTGGACTGCAGCGATCATCGCGCCAAGTTCATGCAACTGGCCTGCCGGTGTTGAGATCACTATTCCGGGCGCGTTGGCCGGATATCGGTGCGAGAGCAGCATTGCCCCAACATGCTGACTCACCATAGCGGTCGCCATATGCTCATGTGCGATGCGCAGAGAGCCCTCTTTCCAGAGTGACCCAACCTGATCCATCAGCGGAAGTATTACTTTGTCCAGAACTACAGCCTGCCCGAGTTGAACCTCCGCAAGGGTCAGCACAGCATCCAACTCTTCCGCATCCAGCTTCTTGATTGCCTTGAGCGCGCGCTCCACGAAATACGCCGACGTATTCTCCGATTCGACAGCCGGCAGAGTCGCGGTTCTTGATCCGATCAATCGCTCCAACTCGGAATTAGTCATGGATGCGATATCCCCGATCCTGTGACCGGCCTGCACCGCCATATTAAGCAGGCGCAAATGCTCGATCTCGGTTTCAGAATAGAGACGACGATTGGTATCTGTACGATTGGGTGTGACCGCCCGATAGCGCTTTTCCCACACCCTTATCAAGTGCTGGCTGATGCCGAGTCGTTTCGCCACGGCCCGAATGCCCAGTCCCGGTTCTTTGGCTAGTTCCATCCTTATAAGACCCGTCGTGTCAATCATCATTAATGTTAGACATAATGTACACTTCTTTAAGACATTAGACAAGCGGTAAGTTCCATTTTGTTAGCAAATCAACCCTGTCGCCACGTATACGCTCATTCTATATTACTATAATACAATCACTTATACGATTTCCAAAAAAATCCGCACTTTTCGTGAACTTCCAAGGGCAGTCAAGAGTTTAATTAGGCAAACGATAGACAAACGATGAACAAATCGGTTGAGTGTTTGAGACACTCGAACCTTTAAGAGAGGAGAGAATAATGAAATCTGTAGACACAATCGTCGCCTTGCTGCTGGTCGTCGGCGGCCTAAACTGGGGACTCGTTGGCTTCATGAATTTTGATCTGGTCGCCACGCTGTTTGGTGATTCAACGATGCTAAGCCGCCTGGTCTATGTGGCCGTTGGCGCCTGCGCCATCTATCAGATGCTCCAGTGGAAAGCGATTCAGCGTCGCTGGGGAATGGCCGCGGCCCGCGCCTAACTCTGAATTCCTATGAAACATGAAAAGTCTGAATAAAAGGATATGACTACAATGAAGACTCTGAAATCATTCGCACTCGCTGTCGCCCTGATGGGCCTGTTCGTCTCCGCCCAGGCGGGTGACTCCGACAAAAAAGCCCCGGCCAAGCAGATGGACATCGTTGAGACCGCGGTCTCTGCCGGCAGCTTCACCACGCTGGTGACGGCCGTTCAGGCCGCCGGATTGGTGGAGACTTTGAAGGGAAAAGGTCCTTTCACCGTCTTTGCGCCGACCGACGAAGCGTTCAAGAAACTTCCAGCTGGTACCGTTGAGGCTCTCCTCAAGGACAAAGCGAAACTAACCGCCATTTTGACCTACCACGTTGTTGCCGGCGAAGTGAAAGCCGCCGATGTGGTCAAGCTGACTGAAGCCAAGACCGTCAACGGTCAGAGCGTAAAGATCACCTCCGGCAAAGATGGCGTCATGGTGGACAATGCCAAGGTCGTGACGACCGATATCACCGCCTCGAACGGCGTGATCCATGTCATCGACGCGGTCATTCTGCCCAAAGAGAAAGAATAACATCACTAAGAACTGATCGAACGGGTCGTGCCGCCTATTGCTGGCGCGACCCGACCCAAACTGACAAGAACGAAAACAGATAGAGGAGAAAACCAATGTTTAAGAAAGCAATTTTCGTAACGATGCTCGCCGCTCTTCCGCTGGCGATCACTTCCTGCAGCGACGACGACAACCCGGTCGCGTCGCAGCCCAAGGCCAATGTGATGGTTGTCCACGCTTCGCCGAACGCCCCAGCCGTTGACCTGCTGGTCGATAACGCGGTCGCCGGCACCGGCCTCGCTTTTCCGGATAATACCGGCTACCTCGCGGTGAACGCCGGAACCCGCAATGTCAAAGTAAATGTGTCTGGGACCACCACGACCGTCATCAACGCCGATCTCGCGCTGACGGCCAACACAAACTACACCGTCTTTGCGGTGGACTCGGTGAGCAAGATCTCGGCCGTTGTGCTCGAGGATAATCTGGCGACGCCGGCTGCCGGCAAGGCGCACGTCCGCTTCGTTCACCTCTCTCCGAATGCCCCGGCCGTGAATATCACCCTGACCAACGGTACTATCGTGTTCGGTAATAAGGCGTTTAAGCAGGCGACTGACTTCACTCCGCTAGATGCCGGCACCTACAATCTGCAGGTTCGCGATGCCGCGACCAACAACACCGTAGTACTCAGCCTGAACGGTATTACCCTCACGGCCGGTGAGATCTACACCGTCTTCGCCAAAGGGTTTGTCGGTGGCGCAGCCGCCCAGGCGCTTGGCGCGGAGATAATCGTCAACAACTAACCAGACAAGTTCGGGCCTCGGCTGGACGATGCCGGGGCCCTTACCTATAAACAAACAACAGTCTCATACAGGAGCACAAGAAGATGAAACGCTTACTAATTCTCGTCGCGGCACTGGCCCTTCTGGCCACCTCTGCGTTCGCAAGTCGCGCAAAGACAGCCCGTTTGCAGGTGATTCACAATGCGGCCGATCCAGCGGCAGCCGTCGTTGACATCTACGTGAACGGCGAACTCCTCCTCAACGATTTCGCGTTCCGCGCAGCGACTCCGTTTATCGATGTTCCCGCCGGTGTGCAGTTGAATATCGGCGTCGCGCCGGGATCCAGTTCCTCATCGGCCGACATCCTCGCCACCATCCCTGTCACGTTGCAGAGAGGGAAGGTCTACGTGGCGGTCGCCAACGGCGTTCTGGATCCGAACGCCTTCACGGCAAATCCTGATGGCAAGTCGATCGGTTTCACACTTTTCGCGAAAGACAAGATGCGCGAAAAAGCCACCTGGCGTCGTAACGTCGATCTGAACGTTTTCCATGGCGCGACGGATGCTCCGGCCGTTGATGTCCGCGTCACTGGCAAGTACTCCTGGGCGCTGGTGAGCGACCTCTCGTATGGCGAATTCTCCGGGTACAGAGACCTTTCTCCGCGCAAATATCAGATCAATATCACGCCGGCTGGCGATGAGAACACCGTTGTGGCCGCGTATGAAGCTGACTTGTCAGGCTTGGCCGGCGGCGCGGCTGTTGTTTTTGCCTCCGGTTTCCTGAATCCTGCGGCCAATCAGAATGGTGCCGCCTTTGGTCTCTTCGCTGCGTTGCCGAATGGCACGGTTATCGAGCTTCCGCAGATCACGACTGCCCGCTTGCAGGTGATTCACAATGCCGCCGATCCGGCTGCTGAAATGGTAGATGTCTACGTCAATGGTGGCCTGCTTCTCGACAACTTCGCGTTCCGCACGGCGACGCCTTTTGTGGATGTTCCGGCCGGTACGCCGCTGGAGATCGGCGTTGCTCCGGGCACCAGCACCGGCGCCTCGGATGCGCTGGCGACGTTCACTGTCACTCTGACTCCTGGTCGCACCTATGTCGCCATGGCGAATGGTGTTCTTGACCCCGCCGGTTTCGCCGCGAATCCTGACGGCCTGCCGATCGGTTTCTCACTCTATCCGCAGGATGGAATCGCGGAGAAAGCCCCCTTTGGTCACTTCGTGAGCCTGATCGCGTTCCATGGCGCGAGCGATGCTCCTGCGGTTGACGTTGTACCGCAGCTCGGGAAAGTCCGGATCCCGATCATCGACAACCTCGCATATGGTTCTTTCTCTGATCGTCGCTTGCTGCCGGCTTGGAAATACATTCTTGATGTGACTCCGTCTGGTGACAACAAGACCGTCGTCGCTTCCTTTGAAGCTGACCTTCGCGGTCTGGCTGGTGGCGCCGCCATCGTCTTTGCGTCCGGGTTCCTCAATCCGTCCGCAAACCAGAATGGCGCCGCCTTTGGCCTCTTTGCCGCTCTGCCGAATGGCACGGTCGTCGCTCTGCCGGCGGTTGATGCCTCGGCCGGTTTGGCTAAGGTCGAGAGCAGTCTCCCGTCTGATTTCGCTTTGAATCAGAACTACCCGAACCCGTTCAACCCGACCACGACGATCGAATTCTCGCTGCCGACACCGTCAGATGTCTCCCTGAAGGTGTACAACGTGATCGGTCAGGAGGTCGCGTCCCTGGTGGATGGCCCCATGGGTGCCGGTTCACACACGGTTCAGTTTGATGCCTCGAATCTGTCTTCGGGGGTGTACTTCTACCGTCTCACGGCGGGAGGAGTGACGCAAAGCAAGAAGATGAGCTTGCTTAAGTAACAATCGGTTCTCGGACGACTGGAAACCGGCAGCCACACGCTGCCGGTTTTCTTTTGCCGTCCGGAACAGCCGTGTCTTCTGGGATGTTTGACCGTATATCACCGGTGCGTTCAAGCACTTCAACCACTTCTGAGGACCTATGGAGATTCAGCACAGCTTCGACGGTTCCAAGGGGAGCTTCTTTATCGAACAGGATGGCCAGCGAGTCGCCGAGATGACCTACGTCATGTCCACATCGGTCCTCATGATAATCGACCATACCGAGGTTTCGCCGACGCTCAAAGGGCAGGGGATCGGCGCGCGATTGGTGAAAGCGGGGGTAGACATGGCGAGGGAGCAGCAGTTGAAAATCGTTCCGCTCTGCCCATTCGCCAAAAGTGAATTCGAACGGCATACCGAGTATGCCGACGTCGCGATCAAGTAGAAAGGAATCAGACCGCATGCGCGATGAGATAACCAAGAAATACACCAACGGCGAGATAACAGTGGTCTGGAAGCCGGATCTCTGCATCCACTCAACCCTCTGCTGGAAAGGACTCGGTGCGGTCTTTCAGCCGAAAGAACGGCCGTGGGTGAAAATGGATGGCGCCACTTCGGAGCAGATAATGGCCCAGGTCGACCAGTGCCCATCGGGCGCATTGTCCTGGGAGAGAAACGCGGGCACAGAAGTCAAGTCAGATGGAGATCCTTCCATTGTTATCGAAGTAACATCAAATGGTCCGCTTATCGTCTCCGGGCGGATCACGCTCAAGCATGCCGACGGACGCGAGGAAAGCAAAGACCGCAAGACAGCGCTCTGCCGATGTGGGCAGTCCGGCAGAAAGCCGTTCTGCGACGGCACTCATACCAAAGTCGGGTTCAAGGGATAACGGCTATCCGCGAATTGTGATATACGCGTCACGATCTGTTCGCTATGTTAGGTCGGGGCGAGGACAGGGAGAATGACCTCCGATGCATAAAGAGTGGAAAGACCTTATCTGGCTCCAGTTTGGAGCATCGATTGATTCGATCAAACAGTGTATTGAGCTCTGCCCCGAAGCGCTCTGGTCCGACCGATCACGCGAACCACAATACTGGTATCTCGCGTTCCACACCATCTTCTGGCTTGATCTGTATATGGAAGAAAACGGCGAGTCCTATCGCCCGCCGGAGCCGTTCGGACTGGAAGAACTTGACCCCGCTGGTCTGCTTCCGCCTCGGGTGTATTCAAAACAGGAATTGCTCGACTTCCTGTCACGCGCAAGGGAGAAGGCCAGGCGCAAATTGCTGGAATTGACTGAAGAGTCCTCACGAAAACCGTATCACTACGGTAACACCCATATCACGGTCGCCGAGAAATTCCTGTACAATATGCGGCACTGCCAGCATCATGCCGCCCAGATGAACCTGATCATGCGGCAGGCAGTTGATTCGGCGCCGGGATGGGTCTTCCGAGCGAAAGACGACTTCCATACAGAGTGATCCCGTTAGCCCGCTCACAGGCCGGGTGTCACTTTCCCAGTGATCGTGCGAAGTACCGACTGATCATGACTGGCCTTCTGGATATTCTTGCTTCTTCTGCCTGAACTGATAACGCCGACCACCGCCGCTGAAAGCAGTATGATCGCCCCGGTCGGTTTTGTCGCATGGTGCAGAAGTGAGACCATTGTACTCCACTCCCAATCCGGATCATGCATCCGACTTCCTGTATACGATATATCGTAAAGGACAAATGCGGTCGGCAAAGCAACTATGATAAACCCGACTGCGATCGCTTTGCGGTTAACTGTCCCAGCACCCCAGAGCAACAGCGCAGCCAGAACAACCGCAACATAGCTGTGCTCCCATACCTCCCTGTAGGCGCAGACAAATGTCAGCAGGAAGAGTCCAAGCATCAGTGCGGCGTTGTTGGACGTGCGATATCTCCAGGCAAGCAGGATCGCAAGCGCCAACAGCAGAAATGGCCAGATAAAGAGAAAGTGTGAAAAGAAGGGAGAGAGCTGATCGATCGAATGCAGCGAGGTCAAGGCAATGTCCGTTTGCCAAGCCCCGATTCTCGTCAACAACGCATGTAACCCCTGATTGCCGGCATGCACCAGAAAGCCGGGTGAATTGATCTGATCGGTAAAGTTAAAGAGGATCATACGTGTGAAATTCTGCGGCTCCGCTGCAGCATACGGCATTGCCAGGATCATCAGTATGCCGACTGTGGCCAGCGCCGGTAGCACTCGTTTCTTGATGACCATGAGGGGGAGAAGGATCACTCCGATCGGCTTGACCAGGCAACTGATTATGAAAATACTCGTCGCAGTGAACGAGCGGTTCCTGGCCTCCTGGTCATAGGCCGAGATCAAAAGCGCCACAGCGGCCAGCGTCGCGTTTCCCATGTATAGCTCAAGATACAGCGGCGTCGCGAGTGAGATTCCGAGCATCCAATATGAATAATGGTGCGGGTTTGGGATCAGCCTGCGTAGCGCGATCAACGCGGCCAGCAGCAGTAGTTCGGATATCCCGATCCAGACGAAAAACGCGGCCTTCAGCGGAAGATTCGACAACCACCCATAAAACGTCATCGCGGCAAAAGGATGATACCGATAGCCGCCACCCGGTCCCTGACCATACAACTGTTCGCCATTATGCCAGGCAACCCCCGCCGTATACATTGACCGGAAATCGGTAGCCGGACCGATTCGATGTGAGGCATCATTGAACAGGAAATCAACCTGCCGGGAAAGCACAAGATACAGACCGACCAGGTGGATCACCACAGCGAGCAGTATAAGCAGTCGACACTGACGGTTGTACAACATATATCCCCCGAAAAGCGCCCAGTTACCAAAAAATGACGCAGAGGAGTTCATGTTGTCAAGTCGATTCTGCATGCGGTCCCCGTCGTACTTTCAATAAGTACCATCACCTTTTCCATCTTGTTTTGCACCGGTGGAACGGTGATATTGATTTGATGGGAATACATTTCAACTTAACCGAGGAGGGACCATGTCAATCCAACACTGGATCTCGGCGGCCCTTGAACGTGACCTGAAAACACTTGCGCGAGAACTCGATGGATACACGGATGAATCCCAAATTTGGTCCACGCCGCATGGTCTGAAGAATTCCGCCGGCACACTGTCGATTCACCTCATCGGCAACACCGATATCACGATCGCCGGGAGGTTCCTCAATACCATGTGTGACTGCCGGCATCTTGCAGCCCGGATGGACCAGATCATGCACAATGCACTCGATCCGGCGCCGGGGTGGGTTTTCGAGGCTGAAGATATATCTGGCGGTAGTTGCCAATAGAGTTCTAGACTTAGTTAAGTTCGATTTCAGTGAATTGAAAGGCTAAAATGAAGTACGAGTATCTGCGCATAACATTCTGTGTCCTGCTTGGCTTGTCAGTTATATCACCGCTGGCGGAAGCGGCCGACCCGACTTACCAATCTTATCTTGCCCATATCGCCGCCGCCAACAGTGCTGTTCGGTTGAATGAACCAGCCGAAGCAAAAAGGTGGCTGGACAACTCACCGCCGGAACATCGCGGCTGGGAATACCGGTATCTCGATTCCCGACTGCAGGGAGCGGATACTTCGATTTCCCTAGGCGAAGTTTCCGCCAGCCGCCTTTCTGTCAGTGCGGACAGCCGCACGCTCGCTGTTCCTCTATCAACCGGCGAGATACGGTTGTATGATTTGCAGTCCTGGCAGTTGGCAACCACCATTAAGGGGCATACCTCCGCTGTCTATGGTGCTGACTTCACTCCGGATGGAAATCACCTGGTCTCTTGCTCACGCGACACTACAATTCGAGTCTGGGAGCTGGCGACCGGCAACGAGGTCTGGCAGATGAAGACCGGAGGGCATGGACTTGCCGATCTCGAAGTCAGCCCTGATGGTAAGTACATTGGCTATGCCGGATGGTACCGGACAACCTCAGTGGTCGGGTTTGTCACCCTGATCAACTTGCAGAAGCGCGAAGTTGTCTGGCGCAAGGAGTTTGGCGAGAAACCTATTGTTGCGGTGCGATTCAGCCCCGACAGCCGGAAGCTGGCAGTAGGTACCTGGGGATGGCGTGTCGCGATGTGGGATCTCGCGAATCCTGAAGAAACGATGGAATTCGATTTTGATGATGTGCCGTTGTATTCTGCAATAGATGACTTTGGATTCAGCCCCGATGGCTCGAGAATCATCGCGGCGACCAAAAACGGTACGCCGCGCGTCTGGGCGGTTGCGACCGGGAAGATCGCCTATGAATTGCATGGTCACACGCGCCCGGTGTTCGGCTCGTTTTTTACTCCGGATGGTTCACGTATCTGCACCGCCGGGAGCGATGGTACGCTCAAGATCTGGAGTGCCACTCATGGTCACCTGCTCAATACTCTGTTCGGACATACCGATCGAATAGTCTCTGCCGTCATTACTCCGAACGGCAAACAGATTGCCTCGGTGTCAGTCGATGGCACCCTCCGCTTCTGGGATGGTAGCGCTGGAACTGAATTTTCTGATCCGGCCGGCGTATCAAAATCGGTCTTTGGATTTGCCCTCAGCCCGGATGGAAAACTACTCGCCGCCAACGGCCCGGATACTACCGTCGCTCTATGGAACGCGATCGATGGAACCTTGATGAAGCGTCTTCGAGGGATGCCGGCAGGGCTGAACGCCCTGGCTTTCAGTCCAGATGGAAAGTCTCTTCTTGGCAGTAACTGGGATACTACAGTGACTGTCTGGGATATCGCCAGCGGTGAAGCCACTAGAATGCTCAGCGGCCAGCTCTCCGGATCTGCTGCCTGCGCAATCAGCCGCGATGGCGCGTTCTATGGAACCGCGGTCAGTTCTGTCGGCGGACAGGTCTGGGATGCCATTTCCGGTGCGATGGTCGCCACTCTCCCGCATGCTGCGGGGGGATACTCGATCGCTTTCAGCCCGGACAATCGCACGGTAGTTCTTGGAACCGTGGATGGCTCGCTTTTACTCTTTGAGCGAGGCAGTTGGAGACAGATAGCCGCACGATCATTCGGAAGGCCGGTGATTCATACAGTCGCCTTTTCGCCGGACGGCAAGTCAATCGCCGCCGCCTGCTCCGATGGAAAGTTGCGCATTGTTGACGCTTCCACCCTTGAGACAACTCTCGAAGCAAAGGGGCATAGTCAGTCGGTTTACACCGTTGCCTGGAGCCCCGACGGAGCTCGGTTCGTCTCTGGCTCTGCTGACCTAACCGCGCGAGTCTGGGATATTCGCACCGGCGAGACAGTACTTATCCTGAGCGACTTCTATGATCCGGTCTATTCTTCTGCCTTTTCACCAGATGGTTCGCGTCTCTATTTGAATGCATCAGGCGCGGGGATTCGCATGCTCGACGCCAACTTGACGGAGGAATGACCATGAAGATATCAGAAGCCGTTGGTGCGACACTGAAACGAGACCTACAAACACTCGCACACGAGCTTGATGGTTACGCCGTTGAATCCCAAATTTGGTCCACGCCGCATGGTCTGAAGAATTCCGCCGGCACACTGTCGATTCACCTCATCGGCAACACCCGCTATTTCATCGGCGCCATTCTGGGTAATTCCGGCTATAGGCGTGATCGTGACTTTGAATTCGCCGGCCAGCCTGTTCCGCGGGGGCAGATCAGAGCGGAGATAACGGCGGCGATCGACGATATCACGCGCACACTCGCCAACCTCCCGGATTCGGCGCTCGACTCTGTCTATCCCATTGAAGTCGGCAAGTCGCGGCTGATAACCGGGCAGTTCCTCGTTCACCTGGCGACCCATTTCGCGTACCATCTCGGCCAGATAGACTATCATCGGCGCTTGGTTACCGGCAACAGCGATGGGGTAGGAGCGCAGTCTATACCCGAACTCCTCTAACATCCAGGCATCTTAGGCCACCCGCCCTTATCCTCTTTCAGTCAACTGCGGGAAGAACTCCCCGCTCGTAGTGTACTATCTCTAGGGTGAGTTTTTAGCTTGTCGCATGCCCGGGGGAATCGCAAGATTTCCTGCGGCATCAACCAGAGAGGTGACCTATGGCCTGGTTCACGCGATTCCCATCTTATGAGTATCTGGCGCGCAACGCCGCGCGGGGAGTGCTCCGCTTTCCATTAACGCTCATCTCGGGGCTGCTCGCCTCACTTTTTCTGGTGATGTTGATCGAACGCGATGTATTCCCGACCGACCCGTATCTGCAGAAATGGGCCGCGTTTTCCGCGCTGGGACTTCCGCTCTTTACCGCCTTGGCCGCATTCGCAGAGAAACGGCGGATGAGTCGCCTCGCCAATTACGGCACACAGGCTGTCGGCATTCTCGTGCTGGCCGCGGTTTTTGTCTCAATGCCTACTGATATCAGCCACCCGCACATTCATGTCATCAGGATCGTCCTGCTGGCGGTGGCGTTCCATGTTCTGGCCGCCTTTCTCCCGTTTCTGGGCGGCGACCAGATGCAAGGATTCTGGCAATACAACAAAGCGCTCTTCCTTCGCTTCCTGACCTCCGGACTGTTTTCCGCTGTGATGTTTGCGGGTCTGGCGATCGCCCTCTGGGCACTTAAAACGCTGTTCGATTTTGATTTCGATGAAGACATCTATATGCAGCTCTGGGCGATCCTCGCCGGTTTCTTCACCACCTGGCTCTTCATCTCTGGTATACCGGAAGACCTGAACAATTTGAATGAACAGACCGACTACCCGCGTGGGTTGCGCATATTCACGCAATACATACTGCTTCCGCTGGTCGGGCTCTACCTGATCATCCTCTACGCATACGGACTCAAGATCGTTTTCCAGTGGAACTGGCCGCGCGGCTGGGTGTCGCAACTTGTGCTCTGGTATTCCGTGGTAAGTATCCTCGCAATGTTACTGCTCTGGCCGTTGCGGGAAAACGCGGAGCATAACTGGATTGGCAAATTCACGCGATGGTTCTTCCGGTTGTTGGTGCCGCTTTTGATCATGCTGTTCCTCGCGATCTTCGAGCGCATCGGGGAATACGGCGTCACGGTGAACCGCTACCTGGTGATCGCCATGGCGTGCGGGCTAGCGGCAGTTGTACTGTATTTCGTCCTGAGTCGCAAGAAAGATATCCGGATCATCCCAATTGTGGTTTTCGTCGTTGCGATTCTCTCGGCCTATGGCCCACAGGGCGCGTTTTCTGTCGCTCAGTGGAGCCAGACCTCCCGCCTCGATTCAAAACTCCGCGCCCATGACATCGTCCTGACTGGAGACGCGGCCACCGCGCAGGTGACGATCGATCTGGAGGAACGCCAGACTATGAGTTCGATCATCGACTATCTCGACTCGTGGCACGGTCGTGAACCATTTACCCTCTGGTTCTCCGATTCCCTGTTGGCGACCGTGCCGGCGAAAGACAGATATATCGGTGATGACATCGCCAAGCTGATGGGCTTTGAATACGCCGGTCAGTATGCCGGATACTGGGACCAGAACTGGCAGGGGAAATGGTTCAATCGGCGCTTCGACCAGAGTACGGCGGTCGCGCTCTCACAGTACGAATACCTAATTCCCGTCTATATCGAATATTCGGACAGACAGGAGACAACCGTAACGACAACGTTGGGCGCTGACTCACTGCGTATCACTTTCAACGACCGGACTGCGGAGCTGACTGTCCGGAGGCTCACAGATTCGGCAGTCTCTGATAGCATCATCCTCGATCTGACTGAGGATATGATCGTAGCGGGCAAAAAACATCAGGAGAATGACACTACGAAAACCCCGCTCCACCTGGCCGCCGAAAGCGCCGGGCTTGGCGCAATGTTGATTGTTCTCGATGTCAGCGGTCAGTCCGATACTGACTCCGCCGTCGTTAACATGTTGCGTGGTGAACTACTGATCAGAAAGAAGTGAACTCAGCGGATGCAGTGGAACGTCACTTCTTGTGCCTGCAGGAACTCCTCGGCCTTTGCGCCGTGAAGCATCGCGAGAGTCGCCAGTAGTCCTGCCTCGGTACATTGCCCTGCGATGACCGTCACACTGCGGGGACCGTTCTTCACCGGCCACCCCGTGCGCGGGTCGAGGATATGCCCGAGACGTTTCCCTTTATAGATACAAAAACGTCGTGAGTCGCCGCTGGTGGCGATCGCGCCATTCCGCAATTCTATCACCCCGGCGACTTTGGTCTCGGTCTCCGGCTTTTCGATACCGACTGTCCAACTTTCGCGCTTCTCATCATGCGTGATAGCGCGAATATCTCCGCCGAAATTGACCATGGCGGAACAACCGGCCTTGTCGCTGATCAGTTGCGCCACCCGGTCTACCGCGTATTCTTTTCCTATACCGCCGAGGTCTATCTGCATTCCCTGTTGGAGGGTGACCGACGTGTCGGTCAGGGAGACCTTCGACCATCCAACCACTTCCATCAGGCTCCTGATAAGCTCCTTGTCCGGATGAACCGGCTGACCATCAAACCGCCAGGCTTTACGCAGTACGCCGGACGTAATATCAAACATCCCCGCACTCAATTTGAAACAGGAATCGGCGTAGGCCAGCATACGTGCGGTCTCCTCGTCGAGCTGCACCGGCTGTCCATTTGAGTTGTTGATGGCGTGAATGATATTGTCGTCACGATAGCGGCTGAATTTCTGTTCGATACGGCGGGTCTCGGCAAGGGCAAGTGAAGCCAGAAATCTGGCTTCACTTTCGGTCGCGATATCTATCAGCACTTCGCAAGGGCTGGCCATAGCGGTGAACTCCGCCTTCCAGCAATTATCCGACCTGCGGAGAGTCAGGTCATCAGAAGCCATGCTCATACCCAACTCGGAACATCAGCGCGTCCATATCCGGGAAAAGCTTGGCATCGCGCAATGTGCCGAAGCTGTTCGGCGGCGAGGCATCCCCACGCTGTATATAATACTCTCCGCCAAAATTCAGTTTGCCGCCATTGTGTATGGGGAATGAATACTGCAATCCGAATGTATACGCGTTGAAACTGGCGAGTCGGTAATCGGCTGAGGCAAATCCCGGTAATGGATCCCCCTGCACCAGAAACGCGCGAAAGAAGTCCGCCTCCGTCTGATGGTACCATCGGACATGGGGGATAAGAGCCTTGTCTCCCTTGAACTGCCAGCGATAGAACATCTCCACCGTATTCGATTTGATCCCCCAATCATCCCAGAAGTAGCGATACGAGAGATCAACCGTATGCCCGCCAAGATAACGTCGCAGTTGCCCATACAGAGATTGCTTGGTGCGATTGTCCGGACGTGCTTCGTAGAGATAGTCAACCGGCTCTCCGGGATTCACGCCGGTCGGCGCTTCGACCACGGATAGCAGCTTGTACGGGTCATTCAGATATCCCGTCACGCGGCCGTACGAATAATTGGCGCGAAAGATCGTTTTGCGGTCGAGTATCTGCGTGATCCCGACCAGCATGTCGACCACATCTTTTTTCTCGTTCCCTTCAGCGCCACCTTCATCGTCATCCTCACCCTCGCTGCCGCCGTCATCGGTCGCAGGAGGCATCGAGCTGAGCGGAATGTGTGTTCCGCCGACCGTACGCACCAGCTCATGCGCATAACTGCCCGAAATACCAAGTGTCGTATTCTTGTCAAAGAACTCACGACTCAGCCCGGCGTTGACACCAACCGAAGTATAGTCATGCTCGGTGGAGAAATGCCCACCCAGATTAAGCATATTGAGTCGGCCAAGCGGCTGAGATAATCCAATATCAAGCGCGTAGCGCGTATCCTTGAAGGTATCATCCAATGGACGGTCCCCCGGCCGGATAGTATAACTCCCATTACCCGATGGCCGCGTGAAAGTCTGGATCTGGCGAGATATCGTCGCACCGTTCGGTGATGCTCCGGTCAGGCCATCAAAGGTCAGCTTGGCGGAGAATACGCGATCCCCCTTCAGGAAAAATGTCCCAGCCACGACTCCTTCGGCCGCCTTGACTCGATTAGTTTCGCTATACAAGAGCAGCGAGGACTCCACTTTGCCGGGTACAGAACCGGCCACCAGATTTCCACCGAGCAGGACAGTCGCAAGTGCGGCCGCCGCCTTGGCGACAGAGCGCGGTTTGGTCAGTTGCATCCGCAGCCACCCCCGCCGAATCCACGTCCACCACTCGAGGCTTCCTTGCTGAAATAGATATGGTCATCGAGACCACGATCGACTGCCGCGTTATCCAGTTGCATCGAGGGCTTGGCCATGATATCTCGCTCCCACGGTTTCACACCGACCGGCGCGCAACTGCTCAAACCAAGCAGTGTAACAGAGAGAATGGCGAATAAAAGGATCGAGCGTTTCGTTCTCATGGTTTCCTCGTTTCATGCAACAGCGCGATAATACTCGCGCGAATCTCTGATGTATCGGCGGGTGTGAACCCCTGATGTACCGAGCGAACCGTGCCATCGGGAGCGTAGAGATATGAGGTCGGCATCGCTTTAAGGTCAAAGCGTTTCGCCAGCGTGCCTTCCGGATCGCGTACTATCTGAAAGGGGGGCCGCATCCTTTCGATAAAGGCAGATGCCTCGCTTGAATCCTTGTCGAGATCAACAGCGATGATCACAAGTCCGCTGTCGGCGTAGACCTTGTTCAGTTCCTTCATGAAAGGAAAAGACAAAGCGCAGGGAGCGCACCAGGACGCGAAAAAGTCCAGATAGACGACCTTTCCCGCGGCCTTGCTGGAGTCGACCCAGGGATTGCCAATTTGCTGAAGGGGAGGGGGGCCGGATTTCGGCTTGGCGACGATTGTCGCCGCGACCAGCAGAAGAGTTGCCAGACAGATGGTGATACTGAGTGCCCGTGTTTTCAAACCGATCTCCTCATTATATCAGAGGGTTCAAGGACAGGTTATGGTCTCAATATCAAACGCGCTCGGCAAGCTCCTTATCACTATTAATGAGAGTCGTTCTTTTACAAGTTGTTGGAACGATTTGTTCCCCCAACCAGGATTAATCCCGGCCTGAACCTCGAATTGTGGCGGAAATGACCCGGCATCAGCGGATGGAATCTATACTTTTGAGTCCAATTAACGACCTATTGGGCCGACGATGACCATGTCAGGCCATCCGCAGTTTGTCGTCAACCTCCCGCCCAAGACGGCAAACCAGCCCCGGGAATGCCTGCACATCTTCTATGCTCGTGCGGAAATTCACAATACAGGCCCGCAAGACAAAGACCCCGTCAAGCCGCGCGGGGGAGACAAACGCCTTCCCGCTTTTTTCGATCGCCAGCATGATCTCTTCATTCAGCTTGTTCAGATATTCAAGCGTCTCCGGCTCCTGGATCTTCGCTCTCAGATCTGACGGGACATATCGGAAAGTCGCGATACTCAATCCCTGTGTGAACGGTTCCAACTCCGGCTGGAGCTTGACCGCGCGGAACATCTCTTCAGAAAGTCGAATATCATCCTCGATCATCTTTAGATATCCCGCCCGTCCGACCTGCTGCATGGTCAGCCAGATCTTCAGCGCGCGGAATCCGCGCGAGTTCTGCATGCCAAAATCAACATAGTTGACGCGCTCCGGATCGAAATGGTAATACGGCGGGTGATAAGAGAACGCTTTGATCATTGTCTCTCGGTCACGCACCAGCGCGCACCCCGCTTCGAGCGGCATATACAGCCACTTATGCGGGTCGACCGCGACCGAATCCGCCTCGCTCAATCCCTTCAGGTCGGTCGGGACACCGTTCACTTTGGCTGCAAAACCGCCGTACGCGCCGTCGACATGAAACCAAAGGTCATACTTGCGACAGATCGCCGCGATCTCATACAGTGGATCGACCGCGCCCGTACTGACCGAGCCCCCGGTTCCAGCGACAAAGAACGGCTTGAGACCAAACGACAGATCGCTCTCTATCTGTGTGCGAAGCGCGTTGGTATCCATGCGGAGCTTTTTGTCAGTCGGAATCCAGCGAATGGAGTCGGTTCCGATCCCGAACAGGTCGGCGGCCTTTTGCACCCACGTATGTGTTTCAGCCGAACAGTAGACGATCAGTTTCTTCGCTGTAGGTGAAGCCAATCCTTTTTCTCGAACATCCCAATCAGTTTTGGCGACACGAGCCGCCAGGAAACCGACGAAGTTCGCCATATTTCCGCCGCTGACCAGAAGGCCCCCGCAATCTGTGGGGTAACCGATAAGATCGGCGATCCACTGCACCGACTGCGACTCGATCTCCGAGCCAACCGGCGAAAGGGTCCATCCACCACAATTCGGGTTGACCGCCGCGGCGAGAAAATCAGCGAGTATCCCCATTGGCGCGGAACCGGCGGTGACATATCCCCAGAAATTTGGATGTCCGTTGTAGAGCGAGTTATTCATGAGCAGCGAAGTCGCATTCTCGAGAAGTTGCTTCGGGTCGGACCCCTCCATCGGCAACGGGCGGGGAGAGTGTATCATCCGACGAATATCCGCTGGCTCCGGCGATGGCGTGACTGGGCGTTCCCTCATCGTCTCCAACATCTCCGCGATCTGGTCAACCAGACGGTGCCCCATCTCACGAAACTGATCGCCGGAAAGTTCTACCGCCGCATGGCGACTGCCTGTCTGCTTACTCTGAACTGACATGCTCATAACTCCTCAATCGCTTGTATCGATACCGCTAACGCAGCCCTTCGAACAGATCTGTTTCCCGTGTCCGCCCGCCATTAACCAGGCTGAAGACGCGATAAAACTCCTGCGAGCCCCACAACTGCTTGTGGTCTTCCTCGCCGAGACCCTGCAGTTTTGTATAGATGGTCAATTGTGTCTGGTGATGGCTTATCGCCCGCCAGACCTGCGGCCAGTGCGCCGCCGTGTTGATCACCGTCGTTATCTCCCATTCCGGCCATGCGGTGCCGGCTCGTTCGACTCCATCGACCATGATCTTCAGTTCCCGAAATGCGCTCATATAGGCCGCCATTTTCCCCGGCGTCCAGACCATGTAATATAGCTTCGCCACTCGATGCGTCTCAGCCGGCATCGGTACATGCGCTGACCCATGATACGATGGGTCCGCCGCGGCGATACAGGCCGCGGCCGTGAACTGCGAGATCGCTACATGGTCAGGGTGCCCGTATGCGCCATCCGGGCCGAATGTCGTGACCACATCTGGTTTGAGCCGTCGGATATGCGCAGCGATCTTTGAAATCGCCTCCACCGGGTCCGCCTGATCCAGATCCTTGTCGAGATAATCCAGAAAGCTGACATCCCTGATCCCCAGTTCCTTGGCTGCGGCGCGAAGTTCATTCTCCCGCATCTGCGCGACCACTTCGATCGGCGGCTTCTCGACGGCGTCGAAATAGCGCCCGCGCTCGCCTCGGGTCGCACAGATGAGATAGGTCGCTATCCCTTCGTCTCCGTAACGGGCGAGTGTTCCCCCCATCCCGAGCGATTCGTCGTCCGGGTGGGCCAGGACAGTCAGCAATGAGAGCGGTTTGGTCACCGGAAGTCCTTCAGTTTCATAGACTATTATAGTCCATGCATTGCCGCACAATAAACAGTATCATCGGTCCAGAGCAAGCAGTTTTGCCTGCACCTTTTGGCTCTCGTGTGCGTCTAAGGGGTAATACACCTATCTGAAAGGGGACAAGCATGTTAAGAGCACTCTTTCTTCTAGTGTTCGCGACCACTGTTGCGGCACAACAGCCGACCGACAGTACGCCACCGCCATGCTCCTCGCCAGAAGCATCGCAGTTCGATTTCTGGCTCGGGCAGTGGGATCTCACTTGGGCAGACTCCGGCCAAGGAACCAATCATATCACCAAGCCGCTTGGCAACTGCGTCATTCAGGAGCAATTCCGGGATCTCGCTCCCAATGGATTTGCCGGGATGTCCGTCTCCGTCTATGACCCACAGGCAAGACTCTGGCGCCAGACCTGGGTCGACAATTCGGGCGGCTATATGGTCTTCACCGGCGGCTGGGCAAATGATCGCATGACCTTGTCGCGCACGATCACTAAACGAGACGGCACCGAGGTTATACAGCGAATGGTCTTCCATGATATTGCCGCGGACAGTTTCGTGTGGGATTGGCAAGCCTCGACCGACAACGGCGCAACCTGGGAGATGAAGTGGCAGATATTCTATAAACGCGCCGAGTGATTTCCGGCGCGCCTCAATCGATAGTAAACCACTGGCAGGTTGTTGTTTCGTAGCCTATCTTACGATGACGCAAGAGGAGAAGCTATGGATACGCAACGCTTTCGAACCGAGGGGCACAAGCTGGTCGATTGGATGGCGGATTATCTTGAAGATGTCCGTCACTATCCCGTCAAATCCACGGTCAAACCGGGGGAGATCATTGGCAAGATCCCGCTAGCGCCTCCGGCCGAAGGAACCTCTTTCCACGACATCTTTGCTGACTTTCAGAAGGATATTCTCCCCGGCGTCACCCACTGGCAACACCCGTCATTTTTCGCCTATTTCCCGGCCAACTCCAGCGCGCCATCTGTGCTGGCGGAGATGCTGACCGCCACTCTAGGCGCGCAGTGTATGCTCTGGCAAACTTCACCCGCCGCCGCGGAGCTCGAGGAACGGATGATGCAATGGCTCGGCAAGATGATCGGCCTCCCCGCCGGATTCGAAGGCGTGATCCAGGATACCGCCTCGACCGCAACCCTCTGCGCGATGCTGACCGCGCGAGAGAAGAGATCCAACTATCGCATCAACGACTGCGGTTTCTCCGAACAGAAGTTCGTGCTCTATTGCTCGACCGAAACGCATTCTTCGATCGAAAAGGGAGTCAAGATCGCCGGTTTTGGGCGGCAGAATCTTCGGCAGATCGCCGTCGATGACAAATTCGCCATGATCCCGTCGGAACTGGAGAAGGCGATCCTTCAGGACAAAGCCGCCGGACTCACCCCGCTCTGCGTTATCGCTACCATAGGTACCACCGGCTCCACCGCTATCGATCCGATCAAGCAGATCGCGGATATCTGCGTGCAACAGGCGATATGGCTGCATGTCGACGCGGCCTTCGCCGGCAACGCGCTTTTGCTCCCGGAAATGCGATGGATGAGTGAAGGCCTCGAACTGGCCGATAGCTTTGTTTTCAATCCGCACAAGTGGATGCTCACAAACTTTGATTGCTCTGCCTATTTCGTCCGCGACAAAGAGGCATTGATACGCACGTTTGAGATCCTCCCCGAATATCTTAAGACCGCGGAAGCTGACAGGGTGAACAACTATCGCGATTGGGGCATCCCGCTCGGGCGACGTTTCCGTGCGCTCAAACTCTGGTTTGTTATCCGATCATACGGGGTGGAGGGTCTGCAGCGGATAATTCGCGAACATATCGCGTTGAGTCGCTGGGTGGTCGAACAGATAAAGAACTCGGATGACTTTGAAATGCTGGCTCCCGCTCCGCTGAGTCTGGTCTGTTTCCGGTACCACCCGCGAGGGATCGATGACCAGGCCGCGCTGAATCAATTGAACGAGCGTCTTATCGCGACCCTGAACGCGACCGGCAAACTCTACATGACCCATACCAAATTGCGCGGAAACTACACGCTTCGGATGGTGACCGCTCAGACACAGGTGACCCGCGAAGATGTCGAGGCCGCCTGGGAATTGATAGTAAAGACCGCGCGCGGCCTCAAGTAGTCTGTCATTTCTCTGTCATGGACATGACCGGGCGGCACTTCGGGAACCGTTCGGTGTTATAACCCGCGAGAGCCGCTGTTTTCCGGGCTACCTCAGCTGGCCCTCAGAGAGGAATTTCAGAATGAACCGAACGTCTTATTTCCGCCTGGCCTGGGCCGCGCTCATAGTCGTTGCCGGACTGATCATCGCCTCGGTGGCGTTTACGTCATCCGACCAGACGAAGGAGAAAAAAATGGAATGGAACAAATTGACGCCTGAAGAAGAACGGGTGATCGTCAATAAAGGGACCGAGATGCCGTTCACCGGCGAATACTACACCCATACGGCCAAAGGGACTTACACCTGCAAACGGTGCGGCACGGCTCTCTATCGCTCGTCGGACAAATTCGATGCCGGCTGCGGATGGCCCAGCTTTGACGACGCCATTCCTGGCGCGGTGAAGCGAAGTCTCGATGCCGATGGCATGCGGACCGAGATCACCTGCGCCAAATGCGGCGGACATCTTGGGCACGTCTTCGAGGGTGAGCGCTTCACCGAGAAAAATACACGTCACTGCGTCAATTCGATCTCGATGAGTTTCGTTCCGGACTCAGCTCAGACCGCGCCGGTCAAAACCGAGCGCGCGTATTTCGCAGGCGGTTGCTTCTGGGGAACTGAACACTTGCTGGAACAGCAAAAGGGAGTGATCTCAGCTGTTTCCGGGTATATGGGTGGAACGAAAGAGAACCCGACCTATCGTGAGGTTTGCGACGGCACCACCGGCCATGCGGAGACGGTCGAAGTTGTTTTTGATCCGACCAAGACGGATTACGAGACGCTGGCACGGTATTTCTTCGAGATCCATGACCCGACACAGATCGATCGCCAGGGACCGGATATTGGGGACCAGTATCGTTCAGCGATCTTTGTTACTTCTGCCGAACAGCGCGCGGTTATCGAGAAGTTGATCGGACTGCTCAAGGCGAAAGGGTACAAAGTGGTGACCGAAATAGCCAGCGCCGACAAATTCTGGCCGGCCGAGCAGTACCACCAGGATTACTACAACTACACGGGCAAAGAACCGTACTGCCACTTCTATACGAAGCGGTTCTAAAAAGACTTATTCTCACTAATGCGGACCCGGTCACTCCGGGTCCGTTTTCTTTCGCCATCTATCTCCGCTTTGAAAGCCGTTGACTAACCGGATACCGTTGCCCATATTGCGCCTGGGATGGTTACTTCAAAGGTTCGCAACTCCACGTTGGTGACGTTGCTGTTTCTCTTCCTGGTAGGGACGGGGATCGGCCGTGCGTCCGAAGGTCCCCAGACTGTCTACGAAAAGACCCTGACGTTCACTATCACCCAGACCTCCAATGACCGTTTCAAGACCAAGGCCACGGTGTATGAGCAACAGACCTGTCTGAATGTTCGGCCGGTCGATGATCGCTGGATCGTCTTATACGAGCCGGGACACGGGAAGATGTCTCAGGTCCGATCAACGTTGAACCGCGAGCCGCTCGCAGGGAAATATCGTTCCGTGGAGACGTACGAAGGGGGAGATGTCTTCCTCTCAGATGCGAAAGTGCACTACCTGTTTTATCCGGAGACTCCCAAGATCAACGACCTGATGGCCTATGAGTTCGTGCAGGATTTCGATGATATCGGTTACCTGCCGATGTTGCATCTACGCAATCTTGATTCACAGGCGGTGTATCATGTCGTCTACAATCATCCGGCGAACGTGACAGTTGACTTCGACATCTATCTCTGCAATCCATCGGCAGAATACCAGATAGAACGTCCAACGAATAAGCAGACGTCTATCTATTTCCGCCCTCTGGCGAAAAGACCACAGCTCTATGTCTATCCGTTCAACGACCTGCACGCCGTCATCATTCCGATGGTCACTCAGCAGGAACTGGAGACTCCATCCGATCCGGTGCATTTCATTCGATGGTACGCCAAAGAAGTGGATCTCGAGCCGCGTCTTGATACGGTAATGTCTCTGCCGTGGCTGGACAGCCTGCGAGCACTGTCGTCGCCTGTGGAGCAATTGAAAGGGATACATGACTGGGTCCGTCATAACATTCGGTATCTGTTCGATTCCCGCGATGATCACAGCATCTATCCGCACAAGCCTGCCTACGTATTGGCGCGGAGCTTTGGCGACTGCAAGGATAGAGCCTACCTGATCTGTGCGCTGGCGCGCGAACTCGGTCTGACTGTCCACATGGGGCTGGTCTCAACGGAGATTCGTGCGCCGATGAAGGCGTTGCATATCGGTCTGTTCAATCACGTTATCTGCTACTACCAGGATAGCACGCGAGAGATCTTCTTCGACCCGACCGCCCGCCATCATGAATTGGAGGATCCACCTGAGACGATCGTGGGTCATCCCGCACTCATTCTTGACCCGCAACAACCCCGCCTGCTCCCGGTTACAACCGACTGGTCGACACCCTCGATGGAGTTCAGTTTCGAAGCGCATATCGATTCACTCAAACAAGCGCGCGGCACGATCATCATTCGCCGCGACCAGATGGCCGCGATCCGATTCAATCAGGCGGAACAGTCAGGCAGAAGTCTGCAGGAGATGCTCAACGAGTATGTGACAACCTGCCTCCCCCAGATACCTTTCTCCAACTGCAAAGTCACAGAGAATGGCGCGCGGGAGATGACCATCAGCGCGGACGCGGACCTGTCGCGGTTCGTCATCAACACTCCCAGCAGTCGCTATGTGACGCGCACGCCACTCAGTTTTGACACGGGTGAACTACTGCAACGAGCCAACGACACACTGGCTCTGTTTTATGAACGTCGGCGGCATGTCACGCTCGAGTTGCGACTTCGCGGCGCGACTGCTGCATCGGATGTCGATTCACTGTCCTTTGGAAATGACTCCACTGGATTTTACCGTGCGATCTGCAAACGCACCGATACCGGGCTGGAGATCAGTTACGAAGTGCGCAAATTCGCCAAAGTGCTCTCCGGTGACGCGAAAACCGCCACCCTGGAGCACTGGCGTCGATACCTGGCCGAAAAGAAGAACATGTTTGTGATATCGGGAGTAACCCAATGAAACGGCTGATTTTCCTCTGTACGTTCGCCGCGTTCCTTGCGGCAGGATGTCCCCGTGCCCCACAGTTGGTCAAACTCGAATCCCCTGATGAAGTACCCAATATTCCGATACCGACCATCGACCGCGAGGCGTATGCCGCCAAGTATTCGTCCTATGACGGCGTGTTCCTCAATATCGACGAGACGATCGAGCATTCCGGCAGCAAGAATATGTCGGTCGGCGCGGCGCTTTTTGGGAGCCTCGGAGCAGACTGGACCTACAGCAATGTCTATAAGTGTGAATATCTGATCCTCAACCCCGAAGATGACGATCTGGCCGGCTACAGCATCGGGTTCAAGCCGGACAAGTTCTATATCCGCGTCTCTTATCCCGATGGTACGGTGAAATTCTTTGGGACAAAAGATCTGCAGGAATACAAAACCGCCGACGGTGACAAGGATTACAAGATAGCGTTTCCCAACGTGAAGAAGGGGACGATCGTCACGATCGGGTATGAGTTCCGCTACGATGTTGCCTACTGGTTTCCACCTTTGGAGCACGATATCCCTCTGCAGTTCACTATCCCGTGTGAAAAGCTGAGCTTCACGTATGCCTATCCTAACTGGTGGACGATCCAGATCAAGAATATCGGGCCGAACAGGTCGATCCCGGTGCAGTATCGCCAGGACGAGAAGTCGCGCAAGACGTTGATGGTGTACGAGGCGACGGATATTCCGGCGCTCCAGTACGAACCGTATGCGCCACCATACAAGCAGGTCGCGAAATACCTCAATTTCCGGGTCACCTACCTCAAGATGGAAGATATCAAACCGGAGCTGGTGAATACCTGGGATGAGGTCGCCAAACGCTTCCGCAAATATGCTATCAAGAAAAGCGAAAAGGAGTCCAAGCAGGTCAACGCCGTGGCTGATTCACTGATAGCCGGAAAGATCACCCAGGATGAACGGCTCAAAACCATAGTAGAATATGTCTCCAAGAATATCATCTGGTATCCGGAGGGAAACGATGGTGATCCCGGTAAGACCCTTAAACTGAAGCGCGGGAATATCTACGACATTACCGGCCTCGCCAGGAATATGCTGAGTCATGCGGGGATTGACAGCGATTACCTGCTGGTCCATGATGCGTACAATGGCTACTTCGATGCCAGCTTTATCTCAGTCGACCAGGTGCAGGTACCGGCCCTGCTGGCCCATCTCGACAACCGCGTGCAAATTGTTTTTCCCGCCTCGGTGCGGCTCCCTGTCGGACAAGTCCCCGATTTCTATCAGGACCAGCCGACGGTCATCGTTTCGGATGAGAGCTTTGCCCGACAATGGAAGATCCCGGTGGATACCACCGAGAAGAATATCCTGAGCGGCGACTTTCAGATCGCCATTGACTCCAATGGCATGGTGGGCGTCAAACAGCGGCGCACGTACCAGGGGAGTTACGCCTACCGCGCGCGCTTTGATATTCGCAATGTAGACCGCAATGAAGTGATCGATTCGCTCAAGTCGGCGCTCCATTTCCCAGGCGCGGATCTGACAGTCAATTCGCTGATTATCACGAACGACAGCCTGATAGACCAGCCGTTCATTGTTGACTACGACTACACCATCGGTAACCTGGTGATGACCACTCCGCAGGAGATGGTGCTGCAAAGCGCTGATCTGATGACATCAATGGTTGAATCGATCCTCTCCATGGATACCACAGCCCGTCAGAATCCTGTCTGGGTCGGTTTCACCAGACGGATAGAGCAAACCTTTGCCATTACGGCGCCTGCCGGATGGATCACCGCCGCTCTGCCTGAGCCGATCAATATTGAGAATGAGTTCGGGACTCTCACCTGCACCTCGGAACAGACATCGAACGGGATACTGCTGAAGCAGGTGATCACGTTGAAGCGTTCGCTGCAGCCGCGGGAGAAATACGGCGCGTTGCTTGAACTGATCGGCAAGAACTCACGCTCGATCATCGACGCGATAGTGTTCAAACCGGCGTGATCTACCGCGTTATTCAGGCGGAGTGATCACGCTCCGCCTGGATCGCGCTGATACCATTCAGCACCCCCGACAGATTCCGCGCCTGACTTTTTTGCGCTACTTTGCCGCACTCGCGCATCCAGCCAAACAATCGTTCCGCGATATCCATGCGCAAACGTACTGCCTTGCGATTTCCCACCCAATTGACGCGACGGCTCTGTTTGTCCGCGCCAGGCATCGACCAGAAAAGCAACATCTCACCGCTCCCTTCGAGCATCAAGCGATGTTTGTCGGTCGCCATCCGCTCCCAGAACTGGCTCGGGAAATATCCCTTGGCCTGCTCCGGCTTCTCCGCGAACAGATAATGACTCTCGGCGCATCCCGTCTCTTTCGGTATCTCTACGCGGGACATTCCGCGCTTTTGTATCGCCCAGGTGATCGCGCTGTTCAACCACTCGCCCAATTTTCCCTTGATTGGAAGCGCGGGCGATAGGGCAAAAGTGGGAAGATCCAATTCAGGCGATACGATAGCGGAAGTCCACTGGGTTGAAGAATCCGACTTGCCCCCCGTCCATACATACAGGATATAGAGCGTATAGTATCCCTGACGTCGCGAGTATGCTTTGGTTATCCTGACGTTCCCTCGCCCGATATTCCGCAGACGATTCACTTTGGCAGTTAATTCGCTGTCAACCGCAGCTATTTCGGTAAATCCGAGCTCCTGCAACATCTGCTTCTGCTCGGCCATGAGCCGACGGGAATGGCGGATCAAGGCAAAAATCCCCCAGGCCACAAGACCGATTAACAAGTAAGGCAAATAGGCAACCATATCTCAACTCCAGTCTGCTGATAAAGACTAGGTCGGCAAGAACTCAGTCGAACTAAAGAGAGGACCGCTGGCAGTCCTCTTTGAGCGAAGAAATCGTTTCGGTTCAAGTTGACTAAAGTCAAGGGAGCCACTATTTCATACCCGTATTATCCACCAAACCAAACTGTTAGCATGGGGCGATCATCCCATTTTTATCTTACGAGGTACGTATGAAACGCTTGCTCCTTATTCTGACGGCACTGGCGCTAGTGCTCCCGGTCGTCAGCTCGGCAGAGACCTGTCAGGAATGCCACTCCAAGATCACACCGAATATTGTGACAGACTGGAAGCTTTCGAAACATGCCGCCAATGATATTGGCTGCGACGGATGCCACGGATCTGGCCATACCAGCGCCGCCGATGTCGACAAAGTCACGCTGCCGACTCCGCAGACCTGCGGCGAGTGCCACAGTCAGCAAACTGAGCAGTTCATGAAGGGGAAACATGCCCATGCCTGGACCGCGCTTAAAGCAATGCCAACCACGCATGCTCATCCGGTAGCGCTTATCGATGGCATGAAAGGATGCGGCGGTTGCCACAAGATCGGGATAAAATCCGATGAGGAACTCAAGAAGCTCAAGACCGACAACCCCGGTTTCGGAAACGCGTCCTGTGATGCCTGCCATACTCGACACACCTTCTCGGTCATCGAAGCGAAACAACCGCAGGCCTGTCAGACCTGTCATATGGGCTTTGACCACCCGCAGTGGGAAATGTACTCATCCTCCAAACATGGCGTACGCTATCTCCTAAAGCAGAACGGCACACTCCCGGAATCCGCGTCCGCGCCGACCTGTCAGGATTGCCATATGCAGGAAGGAAACCACGAAGTCCGCACCGCGTGGGGATTCCTGGCGGTTCGCCTCCCATTGCCGGCGGATTCGCAATGGGCCGCCGATCAGGTGACAATATTGCAGGCGCTCGGTGTGCTCGACCCGACCGGCCAGCCGACTGGACGGCTCGACGCGGTTAAGGCCGCCGATGTCGCTCGACTGACGCAGGAGGATTTCGACCGTGAACGGAACAAAATGATCAGTGCCTGCGGGCAGTGTCACTCCGAGAACTTCGCTAAAGCGGAACTGGCGAAGGGAGATGACATCATTCGTGAGGCGGATCACCTGTTGGCGCAGGCAATTCGCGAGATCGCGTCGCTCTATACCGACGGTATCCTCGCGAAACCTGCCGGCTATGCCGGCGCGTTTCCGGATCTGCTGACGTTCCATGACGCTCCGACCAGTATCGAGCAGAAACTGTTCGCTATGCATCTGGAACATCGGATGCGGGCATTCCAGGGCGCGTTCCACAATAATCCGGATTATTCGCTCTGGTACGGATGGTCCGAGATGGTGCGTGATCTGACGGAGATCCGTGAGATGGCGACCGAATTGCGTGCCAACCATAAGGGGCGTAAGGGCTAACCTTCGGCGCTCAAATTCGCTGGTATTCACGGGATGGCGAATCCGCCATCCCGTTTCTGTTTGCCTCGTGGTGATCAACTTCTTTTCGTCCGACTTGCTGCCTACCAGCGCATGCTTTCTTCTAACTAATGGGTCAGGACTGTAAGTCCAATTTGGTACCAGATATACTGAGTCATGGACCTTTCTGCCGATTTGCTTGCGTTGCGGAAACTTCCTCTGCATCTTTACATTTTAAGTATGAAAATGGCACTCAAAACCAGAATTTCGGCCACTCGCCAACCGGAGCGACCATAGTGAAGATCGCGGTTCTTTCCAGCCTCCTGATCCTGCTTGTTTCTGGCTGTGCCAAAGAGAAGGAAGTAGTCCAGCAGCCGGCTCCGGTGGATATCTTTTCTCTCGAGGCCGGCGATACCCTCGGTTTGCTCCCCCTCGAAGAACCGGCGGCGCTCAGCGACTCCACGGCCAGATACCAGTACTCCGCGCGGTTCCCGCGCACCGGTGAACCGATCGTCGATACGCTCTTAGAGCAGTTTGTGCGGGAGCAGATAGACAGCTTCCTGGCGGCGGCGCCGGATAGTTCGGAATCTCCGGCCTGGCAGGCGGAACTCGATATCAATTACAGTTCATCTGTTTTCCCGCCGAATATCGCCTGCTTCAAGTTCGATGAGTACTCCTACACCGGCGGCGCGCACGGCATGACCACCGTCACGACGCTGAATTTCGACATGTCGACTAAGCGACTTCTCCTACTTTCCGACCTGTTCGAACGACGGGCTAAAGTTGCGGACAGTCTCTCGGTCATCTCCCGCGCGGAGCTTCGACAGGTTCTGGGTGAGATGTATAATGAGGAGATGGTTGAAGTCGGTACCGAGCCGGATCTGACCAAGTTCTCCCGCTTTATGCTCGCGCCGCGCGATCTGGTGATATTCTTCGAACCATACGCGGTCGCCCCCTATGCCGCGGGAGTGCAAGTGGTCTCAATTCCTCTGGAGCGCCTGGGCAAAATGCTCAAGCCGGAATTCCGCCCTCAACCGCCCGCGCAGGATTCTTCGCGTTCATAAGGCGCGAACGCCCTGATAATCTCCGGAGCTGATGACTATGTCACACGAGCCGGTTAGATACAACTCTCGCTACTTCTCTTCGCGGCTTCTCATTCTATTTCTTCTTCTGCTTGGTAGTCTCCTCGCGTCAAGCATACTGGCACAGTCCGGCGCCAAGATCACTAAGATTGATTTTGCGGGGAATGAAACATTCTCCGACGGTGAACTTCAGACTATCCTCAGATCCGGTGGTTCATCCGGCGTTTCCGGCATATTTGGTGACGATGACTCCTATCTTTACGATTCGGATGTGATCAACGAAGGAATCGCCAAGGTCCAGCGGTTCTATCAGCAGGAGGGTTTTGTTCGCGCGACTATCACTGAACCGGAGGTGGTCAAGTACGACCCGCGCAAGGATGAGATCAAACTTCGGATCGTTATCGACGAAGGGAAACCGATAGTCATCGACAGTGTCGGATACGAGATACCGGATATCGACGAATCCGAGCGGACCATGCTCCTCTGGCAATTGCACAAGGCCCGAGATGAGTTTATGCTTCAGCGGGGGAATCGCTTCCGCGACTCATCGCTTCTGGTCGACCGCGACAGCCTTGTCCTAATTATGTCCAACCAGGGATACCCCTACTCCAGAATAGGCCACCACCTCCTGATAGATACGCTCACTTCGCGGGTGATCGTAGTCTGGAAGATCACCGCCGGGCCGCTCGCGACCTTTGGAGAGACAAGTATCGCGGGGAATGAGCGTTTTGCCGATGGCTCCATTTCCCGCATGCTGGCGTATCAGCCGGGACAGCGTTACGACCGCCGACTCGTTCTTCAGTCACAGAAGCAGGTGTATGGTCTAGGAATGTTCCAGGTCGCGACCGTTCATCCTCAACTCGGCGATTCCGCAACGCGACAGATACCCGTCACCGTGGCCGTCCGAGAGGGAGCGCGCTACAAAGTAAAAACAGGCATGGGCTATGGTCGCGAGGAGCAGTTCCGCGCGTACGGCGATATTCGGAAGTATGGCTTCCTCGGCGGTCCAAGAACATTACGGCTATATGTCAAGCATTCCAAGATCGAGCCGTACCTTGTGCGTTTGAGTGTTATTCAGCCGGCATTTATTCATCCGCGGACCACCCTGACGCTCGGCCCGTACCTCTGGCGGCAGGACGAGGAAGCGTTTGATGTGCGCCGAATCGGTGGTGATATCCAACTGAGCCATACCTTCACGGATCATCTCGGCGGCGCGGTCACGTATACCTATGAGGATGTCAAAAACCTTGACCTCTCCGCGGCTCAGCGCGCGGTAATAGGCGATATCGACGCGGAAGAATACACCAAATCTAGTCTGGCGTTCGGTGGACAGTTCGAAAACTCCAAACCGTTGTTCTCACCCACGCGCGGATTCTTTCTCTCCACCAATGTCACGCTCAGCGGACTCGGCTTTGGGTCCGATTTCCATTTCTGGAAGCTGGTGAGTGAAGCGCGACACTACCGCCATTTTGCGCCGTTCACCCTGGCACTTCGCGCGAAGATCGGTGGAGCCAAAGAGTTCTCTGATGAGGATATAATCCCCTTCGAAGAACGGCTCTTCTCCGGCGGAAGTAATTCTGTGCGCGGATGGGCCCGCCAGGAACTGGGGCCGCAGATCAATGGCGACCCGGTGGGCGGACGAAGCCTATTCGAAGCAAACATAGAACTTCGCTTTCCGATCATCGGCATCCTGACCGGCGCGGCATTCTGCGATTTCGGCAATGTCTGGCTGGGAGCGTTTGATTTCCCCACGGATGACCTCCGTTATTCTGCCGGCCTTGGTATTCGAGTCACGACTCCGATAGGCCCGATCCGCCTCGATGTTGCCGCACCGATCTCAGACATTGACAAAACCACGCAAGTCCACATCAGCGTGGGGCAGGCATTTTGATGGGCAGATTCCTCAAGCGGGTGACCCGTATCCTGACCTACTCGCTGCTGGTGATCATCTGCCTGGCGGCAATAGTCCTGCTGTTGCTCCGCACGCAGTGGGTGAAGCGGCATTTGCTGGATATGGGTGTCGCCAAAGTCAATGCCATGCTGAATGGCGAACTGGCGGTTGGCGATATCTCGGGTAGCTTGTTTGGTGAGATAGAGCTCTCGGACATATCTCTTGTTCGCGAGCTGGACACGATCTGCACGATCCAGCATCTGAAACTCGGCTACCAACTATCGCCTCTTCTTGACCAGCAGATCAAGGTTGATTCAATAATCATCGACTCGGTCGAGTTCTCGCTTCGACAGTATGCGGACAGCAATTGGAATGTTGCCGGCCTGATGAAGCCGGATACGACCTCGGTGATCGATTCCGCCGCCGATGAAGAGCCATTCAGCTACACGTTGCTTCTGGACAACTTCACGCTTCGCAACACTGCTGGCTCTGTCGCGGCTCTGGATACAACCTTGCGGCTTCGATTCGAAGATATGCTTCTGCATTTCTCTGCCATGTACGCCGATTCAGCCTCACGGTTATCGCTCGAGGAGCTGCAGGTACAGTTGTCGGACCCATTATTGCGGCTTGAGCGACTCGCGTTTAATGCTACACGCAAAAACGATATCCTCACCATCAGCGACCTGACCATCGAAACAAAGCGAAACAGAGCCGGCGCCACCGCCAACTATGTTGGAGCCGACACGGTCACCGCCTCCGGCAGCATGACCAGCGATTCTTTCGACTTCACCGAATTCGCCGCCATCTTTCCGGAGATATCAGTTGCGGTCACGCCACAGATCGCGCTTTCAGGAAATCTGGTCAAAGACAGCCTATATGGCCACATCACGCTAACCGACAGCGCGCAGGTTGTCGATCTCGATATCGCCGCCTATCCGCTCAGCTATCTGCTGAGTGAAGAGACGCGTGATTCGGTCGGTTACAGCCTTGACGGTTCGCTTGCAAATGTAGATGTCGCGCGATGGATGGGCGATAGTTTGCTCGCGTACATCATTAATGGTGCGCTTGCTGTCCGTGGACACGGCCTGACGCCCGAAAAGATGCAAGTTGCGCTTACGTCAAATCTCAGCGAATGCATGGTGCTGGAGCATCGCCTGGACACGGCATCATGCGATCTTGTGTTCGCCGACGGCAAACTCTCTGGTTTTGGAACCATCGAGTCGAATTTCGGCTCAATCGTCATAGACTCCCTTTCGGCCGATCTCCTTGGAGATGAATCGTACTCGATTGCCGCCGATCTCCGTTCGCTTGACCTCGCGCCACTCTTCGATAATGATTCTCTAAGATCAGATCTGAATATGAGACTAAACCTGCAAGGCAAGGGGTTTGACACCAGCACGGCAAGCGCATCGCTCGCACTCGACATGACCGCCAGCCGAATTTATGATGTCGCCATTGCGCAAAGTCAGGCTCGTATCAACTGCGCACCGGGCCTCATCAACATTGATACCTTGGTACTGAATTCCGATCTGGTCGCTCTGAGTGCGGGGGGAGAGGTCAGTGATGGCGAACGGGCAGCTATCGATTTCAGGGCCATCATCGAAGATCTGTCGCGCTTTCACTCCTTTGCCGGAACCGACAGCCTCGGCGGAAGAATTGAACTGATCGGGCAGATTACCGGCAGGCTGGATTCAATGGTAGTTGAGGGAACAACCAACGGAAATGACCTAAGGTATCTGACCACATCGCTCCAGACACTCACCTCACGATTTGACCTCGTACTTGTCGATTCGGCCGTGCTTGGCAACGTCGATCTCCGCGCTGAGCAGATTATTGCGTCCGGCTTCCTTATTGATTCGCTGACCGGCCAAGCTACGCTTTCCGAGGAGTTGATTGCCAGTGAACTTCATTTCGCCACACCCGATGGCCTCACTCTCTCTGGAAATATCGATATTCCGAGTGATTCCATCGTCACCGCCATAGTGCGGAGCCTGACTATCGATTATCTCAATCAGCACTGGTCGGGTGGATCTGCCGAGACTAAGGTTCGGATGCTCGATGATGCCTACGCCATCGAGCAGTTCGCCTTGGCCAGCCGGCCGGATAGCGCTGGTAACGTGCAACGACTCGCCATTGACGGCCGATTCTCCATGACTGGCTCGCAGGACCTGCGAATTGGTTACGACAAGATCGCCGTCGCGCCTATTGCTGAACTAATGGCGACAGAGTACGCTCTCGGCGGCTTGCTCTCCGGCACACTGCATTTGACTGGCACCGCTGATAGACCTTTGCTGACCGGTCGAACTGTCCTGACCAACGGATTGGTGCAGAAATTTGCGTATGATTCCCTCGCGCTGGAGTACACATATGCCAACGAGCGTTTCAACTGGACCGGTCTTCTCGACCCCGGAGTGACTGGTGAATTGACTACGACCGGTTATTTCCCATTACATCTTTCTCTCATTGATAGTTCAGATGTCTTGTTGCCGAATGCTCCGATGGAGATCAAACTGGCCGCCAATCAACTGCCATTCGCGGTGCTGGGGAGTGTGGCCGAGGAGATGAAGATCAATGGCGGCATTATCAACGCGAATATCACTCTGGGCGGTACTTGGAACCAGCCCGACATGGCCGGCATGCTCTCTATCGGGCAGGCGTCCTTTGCCATGGAAGAGATCGGCGCGGAGTATGACAACCTGGCGATGGCGCTTTCGTTCAACGATAATCGCATCATCCTTGATTCACTGGTGGTCGCTCGCGGCAAAGGGTTTCTGCGCGCGACAGGACAGCTTGAGTTCGAGAATACCCTCATGTCCGGTGTGCTTCACTCGACAGACTTTACGCTGGTCGCGGACAAGATCTTCCTCGCCCGTCACAGCAATTTCGAGATCCAGATATCCGGTAATACGAGCTTACAGGGGAGCACGGCCGAACCGAGATTTGGAGGTGAGGTTACGATCGACCGCTCCAAATTCTATGTACCATTCCTAACGGAGATGGCGGCTAAATCTTCCGGAACTCTCGAATCCCCGCCGCTGCTGATGGCCGCGCTCTACCCAGATGCGTCTGTTAGCGATTCGACCATACAGGCAGCTGACAGTGCTGAGGTCTCCGCCATGGCCTCCTTCGATTACTATCGCAATATGCGCGGTGAGATGGCTCTAACCATCCCCCGTAACACCTGGCTCAAAAGCCCGGAGATGAATATCGAGATCTCCGGCGATATCCGGATGGTCAAGAACAGTCCCGACGATTTCGAGCTGTTCGGGCCGATCACGGTTGTACGCGGCAAGTACATCATGTACGGCAAAGAGTTTGTCATCAAGGAAGGAACGCTCAATTTCACCGGCGGCGCAGAGTACAATCCCGATCTTAACTTGATAGCGCAGTATGTTTTCCGCTCTCCGGAGCGGGAAAAGCACACGCTGGTCGCCACCATCACGGGCAAAGCGTTCACCCCGCAAGTGGCGTTTGCGCTCGATGGTTCAGAGATCCCCGAACGGGATGCATTGGCATATGTTGTCTTCGGACGAAGTATGGACGAAGTGACCGCCTCAGGTGCTGGAGGAGGTTCCGGCGACATGGCCAAGGGAGTCGCCGCCAATGTGCTCGCTGGACAACTCGCTTCCACACTGGGGAAAAGCCTTGCGCTTGATGTGGTCGAGATCGATGCTTCTTCCAGCCTTGCCGGTGCGACTATCACGCTTGGCAAGTATTTGACGACTGACCTCTTTATGAGCTATCAACGTGGGGTAGGGAATCCGTCCGAAGACGAAGTCACACCGGTGATCGTCACTTTGGAGTATGAACTGACTCGCAACCTGGCGCTGCAGCTCCTGCAGGGTGACCCCAAGGCGAGCGGATTCGATTTTGTGTTCAAGTTCGCGTGGTAACAAAATGAATTCAAGAATAGACAACCCGGGAGTAACCCAATGAATAACGCCAAAGCCTACGGCGCGGCCAGCGCCACCTCGCATCTCGCCCGCGTCAATATACCGCGGCGCAATCCAACCGACCGCGACATCCAAATAGAGATCCTCTTTTGCGGTGTCTGCCACTCCGACCTTCACACGGTTCGCAACGAATGGGGCGGCACAGTCTATCCATGCGTGCCCGGACACGAAATTGTCGGTCGTGTTACTAAAGTTGGCTCGCATGCGACTAAATTCAAAGTTGGCGACATCGCCGCGGTTGGCTGTCTGGTCGGTTCCGACCGGACCTGCCCCGAATGCCAGGCCGGTCTCGAGCAATACTGCGCTCACTGGAAAGGGACCTATAACTCGCCGGATGAACATACCGGCGCTGTCACCTACGGCGGCTATTCAGACAGTATTGTGGTCGATGAGCACTTTGTCCTGCGTGTCCCATCCAATCTTGAGCTGTCCGCCGCCGCGCCGCTCCTGTGCGCCGGGATCACCACCTATTCGCCTTTGCGCCACTGGAAGGTGTCCAAAGGGATGAAAGTCGGCGTGGTCGGACTCGGAGGTCTGGGTCACATGGGCGTGAAATTCGCGCATGCCTTCGGGGCTCAGGTCGTGGTCCTTACTACTTCGAGCGGCAAAACCGAAGATGCTCGCCGACTCGGTGCCGACGAAGTTGTCATTTCTCGCAACAGCGATGAGATGCAGAAACATGCCCGCAGCTTTGATTTCATTCTCGACACCGTCTCGGCGGATCATGACTTGAACGCTTATCTCAACTTGCTGAAGCGCGATGGCAACCTGACGCTGGTCGGCGCTCCGGAAAAACCGCTTCCGGTGGCGGCGTTCCCGCTTATCCTGCAGCGTCGAAGCTTCTCCGGCTCGCTCATTGGCGGCATCGCCGAAACACAGGAGATGCTGGATTTTTGCGGCCAGCACAATATCACGGCCGATGTTGAGGTGATCCCGATCCAGAAGATCAACGAGGCGTACGAGCGGATGCTAAGGTCAGACGTTAAGTATCGCTTTTCGATAGATATGGCGTCCCTCAAGGCTGAATAGCCGACTGACGCCAGCGATCGACCCCGACAGATGACGAAACGACCGGTAGAAAAGCCAGATCTACCGGTCGTTCGCGTTTGGGCTCGCCTTGCGGTCGGTCCCAATGTTTCTTGCCAAATCGGCCCAACACCCTCATATTGGCCCCAAGGGTAACATGGACCAATATGGGACACGTAAATCGACCAGACGGCGGATCGGCAGATCTTTCACCAGGGACAGTTTTCTCCCACTATGAAATTGTCAACCACCTCGGCAGAGGGGGGATGGGAGACGTCTACCTCGCACGAGATCTATCGCTCGGTCGCTCAGTAGCGGTCAAACTGCTCCAGGAATCATTGTGTCGAGAAGAGGAATTCAGGCGGCGATTCGTACGCGAGGCGCAGACTCTTGCCGTTCTTGACCACCCCAATATCATCAGGGTGTATGAAGTATCAGAGATCGCTGACCGACCGTACTTCGCCATGCAGTATGTGGAAGGTCAGACCCTGGGAACTTATGCCCGCTCGCGACGCCTCAACTCTCTCAAACTTTTCCAATTACTTATAGCGATCTGCGGCGGACTTGAGTCCGCCCACTCTCACGGCATCATCCATCGAGATCTGAAGCCTGGTAATATCATGGTGGATGGAGCCGAACGAGTCTTCCTCTTGGACTTCGGCCTGGCTGCTGTCAGAGAGATAGCGACAAGCGCGTCCGAGGATCAGACAATTTCGCTTCTGACGGCGGCAGGATATCCTATGGGGACGATCGCTTACATGGCACCGGAACAACTCCGCGGGCTCCCCACAGACCATCGCATAGATATCTTTGCTCTGGGCATAATCCTGTATGAACTGGCAACGGGTGAACACCCATTTCCGGGCGCATCCACGGCAGAAAGATCTTCGGGGATTCTTAGGGATGAACCCCGCTTGCAAGCGCTCCAGTCCACTGATCTGCCCGCAGACTTCACCAGGATAGTAAGTCGCTGTCTACGCAAGGACCCTGCCAGACGCTACAGCACGGTCACCGATGTACGGCTCGATCTCGAAGATCTGCTTGAGACAGCAACCTCTCGCGCGTCTCATTTTCCCGATGCGGCATCGATCTCTCCATTGACGGCGGGCAGGGATACTTGTCAGCCGGTGCAGCGGGAGTTTGCCTTGGGAGCTGAGCTCGTGCGTAGTCTGAGTTACCGCGCCCCTCAGATGATCGGCGACCGCATGACCTATCTCGACAATGGTCTGATCTCCGACACTCTCGTAGTTGCACTGCACGGAATGGGTCTTGACGAACGGTCTCTGGCGGAGATCATTTCCCGACTACCCTGCCGCGCTATCGCTCCGACCCTGTATGGATTCGGACCGCACTCGCCTCATCGATTTCCCTTGCCGCTGAAGGATCAGTCAATTCTGCTTCGCGCTTTGATGCGCGACGTTACCGCGAAGGTAAGGGCCGACAAAGTGTACCTGGTAGGCGTTTCGTCGGGTTCAGATCACTTCCTGCATATGCTAAGCGACGATCCTTCGGTGAGCAATGAGATCGCAGGCTTGCTCCTTCTGGGGGTGAATGTCAATCTCCAGACATGCCACAATTCCAGGATCTTCGCGAAACTGAAAGGAGAGACCAGTGCTGAGTTATTGGAGTCATTGCGCGTGGCCGGTCAGGCTCTCCGCGAATTGAGTGATTGGCTCCTGGTAAGCTCCTATCAGGTGCAGGTTATGGAGAAATTCGGAACGGACCTTGCCCCGCTGAAGCGATACGCCTCGGATATCGTAGCGCCGTTCGCCGAGCGCGGAAATCAGCAGTTTATCGACTGGTACCGGATGGCGGTCGAACAGGTGAGCCATGTCCGGTTTGTCTTCCTGAAGGAAGAGTGGGGGCCGCTGGATGAGATACTGCGTCTTCACCTGGAACAGGAAGTGCTCGGCAAGAACTTCGACGAGGCAACGATAGTCCGCGAGAATGTTCCCCACATGCAACTTCTCCATGTACCATTCGTGGCTCACTGCATTGAGGAGTTCCTGGCGGGAGCGGGTTGAGACCTGCCGGAATTTCAGTTAAGTCAGCCAGTATTGCCAGATATAGTAGAGCCCGACCAGAATCATGATGGCGGCGGTGATCCGAGTTGCCCATTTCTCCAGGCTGACTACCTTCTGATACACTGTATTGAGAGAACGCGCCCCTGTAGCTATCAGATACGCAAAGGCGACTACCGGTAACGCGGTGCCGATTCCATACACGATTGACAACAGGATGGGCTGTTCTGATTCAGTGGCCAGCGGGATGAGGCTTCCGAAGAACAGGCCCGCGGATACGGGGCAAAACGACAGGGCGAACAGCATGCCCAGCAGGCCGGCTCCCCAGATCCCGACACGGTCAACGCGTTGTTGCATCGATTCACCGATCGTCACTCCGATCGAAGGAAGCTTGACGACGCCGAACAGGATCAACCCCACCACGATCAACAATGGTCCAAGCGCGATATTCATGTAGCGCTGGAGAAAACGCGCGACCTCCGGCAGTGCCAGCAGACTCGAGACGACTATCACCGCGAGAACAACATAGGCGATGAGTCGTCCGAGCGTGAATATCAGCCCCGCCAATAAGACTCTGCGCGGTGAGTCAACTCGCTTGCCGATATACGAGACCGCCACGATATTTGTCGCCAACGGACAGGGGGAAATGGAGGTCAACAACCCCAACCAAAACGCGGTGCCGATCGCGGCGGCCAAAGATTCCATCTACTTCTGTTGCTCCGCCAGAAACGCGTGGATCTCGTCTCTGACATAATTCAGGTACTTTTCCTTGTCGCCGACCATCACCCAGATCTTGTCAAGGTTCTTCCAGGCCTTCTCTGTTCCGCCGACCGAGTACGACAGGATCACGGCTTGACTGTACAGCTCGTAATCCTTCTGAAAATGTTCGTTCCCGTCTTCATCGAAATTGACCACACGATAGACGATCGAACTGTCTTTTCGCTCTGCCGCGAAACTTGAGTCCATCACCTCAGTGGCGTAAGCCTCGAGCTTCCGACAGGTGACACATCGAACATTTCCGTGAAAGTAAGTAACCACTAGCCTATTCCCGACTACATCGGCCCCCGTCACCTGATTCTTGGGAGAGTCGGCCTGCTGGTTAGGCTCAGCGGCAGTAATGATGACTGTGCCGGCCACAATTGTCGCCAGCATCAAGAAGGCAATTGACAAAGCCCATCCAATTGTTCGAGTTGCGCGCATACTAGTCTCCTTTGACTGCCTGTTGGAGAATTTGCTGAAGTTCTGTCGGCGACGGTACCTTGCCGGTCAGGATCACTCGGCCATCCACCACCAACCCAGGAGTCATCATCACTCCCATTTGCATTATTGTATTGATGTCCGTCACCTTGAGTATCTCACACTCCAGGCCGATCGCTTTGGCCGCGTCGCGTGTGTTTTCTTCAAGTTTCTTGCATTTGGGACAGCCAGTCCCCAGGATCTGAATGAGTGACATATTGCAAACTCCTATCCGAAGAAATATCCATAGACCATGCCCGTGATGGTCGCCATCACGCACACGAGACAAACAAACACAGCCGTTTTCTTCATGCCCATGATACTCCGGAGTACCAGCATGCTTGGCAGCGACAGTGCCGGTCCAGCCAACAAAAGCGCGAGCGCCGGTCCCTTCCCCATGCCGCTCCCCAAAAGTCCCTGAAGGATCGGAATCTCGGTCAGAGTGGCAAAGTACATGAAAGCTCCCGCGACCGAGGCAAACAGATTCGCCCAGAGAGAATTTCCTCCCACGCAACTGCTGATCCAGGTAGAGGGGATCAGACCTTCGTGACCCGGGCGACCAAGCAGCAATCCGGCCACAAGTACCCCGATCAGGAGCAAGGGGAGTATCTGCTTGGCAAATCCCCATGTCTGCTCAAACCACTCTCCCATTTCTCCATCGCTATTGCTGGCGATTATCGATAACCCAACAAACCCGACCGAAAACGGAATGAGTGGATACTCGCGAAAGACAAATCCTGATAGTGCGACCGGCAGACCTACGCATAGGACCTTCCACCAGGCCACGTGCATCCAGCGCCCTAACATTAAGCCAAGCGCGAGTGCGCTCAGCCCGGTGAGGTACCACTTGACCTCATAAATAGAGTTCCAGACGCCCACTGGTTCGCTCGATTTCCCCCAGTTGGCAAACACCAGAATGGCGATCATAGAAGCAAAGTAGAGCACTGTCTGCCACAGCGGCCGGCTCGACGGTGGCTCTGGCGCCGCCATCTGAGCTTCCACTCTGGCTGTCTCCTCTTTCCGGAAGATGAGATGCATCGCCAGGCCGACAATCACACTGAAGACAACCGCGCCCAATGCTCTAGCGACCCCCATCTCCAACCCCAGGATTCGAGCAGTGAGGAAAATCGCCAGCACATTGATCGCCGGGCCGGCGTAAAGAAAAGCGCTGGCCGGACCAAGCCCCGCTCCCATGCGATATATTCCGGCAAAGAGCGGAAGGACAGTGCAGGAGCAGACCGCCAGGACTGTCCCGGATACTGATGCCACCCCATATGCCAGCACCCGATTGGCTCTTGCCCCCAGAAAGCGCATTACCGATGCCTGACTGACAAAAACGCCGATCGCTCCCGCAATAAAGAACGCAGGGATAAGACAGAGGATCACATGCTCCTGCGCGTACCACTTTACCAGATGAAGTGATTCGTTGACAGCGTTATCGAATCGTCCAGTGCCAACCGGCAAATAGAAACTGACGAGAAACGCGCCGATGATCAGCGCTAACGACTTCCATTCCTTCTTCCAGGTCATCCGGTTACTTTCCCGCGACCACGCGTTGCGGTTTCCTGACTGTCAACTGCTGTACCTGCTCCACACAGGAGAAGAAATTGAGAATGCAGGGCATCTTGAGCGAGTACCAGACCTGGAGCCCGCGTTTTTCATCCTCGACAATTCCGACCGATCTCAGGATCGCCAGATGTTTGGAGACCGTAGAGATATCCGCTCCAACCAGCGCGGTCAACTCGCAGACACAGCGCGACTGGCGCGACAACTCATCCACCAGAAATAGCCGGGTCGGGTGGGCCATCGCCTTGATGATCCTAGCTTTTGCGTCGTAGCGGGCTTTGGTTCTGACATCCATAATCGATAACAAGCTCCTTCAGTCGACTATTTGGCAATATCGCCAAATAGTCGATATAAACAAGAGCAAACTGTCGATTATAAGCGAAATCAACGTAACTCGTTGCGGTACAGTAAAGGTCGATCGTGACCGAGTACGCGACGGTACCCGCTCTCTTGATGACTTGCCCTCGAACATCACTCCCCATACCTTAAGATAAATCCAATACAGGTGAGATGACATGAAAGCAATCATACTTAGTTCATATGGACCTGCGGATAGACTTGAGCTTAAAGAGGTAGAGACACCGGTTCCCAAAGAGAACCAGGTTCTGGTGAAGGTCCATGCGGCCTCTGTCAATCCGATGGACTGGCATATCATGCGCGGCGATCCCTATTTTATGCGCCTGATCGGGTTTGGGGTGTTCAAACCAAAGCACCAGGTTCTGGGCGCAGATTTCGCCGGTACAGTCGAAGCGGTCGGGTCGAGTGTGACCCAATTCAAGGTCGGCGATGAGGTCTTTGGCTCAGGGAGAGGGAGCTTCGCCGAATGCTTCCTCATCAGTCAGGAGAAGTTGGTACACAAACCGGCAAATCTAACGTTCGAACAAGCCGCGGCTGTCCCAGTCGCGGCCCTGACCGCATTCCAGGCAATTCGCGTCGCGGGAGAGATTCAACCCGGATGTCATGTCTTGGTCAACGGCGCCGCGGGTGGGGTGGGATCTTTCGCGGTGCAGATCGCTAAATCATTCGGCGCGCACGTCACAGGTGTCTGTAGCGGCCCAAAGCGGGAGACAGTTCTTTCCATCGGCGCCGATGCGGTCATTGACTACACCAATGAAGACTATACCAAAGGCGCGAGGAAGTATGACCTCATCATTGACTCCGCCAATTTTGGATCGATCCGGCATTCCGCCAAAGCGCTCAGACCCCGCGGGACCTACGTGCTGGTCGGCGGGTCAATGGCGAACTTCCTTTTGATGTCCGCTTTTCGTCCGCTCCTTTCGGGTGGGGAGGGGAGAAAAGTCACCGGCATGTTGGCAAATATCAACCAACCCGACCTGTTAGCTATCAGAGATCTACTAGAGTCTGGCAAGGTCGTCCCCGTGATTGGCAAACGCTACACTTTGAGCGAGACACCCGAAGCGATCCGATACGTTGAATCCGGTCACGCGCTCGGGAAAGTCGTGATCTCGGTCCTTCCTTGACGGAAACTGAGGTTCGCGGTTCATCGGCGTGTCAGCCAATGCCGCACTCCACTTAATACTTGCCTAACAGTGGACAACCGCCTAACTTGTTGCCCTGTATACTGCGAGAGTGGCGGAATTGGTAGACGCGCTGGACTTAGGATCCAGTCCTGCAAAGGGTGGGGGTTCGAGTCCCCCCTTTCGCACCAGATTTCCCCGTGACTTTCAGCCGCGGCCCGGACCGGCAATCCACCCGCCCCGCCTGCGAAATGTCTGTCACATCAGAACTTGCGCCCCAAATTAGCCACTTGTTTTCAGGTGGCTTTTGGTGCTTTATTATAGGTTCAGATAACGGCGGACCATGCGGCCCGATCTCCCGAACCTCCGCCATCCTGGCAGGCGGGAACATTCAGCCGCCTCCCGACCGTTGCTACCTAACACGACCGGCTGAGGCCGATGGAGATTATTTGTGAAAGTTGAAGTCAAGACAGGTGAAGGGTTAGTGCGCGAACTTTCGGTGGTTGTTCCTGCCGAGCGGGTACAGACCGAAATGGAAAAGAAATTCGTCGAGGTCCAGCAGAAAGCTGAGATCAAGGGCTTCCGCAAAGGGAAAGTCCCGATGCCGATGATCAAGAATATGTTCGCCAACGAGGTCCGCGCGGATGTCGTGGATGACCTGATCAAGGAAACTCTCCCTGAGGCGGTCAAAGAACATTCCCTTAAGGTCGCGACCCGTCCGACTCTGACCGATTTCAATTTCAACGATGATGGCGGCTTCAACTATACCGCCCAGGTCGAAGTTTTTCCCGAGGTCGGCACCATCGGCTATGCCGGTATCAAAGTGACCAAAGAAGATGGCGAAGTCTCAGACAAAGATGTCAACGAGATGGTTGAGTATATGCGCAAGCGGATGGCGACTGTCCGTCCGGTCGAGCGTGAAGCTACCACCGCTGACTGGGTGACCGTGGATCTCAAAAAGATCGCCGACCCGAAACTGGTCCTCCAGACCGACAGCTTCCCGAATTCCGAGGTCGATCTCTCCAATCCGATCACGATCAAAGAATTCCGTGAGCAGATCCCCGGAATGAAGATCGGCGACGAAAAGAGTATCGAGGTCATCTATCCTGAAGATTACTCCGACCGCGTTTTCGCCGGAGCATCGATAACCTATCAGGCTACGCTGAAGTCAGTCAAGGAAGTGATCCTTCCTGAACTCGATGACAGCTTCGCCAAGCAGACCGGCATCGGCGAAACTCTTCTAGAGATGCGCCTCAAGATCCGCGAAGACCTGAAACGTCAGCGCGAGGATGCATTCAAGCGTAACCAACGCCATGAACTGATCCACCAGATGACCGATATCAACCCGATCCCGATACCGGAAGGGATGGTGGCGGAATACCTTGAGTCGGTAGTGGAAGACTTCAAGAAGCAGTACCCCAAGGCGACCGCCGAGGATGAAGAGCAAATTAAGCAGAACTACCGCCATGTCGGCATAGAGGCGATGCGCTGGGACCTTATCTGGCACCAGCTTGCGACTCAGGAGACGATTGAAGTTTTGGCGGCAGATACCGAAAAATGGATAGATGAATTCGCCCAGCGCAACCAGATCACCAAAGAGCAGGCGACCGAGGCCCTGAATAAGTCGGGCAAGGTCAGCAGCTTGCGGGATTCGCTGCTTGAGGAAAAAGTACTCGATTTCCTGATGAGCAAAGCCCAGGTGGTGGCGCCGGACAAAAAAGCATAATGGATGTTCCTGATAAGCGAAAAGGAAGCAACGCGTGAAAGAATTCAACGATCTCGTCAAGCATTACGCTAAAGCGCAACAGAGTTATCTGGTCCCGATGGTGGTGGAGCAGACCGGACGCGGCGAACGCGCCTACGACATTTTTTCGCGACTCCTCAAGGATCGCATCGTTTTTATCGGCACGCCGATCGATGACAATGTCTCCAACCTGGTGATCGCGCAGTTGCTCTTCCTCGACGCCGAGGATCCGGAGAAGGATATCTTTCTCTATATCAACTCGCCGGGCGGCTCCGTTTCCGCCGGATTGGCGATGTATGACACGATGCAGTTTATCAAGCCGGATGTTGCCACCACCTGTATGGGGCTGGCCGCGTCGATGGGCGCCTTCCTGCTCGCGTCGGGTACCGCCGGCAAGCGTTCGGCGCTGCCGAATAGCCGGATCATGATCCACCAGCCGTCCGCCGGCACACAGGGTCAGATCTCCGATATCGTTATCATGACTGAGGAGTTCCTCCGGACGAAACGCCGTCTCAACGAACTTCTCTCGCACCATACCGGAAAGCCGCTCGATCAGATCGAGAAGGATTCCGACCGCGACTACTTCATGTCCGCCGAAGAGGCCAAGAACTACGGCCTGATCGACAAGGTCTACGAGTTCGGCAAGAAAGAGAAGAAGTAGTCATCGACCGCACGACGGTCCTGAAGCATAGGATGTGAATATGACACACCAAGCGGGTCAACCGCCGCGCATGCCGCACCGCTGTTCGTTCTGCGGCAAGGCGTACGGGCAGGTCAAACGGTTGTTCTCCGGTCACGAGGCCTACATCTGCAACGAGTGCGTGGTGCTTTGCTCCGACCTCTTGCAGAACGCGCCTGATTACGAACCGAGTGAGGAGATCCAGAACCTTCCGCGCCCGGCCGAGATAAAGAACTTCCTCGACCAGTACGTGATCGGCCAGGAGACCGCCAAAAAGACGGTCGCTGTCGCCGTCTACAATCACTACAAGCGGGTGAATCTCAATCTCCGCTCACGGACCTCGGGCGATGTCTCTTCCGGCGACACGGTCGACCTGGAGAAATCCAATATCCTGATGCTCGGTCCGACCGGCACGGGGAAAACCCTCATCGCCCGTTCACTCGCGAAATTCCTCAAAGTGCCGTTCACTATCGCCGATGCTACCGTCCTGACCGAGGCCGGCTATGTCGGCGAAGATGTCGAGAATATCCTGGTCCGTCTCTACCAGGCGGCCAATTACAATCAGGCGAAGACCGAACGAGGGATCATCTATATCGATGAGATCGACAAGATCTCCCGTAAAGATGGTAATCCGTCGATCACGCGCGATGTCTCCGGCGAGGGGGTCCAGCAGGGTCTGCTCAAGATCCTCGAAGGGACTGTCTCCAATATCCCGCCGAAAGGTGGACGGAAGCATCCCGAGCAGGCCTTCGTGCAGATAGATACTTCGAACATCCTCTTCATCTGCGGCGGCGCGTTTGATGGTCTGGATAAGATCGTCGCCCGTCGTCAGGGGAGTCGCATTGTCGGGTTTGAGGCGAACAAAAAGTTCGTCGGCCAGAACTCCGATGAGATCCTTGACCATGTCATCCCCGCCGACCTTATCGAGTTCGGTCTGATACCTGAGTTGGTCGGACGTCTCCCGGTCGTCGCGCCGTTGCGTCCGCTTGATGCGGTCGCGATGATGTCTATCCTGACCGAACCGAAAAACGCGCTGACCAAACAGTACGCGCGGTTGATGGAGATGGAAGGGGTCAAGATCCGCTTCGAAGAAGAGGCCCTTCAGGCCGCCGTGAAGATCGCGATGGAGAAAAAGACCGGTGCCCGTGCGCTTCGCTCGATCTTCGAGAAGGCGATGCTTGGCGTGATGTACGATATCCCGTCGCATCCGGAAGTTGCCGAGGTTGTGGTCGGGGCCGAGACCATCACCGAAGGCAAACCACCGAAACTGGTAACTCACGCGGAGAAGAAAAAAGCGGGATAAGTTTACTTAGACGAGAGATCATGTACAAGGCCGGCAGTGACGCCGGCTTTTTTGTGGAATGGAGGCAAATTGCAGCCATCAAGTTGTTGGAGGAGAGCGGTAAGGAGAAATTGGCCTCAACCATCAACCATCAAGTCTATGCAATTCAACATTCGGTTGTGCCGGACACGATGCGGATAACGCGATTTGTGGGGTTGTTGTGAGGGATAAAGGGATGATGGTTGCATGTTGAGTCCAGGCCTTAGTGATAGCGGGAGGGCGACTACATGGTCCCTTTATATAGGGGGATGGACTAAGAAGATGTTACAATTGTAATACAAGATGAAACGGACAGGCGCAGAGGCATGCCACGCAGAAAATCGGGCTGAGCGGAGTCGAAGCCCGAATTCAACAGAGATCACGACGCTTTGCTTTGTCAAATGGTTTGAGCAAAGCTCGTGATGACGGACAAATAACTAAACTCCGCTATATCCTGAACAGATACTGGAATTTCGCGAAAAAGCGCTGCGAGGAACGGTACAGCTTCCCCTCCTGATTCACATCCCAGTAGTCGTGCGTCGAGCCGACATAGAAGATCGTGAACGGATTCAGTTTCCAGCTCAACAGCGGCTCGATCGAAAGATACGCCTGCTGGTCATACGCATACCCTGAACCGGTGTTGACAATCTCTTTTCCATGCACGTACTCAACCACCACGCGCAGGAACCATTCGCGGCTCAACTGGTAATTGAATCGTGAGCGCGCGACATAGTAGTCGTAAATATTCCTGCTGGCGTTGGGGTTCTCCAAAACGTACTGGGCGTCCTCCGGGAAATCCAGCTTGGAGTATTCGATATACGGTTCAATCAGCAAACGTTTGGTCGGCTTGAGTGATATCCAGAGGAAGTAGTTTTCTCCCTCGCCGAGTACCGGTTCTTCGAGCTCACCGCTTCGCGCGATGAACCGCCCGAAATTGGTGTTGATCTCGAAATTAAAGAACTCCGATGGTCGCCCATTCACTCCAAAGGTTGCTCTCCTGATCCCGGGAAACCAGACATCCCTGAACAGCTCGCGACTCCAAAGATATTCCGCCCAGACGAATGTCTGGCCGGTCAACTGCATTTCGAGATGCGGGACCAACCACTCATCTTTGCGGGTCCCATCCCAATCCCACAAACGGCCGATCCCGACCGATGGCTCGATACGTTGCAGCAGTTTGTTATTCTGCTGGAAATTGAGGCCGGTCCAGATATCGATTGACCGATTACTGTTACGGGTGACAAAACCATTGTCCGCGCGGAAGGTCGGGCTGTACTGATTATAGTCGATATTCACATTCCAGACACGGGCATTGCGCTCGATACTGAAATATCCGGCATGCCCCCAGAAGGTCTCGCCATCAAAGGCAACCGTGTGCGCGGAATCATCAAAGCGGGCATCCCCGGCGCCATCGGAGAGAAGAGTATCGTCCGGCTCATCGGTCCTGCTACCCACTAGCTGCCCTTCGACCTGGTAATTTTTCAGGAATTGATAGGAGAAGTCGCCGCCAAAGACCGTTCCCGAGCCACCTCCGTCGAGTCGACGGTCGGTCAGCATGCCACCGATAAAGGAGCCATCTTTGATCTGATGTTTCATGCGAAAGATATTCGACGTGCTCTTGCCGCCTTGCCAGAGATACGACCGTTCCTTCTGCGGAACCAGCAGTGGCGTGTGCTCATCGCGGCCAAGCAGGTAGGTGAAACTGGTGCGCCCGAATTTGCCGGTTAGTTTTGACGCTATTACCGGGTCGGCGATGGAGCGCGTATAGATTACATCAACAAATGAGCCGTAAAGATCGGACCCCTCCTGGAAGAAGGGGCGTCGTTCTTCGAAAAACAGCGCGAAGGGTGAGTTAACATCGATCTGTGTCGCGTCAGATTCAACCTGGCTGAAATCAGGGTTGGCGGATATTTCGGCAGTCGCGTTGGAGGACAAACTATATCGCGCGTTGAATGAAACCTCGGCATCGGCATCGCCATTTTCAAAACCATCATCGGGGTTGCCGTAATCCCGCAATTGTCCGGACTGAAACGCGATGATATTCGGAAGCACTTCCAGCTTATTGCCTGATTTTATCCCGGAAATGCCGGTCAGCGTTCCCCACTGACACAGGAAGCAGGGGTCATCGCGGCTGATAGCCGCCCAGCACATGCGACGACGTACCTCGCGCTGACGATCACGCCAGAAATTGACCTTCCAGACCTGTTCCTCCTTGTTGGGGAACCGCAGACTGGAGAACGGTATCGCGATCTCAACCTGGTAGCCGGAGTCGGTGACCATCCCTTTGGAGTGCCAGATGAGGTCGAAGGTCATATCTTCGTTGCCGCCATTCATCATCCGAAGGTCCCCCTGGATACCGAGCGGATTAACGAACAACTCGTATCCCCACGACGCGTCGCCGTATGTATCGAGCATCAGGCCGAAGTAGTCATCGCGGAAAATGGCGTCGCGGTCGCGCAGGGAATAGCGGACAGATTTGGGGTCGTTGTCCAACGCGATGAGCGCGACATAGAGGTTGTGGTCATCGTAGCCAATCAATGCTCTCGAATCGACCGGAGGTTTGATCAAATCGCCGGGGTCGGTTTCGGTGAATCCGTCGGCCACGGAGCATTGCCGCCAGATCGGTTCATCAAGATGACCATCGATCGTGACCTTTCCGTCGATACGGGGGACAGTGATCGAAGGCTTGATCTTGGCCTGAAAAGTCTCTTGTGCGTACGCGAAAAGTGGGAGGGTCAGGATTATGGCCACCAACGCGGCCAGACGTGCGAATTTGATGATAGTTCCCATGACGGCATGTACGTAACGACTTTCCGATAAGTTGCGGTCGGAGAGGTGATTTGAGAGGAGGAATCATCCGCTGGCAGGTTCAAAATCCGACAAAAAAGGCCCGCTCATAGCGGGCCTCAAAGTCTGATCTGCCAGCAAACTTTAGCTTTGGAGCGCCTTGAGCGCGTCTTCGCGGCTCTCGAAATGCTCAAAAACAGAGATCAGCCGAGTGATGGTCAGGATAGATTCGATCTTGGTGATATTGGCGAGCACCAGCCGTCCGCCGGAATTCTTCACGGAGGTGAGGGCCGAAATCAGCATCCCAAGGCCAACCGAGTTCATCCAGTCGGTCTTGGCCAAGTCGAGGACGAATTTCTTCTTGTTACGATTGAGGTATTCATGAATGCGGCCGTGGAACATCGTAGTCTCCTCGCCGCCCATGATCTTTCCCGAAATGTCGATGATGACGATTTCGCCCTGCAAGGTGTCTTCAAATTTCATGAGTCTACGCCTTTATCCATCGAGGTTGTGTTATGTCTGGTTGGTGCTGTCCCCCAACCGGTTGCGGCGGTCCGAGGAAAGGTGACCAAAGATGCCCTGCCCGCCCCCAAAAAGCAAGCCCTTTTTGGGAGGGTCGATAGGGGTGTTTCCCTCTGGTCGGTCTTCGTTAGCTTGTTTTGTGATTGCCCCTTGGTCGAATGTCTCCTATCCTGAATCCAGGTATAGAGAGAAGGATCCGGTCATGGCTATTACAGTCCGCGAACTCAAATCAGATGACTGGCCCGCTATCGAGGAGCTCTTTGGCGAGCGAGGTGCCTGTGGCGGATGCTGGTGTATGTTCTGGCGCGTTCCGCACGGCGGCAAGATGTGGCGCGAGGCGGTCGGCGAACCGAACCACCAGGCATTCCGCAAACTGGTCAAGGCAGGGCATGCCAACGGGATTTTGGCTTTCGATGGCGCCACTCCCGTCGGATGGTGCTCGTTTGGCAGGCGGATCGATTTCCCCCGCACCGAAACGATGAAGGCCTACGCCCGACCGGATATCGACCAGGTCTGGTCGATCAACTGCTTTTTCGTGCGGAAAGAATACCGCAACAGTGGACTGGGGGAGAAGATGTGTGCGGCCGCGGTGAAGGCGATCAACAAACGCAAAGGGAAGATCGTGGAGAGTTATCCGGTGCCGCTGACCAAGGATGGCAAAAAGCTCCCGGCCGCGTTTGTCTACACCGGTCCGGAAGCGATCTTCAAAAGGCTCGGCTTCAGTTTAACTCAGCGGTTGTCGCATAGCCGTCCCTTGTACCGTCTGTCATTGCAGAAGTCGAAGAAGAAGGGAACCTGATTCTCTCCTATCACGTATCTCAACCGGGCAACCATGTTTAATTTTTCTGTCATACTTCGCCAATTCATAGTTATCGTCGGCGCCGGGCTGATGGTCTGGGGGGTAACATTGCCTCTGCTCGGGATGAAGATATTCCGCGATGAATCATTCTTTGACCTTAGTCCGACCGGCGCGATCATCCTGATATCGCTGGCCGCGATTTCGATACTCTCCGCGCTCTTTCGCAAGTGGTGGGTACTCTATCTCACCGGTATTCTGGCGTTAGTCCTGCTGTTCTACACGGTTGGAGAGATCGAGAACAGGAAAAAGAGTATGGATACGGAATTTAAGCAGGGTATTGCGGATGGCCCGCTGAAGAACACGATGCGCGGACTGGTCGGCGCGACACGCGTCCGGTATGGATTTCTGGTGATGGCAGGCGGCGCGGTGCTGGTGCTGGCGGTCCCGCTTGTGTGGGGGAGAGTGGTCTTCAAGAGAAGAGAGTCGAAGCAGATCGAGTCGACTTCGCAAAGCGGCTGACTGCGTTTATCCTACAACCCGCAATTTGGCGTATTTCGCCATGATCTTCTTGATTCCCAGGCCGGTGAACATGATCTCAAGCCGCAACGAATCGCCGTATCCTTCGGCGGAGACAATCTTGCCGCGCCCAAAAGTCGGATGCGCCACAATGCGACCGACTCGATAGGTTTCATTCTCTTCGTACTCGTAATATGTTTCGCCCTTGGCTCTGCCCGATGATGTCGCGGCGGGGCGACCGCCAAAGAGGTCATCGTCGCCGACTTGCTGCGACGGGAATGGCTTCCCCTGAACCGTCGCCTGGTAGCCGCTTCCGTACTGGAATGCGGTACGAGAACGGAGATCGCGCTTTTCCAGAAGTGATTCGGGGATCTCTTTGATGAATCGCGATGGGATCGATTGAACCTCGCCGAACCGAAAACGAGTCGTGGCGGTCGAGAGAAAAAGCCGTTTGCGCGCGCGTGTGGCCGCGACATAAAAGAGGCGGCGTTCCTCTTCTAGCTGCATCGGCTCTATGATGGTTCGTTGCAGCGGAAACAATCCTTCTTCCAGCCCGACAATGTACACGGTCTCGTACTCCAGCCCCTTGGCGGAGTGGATCGTCATCAGCGTGATCTTCTCTTCGATCTCTTTGTACTGGTCGGTGTCGGAGAAGAGGGATATCTCCGCAAGATAGTCCCTGAGTCCGGATTCACTTCGTCCGCGGGCGAATTCCGCCGCACCTTCGATAAAGGCCTCGATATTCTCGACTTTCGCCTCACCGATCACCGCATCTTCGGCCCGCAGTTCTTCGATCAGCTTGATATCTGCGACCAGATCTTCGCACAAAAGATCGATTGGGTCGGTGTCAACGCGCGCGCGATATTTCTCGATCAGCTCGACAAACGGCTGAATACGTTTGGCTTTTCCGGCCAGCTCAGGGAAACCCGCCGCCGCCTGTGCAATCTCGTACATTGGACGATGATGTTGTGCTCCCAGCTCGGACATATCCGCCACTGTCTTGTCGCCAAGGCCACGCTTGGGATAATTGATGATCCGCTCAAATGCAACATCGTCCTTCGGATTGGCGATCAGTTTGAGATACGCCATCAAGTCTTTGATCTCTTTGCGCTGATAAAAGGAGATCCCTCCAACGATCTGGTAGGGGATATTTTTGCGCCGAAGTTGTTCTTCGAACGGTCGTGACTGTGCGTTGGTACGATATAGGATCACCATCTCTTTGAGCGACCGTGTTGCGCGATCGCTGTCGATCTGATCGACCATCCGGACCGCTTCATCCTCGGCCGAATCGACCATCAAAAGCCGGATCGGCTCACCATCCTCGGCCTGAGCCCAGAGCGTTTTCCCCTTGCGCGCCTGGTTGTGCTCGATCACCGCCGATGCTGCTCGCAGGATGGTATTGGTGCTGCGATAGTTCTGCTCCAGCTTGATGATCTTCGCGCCGGGGAAATCTTTCTCGAATTCCAGAATGTTCCGGATATCCGCGCCGCGCCATCCGTAGATGGATTGATCTTCGTCGCCGACCACGCAGATGTTCTTATGATCGCCCAGGATCGCCTTGAGCAATAGATACTGCACGCGATTTGTGTCTTGATACTCGTCAACCAGGAGATAGCGGAAGCGATTGCGGTACCGTTCGCCGATCTCCTCGTTGTTCTTGAGAATCCAGACGGTATTGAAGATCAGGTCATCGAAGTCCATGCCGTTGCATTCGCGGAGGCGACGCTGGTAGAGCTTGTATATCTCCGCCGTGCGCGACTCGAAATAGCCGGTCGCCTGTTGCGCGAACTGATCGGGAGAGATCAGCTGATTTTTCGCGTCGGATATTTTGCGCGCCTGACCTTTGGCGGGGAACTGTCCTTCGGAGATGCGCAGATCCTTGATGCAGTTCTTGATCAGGCTGATGGAGTCTTCCTGGTCGAGGATCGTGAAATTGCTGTCATATCCCGCCGAGGCCGCTTCGCGGCGAAGGAGCCGCGCGCAGAACGAGTGGAAGGTACTGACCTGAAGTTCCGCGATCTCGGTATGCATCAGCGCGTTGACACGCGCTTTCATTTCGCCCGCCGCTTTGTTGGTGAAGGTGACCGCCAGCATCTGGTAGGGTTCGGCAAGCCGCTGGGTCAGGATATACGCCAGGCGGCGCGTCAAGACACGGGTCTTTCCGGAGCCGGCGCCGGCGATAACCAGCAGAGGACCATCGGTCGTTTCGACCGCCTCGCGCTGTTCCTTGTTAAGTCCTTCCAATAGATGCTGCATACGTGGGGCGAATATACGCACTCCCGCCCCGTTTGCAATGACTTTGCGGAGATTCGCGAAGAACTACAGCGACACCATCGTCCCGGTGTAGTTTTTCGGTCGGGAGGGTCCGATCTTCGGCAGAAAGATGACGAGCGCGAGCGCGAAAAGTATGATCAACAGCCCGCTGTCGTTCGGGAACGGTATCCCACCCAGCGGCAACCGCGCCAGTGAACCTGTCGTCCCCTGTGGCGCTCGGAAGAACAACCCATAGGAGAAGTAGCCGGTTATCATGACCAGGGCCATCACCGCCGCGGAGATAAGGTAGAGGAGGGTATTCGATCGCACAGACTCCGGTCGGAGGTACGCATCTCGCCAGATGAGGGATGGATCAGGCACGGGCGGCATGATGGATTCCGTTTCGATGGCCAGCGCATAAAAGGAGAGCGCAAGCTGTTCGGTCGTCCGACAGGTGGCGCAGGAATTGATATGCGCGCGAAGTTGGTCGTTTACCGTGCCGGTTCGCGTCGCGTCTATCACCCGTGATTCAAATTCGCACTGCATAGTTACTCTCTTTCTTTTCCCATCCCTATCTCCTGGCAGATCCCTGCCAGTTTTTTCCGCGCGCGCGATAACAGTACTTTCACTGAATGACTCTCCACACCGACAATTGAGGCGGCTTCGGAATGCGAGTACCCCTCGACATAACAGAGCCAGAGCAAAGAGCGATGCGTCAGGCTCAACCGCTCCATCGCGTTGGCGAGGTCGAGCCGCAATGGGAGATCTTCCGCCGAGGTATCAACATCGTCGTCGGCAGTCTCTTCGATCCACTCGCCATGCACCTTGCCGGTGCGCCAGTGGTCGCGCACCAGATTCGTCGCGATCGTGAACAAGTAAGATCTCTCCGCGCCGGGTTCCCGCTTCGCGCGCTCCGCTTTCAGAAAGCGAAAATAGCTTTCCTGAGCAAGATCATTACTCAGTTCAACCTGACGTACCATCCGGTAGAGGTAACTCCAGAGCGGACGGTACGTCGCACGATAGAAGATGCGGAACTCGGACTGGTTCATTGCTGGTTGCCGGTTGAACCGCTCAGGCGTTCAGTATACCCGCTTTCCGAGCCGCCCGTTCCTGCATCTTGTTCCAAAAGTAAGTTACGGTCGCAACTATAAAGAGACCTGTTGCGATCATGTGGCACATTAATCCCCAATACTCCATGTCATACACCTGCTGTATATTTGCCGGGTCGGTGGAATTGGCGTACTGACTCGACCCAGCCATGAATCCCGCGCCGAGAACAAAGATCATCACCGCCGCCTGAATGAAACGGAGGACTATCGTTTTGCCGTTCCCAGCGGGTGCTTCCTTCTCCGCGCTAAGCAGCAACCGTTTGCCGGCATCGGTCGCCATAAAGCTGACAAACTCCGCCGCGCTGCCGTACTTGTCGATCAACTTGTTGAGCGACTCGAGCCGGTAGTATTCAAGATGCATGATGTTCTGTCTGCGCCGGAACAACAGCCAGCAGAGGAACCCGATCAGCGCCGTCACCGCGACGAACATGATCGATTCCTGGATTAGAATGTCGTTATCCATAATGAACTCCTGAGAGAGCTGGTTTTCGTGACCTGTTTTGACCATTAGACGAACGCCGACAGCCAAAGGTAAACAGTGAAGCGGAAAAATACTGCGGGTCAACGGTGAATTGATCGGGGCGAGGAGTCCCTCATCCGTCGCTTCGCGCCACCTTCTCCCAAAGGGAGAAGGAAAATTCCCCTCTCCCTTTGGGAGAGGGTGCCCCCGTGCAGGCGGGGGCGGGTGAGGGTGTCTCACTCTGATTCCCTGCCTCTTTTCCGGTAGACAGGAGGGGTGTGACAGACTACCTTCCCCCGCATCTATGAAGACCTCAGACATCGTCAGCCTGATTGTCCTCGCCGCCATCTGGGGCGGGTCGTTTATCTTTATGCGGGTGATCTCCCCGGTCCTCGGGCCGATCATGACCGCCATGCTCCGGGTGTTGATCGCCGGAATAGTCCTCGCTATCTATTTCCGCATCATTGGTTTTGACATGGAGTTCCGCACTCACTGGAAACAGTACCTGCTGATCGGCGCGGTCAACTCCGGCATCCCGTTCTTCATGTACGCGTTTGCCGCGCTCCATATCCCGGCCTCCTATTCGGCGATCCTCAATTCAAGTTCGCCGCTCTGGAGCGCGATCCTGTCGGCGTTCTGGCTGGGGGAGAGGTTGACCTGGGTGCGGGTGCTTGGACTGCTGGTTGGCGCGTCGGGTGTGGCGCTGGTGGTTAATATCCCGCCGGCGGAGGTTGATTCCTGGTTTCTCGTCTCGGTCCTCGCCTGTCTGGTGGCGACTCTTTGCTACGGTTTTTCGGCGGTTTATATCAAGAGATTCGGCAAGGCGCTCAAACCGCGCGCTATCGCCGGGGCGAGTCAGTTGATGGCCGCATTTGTACTCATACCAGCTATCCCGGCCTTTCCGATGCGCGGGGAGGTAACGCCGTTTATCGCTCTCAATATGCTGGCGCTCGCGATCATCTGTAGCGCGGTCGCCTATCTGCTCTATTTCCGGTTGATCGCCGATATCGGCCCGACCAAGGCGCTGACGGTTACCTTCCTGATGCCTTTGTTCGGGATCCTCTGGGGGGTGATATTCCTGCACGAGCAGTTGACGCTTGGGATGATCGGCGGGATGGCGCTGATATTATTGGGGACAGGGCTGGTGTTGAATCTTATCAAGCTCCCACGACCCTCGACCAACACAACGATGGTCTGAGTTCTCACCTCGGCGCGGGAGTGGAAAACAGCCCTACTTCCCGTTTGACGATTTCGCGTTTCAAACGTACCTTAGAGACACCTACGGCAACCAGTTTGCCTGGGGAGGAGTATGCACATTAGCTCACAAAGGCTTCCTCCACTCTGCGTTTTCCTGATATGCGTCATTTCGCTCTCTGTATTGGCCGCCGACCGAAAGAATCAGGTTCCGGCGAGCACGACATCTACCTTTCCAGCGTACTGCTGGGCCGTTCACTCAATCGGTAAGATCGGAATGCATGTTAACAATGGAGGTGGCTGGGGCGGATTCGATAACGATACTGTTTTTGCACATGGTCTGTCCTGCTTTTATGGCGGCGAATATGGGACCTCTGCCATTGGATACCCCGTTCAACAAGATATAGCTTTCGCCGGCGGTGGTGGTCTCTGGATTGGTGCCGCAGTCGACGGTGACACGTTAGTTTCGGTCGGTGATGACTGCGAACGCACTTGGAGCCAGGAGTTCTTTCCCGATAGGTCTCCCTTTGGCGAAATGAGGCGACGCTCCACAATCAGCCCAACCGATTACGCCGGAGCTGTGTCGGAATTGGATTATGTTGCGATCTACAGCGATACCTTCCGTTGTTGTGTGGGTGGTCTGGTACCTGATTATTTCAACGAACGTCCCCACAGGCCGATACCAGTAGCGGTCACGCAGAGGAGCTACTCTTGGTCAAACGCCTTCTGCGACGACTTCATTCTGCTCGACTACACTATTCACAACATCAGCGACAAGCCTCAGGATGAACTCTATATCGGTTTCTATTATGGCATGATGGTCGGCTACGGGTTCGACCGGTCTCGTCCGTATCCCGGACGCGATGATATCTGCGGGTTTCGTAAGGATTTTCTCCGTGAGGGAGTCTGCTCTTACGCTGACACGCTCAATATCGTCTGGGGAGCTGACAATGACGGCGACCCGATCGGTGACCAGTTCCCCTATTACGAGATAAGCAGAGCGGCCCCCAATGTAGTTGGGATCAGGCTACTCGGCGATCTCGACCCTGAGAAAACCATCTCATTTAACTGGTGGGCAGAAAATAACGTCTCCGTTCGGCTTGATTTCGGCCCCAATCGGCGGAGCGCTGTCCAGTCGACCCTCCGCTTCGGGACCGGCGGCAATGGTGTCCCGTACGGAGACCGGAACAAATATTTCCTGATGAGCAACGGAGAGATCGACTACGATGTTCTCCGTACTTCCGAGATCGGCTTGACCAACCCCCAATGGGAGGCACCTTCGCCTCAGGCGGTCAATGTCCTGAAAGATGGTGACTGGGTTGATTGTCTCTATTCCATAGGGCCATTCTCCATTGAAGCTGGCGGGAGTCTGGATATCCCGCTTGCTATAGTTGGTGGTGAGAACTTCCACACGCTCGCCTCGAACGCAGACAACCTTCAACCGGGCCGTATCGACCAGTATATGGCGAATGTCAGTTTCGATGATCTGGTCAACAACGCGCTCAACGCGGAATGGGTCTATGATAACCCCGGTTTTGATACCGATTCCGATGGCTACGCAGGCAAGTATCGGGTATGCGTGCTCGACTCAGTTTTTCGGGATGGCCAGTGGATTCCCTCGCGGGCGGATACCACCTGGTATCGCGGCGATGGTGTCCCCGATTGGCGCGCCCTCACACCGCCGCTCCCCCCCAAAGTCTGGCTTATCCCGACGCTCAGTGGCATACGTGTCCGCTTCAACGGCGCGGAGTCGGAGACGCGGGTCGACCCGTTTACGCAGGTGTTGGATTTCGAGGGGTACAATATCTATGTCGGTCGCGATGAACGGGAGGCAAGTCTTTCACTCGCGGCCTCGTATGACCGGGAGAATTACGAGAAGTGGGTCTGGGATCCCGATGAAGGGCTGACCGGCGATTGGATCAATCGCGAAAACCCAATGACGCTTGAGCTGTTGCGCTGTCTCTACGGCTCCGGAACCGACCGCTGTGCCGATTCAACTTTTCATCCGCTGTCATTCGACCGGACCAACCCATATCGGAAACAGGGGTTTCTTGATTCGATCTTCTATTTCGTGCGCCATCAATCCAATGCGTCGCAGTTGGGATTCACATCGTCTATCCGAAGAACATACCCCGACGAACCGCTTCCACCGACTGTCGATGTCCCTGCTTCGGCCTACACCGAAGACGGCTACTTGAAATACTACGAATACGAGTTCACTCTGCCGGATCTGCTACCCACCGTACCGTATTTCATCAATGTCACCGCGTTTGATTTTGGATTCCCCGAACAGAGCATGCCTCCTCTGGAGTCAAGCAAACTGATCGGTTTAAAGTCGGCCTTTCCGTATGCCGATGACGGGCAGAACGATTCTCTTCTCCCGCCGGTCTATGTCTATCCAAATCCGTACCGGGTCGATGACAAGTACCGCGACCATGGATTTGAAGGGAGGATAGGGAATGAACGGGGGTTGATCGATGACCGCGTGCGGCGCATCAATTTCGTCAATCTTCCGCCGGTCTGCGTCATTCGTATCCACACCCTTGATGGTGACCTGGTACGGGAAATTCATCACGAAATGGATCCCAACGACCCGAACTCCACGCATGATAGTTGGGACCTGATCAACCGGAATATCCAGGCAGTAGAGTCAGGGCTGTACTATTGGTCGGTGGAGGATACCAAAGGGAACGTGCAGATAGGGAAAGTAGTCGTTATCAAATAAAACGCCCGGGCAAGTCGATAAGACCGCCACGGGCGCTTCTACTCAAATACAATCGCGAAATCTACATCAGACCGTCGGGGGGTTCTGGCCGTAGTTCGCCCAGTCCTCTTTCGCCGGACCATACACACCCGGCACTTTCAGCCCCGCCTGACGCATCAGCACGGTCATCTGGCCGCGATGATGGATCTCATGCTTGATGAGGATCTTGAGGGCGAGCCCAAGTGTCCACTTCTCGCCATAAAAATCCTTCTCCGCCTGAAGGTCGCTGTCTTTCCAGTTCGCCTTGATGAAGTCGAGCATCTCCTGCGTCACATTCTGGTAACCCTGCGCGACCTGCGCGGCTGTGGCCGGCACGGGATCTTCTTTGCCGACCGCCTTGATGACAATCCCGGCGTAGCCGGTCATCTCCGGATAGGTGGTCACCAGATGCCAGGCGATACGCCCGAGCGTGCGGTGATCCTGCGCGACCGCCTGCTTGAGCGATCCGTCGGTCAACGCGTTCATGATCTTCTGCGATTCACCGCGCTCATGCTCGAACTCCCCAAAAAACTCCGCCAGTGTGTTGTACATTATGCCGCTCCTGTTCTATCGTCACATAAACTGTCTATCGAATCTATTTGCCGTCAAGTATCCGTTCGATCGCTGTAAGTGTCTCTGGCGACAGTTCGATCTCGGCCGCTTTGACATTTTCTTCGAGCTGGGCGACAGTGGTCGCGCCGGTGATGGCGCAACTTATCTCGGGCAACCGAAGTACCCAGGCGAGCGCCAACTGCCCGACTGTGATACCAAGCTTCTGCGCTATCTCAGTCAGTTTACGGACCTTGGCAATATTGGTTTCGTTCAGGTCCCGCTCAAGCCATTGACTGGTCGCTCCACGGCTCCCATCCGGCATCCCATTGTTGTATTTGCCGGTTAACAGCCCCTGCGCCAATGGCGACCAGACCACCAGCCCTATACCGTTTCTGGCGCATGTCGGGAGTATATCCTTCTCAATGTGACGGTCAATCATATTGTAGCGGGGTTGCTCGACCGACGGGCGATATGTGAGATAGCGCTCGGCGATATCCACCGCCGACTGGATCTGGTCGGCCTCCCAGACGGAATGCCCCCAGTAAAGCACTTTCCCCTGGCGGATCAGGTCATCCATCGCGCGGGCGGTCTCCTCGATGGGCGTCTCCGGGTCGAAGCGGTGGCAGAAGTAGATATCGAGATAGTCGGTGCCGATCCGTTTGAGCGACTTCTCGATCGATTCCATGATATGTTTGCGGGAGAGGCCGCGGTCATTGACGTTGTCCGTCATCGGCCAGAAAAGTTTGCTCGATATCACCAGATCGGATCGTTTGAACTCTTTGATCGCGTTGCCGACCACTTTTTCAGCTTCCCCTTTGCGATAGATATCCGACATATCGATGAAGTTCACTCCCAGCTCGATCGCGCGCTGGATAATATCAGTAGCGGTTTTGTCCGCAACTGTCCCGCCATAGGTCAGCCACGCCCCCAGCGAGATACTTGAAATTTTTACACCAGCTCCACCAACTCGACGGTAATTCACGCGTGTTCCTCCGTATATCGAATATCATCGTTTATCGTAGTCGTGATTCAAGCTGAGCCACCCTATCTGAGACATTCTTCCAGATCTCCGGCGAATGTTCCGGGTAGCCATCGAGTCTGAAATGATCTTTCGCCCGTTTCAGCATCGCGAGTGCCTCGGTGAGATTGCCGGCTTCTTTCTCTATCTCGCCGAGGTCATCAAGCGCCTGCGCGATCGCGGCGTGATTCCCCAAACGCTCTGCCCACGCGAGGACCGGCCTCAGCCAGCTTTTCGCAGTCTCATTCTGACCGAGCAAACGATAGGTCATGCCGATATGGTAATCCGCAAATAGCTTGGCGACTTCACCGGAGAAGCGCCAGTGATAATCTCGCGCTTTCAGGTAGCAGTCGAGTGCTTCGTCGAATTGCTTGAGATCGTAATATGTTCCCCCAAGATTGTTCCAGAGTGGGCCGAGCCACTGCTCGGCTTCGTAGGATTCCGCCATCTGAATTCCGCGCTTGGTCCAGTCGATTGCTTCCTGCGGAGTGGCGGCGACTATTCCGCTCATGTTGACCGCGTCGATCGCGCGTGCCCGAAGGTCATGCAGGGCGCAGTAGTCGTAGTATTGCTCAAAAGTCGCGCGCGCGGCTTCAAGCTCTTTGCGCTTCCATTCAAAGCGACCCTTCACCCCGAGAAAACGCGACCAACCAAGAGGGTCGGAGTCCGATGCTTTGGCCGCTACTTCAGATAACATTTTCTCGCCTTCTTCACGATGGCCATTGGTCAGGTGGCACCGCGCCGCCTGGCTGAGTGCTTCGACCTCGACCGGTCGATTGAACTCCGCGCGGGCGGCCTCGACTGTTTTCTGGTAGGCGATCAGCGCTTCATCGATATTTCGCTTCTGGAATTCGGTGTCGGCCAGTTCAAGCAGTTCGGCGGCGGTCAGCCCGGATATTTCCATGTCGGCTCCTTTTTCTCCTCTCTCGGACCCTCCCAATATGACCGGAGACAGCAGGATAGTGATCACCCCCTTAGATCAGGGCGGAATTGTCTACCTGCGAAGTCCGAATATAGCTCGTAACTGACGCTTTTTCAATATGGTAGGGGCTGTATTTCCAATTGACCCTCTTTTTGGTCGGCTATATATTGACCGCCGTCGAACTGCCGACAACGACAGTATAAGACTTAACCATTTACCCAACGGTCTCCTATGCGCGCATTCATTACCGGTATCACCGGACAAGACGGCTCCTACCTCGCCGAACTTCTCCTCGAGAAGGGGTACGAAGTGATCGGTATGGTCCGTCGATCTTCCACTGAATCATTCGACCGGATAAACCATATCAAAGACAGAATCGAACTGGTGCAGGCCGACCTGCTTGACCAACTCTCGATCGTCAATGTCATCGAGCAGTATCGCCCGAATGAAGTGTACAATCTCGGCGCGCAGTCATTCGTGCCGACCTCGTGGGTACAACCGGTGTTGACCGGCGAATTCGACGCGCTCGGCGTTACGAAAGTCCTCGAGGCGATCCGTCTCGTCGACAAAAAGATCAAATTCTACCAGGCGTCTTCGTCGGAGATGTTCGGCAAGGTCCGCGAGGTTCCGCAGACTGAAGCGACGCCGTTTTATCCGCGCTCACCCTATGGTGTCGCCAAAGTGTACGGCCACTGGATCACCGTGAATTATCGCGAGAGCTATGGCATTCACGCCAGCTCCGGCATTCTCTTCAATCATGAATCGCCGCGCCGTGGATTAGAGTTTGTTACGCGTAAGATCACCGATGGCGCTGTGCGCATCAAACTTGGATTGGCCGACAAGCTCGCGCTGGGGAATCTCGATGCCAAACGTGATTGGGGATTTGCCGGAGATTATGTCCGCGCGATGTGGCTCATGCTCCAGCAGAAGGAAGCCGGCGATTTTGTCATTGCCACCGGGAAAACACACTCCGTCGAAGATTTCGTAAGACTCGCGTTCGGTCATCTTGATCTGGATTACAAAAAGTACGTGGTGACCGACCAGCGCTTCGTACGTCCCGCCGAAGTTGATCTGCTCTTAGGTGATCCATCACACGCGAAAAAAGCACTCGGCTGGGAGCCGAAAGTCAGTTTTGAACAACTCGTCAAGATGATGGTTGATGCCGACATGAAGCGGCTCGCGGGCTCATCCAAATAATGAAACGTCGGACCGCGCTTATCACAGGGATCGGTGGTTTCGCCGGCTCATGGCTGGCGGAAGAATTACTGCGCGAAGGATACCGCGTCATCGGTACACTAGCCCCCAAAGAGACGACTCAAAATCTGACCGCGATCAAGAAGCACCTCATCTTGACTCGTCTCGACATTCTCAATACCGCCGCCTGTCGTAAGCTGGTTGTCTCGGCCAAACCGGATTATCTGTTTCATCTGGCGGCTATAGCGTCGGTAGGAAAATCTTTCGAGCTGGAACAGACCACTTTTCGGGTCAATTTTGATGGTACCCAGAACATGCTGGATGCCGCGCGGCAGTATAGTGGACTGAAAAAGTTTTTATTTGTTGGTTCAGCCGATGCCTACGGCATCTTCCAACCACCGACCAAAACACTGACCGAACGCCAATGCTTTAACCCTATCTCTCCTTACGGGATAGCCAAAGCGGCGGCGGAATACGCGGCGCGTTATTATTTCCGCTCGCACCAGCTTCCGGTTATCGTTGCCAGGGCATTCAACCACTCCGGACCTCGGCAGACTGCCAATTTCGTGATTCCATCGTTTGCGAAGCAGATCGCGGAAATCGAGGCTGGGCGCCAGAAACCAGTGCTTATGGTCGGGGATCTGTCGGCCCGACGCGATTTTTCCGACGTCCGCGATATCGTCCGCGGCTACCGTCTCCTCGCTGAGAAAGGAATACCGGGCGAGGCATACCAACTTTGTTCCGGCAAAGCAGTCGCAATTAACGACGTACTAAGGATATTGCTATCCCTCAGTCACGCCGATATAGAGGTGAGAGTAGATAAGAGTCGGCTGCGCAAAGCCGATATACCGATTCTGCGGGGAAGCTTTGCCAAAGCGTCCCGGGCAGTGAACTTTAGTGGTAAAATACCGTTACGAAAGACTCTGCAGGATACACTTGAGTATTGGCGTGAGTTGACCGCAACGCAGACATAGCACAACACTGGGAGAATTATAGATGGCTACAAAAAAGAAATCGAAAGCGGCGTCAAAGCCGGCCGGGAAACAGACTTCTCCAGCCGATCAACTGATCGCCAAGATCCGCAGTCGTGAAGCGATCCCCGGGATCGTCGGACTCGGCTACGTCGGTCTTCCCCTCGCCATGGTCCTTGCCGATAACGGCTTTAAAGTCCTCGGCCTGGATATCTCGAAAGAGAAAGTCAAACTGCTTAATGCCGGCAAATCTGATATCGACGATATTCCGGATTCAGTCGTGAAAAAGGCGGTGAGCGCCGGGCGTTTCAGCGCGACCACCGATCCGAGCAAGATGGGGAAAGTCGACACGATCTCTATCTGCGTGCCGACACCGCTCTCTAAAACCAAAGACCCCGATGTTTCCTACATTCTTGATGCCGTCAACGCGGCGAAGCCGTTCATCAAAAAGGGGACACTGGTCGTACTCGAGTCGACCACCTATCCCGGCACCACTGAAGAATTGATCCTGCCGATCCTCGAAGGCGGCGGGATGAAAGTCGGCAAGGATTTCTTCCTCGCTTTCTCACCGGAGCGCGTTGATCCGGGCAACCCGACTTTTACGACGAAAAATACGCCGCGTGTGGTTGGCGGTGTCACGCCGGCTTGCACGGCGGTCGCGAAAGTGTTCTATGAACAGACTATCCCGAATGTCTATCCGGTCTCGTCGACCAAAGCCGCCGAAATGGTCAAGCTGTTGGAGAATACATTCCGCTCAGTCAATATCGGATTAGTCAACGAAGTCGCCCTGATGTGCGATCGCCTCGGCCTCAATGTTTGGGAGATCATCAACGCGGCGTCTTCCAAGCCGTTCGGTTTCATGCCGTTTTATCCGGGTCCGGGATTGGGCGGACACTGCATTCCGATCGACCCGCACTATCTCTCCTGGAAACTGAAATCGCTGAACTACTACGCGCGGTTCATCGAACTGGCCGGCGATGTCAACAGCCATATGCCCGAGTACGTGGTCGAGCGGACTATCCGTCTCCTCAACGAACGCTCCGGCATCGCGCTGAGCAAATCGACCATCGTCGTGATGGGTGTCGCCTACAAGCGGGATATCAAAGATGTCCGCGAATCACCGGCGCTTGATGTCATCAAGCTGTTACAGAATCGCGGTGCCAAAGTGCTCTACAACGATCCGTTTGTCCCGAGTTTCTATCTGGAGCATGGGGAAAAAGGGGAGAAGAGCCATGGCCTGATGAAGTCATCCAAGGTCACCGCCGAGTTGTTAAAGAACGCTGATCTGGTGATAGTTGTGACCGACCATACACAATACGATTACCAGTGGATAGTCGATAATTCGAAGCTGGTGTTTGATACGCGCAACGCCACCAAGAAGGTGACCAAGAATCGCAGCAAGATCGTTGTCTTGTAAGCGATTCAGTATCGCCTGATATTTCAGCCGGTCCTCCTCCGAGGGCCGGCTATTTTTTTGCCCGCCAAGCGTTTACTACGAACAAAATGTGCCGATATACTCAGATAAGGATAAAATCCGTTTATGACGCAGACCGCACCAAACCAGAAGCGCTTCACCGATGTCAAATTGATCCTTAAGGATATGCTTAAGGTCATCAAGGTGGTCGCTATGTATCCCGAGGGGAACCCGCTTCCCCAGTCGCTGCGTCGATCCTTCTCCGAAAAGCTGGTTCAGATTATCGAGGACCATGGCGAGATCGGGCTGGTTTTTTCCGCCGACAAGATCACGTACGACTCAGAAGCGGTCTTCACTGATGTTTCACGCGAAGAAAGCCTTGCCGGACTCTTTTTCGAAAACGGCATCATGAGTCTGACGTTCTGTAAGCCGCTTGAACTATTGGAAGTATACAAACTTCTCGACACCATCAAAGCCTACCAGAACAAAAACGCTCAGAACGCCGATCTTGCATCACTCCTCTGGGAGGCCAATTTCGTCTGTATCAAGTTCACGACCGTGGAAGATGTCTCGCTCGCGCAATACGACGGAGACTTCCGCGTCCAGGAGTTCATCTCCAGCGGAAGCGAGAACCTGTCCGACGAGCGACGCTCTGCGTACGATGCCATATTCCGAGAAGATACCGATCCCGGCAATGATTCCGGCGGGTATGTCGTGGAACTTCCCGACGATGTCACGGATGAAGAAATCCGCGAACTGAAAAAGCTCGCACAATCGGGCAACCAGCAAGGTTCCGGCGCGCCGATAAGTGGCCCGGTGCCGGATGGTCGCGCACTCGTAGACAGATTGCGCGCGTCGCGAAAAAAGAACGCCGCGTTTTTCCTTGTCGACCCCGCCAATGAATCCGGCGGTCACGGTCTCGGCAATGACCTGATAGATAGTTCTACGCTCAAGGTCGCCGAGGCCGCCGAAGCGATGGGCTTCGGCGACCTGGTCGGAACAAAACTTTCGGCGCCGGATACCGCGCTTATTCTCAATGATGAGTTCAAACTGACCGAGGAAGAAGAAGTGGAGATCCGTTCACTTCTGGCTGCCGACGCTCAGTTTGATATGTACGAATCCACCACAGAACTGCTCGCGGAAATGCTGCTGCAGGAGACCGAACTGAGCGCGTTCTTCGAGACTGTCGGCATCTGTGAGAAACTGACCTTCGATCTGGTCACGTCCGGCCGTCTGGTCGAAGCAGGGCATATCCTCAGTCATCTTCGTCGCCTCGAAGAGGAGCTGGCTGAATCCAAACCGCTCTGGTCGGAGCGATTGCGCGATGCCCGCATCTCAGCGGGAAGTGCCGCCCGCATGAAGCAATTCGGCGAGGCGCTCAACCAGCACGCCGAGATTTCTACTTTTGATATCCGGAGCTATCTTGAAGTATTCAGTTGGGAAGCGCTTGGCGCGATAACGGACCTGCTCGGCGATCTGCAACACCGGACTCACCGTGAGTTCCTCTGCGATTTTCTCTCCAATCGCGGCAAGGACAACCTGGCTATCATTGCCAAAGGCGTACATGACAAGCGTTGGTTTGTGGTGCGCAACTCTGTTGGCATTCTCGCGAAGATAAACGACGATAAGGCGATCGGCTACCTGGCCCCCGCGATGAAACACGACGACAAGCGGGTTCGCCTCGAAGTCCTGAACGCTATCAAGGAACGGACCGACTCCCGCACGCTCGACATTCTGGGCAAGGCGCTGCTCGACAAAGAATCGGACATTCGACGAACTTCCCTCGCGGCCATCATGCATAACCGGGGAAAGGGATGTTTCGAGGCGGTGGCACATATGATCGCCGACCCGTCATTCCAGACGATCGAGCCGGACGAACAGACCGAGGCGCTGCGTGTTTATGCGATCCTCGGCGGCGAAAGAGCAATCGCGTTTCTTCGCAAACTCGCCACGCGGATAAATCTCATGAGCGACTCCGGGATCGCGCTGCATCGCGCCGGGGCGATCAAAGCGCTGGCGCACTCGCCTAGTCCATCAGCCGAGACGGCGCTCATAAAACTGCGCTCGCACTGGATCCCCGATGTTCGCCGGCAGGCGCGCGATGCGATAACACTACGCCGCGAATTGAAGCATCGCCCGCAAGCTACCTATACCCAGCCACCGACCAACGCGGAGGGGTCCCATGTCCGTTGAACAGGCCAAACGCGTCCTTGGTGACAAGACTGACGAAAAGCTGTTAACGCTCTTCTTCGTGCTCTATAAGACATCGCGCATCATTGATGCCAACAACGCGGTCTTCAAGAACCAGAGCGAGTCATTTTTTTCGCATCTCCACCGGATGGCGTCGGAGCATGGCGACATCACCATCAAGTCATTCGGTGGACACTACTTTGTCAATGAACGGATGATCAAGTTTGATGACCACGGCGCTTCCGGCGCCGCGCAGGTCGTAGCGGAGTGGAAATCCCTCGGTATTGGCGGGATCGTCTTTGAGTCGACGCTGTCGCTCGATGATCTGCGACGGTTCATCACATTCATCACGGCAGTCAAACCGAATTCATCAAATATCGAGGAACTTGCCGCCAGATTGAAAGTGCAGGGGCACGCCGGTGTGCGCCTTCTTTCGCTCAAGCGCGAGGGGGACAACGGCCATCATCACGTCACGGAAGAAGAGAAAAAGCTCATCCGGTTGACGGCTCGCAACGCATTTTTCCAGGCGATGACCGTGGTCCAGGAGTTGATCGTCAATGCATCCCAGGATCGCGAGATCAATCTCGCCAAGACCCGACGGGTGGTGCAGTCTTTGATAGACCATGTCTCGCGAGACGAATCCTCGCTGCTTGAACTGGCCTCCATTCGTGATTACGACGATTACACCTATGCGCACTCGACCAATGTCTGCGTCTACTCACTGACTCTTGGCGCGCGGTTGGGGATAGACCGCTCAAGACTGTCGCAGCTAGGCTTTACTGCGCTGTTCCACGACATCGGGAAAGTGAAACTCCCCAAAGATCTTATCCAGAAACCGGACGCGTTTGATGAAAACGACTGGATTCAGATGCAGCGCCATCCGCTGCTCGGCGCCAAAACTATCTTCGCCCGTCTGAAGCTGGACGAACATACCGCGCGAGCGGCGCGTGGAGCATTTGAGCATCATATCAATGACGACTTCACCGGTTACCCGAGCCTACGCTACCGCAGGCGGAAACCCGATCTATTCTCGCGCATCATCGCGATCGTTGACACCTTTGATGCCCTCAGCTCCGGGCGCGTCTACTTGCGGAAATCGATACCTCCGGATGAGGTCATCCACAAGATGCGGTCGCAGATGGCGATCAAGTTCGACCCCTTCCTGTTGAAGATCTTCACCAACGTGGTCGGCATTTATCCGTCCGGTTCGCTCGTTCTGCTCTCCACCAACGAGATCGCGCTCGTGCTGACCAATAACGAGCATGACCTGGCGCGGCCGTATGTCAAGATCGTCGGTAATCGCGCCGGGCTATTGGACAACCCGATCTGGGTCGACCTCGCCTTGCCGGAGAACGCCGATCGCAAAGTACTCCGCATGATCGATCCGTCACGCTACGGACTCGACGTGAAGAATTTCATTCTGAAAGATTAGAAGCGAATCGCGAGCGAGGCCTGCATACCGCCCGGCGCTGGCTGCAGGTCGAATCCGACTGCTCTCTCCGGATGCGCCGGCGAGCCGGTCAAGTGCGCGTCAACATAGGCGTCGAAGACCGACACCAGGGTCGTCAATCCGAGAAAAAAAAGATACTTGTTTCGTTCCTGGCGGCGATCCTTGTACATGGCATAATACTGCCTTCGAATACTGACATCGGTCGAGGCTTCATAGCTGTCTTTGAAGTTTGAGGATGACTTACCGTAGTGGACCGCCGCGCCGATACACCATCCCTGTAAGCCCGCATAGATAAGCGCTTTCACCGGCTTTCCATTCGACATCTGCCCCCAGCCGGGTATCACCAGTGATTTGAACAGCGCGCCGGTCGGGCTTTGTCGAAGTTTCTTCTCCAGATTGGAACTGTCAGTGACTGGTAGTTCGCCTTCAAAGATCGGCGGTACGAACAGGACGGTGTCTTCTTTGATCAGCTTTATCGCGGATGAATCGATATGGGCGGAGTCTGTCTGCACAGTGTCATTGAGCGGCGGAACCGGCACTTGGGCGGAAATATCGGACGCGGCAAAGATAAAGGGAAGAAGCAGCGAAACAAGAGAGAGAAATGCTCGCATACCTCAACAGAACACTTTCACCTGCTTGTCGCCGATCTTGACCGCCAATACCGTCGTCGGCAACTTGATCAGTTCGCCATCAAGATACATCGTCCGATGCTGGATCGGCTGAATATTGATGTTCTTTCCGCGGAACATCCGAATATCCGTTCCATACAGATATTTCCCCTTCTGGATGGCGCGCGTGATCGCGGAGAACTCGCCAAGTTGACCTCCCTGGTCAAAGATCACTTCCGCCTGGCCATCATCCGTCAACGCTGCCGTGGCGAAAGGGAGCCCCACCGCCTGGGGGAGAAGGTGGATATTTAGCATGATCGGCGAAACCTCAAAGCGAAATGCGTCGATCTTGATGACCAGTTTTTCCAGCTTCACCGCGGCGGCGGCCTTCGCTCCGAGTTGCGACCAGCCAAATCCAAAACGGGGTGTGCGATTCGCGGCTAGTTGTTCCGCCAACTCCGGGAGAAAGCCGATCCCGCATGCGTTGAAAAACGGCTGGTCGGCGGCAATGCCGACATCGATCTTCTTGTAATCTCCGCCGACTATCTTGGCAATCGCGACTTTTGGGTCGTCGTCCTTGTAGAGAGACTGCGCGATATCATTGAATCTCCCCATCGGGAGGATACCGACCGGAAGTTCAGATTCCATCGCCGCGCGGGCGACCAGATTGAAGGTTCCGTCGCCGCCACAGGCGACGAGGGCGGTGAACTCTCCGCGTTTGGCCACCAAAGGGGCCAGTTCAGCGGAATCCTTGTGCGGCTGTGCGATCGCCAGCGCCTGCTTGTAGAGCGCCATCGGCGAGTCCGGCTCAAAGGTGGTGTAATAGCCCCCCTTTGCCTTGATCGCCGCGGTCAGATTATCTATCTGTTTCGCCTGGAACTTGGTCGCCTTCCGGTTGACCAGCAACGCCAGGTGGTTCTGCTTCTCTTTCTGATGTCTGCTTCTTGGCATGGCGATAGTATACGTTCTCCTGCACCCGGAGCAAGGATTTTGCATCCCTCTTTGGGGCTGCGATTGAAATACTTGAAGTCTATGGCGTTCCGGCATATACTACCGGTATGCCAGCCGACCTTATCAAACTTGCCCGCCCCGGTCAGTGGATCAAGAACTGGGTTGTTCTGGCCGCGCTCATTTTCGCGGGTATGCTTCGGGATACCGAGCGGCTCTGGATCGCCCTTGCCGCGGTCGGCATCTTCTGCCTCTTATCTTCTGCCATTTATACCATCAACGACCTGATCGACCGCAACACAGACAAGCAGCATCCGCTCAAGAAAGACCGCCCCCTCGCCTCCGGTCGAGTCAGCCCGCCTCAGGCCATCATCATGGTGGTCCTTCTCCTTGCAGCTGGCTTGGCGGCCGCGTTCTGGATAAACTGGCAATTCGCCACCACCGCCATCGCGTTTGTCGTGCTTAATGTCGCCTACTCGATAAAGCTGAAAGATCTGGTCCTTATTGATGTGGTCGCGCTGGCGCTCAGTTTCGTCTTGCGGGCCTATGCCGGCGCGGTCGCCATCAATGTCCCCGCCTCCAAATGGCTCCTTATCACCACCTTCATGCTGGCGCTCTTTCTCGGTTTCGGGAAACGTCGCCATGAACTGGTGCTGCTTGACGCGACCGCCGCGTCACACCGAAAAAGCCTCAGCCATTATTCACCCTATTTGCTCGACCAGATCATCGGCGTGACGACCGCTTCGGTGCTGGTCGTTTATATGCTCTACACCTTCTCTGATGAGGTCTCGGTGAAACTCGGAACGCAAAACCTGTATCTCACGATCCCGTTCGTGGTGTATGGCATCTTCAGGTATCTCTATCTTATCCACCGACTCGAAGAAGGTGGCTCGCCGACCAGAGTGCTGTTTGCCGATAAGCCGATCCTCATCAATGTCGGCCTCTGGTTTGTCGCCGTCACTCTCATTTTATATCATCTTTGGTAGACTTTTCGCGAGAGCTCGCGTAGAACAAGTGCCCATGAACAGCAAACTGACCGCACAGAATCTCGATGACCCGATAGTCAACTACCTTCATCGCAATATCACGACCCTTAAAGAGAGTGAGACGGTGCAGGAGGCGATGTCTCGTCTGCGCGGCACTGAATTGAGCGAGAAGATCGTCTATTTCTACGTTTTGAATGAGCGATCGCAACTGGTCGGCGTGGTCCCCGTACGACGGCTCCTCATGGCGCCACTGACCGAAAAGATATCGTCGTTGATGTTGACCCGGGTCGTTTCGATCCCGGAACGGGCGACCGTGCTGATCGCCATGGAGCAGTTCCTGTTTTATCGCTATCTGGCGATGCCCGTGGTTGATGACGAGAACCACCTGGTCGGTGTGGTCGATATCGAGTTGTTCACCGACGAGCTGAACGCGCTTTCGGAGCAGCATGAAATAGAGAACGCCTTCCAGTTGATCGGTATTCACGTCACTCTGGGGCGTAAGTCGTCGCTCTGGGCCAGCTTCAAGGACCGCTTCCCCTGGCTGTTGGTCAATATTGTCGGCGGTATCATGTGCGCGCTCATCATGAGCCAGTATGAATCTCTGCTGGAGATCGTCATCCTGCTCGCCATGTTTGTGCCGGTGGTGCTGGCGCTGGCGGAATCGGTCTCGATGCAGTCGATGACCCTGACGCTGCAGGCGTCGCCTGACACGGGACAACCCGATTCAATGCTCCTCTCGGCATTACGGCGCGAACTGATCGTTGCCGCGATGATCGGTCTGGCCAGCGGCGCGATCGTCGGAGCGGTCGGATGGCTCTGGCAGCGCGATTGGGTGGTCGCGCTGGTGATCGGGTGCGCGATCTGGCTCTCGATGATAACCGCCTGTCTGCTCGGTGTGGCGGTGCCGGGGATAATTCGACGTCTCAGGATCAATCCGCAGGTCGCCGCCGGGCCGATCGTGCTCGCGGTCGCCGATATCATGGCGCTGATGTTCTATTTCAATCTCTCCGGCTGGCTGCTGGAGACTCTTTGACCAACAAAAACGGCCCGGTCATTAACCGAGCCGCATTTCGATTACGATCTACGGATACTAATTCTTCGTCGCCAGAAACGCCTTCAAATCATTGAAATCGTTGTCATCGGCGACAGAGTATGCTTCGTCGACATACTCGACTATCCCGTCCGGGCCGACCACACAAACCGCCCGCTTGAAATACCCGCGCTCCTCATTCCAGACCCCCATCGTTTTCCCGAAATTCCGCCAGTGGTCGGACAGAAGTCGGAACGGCAGGTTATGATGTTTCGCCCATTCCTGATGACTGTACACCAGGTCAGCCGACACGGGGAGGACCTCAACATTCAATCCTTCAAACTGCGTGATGGCATCGCGGAACGTGCAGACCTCTTTGGTACATCCACCCGACCAGTCCGCCGGATAAAAGGCAAGCAGATAGCGCTTCCCTTTCAGGTCGGCGGAACCAAGCCCCTCCCAGTTGACTGCGTCCTTTGTCGCGTAGGGTAATTTGAACTCCGGGATCGTGTCACCAACCTTCGGCATAGCGGTTATCCTTTCTGTGGCGAAACCGGCGACTGATATCAACAGGATGATCATCACCGGCAAAAGTGTCCTTCGCATCACGGCTCCTTCTGTTTGGTCAATTCGTTTTTGTCTGAACAAACGGGAGCGACCATTGGTTTCCGAGTCTGACCGCAGGAAATTAGCTATTGACGAACCGCCGCTGGAGACGTTGTTTCCGGCCAGAAAGCACGAAAGCAAGAATGGCAAAACACAAAATTACCCTCATACCCGGCGACGGGATCGGCCCCGAAGTCACTGAAGCGACTGTCCGCGTTATTGAAGCTGCTGGAGTCGATATCCAGTGGGATTCCTTCGAGGCCGGCATGGCCGGTATCCAGAAATATGGCGAGACCGTTCCCGATGCCCTGATCGATTCCATCAAGGAAAACAAGATCGCCCTCAAAGGCCCGCTCACGACCCTGGTCGGGAAAGGGTTCAAGTCGGCCAATGTCACGCTTCGCCAGAAGCTCGACCTGTATGTCAACCTGCGACCAGTGAAATCTATCGGCGGTGTGCCGAGCCATTTCGACAAAGTCGACCTGGTCATCTTCCGTGAAAACACCGAGGATCTTTACACCGGTATTGAGAGCATGGTCTCGCCGGGTGTGATGACCGCGATGAAAGTGGTCACGGAAAAAGCGTCGGCCAAGATCGCCCGCTGGGCTTTCGAATACGCGCGCCAGAACAAACGCAAAAAGATCACGTTGGTGCACAAAGCGAATATCATGAAGATGACCGATGGTCTCTTCCTGCGGACATTCGAAGAGGTCGCCAAAGAATACCCGGATATCAAGGCCGAGGATAAGATAGTCGATGCCCTCTGCATGCAGTTGGTGATGGACCCGACCCGGTTCGATATGCTGTTGCTGGGGAATCTGTTCGGCGATATCGTCTCGGATCTCGCCGCCGGCCTGGTCGGCGGACTCGGCGTGGTGCCGGGTGCGAATATCGGCGACGAGTACGCGGTCTTCGAGGCGGTGCACGGCACCGCGCCGGATATCGCCGGAAAGAATATCGCCAACCCGACCGCGCTGATCTTCTCATCGCTCCTCATGCTCCGCCATATTGGCGAGGCCGAGGCAGCGGATCGGATCTGGAAAGCGATGGTTTTGTCGCTCGCGATGGGGCACCACCTGACGCGCGATCTCGGCGGCACCTGCTCGACCACTGAATTCACCGACGAGTTGATCAAGGAAATAAAGAGCCGGTCATAGGACGCGACCGGTGGAGGGGCCTCTGAGGTTTGGTGTTAGGGAAACGCCAAGCCTCTTTTTTTTGCCTGCCATAAATGGTGGGGTGCGGAGGGGAAGTGCAGGGCCAAGTATTGTTTTGAGTCGGGGCTTCGACTGCGCTCAGCCCAATTACTACTGAGAGTCTCTCGGAGAATGCGCACAAATGGTGGCGGTATGATCGTGTTTGGAAGCTATCTACCGCAGGTAGGCAGGACTCTGCGCAAATCGGGCTGAGCGTAGTCGAAGCCCGATTTGGGGACCCCCTGGCCCCCCCCAACTTTCCCGATGCATCCGATTCTCTTGTCCATTATATTCCCGACATGACACCTATCATGCCAACCGAAGGGCTCCTCTGTTGGAGCTGCGGGAAACCGACCGGCATCACCGGCAAGGTCTTCCGCAACGATACCTGCCCGCAGTGCAACGCGGATCTGCGATGCTGTCGCGGATGTCGCCACTTCGATCCGACCCGACGCTTCCAGTGCCGCGAAACGATCGACAATAATATCGTGGAGAAGGAGAAGTCGAATTTCTGCGATGTCTATCAAGTTCGCGAAGTGGTGAAACGCCCGGGTGGCGTTTCGACCCAGGGCCCGGAAACCAAAGACAACCGGAAGAAGAAGTTCGACGATCTGTTTAATGACTGAGTAGTGACATTGAGCCACTGCCAAGGGGAGTACATGCCCGTTTGCGATGTAGTTCTGTCTGATGGGAAGATTTGCGGAATAGAGACCCAGGGTCGATTCTGCGGATTGCACTCGTTAGGGGCCATTCAACTCGGTAACGAACCTGAATTGGTTCAGTACGCTGGCAAGCGAAATCGTTCCTTCTTAGACTTGTCGGGTCGAAGATTTGTGGGCTTCAGATTCCTTAGAGAGCATCTGGAAGGGTACTCAGATGTTCGATTTGATAGAACTACTTTTGAGGACTGCCAATTTTTCAGCGTCTCGCTCCGTAATCCAACTTTCGACGACGCAGTCATACGAAATACACTCTTTGAGTGCATTAGCGTCAGCGGGGAGAAAGCGACGTTCGAGAAGTCGAGGTTTGAGGGTACCACAAAGTTCATCGGCCCATGCAAATTCCAATTGTCTGATAGCATATCCTTCAGCAATGCTCATTTTGACTTACCAAAGTTCCCATTTTCAGGCGTTTATATAGATTGTCCGAATGCAAACTTCAGTGATTCGACGTTCAATTGTAACAGATTTGCGGTAAGTATTACATCCAAGGGGAATGAAAAATTCGATCGCAATTTTATAGCATTGCACTCATCAAATGTTTCATTTCGTGGTTTTCGTTGCAGTGGTCACTTTGAGTTCACGAATTATCCCGATAGCAAGGAGGAGTCCCCAAGTCTCAGTTTCCAAATGGTAAACTTCACTCAAATGGACTCTGCTACTTTCATAGAGGCAAACTTACTTAGGTCCTCTTTCTTGTTTTCCATTATTGATAATGTCTATTTTGTCGCACCTAAGTGGCCGGAGCTCGGCAGATTATTGTTATATGACGAAATCGACCTTCGACGTGGACAACCGGGGTTGGATCATCTTGAGCGCGAAGAAATCAATCAACTTTGCCAGCTCTACATTCAAATGAAGGCCAATTACGAGGCGAGACGCGATTTCATTGGCGCAAGTGATTGGCATCTACGCGAGATGGAGTGCCGAAAACATCTTGCAGTGAAGAGGAACAGTTTGGCAGAAGACGGGCGCACGAAGTTGGCGTCACCGCCACTTTGGATGTGTCTTAGATACTATCACTTTGCATCGCTGACCACGAGTGTTCTGCATGCAATCAAAGACGGAACAACCTTAGTACTTTTCTGGCTGTACAGATATTCCTCAAGGTACGGCGAAAATTATGTAAGACCATTGTGGTTGCTAATTGGGCTATGGTTGTTTGCATCTGTGTTACACAGTGTCGCTGGTTTTCCAGTGAGTGGCACAATAGAAGGGCATCAAGTCAGTAGCCCCGGTGGCGTGCCCTCGGAATCATCGCATGACTTCATGTTAGCGCTTTTGTACAGCGCAAACGTTATGATGCTGCAAAGTAACAAGAACTTAGTGCTCACTACCGGCCAGAGCTTTATTCAGGCAACACAAGTACTGCTATCCGTTATCTTGCTTTCGCTATTTTTGTTGGCTCTGCGGAGGCGATTCAAGCGATAGAAGGAAGGCAGCCCTGTAGGGCGGGTCCGTCTTCGAACCCGGCATGCACAATTCTTGTATTCCGTACCCCACCATTTATGGTGGAAATTAGATCACCACTGCTCTTTTCTGAACTTCCCCAACACCTCCAGCACATACTTCAAATCGCTCTCCGTGTGGTCGGCGTTGACCTGGAAACGGATCAGTTCGTCGCCGCGTGGTACTACCGGATAATTCAGCCCGGTCGCCAGAATACCATTTTCGAACAGATATTGAACCAATCGAGTGGTCTTCGCCGTGTCGCGGACCATCAGTGGTGTCACCGGATGCGGGCTGGAGAGTGTCTCGTAGCCTAAATCAGTCAGCCCCTTCTCAAACATAGCGACCAGTTTGTGCAGATGATCCAGCAATTTCCGGCCATCGGCTGAGTCGAGCAGGTTGATCGAGGCAAGAGCGGCCGAGGCCTCGCCCTGAGTGATCGGGTTGGTGAAAATATAGAGCGGGTTCCGCTCGCGCAGATAGCGGATCACTTCTTTCTTCGAAACGATATAGCCGCCATTGACGCCAAAAGCTTTGCCGAGGGTCGCGACCAGAATATCGACACCATTCGCCTTGCAGATCTCTTCAGTCCCCCGGCCGGTTTCGCCGAGCGCGCCGACGCCGTGGGAGTCATCGACTATCAGCACGATTCCGCGCGGGAAGAGGTGATCATGCTTCGCGACGATCGCCGATATCTTATCAAGCGGCGCGTAGACCCCACGCATCGAAAAGACGCCATCGGTGATCAACAGCAGCGTATCGCACTGGCCTTCGCAGGCGATGATCTGCTCTTCCATATCCTCCAGATCAACATGGCGGTAGACCTTTTTGTCTTTCGGGCGGGAGAGCTTCATCGCGTTGATGATACAGTTGTGATTCAGTTCATCGGAGAGGATGATCGTTTCGGTGGTCGTGAGTGACACGATCACGCCGAGCACCGAAGTATACGCCGCGGAGGTGATCATGCAATCTTCGCGGCCATGGAACTGCGCCAGTCGTTTTTCGAGCGCGACATGCGGCTCGTAGGTGCCGGAGATAAAGCGAACCGCGCCGGGTCCCGCGCCAAACATGCGGACAGTCTCCTCCTCGGCATGTGTCACCACCTGGCGGCAGGACATCCCGAGATAGGAATTCGAATTCATCCGCAGGAACTCACGATCTGCGTATCCCTGAAGCTTGAAGCGTGGTCCGCGATTCCCGTTGGCGGGAAGCATCTCGACGACTATTCGTTCATTCGCTTTGGATGTTTTGGCGTTGTCGATCTGCGCGATCTCGGCAGAGAGGGCGGGGATGAATTTATCCAGTGGCACAGCTACACTCCTTTACGACTTCCGGGCGGGAGGGACAGGGTTTTGCGGGGGTCGATCTTGGACCCTGTTCTCCAGTGGGCGCTCCAAAAGTCGGCGTAATATAGGGAGTTAGTTATTTAGAGCAAGGGGAGAGGATGGTGCCGAGACTGTCGATGTAAGTTGTTCATAGGTAGCCGGATAGGTGATTGCCACGATGTCTTGTAGACGAAATAGGGACTAGTAATCGGGCTTCGACTACGCTCAGCCCAATTGGCTGCAAGATCACATTTTTGAAGGTCTTCGGGCTGAGCGTAGTCGAAGCCTTTTTGTTGATGAGGAGAAAAGACCTGCGGGCAAGATGATGTGCGTAGATGCCAGCTTTCGCTGGCATGAGGCGGCGGTGGATCGGTTATCAGTGGATGAAATAGCACAAGGCCACCGGATCGACTCGGTGGCCTTGCAGAGACAGTACGTTGCGCCCAACGTCGTGGGGAGATCGCTACGCTCCGTACATGTCAATTATCTCCTGCTTTGTCTTTCCGAGAATATTGTACTTCTTCCCAACTCTGATAAACGCATCCAGCGCTTTGTCGAGATGATGTATCTCGTGTCCGGCGGAAATCTGCGTCCTGATACGCGCCTGCCCCTGCGGGACAACCGGGAAAAAGAACCCGATCGCGTAGATCCCTTCATCGAAGAGATCGCGGGAGACATCCTGCGACAGTTTCGCGTTAAAGAGCATCACCGGGACGATCGGCGTGTCGCCTTCCTTGAGCACGAAGCCAGCCTGTGTAAGGCCGCGACGCCAGTACTCAGTGTTTTTCTCCAGTTTGTCGCGACGTTCGGTGCTCTGCGACAGAATCTGAAGCACACGCATCACGCCCGAGACCACCACTGGCGCGATTGTATTGGAGAAGAGATACGGCCGCGCCCGTTGACGGCACATTTCGACCAGTTCGCGACGGCCCGAGACACAGCCCCCTGAGGCCCCGCCGAGCGCTTTGCCAAATGTCGTGGTGATGATGTCGATCTTCCCGACCACACCATATTTCTCATGCGTCCCACGGCCGGTCTTGCCGATAAATCCCGAGGCGTGCGACTCGTCGACAAAAACCATCGCGTCATATTTCTCGCAGAGCGCGACAATCTGGTCGAGCCGTGCGGTGTCGCCATCCATCGAGAAGACACCATCGGTTATCACCATCTTGAGCCGCTTGTCGGCATGGAGTTGGAGCTTCTCTTCGAGATGTTCCATATTCCCATGCTTGAACGAATCCTGCTCGGCGGCGCAGAGGCGCATGCCATCAATGATCGAGGCGTGCACGAGCCGGTCGGCGATCATGACATCCTCTTTGGTCAGGAGCGCCTCAAAGACGCCGGCATTGGCGTCCATACAAGACGGGAAGAGGATGGTTGCTTCGGTACCGAGGAACTCGGTCACCTGTTCTTCGAGCTGACGATGAATATCTTGCGTGCCGCAGATGAAGCGGACCGAAGACATGCCGTAGCCCCGGCAGTCGAGTCCTTCCCGCGCCGCCTTTAATACCTCGGGGTGGCTCGACATCCCGAGATAATTGTTGGCGCACATGTTGATGACCTTTTTCACCGGCGCGCCGTTCGGGAACTCGACCTCTATATCCGCCGCCTGCTGTGAGTGAATGAACCGTTCCTGCTTAAACAGGCCGGCATCCTGTATCCCATGGATCTGGTCCTGGTATATCGTTCTGACAGATGCGCTGAAACTCATATCCGACTCCTTTGCCCGGGAAGCCCGGATCTACTTGACGAACCGTTGAACCAGCGTCACGATCTTGTTGACCGAATCGAATGCTTCGGGGGTCGCCTGGTCATCGGGTATCGATATCTTGTACTTGTTCTCCAGAAAGCGCTTGAGAGAGACCATTGAGAATGAGTCGACGATCCCGCCGGAGATCAGCGGGGTGTCATACCCCAACTCCTGATCCTCATCCTCGAGATATTCGTTCCTCACATACTTCAATACGACATCTTTCATTTCATCCATATATTCCTCCGTCAACCGGATGTAAGGTTAATCGTTTTCCAGGGTGGATATATCGCCGATCTCTTCCCCCCACTCCTGCGCGCGGAGCAGGCGGCGCATGATCTTGCCGCTGCGTGTTTTCGGAAGGGTCGGGACATATTCTATCTCCTGCGGCATCGCCAGCGAGGAGAGCTTCTTCCGTATGAAATTCATGATATCCAGTTCGAGGTCGTCGCTGGCCGTGAAGCCCGGCTTGAGCGTCACAAACGCCTTCACCACTTCCATATTCACTTCATCGGGCTTGGCGACAACGGCGGATTCCGCGACTGATGGATGCTCCAGCAGCGCGGACTCGACTTCGAATGGCGAGACCAGATGCCCCGCGGTGTTGATGATGTCATCATCGCGTCCAGCGAACCAGAAGTACCCTTCTTTGTCGATGGATGATCTGTCTCCGGGGAGATACCATCCATTGACGAACTTCTTGTTGTAGGTCTCTTGGTTGCACCAGTAGCCGCGCATGAGAGCAGGCCAATCCGGTTTGAGCGCTATCAGACCAACACGCCCCGGCTCAGTGATCGGCTCATAGGTCTTCAGGTCGAGCACGCAGGACGTGATGCCGGGAAACGCGCGCCCCATTGAGCCGGGCTTTACCTTCATGCCGGGGAAATTGGTGATGACTATTGAACCAGTCTCGGTCTGCCAGTAGGTGTCATGGAATGGTTTGTCGAAAACGCGTTGCGACCAGATGACCGCTTCGGCATTAAGCGGCTCGCCCACTGAGGCGAGATGCCGCATGCAGGACATATCATACTTCTTCACGATCTCATCGCCGGCTTTCATCAGCGAGCGGATCGCCGTCGGCGCGGAATACCAGACCGTCACGCGCTGTTTCTCGATCCATTTGTACCAGTTGTCCGCGGAGAAACCGATATCCTGCACACACTGGGTCGCCCCGAGCGCGAATGGCGCGATAATGCCATACGAAGTTCCAGTTACCCAACCCGGGTCGGCGGTGCACCAATAAATGTCATCCTCGTGAATGTCGAGCACCCATTTGGCGGTGAGATACTGCGAAATGAGGGAGTAGTGCACATGCTGCACTCCCTTCGGACGGCCGGTAGTCCCAGATGTGTAGTGCAATACCGAAGGAGATTCTGCTTTGGTCGGGTGGCACTCAAGGCTCTCGATCGGAGTCGCGTGCTCCAGCGAGAACGCGATCTCCCGTTCTTTCAGCTCCTTTTTGCCGTCATGGTCGACCACGATGATATGCTCAAGGTACGGCATCTGGTCGAGGATCTTGCGGATCTTGCCGACATGCTTGCGCTGGGTGATGATGGCGCGCGTTTTGGCGTCATCGAGTCGCACAAAGAGTGATTCTTCTCCAAACGCTGAGAAAAGCGGCTGTGCCACCGCGCCGATCTTGAGGACTCCCAGGAATCCGAGATATAGCTCAGGGATACGATCCATGAAGAGGCAAACGCGGTCTTCCGGCCTGATCCCGAGCGAGCGGAGAAATGCCCCGATGGTGTTGGTGGTGAGTCGAAGATCGTTGTAAGTGTAGGTTTTGGGTTCGGCATTGGTCCCTTCCCAGATGAGGGCCTTTTTCTGTCCGAATCCCTTTTTGCAGATACGGTCGGTGCAATACCAACCGATGTTGATGACGCCCCCCGGCGTGTACTCAAGTTCCTGTTCGGCCTGCGACCAGGAGAAATTCGTTACGCGGTTCTCATAACTTCCGAAATGGCTCATCCGTACTACGTCCCTCCTGTGACCACGCTACCACAGCGCAAGCCACATGGTCAGTGAACGCGGCGGATACCCGACACTCGGAGGCAGCGATATCGCCGTACCGAAGACGGAGTTTTCCCTGCAGGCGAATCCCGGAAATACCTGCAGCGTTACTTACTATTTCTATATCTCTAAATGCGATTCCGTCGCGCAACCCGGTGCCGGTGGCCTTGAGGAAGGCTTCCTTCACCGCGAGGCACCCAGCCAGGAACGCGCTGGCATGACCAGTCGCCCGACTTGCAGCGAGTTCCGAGTCGGTGAACAGATCATGTATGATCTCAGGCTGCCTGTCGATCTCTCGGATCAGCCTGTCGACATCGACCACATCGATGCCGATCTCTATAGACACGTGGCTCTCCCACGCAGAGCCATACTTATCGCGTGATCTTGACCTCGCCCTGCAACTTGGCGGAGATCTCTTTGAGCATGTCCGAGGTCATGGACTTCAGATCATACTCCGGTTTCCAGCCCCATTCTTTACGGGCGGCGGAGTCATCCATCGAATTCGGCCAGGAATCGGCGATCGCCTGACGGACTGGATCGATCTCATACTCCATCACAAATTCCGGGATATGTTTACGGATCTCGGCCGCGAGCATATCCGGAGTGAAACTCATCGCCGACACATTAAACGCGTTCCGATGGACCAACTTGGTGCCATCGGCTTCCATCAACTGGATCATCGCGCGCAACGCGTCCGGCATATACATCATATCGAGATAGGTATTTGGTCTCAGGTAACAGACAAACTTCTTGTGGCGAATCGCCTCATAGAAGATGGAGACCGAGTAGTCGGTCGTTCCGCCGCCCGGTTCGGCAACATAGGATATCAGGCCGGGGAAACGAACGCCGCGGGCATCCACATTGAACCGCTTGAAATAGTAGTCGCAGAGCAATTCGCCGGCGACCTTGGTGACGCCGTACATTGTATCCGGGCGCTGTATCGTATCCTGCGGCGTCTGATCCTGCGGCGTGCTAGTGCCGAACGCGCCGATGGAACTGGGGAAGAAGATCTGGCATTTGTACTGGCGGGCCGCCTCAAGAACGTGATATAGACCGTTCATGTTGATCTGCCAGGCGATGTTCGGTCGAGACTCGCCGACCGCCGACAGAACCGCCGCCAGGTGATAGATCGTGCCAATCTCATGCATCGACATGACGCGAGTGATATGATTGGAATCGGTGACATCGAGGAATTCGAACGGGCCGCTGTCGCGAAGTTCTTTGTCGGTGGGCATCCGGATATCGGTCGCCACGACCATATCTGCCCCGTATCGCGCGCGGAGCGCGGAAACCAACTCGGAGCCGATCTGCCCGATCGCCCCGGTCACCATCATCTTCTTCATATCAGCGGTGCTTTCTCCGTTGAGTCCCCAATCCGGAGCCGACCGATATCGTCGACTCCACCGGCGACTTTGTACTCTTTTTCACTAAGCAGTATACACAATTAGACAATTTCTGGCAACAGGCTGAGGCTGCTAAATGAAGGAAAAACAGGCGATTTTCCTCAGAAAAAAGAGACCCGCAGGCAGGCCTGATTTACCGGGAATTTGCTCATAATGTGGTCATCCAAGGCTATCTTTTTTCTTGACATGACCGATATCTTATGTTAGTTATTGTTAACTAACTAATATGCGAAACAGCGCGATTGACAGAAAGGCTCAGATCATTCAGGAGGCGACCCGTCTCTTTGGTTCCGAAGAATATGACCGCGTTACCATTAAGCAGCTAGCCCAAAGCTGCGGCGTCACCGAGCCGGCGATCTACCGACACTTCACATCTAAGGAAGAGATATACGAAGCCGTCCTCCAGTCGCTGCGCACGCGCCTTCAGACTGAAACGCTGTTCACCAAGCTTTCATCTTCAGATTCCGTAGAAGAGATACTTTTGGGTCTAGCAAAGCATATCATCGATTACTTCGTAGTGAACCCCGAAGTCCAGCGACTACTGCTTTACTCAACCTTGCGGAATCACGCACGCGGACGTCAGGTCTTTGATGCCATCCGCGGCACCTACGTGCGCTTTCTGACTCAGCAGCTAGATAGGCTTTTCGAAAAGGGCCTCATTGTACGAAAGAATAACGAGATCACCGCGCGATGTTTTGTGGGCATGGTTTTCGACTGTGCACTGAGCGTCACACTCTGGCGAGGGATGTCCGGGAAGAATTATCAGCCAACCGATGTTATCGAGAACAATGTGCCTATCTACGCTCGTGGGTTAAGAGTTTAGATTGCAGCGCGATAAGAAGATTTTTCGAAATACAGGTAACGTTAGTGAGTGTTCACTCTCTTACTCGGAGGAGACATGAGATCTGCTAAAATGGGAGCCGCCGTCCGTGGGAAACCGGCTTTCCTGATCATCGCGGCGCTGCTGGTGATTGGGTTCTGGTCGACCACATCGGCCCAGGGAATCGCCAACTCCGCATGCGCCCAATGCCATACCGATGTTAGTGATTCTTTTCACAATACCGCCCACGGGAGGTATTTTTCTGATGATGCCGGACTTCGCGAAAACAGTTGCGAATCTTGCCACGGTCCGGGGACTGCCCACATCGAATCCGGTGACCCCAAGGATATCGTAAATCCGGCCAAGGTCGAGGGTTCGAACGGCACTGAGCTTTGCATCACGTGCCACAACTCGGATCGCATAGCTGACTGGACCATGTCCAGTCACAGCGCGGGCGATGTGAACTGCGCCGCGTGCCACACCATTCATGGTACCGACGGGAAGTCTCTGAAAAAGAGTTCTCCCGCCCTCTGCTATGATTGTCACGCCGATGTTCGCGCCGCCACCATGTTGCCGTCGCATCATCCGATCGCCGAAGGTAAGGTTGATTGCCTTGACTGCCACGGCGTGCACGGAGAGAATCCTCGATTGACGATGGAGCCGACCGGCCGCGAGTTCTGCTTCAGTTGTCACGCGGACAAAGAAGGACCTTACGCGTTTGAACACGCTCCGGTGATGGAGGATTGCAATATCTGTCACTCGCCGCATGGAACGGTGGCGGACAATCTGCTTAAGCAAGCTGAGCCTGCGCTCTGCCTGAGCTGTCATTCGATGCACTTCCATGCATCGGTTGAAAGTGTAGACGGCGCCTTCACCGATCCGATGGATCGGTCGCGCGACGCCGTCTCCACACCAGATGGCTGGAAACTCGGCATGCTGACTAAATGCACACAATGTCACACCCAGATCCACGGTTCCGATCTGCCATCGCAGGCCGCATCGACCGGCAAAGGGCTAACCAGGTAAGGAGAATGCCATGAAACAGATACTTATTCTTGCGCTCCTCTGTCTGGTCGTGACCTCGGTCGCATTCGCCCAGTCGACGGAGACATACTCGCTCTGGCTCGGTTCACATTACACCAGCTTCAGCGATTACCAGAAGAAGGTCGCCGAATTCAACAAGGGGACCGAAGAGTGGCTCCCGGAACTTCGCTTTCAGTATTTGGCGATGGGCGAGAACAACATCTTCTCCATAGACGGCCACTACTTTGACGACCAGAACATTTTCGGCAAGGTCAATACCACCATTGGACAGAGTCTCAAAGGGTCGTTTCAGTATCGTTCGCTGACCAATCAATCAGGTCAGGACCTGCTGGCGAACCTGGTGGCCCGCGAATGGCTGACCACACGTCCCGGCGGAAAGATACTGACCCACGAACTGCTCGACGCGGGGGCGGATTATTCGACTCGTCGTGAGGAATTGCAGAGCAGTCTTGAGACTCGTGTATCGAAGAAGAATGACGTGCGCTTCATGATAGCGCATCGCATGATCATGGAAGAGGGAAGCGAACAGAAGGTCCAGTCCGACCACTGCTTCTCCTGCCACGTCACTTCTCAGTCGGCCAAAGTGAACCGCCGAACCCACCAACTGGAAACCGGCCTAAAAGGCAAGGTTGGCGGCTACAACCTGGGGTACAGTTTTGCCTACCGGCAATACGATCCCCGGCATCAGGATAGCTACACCTATTATGACCCGGCCAAACACCCGGTCAGCGGAGCCAGCGGCCCTGAGTTCGGTTCGCGACTTGTTTTCAGTGACACCACCCTGCCGTTTGGCATAGAGCCGAAGACCGAGAAGATCGGCCACAAGGTGAAAATGAACGGCAAGCTGGGTGAGGGGAAGGTCTCCGGTTCCCTGGGGTATAGCGTCGCCACTAACAAGAATACCGATCTTGAGACCAAGGCAGTCAGTGGGGCGATCAATTACACGTATCCGCTCTCGCCGCGCACGCGCCTAATCGCGCGAGCGAGCGCAGTGCGCCAGCGGGCGGATGATCCGTTCATCGACCTGCCATCGTATCGTCGCGGCATGGCCAACGGCCCAGTCGTTGATTTCGATTTCATTCGTTATTCGGCGCTGGATCGTCTGGATGGCCGCGGAAGCCTGGAGTTGATAACGAAACTGAATCCACGTACGACCGCGTCGTTCATGGCCGGCTACAATCGCATCGACCGCTATGATTACGAGGATGTCAACGGCAACAACGTGACCAATAAGCTCTTTGGCCAGGCGAAACTCCGCTGGCGGAAGAGCAACGCGCTGACCGCGTCGTTCAAGTATCGGTTCGACATGGTCTCCGACCCGTTCACCTCGAGCCGTGGACTGTTCGAAGAGTCCGGACGGGAGATCCTTCGTACCTTGGATTCCACCGCACCGATCATGCCGCTGGTTTTCTATTTCCAGCGCGAGGATCTGCGCTACCAGGCAGTCTCCAACGCGCCGACCTCGGCGCATCAGTTTGAGCTAGGTATCGACCTGATACCGTCGCCCAAAGCGACTATCCATGCGGCGCTCAAAGGATCATTCGACAAGAACGGCGACCTTGACTCGCTCGATGTCAAGCACTCCTCATTCATGCCGAACCTGAATCTGACGCTGATGCCGTCACCGCAATGGTCACTGAATATCGGCTATACGTTCAACCATACGGCCGCGCGACTCCCTGTATCGATCGCGCTGTTCGATGGCTGAGCGGGCCAACTTGTCAGCGACACCGTGGGTGTCGCCCCGAACTTGACCATTCGTCAGAAGCACTATGGTTCTACCTATGCAATGACAGATTATACGACCGATGCGCATACCATCTATCTCACCGCCAATTTTATGCCTTCCAGCAAAGCACGTATCCACGGATCGCTCAGTTATGTCGCGTCGACGGCCGCACTCGATGTGGTCGAGATGCCCGATGTCACCGAGCAGTTGCAGGGAGATCTGACTCACCAGGATTTCACCTTCCTGGAGATGGACAGCTATTCCGATCTGGATTACAAGCTGTTGAAGGTGTCGTTGGGGCTTGAAATGCGACTCTCGCAGTCAATCGTTTGGACGGCCGACACCGATTTCGCCGACCTGACCGATGACGCGGCGTATGTGTACGGAGATGAATCAGGTTCTCTGTTCCTGATCCGCTCCGGATTCCGGTTTGACTTCTGATCTCCTGCCCAAGGAGAGCTCTCTCGAAAAACAAGCCGCGTTCCCGTCCGGGGAACGCGGCTTGTCATATCAGTCGAGCGCTGACGAAAACACTTACGAGATCTTTCGAATCGCTTCCAGCAACTGCTGTTTGTTGGCCATAGAAATCTGGCGGCCCTGGATGGGGAGTCCCGCCAACCCACGGGCGTATTGCCGGAGCTTGGAGACTGGCAATGCTTCAAGCTGATCCATCGACATGGTTCCGGAAGCGGTGCTTCGCGATACTGTTGCAGGAGCAACAGGCTGTGCCGGGGCTGGACGGGGAGCGGCCGCTCTTTCACGGCGTGGCTTGGGTGACGCAGTCACCTTTTTAGGAGACGGCGCCGCGGATACGATCGGGGTGCTCCGCTTGCGTGTGACGACCGTTTTCCCCGGTCCTTCACGGTGGGGGATGATTCGCGCGCAGATAAGTGAGCCGGACTGCTGGGCGGCGTGTGCTCCCGCTTCGACAGCCGCACGTACCGCCGGCATATCTCCTTCGATCTTCACCACCACAAACGAAGCGTCTATCAACGTAACTGAACTGACCGAAGCCGTGGCGGCCTGTGAAGCGGCGGTCGATGCTTCCATCGCGCCAGCGAGATTGGTCGTTTCTATCAGCCCGAGTGCGTCCATCCGTGCGCCATCCTGTACGTTTAATCAGATTATTCGGGAGCAAATATAGGGGAGCATTGGTTGCATGCCACCAAAAATTAACCGCCTGCACTCCCCTCGAGCGCAGACGGCTTCGATACACCAAAGAAAAGAGGACCTACTAAGCACCAACACAGCGCTCAGGAGTAAAAATGACATCAATCCTAATAGCAATGCGTGTGCCCGACTTCGCACGCTCCGTCACGGCAATCGTAAGGGATTGTAATACAGTAGCATAGGTGTCCGTCACCGAAGCTCTTGTGGAGAATCACACGAGACCGTTCGTATGTTCATACGAATCACCGGCCATAAAAAACGGTAAGTGCCTCTTATCGAAACACTTACCGTAACCAAGGAGAACTAACGGAAATCGTACTAAATCACGACTTCTTCACTATTAAAAACTCACATCAACTCAATGCAGTGTGCCGTGAGTCCCGTATCGTTTCAGCTTCATCCGGACGGTCGCTTCATGCACACCCAACAGACGAGCCGCCTCGCACTTGTTGCCGTGTGCCGCCATCAGCGCGTCCATTATAAGCTGACGCTCATACTCTTCGACCCGGTCAAACAGGTTTCCTTTCTCTGGAAGCTGTTTGGTCGGCGCGAAGATAGTTCGAGCCAATTCAACCAGATCCCCTTCCGCCACCATCTGAGCCATGACTTCAAGGCGTTTCACCTTGTTATCCAGCTCGCGGATATTTCCCGGCCAGTCATATTCGATGAACTGACGAACCAGTTCGGCGGGGAGCTTCTGGTCTTCGCCGCACATCTTCCGTTTTCGCATGAAGGTCTGCAACAACAGTGGGATATCCTCTTTTCGCTCTCTCAGCGCGGGAATATGGAATGAAAGCCCGCTCAATCGGTAATAGAGGTCGCGGCGGAATTTCCCCTGCTCGACCATCTCTTCCAGATTCTGGTTGGTCGCCACTACGATCTTGATATCGAGTTCGACTTCTTTGGTACTTCCGAGCGGAGTCAGGCGACGGCGCTCCAGTACGGAGAGCAGTTTCACCTGGAGGGCGAGTGGCATGTCGCCTATCTCATCGAGAAGGAGTACGCCGCCGTTCGCTTCCACAAACAGCCCGTCTTTGTGCTCCTGGGCGCCGGTGAAAGCTCCCTTCCGGTAACCGAACAGCTCCGACTCAAGCAGGGTCTCCGGAATTGAGGCACAGTTGATCGCCACATAGCGAGTTCCCGGTCTGATGACACTGTGGAAGTAACTCGCCAGACGGTCCTTGCCAACACCGGTCTCGCCGGTCAAGAGGATAGGCAGGTCGGAGCGCCCAAGGATCGGGATCTGCGCTTTGAACTGCTTGATCGTCTCGCAGTTCGTGTAATACTCTGTATCCACCGCGGATCTGGGGATTGGCCCAAGAGTCGGGACATCCATCCGGTCATCTTGTTCGTGGATCAAGCGCCCGATCTCGTCATGTTTCCGCACCATATGGCAGCGGGCATAGAACTCCTCCGCGCGGAAGAGATAGGTCATTCGCTCGCGTGCCGAAAATGAACGAGAGCACCCGGCCGCGACCAGCGCTTCCGCTTTCTCCCAGCGGACACCGGATTCGGCCAGAAGATCCAGCGCGCGTTTGAACGACGCGACCGCCTCCTCTTTCTGTTCCGTCATATCCGCTATCTGCGCTTTCAGTTTCCAGAGCGCCCCCATCTCGACTTTGTCGTCGGCTTTCTGGAAGACAGGAATCGCCTTGGCGACATAGCGCTGAGCCAGACGATGATTTTTTGTCCGGATCGCCAGTTCCGCCAGGTGACGCATGACGCGAGCCGCGAGCGTTGTGTTCGGGCCGATCTCTTCGGCCAGATGTAACGCACGCTCCAGCGCGACGCGTGACTCTTCCAAACGACCTGCCCGATACTGCAGTTCGCCGAGATACGTGTAATAGATGACCTCATCGCGCTTGCTGACATTGATCAGGATGCGGGGGTATGCTTCGCCCAGCGCCTGTTCAGCGGCGACATAGTCAGCCTGCTGAATGTACACATACGCGAGCGACAGATACGCCCGGGCAACCTCGA
>CAZCZL010000011.1:0-125936 GCA_964503315.1 uncultured Ignavibacteriales bacterium | reverse complement strand
ATCTGCCAACCGCTATGCCTTCGTCCTTCTTTGATCAGAACTTGTCGACCGCTACAACCAGCGGAAACTACGGTGGCATTGTGGTCAGTCGACGTGACTCGCTGTTCGTACGTATACAACCATAGTGCAAGGCCCGAATTTGAAGTGTGACCAAAGACTGGCGCGAACAGTTGCTGGGTGGTTTGTTAGCAACATATGATCTATCTTGAGCAGTATTTCGCCGCACTGGCGACACTGATCGGCGACCTCTGGATTTGGTTCCTGGTTGGGTTTGTGGCGGCAGGCGTGGTCGCCGAATTCGTCCCGCGCTCGTTCATTGCAAGGCACTTCGGCAATAACGATATCACCTCTTTGGTGAAGGCCGCACTCTCAGGGTTGGTGGCATCGACCTGCTCGTGTGGAGCGATCCCCATGGCAGTTTCACTTCGCGAGAAGGGGGCGAGCACCGCCGTTGCTCTGACCTTTTTGTTGGCAACACCATGGTCAGGCGTGCCGCAGTTTTTGGTGCTCAGCAATTTCCTCGGCGTGGCGAACACGGCACTTCTGATAACGTGTGCAGTCATTGCAGCGTTTCTATCGGGATTAGTACTTTCGAGACTTGAGAAACATAGGGCCATTGACAAACCAAAATTGAGTGTGAACCACACTGGAGATACCTGTACGTCAGATGATTGCAATGAATGCGCGACCGACAACGTACAAGCGTCCCGAAATCGGTTGGTTGGAGTAATGCGGCACGCCTGGGATAATTTCCGTGATCTTGGAAAGTACTTGATCATTGGGCTGGCGCTTGCCGCGGCGGTCGCGGCATTTGTACCAACTCCGACTGTCCAGCGGTTCCTTGGAGCGACGGAAACTCCGTGGTCAATACTGATTGCGGTACCAATCAGTGCGATCATCGAACTGTGCTCGGAAGGGTTCAGTGTCTTTGCCGGTCAGCTCTACACGATGGGCGCTAGTCTGGGGGTGGTTTTTGTAATGCTAATGGTCGGCGTGACCACCGATATAACGGAGATCACCGTAGTCTGGGGGAAGTTTGGAAAGCGATCCGCCATAGCTTATGTACTTGTGAGTACGCTCATTGCAATTGGCGTAGCATATGCCATCAACAGTCTCAGGTTGTAGCATTAGCGAGATGATCTCCTGCTGAAGAACCGTAGTACGCGTCCTTCAAACGACTTTGGTTGGATGAAAAAAGCGTCACAATTTGGTCACAATGACTCGTAAGTCATTGTCCCGCAACGCGAGTCGGGGGTTCGATTCCCCCCACCTCCATTGATTGTAAGTCCCTATCAATCAAGCTAGTACAACGACTACCGAGGCCGGACGAATTCCCCGAACCCCCGTCCCCTTATGTCCCACAACGAATTATCAACGACTTACGAACACTATGTTTTGATTCGGTCACACGAATCGGTGCCCACAGACCAATTGAACATTTAGATAGTAGATCGATGTTTCTCCAGATAGGTCTCGCCGTAAACGCTTTCATCTGAATGTACTCGCTGTTTGCGGAATTGTGCGTTCAAGCCCTTTTTGCTCCGCCACAGATTAGGTTAGTCCATAATTCCACTTGGACTTATCAAGTATTGACATATATTTTACTTATAGCAAAGAGTAGGACATTGATGCCATGACGGTGTGACGGGTTATACATCCATATTTCGGACAGTGGAGTCCTAAATCTGAAATAGAATTGCGTTACCGACCTTCATATCGAGGTGTTTGCATGTTGCTAATCGAAAAGACCATCAAGTCCCCGACTACTTGCGTTCTGGTCGGATTGTTTGCCCTGCTCCTTCTATCGCTCAGTTGCAGCAAGAGCACCGACCCGGACCCGAACAAGCCGCCTGACACAGGCCCTGTCGGCATATTGCTTTCCGGCACTGATGGCAATCCGGCGCTTTCCGGCACGAGCAATCACGGCCCGTTCGCAGTCCCGGCGAGTGAGTGGGATGGAGATTTCGTCACCACGCGGCTCGAAGCGGTTATTAACCCAAGCGCGACGGTTGGGGCGGTCAATACTGCTCTGAACTCCGTGAGTGCCAAGATTAGCTGTATGCGGGCGGGTATGATGTTCATCGAGTTAGTAGTGCCTGCACAAGCATCGGAAGCTCAAGCGAATGTCATCTGCTCAACATTGATGGCATCCAACGCATTTCTATCGGCATATCCCTGCTTTGATCCTATCAATGGCAATGATGGCGCCGTAATTCCTGACTTCCCGGCAAATATGCGGATTACTCCCCTTGAAGAGGCGAAGTTTCCCGCGGCGTGGAATCTCAGGGAGCGCGCAGCTGGGCTTCATTCCCCGGTGACTATTGTAGTCTCTGATGACTTTGCCAGCTTTGCTCCCCACCCAGAGATACCTGCCCAAACATTTATTCCTGGGATTGGGACGGTTCTAACCTCTTTGAATGGACAGGGGATCATTGATGGGAATCATGGTTTTGCAGTGGCTGGGACTATTGGCGCTCGGTTTGACGATATCGGCTCGACCGGTGCGTTTCCTGACACGGCGAATCTCCTTCGGCTTCCGTGCATAAGCTTGACCATGGCCGGATCTTGGTTCGCTATTCTGACAGAGCTTTACACCCGTATGCCTGCCACGGGGAAGTTCATTCTGAATGCCAGTTGGGGGTATGCCGGCGACTTCACTCTAACCTCAAAACGCCGAAGGATAGAGCATGCATTCTGTTGGCGCGAACTGGTCGCGCTTCGACAGAATGACTTCCTGGTCACCCAGGCATCGGGTAATAACGGCTTCTATTCGACTGCACAGACGAACGCTGACTACAACTCTCCCTTAACCTTAGCCGCGCGCTTTGACACACCTCTCGAGATGCTCCAAGGGACTGCGGTCCCACCCGCCGACACCGCCGCATTGAATACGATATATGCCAACATTGTGACGAAAGGAAGTATTTATGCGGCCAAGCTAAGGAACGTAGTCACAGTAGGGTCTTCTGATTGGAGCGGTGGTATCTCTACGTTTTCGAACGGCCCTGCGGATGTTCGCATGATTGGCGAGAACGTCACGCTTCCGTGTGCAATGGCGGATGGCATCTGCGGACCGGGAGCCGACGTTGCCTGGCAGGGAAGCTATGATGGGACATCGTTCGCTACCCCGCAAGTTGCCGCTCTTGCAGGATGGCTGTGGGCGCTATCTCCGGCATTAACTGTTGATGACACGAAAGCCATTATCTTGAACTGCTTCTACAACAACAAATGGGTAGATGCCTACAAAGCCGTACTGTCGCTTGATCATTCTATTGCCAACGCAGGGATTCGTCTATCTCTTCTGGACGTTGCCGACGCCGCAGGACAGAAGGGGAGCGATATGCTTTTTGATGAAAAAGACCTGCAGATGTTCCTTGATTCGATACTCCACTATGAGGCAGATCGCGGGACGCATGCACCACCATGGCCAAGAGACCATTCCTGTTTTGATCTCAACGGTGACGGCTATACCGGTGATACCATGCTGACCCCTTCGACTGCGCCATTCGATCTGGATATCAATACGCCGCCGGCGTATAGTCAGTTGAGTTTTCACACCTGCGTCGACACAAGTTTCAACGAAGCATCAGTTACCGACAGAGACATTCTCTACTACTACAGCTATTCAAGTCTCTATACTGGAAATCAGAAAGTACGTGATTCCCTTCTCGGTTGTGGCCGCAATGTTGTAGCTCGACATTGGCAGTGGTCGGCTACCGCAGGCGCTCATTTTGACAGTGATTATCAATTTGAGAGCTTGAATGGCTACTGGCCAACAGACACTTCGTTTTCCGCTCAACCAGGTTTAACATCTTCGCCGTGCATGGAAGCGGGCTATGCAACCGCCAACACCGATATCAATGGATTGCACACATTCACGGGCCAGGATCGTGACTTATCATCGATAGTTGTTGGTGGCACTACGACATTTAGGATCCAGGTTGACCCTGATACGTTATGCCGTGATCGCCTCATAGGCACGGGAGCTCTATCGTACGCCCTCGATTTTGAAGTTCTCAGCCGTCCGGTGAATTATTCTCTGAGTTATTCAGTTGATGCTGTCACTGGAGAACACACACATAGCGACGGAACATTCTATCTTGAATTCAGTGGAGTCGATGAAATAGGTCAGCGAACCATTTTCTTGAAAGATCAGCAACACTCGACTTCGATATTGATCCCGTCGAATGTGTCGGTCGGCGCGCTACAACCTAGATACATATACCACCTTGCATTTCAGTTGAGCTTGCTCGGAATCTACGATGGAGACGCATCAGTCACAGTTTCTCTGCAGTTATTCTGAAATGTTCAGGCAAGTGACAGTTAAGCTCAATGACAACTGAATGAAAAAGGAAGTGATCAATGTTCAAGTATAGAATTGTAGTGATCATTACATTGCTCCTGCTGATTTTCACACTCAGCTGTAGCAAGAGTACGGCACCGGATACAAACAAGCCGCCGGACAATGGTCCCGTTGGTATCCTTCTTTCCGGTGCGGACGATGATTCTGCTTTGTCGGGCACCAGCAATCATGGTCCGTTTGCGGTCCCGGCGAATGAGTGGAATGACGATTTCGCAACGACGCGGTTAGAAGCGGTGATCAATCCAAACGTAACCGTAGGGGCGGTTAACACGGCTCTGAACGCGGTGTCTGCAAAGATAATCTGCATGCGATCGGGGATGATGTTCACCGAGCTGGTGGTTCCGGCGCAGGCATCGGTTGATCAGGCGAAGATGGTTTGCTCAATACTGGTCGCATCAGGCGCGTTTCTGTCGGCGTATCCTGCGTTCGATCCGACTGCGATCAATGGAGCTTCCGAATTTCCCGACTATCCTGCTAAAACTTTACTTGGACATCTAGAGCTTGCCGGGTTCCCAACATCATGGAACGCACGCCAGCTGCTGGAGATAAATAGTTCACCTGCGACGGTTCTTGTCGTTGATGATTTTCTCGAGACAGTCGCCCATGCCGAGATCCCGTCTCAAACCTTTCCGGGCGGGGCTGGGTTGCCAAATCTCGGGCAGAACTTAGTCCCAGGCGGTACCGAGTGGGACGGGAACCACGGCTTTAAAGTGGCCGGCGTAATTGGTGCGAAACTGGACTCGCTCGGCTCGACTGGTGCATTTCCGGGGAGGAGTTCCCTGTTGAAACTGCCTTGCATACTGACTCACGGGTTTGGGACTTGGACTGCACTGCTGGCGGATATCGCCGCCCATCTACCGTTATCCGGTAACTTCGCGTTGAATACTTCCATCGGTTACCCGGACACTGATTTTGGCGTCAATTCGAAAGTCCGGAGAATCGGGCATGCTCTCTTCTGGCGAGCGCTGGTTCTGAGTGTTCAAGACCGTTGCCTGCATGCAACTTCGGCAGGGAACGAAGCAGTAGCATCGTATGACAGTTCCAACGCCATTTACAACTCCCCGTTTGCGATGTCAGCCAAGTTCACCGACCCAATGTCAATGCTGCACGGAACCAGCGTGACATCTCAAGATACTGCCAACCTGATTGCTTTGTACACGGCGATGACACAAGCAGATGCCCGCATGGGAGCGGTCACACGCAATCTCTTGATTGTTGGGGCTTCAGACTGGGACGGTGCGCCGTGGGTCAGTTCAAACAGCCCGTCTGATGTTCGGATGGTCGGCACCGATGTGGTCACAACCTGTGCCGAGGCAGACCTTTCTTGCAGTCCAGGTGGTGGTGTTCCACTTCAGGCGACCGCCAGCGGAACCTCATTTTCCACGCCTCAAATAGCCGGCCTGGCGGCTTATCTCTGGGGACTCTCACCGAGTTTGACCGCGACTGAGGTTAAGAATCTGATGCTGAACTGTTATAACGGCAAATGGGTGAACGCATATCAAGCCGTGCTGGCGCTTGATCAGAGCCTATCAAGTGCCCCGGTGCGACTCGCTATACTTGACGTTGCCGACAACAATGGGCAGATCGGAAACAACAACAAGTTCGATGAAGAAGACTTGCAGATGTATATCGATTCAATCGTCTTCTACGAAGCGGACCGGGCTCTCAATGTGCCGCCGTGGGAGAAGGATCACTCGGTATTTGACCTGAATGGCGATGGATATACTGGCAATCTTCCCGGCGCTGAGTCAACCGCGCCGTTTGACCTGAATATCAACACCCCTCCGTCGTATTCAACGGTATCGGTGACACCGTGTGATGCTCCCAGCCCGAACGACACGACGTTGGATGAAAGGGCCGTGACTGACCGTGATATTCTGAGCTATTACGCCTTTACTCAGTTGTATTCCGGAAATGACTCTTTGCGGACCGAGTTGCTCGACGTGTCCTGTACGCCGTTCTGGACGGGTCGCGATTCAGCATATACTAGCGTGTATTGCGCAATGCCAAGTCTCGGCATCTACAATAGAGACTCGAGCTTCAATGGGAGCGTGTCTACCGCTCTTGATGAGTACCGAGACTCCGTCCAACACAACACCGGTACTTGGTGCAAAGGTCCCGGCGGCTTCTGGTTCAGGTCCGATGCTGGGAGCGCTTCCAATCTCAACGCCAACGGTGGAAGCTCAAGTTTGAGTGTAACAGGTGCGGCATTGCTAAGCTGCAGCGCCACCGCGACGCCACCCACATCCACTTCGTCAGGATGCCAATTCCGTGTGAGTGGCCAGGCCTCATCTGTAAGTTCGGTAGATTTCGCACTGGCGGGCGGATCAAGCGGCATGCCTTTCACGCTGGTGATCGACGGCACCGTACTACCCACAAATCAGATCCTACCCCCGCAAGCCCGCTGCATAGTGGAACTCAGTATTGTCGATACAACCATGTTGGCATCGGTTGCAGCCACCCAGAGCAGACTCCTATTGCCAAAATTCGATAGCAATGTGAATGCCCTACCATTTGTGGTAGGTGACTTGCTTTATCCCCTGGCGGAGCATCAAATGTACAGGTTAACAGTAGTGTCGAGTGTTGCCACCGCAGCCACGACACTCATAGATGATGGGCCAAGGGAAGCGGAAGTAAATGTTAATATTTCGTTACTCGTCGGGCCATGATGATTGACATGTTGAAGTTGTGCCATTGAGCGGTGGTGACTGACTAATGATTAGAAATGAAACTATACTGTTAACGCTTAGTTGGAGAATGAAAATCATGAAATGCAAAGTGTTCTTTATGTTGATCATGCTGTTGGCTGTTGAGTTGACTATGGCCAACTCACCAAACGTGATCAATTACCAGGGGAGACTGACTACTCCGTCTGGAACAGCCGTGCCGAATGGCAACTATTCGGTCTCGTTTGCCCTCTATGGTACCCCCTCCGGCGGCTCTGCCTACTGGGGAGAGACCCAGACCGTCGCAACTGTCGACGGCCTGTTTTCGGCCCAGATCGGCACAGTATCTTGGTTTCCGACCTGGCTTTTTGATGACAGCTTGCGGTGGTTGGGGATTAAGGTTGGGACCGATCCGGAGATGTCTCCGCGCACCAAATTGACCGCTGTTCCGTTTGCAATGAATTCCTATATGGGTGGCGGATGGAAGGACTATAATTCCAAGATGATCCAAGTCAACACTTATGATTCCGTCGGCATCGGAACGATTGCGCCGATCCGTCCACTGCATGTCGTTGAGCCGAACGGTGGTTTATTTGTATCTCGATTCGAATCGTCGAACAGTGGTGCAACAGTGACGGAGTTCTCCAACACGTCATCTTCATCCGTGTGGGAAACCAGTGTGGCCGGATCTGCCGGCGCCTTTGCCGGTTGGGTAACAGCAGGCGATATGTACTTCTACAAACAGGGGAACTCCATTCCGTCAATTATCTGCAAACCCGATGGTCACGTTGCAATTAGTAGGCCATCATTGTACGGAAGCCTCGATGTCGGCGATCCGTTCGATACCATTGGCGGTTACTTTGCAGTTTCGGCGAACACGGCTGCGACTCATGTCATTCATAGCGAATTCGAAGGAGTGGGTAACTTCGATGCAGTTGCCGTGTACGGAAAGTCCACTCCTGCCGACTTTTACGGCTATGGGGGGAAGTTTGAAGGTGGCTATGCCGGAGTGCGTGGATCCGTCAATCAAAATGGCACTGGAAATTATTATGGGGTACAGGGATTTACATCAGGAAATGGCACGGGTTACAAAAACGGCGTTTACGGGTCGGCTGATGGTTCATCCGGCGCGAAATATGGAATCTATGGAGATGCATACGGTAGCGGGGGTCTAAAACACGGCGTGTTCGGATACGCCATTGGTGATGCTCCGAACTATGCTTACGGTGTCACTGGCGAGGCAACTGGCCAGGGTGCCATGGGAATGTTTGCCAAGGCATCCGGGAACGGTGCTTATGCGCTCATCGCGTCTGCCGGTGGGGGGAGTACCGGCAATACTGGCGTGATGGGTGAGGCATGGGGCACAGGTTTCAATCGAGGTGTTTACGGCAAAGCGTACAATGGGACAACGAATTGGGCTGGTTATTTCGACGGAAACGTCCACGTCGCCGGCACATTTTCCAAGACCGCTGGTGCCTTTGCAATTGACCATCCCCTCGACCCCGAGAACAAGTACCTCCAACATTCGTTCGTTGAATCTCCCGACATGATGAATATCTACAACGGTAACGTGACTACCGATGTTTCAGGATATGCAAATATAACCCTGCCCAACTGGTTTGAGGCACTCAATAAAGACTTCAGATACCAGCTCACCGTTCTCGGTCAATTCGCACAAGCCATAGTTTCGGAAAAGATTGCGAACAATCAATTTGTCATTCGTACCGATAAACCCAATGTGGAAGTATCGTGGCAGGTGACCGGCATAAGGAAAGATGCTTATGCCGAAGCTAATCGCATCGAGGTGGAAGTAAACAAGCCTTCGCATGAGATTGGAAAATATCAATTCCCAAAACTCTTCGGGAAATCAGAAGAACTCGGGATTGGTTATCGGTGGGAACAGGATAAGTCTGCCACACAAATATCCTCGCACAAAGTTGAACAGGAGAAGATGAAATGAGATGACTTACGAAAAACGGAACTTAGTAGCACAGAAGCGTCTTTGGTTCGCCCGGAGCTGGCTAGTCATTTCTTCGGTGGTGGTCGGAAGAGATGGGATCAAGTGTCCAAACTTCCGAAGGTTTGACACAAGATTGTCCTTCGGTTTTTTTTGGTTGCGATTTCAACTATTGAAGGATGCCAGCAAAAGTAGTAAATTTGGGCCCGAATGAACCCAGTTGTGTTCGATGCAAAACTCAGGCACAAGGAGAAGACTCAAATGCTGCTGAATCTCTGGTGGACTTCTGTAGTGGTCATATTGTGTCTAGGTACTGTCGCACGGGCTGACGAAAAAGAGAAGCTGCGCAAGATTATCGATTCGGTACTCGAAGAAAGTCGCCGGGACTATTCTGTAATGCCGTTTGATTCCCTGAAGCGTTTCGCCGACAAAGGCGTGGCGGAAGCACAGTACTACGTGGGCTTTCGGTATTTCGATGGATCCGCGGGCGTCAGAGACTCAGCCGAAGGACTCAAGTGGATACGGAAATCGGCGGCTGGTGGCGACCCGTACGCGCCGGAAATCCTGGGTATCCTATTCAACAGCGGATCACTGGTGCCGGCAAATAGCGACAGCGCCGCGTATTGGATTCAACGAGCAGCGGAACTGGATAATGGCGTCTGCCAAGCACGAATGGCGGATTACCGTTGGCATACTGCGAGGACAGCCGACGACAGCATCACCGGGTATATGTGGTCAGGCCTGGCAATATTCAATTTGTTCGCGGAAAACGATCGGAAGGCCGGTGACTCACTCAAATCGTACTATGCCAGTCATCTGACGCCCGAGCAGATAGCGCAAGGCGATTCAAAGGTGATTTCTTTCATGGAGCGGCAGTACCGGGGAGCAAAAAACGGCAGAGACAGTACGCGTGTCATCAGAAATCTCTCGAAAGCTGGCTGGCCAGAAGGGATGTTCAGGGTAGCTACAATGGACCACTTGTTTGAGGATGCCTCAGACTCGAGTATGCGCAAAGGGATGGCCTTGATGGCAAAGGCCGCCAATGCCGGATACGGTTATGCCGCATTTGTAATTGGGGACAAGTACAACTGGGGGCTCAAACCAGTAACGGGGAATCTCGATTCGGCCGTATATTGGTTGAAAATGGGAGTCGAACTTGGCGATGCCTATGCGCAGTCATCACTTGGATATATGTACACGGTCGGAAGGGGCGTCAAGAAGGATAGCAAGGAAGGCGTCCGGTTGCTCAAGCTGTCCGTGGCCCAGAACAATCGAGTCGGAATCTGCGAACTCGGCAACTTCTATTGGTCTGACAATGCGCCGAAGAAAAACAAAGTCCGCGCTTGGGCGCTTTTGACGTTGGCCAAGGACAGGTCAATGCAGGTCAGTATCGTCAAAATCGGCGAGATCATCCGAAAAATGAACGACAAGGAACGCGCCGAAGCCGAGCAGCTTTACAAAGACCTGGGCGATGCAGCAAAGATCAGAGGGGTAATCGAGGGCTGGCTAAACTAGTGCTTTGTGTTGTCAGTGAATTCGGACACGTAAGATCTTGGCACAACAGACTGTTTGTCTTATGGCAATGGCTTCTCGATTCTCTTTCAATGCAGCGTTGGAATCGTCCTTCACTCGACCATGTACACGTGGGGATGCTCAGAACTGAGAGTTGATTGGTTATCTAGACGTGCCCAACTCAGCTCGCTCAATGATACAAAAACGGTCACAATTTGGTCACAATGACCCGTAAGTCCTTGTGCCACAACGCGAGTCGGGGGTTCGATTATTTCGGGTTTTCGTTTGTATAAGCTACGGTCATCCAATGAGTTCGAATTCGCATTTGGCCCGAAGAAGTAGCAGTCGGTCCCAACATCAGAGGCTTTCTGGATAAGTGTTGGTCACAGTTTGGGGGATTTCTCTACAAATTGATCCGGGTCAGGATCTCAATAACTCGAAAGTTTGTCTCATACTGCAAACATCGTACATCAATGAAATTCAACCCATTTTCTAGCCCGATTAGCAGTAGACCGTCAATGACAGCGCCACGAAGTAGTCGGACCTAATCCCAGAAGCTTTCAATCGAATCCGTTTGGAGGACCCAGGTCGGTCTGATAGCTGATAGACCAGAGCATAGAAACAACTCACGCGTTACATTTTCGGACCACTAACTGTGCTTACTCCGCCCGCCTGCACTATTTCCCAACAGATCGTCCACTGGAATACGATAGGTGCTTCGCCCCTTATGTACTCGGCTGTTCAGCCATTTGTTAATGTCACTCTCTCGGAATCGGACAAACCTACCCAATTTGATGTGCGGGATAAATCCGGTGTGGGTCCATTGATAGATGGTCGAAACGGCCACACCGAGCTTCTCGGCTATTTGCTGCGGTGTCAATAGCTGCTCCATAACGCCTCCGTACCTGTTGTCCCTGACCACCTCACTTTGAATCGTTCTTCTGGCAATCACCGACTACTTGGTGAGAATGATCTTTGTCTCGAACTGTGCGTTTCCAATATCGATAGAGAATTTCGGCCATCCACTTCTCCAAATCAAAGTCATTGGACGGGCAACTTGATGTACTTTCTACTACACGGAAGGTCCACGTCTTTTGCGAGCGCCTTTTCATCCTGATTCCGGTAATCTATATAGGTCGCAGCATTGTCAGTTCTTTTTAAGTTCGATGAACCGATTCCCTATACGAATTTGAAAAAGGGCGCCTTCGATTTTAGGGAATTGCTCCCTTACGCAACTTTCCCATGCCCAGATCAAAGACCAGCCATTTTCCAGCAACAATGTCTTCTTCATCTGATCCCGTTCTTTGGCGCCTGGCAGTCGATGCCAATAGTCACCCTGGATTTCAATCGCTATTTTTTGACTTGGAAGCGCGAGATCAAGATCCTTTTGACCAAGGAAATCCAATTTATGCCAGCGTACCCACGACTTGCTATCCCGTTGCCTAAGGAAGTTGCCAATAGCAATTTCAAGATGGCTAGTGCCTCGAAGCGGGAGTGTTCCTCCCGAATCCAGGTGAGCGCGGATTCGTTGAAAGTGATCAGCGATAGATGGAGCCAAGAGCGCACAGTCACTCTCCGAACTGACTTTAACCAAAGGTGGCCAGCCCTTTAGGTACTGTATCTGGCTCGAAAGGGAATTCGAAATGAAATCAACCTCTTGAGGGGCCTTTGCTCCAAAGTGCGAGAGCTGCACCTGGAAGGCGTCCTTATTGGTGAAGTTAATGCGAACAATGAAGTCCCTCTCTTGAGATTCGCGCAGATATACCCAAAAATACCGATAGGGCCACTTCGGTGTGTTGTCTGGCTGGTACCAGAGTCTGTCACATCCTACCTTCATCATTGCGTCATTCAGTAATTCTACGAACCGAGACAGAAGATTGACACCAACATCACTCATGTTCTTACGCTTGAGTCTTAGCGGTTCCTGAGTTAGTGGAAGGTAGTTCATTTGAGAATCCCCGGATCAATGTATCATATTTGGATTCACTACTGCAGAACAACAAACTGCTGGGGTTCACAACGACACGATATTCAGTCGAATATTCACACTTGGCGGTCCGTAACCACCAACAGATCAACAGGCCCCGAGACCATATTGTCGAACCCAACACAGCGTATTAGCCAGCTTCATCTGCTCGACAGCATTGCACCGGACATTCATAAGTTCGGGGCTCATCACGAGAATGGAACAGATTCTGGCCCGAGACAGCGACACATTCAGCCGGTTCTGACTGTATAAGAAGTCAATCCCGCGGGGAATTTCCTCCGGACTGGATGTCGCCATCGAAACGATTACTACTTCGGCCTCCTGGCCTTGGAATTTGTCCACTGTTCCCACACGAGCTTCATCTCCCAGAGTCCGCTTAAGGTGGTTTACCTGCATATTGTATGGCGACACTACAAGGATGTTGTCCGGGCTGAATTTGTGCTCCTGTCCATCTTTGTTTCGATATCGGACTTGGAGTAGAGTGTCGTACAGGTTCTTAACCGCCAGAGCCTCTTCATCTGAACGCTGCACGGAACCGTCATGATCAATCAGATGACATGTGATTCCTGCCGCTGGAATAGCGGTATGACCATTGCCGTTTAACAGCAGTGCTTGAATGTCCAGTCTATCAGCCGACTTGATGCGGCCATCGTACACGGCATCGGAAATGAACTGACACACTCTCGGGTGCATCCGGTAAGTCGTTTCCAGGAGAATACCTTCGGTTGATGGTATCGTGTGTCTGCCTTGCAGAAGATAGTCGAGAACCGATTTTCCTGAGTCGCCTGGATGCACTCCCTGTGTTGGCTGCGCCAATTGCATCTGGTCACCTATCAGAATGATATTCTTGGCGGCTGTGCCGGCAGCTATCAGATGAGCAAGAGAGAGCTGCCCGGCCTCGTCGATGAACAGATAGTCGAGCTGCTCCTTACCTCCAAAGCCGGCGAAAAACCAGGCAGTACCGGCAAAGAGGTCGTAATGACCAGCGTTCAGAGTGCCGTCATCAGAGTTGGCAATGTACTTGCCATCAAAATACGACTCGGGATTCTGGCCGGATGCTTTCTTTAATCCCGCAAACTCGAACCCGATCTCATCCGCTCGTTCTTCGACTTTGGACAAGAGGTTGTGTATCACCTTGTGGCTATTGGCGGAGATGCCAACTCTCTTGCCTGACATCATCAGCCCGCCGATCAAGTGTGAAGCAGTGAACGTCTTGCCTGTCCCAGGAGGCCCTTGAATGAACAGGTACGAGTTCTCGAGTCCCTGGAGAACAGAAAGATAATGATGTATGGTCGTGTTCTGTGCGGTGTAGATCGGCTCTCCCGGCACGATTCCTTCAATCCGCGGCGCACGACGTTCGAGCAAGTCTTGAATCGCCGCATGCGGCCGCCCATTCGTCTCCTTTGCAGCTATGTAGGCGTCGATGAAGCGCCACAGAGAATCTCGCAATGCTTCGGTTTTGATGGGGCCCTGGGGAATAAGATCAAATGTACGAGGCATTGGCCCGGACTTGTTGCCGCGTTTGAGCGCTATTATCTGGTTCTCTTGGTCAAGCGACACGATTTCGCCGGATGGCTCCAATGTCTCGGCAATCATTCCTCGGTCGCCAACTTCGAACTTGTATTCTTGCTCAGGAAACGTATATGTATAAACTGTTGACCGCTTCTCCGCATAAGGCGCGATAGTCGGATGCAGTGCAAGTCCGCCAAGGCATTCGCCGTCATCGATCAGTTCTTCAACATTGGCGGACTGCCGGGAGAACATCTTCCACCAGGCAGGTTTGTCCTCACGACGGTAGTAGTCAGCGAGGTCAAAAATGAGCTTGTCGACGCGCTGGTGCTCGATGTAATCCACCGGTGATTCGGGGAGTCCAGCTGTCAACGCTTCTTCGTAGGCCTTCAGTTTGACGACTGTTGGATTCTGCTCGCTGGAATAAGAAGTTCGCTCCTCAGGTTGGGGCGGCACTTCGAGATTTACTTCGGACTTGAGTTTCACGAGCCAATTCCGCAGTCCAACGAGGGAGATGCAATCCTCCAAGTTGTATGCTTTGATGTCATCGAGGTACTTCTGCGAGCCGGTCTCGACGTACTTTTCATAGTAGACGACACTCGCTCCGGCGGTCTTGACCTCGCCCTGACGAGCAGGGAGATAGAAATGCTCTACATTCTTGATGGAATAGGAGGGCTCGGAGATCAACAGAGACTGTCGAACGATCTTGTACAAGTCGACAAAGACCTTGTTGCGAAGCAGGTGGTCGACCTCGGCTTCCATCGTCGCATATTTGCACATCAGGCGCTTGACGGCCGTTTCTTCATACGAAGCATAATGATAGATGTGCATGTTCGGGTAGCGCTCCAGTCGCTCCATGAAGTACGCGATCAGCTTCTCAAAGGAGGCTTTCTCCTCGCGGTGACTGTGCGACCATAGGTCAAAGAACCGCTCTTGGGTTCCCTCCAAATGAACGACACCAAACAGGTATTCAAGCCCTTCGGGGAAGAACGGATCCCCCTCAATGTCAAAGAATAGGTCACCCTCGTCCGGCGGGGGGAGAGCCAATAGACCCTTAGTCGGGCTGGGGGGCGGAAGGAGTTCATACCTATCGTTGCCGGTGTGGCGTTTGTGTAACTGTAGCTTGGCTTGCTCCTTTAACCTGGCGAATGGTTGATCACCAATTCCCTTCACCCGCTCCTGTGAGCAAGCGCCAAGCTGTTCCACGGTGGTTACTCCGACCTTTGCCAGACGTCGTATCTGACTCTTGCGGATATTGGCGACTTGGGACAAGTGATCGTCCGCAATCCGCTTGTCGTTGCAAAGCGTACGGAAGTCGCATCGGTCGCAGTGTGAACAAGGTTCGGGATAGGTCTCCGGACTCTCGGAAGCATGCCGCAGAAAGTCCCGCTTGAGGTGCTGGAAGTACTGGTAATAGTCCTTAACAAGATAGCTCTCTTTGCGGCCGTCACCAAGTGCGACATGAATCCTCTCTGGCAAGACGCCCTGTAAGGACTCAAGCAGTTCAGAGTAGAGACAAAGCTGGATAATGAAATAAGGCTTGGTATAGCCAGCCAACTTGGTGTCGAGGGCCTCGTAGGACCAAGAGCCAAGTTGCGATGGTCGCTCCACCCGAATCAGGAAATCAGCGTATCCCGTGAACTGACCATGCGTGAGAAAGGCCTGGTAGATGGTCTCCTCTCCGGCCCTCATGGCACTGAGCGTTGCTGCCAACCGATCTTCACGCGTCTTGCCGACATCCTTGAGGATGGAGACTCGATTCCCTTTGTCCTGAAGTTGCTTCAGGTATGTTGATTCATGCTTTTCACCTTTGGCTCTGACCAGCGTGCCTTCTTCGTCTTGCGGATCCTTTTGTAGGGGGGTCTCCAGATCGGTGCAAGCAAGAATTGTCCAATGCGGACATTCGAAATGATTGCACAGGTCAGTTGGTGAGTAGAGTGTTTTGCCATCACGTAGCTGCATGGAGTCTCCCCAATTGGAGGTAGTCTATTGTAGGTTTCCTATTTATCGCGATCACGCTCTTTGAGTAGATTCGTAGGCTTGACCACAGTTACATAGTCCAGCCAGCTTCCGACCCAGGCCCGGAGCTCATCGGAAACGACGATCTTCATGGTCAACGTAACCGTGCCATCATTGTGAGTCACCAGTTTTTGGGAAGGATGCCAGACCCTCTCTGCAATTACCTCGGCCACGTACTTTGCGAAACGCAGTTCAACCTGTTGAGGCCTAAGGCGGTCATGCCCAAATATGCCAAACCGTCCCTGCCGAAGTTTTTCGAGACTGAAATCTTTTCGTCGCTTGAATGTGTTACCGGTTGTCTGAACTCCCCTTATCCGCTGAATCGGCAAGAAAAGGTAATTGTTGTGTGAGGGGATATAGACGACCACATACAGAGCCCCTTTATGGTAGAGTATCAGGTAGGGATCGGCGTCAAACACGGATTCCTTATCGCTCTGCGCCTTCTTATATGTAAAGTGACAGCTCTTGCACTCGGAGATCGCTGCGATCAGCAAGTCGATGGTCGCAGAGTGGGGGGCGTAGTCGATGTAGCCGACAAAGGTCGCGCCGAACAGATCTTTGGCCGGATCAATCCTTTCGGAGACATGGAAGACGTCAGGAGTCAGGAACTGCTTGGCCTTCTTGAGCAGTGAACGGGTGTCGCGTTCGAGCTGTGTGCCGCGCGCTACATCGGTGAGTCGTTCCAGGAAGTAGGAGGCCATCAGCTCGCGACTCCCCACGGTCATCGGCACGAACTTCAGGTAGTTCGAATCAAGGTACCAGACCAGCTCTTTCCCTTTGCCCTGCCTGTTAAATAACGGGATGTCTGCGCACGACAATTCGATAAGATCGCGTTGGAGTGTGCGTTTTGGAACGGTTCGATCAAAAAAATCATATAGCTGGCCAACCGTCGTTTCCCGGCACAGCGCCAGCCGCTGAAGAATGCGGATGATTCGTTCTACCTGTTTGATCTCAGTCATGCGGTTTGTCCGTTTTTCATTCCCCGCTTTATTTAGAAGATACTTTAATATACGTCATGATATGACGCATGCCAAGATACATTGTGGGTAAACAATGCGATTTTTCTGAAACAAAAATGGCGGAATGTCAGTTAATGGGGCGGAGGTAAACGCAATGATCGATACACTCAACACATTTTTGTCAAACATTACACTCGGCGAGGCGGGCCAGCACCAGGGGCTGACGGTTATCCCGCTCTTTTCTCCGGATTCCGGAGGTCCATTCTATCTGACCATGTCCGAAGCGCTTGAACAGAATCTGATTGTCGTCACCGAGATCAGTCAGGGAGGGTCGGTACCGGAACTCCAGGTGGAAAACAAGGGGGATATTGCGGTACTGCTTTTGGATGGAGAGGAGTTGGCTGGCGCAAAACAGAATCGGGTGCTCAACACGACCATCCTGTTGCGCGAGAAATCGTTGACCGTGATTCCGGTAAGCTGCACTGAACAGGGGCGATGGTCCTACATGTCACCAGAGTTCTTCGATTCCGGCAACATCATGTCCCCGAGCGTGCGGCATCACAAAGTCAGATCTGTCTCGCAGTCACTACGCGAAGCGAAAGGACACAAGTCGGACCAGTCAAAGGTCTGGCGGGAGATCAGCGATTTATCCGCTAAAGCGGAAGTCCTTTCGGCAACCGGAGCCATGAATGATGTCTTTCAAGCACGTAAAGACAACCTCAAAAGTTTGACGGAGCAGTTTCAAGTTATTGATGGTCAGATGGGTTTGCTGGCTCTCGACAGTCACAAGGTGATCGGCTTCGATATCGTTTCGCGTCCCGAGGCTTTTTCTCGTCTTTACCCGAAGCTCTTGAACAGCTATGCCATCGACGTCATACTCGGAGAAGACCAGGCGAATCATCCCTCTCCGAACGGCGCAGCCAAAGAGTTCTTGACTGCAATTGGTACTACGACTGAGACGACACATGAAGCTGTCGGGTACGGAACCGACCACCGCTTTACTGGTTCGAACAGCGTTGGTTCGGCTTTGGTAGTGGGCAATGCGGTAATTCATATGGCTTTCTTCGGGGCCAATGGGGAAGAGAAAGTTGATCCAATGTCCTCCTCGGCCCGTCGACGGAGATTCCGGCTTTAGGAAGAATTAGTCGGGGGATGAGGGGCAAGCGGCCCGGTGGCAGGCGAGTAGCCGCCGGCCGCTTTAAATTAACAAGGGGGTTGAGCTATGCAGAAGAACAGAATCGCGGGGATACTGGCCGCAGGATCGACATCGGAAAGATCAGAGGGCCGGGACCAGCCGACTTTGATTTTTGTGGGGAGAAACATGCCTGTCATCGAAGTGAACGACGCGCTGGATGGTAGACTCAAGCGGGTTACCATCGGCCCCGGAATGTATTGGTGCTCAAGAACGTTCTACACGGACGAACGAGACGAATGGTCAACTTGCCGAACCAAAAGGCACCGCACGGAGATACTCGGGGGAGAAATCGGGTCACTGCTGTCGAACGGGCAGTTCCAGCTTCTTGTCCGTCAGACTGCAGAAGAAATTGACGAACGTATCGAGGCCAGTCAGAAGAGACGGGGAGTTGAGATAGTCAAAGACGTGGCAAAAAACTCTGATTTCGCGGCCAGTGTGCGGGGAGAGGACTAATGCTGTACGACATCATGGCTTGGTTGATAGCCCTTGCAATTTCCGCAATAGCGATTATAATTATCTTCTGGGCGATCATAGAGTTGATCGATTTCGCGAAATGGATCTTCTTTGGCGGAAAGGGACCATTTTCCAAGTAGCGATACCATTGCCTGACGGGGTGAACAGCGTGGCACAAATGCATCCGGGGAGACTTACCGAAGCGTTCAGCGCAAGTCATACTCCTTCAGAACAGCGCGTTTACCAGAAGATTAGCGAGGAGCTCCCTGACGACTACCACGTTTTTCACGACTTCATCTGGGATGATCCGTCGCTCGATGACTCAAAGACCTCAGGACAGATCGATTTTGTCGTAGTCCATCCGAACTACGGATTTGTCACTCTGGAAGTAAAGGGGGGTAGGTGTAGTTACCAGCCCGAGTTGCGAACCTGGCAATCAACAGACCGGAACGGCGATTCCTCAGTGATCACCGACCCGTTCGACCAAGCGGCAACTGCCAGCCGCGTGATCCTCAAATTGCTCCTTAAGCAGCCTGCACTTTCACGTACCTTCATTCCGCACCATCATGCGGTAGTCTTTCCTGACTGCATACTGGATAAGCGAGATCTTCGGGCTAATGTCAAAGGGTGGCAAATTCTTGATCAGGAAAGCCTGTTCAACCTGAAGGGCTCGATAAAACAGGTGTTCGACAAGGCTTTCCCCGGCATGGAACTGGAACAGCAGGCGGGGAGGTCGATACTCAATCACATTAAATCGCTGTGGGGAGACAAAGCGGTCGATGGGAGAGTATCAGTCAATCTGCGAATCAGGGAGATCTCGGAGAAGTTGATTCGGCTCACCGATGAGCAGCTCCATCTACTACAGATCTGTCAGGAAGTGCCGCGCTGCCGTATACAGGGATGTGCAGGGTCTGGTAAAACAACGCTGGCCCTTCACAAAGCGAAACTGTTGGCTGAGTCCGGACAGACTGTTCTGTTGACTTGTTTTAATCAACCACTGGGAAGGTATTTACAGAAAGTTTGTGTGAGTCACCAGAACATTACGGTTGGACCATTCCTTGATCTTTCGCTTAAGTGGCTGGATGAGGCTGGCCATCCAATCGCACTTGATGATAGCGACGAATTCTGGTCCGAGAAGTTACCGGCTCATTTCGTCGCCCATGTCGACCAGATCACCCCGCGCTTCGATGCCATAGTGGTTGACGAAGCTCAGGACTTCAAGGCGGATCAGTGGGTGATGATCGAGCTGCTGTTTCGCGACCCGGCCAACGCCTCATTCTATATCTTCTCAGATGGCGACCAGAACATCTATCGTGGGAGTGACAAATATCCGCTCAAGGAGGCTCCGCTCAAGCTTTGGCGGAATGTGCGCAACACCAATCAGATATTCTCGGTGGTACAGAAGGTCTGTGGATTATCACCGGATATCATGCCGAGTGGAGTGAATGGTCCGTCGATTCGGTATGTGCCGTATGCGGATGCTGCTGAGATGCACCAACAGATCGATCGGGTTTTGATGGAACTGGTTTGCGACAACTTCCGGTCAGAAGACATTGTGCTCCTAGGGACAAAGTCTCAGCGTCGTACAAGCCTTACTTACGGAAGCAAGATTGGGCAATTCCGGCTGGTCTCGGAACGGAAGGAATCCGCCGACCTGCTGACTATGACAGTACACCGCTTTAAGGGGCTGGAGAGCCCGGTTGTGATCCTGTGTGAATTAGATGAAGAACTCACGCACAACCTGAAAGAAATCCTCTATGTCGGCATGACCCGCCCCATGGGGATGCTATATGTGCTATACGAAACGGGATCAAAGAAAACAATGCATGACCTGGGCATGCCACTACAGTGAAATGGCAATTATGAGACGAGACTTTGGGAGGATGTGATGACACTCATATTAGCTGCATTTGGGGGACTGGTGATAGGCGCTTTGATTGCCTGGCTCATAGCGTCTCAGCGTACCAAGTCGCAGTACGACCAGATAGTGACTGACACTCAGCTGAAGGCCGCCACTTCTGAGGGTAGGGCAGTCCAACTTGAGGCCACGCTCGGAGAAGTACGCACACAGTCGGAGCAAAGGAGCCAGAGGGCAGCCGAGGATTTCGAGCGACTTCGAGAACGGCTATCGCTGGAAGAACGCGAACGCGTGAAAGCGGAAACAGAGCGCCGTGAGGTCCTGGCTCGATTGGAGGAGGAAAAGCTGCTCCTCGCTGACGCTCGATCCAAGCTTTCAGATACATTCAAGGCATTGGCCAGTGAAACGCTCAGCACCAACAGCCAGCAGTTTCTACACATGGCAAAGCAGGCCATGGACACGGTCTTGTCAGATGCCAAAGGAGATTTGGGCAAGCGGGAAGAAGCGATTAGTGGCCTGGTGAAGCCTCTTGCCGAATCATTGAAAACCTTTGAGACGCATGTTAGGTCGCTTGAATCGACCCGCCAGCAGGCATATACGAGCTTGGAAGAACATCTCAAATCGCTGACATCTTCACAGCAGCAACTCCAACGGGAGACAGGCAATCTGGTCACGGCACTTCGCACTCCACAGGTTCGCGGTCGATGGGGAGAAATGACTTTGCGACGAGTAGTTGAGCTGGCAGGTATGTCCGAATACTGTGACTTCGCAGAGCAAGTGTCTGTGACCGGGGAAGAGGGTAGGCTCAGACCGGATCTGATCGTGCGACTTCCTTCTGAGAGACTGGTGGTTGTGGACTCAAAAGTGCCTCTGGAAGCCTATCTGAACGCACTGAACGCAGAATCCGAGGAGCAAAGGCGAGACCTTCTCATAAACCACGCCCGTCAACTGCGTAATCACATGGTGAGCCTGGGAAACAAGGCATACTGGAATCAGTTTCAGCAGACACCCGAATTTGTCGTCATGTTCATCCCAGGTGAGTCATTTTTTGCCGAGGCAGCACATTACGATATAAGCCTCATCGAAGATGGCATGCAGATGCGGGTAGTCCCGGCGACGCCGACGACACTGATTGCGCTGTTGCGTGCCGTTGCCTACGGGTGGCGACAGGAGCAGATTGCTGAGAGTGCCCAGGCCATTAGCGACTTAGGGAAGCAATTATATGATCGCATGCGAACGCTGGCGGAGCATTTGGACAAAGTAGGAGATGGTTTGGAAAAGGCCAACTCAGCTTACAGCAAGGCCGTCGGATCATTCGAATCCCGTGTTCTCCCAGCCGCACGGAAATTCAAAGAACTTGGTGTAGCGACGGGAGAAGACATAGCGGTCCTAAGCCCGATTGAAACGGTACCGCGACGCATATTGCTGTCGGAACTGCCGGATCAGGAGTAGCGTAGCCGAGCCACTTTCTCGGAAATAGTCGCAATTAATGAACACAGCACCCTTTCTTACTGACTTGGATTCTCGCGCCGCAATCAAGGGGTCTCGGGATCCTTTGGGACTGCAGCCGATCTGGACGAGATTTGGCCGTTACGTGGTTGGCAACCTCACCACAGTGACAACTTCAGTGCGTGATTTCACGACACTGTTGCTCGGCTACTATTTTGCAGAACGAGTCGCCAAAGAGGGCCAAGGTGAAAGTGATCTATCTGTCTTTCTGAAGTGGGAGCAGTTGGCTGCCTACGCCAGAGGCGGAGTTAACCAGGATTGGAGCTTTCGCGGCGTTGAGCGTGTAAAGAGAAACTTATCTGACGGCGAAAAGCTCAGCCTTGGAGCTGACTCGCGGTCCCAAATTCTGTCAGATCAGAAGACTTATGGACTCTGGGGATTATATACTGTCGCCGCACGCTCTTCTGACTTGATCAACGGTGATCCAACTCGTCTCAGCCCGGCCGGTCGAGAATTGATCGAGAGAGTATATCTGCCAATCTTTTCGCGAGGAGGATTTCGAGAAGCCGAACAGGTCGTTCGACTGCTCGCCCACCCCAGGGCCGAGCTGGACGTATCTGGCAAGGACAGAAATCTCCTAAGAGTGATTGGAAAGGTCCTCTCACCTGAACTTGTGCCGGCTGAGAGAGACGTATACCGGAGGCACCTGTTGCTGGGCGGTCCCCAGGACAGAACGATTGGTTGTCAGGCTGTGCTTGCTTCTGCGCTGGCTACCACGCTCAAGGATTCCAACTGGCATCTGTCGCCAAAATACGTCCACCAACTCGCTATTCGTTGCCGCAAGTCCCAAAAGAGCGAGGTTACTGCTGCATGGTTGGAAAGAATTCGAACGGTCGAATCTATACTTGCACCATCAGCTGCGCTCTTTGACTTTCTGTTACAGCGCGATGAACAGAGTATTGTCGATGTAGTTCTGGAAATGAAAAATCAATGGAGTAAAGCATTCGCTGGGGTCGACGTCGATGCGCTGACTTCTGAGCAGAAGGAACTGTGCGAAGCCGTTGGTGACAATGGCGCGGGAGCCCGTTGGGTTAGCATTGGAAAGGCTTTGCAGTCAGCCAACTACAAACACGCAATCATTAACCTGCTTGATCAGAATCGTTTCGTAATGAGTACTCGCTCTGGAGCTGCACCGTGGATCGAATTGACCAACGGCCGACTGCGAGTACATTATCAGGTATCCGGCAGTAGTTCACTTCCGTCTAAGTCTGAGTTGCAGGACTACTGGCGTCATTCTTATTTTTTGGACTCCTTGCGGGCGATGGCCCAGGCACTTAAGGAATGAGAAATGACTAATATTCCCCAAGAAGTGCTTTCAGACCACTTTCGCGAGGTCATTCGGGGGCGCCGGCTTCTGGCTGCGATCTTCGCTACCTTTCGCTTTGATCCAGCGTTTTTTGAACAGGAGATCTTACCAGTATTCTTCGACATCCCGCTCAGTCATGCGTCATCGATCAGGCTGGTGCAACTGGAAGATGCACTGAGATCGGTGCCAGAGGGAGTTGCGGTCTACTATGACTGGAACGGATTAGTTGCGGAAACAGGCGGTGCGAAACTTGATGTTCGCCGGATTCCTGTCTGCCATCCCACAGGTATCTTCCATCCCAAGAATGTGTTTGTTCTGCTTGAGAACGAGGATTACGACAGCGAAGGCAAGAAAGAACAGTCGCTCCTGGTCAGCTGCCTTTCGGCAAATCTCACCAGAGCGGGTTGGTGGGAAAATGTCGAGGTCTGCCATACTGAGGAGATGGTGCAAGGCGAGACAACACGATGGCGAGACGATTTGTTGTTGTTTCTGAACAAGCTGGAAAAACGGACGCAAGCCAAAGGAGCTGATGATCACGCTGCCATTCTTGCAATCAAGGCGTTTCTGTTAAAGACAGGTCAATTGTCTCAGCGAAGCGCTCAAGGCAGATTACATACCCACTTTTTTAATAAGCGCACGTCTTTCGATGACTTTTTCCAGTACGCTGCCGGCAGCTCTCTCCAGAGCATGAATCTGGAGGTGATTTCGCCTTACTTTGATGCAGCGACTGAATCAGCACCCCTCAGAAGTCTACTAAAGAGGTTTCAGCCGCGCGAGACGCGCCTTTACCTCCCTCGCAAAGAAGGGGGCGAGGTACTCTGCTCTCCCGAATTGTTTGAATGGGTCGAAGGGTTACCCAACGTAGCTTGGGGAAAGCTCCCGCAGGATGTACTTAAAAGAGGAGGAAGCCAGGATGCACGATCTCGGTTCGTGCATGCCAAAGTCTATCGCTTCTTCTCTTCGCGTCCGAAGCGTGAAGTTCTCTTTGTGGGATCAACCAACCTGACAAATGCTGCTCACAACAAGGGGGGCAACCTTGAGACAGGCTTTCTTGTAGAAGTAACTCCAGCCCGACCGGACTGGTGGCTGATCTGCGATGCCAGGGTTCCTCGCACATTTGAGCAGTCTATGAAAGGCGAGGACATTGCAGCAAGTGGCGGAACACGCCTGTCGCTTCGATTTAATTGGGATTCTAACACAGCAGGAGCCTTCTGGGATAGTCTGCACGCCTCTGCTCCGTTAACCATAGCAAGTCAGGGTGTAGGGCTATTTAACATCGGTCCGCTTGAGTCGGGAGTTTGGACGGACCTTCAGCCCTCTGCAGTCGCAGAATTGAAGCGAATTCTTGCGTCAACTTCCATTCTGGAAGTCATCGAACTTGGTGCAGAACCTGCTCTGCTTCTAGTACAGGAAGAAGGAATGTCACATCGGCCATCGCTGCTGTTCGATCTGACAGCAACAGAGATTCTTCGTTTCTGGTCGCTGTTGTCTGCGGAACAGCGTGCAGCCTTTCTCGATACTCATGCCCCTCAGATGGCACTGGATGGGGATGGGGCGGCTTTGACGACACGCTACTCTCCACTAGATGATAATGAATCGATGTTTCAGAGATTTGCCGGAATCTTCCATGCATTCGGCTGTCTTGAAAGAAATGTTTCCCGTTCACTTGAGAGCAACAATCGCCGTGAGGCCATTTATCGACTGTTCGGTCAGAAGTACGATTCACTCGGCCGATTGATAGGGAAGGTATGCGAGGACCGCACGGCACGGAAAGGAGATCCCGTAGAACACTATGTTATACTGCTTTGTGCGCAGCAACTTCTGGAAGTTGTCTCCCGTGCACACAAGGATTTCTGGCAGGACAATAGGGAGGACGGCCGCCGGCTCCAGAATTCCCTGCACATCCTCGCTGAAGTTCGACAGGACATAGTGACAGCCGATCCGCAAACGATGCCCGAGTTCCTGAATTGGTTCGAACTCTGGTTCCTGCGACGTGCTTCCAGCGTGACAACGGAGGACATCTCATGATTGACTCGGCAATTGCCGGACGCCTTCTCGACTTCGGCGCTCGTATAGGTCAGGGCAGTCGCGCAGAGGCTCAATTGCAGGGGGCAGTGGCGGTTCATAACATCCTCCAAAAACACCGCGTTGCCTATTTGGCCGATGAGGTCGGGATGGGCAAGACCTATGTGGCTCTAGGAGCATTGGCGCTATTTCGCCACTTCCAGCCTGATTTTCGGGTGCTGATCATCGCACCTAGGGAGAATATCCAACGTAAGTGGGTCAAGGAATGGTCCAACTTCGCAAGACACAATATGAAGTTTGCCGACATGCGAGTCAGTTCTATCGATCGCCGGCCAGCGCGACAATTGGTTACCTGCGGCAACTTAGTTGAATTTGTACGCGCAATCGCTGTGGATCCGACTCAGGATTTGTTCTTACGCCTCACATCGTTTAGTCTGCCATTGGGGCATGAAACGACGTCATGGCGTCAGTTGCGTGACAAGCTTCGTCTGGAAGTACCATGGGTACCCAACGAAGCATTTGATTTGCGTAACAAAGAGGAGTTTAAGGATAATTTCGCGCGAGCGCTCTGTTGTGCCTTACCCAAATTTGATCTTGTGATTGTCGATGAAGGGCACAATCTTAAGTATGGATGGCGGCATGCCTCCTCCATTCGCAATAAAGTCCTCGCTTTGGCGTTTGGTCACCCAGATGAGCATCCTTCCAGGAAACTCTTCCCAAATTACGGTCCACGGGCCGAACGAGTACTCTTCTTATCAGCAACTCCACTCGAGGAGACTTACCAACACCTGTGGAACCAGCTGGACATCTTCGGTCTTGCCGGAGGATTCCAGGAGCTCAGTCAGGACAGCGCGTCTGAAGATGAAAAGAAACGTGTCGCCAGTATGTTCCTCGTCAGACGGGTTACTTCGATACATGTTGCAGATCAGGAATTGACAAAGAATCAGTATCGACGTGAGTGGCGCAGTGGAGGAGTAACATCGCATGACGAGCCAATTCGAGTCACCGACGTGCGGCAACGCCTCGTGGTTGCCTTGATTCAAAAGAAGGTTGCGGAGCTCCTGGGGTCGGAGCAATTCAATAGCTCTTTCCAAATTGGCATGCTCGCGTCGTTTGAGAGTTTTCTTGAGACTGCCCGCTTGAAACGCAGCGAGAACGGATCTGAAAGCACCTTCGATGATCCGGAGCAGGCGCAAGATGATGCTGAGCGCGAGGGGATTGATGTGCGAGACGTCAATCGTCTTGCCCAAGACTACCGGCGGCGTTTTGGCCGTGAACTTCCGCACCCCAAGATGGATGCCCTGGTGGAATCACTCTCGAATGCTTGGATTCGGGGAGAGAAGGCACTCGTGTTCGTACGGCGGGTCGCGTCCGTACGCGAATTGAAATTCAAACTTGACGAACTCTACGATGACTGGCTGATCTCACTCCTTAGAAGAGAATTACCTGACGGCGCTCAGGCGAGATTTGGACAAGTCGTTACTCGTTATATGAAAGAGAAAGCAGAGGCCGAAGGACGCAGGCGAGAGAAGCTAACTGGTACCCGCTCCAATGGCGATTCTTCCGCTGACGGCGCTCTTGAAGATCGTGGCGGGAATGACACCTTCTTTGCCTGGTTCTTCCGAGGCGAAGGACCGAAGGGAGTGGTCAGCGGTGCTAATATTCAGAGGCGGTTCATCCAACGAAGTAGCACCTATGCGACATTTTTCGCAGACAATTACGTTATGGAGCTTTTGGGAAGTGAGCCCGGAGGAGTGTGTGCAGCGTTGGCCTATACATGTAATCTGGAAATGTCACAGCTCAGGAGTGAGCTCTCAGTGCGAGCGGCCAAATATCTCAGTCGGGCCAGAAAGCACCAAAGCGCCGATCGGATGGATTCTGCACAGGCGGCTGCCCTGGAACTTCTTAAGGAACGCACTGACTCTTTGGGAGAAAAGGCTCGGGTCATTTGGCATGAGCTTTATGAAGATGCGATCCATAATAAGCACTCTCTAGTGGCACCAGATGTTAGTGAGTGGCTCGAGCAGCCAACTTTCTTCACGGAGCTGCGTCGTCCGAATCGCGCAGAGCTTCGTGATCGATTGTGGAAGAGGCCTGTGTCTGGTTCGTTCAGAGACTGTTTCCGTGAACAGTACTTGCGGACGCAATTACTGTCCACTGCGGCGCGGCTGGGGCATGCGTTCATTGACCTATACATTCTGGCTATTCAACGTCTGGGTAGTCTGGAGACAGGAGTGGAGGAAGCAGATAGCGGCGTGAGCGATCTGGACCTGCATCGAATTAATCAATACTTAGACCTGTTGGAGAGCCAGCGCTCAACGGGCCTGACTGGCCGAAGGTGGGCGGCTTTCGATGAACTGACGCAGATTGCTGAGCACTATGAATTGATTCTCGACGTCAATGCTCCAGATGCACGCACGAAACCTTTAGCAGAAACAGCGCGCTATTTTGGGGCACTCCTTAGACAACAGCAACCTGTTGGCGGAATGTCCGGTCAGGTGAATCGTACGCTACTCCAGCAGTTTAGAATGCCTGGATATCCATATGTATTGATCAGCACGGATCTGTTGCAGGAGGGTGAAGACCTCCATACATTTTGCTCCTCCATCTATCACTACGGCATTTCTTGGACACCGTCCGCAATGGAGCAGCGAATAGGGCGGATCGATCGGGTCCGCTCACAGACGGACAGACGGCTCAACGGGCTTACTCGGTCACCACAGGGTGAGGATTTGCTGCAGGTTTACTTCCCCTACTTAGAGGACACAGTCGAGGTACTCCAGGTTCAACGCGTGCTCGAACGGATGAATCTCTTTCTGCGATTAATGCATGAAGGGTTTACCACTCCGAAAAACGAACAGGGGCGTATAGACGTCGCTCGAGAACTCACCGGCGGCAGACGAGTCGTCGAGGCTATTCAAGAGCGACTTCGCAGTGCCTTCCCGATTCCAGATTGGGCTACCAAGGGTACGAAGAGAGCTCTTGCAGTGGAGGAACATGAAATGTTGGCTGCGCTCAGCCGTTTCTGTGCCCTCAGCAAATCTAGCCTGACGGGACTCGATATCAACTGGGAGTCGGATAACGAACCCGGAACTCTTTTGGGGACAGTTCGCTTGACATCAGGGCGTATTCAGCCGATCAAATTGCGCCTGCTATCTGAGGGAAAGTACTTGGTCGTTAAATGCCTCAGCCCGATTTGCTGTGTGGATCTTGACAAAGAACTGGAAACCTTACAAGACTTCTCGAGCCGACATTCGATAAGACTATGTATAGCGGAATCCCGAATAGCCCCCTACTACAACGTGGGCGTAGAAGGAGACGTGCTTCTGACAGGTCAGCAGCATGACCGACTTCGGGTATCAGAACTAATTGGTCGGGTTGTTGACCTAGCGGACGAAGTAGAGTGGAAGCTCGGTTCCGAGGATCGGACACTAAGCGATCTTCAGGAACAGCTGAACGAGCAAGGAGACATCGACAATGAGTGATTGGCGACATCACTGTCAGGGTCTCGCAGATATAGAAATCAGTGGCGACATTGCGACTGTTCGATTCAAGAACGGACGGCGTCATGATATTCGAGTGGGCGAGACTGAAGATGCAATTGAATTGACTGGCATTGTCGTTCGGTCAAGTCTTGTGCAAAGCATCCCTGAGGTCGATAAGAGGGCGTGGCTTCGGAACCGAGCGTCCCAGCTTGTCGGATTCCGAATCGATCAGCGGGGCCGGTTGATCGGTGAGGCATGGTTGCCAAAGGCCGGTATGGAAAGAGACGAATTTGTTCTGCATCTCAGACGACTAGCTGCCGAATGCGATTGGTTCGAATTAATGTTAACAGGCGATGACAGAGAGTGATGCCCTTGGCAGGAGATATTTCAAGTATGTAGCGCAGAGTAGATGTTAAAGAAGTGGTTTGCCTTCCAAAGTGTCCAGATACGCTGACGAAGTACAATTGTGGTGTTATGTTGGATAGTATCGTAAAGAGATTGAAGTCCATAGAGACAAGTGAAAACATTGTCATCATCTACGCTTGCGAGAGTGGCAGCCGCGCTTGGGGGTTTCCGTCGATTGACAGCGACTATGATGTCCGGTTCATTTATGCACGCCCTACTGACTGGTACCTGTCTATTGACGAGAAGCGCGATGTAATTGACTTTCCGGTAGAGGGGGAAATTGATCTGGTCGGGTGGGACCTGAGAAAATCCCTTCAGTTGTTGCGAAAATCCAATCCGCCGCTTCTGGAGTGGCTTGGTTCGCCCATTGTCTACCTGGAGCGGCGTGAGGCAGTATCTCGCCTCCGGTCGCTGGCCTCTGAATGTTACTCCCCCAAGGCCTGTATGTTTCATTACCTACACATGGCACAGGGGAACCATCGGGAGTATCTCCAAGGCGACTCAATTTGGGTCAAGAAATACTTCTATGTGCTGCGCCCGCTTCTTGCCATCAAATGGATTGAGATGGGGTTCGGTATCGCTCCCACTCATTTCGACAAGCTTGTCGATGCAACTGTTTCTGATCCTGAACTGAAGCAGGCAATTGCGGCACTGATTGAAATCAAGAACAGAGGTGAAGAGCTCGGTCAGGGCCCCAGGGTTCCTGTCATAAGCGAGTACATTGATCACGAATTAGATCGATTGTCGAGCGCAAATCTTAATCTCGGCTACGAAATGGTACCGATTGACCAGTTTGACAAGCTGTTTCGGGAGATCCTCGCTCATGTGTGGAATGAACAATGGGTCGGTCCGAGAAAATCTTCATAGTCAGCCTTTCCCCGGTTTGGTGGACAGACACCATCCCATTCTCCCTCGAATAACGGCATAGGCTTTGACATCCGACGGGAGGGCGACACGTGTGGCCTCTCTAACTTTTTGAATACTCAATTCGGTATTTTCTTTGGTGAGATGGAACCTATATTGCAGGAAACATGTACAAACAGCAACACGATAATAATCCGCTTCGCATCCTGATAGTCGAAGACAGCTCCGAGCGGCTGGAGTACTTCCGTGGCCTGTACAGGGGTCACACTGTGTTTTCCGCGGGTAGCTGCAAGGATGCATTGCAACTATACGTCGGCAATGAGTTTGATCTGATTCACTTGGATTTCGATCTGGGGCCGGAGACGTCCGAAGACTTTGCCTGCCATTTGGCCAAGGTTCCAGACAGATGTTTGATTGTGATACACTCTGATAGCCCCGTAGGAGCTTGGGTGTTGCACGAGATGGTTCCATCATCTTTAGTTGTCCCCATTGCGCTCCTGAGGCAGGCGAGCCCGGCACTCTCTCGCCTCAAGCAGGTTCTCGCGTCCGCACCGATTATATCAGACGTAAAAGGAGCATTGGAGAAGTTTTGAAAATGGGCACCCATCTGGAACTCACCACCCCCTGTGCCCTCATAAGCCACTTCAATGGCGACTTCGTATTGCTCGAGCGTTCTATGCAATATGCACATGAACTGCTGGGCGACAGTTCGTTTGTTTACTTGGGTCCCATAGGGGCAAGCTTGGTCAACGAAGCGAGAATTGGACTGAAAAGTCTCTTCGAGCAGCAGCTTGGAAAGAGCGGTAAGATTGAGTTTGACTCATTCCATTTGTTACGAGAGTATGCTGCTGGCCCCACAAAGGAGTTTAACAGAGTAAGCGAGTGCGACAGGTTCTTCATGATCTGCCCCACAAGTATTCACTATAGAGAGTCCTCCACAATCATTACCAGTGAGCTTAATTCATTCACACTCTTCACAGCCAACGAGCCATTCTTTGATGTGTGCCTATCCGGGCACGCCCAGTTTATCGACGCTGCGGACCCAGACAGTCCACCTCTTAGGCGGATTTTCTTCTCGACAGTCGAAGGCCCCTGCGCTTTCAAGGATGGGAAGCGGATCGATGTGGCTGACGAGATGGTGCTTGAAGCGGGATCGGTCTACTTCATTGCTCCTGGTCCGCTCTACTACCCAGAGTAGGGCCTCAATATCGAGACTCCAAACATGGTAGTATGGAGACCTGAAGAACTACGAGTGAGCTTCCACACGGTTCGGTGACGAACAGTAGTTTTGTGGGGAGCCGGCTCAGTCTTCAAAGGGCCTTAGTCTATGGCTGGACAGGCCAGCGGACCTCACAATAATTGATCATGGATGTTTGGCTGATTCTCAGAGTCTTTGAAGAGAGGAGGAAAAAGCTCTGATCGTATGTGTTGCGCTACTAACTCACCTTTTATTGAGGAGAAGAGGCTCAAAGGTAAAAATGTCTGTGGAACCAAGAGGTGGGGGCGTTGGTCAGGCAGGCATCCGTAATTGTAAACGTAATCGGAAAATCATCGGGGCTAGGAGGGCCTTCAACTTTGGCCCTTCGACCATCTCTCAGTGTCTCAGGTTCACTCAAAAAGATCATCAAATACAGATTTGAGGTGAGAATCTCCTCCATGAGTGCCACCAATAAATCCTCAGTGCAGTCGCTGCTTTCATCATCGAGGTCGGCAGATTCGTATTGAGCGGGGTCGTGGGATACGAAGCCGAGCTTCTCGAGCATTTCAATCCCACCCAATGGCACTGATTCCATAGCTACCGTGTGCTCGCCCAACGCCACGTCCATGAATCCATACTTAAGAAACACTGCCTGCAATCTTGCTATGTCGGATTCCGGCGGGACGGTAAGCTTGAGCTCTGGACACGCAACCTTGACTGCGCTAATGAGTGGGTCGATCGGGTTCTCAATATCTGAAACCACGACAGATGCACCAATCAGCTGTTCCATTCGCAGATATCGAAAAGTCTTGGCAACCCTTCGGACAAGTGACTGTGCTTCATTTCCCATCGCGGACAACTCCATGTGGTCAGCAGGCACGAGGCTGTACCGAGGCCTCGTATGAGGATAGGTAGAATATTGCAGAACGCCTGTCAAGTGCGTCACGGTATTGGAGCGTCGGGAATCGGCCGTGCTTTGGCGTCAACCTACAGTGCGAACCTGTTCTGAGCTTGATTCTTTCATATAGCCCCTATTGCCACGGATTGTGTGAGCCTATACCGGCGATGAGAACCCCACTTTTCTTGAGCTTTGACCAATACCCGTTGACTAATCGTCGACGATTCTGTATACTTTAACGTTCCAACTCGCCATTACGCCATCACCGATTGCAATCGAGGGGCCCTAAATGCCTGCGGTCATTGCTCGTGTCCGCTGCTGGTTTGAGGCCTTCTCCATTCACACAGGATACATCTGGAATTCCAACAACGTAACACATTATCAGCCGTGGCGGATCACTCCGGTGAGAAGAGGTCCTATTTACTACTGGCTGGCACATCGTGGGTCGATTCGCAGGAGCGATACAAACATCGGCCTATTTCCACCTTTCTGCCGCAAGAATTATCGTCTCAGTATACTCCCATTGGTAATCGTCCGATTTGTCTCTGTAGGAGACTTCAGAAGTAGTTCACAATCGAGTCGATTCGCTGAAGTGTCCCTTGCATGTGCTAGTAGATACTCCGACCGGTTTCTGATGGTTGCTCTTGCTCTATGTTTTGACAGTTATGGAGTTGCAAGCTTGTTCTTAAAAGGAGGTACTTCATGTTTCGATCAAAGCGCGTATCCTGCGTGCTGCTAATGATGGCGTTGATGGTCTCGACAACTGCCGCATTGGACCTGACTCCAATCTGGACGACCGATAACATTGGTGTAGTTCAGGACATCAAGATTGCTGACTTGGATGGGGACAACGACAATGAAGTCGTTGTGGCTGTGGAGATAGGCTACGGTGTGACCAGCCCGATCCTGATTTACGACGGCGAAAGCCAGACTCTTCTCCACACGCTCTGGCTCCCATCGGGATACGCCAATCAACTGGCGGTGTATGATGTTGATTTGGATGGCCAGAAGGAGATTATCGCCGGTACCACAAGTACCTGGGAGCAAGGTGCTCAAGGGTATGTTCTTGTCTATGACGCAAGCACGTATAGTCAAGAGTGGAGCAGCGGCAACGTCGGCTCCATCGCCAGTATGCATGTGGCTGACTTAGATGCCGACGGCACATCTGAGATATTTCTAGGCATATGGAGAGCACCGGTGCAACAGGCCTTTGGAAGAATCCTGGTAATCGATGGAAACTCCCACCAGATAGAATTTAGTGCTGACCTCACAAGTAACTTCTTCTTTGCCGAACAATCCGCCATAGCAAATATCGACTCAGACCCAGCTATGGAGATCGTATTTGGAGCAATGGACCAAGCGTTTTCCAATACTTATTCCGTCATCGAATTTGATGGCGCATCTCACAGCGAGCTCGTACGTCTGACCGGGACCGGCATGTTCCGGGGATGCGACATCGGCAATTTGGACAGTGACTCTCCGTTGGAGTTAGTGATCGAGTTTACAACTGGTACGGCTACATCAAGTCCCAAGAAGGTTACTGTCTATGATCTGGATTGGGATGAGGAATGGAGTTTTGTACTGCCTGATGCACAAGGGTATGGGCCATTTTCTCCAACAGTAGGAGACGTTACGGGCGATGGTGTGGGCGACATTGTTTGCGGAGTAGCCGCTCAAACTTGGACCGGTGACGTATTGTTCTTAGATGGACAAAGCAAGTCGGCAAGTTGGCTTTCAGAGTCTGGCGGTGGGCAAGCAAATGTCGAAGTCATCGAGTTAGGAGATATTGATAGGAATGGGCTTCGGGACATTTGTGTCGGCCGGTTTTCTGGCATGAGTTCGGGCTTCTTGGAGGCATTAGAGACAACGGCACTATCGAATCCAGCGTGGTGCGACGGCTTTGAATCTTATCCTGTTGGTATTATTCCCGAACCCACGTGGCACTCGAGCGCCAATTCGGCTATACAGGTTACAAGTACAGTCTCGGCATCAGGCACGAAGTCACTGCAAATGTGGGGCGATCTTGGCGGGTACTGGGGATCTGCGTTAAGCAGGCCTCTCGAAATGACCTTTCCGATGACAATAACGATGATGGTCCGAAACGGTACAGAAACAATCACAGGAGGACCAAATCATTTTCGTGCAGGAGCGGCACTTATGGGAGGACCGAATTGGACCGATCCTCCGCTACACCTCTTCTTCTTTCATGAAAACGGAGACCTGCAACTTCTGCACTCACACGGATCCTACGAAGCTGGACCATACGCCCTCCAGCAATGGCATCGGATAACAGTAGAGATTAGTAAACCTGGTGACGGAAATATCCATTTCCAGTACTGGGTGAACGGATTACCTAGGGGACCTTACTTGGTACCTGATACATACGCTACCCCATTCACACACCTACTGCTTGGCTCCGCCGCGGGGACTTCCTGGTTTGATGATGTGTGTGTTCAAGCTGGTTCGACTTCCAACCCCGTAATTAACTACGGAACTACTGTAATCATTCACGGGTATCAACTACCCTGGGAAACAAAAACACTGGAGGAAGGTGCTCAGTGGACACTGAGTATGGCTGCTGCGGTAGTGAATCGATTGGGGCGTGGCACAGTATGGAAAGTTGAAGGTGGCGCTATCGCGCGGGACTTGACGCGTACAGTCCCCCAAAACAATGATGGCTCTTCAGGAGAAAATGTCATTGTGTTTAGTTGGCAAAACGAAGCAGATAGGCCCGTGTTTGGGTACTCGGAAGGTGCCGCTGATGCTCTAAGCGCAATACTCTTGCAAGGTGCAATGGAAGGCAAGTGGAAATTGAACAATCTGCATTTTGTCGGACATAGCCGAGGTGCAGTGGTTGCAAGCGAATGTATTCAGCGTCTAGGAGTACTCGCACTCTCAGATGAGCTACCGAGTGGCGTAGCTCTTGATTCGCAAATTCACCTTACTACTCTAGACCCGCATCCTTGGGACGAGAAGACTGGAGACTGCATCGGCGACCCGCTTACAGCATTTGACAACTATGTCAATATAGGCTTAATGCCACCTCTCAATTCTCCAGCCGGTGTTGTCTGCTGGGCTAATGTTGCATGGTCGGACAATTACTACCAGGGGAGGTGCTTTCCTGAGCCTCCCGTTCAGGTACTGAACGGTCTTCGCACTTACCCCGGAAATGATAGCGCCATCAATCTCACTCAGTTATTGAGAGAAGAGTCCTTCGATGTAATCGGATCATCGGTGCACAATTATCATAGCGCGGTTCATGCCTGGTACTATGGTACTATTGATGGAAGTTGTACTGCCAACGGAAAGAGCTGCAGCGACGGAGACAATATTGTATTCGATCCGAGCAATTGGTACCCAATACTCTTGCCGGGAGAGCAGACAATGCGCTCGACTCTCGGATTTAATTTGTCCAATCGATATGGGAACCAATTTATTGAAGGAATAGAGACTAAGAATACAATATCACTAGGTAATGACCTTGGGTATGCAGTCCACAAGGTATTTAATGGCAATTTCATTGCGCCCGAGCTAATCTTTGTCCCTGGATGGGAGAATCAAGGTGGTGGAGGGAATGGACATGTGGACTGGGGGCACTTGGAACTTGACCGGAACAATGAAGCCCGAACCCATAACATCATGTACATACCCAAGAATGCAACTCATCTTCGCTTTCAGCTAAGAGTTCCAAACACTGATGTGGGTTCGAGCAATCGGCCGTCAGACAGTCTGGTTGTGACTATAGACGATAACTCAATTGGAAAGATATCGCTTCGCACAGAAATCCGCAATTGGGGGCATTGGGTCAACTTTGACTTAGGGGCATATGCTGGTAGCACCAGAACGTTGCGCTTCGAAATAGTCGACTATAATGGCGATGGTATAGGCTCTGAAGCACAGATAGACGACGTACAATTCATGATCGACGGTCATGCCATAGACGACGTACTGAAGATATGTGTGGCATCGCCGGTCGACTTGAAAGTCACGGACCCAGATGGGCTTGTAGTCGAATTGAACAATTGTACAATTCCGTTTGCGACATATGAGCATGATGAGCTGTTCCCAAATGATACGGGCGCCACAATCACAGTACCTTTCCCAAAAAAGGGTGTGTATCACATAAGTGCGGTTCCTCGTCCCGGAGTGGCAGATACTTCAGTTTACACACTCTTTGCTATGGTCGGCGAGATACTTGTACAATTTGCGACAGCAGTGCCAGTATCACAGATTCCGACACTTGGCTACCTCTTCTCGACGCTCGACACCGGCTCTATCTCAGGATCGGTATCTTCAGCAGGATTATCTGTCGCTGGCGTACCTGTGACCCTCAGTAAGGGGGATGGAACGGTTGTCGGGTCGACAGTGACCGGCTCAGATGGCCGATACATCTTCGGCGGTCTGGATAACGGGGATTATGTCGTCTCAATCGCCCCACCCCTCGGATTCAAGGCTGACTCCGACACCAAGGAGATCACCGTCATGGGGCTGCCGCACGAGGTCAACTTCGAATTGACGAAGTACCAGATTATCCCTCAGCAGAAGTCTCGCGGCTGGTGGGCACACCTGGCCTACAAGGCGTTCATTGGAGCTCCTCTCGACTACAAGGTGTCCGACTTTGCCCGGTTCACCGGCCTGATCAAGAAACACTTCAACGACAACACCATCAACCCGGTGGACTTCTACACCGTCCCTCAGCCGGCCAGCCAGATGGACAGCCTCGATGTCCTCCGTGGGCTCCTCCTGATGGAGAGCAACGGCGGAACCGAGCACTTCCAGGCCCGGTATGCTAAGTCCGAGCTGATGACCATGATGTTGAATGTGGCCTCGGGGAAGATCAGCCAGGCCCAGGTGATCTCTTCCGATGGTCGAACAGTCAGCCAGGCAATCACCTACTGTGACTACTTGGTCAATGGTGCGCCGTCTGATATGATGGCGATATACGAATCGGCTTCTGACTCGCTTTGGAAATACCGCCGTGCGATTTCTATTGCCTCGCAGGTGAACACGGGAGTCCAGGTTGGCGTGGGGAAGATTCCCGAGTCAATCGAGGATATCTGGTACAAGCGCGACCAGCAAGCGGCTCTGCCAACTGACTTCGGGCTTTCCCAGAACTATCCAAACCCGTTCAACCCGACGACCGAGATCAGTTATAGCCTTCCGACAGCCGCACACGTGACATTGGAAGTCTACAACCTGACCGGTCAACGAGTGGCGACCCTGGTCAATACCGATCAATCGGCCGGAACTCATACGATTCGATGGGATGCCAGCCAGTACGCCAGTGGCGTCTACATGTACCGCCTGACAGCAGGTGAGTTTACTGAGACCAAGAAGATGCTGCTGATCAAATAGGGAGATTCAAATATCCGGACGATATGACGGGCAGGTCACAAGATCTGCCCGTTTTCACAAATTCCGCGGACTTGACGAGTCCACTTTAACGATTCCTATGCCTCAGAAAAGCGTCACAAATTGGTCACAATAGCCAGTAAGTCTTTGTGCCACAACGCGAGTCGTGGGTTCGATTCCCCCCACCTCCACCAAATTAGGTCCATTTCAATCATATATGAGCAATGTCAAACAGTGTGTCTGATGGCTCACAGCTCTCACTCAACCATTTAGTGTCAGGATACATGTTGCCTTACCCAGACAACATATTTGTCCATCCAGGCTTGCATAAACGTCGCACTGGCCGCGCCAATATTGCCGGCGTCATCAAACAGCCCATCTCTCATCTGAACAAATGCTTCGGGCCGACAAAGCGTCGGCATATCGAGATGTGCAAGTACGTTACGCAAATGCTGTTGCGCCATTGAAGTGCCGGTGGCACCAGGAGATATGCCAAGCACACCGGCGGGCTTTCCGCTCCAGGAGTTGTGGCCGTGAGGGCGTGAACCCTGATCGATCGCATTCTTGAGAATGCCGGGTATGGAACGGTTGTATTCTGGTGTGACAAATAGAACGCCATCGGCGGCTGCGATCTGTGCCTTCAAACGTTTGACCGAATCAACGGGGAAAGCATCGTCTTCTTGATTGTATAGAGGCAATTCGCTAATGTCAGCGAACTCGAATGAAAAGTCACGTGGGGCCAAACGTATGATGGCATTCGCAAGCCTACGATTAAGAGAATCTTTCCGAAGGCTGCCGACCATTACCGCAATTTTGTATTCACTCATCTCTACTCCCTTTGGATACGGCGATCCATACCGTGGCGCTGACCTTCTGAAATCCCTCCATCGGAAATCTCCGTAGGCTTTTTATTAAGAAAAGTCCCGTTATTGAGTTCGTCAAATGCTACCTGCAGTTCCTTCTGTGTATTCATGACGATCGGTCCATACCAGGCCACTGGCTCCCTGAGCGGTTTTCCCGAGACCAAGAGAAAGCGCACTCCATCTCCCCCGGCTTCCACACTGATCTCATCGCCAGTATCGAAGAGAATCAGGGATCGGTTATCCGCCGTCGTCGGTGGCGTTGCTTCAAACCAGCCGGACCCTTCAGTGGGGACAGCGAGGGGTTTTGACGCATTGCAGAATTTTCCGTCCCCGGCAAAAACATACGCAAAAGCCTGACTTCTCATTTCAACCGGAATGGTCTTCCGTTTTCCAGGCGGAACGAATACATCAATATAGACCGGATCAGAAGCGATCCCTTCTACAGGACCTCGCTTCCCCCAAAAATCTCCGCAGATGATTCGTGCCTTTGTCCCGTCATCTTCAGTGACCTCAGGGATATCCCCGGAATGCACTTCCTGATATCGCGGGTCGGTCATTTTGAGGGTTGACGGAAGATTTGCCCAGAGCTGAAAGCCATGCATCCGACCACGCTCGTCCCCTTTTGGCATTTCCTGATGGAGAATGCCTCGACCGGCGGTCATCCATTGGATATCTCCTGGGGAAATGACTCCTCTGTTGCCAATGCTGTCGGCGTGTTCAACGGTGCCGGCCAAAACATAGGTGATAGTCTCGATCCCCCGATGGGGATGCCAGGGGAACCCGGCCAGGTACTCTTCGGGTCGATCATTGCGGAAATCATCGAGCAACAGAAATGGGTCAACTTCTCGGGGATCACCGAATCCGAAGGCGCGGTGGAGTTGAACACCCGCGCCTTCGATCGTCGGCTTCGCTTTGCTGAGTTTCCTAACAGGTCGTAATGACATTAATTGTTTCCTCGGTTCTGGTTAGGCCGGATCAACCACTCGAAGCTGGTTCAATTGCCGAGACCTATTTGATTCATATACGTTTGGTTGTCCCAGAACAATGATTCCTCGATCATGACCCCGTTCTTCCAGTGTCCCACCGTACACATTGGCAACTTGAACGTTTTTCCGGTCGGTTGAATGAATTTGCCGTCTCCTATTGGCATAGGTTTCGAGAAAGTCCCTTCCATGAAACTAGTCACACAAGTCCACTCGCCGCTCTTATCCCCGAAGCGAATGGGGTGCTGCATGATGCGGGTGTCCGGAGCATACACAAACATCGCCTTGAGATCCTCAATATGTCGTTCGAGCCCATTGGTGTGGTGACCATCCGGCCAGTTAACTATGATATCCGACGCATGACTCTCGTGAAACCGGACCCATTCCTGATTGGTGAATATGGTGAAGTCCAGGGTGTCAAAAGTTTGAAGGTTCTTGCTCAAGGTCGATTCACCGGTAGCCATGGCACTTAAGACCGCCTGCATGGAATCGATCTTGGCCTGCATTTCCGGCGTATAGCCGCCTTTGTCAGCCGAACAGTTGGTTAGGGATGTAACAATCACTACCATCAGGAGCGTTGCGAACAGTCCTGTGAATTCTGGAATATTCCTCATGTTTTACATCTCCTCTTCTTTGCGTTAATGTCTGGTTTGAGTTTTAGCGTGCCAAGTATCCTCCATCAATTGCGTAATATGCACCAGTGACAAAGGATGCTTTGTCAGAGCCAAGCCACAGAACAAGTTCGGCAACCTCGGATGCTTCACCAAGCCGTCCGATCGGATGGAGCGCCACGAGAGCTGCTCGTGCCTCTTGTGTCATATTCTGTTGTATGAGTGGCGTATTTATGAAACCTGGACCAACGACATTGATTCTGATGTTCTGTGCGGAGTACTCAATAGCGGCATTCTGAGTCAATCCAACGACCCCATGTTTGGCGGCAACGTACGCAACCGAGCCTGCAAAGCCAACCTGGCCCAGAATGGACGCGATATTGATGATCGAGCCACCTCCCGATTTCAAGATGGCCGGAATCTGGTATCGCATTCCGTAGAAAACGCCGGAAAGGTTTATGGACAGCACCTTATCCCAGCCCTCAATCGGATATTCTCCCGTTGGCGCCGAGGGACCGCCGATTCCGGCGTTGTTGACTGCGATGTGAACTGCCCCATATAGTCTCACCGTCTCTCCAACCACATGGTCGTGGTCTGCAGGAACTGAGGAATTGGCCTTGACGAAACTGGCAGCACCTCCTGCTGCCTCGATCATGGAGACTGTCTCGCGTCCCCCTTTTTCGTCGAGATCAGTTACTACCACTTTCGAGCCTTCAATCGCATACTTCATCGCGATCTCACGGCCAATCCCGGACCCGCCTCCGGTGATGATTGAAACCTTTCCGGATAGGAGTGTCATCTGATTCTCTCTATTAAAGTTTTTAGAAGGTACAGCAGCGCTATCGGAATTGGAGTTGCGCTCAGCTGAGAAGGATCATTTATCGGGGCCAACTGGAATATGCCTAGGATCGGCATCCACAGTCAACACGAGTGTCTAAACAACTTAACCGACTGCAAAGCTCAAGTCAATAGACCAATGGCTCGGGAAGAGGTCTCATTCCATTTGCTTCAACATCGTTGCAACTCTTTGTCGCAGAGTAGAAACACCGATATCAGAAGGCGGCAGGATTGGAAGGACATGGGGCTGCCTAAACCCGGTCTGAGGAGTGTGAATGACATGCAGGAGTAATCCTGGCTTTGTCGCAATGTCACATACGTCGCTATTCCGCTGCGTAAATTGAGGGTCGACGTCTCCACCCCCACCAGGCCACACGCCATGCGGGCCGGCCGTTTGAAAACAACGGTCTCTCCATCCTTCCGGCCCCAATTACTGCTACGCCGATTCGGGCTCCGTACACCAACCTCTCCTGTTTAGTAGCTCTTGCTATTTGTCCGTCGCCATACTATACCAGTCTTGGCGCAATGTGTTCGAGATCACGGCAGTGGATCCTCACCAACTACGGCTGCCTGCCGTAGTCTAGGCTTAATGGAGGTGGAAAACATGCAACCGATCGACCGTTCTAAAGCGGCGTATTTGTACGACAAGATGCTTGACGGCACGCTGGGAGAGGAACTCTCCGAACAGTTGCGCGCCTTCCTGGCAACCGAACACATCTATTTGTCGGCCACCCGGGAGATTGTCACCAAGTTGGAGAATTTGAATGACGAATTCAAGTACAGCCGCCATCATAACCCAATCCATCACGTCACCGCTCGTGTAAAAACTCCCAAACGTATCATGGAAAAGCTGGCCAGAAAAGGTTTCGAACTGACCCTCGCGTCGGCACGCCAGAATATCAACGATATCGCCGGGGTGCGGGTTATCTGCTCCTATGTGGATGATCTCTACCTGGTGGCTGACCTGTTGACGTCGCAAAGTGATATCGAACTGGTGCGGAAAATTGATTATATAAGAAACCCGAAGCCGAACGGCTACCGCAGTCTTCATCTGATCATTTCGGTCCCAGTCTTCCTTTCGACAGGTCCGGAATCGGTCAAAGTCGAGATTCAACTTCGCACGATAGCTATGGATTTCTGGGCATCGTTGGAGCATGAGCTGGCCTATCGACTTATAGAAACACAGGGCGAGGAGATGAGACGAGAATTGAAGGACTGCGCGGATGTCATTTCGGCCACGGATGTTCGCATGCAGAAACTATACACCGCGGTGAGCAACATGTAGCTCCGTCGAGCTCTAATCGCAAGCATGCGAGCATGTTCGATCGATTTCACTCTCCGCGACCAGAGCGGGTGGTGAATCAATCACAGGCAAACTGTGACCCTCTGGACTAGGGGAATCCCCTAGCTCTCTTTCCTCCTGACCTAATCAGAACTCATCCTTCGGCAATGCTGAAGTACGCCGGCGGAGGATGTACCATCCTCCGAATACCGTGCTGACTTTCAGGCCAAACCCGTCGGATTATCCGGCCTTGCCCGATATCCGCTATTCCAGAGATGCCGTTAATTCCTAACAGAGGAAACAACCAGTTCGTGTTCCCCACCGAGCTGTGGACTGGAAGTTGAGATACGGAGACATAGAGTATTTGGGATAACGATTTTTCGGGCCCTACAATGTGATGGAGGTAAGTGGAAATGAAGAACAAGCGAGTCGAGGCAAAGGTATTGAAACAGCACGGCAATTCAACCAATGTGCTGATCAGGGCTGGGGAAACAGTGGTACAGGCAACCTATTCGGAACTGGCTCCATGTCAATTCCCCATTTGGACGGGCAGGCCTGTGCAGGTAGAGGTCCCCACCAGCGGCGTCAAGCGTCATGTTGCAGGCTTGTCCTCTGAGGATTTCATCCAGAAGCACGCGGACGGTGGACTGCCGAACACCATCAAGTTTCCCGTCTATTCCTATCAGGCTCCCTCTACGATGGAGATGTTTGAGAATCTTTCGACGTCTTCGGACAGAGGCAGCCAGCCCGGTACCGCGATACTGCGCGAGCCGATAGCTGCACTAGGTGTCTCAGCCGCTGGTTACTCGTCTGACGGACTGCGGACAGAGATTCACGGCGTCCTGCCCGTTTGGCATGATGGCACAGCGGTTCTGGTTACGCTGCATTGGTACGATGGTGAGCCGTGCGAAGGGACGCCAAATCCGGAATGGTATCTTCGCGGGACCGAAGGTATGCCGCTGGAACAAGGGCTGCAGTCACTCCGGAATTTCGTGCTTCTACCAGCCCATCTCTCCGATCAGCGTTTTATCCTTTCATTGTCACCCTGGAAGTTGGGTGAAGCGTTCATCGGTGATTCCGGCCATGAAGTCAGCCACATGATATGGCAGCACGAGTGGAGATTCTCCACTATCGACGAGTTCAGAAGCGCGCTGAGTCGGGTCTGCGATGGCATGTTAGGCCAGCACAGCGCCGGACGTCAATCGTTAGTAGGTCAACGAGGCTAGTTGGATAGTACACAAGCAATAAGGAGAATGATATGCGAATAGTAGTTCCCAAAGAGATTCTGCACGCTGAAAAGCGAGTTGCAGCCATTCCGGAAACGGTGGAGAAATTCCGTAGGAAGGGTTTCGATGTCGCGGTCCAGGCTGGCGCCGGCGAAGGCATTTTCGTGTCCGATGAAGCGTACAAGAGGGCAGGCGCTGAGATCGTTACGGACGTACAGGAACTTTTTGACATGGCTGACCTGATCCTCAAGGTCAAGCAGCCTATCTTCAATGAAGTTGTCGGCAAACACGAAGTAGATATGATGCCTCGTTCGGCAACGCTGGTGACGTTTCTGCATCCCGCCTCACCGGACAGCCATGAGATGGTCCGAAAGCTGGCCAACCGCGGTATCCTGTCGTTCACGATGGATGGCATCCCGCGGATCTCTCGCGCGCAACGCATGGATGCGCTAACCTCTATGAGCACGGTAGCTGGATACCGAGCAGTGCTCGATGCCGCGGAGTACCTGCCGCGTTTCCTCCCGATGGTGGGAACGGCGATCGGCGCCATCAAACCGGCGACCGTGCTGGTCGTCGGAGCCGGTGTAGCCGGTCTGCAGTCGATCGCTACAGCCAAGCGCCTTGGCGCTGTGGTCAAGGCTTGGGATATTCGCGAATCGGCCCGACAGGAGGCCGCCAGTCTTGGCGCCAAGGTCGAAGGGTTCGAGGTTCCTGTCGGTCTTGCGATCGCCGATGGTGGGTACGCCAAGCAACTCCCTGATACCTGGTTGCTGCAGGAGCAGAAGGCCATTCAGGATATTGCCCACCAGATCGACATCATGATCCTGTCGGCTCTCGTTCCGGGTTCTCTGGCGCCTATCCTCGTGACGGACGAGGCAGTCGCGTGCATGAAGCCTGGCTCGGTGATCATCGACATTTCCATTGACCAGGGCGGTAACTGCGAGTTGACCCGTCCCGGGCAGGATGTCGTGAAGCATGATGTTCGCGTCTGTGGCGTGCAGAACCTCCCTGGTCGTATGCCCATGCAGTCCTCGTGGCTCTACGCCAACAACATGTACTACTACATCGAGAACATGTTCAAGCATGGATCGCAGTCGCCGGACCTCACCGATGAGATCGTCAGGACCTCACAGGTGACCAGCGATGGCAAGATCGTCTATGAGCCGGCCTTGGAGGCGATGCGCGAAAGCGTGGCCGCGAAGTGACCAAAACAAAGGAGAAGAATCGTGTCTGACCTTATCTTGATGTTGTCCGTTTTCGCGGTGGCGTTCGGCGTGGGGTACCTGCTCATTTCGCGGGTTCCCCCACTCCTGCACACACCGCTGATGTCAATGACCAATGCGGTCTCTGCCGTGACCATCCTGGGAGCGATCCTGCTGTTCGCGGTGAAGTCCGACACCGGCTCTATTCTTGTCGGTATGCTCGCTCTCGCGACCGCGGCTTTCAACTTGATCGGTGGTTTCATGATCACCGATCGGATGACTCGGCTGTTCAAAACACAGCAAGCCAACCACGCAAAGGCCGAGGACCGATAATGACACTCACAGCTCTGGCCGCGCCTGACACTCCGTCCCCGGAGATCGTGGAAGGCTGGTTCGACGGATCAGCACATCTCGACCGTCATCAGCACTCTGGCGGATCTGTTCAGGCGCTGTCCGGCTGTGAACGGGGAGAGGCACACCAACCAATTGTCTGCCCGGACCGTGCGCTACCATCCTTTTCTGCCGAACGTGAACAGACAGGTTCGGCAGGCGAGGTAAGGACGAACGGGCAGCGAATGTGGAGTTACACATGGATAGCATAGTGAAGTTCCTCTTGGAGCTACTGATCATTGTCCTACTGATCGTAGGCATTACATTGTTCCGTTCTCCGCGCGGGGCGAGATGGGGAAATCTCATAGCCGCTGCGGCGTTGCTTGCGGCAATCGTTCTGGTGACCGCGACTCACCAGATCTTTGATCTGCCATGGCTTTTGGCGGCTTTGCTCATTGGTGGAGCGGTAGGTATCGTAGTGGCCATGCGGGTCACCATGATCCAGATCCCCGCGATGGTGGCGTTCCAGCATGGAGCGGGAGGCGTCGCCGCGTGCACGATCGCGTTCGTTGAATTGACCCGATCCGGCGCGGAACTAACTGTGCTCGGCGAAGTCTCAGGTTACCTGGGACTTATCATCGGCGCGGCCACGTTTAGCGGAAGTATGCTAGCCAGCGCAAAGCTCGCCGCCAAGGTGAGACAAACACCGACCATCCTCGCCCACCATAATTTCGCGCTACTGATCGTCCTTGGTGTCATCGGCGGCCTGTGCCTGATGGCGGCGGTTTCACCCGGTACCGCCCTAGTGGCCCTGCTTATCGGAGTATTGGTCTCATCGGCATTTCTCGGATGGCTCTTCTCCATTCGAATTGGCGGGGCTGATATGCCGGTGTTGATCTCATTCCTGAATGCCACGGCGGGTCTGGCGGCCGCGTTTTGCGGCATAGTGATCAAAAACCAACTCCTGATCGCGTGCGGAGCAACCGTGGCCGCCTCAGGGTCTATCTTGACAGCTGTCATGTGCAAAGCCATGAACCGTTCCTTCATTAAAGTCCTATCAGGGGCGAAAACAGCACTTGGACCGAAGAGCGGGAAGATGCCGGAACAGCGGTTCGACCAGGTCACGCGAGTGGAACGGACGTTGTCGGAGTCAATGAACCAGGCGAAGGAGATCCTGCGCGAGGCAAGCAGCGTGATCATCGTGCCGGGATATGGCATGGCGCTCGCCAAAGCGCAGTTCCAGGTAGCAGATCTGTCCAGACGATTGATGGAGTCGGGCAAGCGGGTCAGCTTTGCCATCCACCCGGTCGCCGGTCGCATGCCTGGACATATGAATGTTCTGCTGGCCGAAGCTGACGTCGATTATGAACTGCTTCGCGAGATGGAGGATGTCAATGAGGAGTTCAAGTCGACGGACGTCGTACTGGTCATCGGAGCGTGCGATGTTGTCAATCCCGCGGCCATTATGAAGACCGATACGCCGATCTCCGGCATGCCGATTCTCAACGCCCATGAGGCCAAACATGTCCTGGTCTTCAATCTCGACGAACGACCGGGATACTCCGGTGTTCCCAATCCGCTCTACGATGAGCCAACCACCATTCTGTTATTCGGAGACGCCGCAAAAACGGTTGGCGAAATACTGGAGAATGTGGAGAGCGCTCGACCGCTCGAAGGAGTCAGAGTATGACACTCTCGACCAGACAACTCAATGAGAGGTTGTTGCGGGCGAAGTATGCCGTGCGCGGCCCGATCGTGCAACGGGCGCAGGAACTTGAGGAAGCCGGTCAGAAGGTCATCTACTGCAATATCGGCAATCCCCAGGCGCTCAAGCAGAAGCCGCTCACCTACCTGCGCCAGATCCTCTGTCTGTTGGAGTATCCTGACCTGCTGGAGAACGCTGATGTCACTCGGCATTTTCCGCGGGATATCATCGAACGGGCGAAGTCGATTCTCGCCCGACATCCGCATGGGATGGGGGCATACAGCCAGAGCGCGGGTATTCCGTTTATCCGCAAAGCTGTCGCTGATTTCATTGCCAGACGAGATGGCATCACGGCCGATCCTGCTCACGTCATTCTTACCGATGGCGCCAGCAAGGCGGCGCAGTCTGTTCTCGCCGCCCTCATTCGAACGAAAAGCGACGGCTTTATGATCCCGATTCCGCAGTACCCTCTCTACAGCGCGACTCTGGAGCTGTACGGCGGCCGCCAGATCGGTTATCTGCTTGATGATGAAGAACATTGGCAGTTGAATCTATCGACGCTTGAAGACAGTCTTGTCACGGCAAAAAAGAACGGGATCAATACGGTGGGGATCGTCGTGATCAACCCGGGCAACCCTACCGGAGCGGTGCTCAGTGTGGAGAATATCCAGATGGTCATCGCCTTTGCGCGGCGCCATCGTCTGGCGATAATTGCCGACGAAGTCTACCAGGAGAATGTCTATGGAAACGGGCGAAAGTTTCATTCGTTCGCGAAAGTGATGAATCATCTCGGCGTAACCAATGTGCCGCTCTTTAGCCTGCACTCTGTTTCAAAGGGGTTTCTGGGAGAATGCGGCCACCGGGGCGGCTATATGGAAGTGCGCAATGTGCCCGCGGATGTGTTCGCCGAATTCATCAAATTGCAGTCTATCGGCCTCTGCGCGAACGTACCGGGCCAGATTGCCACCTACTTGATGGTCTCTCCACCCCAGCCTGGAGAGCGGAGTTATGAGACCTATGCCGAAGAACGCGCGTCCATTCTGCGGGAACTTGAGATCAAGGCTCGTATCCTCGGTGAAGGCATTAATCAGATCCCCGGGATGTCGGTAGATATTCCTCAGGGAGCGATGTACGCGTTTGTGCGCATTGAACTGCCCAGAGAGCAGGGGATCGATCCCGCGCACTTGTCTCCGGATAGGCTAGCGGCCTACGTTGAAAAAAGGGAAATGGAGTACTGTCTGGCGCTTTTGGAAAAGACGGGTATCTGTGTGGTTCCCGGTTCGGGTTTCGGCCAGAAGCCGGGGACCTATCACTTCCGCATGACGTTTTTGCCGCCTCGCGAGGATATTCAGGAACTCGTGCACAAACTGAGTGATTTCCACCGCTCATATGTCGCACCAAGTGTTGAACGTGCCGGGGTGGCGACGATGTCCCGGTGCTGATGGAGGATCCACGGCAGTCTCGGGACTGCCGTGGATCCTGGCGGTCACAGTCGTGTCAGGCGGTCGAATCGTCGGATGTATCGAGTGAGGTCAGGCCTTCTCGAATCGCCAGCTTTGTCAATTCCGCTACATTCCTGATCTCCAATTTCAGCATCAGGTTCTTGCGGTGGGTCTCGATGGTCTTTCGGCTGACATTAAGTTTGGCTGCAATATCCACGGTCGTGTTCCCCTCCGCGATCATCTGAAGCACTTCACGTTCACGCACCGACAATTTCTGAAGGGCCGAACTCAGCGCCGGTGATAAGCGCTGAGCATAATCCTCAACTACGATATCGACGATACTTGGGCTCAAGTAGCGTCCACCTCTCGTCACAATGCGAATGGCTTCGTTGAGTTCGGTGAACGCGCTGTCTTTCAGAACATAGCCGGATGCTCCGGCTGATAACATACCTCCCACATACTGGCGATCCGCGTGCATGGAGACCGCCAGGACTTTGATATGGGGCATTTCTGTTTTTATCTGTCGGGTGGCGTCGATGCCGTTCAGTTCGGGCATGCCAACATCCATTACTACCAGGTCGGGTGACAATTCCCGACACAACCGCACCGCCATACGACCATTGTTGGCTTCGCCGACAATCTCCATATGTGGTTGCTTTTCCAGTAACACGCGCAGGCCTTCGCAAAAAAGCCGGTGATTATCAGCCAGAAGGATCTTCATCTACCTGTGCTCCACCTCTCATGCATTGACCCGGTCCACTGCCGGGACCCATAGGTGTACCTTCGCCCCTTTGCCTGGAGCAGACTCGACTGTCATTCGTCCGCCCAAATGGGCAAACCGTTCGCGGATACTGAAAATGCCAAATCCGCCACTCGCTGAGGGAAACTTGCTTTGACGATCGGAACTGAAGCCGACACCGTTGTCCGCCACGCAGGCGTGAATGGCGTTGTCTTCGCGATCAACCCGTATTTCTACTCGCGTCGCTTGAGCGTGCTTGACCACATTCGTCAACAACTCTTGAATTGAGCGGAACAGCATGACCCGCACACCCTCACCAAGAAGAAGCTCCTGCTTGACGTCTTTGACCTCTATAGTGATCCCGAACTGCTTCTGGAAATGGTCAGCAAGCCATATCAGCGCCTCATGAAAGCTCAGTTCATAAAGGATCGGCGGACTGATCTCGGCCGTGATCGAACGGGTCTCGCCGATGATCTGCTGGAGGAGCTCGATGATATTCTCCACCCGTTCCTTATGTTCCTCCGCCAACAGGCTTCGTAACGTCTCCAACTTCAATTTGGCAACTGCCAGCCCCTGGCCGATACTGTCATGAAGGTGCAGGGCCAGTTGACGACGTTCACGCTCTTCGGCCAGGGTCAACTCGGATGCCAGCGAGCGAAGGTGTTCCTGATACGTCGACAGCCGAAGCTGCGATTCCTTGAGTGAATACGCCTCAGCCAACCGCCGTGCCAGGGTGACCAGGAGATCCCTTTCCTCGACAAGGAACGCGGGCGGGGTGCCGTCAGGCAGAGACTCGCAGTATCCCACTTCCAGGGTGCCAACTTTGTCACAGTCGACAAGGATGGGCTCCTGGATTCGCCATTGCGGTTCCCGGAAACTGGCGTTTTGGAAGATACGATTCCCGAGAGCTATTCGAGCGCAGGCAAATTCAGGATATTGCCACGCCGATGGTAAAAGATCCACTACTCGCTGGAAAATCTCGCCCAATTCAACACTCTTTGTTGCAAAGAGATCTGAGACTGAATGAATGACTCCCAACTCCTTCATTCGCTCAGCGAGCTCGTGGGAACGAAGCTGCAGGTCCTTTTCCAGTGCTTTGTGGCTGCGCGAAAGACTCCGACGCATTTCTTTGGCCGGCACGGCTTTCCTCACGTGAGCCGATGGTACTGTCGAGTTCTTCTTCGGCATACTTACTAATACAGTACTAAGCTCGAATGCTGTCAAATGCATTTCCTTAAAAGAGTGAGTGGGTCGGGCGAACGAAGTAGTCTGTCGCATTTACAGCGGCAATTTCTCGGAATGAAACATCAGGTCCACTCGCTGGTCGACTGGACGTTCATCCGCAAAAAAGAGTCACAATTTGGTCACAATGACCCGTAAGTCCTTGTGTCACATAGCGAGTCGGGGGTTCGATTCCCCCCACCTCCACTTGTTGTAATTCAATATCATACAATCAAGTACAAAGACGACAGGGCCGGACGAATTCCCCGAACCCCCGTCCACCCCCCTAAATCCTGTAATAAGATAGAATATCTTGATACGGGAAACGTCACGATTTCGTCACGCTGGATTCGCGACGGTGGCTTCGTGAGGACACGTTAAGCGCGATCGGTCAGTGTAACAGTGAAATAGAATTCTGCATGCCGAATTGATCGAGCTCGAGTCTTGTCAACCCCGCTTTGATTCAGCCGATCTCCCCCCGTCCACCTTCCAAACATTGGACTCTTAAAGTCGATATTCCTTTCTGACAATATCCAAACAATCCTCTATCCTTCCTGGGTGCCCAAGTTCATGTCATCGGGGAAGTTAGAGAGAGGCGTTGCAGCTCCTTGTGCGGTACTCCTGTCACTCTTGATTTGTGTCAAGGCGCTGTCCAGTTGCGATTCCGAAATTCCCCTTTGAGGAAAGTGTGACAGGGGAGTAATTTGTACAGGGGCTGACCTTGAACTGAAGGAGAGATATTACATGAGCGAACTCATAGACAATGCCAAAGCCCGGAGAGCCGTTTTAAAACACCTGATCCTGCAACTTCACGACGGCACCGCACCCGAACACGTAAAACCTCAGTTGTTGAGATTACTGGGGCGAGTACCCTATCACGAAGTGGTTGAAGTTGAGCAGGAACTGATCGCCGACGGGATCCCGACTGAGGAAATACTCAAGATGTGTGACCTGCATTCGGCTGCCATGCGAGGTGCGGTTGAAGGCGTTGATATACAGAGCGTGCCGGCTGGTCATCCTGTTCATACGTTCAAGAAAGAGAATGAAGCGCTGGCCGGCGAACTCCAGTTGACTGATAAGCTCCTTGCCGAAATCGGGGCCATGACCGATGACAGCAATGCAACCGAGGCCTTCGGACAATTGCGTCTTCGTTTCAGCCGACTGACTGATGTGAGCAAGCATTACAGCCGCAAAGAGAATCTGATATTCCCCTATCTGGAACGGAAAGGAATAACCGGTCCGCCGAAGGTGATGTGGGGAAAAGATGATGAGGTCCGGTCTGCGATCAAGGCTGCGCTCGAAGGACTGAACTACCAAGGTCAAGTGTCGGCCAGCGACGCGAAGGGGATAATAGACTTATTACTGCGTCCGGCTATCGACGCAATCAAGGAAATGATCTTCAAGGAAGAGGAAATATTCCTTCCGATGTGTCTCGATAAGCTGGATGAGACCGAATGGTATTCCGTTTACCAACAAAGCCCACAGATCGGCTTTTGCATCTATGATCCGACTGCCACATGGCGGCCGGTGGGTTTGCCGAAAGCTGAAACCGCCGTATCAACATCAGACAGAGTGCATTTCCCTAGTGGCAGCCTGAGTCCGCTGGAGATCCAGCAGATTCTGAACACGATCCCGTTCGATCTAACGTTCGTTGGCTCGGATGATACAGTCAAGTACTTCACTCAGGGAAGCGAGCGGATCTTTGAGAGAAACAGGGCTATCATTGGGCGCAAGGTCCAGATGTGCCATCCTCCGGCAAGCGTGCATATCGTTCAACGGATCATCGATGACTTCCGCTCCGGCAAAGCAGATCGTGCGCCTTTCTGGATACAAATGCATGGCAAATTCATTCATATCGAGTACTTCGCCATTCGGGGAGAGAATGGTGAGTATTTCGGCACACTGGAGGTAAGTCAGGATCTGACCACCAAACGATCGTTATCGGGCGAGCAACGACTGTTGGCTTATATACAGGAGCGTACATGACCGAAAAATCCAGGATGCTGATAACCCCACAGACCAAAGTCGGTGAATTGCTTGACGCGTATCCTGAATTGGAAAGCGTTCTTGTCAAGATAGCCCCTCCGTTCAAGAAGTTGCGCAATCCGATTCTTCGGCGCACGGTAGCAAGGGTGACCAACTTAAGTCAAGCCGCGCGAGTCGGTGGTGTCTCCGTAGTGGAGTTGATCAGAACACTTCGGCAGACGGTCGGGCAACCCGACTACCACGATAATGATGAAGCCCAGGTCATTCGACAAGTTGAACCACCCGAGTGGTACCAGAAAGAACGGATTACCCGATCACTGGACGTGCGCCCGATGATCGAGGCCGGCGAACAGCCGATGGGAGTTGTTCTTCAGGAGTTAAGCACATTACCCAAGGGCAGCATAATGGAGCTAGTCACACCGTTCGAACCCGCGCCACTTATCGATAAGGCTCTGGAGCGCGGTTTTCGTACTTGGGTAACAACTAGATCACCGGAGATCGTGTGTACCTACTTTCAGCATCCATAAAGCGAAGCTGAATAGTATTACATGGTTTGCTGCACGTATTTCATGTGTCGGTAATCAGGTTATCCCACTCTACCCGGGGTGTAGCACCTGACTAGTCGTTCCGGCCACAAGTGACCTTTTAAGATGACCGGTCAATCGCGGGATGATTGGTTCTGGCAGCACCTTTTTGGTGAAGTCTGTTCTGTTCGCGAAAATCAATTTCTTTGTTTGCGGTAATTGAGTGCCAATCCGACAATGAGCAGGGGTCAACTTGGGGGTCGCCGGCTACTTACCGAAACTGATTCATATTTTGGCTACGGTCAGTCCGCAGAATCATTTACTTCCCTCGAATCAGGACGCAGACCTCCTGGTTGTGATCAATGGACTCGAGAGATGCTTTTTGAGTATTGTGGCGCAACGCTAAACGGAGAATCGGGAACTGGACGAATCCCTCCATTAGCCCACATCACCCAGCTACTCGTGTCTGTCGGACGTGGCTGCCCCTGGGGGGATCGACTCACTCTTTCCCATAGTCTATGAACGATTTCGGTTTTTGGCCCGCGCGCAATTGACCTCCGCGCGTACCGGACATACGCTCAACGCGATCGCATTGGTGCACGAGTCATATCTCGATCTGACGAGGCCAAACCAGAATGTCCTGGGAGTGCAGAGCGCAACTCTTGGCGCTAACCGTCTTTATTAGAGTCGTAGACTAATTTAACCTTTTTTTCGCTTGACACCCGCCGGAGCACCCCATACTATACCGGTGGAGTCATCGACTCCCCTGATTTCACAGTATCGTCATTTCTCAGTCACATCATGTCGCCGAACGCTTCAAGCGCGACGCAGACGAGTTTGTCAGTATTTCGAAGGTAGTCCGGGCTGTTCAACAACACACGGAGGTCCTATGCGACATCGACTTGCATTGGTCCGACCTCTTCCGATTGCGCTCCTGTTCGCCCTCAACCTTTCTGTGAGCAGCTACGCGACCGAAAGTCAGGCCAAACCCAACCAGCCTGGATTGACTCTCCCATTCGAGTCGAACAACTACGCGGCACCAGCGCTGACACCTGCAACCTGCACCGCTCCCGATGCTGCGGGGACGATAATCCTTCCCGCCCCCTGTCCGTGTCGTACCCATCAGGATACGGCGCACATTCAGGACGGCTTGCCGATTGGTTCTGAAATCAAGATCGAAATCATCTCCATGAACCTGACCACGGTGGGTATCTCTCCCGGCGGTATGCTTGGCGGAGAAGTGATAGATTTCACCGCCACTGCCAATTTTGTCATGTCCGGTACTGGCGCCTTTCCCACGTATTTCCGTACCATGGTCTTCCCGATGGCCGGTCAGTACCATACTGCGCCGCGAGTGCCGGATACATCGCCGCAGATATTCCTCACTGAACTCACGCAATTACAGGGCCAGATCGTTGGAGATCCCGACTTTGATCTCCTGCGAATCACCGGCGGCACCTTCTTCGGTTTGCCAAGCCCAGGACGCACCACGCTCAGCCGACTTTCCACAGGTGACTGGGCAGTCAACAGCTTCTTCGACATCACTTACCGATTAGATTTCGTGGGCAATCCAGCCGGACCCTTCGCTGGCATGTCCGGTTCCACAACTGATTCTCCTCTCCATCTCCTGCAAGGCGGACCGTTCTGGAATCCCGGCGATACGTTCAAGATGCACTATCCTCAGCTACCCGATTCAAACGGCTGGGATGTCTATGCGACCTCTTCGCGCGAGATGGGCGATGATTTTATGTGCACTGAGACCGGGCCGATCAAGGATATCCACTTCTGGGGTTCCTGGCTGAATGACGATACCGCTTACATCCCGTCGTTCACTGTCAGTATTTGGTCGGATGTTCCTGCTGGAGTATCTCTCCCCTGGAGCCATCCCGGCACCAAACTGTGGGAAAAAGATTTCAGTCTCTACGTCAAAACACCGATGGACTTGAGAATCCAGGGATGGTACGATCCACCCAACAACTACTTCCCCCATCCGAACCACCAGAGGTGGTACCAGTATGACATTCTGGTCGATTCCATCGATTGGTTCGGTCAGACAGCCGGAGAGATCTATTGGTTGGTCGTGAAAGCGAATCTTGACCCCATCGATTCGCTGATGGGCAAGCGCTGGGGATGGAAAAGCTCTCTTCAGCAGTTTAATGATGACGCTGCCTATCGCGAGCCTATCATCGGCACGCCGTGCTACACCCCGGACAATGGCACATCCACTGGCACACTACCGGCTCAGTGTCCTATCGATGGATACGGCAACCTGATGACCTTTTTCGATGGTCTCCCGCCGGGTTCGACCATCGACTTCCCGGCCCGCATGATAAATATGATGTCTCCCCTTGAAGTACCCGGTGGTACGCTTGGTGGGCATATGCAGTTTTTCGATGTCTTCATCGAAATGCCGATGACCGGTACAGGAGCGATGTTTGGTTTTTCGCGGAATATTCTGATGCCCCTGCAATGCCAGACGCATACCGGTCCGCGGGGAGGAGCCGCAGTGCAGTCTATCCCCGCCGATTTCTTCCAGCTTCAGGGGCAGATCATCGGTGACCCGGATTTTGACCTTTTGCGCATCACCGGCGGCACCAATTTCGGACTGCCGAGTCCCGGTCACACCACGCTAACGCAATTGCCTTCAACCGACTGGCAAGTGGAGAGTTTTTTCGACATAACCTATCGGATAGATTTTGTGGGAGCGCCTGGTGGTCCACTCGGAGGTATGTCTGGTTCGACAACTGGTACGATTCGCATGTATCAGGGGCACGCACCGGGTAGCAATTGGACTGAGATACGGACCCCTCCTTCTTTCATTACGTCGCTGGACCTGGCGTTTGTCATCACAGGAGGACAATCACTGCCTCCCGGTTGTTGCATTGGCTCGACTGGGAACGTTAACAAAAGCCTATCGGAGACTCCGGACCTGTCGGATCTCTCTCTGCTGATCAGCTATTTGACGGTCACGCCACGACCGCCACTTCCCTGTAATGATGAGGCCAATGTCAACGCAACAGGCGCTATAGACCTGTCTGATCTTTCGCTCCTGATCGCCTATCTGACGACAGTGCCTCGTCCACTGCTGCCGCTTTGCCCATAGTTCCTTTTCTCTTTGGTTCCCACGGTCGCCGCGGACATGATCTGCGGCGACCGCTCTTATTCAAGCGCTTCTCCCTCTGGTAGTGTGCTTCGCAGCATTTCCTTTTATGGTCGACCGACATGCGAAGAGCAGTACCGCATAGATAACCCCTTGCATTTCAAGACATCCAACCTCCCCAAAAAACTAAGGAGAAGACCGTCAGTATTTGGGCTTGCGCTTTGGACAGAATAGGTCTATATTATCGCACGGCCGTCGAAACTCCCTGAGAAGCGGCATTTTTTCAAGGCTATATTGCGGATAACGGAGTCCTAAATCAGCAATTAGCATAGAGAACGAAACGGCGACACCGTATGGATTCTATAAAGGAAAAGAAAATGACAATTTCCGCAGAAGCAACTGTAGCATCTCTCGCCACCGAACACCCGTTAGCCACTCGCGTATTTGCGCGGTATGGCATCGACTTCTGCTGTGGCGGCGGACGGTCGCTTGCAGCAGTCTGCCAGGAGAAAAGTATAGAAGTAAAGCGGGTCATTGATGAGATCGCGCAGGAGTTGGTGTCTGCTGACGTGCAAGAGCACCGCTGGGACATGGCGCCACTCAATGAACTGATTAACCACATTCTCGAAACGTATCATCGTCCGCTTGACGAGGAACTGCCGCGTTTGGAGCGCATGGCCGCCAAAGTATTGGAAGTGCACTGTGACAAAGATCCCCAACGATTGTCTGAGTTAGTTGCTGTGTATGACGCTGTTAAGTCAGAGTTACAGAGTCACATGGCAAAGGAAGAGAAGATTCTCTTCCCGATGATACTGGCCGGTCGCGGTGCCGCGACTGGTGGTCCGATTTCTGTAATGGAAGATGAGCACGCTTCAGTTGGGACAGCCCTCCGATACTTGCGCGAGTTGACTGACAACTATGAGGTCCCGGCTCAGGCCTGCAACACCTGGCGGGCTCTGTGGCATGGCCTCGAAGCACTTGAGCAGTCGCTGCACGTGCATATTCACTTAGAGAACAATGTGCTCTTTCCCCGCGCACTGAGGAGCTGATCTCGCACTTGTTAAGACCAATACCGACCAAATTCGGAATCCTATTTCGGATAGCGGCGTCTTAAAATCATAGAATAACTTCTTTGCAGGTGACAATCCTATGTCTCTTTCGACATGTATGTCAGAACATCCGGTACGGCACCTTTTCTTCTTTTTAGCCATTCTCAGCATTCTCGCCTTCAGTTGCAGCAAGAGCACCGATCCTAACACGAACAAGCCGCCGGATAGTGGTCCGATCGGTATTCTGCTGGCAGGCGTGTATACCGACTCCGCCTTGTCGGGTACGAGCGACCACGGGCCGTTCGCCGTGCCCGAGGATGAATGGGATGGGGACTTTGTCACCACGCGGCTTGAAGCAGTCATCAATCCTGGTGCAACTGTTGGTGAAGTTAACACAGCACTGAATGGCCTGGGGGGCAAGATCAGCTGTATGCGGGCGGGACTGATGTTCACTGAGCTGGTGGTTCCTGCTCTGACCTCGGTTGGTCAGGCAGAGACTATTTGTTCGACTCTGGTCTCCTCCGGTGGATTCCTGTCGGCGTATCCGTGCTTTGATCCGACCGCAGGCAATGACGGAGCAGTTATGCCGGACTATCCGGCAAGCATCCGGATCACTCCTCTTGAAGAGGCGAAGTTTCCCGCGGCATGGAACCTGAGGGAACGCGCCGCCAGCCTTCACTCTCCAGTGACCATTGTTGTTGCTGACGATTTCACTCGATTCACGACACACCCTGAAATACCCGCCCAGACGTTTATAGCCGGGATCGGGGCAATAGATACCCTGCTGAACGCATGGGGGAAAATAGACGGAAATCACGGTTTTGCGGTGGCTGGCACAATTGGCGCGAAGTATGACAATATTGGTTCGACCGGGGCATTTGCGGACACGGCAAACCTCCTTCGCCTCCCTTGTATCAGCATGACCATGGCTGGTTCGTGGGTGGCCATTATGGCGGAGTTGAACCGACGACTGCCCGCGTCCGGAAAGTTCATCTTGAATACCAGTTTCGGCTATAACGGAGACTTCACCCGATTCTCAAAACGCCAACGGATAGAACACGCATTCTGTTGGCGCTTGTTAGTGGTAGACCGACAGGGTGATTTTCTGCATACGCAAGCTTCGGGGAATGACGGCTTCCTTTCGCCTGGTCAGACCAACGCCGATTACAACTCTCCCTTTACCTTGACCGCTCGGTTTGACACCCCGCTCCAAATGTTACAGGGGGCTGCCGTTTCACCGGCGGATAGCGCCGCACTAGATACGTTGTTTGCCCGGGCCGTGATGCAAGGCAGTATGCACGCAGCCAAATTGAGGAATGTACTGACGGTGGGCTCTTCTGATTGGAGTGGTAATCTCTCATCATTTTCCAATGGTCCGTCGGATATCCGCATGATCGGCGAGAACGTTACGCTTCCCTGCTCGATGGGGGATGCGATCTGTGGTCCGGGGACCGATGTCGCTTGGCAGGGGAGCTACGACGGGACTTCGTTTGCCGCGCCTCAGGTGGCCGCTTTGGCGGGGTGGCTCTGGGCGCTCTCGCCATCGCTTACGGTCGATGAAACCATCGCCATAATCATGAACTGCTACAATGCCAAGTGGGTCGATGCTTACAAAGCAACCCTGTCGCTGGATCACTCAATATCCGATGCCGGGATACGTTTGTCACTGTTAGACATTTCCGATGCCAATGGACAGAAGGGGAGCGACATGAAGTTCGACGAGAAAGATCTGAAGATGTTTCTCGATTCGATTCTCTACTACGAGGCTGATCGTGGAGGCAGGACACCTCCGTGGCCAAAAGACCACTCTCCCTTCGACCTCAACGGTGACGGATACACCGGGGACACCATGCTGACGGCCTCGACCGCGCCGTTCGATCTGGATATCAATACCCCGCCGGCGTATTCAACGGTAACGGTGACACCGTGTGATACTCCAAGTCCAAACGACACGACGTTGGATGAAAGGGCCGTGACTGACCGTGATATTCTGAGATATTACGCCTTTACTCAATTGTACTCCGGAAATGACTCCACGCGGAACGAGTTGTTAGGCGTGTCATGTACTCCGTTTTGGACTGGGCACGATTCAACATATACCAGCGTGAACTGCGCATTGCCAATTCTAGGCATCTACAAGAGGGACTCAAGCTTCAATGGAAGTGTATCCGCCGCTCTTGATGAGTACCGAGACTCCGTCCAGCACAACACCGGTCTTTGGTGTAAAGGTCCAGGCGGGTTTCGATTCAGATCCGATGCTTCGAGCGCTTCCAATCTGATCGCCAGCGGTGGAAGCACGAGTTTAAGTGTAATCGGTGCGGTATTCTTGAACTGCAGCGCCACCGCTACGCCACCCACGTCAACTTCGTCAGGATGCCAATTCCGTGTAAGTAGCGGGGCAGGAGCTGAGAGTTCGGTAGATTTCGCCCTGGCGGAGGGATCGAACGGCATGCCTTTCACTCTGGTGATCGACGGAACCGTATTGCCCACAAATCAGCTCCTGACTCCGCGAGCCCGCTGCATCGTGGAACTAAGTGTTGTTGACACAACAATGTTGGCATCGCCAGCGGCGAGACAAATAACGACCCTGTTTCAGAAATTTGATAGTGACGTGAACTCCCTGCCATTTGTGGTGAGCGACTTGCTTACTCCGCTGGCGGAGCATCATGTGTACAGGTTGACAGCATTATCAAATGTGGCTACTGCAGCCACGACACTCATAGATGTGGGACCGATAGAGGCGGAAGTTGATGTCAGCATCTCGCTGCTTGTCGGGCCATGATGATTGGCGATGTGAAATTGTGTCTGGTATCCTGACGATTTCACGAAAGGTTTACAGATGACTACGAAATGCACTCTCGCTGCACTACTCGCGTTGCTGACTCTGGCCTTGAGTTGCAGCAAGAGCACTGATTCGAATACGAACAAGCCGCTGGATAATGGGCTGATCGGTGTGTTGCTGTCGGGAAACGGTGGTGACAACGCTGTAGGTCAGACAGTGAATTTCATGGCCGCGATGCCACCTGCGATCCTGAGTGATACCACGGGTCTGGTGGCAAACAAGATATTTGTCGTGATAAGTCCTTCCGCTACGGTCGGTCAGGTCAACAACTTGCTCGACTCACTACATGCGCGGATCATCTGCATGGATGATGCCAGCGTGTTTCTGACATTGTCCGTTCCGGCGGTAAGCGCTGTTCAGGACATTGAAAACCTCACCTCGCGGCTCGCCGAGAGTGAGCCATTTCTCTTCGCGTTCCCCTGTTATGTCCCGATACCGCCCGCGCCGGCCGAGCCCGATCCCGAGATGGCGCCAAAGGACATTCCCGGAGATCCGGCTGGAGCCAACATAGCGCATCTGAAGGCCTGCTACATGCCGGCAGCATGGAATGCGAACAGCCGGGCAAGTCAGGTCAATAATCGAGTGACGGTCCTGGTTCCAGATGCTTATGCCCGGCTCACACCGCATGCCGAGCTGCCCGGTCAGGAATTTGTGGCGATCCAAGGCGATGGCGCTGATATCAGGTACGATGCTCACACCAACACCGCCCTCGGCAACCATGGATTCTATGTAAGTGGTATCCTGGGCGCCAGGTTCGACGACATCGGCGCAACTGGTATACATCCGGGGAACTCCAACCTGATCAGGATCCGATCCATCAATGTTGGCTCCGAAGAGTGGGGTGCCAAATTACAGCAGATAGCCGATGCCATCCCTTCCACGAGCCAGACGGTGGTCAGCACAAGTCTGGGGTACAATGATCCGACCTTTAGCAATGTCTCCAAATGGGAACGCATCCTGCTGGCGCTCAAGTGGCGTGAACTAGTCGGAGACAAACAGACACAGTTCGTCCACGCGACCTCTTCCGGCAATGACGGACGCGTTCCCGGAGAAGGCTCGCTTGCAGTTTACAACAGCCCCTTTACGATGGCAGCGCAGATGGTCTCGCCGTGGGACTGGCTCGGTGCTGGAGAGTATACCGCGGCCGACAGTCTCGGGTATGTGCAACTGCAACAGTTGTACGCGACGACAAAGCCGTACATTCTGCAGCCCCTCGTCAATACGCTGGTAGTCGGCAGTTCGAATCTAAACGGGACACGATCAGCTTTCTCCAATGTTGGAGCCGAAATTCGCTTCGTCGGGGTTCGCGTTTTCAGTCCGTGTGTGACCAACGATGCGACTTGTATCGATGGGTTCGGTACACCGTCGGGAACCTCCATGGCCACGCCTCAGGCGGCTGGGCTTGTAGCCTATATGATGAACCTCAAGGGGACTCTCACGCCCATCCAAGCAAAGCAGTTCCTCTTGAGCGCGTACGACAATTCCAGAGGTATTGTCAATTCCTATAAGGCGGTCCTGGCGCTGGATGACGGATTGTCGAACGCTGATGTACGGAAGGCGATTCTCAATGTCGCCGATACCGCGGCGGGCACGTTCGACGAGAAAGATATTGAAGCGTTCTTGAATGTGATCGACGAGCCGCAGTATACCAAGGATTACTCACGCTTCGACTTGAATGGCGACGGGTGGACGGGAGGGACAACCGCTGCAGCATTTGATTTGAATGCTAACACGCCCCCGGAATACACTTCAGTAAGTCCGCCGAATTGCACCGACACCAGTTTCGATGAAACTGCCGTGACGGACAGAGACATCCTCTATTACTATGCGCACTCCAGTCTCTATTCTGGCAGCGCGCGAGTTCGTGACAGCCTTCTGCCATGCGGCGCTCAGGTGACCGCTATGGGTTCAGAGTACACTTCGAGTGCATATGTACGTACCGAGCAGGTGATTTCGTGGCAGCCTGCCATGCAAACCGACACCACAATACGTGAACAACACTTCTCCGGTGGCACAGAGGGGGCTTCTCCAGTGGATGTGCACGCTGCGGCAACTGCTCCATGTGCAAGCGCCACATTTTTCGCCGACGCCAAAGCGGAGTTGAACTGGTATGTGGCATCCGGTGACCTGATTACTGGCGTGTCCGCAACCGCTCAGACAGAGGAAACGGATCAAACACCAGTAGACTCGAACTGCTACACCGGTTATTCGAGCGCAGGGGCCTCTGTTATCGCGGGATTCGTGGTAAAAGGAGGCACCGTCGCATTTTCGGCTACGGGCACTCTTTCGGGCGGTTCATCGGCGCAAATGATGGTACGATTCGGTGGCCCCACGGGGATGATAATTGACTTCGAGGATATTAGCCAGAGCGTTTCGACCTCAGGTGAACTCCCCCCCGGCGAGTACTGGCTCGATGTCAGGAGCAATTACAACGCGACGGCATCCATAACGATAACGTTTTCGCCACTATGACAGTTGGGGACAGGCAACGATCCGACGAGAGGCCATGAATCTGAACCATTGGTTAAGGCATGCAACACTCGAGTCGCACATCCAGCGGCTTGCTAGCCTGATGATACGCTCATGCTGGTGCGTTGGTGATTAACTGATTGAAAGAGTGGCGCGCAGACCAGTGCGTCAATCGGGCCGGCCCTGTCTAATGCGGCCGTGGCCGCACATAAGATGAAGAACTGATTACTTATAAAATAGGAATTCGGAGTTTACGATGCGTTATCTGTCAGCATGTTTCAGCATTCTGTGCGTGATCGTTTGCGCGCCTACCACCTCGGCAAGTCCGATCGCCGATTCGATCGCTTTCCAGGGGCAGCTCACCGATGCTTTGAGCAATCCTGTTCCGGACGGTCCAAAGGATCTGATCCTGTCGGTCTGGACCGACTCAGTGGGCGGCACCATGCTGCACAGCGAAGTGGTGGTAGTCACCACGAGCCGGGGCTTGTTTGCTACCTGCCTTGGGTGCGGCAGCAGTAGTCTGCCGGATATCTTCACCGGCCAGACTCTGTTTCTGCAAACGCAACTGGCGGGACAATCGCCGATGGAGCCGCGAACCAGAATGCGGGCCGTCGCCCAAGCCATGACTGCATCGAGTCTTCACAGCGCAACCTCTTCCGCGAGCCAGCGAGCGAAGGGAACGGTCAAGGGCGGAGGAGGAGGTCTTGACGCTACTATGGCCCTTCTCTTCGAAGCCGACGCTGATGATGACGGCATCGAGGATTATGTCATCACCGACAGCGTTTCGGCCACGGGTGCCAAACGAATGACGGCCCATGATCTGGATGACGATGGCACTCCTGATGTCGTAGTCGCTGAAAGCGCCAGTCCTACCGGCGCTCTTGGTCATTTTGGGCACTCCCAAGGCTCCAATGTCGGACTTGGGTCGATGCGCATCAACTCTGATAGCTCGGAAATACTGATCTCTCAGTCGGATCAGACTGCCGCCGCCACAGTCAGGACAAGGGCATCAAATCACCGCAAGAGTATTTCAGTCCGCCTGCATTCTCATCAGGCGACATCCAGTCGATCGGCACGGCTCTTTTCAGAGGCCGACTCATCCGGCATGGTTCTTGATTGTGACGACGATGGTGATGGTTCCCCTGAGCAGGAGATCTCTTCCGCGATTGTCCCGACCATGTCACAGTTCGCTGTCAATACCAAGGGTACCGGCGCGCAGAGCGGCCGGGTGGTATCGGTTACCACCGGCACATCCGTTGACAGTGCCAAGCAGGTGATCTCGATTGATGACGATGGTGACGGCGTGGCTGAGACATCGGACTCGACCATTGTTAGTGAAGGAAGCGCTGAACGAAAGATTCGTGTTACAAATCTTGGTTCAAGCGGCCAGGATGGCGTGGAGGTTCAACTGAAACTCACCCCAAGGAAGGGAGATGTCAAGATCACCGCCTCGCAAAACAGCCAAAGTCTGAGGTGTTCCAGCAGCGCTGATTCAGTTTCCGCAACGACTCTCCTTGAGGCTGACTCGGACGGCGATGGGGTGCCGGAAGGAGAAATCAGTTCAATTGTTCTGCCGACCACTTGCAGCGTTGCAATCAACAGTAAGGGGACAGGTGCTGACAGGAACCGCGTCATCACAACCACAACACCTGATTCAGTTGTCACCGAACACACATTCGAATTCACCAATTCTCTCCTCATGCCGGCCCGGATGAAGGCCAAGGAGAAAGCGAATCGCACGAAATGCGGCAATAATATCCGGTACAGCGATACCAATACCACGATCGAAACGGAGAATTCGTGCGACTCCACAACTGCCCGCATGACTTTCTCCACGAGCAACGCGATGGGCACCGGGAACTCGCTGATTATCCAGTTAGACCTTGCTGGAACCGCCAATCCGATCGAACACTCCTCTGGCGCTCACTTGACTGCCGGCGGTGTCTGGACCAATGCTTCGGATCAGAACCTCAAGGAGAACTTTCAGCCGGTCGACGGCGCTGAACTGCTCGAGAAGATCGAACAACTCCCGATATCCGAATGGAACTACAAGGTCGAGACTGACGAGATCCGACACATCGGCCCAACGGCTCAGGATTTTCAGGCGACCTTCGGCGTCGGCTCCGATGGCAAGTCCATTTCAACGATCGACCCTTCAGGCATTGCTCTTGCCGCGATCAAAGAGCTAAACACGAAGCTGGAGCGAGAGAATCAGGCGCTCCGCAAAGAGATGGACGAACTGAAGAAGCTGGTTCAGCAATTGGCATCGAAGAGATAACTGGGCAACAATTCGTGGCTGATGCGAGTTCAGTCGAGTGCTGGTCAGTCCGCATACAGCCCAACATATAGGACTCATAACCCGGATCTCGGAGGCGTTCCAAAATGCGTAAAAGTTCTTTCTTGGTAGGCTACATCGTCATCATTTTCATGGTGGTTCTATCTACTCCTTCACATGCCGCCAAGGATATTGAAGATATCTCTATTGGAGCTGAAGAAGTCGATCTGTCCGGCACCTACCCTATTTCTGGCAAAAGTGATGACACAACCACGTGGACTGGTGAGGCCAAGCTTTCTAAGTGGCAGACCTTTACCACTCAGCGCGGTAAGATCTATCAGATGTTCAAGCTTCTCATTGCATATGGGGAGACAGAGTACCATGGAATTGCTGTTTTCGATGGCACCCATCTGTTCACTGCATGCCGAGAAGGAAACAAAGCCACCTACCATTTGCTGATATTGGATCAGTTGGAATTGAGCAGCGAGAACTTCGCTGTCGTCAAAGAGCTGCACGATCGAACTTTTGGTTCAAAACGGGATGGGGAGGTATACACCTGGAAGGGGGATATTCCGTGGTTCGGTAACGTGGCCTACACCAGTGAGGCATTTGGGATCTGCTTCTTTGCGGATGGTACTTGGTCAGACTTTGAGGTGGAAGGGTGTGGCTGGCCGATGAGGACTGACACCGCTTTCACCTATGGTCAGCACGAAATGAAGAAAAACGGGAAGTTTGAGAAGAACAGTTCCAAACAATGGTGGCAGTGGGGCAAGTTAAGCGTTCAGCATATAGGGGAGAACGTACAGATCGATGTCAGCGAGTTCCCACATGGGGAAAACGACTATGTTGGGCATGGGATGATGGTGAAGCATGGAGGGCTGGATCGGAACTTCCTCGTTGCGAACATGGGTGGTCCGGACATAGCTATAGTAGGTTATTTTGAAGTGGTTGGGAGTAGCCTCTATGGGCTGAGCGCTTTTCGAAATAGCACGACCCGGTTCAAGGAGACCTGGAGGATTCCTGAGAATGTCCTGGCACGCAACCCAGAGTGGTTCAGATGAGATTGACCTGGATGCGCAGCAGAATCGGCGCAATCATATTGATATTTAAGACACGGTTGTCCGCAATACGTATATCAACAATACTAGAGGTGACATGAACGGCCGGAATACCGCAATCTCACTGCGAGCTAATCTTTGTGGGGTATTTGTAATCCTATTAGGAGTCGTTGGATCAATTCTCAGCTGTAGCAAGAGCACCGACCCGGAGCCAAACAAACCGCCGGACAACGGTCCGGTCGGCATTCTGCTTTCGGGGAACAATACCGATTCGGCGCTGTCCGGCACGAGCAATCACGGCCCATATGCGGTTCCGGAGAACGAGTGGGATGGTGACTTTGTCACCACTCGGCTCGAGGCCGTTATCAACCCGAGCGCGACGGTTGGTGCCGTCAACGCTGCTCTGAATGCGGTTGATGGCAAGATCAGCTGTATGCGTGCGGGTTTGATGTTTGCAGAGTTGGTGGTGCCTGCTATGTCATCCGTTGATCAGGCAAACATGATTTGCTCGACTCTGGTGACATCAAATGCCTTCCTGACGGCGTATCCGTGCTTTGATCCAACTACCGGCAATGACGGTGCAGTAGCCCCCGGCTTCCCGGCCAATATCAGGATTACCCCTCTTGAGGAGGCCAAATTCCCCGCGGCGTGGAATGCCAGGGGACTTGTCGCCCGAAGGAGTTCGCCGGTGACTATTGTAGTGGCGGATGATTTCGGACGGTTGGTCGCTCACCCGGAGATACCGGCACAGACATTTGTGGCCGGCTCCGCCACGGCTGACACGATATTCGATAGTTTAGGTAATGTTGAAGGGAACCACGGCTTTGCTGTCGCCGGTACAATCGGCGCTCGCTATGACGATATCGGGTCAACGGGCGCATTTGCCGATACGGCCAACATTCTTCGCCTTCCGTGCTATGGGATGGGTGGGCTTGGCTCCTGGATGGCAATTCTGACTGATCTTGCTTCCCGACTGCCGTATTCCGGCAAGTTCATTCTAAATACGAGTTGGGGTTATGGCGGAGACTTTACTCGCTTCCCCAAGCGCCAGCGAATCGAGCATGCGTTCTACTGGCGCGCGCTGGTGGCGCACCGACAGAGTGACTTCCTGCACACGCAGTCATCGGGCAACGGCGGATTGTTCTCACCAGCCCAACCCAACGCAGATTATAACTCGCCGTTCACTTTGGCTACACGATTTGACAATCCATTCCAGATGCTTCAGGGGACAGAAGTGACGCCGGCAGACAGCACCGCGCTGACCACCCTGTTTGCACAAGCGATCGTCAATGGGGGTATATATGCGACGAAACTCCACAATGTGATTACGGTGGGTTCTTCCGACTGGAGCGGTAACCTGTCAAGTTTCTCGAGCGGTCCTGCGGATGTTCGCATGATCGGAGAGAATGTAACTCTTCCGTGTCTTATGGGGGATGGCGTTTGCGGTCCGGGAACAGATGTTGCCTGGCAGGGGAGCTACGAGGGGACTTCGTTCTCTGCCCCCCAGGTGGCGGCATTGGCGGGGTGGCTCTGGGCATTGTCGCCATCTCTCACGGTTGATGAGACGATAGGCATCATTCAAAACTGCTACAACAGCAAGTGGGTCGATGCGTACAAGGCGGTGTTGTCGGTGGATCACTCGATAGCCAGCGCTGATGTCCGTCTGACCTTGCTTGATGTTGCGGATGGAAGTGGCAATATGGGGAGCAACATGGCTTTCGATGAGAAGGATCTGCAGATGATCCTTGACTCGATTATGTATTACGAGGTGGATCGCGGCAGTAGGACGCCACCGTGGTCGAGAGACCATTCGCGGTTTGATCTGAATGGTGACGGGTTCACAGGTGACACAATGCTGACTCCGTCGACCGCACCCTTTGACCTGGATATCAATACGCCACCGGCGTATTCGACGGCACACATCATACGCTGTGACCAGAATTCTTCACGAGACACGACCCTTGACGAACACGCAGTCACCGACCGCGACATTCTGCTCTATTACGCCTTTTCGGATCTCTATACTGGCAATGACTCAATTCGAGATGACCTTTTCGGGGTGTCGTGTACCCCCATTTGGACAGGACATGACACGTCGATGGTTTGGGTGTTGACGTGGGTGCCAATACTCGGAGTTGCTGACTATGACACTACATTCGGACAGAATTTGACGATTCAACTCGACGAGACCAGGGACTCACTCTCCTCGGCGTGCGTTGACTCGATAAGTACCGGATACAGATTTGAAAGCTTTGGGGCTGGACAAACCAGCCTGACGTCCACGGGGAGTAACTCAAGCGTCAGCGTCAGCGGCCAGTCGTCTGCCATAAGTAGGGCAAAAGCCACAGCACCGGCGATACCGGCCGCTTGTGAATTTAGCTTTAGCAACATTGTAACCGCCTGGAGTTCCACTGAATTCGCTCTTGCCAAAGATGGTCCCTTCAATGTTCCCTACACGCTTTCCGTCGGAGGCACTCTTCAATCAACGCCTTCGACCTATTGTAAGGCACGGTGCATAGTTACGCTTTATGTTGTTGACACGCTTCAAGCAACAAATGCAAATGCGAAAATAAGTCCACAGTTTCTCACATTTGATACCGATGTGAACGCACTGCCATTTGTACACAGTGGCTATCTCTCACAACTCGCGGACCACCATGTGTATCGGATTGACGTGACATCGCAGACATATACATCGGCAATAACCCAAAAGAATCCCGGACCAAATGAAGCAAGAGTAAATGTAAGCATATCGCTGTTCTGCGGAGAGTAGTACATGATTAGGCAGGACGAGGATCGGAACCCATTATAGATTAGGAAAAATTGCAGATGGTTGCTAAAGGTGTTCTCAATCTGTGCTCCGAAAAGGTTTACCCCACAGGGATATTGCTATTGCTTTTAGTAACTTTCAGTTGCAGCAAAAGCACCGACCCAGGTAGCAACAAGCCGCCGGATAACGGTCCGGTCGGCATTTTACTGTCGGGGTCTGAGAGCGACTCTGCGTTATCTGGAACAACTAATCACGGCCCATATGCGGTTCCGGAGAACGAGTGGGATGGTGACTTTGTCACCACGCGGCTCGAAGCGGTGATCAACCGGAGCGCGACCGTTGGCACTGTTAATGCCGCTTTGAATGTGGTTGGTGCCAAGATCAGCTGTATGCGCCCCAATATGATGTTTACGGAGCTCGTGATCTCTCCGGTCAGTGACTCCGCTGAAGCGAACGCAATTTGCTCTACTCTCACCGCAACAGGCGCTTTTTCTGTCGCATTCCCTTGCTTTCGACCGGCAGATGTGAATGAGCGTCCCCCCCAACCGGCCGGAATGATAACTGGTAATCTTGAGATGCAGGGGATCACTGCGGCGTGGAACGCCCGTGACCATCTTGAGAATAACGCGCAGTCGGTTCTCGTCATTGTCAGTGATCAGTTCTACGGTCGGGCGCCTCACACGCAAGTAGCGGCCTTGTCGTTTCCTACTACAGCTGGCAGTCCAACAACAGCGGTAGATACAAATGGATTCGCTATCGGCAACCATGGGTTCATGGTGGCAGGGACGATTGGTGCAAATAATGATGCTCTCGGAGCCACCGGAGTTTTCCCCGACCAGACTCACCTGCTTCGTATCCATGGTGTTCCGATGGGTGGATTCGCCTCCTGGACAGCCCTCCTCTATGATCTTGCCGATGCCTTTCCCGCCTCTGGCAATTTTGTGCTCAACAGCAGCTACGGGTACGGCGGAGATTTCCGGATCTTTCCTCGTGAGCGGCGCATCATCGATGCACTCTTCTGGCGCTCATTGGTTGCTGAGAGGCAGACTCGGTTTCTTCACACTCAAGCGGCAGGAAATACGGGGTGGTTCTCTCCGACTCTGGAAAATGCCGATTGGAACAGCCCCATTGCGCTTGCTTCTCGCTTCGATACACCCACGCAAATGTTACAGGGAAACCCGGTGACCCCGGCCTGGGAAGCTCAACTTCAGTCTATTTATGACACATTTGTCGCTTCTCGCCCTGCGGTTGCCACAAAACTTACCAATGTGTTGGTGGTCGGCAGTTCTAACTCCTCGGGCGATCTTACTGACTTTTCAAGCGGCCCATCGGATCTCCGTATGGTCAGCGAGACACATCCCGTCCCATGCGCAGTCGCTGACAACGAGTGCACTCTGAACCCCGACAATTTCCTCATGGGGCTGGTTGACGGTACTTCCTTCGCCGCTCCGCAGGTCGCCGGTCTCGCCGCTTATCTGATGGCGCTCGATAATTCGCTGTCCATGCTCGAGATAAAACAGATTCTTATGGCGAATTACAATTACAAGTGGATAGATGCCTACAAAGCCGTGCTGTCGATCGACAAATCGCTTGCCGTAGCGCCTATTCGAGTTGCGTTGCTTGATATCTCCGATGCCCCGAGTTCCACCGGTAATCCCGGCCCGTTTAATGAGGTGGATCTACAAACGTTCTTGGATTCTCTGAAGGAGTACCAGACAAACCGTCTCTCTACCACACCTCCATACGCGACTGATTATTCCCGGTGTGACCTCAATGGAAACGGCTACACTGGTGATTCGGCTCTGCCGAATCCCTATATGCCGTTTGACCTGGATGTCAATACTCCGCCGATGTATTCGTCAGTCGATGTGATTATCTGCGACCGGCCGAGCGCCGGTGATACGATACTGGATGAATCGGCACTGACAGACCGAGACATCTTACTGTATTATGCGTACTCCCCGCTGTACAGCGGCGATAAACACGTGCGTGACAGTCTGTTCAACAGGGGATGCTCACCATTTGTATTGTACAACGCGAGCTACAAAATGAATTATTACTTCGAAACCCACCCCTCACTATCGCCCGTGATTCAAGACTCCAGTAGCAATTACTTTCTACAGAAAACCATCTCTATCCGTGAACTCGGGTGTTCAAACCTCGCGACGTATGTATTCAACATGACAGCAACTTGCGAAGCGTCGTATTCCAGCTCATCGAACAACACAGCATTGAATGTGCATGGAATCTCTAAGTCGAAAGTGTCAGGAATAGCGTCGCTGGAAAACGACCAGGGAACCGTGTGTGACTACTGGGCGTCTCTGCGGTGCTCCAGCTATAGTGTCATCCAGTTCTCTTTAAGTGAAGAACTGGATTCCGTTCCGTTCAGTCTCAGCGTTAACGCATACACTGACAGAGGTGACATCAATGCGGGAAACCAACAAGCGTGGGTAGTCCTACAGTCCATCGATGCCAACGGCCTACCTGACGGGGGCGTCCATGAAGTATGGGACAGTCAACTGCTACCGCCCATATTCGCATTCAACGGGACACTCGTGTCTCTCCCTGCAGGTCACAGGTATGAACTTTTCATGAGGACCACCACCGCGGAGAAGATTCTCCCCAAATCTGATCCTGGCCCGGATTCCTCAGCATTTGATGCAGGGATATGGCTCCATGTGGGGCCATAGTACATGACTGGTTTGAAGAAAAGAAAGGTACTGCGTGACGTCACTCTTAGAAATAATCGAGTTCCACTCTCGACCTGTCCTCGGAATTGCTCTGGCAGTGCTTTTTCTGTCACTGAGCTGCAGCAAGAGCACGGACCCGGCTACGAACAAGCCGCCGGATAACGGTCCGGTCGGTGTGCTATTGTCAGGCAGTGATACCGACTCCGCCTTATCGGGGACAAGCAATCACGGCCCATATGCAGTGCCCGATGGTGAATGGGACGGGGATTTCGTGACTACGCGATTAGAGGCGGTGATCAATCCGAGCGCCACTGTTGGTGCGGTCAATACAGCGCTGAATGGCGTGGGAGCCAAGATCAGTTGCATGCGAACGGGGCTGATGTTCACGGAGCTGGTTATAGGAGCGCTGCCCTCGACCGATTCGGCACAGGCCATCTGTTCGATACTTGTTGCATCGGGAGCGTTTCTGTCGGCGTATCCGTGCTTTGATCCGACAGCCGGCAATGGCGGAGCAGTGATGCCGGACTATCCTGCAAGTATCCGGATTACGCCTCTTGAAGAGGCGAAGTTTCCCGCGGCGTGGAACCTGCGCGATCGGGTGGCCGCCTTGCATTCAGCCGTGACCGTAGTCGTAGCTGATGATTTTGCCAGCCAAACCCCGCATCCGGAGATCCCCGCCCAGACGTTCGTACCGGGAGTTGGCGGAATTGATACCCTGCTAGATGGCAATGGCGTCATAATGGGGAATCATGGTTTTGCGGTGGCGGGGACTATTGGCGCGAGGTTTGACAGTATCGGCTCAACAGGGGCGTTTGCAGATCCGTCGAATATCTTGCGTCTGCCATGTATCAGCATGACGGGGTTCGGTTCCTGGGCAGCGCTGATCACTGAACTCTTTGCCCGTCTTCCCGTGAGCGGCAAGTTCATACTCAATACGAGCTTTGGGTATCCCCCCGATTTCAGCTTATTCCCGAAACGTCGGATTATTGAGCATGCCTTCTACTGGCGCGCGCTCGTTGCAATGAGACAAGCGGATTTTTTGCATACTCAATCATCAGGTAACAGCGGTTTCGCCTCACCCGTTATGTTCAACGCCGATTACAACTCACCGTTCACCCTGGCGGCCCGGTTTGACAATCCGTTCCAGATGCTCCAGGGGACGGCAGTATCTTCGGCTGATTCGTCGACGCTGAACACTTTGTACGCTCAGGCACTGGTTCACGGAGTAGTCTATGGAACCAAGTTAGGCAATGTATTGACGGTAGGGTCTTCGGATTGGAGCGGGAAACTGTCAACATTCTCTAATCTTCCCTTCGATGTTCGGATGATAGGTGAAAACCTCACGCTTCCCTGCGCAATGGGGGATGGGCTGTGCAGTCCCGCGGCTGATGTCCCTTGGCAGGGGAGCTTTGACGGGACTTCGTTCTCATCACCACAGGTGGCGGCTTTGGCGGGATGGCTCTGGGCATTATCACCGTCTCTCACAGTCGACGAGACGATTGGTATCATTAAGAACTGCTACAATGCCAAGTGGGTCGATGCTTACAAAGCGACGCTGTCGCTCGACCACTCAATATCCACTGCCGGGATCCGATTGTCACTCCTTGATATTGCGGATGCTAACGGTCAATTCGGTAGTGACATGACGTTCGACGAGAAAGATCTGAAGATGTTTCTCGACTCGATTCTCCACTACGAAACTGATCGTGGAACCAGGACACGCCCCTGGGCAAGAGATCACTCTCCATTCGACCTTAACGGCGACGGATATACGGGGGACACTTCGGGTATTCCGACGACGGCACAATTTGACCTGGATATTAATACTCCGCCGGCGTATTCGACTGTCGACGTAATTCCATGCGATGTCCCAAGTTCCGGCGACACGACCTTGAACGAATCAGCGCTAACCGACAGAGACATTCTTTTGTACTACGCCTACTCGCCTCTCTATCAGGGGGAAGACTCGGTTCGCGCTGAACTCCTTGGCCGGAGTTGCAGTCCCTTCACATTTGTGAGAGACAGCAGTCATACTTGGGTCAGTGCGTCGATCGATCCGCCGGTAAATGTTTGGGAGAACAAGGAAAGTGATGGTAGCTCGGTGACAGCTTCAGTGGCTGAATCACGAGACTCAATTCCATCGAGGTGTGCCGAACCGGCCAGTTGGACCGCAATGGCGAGTGGAGCGTTTGACATAACGGGCAATGCGATCGGCACACAGTACATTGTCAGTGGCACCGTGACTCTCTCCGGGCAAGCGACAGCTTCGTCAGATGGTTATTGTAGCATTCCCTCAAGATCGCGGGGCCAATCTGGTGGCTTCGTTGATTTTGTATCGAATAGCAATGAGTTCATACCGTACACCTTGTCCATAAGTGGCAATGTTCAGCCCACCAATACTGACTCGGGGACCTGGGCTGAATGCTCGATCAGTTTCTACATTGTTGACAGTTTGGGAACGGTAGTGGGCGGAGTACTGGGATTCAACTCATCGGCATCTGGGTTACCGTATGAGAAGAGTGGTGTAATTGGATTACTGCAACCAGGGCAGAGACTTCGTCTCAGCGTAAGCGCGCAGGAAAATATCGTGACCAGCACCGTACTGAACTCACTACCGCCGGACGCAAAAGTGAATATCGGATTCGCATTGACTATCGGGAATTGAAGAACTGAGCCGAAAACATATAATTGGAGGATAAGTTCTGTGAAATGCAAAGTAGTTTTCATGCTGATCATACTGCTGGTGGTTGAATCGGCTTATGCCGGTTCACCAAACGTGATCAACTTTCAAGGCCGGTTGACCACTCCCTCCGGAACAGCCGTTCCGAACGGTAACTATTCGGTTGCGTTTGCACTCTATGGTGCACCCACAGGCGGTTCAGCCTATTGGGGAGAGACGCAGACCGTCACTACTGTTGACGGGCTGTTTTCAGCTCCAATTGGCACGGTATCTTGGTTTCCAACCTGGCTTTTTGGAGACAGTCTACTGTGGCTGGGCGTGAAAGTTGGGACCGATCCGGAAATGTCTCCGCGCACCAAGTTGACCGCTGTTCCGTTTGCGATGAATTCCTATATGGGTGGCGGATGGAAGGACTACAATTCCAGGATGATCCAGGTCAACACTACTGATTCTGTCGGCATCGGGACGATTGCGCCGATCCGTCCACTGCATGTCGTTGAACCGACCGGCGGTTTATTTGTTTCTCGATTTGAATCGTCGAACAGTGGCGCAACCGTGGCAGAGATATCCAACACATCATCTTCGTCCGTGTGGGAAGCCAGTGTGGCGGGATCTGCGGGAGCCTTCGGTGGTTGGGTGACTGCTGGTGATATGTACTTCTACAAGCAGGGGAACTCTATTCCGTCGATCATTTGCAAACCCGACGGTCACGTCGCAATAGGCAGGCCATCATTGTACGGGAGCCTCGATGTCGGTGATGCGTTCGATACCATCGGCGGCTACTTTGGAGTTTCGGCAAACACCGCCGCTACCCATGTCGTTCACAGCGAATACCAGGGCGTGGGAAACTTCGACGCGGTTGCAGTCTATGGCAAGTCTACTCCGGCCGACTACTACGGCTTCGGCGGCCAATTTGAAGGCGGGTTTATAGGCGTACGCGGTCGTGTGTTTCAGAATGGATCAAATGCATACTATGGAAGTTACGGTCATGCCCAAGGCGATGGTACGGGTAAGAAACACGGAGTATATGGTAAAGCAGAGGGCTCGAACGGTGACAAGTACGGAGTCTATGGAATCGCCGACGGCACTTCAGGGAATAAATACGGAGTCTTCGGATATGCCGCAGGTACCAATTATGAGACCTATGGCGTCTGGGGCGAAGTGAATGCCCCCAGTGGCAAGGGAGTCTTTGCATACTCGACGGGCGATGGCTCAATTGGTGTCTTCGCCGAATCTCACGGTACGAACTCAACCGCACTTATGGCTGGGGGATATGGTACCAATTCCGCTGCCGGCTTCTTCTATGGGAATGTGCAGGTATTTGGAACCCTCTCCAAGTCCGCTGGCTCTTTCAAGATCGATCACCCTCTCGATCCGACGAACAAATACCTTCAGCATTCGTTCGTTGAATCACCTGATATGATGAACATCTACAATGGTAACGAGACTACCGACGCAACAGGGTACGCTACTGTCACACTACCGGACTGGTTCGAAGCGCTGAATAAAGACTTCCGCTATCAGCTCACAGTAGTCGGGCAGTTTGCACAAGCCATTGTCGCTCAGGAAGTACAGAATAATCGATTCGTGATTCAGACTGATAAGCCGTCTGTCAAAGTTTCCTGGCAGGTAACAGGAATCAGGAAAGATGCATACGCTCAGGCGCATCCGATCGAGGTTGAAGTCGCCAAACGTCCCGACGAACGGGGCAAGTACGCCCACCCGGAACTGTTCGACAAAGGACGCGAGCAAGGGATCGGATACCGGCCGGAATTGGATAAATCTGTGGCGGACCCATCCTCACACAATCTTGAACAGGGTAAGATGAAATGACCTTCGAAGGAATGAACTTGGGAATTCAGAAACTTCCTAGGTTCATCAAATGTCGATCATTCATTTCCGCGGTGAAGACGAAACGAGATGAAGAGTCCACACTTTTGAAAGTCGGGCGAAAAAGGGTCACAATTTGGTCACAATGACCCGTAAGTCATTGTGCCACATAGCGAGTCGGGGGTTCGATTCCCCCCACCTCCACCAATTTCTGTATATAGCTTCATAAGCCATTGAAAATCAAAATGCCAAAGTAATTCTCACAGGCTCTCTTGTGTCGGCTCGCACAATACTTGGCCTAACTTGGCCTTGATCTTCTTGGGTCATTTATTCACGCAGACTGACTCACGTGAAGATGCAATCGACCGGCACTTTCCCACGGATTCGAGCAATACGCCTCCCCAAGAACCTGTTGCGACTCCCCTGACAATCACCTATTTTGTCTACCTTAAAAACGAGTTTACTGTAAGCAGTATCAGAGGTTAGGCAATCAGATGAGTTCTCCTGCTCCCGATAGGCCGGCGAAAGACACTACTCGGCCGACCTTTCCCCGTCGAGCCGTCGTGACGGCTGGGATGCCGTACGGCAACAAAGACCTCCACTTCGGCCATATCGGCGGCGTGTTTGTCCATGCGGATATCTACGCCCGATTCCTGCGCGACCGGATCGGCAAAGAGAATGTGCTTTTTGTTTCCGGCACGGACTGCTACGGGTCTTCGATCGTAGAAGCATTCCGCATCGCGGTGTCGGAAAAGGGGTTCACAGGAGATATCGAGCAGTTTGTCCGGTCAAACCACGAACTGCAGAAGAGATCTCTGGCCGCGTTCGACATTTCTCTCAATCTCTTCGCTGCGTCGGCGCTCGATGGCCCGGCCAAAACGCACAAGGAACTGTGCGATCAGTTGATGAGACAATTGCATCAGAAAGGGCATCTGACCCAGAGAACCGGGCTTCAATTCTTTGATACGGAGACCTCCCTTTTCCTCAATGGCCGTCAGGTTGAAGGAATCTGTCCGATCGATGGTTGCCAATCCGACAAGGGATATGCCGATGAGTGCTCGCTGGGTCACCAATACGAGCCGAAAGACCTCATCAACCCCAAGAGCACGCTTTCCAGCTCAGTTCCTATCTTGAAAGAGGTCAGCAATTGGTATGTTGATGTCCCCAAGTTCAGACCTCTTTTGGAAGAATGGTTACGAAATGTGGAAGAGAGCCCACATGGTCGTCCCTTTGCGGTGAAAGCCATCAGCGAGTTTTTTGAGCCGCCGATCATCTTCGTCAAGAAGGATGACATGGAATCGGTCAGCGGGATCCTGGGAACCAATCATCCCTTCACCGAACGAACCAGCAAGAGTCAGTCCGTTGGCTTGGTCTTCGAAAGCCTTGAAGAGCGTGAGCGGGCGTGCGCGACTCTCGTTGAAGCCGGGATCCGTTTCCGGACAGGGAAAACACTGGTACCGTTCCGATTGACCGGAAATCAGGAGTGGGGATTGCCGGCACCCGTCCTGGAAAATGAACCGGCAAGAACCTGGTGGGTTTGGCCGGAGTCACTGATCGCTCCTGTGTCATTTACATCCTATTGCTGTGAGAGTGGAAAAGCCAAAAGCTCGGGTTGGGAAGAATGGTGGTGCGACACAAACGCGGGAGTCTTCCAGTTTATCGGCGAAGATAATGTCTATTTCTACGGTCCGGCCGAAATGGCGATGTTCCTCGGATTGCAGGGAAAAGAGCCGGCACTTCCAGCCCCCGAAGGGACGATGCAATTGCCGGTGCTGGTCGTGAATAAACATGTCCAATTCCTCAACAAGAAAATAAGCAGCAGTGGGCCGATCAAACCACCGGCAGCCACTGAACTGCTCGATCACTACACTTCGGATCAATTGCGGGCTCATTTCTTCGGACTCGGACTGGGGAAACAAGGTGTCAGTTTCAGGCCAAAAGCGTTCGATCCTGATGCCAAACCAATGGACAATGACCCGGTGCTCGTTGAAGGAAATCTGCTCAGCAATGTACTGAACCGCTGTGCCCGATCCTGTTTCTATACTCTGCAGAAAGAGTTCGGCGGCCGTATGCCAGCATACAAGGTGAGCGAAGAAGCGTTGAGCGTTTCGCGACAGGCGGTCCTGACCTATGAACGTCAGATGCACGCGCATCAATTCCAGCAGGCGATGGTCACGGTGGACAAATACATTCGCGATATCTCCAAATTCTGGGCGAAAAACTCGAAAGCCGATGAAGCCGGCGGAATCAATCCCCAGTCACTGGTCGACCTCTTCTATTATGTACGGATAGCAACATCGCTGGTCCACCCGATCGCGCCGCGTGGCACTGAATTGATCCGAGAATATTTCGGAGTTGGGGAAGAGCTCTGGTCCTGGGAGCGAATCTTTGACCCACTGGATGCGTTCGTGCCGGACATCACCACACATGGGTTCGGCGTCCTCCCGCCGCACTTTGATTTCTTTGTGAAACACGAATCGCAGATAAGCCAATTCAAGGCATGAACGAGAGCAAGATATATCGTCAGCCCTGAAGCAACCCGAAATAGATTATGGATCCAATGGATAAGAATAGAGTTGTCACTCGTTTCGCGCCCAGCCCGTCTGGCTACATGCATATCGGGAATCTTCGCACCGCACTCTACTCTTACCTATTGGCGAAATCGAATGACGGCCTGTTCATCCTGCGGATCGAGGATACCGACAGGAAGCGATTGGTCGAAAACGCCATTCAGATAATCTATGATACGCTCGAACTGGCGGGTCTGCATTACGATGAAGGCCCGGGCAAAGGCGGCGCGAACGGCCCGTACATTCAAAGCGAGAGACTGGATATCTACGGTGACCATGCCCGCAAACTGGTCGACACCGGCCATGCGTACCACTGCTTCTGCGACAGCCAGGAACCAAGCGAGCCATTGACCGATGAGGTTGGCTTCGGCTACAACCGACAGTGCCGGGATCTGTCACCGGATAGAGTGAGGGAGAACCTTGACAGTGGCACTCCCTATGTGATCCGTCAGAAAGTACCACTGGATGGCGCGACCGCGTTCCATGACGAGGTCTTTGGCAATATCTCCCGCGCGAACTCGGATCTTCAGGATATCGTGCTCATCAAATCGGACGGCTATCCGACCTACAATTTCGCCCATGTTGTTGATGACTACCTGATGGGCGTGACCCACGTAGTGCGCGGTTCCGAGTATCTCTCATCGACCCCGCAGTATGTCCTGTTGTATGACGCTTTCGGATGGGAGCGCCCGCGCTATGTGCACCTTCCCTTGATCATGGGTAAGGGAGAGGACGGCACAGTCTCTAAGTTGTCGAAGCGTCATGGTGCGGTCAGTTTCCAGGATCTCGTGGAGGACGGCTACCTACCGGAGAGTATTGTAAACTACATCGCTCTACTCGGATGGAGCCCGAAAGATACAACCGAGGAGTTCTTCACTCTCGCGGAACTGGTGCAGCGTTTCCGCGTGACCGGGATAAACAAATCATCCTCGATCTTTGATTTCGAGAAGTTGCTCTGGTTCAATGGGATGTATATTCGCAAGCTGTCGCCGGAGCGATTCAGAGAACTCGCGCTTCCTTACGTGCGGAAGGTCATCACTCGGGATATTGATATTGAGAAACTTCTGACCCTGATACAGCCGCGCATCGAAAAACTCTCGCAGATCCCCAAGCAGATTTCCTTCTTTGAGGCGCTGCCTCAGTTTGACACTGAGTTATTCGTCAACAAGTCGCAGAAGGCAACGCTTGAGAACGCGGTGCAGATACTGCCTGCCGCGATCGATCTGCTCAAGAATGCTCACGTGTGGCAAGGCGCTGCTCTTTTTGAAGAGTTGAAGAAACTTAGCGCTACCCTTGGTCTGAAAGCCGGCGCCGTGATGTGGTCAGTTCGAATAGCTATATCTGGAACATCGGCAACCCCCGGCGGAGCAACGGATATCCTTGAGATACTCGGGCGGGAGGAATCGCTGCGAAGACTGACCGAGAGCATGGCAAAAGTGAAAGCCCATATTGGCTGACGCAAATGTAGGTACTATCTCCGCGCTTCGTAGTCTACTGGCGGATATCCATTCGATCGTTTGAGCGATCCTCGAGTTCAAATAGAATCAAAATAGTCCTTGCGGATTATGGACTATGTCTGTACATTATTCAAACATGGAATAGCGGGCTACTGTGGCCCGTCGGCCTGGAGACACATAGGTTTCTCCGCGCCATCCGGAGCGCACTTTCCGATGGGCTCCTCCTCCTGTTCGTTTCTGTGATCGTCATCCCATCGGCTTTTCCATTCACTCTCGATGCTTCTTGATAGATCTCTGATATACTCTCGTGCTCGCGGGAGCACATGCGTTGGCAGCACGCTGATAATCGTTCTGTGTCTGGCTTTTCTTAGCCCCGCTGCTGTTACGTGTCAAGACTGGGGTGGGACCATCTTCATGCACCCCTTCCCCTCACCTTACCTGAGCGACTACGAGCGGAATCCAACCAACGGATCCCTGACCATCACCAACAATAGCGGCACGGATACGGAAGTGATCCTCGAACTGACAATCATCCGCGAGCAGAGCGGTATCCTCGCGCATGGCAGCAGTAATCCGTTTACAGTCACTTCGGGTGGGACCGTCCAACTCAATTCAGATCGTTTTGTTGACTGGGGTTCGGTATCCTATGACGGGGCGTTCCGCGACGAGATACTTCGCACCGGACGTCTGCCGGAGGGTGAATACTCGATCTGTATAACGATCCGGGATATTGCCGGGAACAGCCTGGCGACCGACATCTGCGCGACCTTCACCATTGTCTACCCCGCCCCGCCATCACTGATCTTCCCGATGGATGGCGACAGCGTGATCACTCAGTACCCTGTTTTCACCTGGACCCCGCTAAATGTTCCGCCTGAATACCAACTCCGCTATGTCTTAACGATAGTCGAGGTATTGTCGGGACAATCCGACCACCAGGCATTGCTGGCAAACATCCCACAATACGACAATGACCAACTAGTCACGACCAATTTCCAATATCCGATGGACGGACTTCCCCTTGAGGCAGGCAAGCGGTACGTCTGGCAGGTCCAGGCGGTTGACCAGAACGGGTTCCCGCCTTCGAGCAACCAGGGGAGAAGTGAGATCTGGTCCTTTGTCGTGCGGAGCTCAAGCGACTCGGCCTTCTCATCCGGACCTCTGATAGTGGAGATAGCGCCCAACGCGACCGGCACACTGAGCGATTTCAACACCTCCAGTTTCGAAAGTGTCGCGGGCCGGCTCGATACATACAACCGCACGGGTGGCACAGTGCAGATCCCGATGAAGGCGGATGATGAAGGCTCCAATTTCGACAAGGTCGTACTGAAAGCGGCCGAGCATGGCATCTTCATTGATCGGGATAAGAAGTCTATCGCCGTCAGGGGTGAGTGGACCAAGGAGGGACGTACTTACGAAGTGATGTTCACCGCTTTCTGGGGTGATGAGCATGATCCGCGTCAGAAAAGCCTGACGCTGAAGGGTCCGTTGTTATCGCGGGTGTTCCCTGAAGTCCTGGAAGGATTGCAGGAAGAGTACCTGATGTTTGCGACCGCGGATTTCGACCTGAGGGTGGAAGATCTCCCAGAAAACGCGGCGGGTTTTTTTGGCGCGGCAGATGAAATTGAACTCAAGCCTGGGCTCAATTTCCTGGGGAAGTTCGATCTCCATCGTGCGCCGAACCTGGCGGATGTCATGTCCAAGCTCGGAGTGGAGGAGCCGTATACAGAACTTCGCGGATATATCACCCGAGATGTAAGTTTTGCGTTCTCCAAGGGCGAGAAACCGACTCGAGATGTTACCTGGGAGATCGCGCTGGTCGGCAAGGTACCGATCACACGTTCACTGATCAGTTGGATGCCTGAGGCTGATGCTGAATTGGAGATCGCGTGGGAGCGGGAAAAATCGACCAAGCCGGGACCTGACTCGCTGGAAAAGAAGCTTACTCCCAAGCTGAGCCTTATCGGGAAGGTTACCTTTCCATTCCTGCAAAGCGCCGCCCGGCTGAAAGATACGATCGAAGTTACCGGCGCTATCGCACTTGAATTTGAATCAGCCAGCAAGCCGGATGTCATCGCTTCGCTATCTTTCGATGATATCATCAATTTCCCCAAATTCGAGAATGTCTTCAAATTTCACGACCCGAAGATCGAATGGAATATCACGAAGGGGGACATCAAGCTGGAAGGAGAGTTTGACTTTGGCAAGTTCGAGAAGGCTGGCACTATAGAGGTTGAATTCGCGAAGAAAGACACCACAGGTAACAAAGTCGACTCGACCGGGTTGCAGACCTCAACCAATTCAACCTCCGGATCGCCGGGAGGCGCCGCGCCGACCACTGGAACACCCGCGCTGCCATCTAAGGTCAATCTCGCGGCGATGATGAACAAGGAGCAGCCCGAACCGATGTCCGGTGGGAAGAAAAAGAGCAACCGCGAGGTCAAAGTGACGGCCAAGTTCTCACAATCGGCGCTGCGGTCGCTCACGCCGTGGAACCTCGTCAAGACGGGATTGAATCTCGCGGAAAATCTGGGCGCGGAGCCGGAGTTCCTGCAGGACGTTCCTTCACTTCAAGAACTCGCGATGTCGTTCACGCCGGGACAACCATCGTCCGCGGTGCTCAGAGGGAAGACGGAGTTGCAGGGATCCTCCACGGATGTCGTGGTCGCGCGCGCCGAGACACCAACCAAGAAGGGATTTGTGCTTGGACTGAAACCGGAGAATTGGTCGATCAAGAAGTATGTCCCGGATTTCAGCATGCCCGGTCTGGATGATCTTGACCTTTCCAATATCGCGCTGATCTTCAGCAATGTCGAAGGCGTAATGCCGTCCTCCGAAATGACTGAAGAAGAGTTCTCTTTCTATTCAGCGGTTTACGGCAGTGACCAATTTTCAGCGGTCATCAAACCCGGACTCAATTTGATCGCCACTATACCGGGGGAGAATCTGGTATCGGATGGACCGCTTCTGGCGATCATGAACAAACTGGGAGTCGAACGGGGATCTGTCCTGCTACAGGGGAGTCTGAGCAGACATCTGAAAGATGCTTACTTTCTGGCGGAATTTCCGGCGATGCAACCCGAAGGTGCGCCGGAGTGGTTCAAGTCGGGTCAAATGGCCGTCGAGTTAACCGGTCAGCCCTCAATTGCATTGGCGGGTCTCCTGACGGTAGCGATAGAAGATGACATCGTTTCCTTCCTGGTCAAAACAAAGGCCGGGCGGGAAGGATTGGTATTGTCCGGCGGCATGGTTTCGGAGGAGGGATGGGATTCGCCATTTGGCGTGGATTGGCTGACTCTGAACCGTGTGATGCTGTTATTGGGGGTCACGCCAGCCGGCTCGGTACAGCTTGGATTCAACGCGGATATGATCGTAGGGACAAAAGACATCGATGTAGCGGTGCTCGTAGCTCTCAATGCCGCCTCTGGAGTGCCAACCAACTTTATGTTTGATGGCGCATCAGAAACTGGATTCGCTATCTCCGACGTTGTTGAACTGCAGACAAAAATGCTGGCCTCGTCGGGGCGTCCCGGCATACCGCTTGAGAATCTGCCGCCACTTGGTCTGGAGAACGCAAAACTCAAATTCGCTCCAAAAGACTCACCAGAGCTGGGAATCACACGAGGAATGGCGATCGGCGGCCTGCTCTATCTTGAGAGTGGTTCAGGAAAGAATAAAATTGCGGACGCGCTTCTGGATATAAGTCTGGAGGGAATAATCGGGAAGGGGAGTGTGACCGCTTTCGAGCTTGGGCCTCTAAAGCTTGATGAGGCGGATGTCGACCTGACTCTCACGCGAGAGACGCAACACTGCATTGTGACAGGTCAGGCCAGCCTCGGCTTCATGAGCGCGATGGTTGATTTACATATCTCCAAGACTGCCGCTCGTTTCGAGACCGAAGCAGAGATATTTGACGCGTTTCGAGCCAATGTAAAAGCGAACGCGACACTGAGTTCGGCCAAGACAGAGTTCCTTGTCGAAGCCGGCATGCAGAATGACTTCAATGGCAGGATCGCCAGCGAAATAAGTGATGGGCTGTTGAGTTTTGTGCGAGAGAAGATGGATGCGGCTGTCAGGGCGAGCGATGCCGCCACCGGAAAGTGGGAAGCGGCTGTCGATGCCCGCAACAAGGCTCGCAATGTCTGGCTGGATACGCCTCTATTCCCCCGCGATCAAAAAGCGGCTCGACGCAACCGGTGGCTTGCAACTGTAGCAACCGCGGCGCGAGCTAACGCAGAACGAATAGTAAGTGCGGGAGCCGCACGACGCTGGACGCTAGTGCATGATCTCGCCTCGGGCGCTTCATCGGCTACTGGTGGCGGCAGACTGATAGTCGTCAACAGCGCCGATTTCAGTGCCGACTTGGCCGATCTGAAGGGTGGCGCGGTAAAGAAAATGCATCTCAATCTGACCTTCCGGGGGAAAGCAGTCGATCTTGATCTGGCAGGTTGGAATTTCAGGGAGATTCCCAAGAGCATTGCTTCATCGATCAGCGGACTGGCCGGACAACTCGTCAATACGGTAGACTAGCAGGGGAAGTCTGGCGTGTATGAGATACTGCAGGTTCGCGCTTTGCTTCTTTTTGATCGCCTCACCCGGATTGCTTGCGCAGACGACTCCACAGTCTGCAGTTAGCGCGCTGCAGGGAGAGGCGATCAGCTTTACCGGTGAACTGGGGAGCTATGGCGAAGTCTACAGTATGTCCGGTCGCGACGCACGCCGGCCATCATCCTCGGCGCGCGCGTATCTTCGACCGACACTCTCGTTTTACAACTCCCTGAGCATTTCAGCCAATATCCTTTTCTCCACTGAAGGGAATTCGCAATCAGCCCGACGGCAGATGAACCAGATAAATCAATTTGGTGTGCAACCACGCTGGAAGTGGGGGTATATTAACGCCGGCGACTTCTCCGAATCCTACACGCAGTACACATTGAACGGACTTGCTATCAGAGGTGGAGGGTTCTCGATCAATCCCGGGCTGCTACGACTCGCCGCGACCGGCGGTATCACCCGACGTCTGGGGGCCACGTCCACCGAAGGAGAATTCGACCGGGAGGTATACGGAGGTCGAATCGGGGTAGGGCGGGAGGCGGGTTCATTTTTCGACATCCTGCTCATCTCGGTTAGAGATATCCCTTCGAAGTTCAAGCCTGTTGAACCCGATACCATCATACCACGGGATTCTACCCAGATAGGAACCGAACTGCCGTACAGTGAAAGCCCGCAGGAGAATCTGGTGGTTGGAGTTGCCGGAGCATTGCGGCTGTTCAACGGCGCATTCACTCTAAAGTCCGAAGCGGCCGGCAGTGCTCATACCAGAGACATGAACTCGCCGGAACTCGAAAACGATGAAATTCCCGGATTTATCAGGAAGTTGTTCACGCCGAGGTTGAGCAGCAGTGCCGACTTTGCCTATTCGACTAACCTGCAGATGCGACTTGAATCACTGAGTCTTAAGGCGGGGTATCGATACGTCGGCCCTGGATATGTGTCGCTTGGTGTGGCATCGTTGAACTCGGACGTGCGTGAGATATCGTGGGGTGCTGACCTGCGTCGTCAGCAGTGGTCAACTTCAGTGGCGGTCGCGCGGCAAAACGACAATCTGCTTCACAGTAAACTGCACACCACAGTTCGCTATACCTACACTGGAAATCTGACCGCACGTGTGACCCGGTTATGGCATTGGTCGTTGATGGGGAATATCCTGACACTGCGCAACCATGCTGTCTCAGACTCCGCCCTCGTGAGCTTTTCCACGATCACGCTTGGAGCAAATCAGCAGATGATGCTTGATGGTCGCACATTCATCAAGACGGTGGGCCTGAATTACCTGTTCACGAGAGCCGCGGATGACAACATCTTCAGGACCGGCAACAAATTGCAGTCGCACACGGTCAGCGTCAACAGTAATATGGCGGTTGCCCGCAACATATGGATCGTGCCGATGGTCAGTATTGTCTCCTCTCGTCAGGGAGAAAATACGCGTCAAACGTTTGAGACATATTCGATCACACCGCAATGGCGGACGATGCGGAATCGTCTGTTCCTGTCAGCCGGAGTCGGCCTGACGCGCTCGACGTCGTCAACTTCTCTACAGACTGATATTACCGCGAACTATCGCTTATCGGCGAAGGCGTCTCTGCAGGCATCCGTGCGACGAATCGGCTTTAATGGGGATGGGTTGCAGGGACCGGATTATGGTGAGTACGTGTCATCGATTAAATTGACCCAGCGGTTGTAGTAACGGGGAGAATCACGAGCGACACACGCCGGCTCAAATTCGCGTCATACCGGTCTTGATATCCCGTCGGAAAGCCATGTCAGTGACTCCGGATATTCATGCGACGCAGCGAACCTACTGCCTGACAACAAGCGTACCGTGGAGGCGGATATCTCTTGAGGATGCCCCTATCATTATCCTGAACTCGCCGGGTTCGATGGTCGGTTTGAGTTGCGCATCAAGCATAGTCAAAAGATCAGGTGTAATGGCGAAGTTGAGGATTTTTGATTCACCGGGGTTGAGATGGACACGCTGAAATCCTTTGAGTTCCTGAACCGGGCGGGCGACCGAGGCCAGCCTGTCGCGCAGGTAGAACTGCACCACTTCATCTCCACTAGTTGAGCCGACATTAGTCAACGTGAAAGAGATGACAGCCGTATCCGTAATTCCAACTTCAGCGGGAGAGATTGAAAGATCGCTGTAGGCAAACTCGGTGTAGCTCAGCCCAAAGCCAAATGGAAACAACGGCTGGCCGGTCATATCATAGTAATCATCGCCGCGGCCGGTCGGCTTGTGGTTGTAAACGAGCGGGAGCTGACCTTCGGCCATCGGGAAGGTAACAGGCAATCGTCCGGCGGGGTTGACATCGCCAAACAGGACATCCGCTACCGCTTCGCCACCGGCTTCGCCGGAGTACCAGACATCAAGCACCGCGTCAATGGAGTCGATCCACGAGTTCATGGTTATCGCACTTCCGCCGACCAGCACAACCACAGTCGGTGTGCCAGTGGCGGCGACGCGACGAATCAGTTCTTCCTGATGTCCCGGCAGGGCTAGTGATGCCCGATCGCGGAACTCACCTTCCTCCAGTCCAACCACGACGATAGCTCTATCGCACGCTTTCGCTGTTGACACAGCGGACTTGATCTGCGCTTCGGTGTCATTTGCCAGACCACAATTCCAGACGAGCCGGATCCGTCCATTGCCGGCCGGTTCGCGATAGTCGACGCGAATGTGATATACCTCATTTTTGACGAACTTGTAGTCGATAACGCGTGTGCCATATGATACTGTCCGCCATCTGTCGAGAACCAATGAATCATCAAGGAACAGCCGGTACCCGTCGTTACCTTCGATTCCAATCTTGAACTTGCCACTGGCCGGCGGAAGCAGCGAGCTGGTCCAGCGTACGGAGTAACAATCGAACGGGAGTTTCTCCGGGTCGGGCGAGAAAAGTGACCACTGGAATTGCAGTTGTGGATCGATGCGCGCGATTTTCCACTTCCCGACAAGATCTGGATTGTCATAGTAAGCGGCGAGGAATCCCTGATGTGCCACTCCTCCCGAGGCGCTTAAGATCGCAGAGGCTGGTACCGTGATGAGATTCGTGTCCAGGCGAGAACACCCCTTGGCGTACCGCACCGCGATGTCTTTGCCGGCGCGTGACCTTATCCCATCGAGAATTGAGACCGGATGGTTACCCGGACCGCTGTAGCCTCCAAGTCGTACTTCATCAGCATCGGGACCGATCACTGCGATCGATTTCACCTGTGATATGGGCAGGATAGTCGCGTCGTTTTTGAGGAGTACCATCGACTCTTGCGCGGCCCGACGGGCTAGCGCGCGGCCTCGCTCCGCACGAGTCGAATCAGAGACTCCAAGGCTGACATATGGATCATCGAATAGGCCGAGTTCAAACTTGGCGCGAAGGACCCGCCCGACCGCGCTGTCTATTACGTCTGGTGGGATACGTCCATCGAGAAACGGCGCGATGAAGAGATCGGCGTGGTCAAACGCGGTTTGGAAAATGACGTCGAGTCCGCTCTTTAGCGAGCGTTCGCCGGACTCCGCATTATCTCTGGCTGTGAAGTGGAGAACATTCGCGCCGCCAACCGCACCTGCATCCGAAATAACGAACCCGTCAAACCCCAACTCCTCTTTCAAGTACTGATTATTCAACCAATGGTTGGCCGAGGCAGGGGAGCCGTCGAGTGAGTTGTACGAGGTCATGATCGACTGTGCGCCGCCGCGCCGAATACAGGCTTCGAACGGGGGGAGATATATCTCACGCAGCAACCGTTCGTTGAAATGAATCGGGTATGAATCGCGGCCGCCATCGCCGACATTGGCAACGAAATGCTTTGGTGTGGAGATGATATTGCGCTTCTCAAATTCAGAGACAAATGCCACGCCCATGGCGGAGGTAAGAAAAGGATCCTCGCCATATGTCTCCTCGGTCCTTCCCCAACGCACATCGTTCGCTATATTGACGACCGGAGAGAGTACCTGGCGAATGCCGCGACTGCGGCAGTCTTCAGCTATTGCGGCGGCAACTTCATGCATCAGCGTAGTGTCAAAGGTCGCGGCGAGCGCGATCGCCTGGGGATAGGAAGTTGTGCCCTGCTGGGCTAGGCCATGCAGTGCTTCCTCAAAGAATATGACCGGGATGCCGAGGCGGGTCTTCTCGACAAAGTGGCGCTGGATCTGATCCGCATACCCAGCCGCGCCGACGCTGTCCGCGTTGAATCTGAGTTGGAAACCAAACGCGCTATGTACGTATTTTGCCGGACCGTCCTCAAGAGTTCCAGAAAGCATGAAGAGCTGCCAGAATTTCTCCTCGGGCGTCATGCGAGTAAGGAGATCTTCAACCCGCCGTTCGACAGGAAGAGTTCGGTCTTTGTATGGTTGTGCTTCTGACGAACAGGCGAAGATTGCAAGAAGAAGAATAGAAAGTCTTATTGGACTCATGGGAACCTACTCACTCTACGGTGATCTCATCGATGAATATCCACGCCGGCCCACCGGAGCCTTTGTGCCAGGTCGGGCAGAGCTTTTTGCTGGCGGTCTTAACCCGGACATAGCGCGCTTTGATCGGTTGGCAATCCAAGTTGAAGGGAGCGATGATCGGCCCCCACTTTTCGGCAGGGGTTGTGTTCACTGAGACGCCGAGAGGATGGAAAGTGGTGCCATCCTCCGAGACCAAAAAGCTGACGGTGTCAGGCATAAATATCCAGGAGTTGATGTCCTGCAGGAAATTCGTATGAATGCGGGAGATTGTCTGTGTAGTCCCGAGATCGATCGTGGCATCCATCTCTTCACCTTCGAAGCCAAGCCAATGCATGTGGTAATCATCCCAGGCCAATAGACCGTCGGTCAGTGCGGACTTGTCGCCATCATGATATTTGACGCTGGCAGGAGTAGCGAGCGTGACTTCTTTCCCTCGCGCGAGATGACTCTTGGCACCACTTTCCAGAAATCTGCGAGTGGCGGAGTAGTATTCGTCTGGCGTAATGCCATGTTCCCAGAGCCGGGGGATTGCGGCATCTTTGCAGCGCTGTACGAAAAGAGTGAGCAGAGAGTCAATCTCCGGTCGGGCATGTAATGTGCCGTCCAGACCCTGAACAAAGCAGCCCCGTTCTCCCGCGCCAACGACTTTTGCCTGTTCCAGCAAGACATACTGGACGGGCAAACGCGCAGTTCGGACGCGGGCGAGATATTCGGCGCTCACAGAAACCGAAGCCTCGGCTTGGTCGAAGATTTGATTGTACGTATCGAGCATTGAGAGCGAGAGGTAGCCATTGGCGGAGTGCACTGGATAGCCATAGATGTCCAGGCTCTCGCCGGAACTTCGCAACGCCGCTTGCATGGTGTCGATATATTGGCGGATATAGGGCGCAGCCTCACCGTAGTAGCTCACCAGAAAGCCCTGCATCACTGAATCAATGTTCACGGGCGGATTCCAGAGAAGTTTGGAGAGGAGATAACTGCGGAGCTCGGAAAACTCGCCGCCGAATCCAGAAAGCCCCTGCTCGAACACGGTGGTGATTCCGTGGCTGGCAAAGAATTGAATATTCGGCTGCAACACGTGCAGGTTGGGAAACGGACTCAACAGATGGCGGAAATCGATGACGTAATCCCAGAGGAAAATGTTTTTGGTCAGCTTGCTCCAATCCTCGACATCCTTTACGAAAGACGCGCTGGAAGGATCCTCGGCCAGCGGTTTGCTCCGGTTACATTCAATGCTGCACAGCATGATATTCACATTGGGCAGCGGTTTGATAGTACGCGGAGCAGAGCGTGAATATTGATAGGCGAGAGTGGAGATCGTTCTGTCAGGGAACTGTGCGGCTACCTTATTGACGAACGCGAGAATGGACCCGGAGGGAGACCCCTCGGCGCTGTCAATAGCGCGACAGCCGTCACACTCGCACGGCACATAGGTGTCGTTCTGCGAAACCGACCAAAATGTCGCCTGCGGTTTGGCTTGCATTCGTGTACGCAGTTCATCGCAGACGATGCGGAGAACATCGGGGTTAGTCAGGCAGAGCTGGCCATCCGGAGTACGATTCCCCTTAAGTAGTGAGAAGTACTCGGGATGTTCCGCAAAATACCTGGACGGGGGAACCAGCAGGTGGAAGGTATGGACGAATAGTCCAAAATCGTCATACGTGTTGAGTTTGTGCCAGGTCGTATAGGTGGAGTCGTGGATATTCTGCAGACGAAAGGTGATCGCGGGGATCTGGCGGTCGAAAATACCGGATAGGGATATATCTGCTCTCTTGGGAATAAACCTTTCAGTCGGGCTGAAAACACGACACCCGAGATACGACTCGAGAAACGTATAGACCGCGTTCTGGAGACCATAAGCTGTCGCGGCGGTGAAAAAGAGGTTCTCACGGTCGGTGCGGATGATGAAGCCGTCATTCTGGAGAGCGGCGATTTCAATCGTAGTGTCCGCACTCCCGCCGAGCTCGAACTGTATCCGTTTGCCGGCTATCGGAGTACCGACCGATATTGGAATCAATGCTCCGGTGACCTCGCGTATATACTTCTGAAGAGTGTCGACACACTTAGCGAGTTCAGGCGGTGCTTTTTGTGGAACGCACAGCACATACTCGCTCTTTCCGGCGACGACAAGCTGAATGGGATTTGAAATGCCCATTGATGCGACCGTTTTTGCCGAGACCGATGACACTAAGTCCAGAAGCATTACGAGAGCCGCAAGGAGAGCTATCGCGTAACGTATTCGCATTTGTTTTACTCTATCTCAAATGTAAAGCTCCAGGCGTGACCGCAAGGTGGATTCTCACGGACTGATTCCGGGAGGTGCATCACGAACCCGTCTCTTACTGCTTCCCACGCGATAGCTTCGGACAGACCAAGCATTCTAACCTCACTTCCAGCCTTGGGGACGAAGGCGGAAATTGTGATCGTCTCCGGCGGATTAGCTTCGCTTTCGGCGCCGAGATAGATCGCGTTGATGCGGCCATCGGGGAGACGCGTGAAACAGATATTTCCTTTTTTGTATGGAGAGACAGCGCGGGTGTTGTAGATCGCCTCGCTATTCACACGCATCCATGTACCTATCTCTTTGAGCCGCTCCAGAGAGACAGGAGGGAGTTCGCCCTCAGGGCTGGGGCCAATATTCAGCAGCAGGTTGCCGCCTTTGGCTACGATATCAACCAGGAGGTGGATCAGTTGTCGGGTGGGTTTGTACGTGTCGGTCGAAACATAGCTCCAGGAAGTGGCCATAGTCATGCAGGTCTCCCAGATGTAATTCAGGGCGGTATCCGGAATCTCCTGCTCAGGCGTGCGGTAATTCTGGTACCGGCCTTCGACCGCCCGGTCAACGATGATCAACCCCGGCTGCAAAGAGCGAGCCATGGCGGCGATCGCTGGCATATCGATATTCTGATCGCACGGCACCTTTCCCCAACGCGGTGAGGTTGCTGTCATGGGCTGCACCCAGCCTCCATCGAGCCAGAGAATGTCGATGGCGCCGTAGTCCGTCATCAGCTCTCTAATCTGATTAGACGTAAACTGCTTGAAGGATTCCCACTTCTGGGGATAGCGGTTGATGTCATAATTGACATTCCGGTCGAATGGCGGGAAGTATGGCCACCAATAGTCGGGGTTGTGCCAATCCGGCTTGGAGAAGTAGGCGCCTGTGCCAATTCCCTGGGCACGAAAGGCAGTGAATATCTCCCTGGCGATATTGGCGCGAGGATTCGCGCCGAAAGGGCACTTTTCGGACGTAACCTTGTAGTCGGTCTCCTTGGTGTCAAACATGCAAAAACCGTCATGATGTTTGGTCGTGAAGATAACGTACTTCATGCCGGCTTCTTTAGCGGCAACAGCCCATGAGTCGGGATCAAATCTCACCGGGTTGAAAGTGGTTTGCAGGTCTTCATAAGCGTGTTTGTACTCAAAATAATCCTGCGCCTTTTCACCGCGACGTTCGCACCAGTTTTCATCCTCAGGGCAGAGCGACCAGCTCTCGACGATCTGCCACTGGCTGTAGGTCCCCCAATGCATCAGCAGGCCGAATTTCTGATCCTGGAACCACTCCAGTTTTTGAAGTACAGCGGGGTCGGTCTCCGTTTCCGTTGGAGTTACCGGGTCTGCCGCGCACACAGCGGATGCTAATAGCGCTAGAGCGAGAAATGCAAGGCTGACAAGTGCGTTGACAGGTACAGAAGAGATGCGGTGTTTCACGTTTTCCTCCGAGAGGTCACGGGTCCGGATAAATCGAAAGCCGTCTCCATACAGGATAAGCAACTCCCTGATATCAGGGCAAGTCGGGATTTCCGGGCAAGCGACCGGGAGAGCCCAAAAAAGCCCTTGTCGAATAGGCCAATGTCGTCTATCCTACTGTCATGTAGCCGCGATTGTGACTGAGATCTTATGAACTAGATGAAGCGTCACCCCGCAAACCCCCTGATCAGCCGTTCGGATATTCCCACGATCCGACCACATTTGGTGGATGTTTCGTCCGTTTTCAATCCCGGCGCTGTCCTTTGGAAAGATCAGATCGTTCTAATCCTGCGGGTGCAGGATCGAGGACGGGAAACCCACCTGCTGCCGGCATTTAGCCATGACGGCGTTCAATTCAAGATAGCCGACCGGCCGATTCAGTTTCGAGGAATCGAGAAGCTTCCATATGAGATATTTCACGTCTATGACCCGAGGCTAACGCAGATCGGAGATCTCTGCTATCTCACGCTGGCACTGGATACTGATAGCGGGTGCAAGATCGGGCTCGCGCGAACCGATGACTTCCAGCAATTCGAGTTTATGGGCGTGCCACTCGAAGGAGATGCCCGCAACGCCGTGCTGTTTCCGGAGAGAATAGGCGGAGCCTACGCCATGTTCTATCGCCCCAACCGGACAGCTCTAGACGGCGGCATCGCGACCGGCAGCGAAATAGAATTGGCGATGTCTGGTGATCTGATGAACTGGAATGCCCGTGCGCGTGTAATGCGCGGACGCTTTCACTATTGGGATGAATTGATCGGTTCGGGGCCACCGCCAATCAAAACGCGCCAAGGATGGCTGCATATCTATCACGGCGTGGCGACTCATTTTGCGGCGAGTAATATCTACCAGGCGGGAGTGGCACTACACGATCTACAGGATCCGGCACGTGTCATTGGCCGGAGTCGGTGCAATATTCTTGAACCGCGCGAGATGTATGAACTGGTCGGTCAAGTGCCGAATGTAGTGTTCCCTTCAGGGATGGTGCCAAGGTCGATAAGCGCTGACGGGTTCGTGGGGGATAACACCGAACTGCTTGTGTACTATGGCGCCGCGGATACCTGTGTCGGACTTGCGACAACGACGGTGAAGGAAATGCTGGAGGCGATGAATGAATAGTCGGCTGGTAGTAATCTGGGCGATGCTTGTTCTCGTTATTGGTGGTTCTACGCTGGCCGTCGATTTGATGCCACTTCCGGGGATCCCGTACGAGCCGCGGCAGTATGTCTGCTATCGCACTCCAAACGCAATCGTTGTCGATGGAGACCTATCCGATTCTGGTTGGCGGACCGCACCATGGACAGAGCTCTTCACTGATATCGAAGGAATGCTGAAACCGGCGCCGCGCTTTGAAACACGCGCGAAGATGCTCTGGAATACTTCCTATTTTTATGTCTGCGCCGAACTGAAGGAGCCTGACGTATGGGGAACGCTAACCGAACGGGACGCGGTGATCTATCACGATAATGACTTCGAAGTCTTCATCGATCCGGACATGGACTCACACGAATATTACGAGCTCGAGATCAACGCTCTGAACACAGTTTGGGATCTGCTGCTTCTCAAACCGTATCGGGATGGCGGACCCGCGGTCAACGCGTGGGATATACAGGGTCTCAAGACGGCGGTCGCAATCAATGGTACACTCAATCAGCCGGGCGATGTTGATTCGGGATGGACAGTTGAAATCGCGATCCCCTGGAAAGTACTGGCGGAATGCGCGCACCGTCCCAGCCCACCCAATGATGGCGACCAGTGGAAAGTCAATTTTTCACGGGTCGAGTGGAAAACCGTTGTCCGGAATGGGGCGTATGTCAAAGAAGTAGACCCTTCAACCGGCAAGTCACTTCCTGAGGATAATTGGGTCTGGTCTCCGCAAGGGCTGATAGCGATGCACTACCCGGAGATGTGGGGTATTGTGCAATTCTCTGACTCTGCCATCGGTGCGAAACAGGTTGCCTTCAATGCGGATTCGCTTGAATCCGCACGCTTGGCACTGCGGCAGATATACTACGCGCAGCGAAATCACTTCGCCAAGCATCATAAGTACAGCACCAATCTCAATGAACTCGAACTTAAGATGGGACAGGTCAATGGCTTCGTCTGGCCTCCAACGATAGAGATAACTTCGGACTCGTTCGACGCTGCCCTTCGCAATAGCGACGGAAGACTATGCATACGCATAGGCGAGGATGGCCGGATCGTCACGGAGCAGTGAGTGGCCTTTGAAGTGAGCAACGCTTCCCTGGAGAAGATATGAATCTCAGCATACTTGACTGGACAATCGTTATCGTCTCTCTGGGATTGATGATCCTTTCGGTCGAGGCCGGTCGCCGCGTGATGAAAAGCGTGGCGGATTTTCTCTCTGCCGGTCGCTCGGCGGGTCGCTATGTACTGTGTGTCGCCAGTGGAGCCGCCGGGATCGGCGCGATCACGGTCGTCGGAAACCTCGAAATGAATCTGATCGCCGGATTCTCGCTGACCTGGTGGGGCATGACCACTGCTCTCGTTGTGTTGGTGATCACGGTGTCCGGGTGGGTCATTTATCGATTTCGGCAAACCCGGTCATTGACGCTCGCGCAATATTTCGAGGTACGATACAGCCGGGAGTTCAGGATCTTCACCGGCATGATCGCGTTTTTGTCCGGAATCGTTAATTTTGGAATTTTCCCGGCGGTTGAAGCGCGCTTCTTCATGTATTTCTGCGGCTTGCCGGAAACAATCTCGATACTCGGCGTCCATGTCGGCATGTTTCCACTCCTGATGGCGTTCTTGTTGGGAATATCGCTCTACTTCGTACTGGGCGGCGGTCAGGTCTCGGTCATATATGCGGACTTCTTTCAGGGAGTACTGGTCTACGGCGTGTTTGTGATGCTCGTTCTGTATTTCTTCGTTTCCTTCGATTGGGGTCATATCGAGCAGGCCTTAGCGGCCGCGCCGGAGAACGCGTCGCTCATCAATCCGTTCAAAACGAGCCAGGTGCAGGATTTCAACTTCTGGTATTTTCTGGTTGGTATCATCGGCGTGATCTACGGGACCATGTCCTGGCAGGGGACCCAGGCGTACAATTCGTCGGCAAAAAACGCGCATGAGGCAAAGATGGCCAATGTGCTGACTTCGCTGAGGAATCTGCCGATGTCGATCATGTTCCTCTTCATCCCTATCATCGCATACACGGTGCTGAATCATCCGGACTTCGCCGGTGTGGCGGGCGCCGTCTCGAACACATTGTCAGGGATCGAGGGAGAAGCAGTACAGAGCCAATTAAAGGTGCCGTTGGTGCTAACACACCTATTGCCTCGCGGACTGATGGGTCTCTTTGCCGCCATGATGCTGGCCGCCAGTATCAGTACGCTTGACGCGTATATGCATTCGTGGGGGAGCATCCTGGTACAGGATGTTCTCATGCCGCTGCGCAAACGTCCGTTCGAACCGAAACAGCATCTTCGCATTCTGCGTTGGGCCATCGTCTCGGTCGGCCTGTTCGCCTTTCTGTTCAGCCTGATCTTTAAACAGTCAGAGTATATCTTCCTGTTCTTCGCCATCACTGGCGCGATCTTCGCCGGTGGCTCAGGTGCCATCATTATCGGCGGATTGTATTGGAAGCGGGGGACCACCGCCGCGGCTTGGGCGGCTATGATAACCGGATCGGGTATTGCTGTCGGGGGAATAATCCTGCATCAGATCTATCCAGACTTCCCGATCAACGGCCAATGGTTCTGGGGAATAAGCATGGTGGGAGCGTCCGTCATGTATGTCGGAGTCTCGTTATTCGGCAAGCGGGAGGAATATGACTTCGACAAACTACTGCACCGGGGCAAGTACGCCATCGCGGGTGAGATGACCATCGTCGACGAAGCTCCCTCCAAAGGTTGGGCGATGCTTGGCATGGGGAAGGAATTCACGCGGGCCGACAAGATCATATACATCTTGAATTACGTCTGGACCGGTGGTTGGGTGCTCACGTTCATCGTGGGGACTATCTACAATTTAACTCATGATGTCAGCGATGAGTCATGGCTGCTCTTTTGGCGTATCTACCTGACACTGCACATTCTTGTCTCGGCGGTGATAATAGTTTGGTTCCTGTTGGGGGGCTTCCGCGATCTGCGGCGCATGAACAAAAAGCTGCAAACTTCAGAGCGCGACCATCGAGACGATGGATTCGTAACGAAGGCGCATGATGCCGCCCCACCTTCCGGATCAGTGGAGTGAGATGGTGAATCAAAAAGAGATACTCATAGCGATACGACGCATCGAACAGTTCAACCGGCGGGCCATGAAAGCGATCGTCCAGGAAACGGTACCGCTGGAAGCATCATTTGCGCGGTCATCCGAGCCGGTGCGGTTTGAACATCGTACGAAACTCGCCTACAGCTCGATAGAAGTTGGCGAGGTCTGGGGAAAGACATGGGAGAGCGCCTGGTTCCGCCTGACCGGTGACATACCGAATTCCTATAGTGGAAAACCGGTCGTGGCGCAGATCGATCTCGGGGGTGAAGGGCTGGTTTTTCTGCCGAATGGTAAGATCCTGCAGGGAATAACGAATGGATCAGTTTTCGACACAGAGTTTGGCCGGGATATAGTTAGGCTGTCTGAAGCCGCCGTAGGCGGCGAGCATATTGAGTTGTGGGTAGAGGCGGCGGCCAACGGATTGTTCGGCATGTTTTGCGATCTTGATCCAGGACCGGACGCGACCAACCGCTACGGCCAGTATGACGCTCGCGTCAACTGTATTCGACTTGGGGTATTCGATACCGAGCTCTGGCATCTAACGCTGGACCTTCGTGTCCTGCTCGGATTGGTGAAGAGCCTTCCGGAGAAAAGCGTTCGCCGGGCGCGGATAATTCGCGCGTGTACCGACGGTCTGAACGCGTATGCCATGAGCGGCGATGATCCTCGTGTCTTTCGGGAATTGATCGCGCCCGAGTTGGAGAAATCTGCGACAGCCTCCGCGCTCACTGTAAAGGCGGTGGGACATGCGCATATTGATACCGCCTGGCTCTGGCCGGTCAGAGAGACGATCCGCAAGTGCGCGCGGACATTCGCGACTCAACTCGAACTGATCGAGCGATATCCGGAGTATGTCTTTGGAGCTTCGCAACCTCAGCACTACGCGTTCGTGAAGGAGCATTATCCCGCGCTGTATGAACGGATCAAAGTGGCGGTCAAGGCAGGGAGATGGGAACTGCAAGGAGGGATGTGGGTCGAGGCCGACTGCAACGTGACCGGTGGCGAGTCACTGATTCGTCAGCTACTACACGGGAAGAATTTCTTCAGAAACGAATTCGGCGTAGATGTCAATAATCTCTGGTTGCCGGATGTCTTCGGGTATTCTGCGGCGCTGCCACAGTTGCTCCGGAAAAGTGGGATTCAGTTTTTCCTCACGCAAAAAATGTCCTGGAGTCAGATCAACGATTTTCCGTACCACACGTTCAATTGGCAGGGAATCGATGGGAGCACGGTGCTCAGTCATTTCCCACCGGAGAATACGTATAACAGCCAGTTGGCATCTGAGTCATTGAGGGCCGCGCAGGAGAGTTTCAAAGAACGAGAATTTATCGATGAGTTCATCTCGCTCTTCGGCGTCGGCGATGGCGGCGGTGGCCCGAAGGATGAGCATATCGAAATGGGGAGACGGCAGGCGGATCTGGAGGGCGCGCCCAAGGTCAGCTTCGGGAACGCGCGGGATTTCTTCGACCGACTGGCCGCTTACCAAGATTCGGTGCCGACCTGGGTGGGGGAACTGTATCTCGAATTACATCGCGGGACATTGACAACTCAAGCGTACATGAAATGGGCCAACCGGAAGCTGGAGCAGAAACTTCGGGCACTTGAAATGCTCAGCTCATGCTTGCTTGTTGAGAAGTATCCGCAATCACAGATCGAGGAGATCTGGGAAACTGTTCTGCTGAATCAATTCCATGATATTATTCCGGGGTCAAGCATCTGGCGGGTCTATCGCGTGGCTCATGACGAGTACCGCGACGCGCTTGAGAAGTGTGATCGGTTGTTGACGGAGGTTGCCAGCGAGCTGTTTAACCCGGACGACGACGCAATAACGCTTGTCAACACCCTGCATTCACCATTCGAGGGAACGATAGTACTGCCGAACGAATGGAAGGGCTCTGTCGCCAAGAGAGAATCCGGAGAGATCCTCCCGTGGCAGAAGGAGGGGGATCGGGTTGCAGTGCGCGTTTCTGTTGCACCATATTCATTTGTGACCATCACCAAAGCGCCCTTGGCGGAAAGTGAAAGTAATCAAGACCGGGGCTTGTGTCTTGAGAATGAGCTTGTTGTAAATGAGTTCGGCGAAGATGGCACGCTGGTACGCTGCTACGATAAGGAAATGCGGCGAGAGTTTATCGCGCCAGACCAACCTGGTAATCTGATATGCCTGTATGAGGATCGGCCGAACGATTGGAATGCCTGGGATATCGACTCATTCTATCGCGACACGTTGCTCGAGACTGCCCAGGTGGTAACTGTAGAGGCATTACCCAACGGTGAGGTGCGACAGGGAATTCACATCGTCTATCAGATAGGGGAATCGAGGATCGAGCAGACCATCCGACTGGAGAAGGGGTCCAAACGTCTGGACTTTGAGACGCGAGTCGAATGGCATGAAAAGCACCGAATGCTGCGCGTGGCGTTTCCGGTGACTGTCCGGTCAGAACAGGCATCGTTCGACATTCAATACGGCTATCTGAAGCGCAGTACCCATACCAACACATCCTGGGAGCAGGCGAAATTTGAGGTAGTGGGGCATCGATACGCCGATCTCTCGGATGTGGATCACGGCGTGGCACTGCTCAATGACTGCAAGTATGGCTATCACGTTGAGAATGGTTTGCTTGACCTGAATTTACTGCGGTCGCCGAACTACCCTGATCCGGATGCCGACCAGGGGGAACACAAGTTCACCTACAGCCTCTTGCCGCATACCGGGGATCTGGTTCACTCAAACGTAATGCCAGAGGCGGCCAAATTGAATCAGGGCCTGATAGTACTGTCTGGAGTGCGCGCCACGCGCTCCCAACTCCCATTCAGGTTGTCCGGTGAAGGTCTGTCGCTCGAAGTAGTGAAAAAGGCTGAACTGGAGAATTGTTTCATACTTCGCATTGTCGAAACGCACGGGCGTTATTCGTTGGGCAGTCTGGAAGTGGATCTTCCAGGCGCGCGGTTGGTGGAGACCAACCTTTTGGAATGGACTGAAGAGGAAACGGTAGAGATTTCTCAGTCAATTGAACTGAAGATGTCGCCGTTTGAGATACGCACGTTCAAACTGAAATTTGATGAATGAGCGCCTGATCATAGGATGATACACCGATGAAGTGGATTCAATTGACACTGATCCTGTTTATGCTCTTCAGTTGGGGAAGCGCTTTCGCGGAACTGACAGCCGACACAACACAAACAATTGTCGTGTTTTCAGATAACATGATCCACTTCACGCCGGATGACGCGGCGAAATACGACACCGACTCGGTGAAATCGCGGGATCGCGGGCGGGTTATGGCGCGGACGGTCAAACTCCCTCACTACACCAGCTCCGTTCGCATTACGGGACATCTCGTGATCAAGCCGATACCTAAAGACGAACTGGAGATGTACGACCGGTGGGATCGTGCCGGAAATGTACGGCTTGAGATTCCGGGTGGACCCGATATCGAGTTGATCAAGTTCATGACCGCGTATGGCGGGCGGACAGAGTACGAGGTCGACCTGTCGCATCTATCGACACTGCTCAGCGGCGAGCGAGTGATCAAGGGGTTCATTGATACCTGGGTAACTCCGGCCTGGAAAGTTGACCTCTCGTTGACCTATTCGGTGGACACAAGCGCCATCAATGCCGACTGGGTGCACGGATTGATTTTCGTTGAGTCCTACACCAGCGATACGCCGGGCGTGAATGGGACGGAAGTAGTCGTAGAAGTACCACCCGGCCTGAAGCGCGTGTTACTGCATTACTATGTCAGCGGGCATTGCACGGACGGGCGGGATGCCGACGAGTTCGTGCAGAAGGATAATGTCATTTACGTTGACGGGATCGCGGTGTATCGCTATCGACCGTGGCGGGACGATTGCCGCCAGTTTCGCGCGATCAATCCGTATTGTCGACGCTGGACCGATGGCTCCTGGTCATGCGACTACAGTCGCAGCGGCTGGTGCCCTGGTGATCTGGTAAAACCACTGGAGCTTGATCTCAGTGATCATCTGACCGCAGGCAAGCACACGATCAGATTTGTGGTGGAAAATGTTCGACCCAAAGACGCGGATGGACATTACGGCTACTGGCGTATATCGAGCCAACTACTGGGCCTGAAGAATCCGCGATGATACACCAACCATCGATCATCCCGGCTCCGGTTTCTCTCAAGAAGACAGGCGGAGTGCTTCGTTTGAGTTCTCCACTGACTGTTGGTACTCTTCCCACGAGTGTGGCCGCAGAAGCGTTTGTTGAGGCATCCAGTCAGATGCTGAATAAAATATGTGGGTGGTCGCTACATCCTGTCGACGGTAGCAAGCACGCTTCGATCGTCTTCGAGCAAAGCGAGGACTCCGGCATTCCACAAAGCGGATATTTGTTACGGGTGGAGAAGAATGGTGTGCGCATCTATGCGCCTACCGCCAACGGGCTATTCTACGGGATGCAGAGCCTTCTGCAACTAATCGGGCAGTACGCGTCGCCGCATGAGATAGTGCTACCTCTCTTGGAGATACTCGATCATCCGCGATTTGCATGGCGAGGAATGCATCTAGATGTAAGCAGGCATTGTTTTCCAGTCGCGTTTATCAAGAAGTATATCGACCTGCTCGCTTTTCACAAGATGAACATCTTCCACTGGCATTTGACCGATGACCAGGGATGGCGAGTCGAGATACAGAGATATCCCAAACTCACAGAAATTGGTGCATGGCGAACAGAGGCGGACGGTAGTCTCTATGGGGGCTTCTATACTCAGGCTGAGATTCGCGACTTAGTTCAGTATGCTTCAGATCGGTACGTGACAATAGTGCCGGAGATAGAACTACCTGGCCATGCGACCGCAGCGCTCGCGGCCTACCCGGAATATTCCTGCAGTGGTGGACCGTTTGAGGTGGCGACTACCTGGGGGATATTCGAGGACGTCTACTGCGCCGGGAAAGAAGAGACCTTTGTGTTCCTTCAGAATATCCTGGACGAAGTCTGTACCCTTTTCCCTGGCGAGTGGGTACATATCGGCGGTGATGAGTGTCCCAAGGAACGCTGGAAATCACACCGGCTTTGTCAGGAACGGATGAAGCAGAGTGGTCTGCGCACTGAGGATGACCTCCAATCGTACTTTGTATCGCGCATCGCGAAACATCTAGCCTCACGCGGTAAACGTCTGATCGGATGGGATGAGATTTTGGATGGCGGCGCGCCTGACGACAGCACCATCATGGCGTGGCGATCTGTTGACAAAGGGATTGCGGCAGCCAAGGCGGGACATGATGTGGTGATGTGTCCGATGTCCCACTGCTACTTTGATCACTACCAGGCAAAAGAGAATGAACCGAAGGCGATCGGAGGATTTACGCCGCTGGACAAAGTGTATGACTTCGAACCACTGCCGGATGGTTTACCCAATGAACTGACTTCTCACGTGATCGGCGCACAGGCCAATGTCTGGACTGAATACATGCAAACGGAGAGCCATGTGGAATACATGGCCTTTCCCAGACTTTGCGCGCTTTCTGAAGTACTCTGGTCCCAGCGTGACTCGCGGTCATTACCGGACTTCCTCGAGCGACTTACACCACACCTTCGCCTGCTAAAATCACTTGGCGTAAACTATCGACAAATCTCTGCATGAGTCGCGCAGGCGGAGCGTGAGCCGCAACCATCGCATTTGGCCGTCGGCGCATACTTAGCGGTGAAACGCCGCACGATCCGTTCACAGCGGATCTTAGTTTTCAGATCATCAGGCGATTCTATAGACGGTTCCGGCTGCTTTCCTGCAAGAAACTTCTCCGCCAATGGGAAGTGTATATGGTTTTCATCACAGATATGGATCGTTAGAAGAGTGCTATACGCCGTGGCACTCTGGATAAACCGCTGACGCCATCCTCTGCGGCCGGCGGAAGCATCATTGAGGGCGCCGGCCATCTCGCCGACGAAAATGCGCCCCATTGTATGCTGAGTCAGCAGTTTCTGGCTGAGTGAACTCAATTTGCGACTCTTCTCCACCGCGACAAACAGCAGATCTTCTTCAGTTCGATGGTGAATATCGTCCGCGTATTCCCGGAAGAACTTGACTAGTCTACGCAGATCCGCGACGCCTATTGATCTTCGACTCTCGACGCGCTGCGTCATTACCCGCAAAACGTGGAGGGCGTCTTGGATAACCAGATGCTCATCCATGAGCCTCTGAATGATCGGTAGATGCTTTGTGCCCGGTAACATCGCGATTCACCTTTTCTCTGAAGTAAGGTTCATGTGAGAGTAGGAGAACTCCCCGCCCGTTTTGTTCGTCTCGAACTGTCCCACTTTGCGCCGGATGCTCAGCAGCAGAGTAAACGCGGCATGCAGCATAGAGGCGACGAGAAGGAGTGAGCCGAACGAAGAGATAGTATGGAGAAGCCGGTACCCGTCCGGATACACATATAACGAGCGGGGAAGGCCGTACGCGCCGAGCGCGATCATCGGCAGGAAGGAAAGACAGATACCGACAAGCATGCAACTGGCAGTCAGGCGCACGGAGCGGTCCGAAAGTGTGCAGTTCCACCATTGCGGCCAGAAGTGGAACAGCCCGCCGCAGATCGCGCCGCCGATCACACCGGCGAGAGCGAGATGCAGATGGGCGACTGTAAAGTACGTATTATGCAAATGCATGGCGAGCGCAGGAAAGGCCAGCGCCGCACCGGCCGCGCCGGAGAGAAGACCACAGACGAGAGAAGATATCAGAAAGAGGTCGACCCCTGTGTACGGTCGGGCAACCCGGACCAACAGACGAAACATCTGGAAGAGAATGTATGCGGCGCAGACTGTCATCATCAGTCCGAAGAAGCTCCCGATGATGGTATAGAGTTCTCCTTCAGCGGAGGCGGTGAGATGCTGCGGCCATGAAGCGATGGCCAGAACGAGCAGCCCTATCCCTGAAACGATCAGAGCCGTGCGGGAGGATACATTCGACCCTGTTCTGGCGATAAGTATCTCAAATCCAATGCCGATCGCGTAGAGCACAAGGCTGACTGTCGCTGGACCGGCATACAACCAATAGGCGACCTGATAGCGTGCTATGCCATCGGGATCGGTCAGGGCAAAGTAGTTCCATCCCCAGAGATGTCCGCCGAGTACTCCGAAGAGCGTGAGAAGCCGGATCGGAGTTACCAGCACATGAGCGAATGAACCCAACATCAAGAACCAGGCGAAAAGCGGCAGTTGCGATATCTGCACAGCGCGGATCTTCTTTGACAGAGTCATCCGCACCACCTCAATGGAAGGGAGCAGAGTGGCGAGTGCAGCGAGCATCAATCCGGCAATCAAGGTGATGAACGGGACGGAATAGCCGGCGACCGGCATCATCATCACCCAGCCGCTGTCATATGCGCCGGCCAAAAGAGAGCCAATTACCAGAAAGCCTCCGACAAGATGACAGCACCATCCGATTAGACCCAGTTTGCTCCGTTGTGTAGCGCGCGCTCCTACCGAGGCGGGAAGAACCAATTGCCCGAACAAGCCGGGGAAAAGTGGGAGTATCACCAGAAATATCATCAGCATGCCATGTCCGGTCAGAAGTTTCCCGTACCAGATCGCGCCGGTCACTTGTGAAACGGGAGTGAGCATGTCGAACTGGATCAGAAGGGCGGCGACAGCCGCAGCGGCCGCAAAGAGAGCGCCGGTGGCCAGGTAAAGTTTCCCGATTAGATGAGAATCAGCCTGCAAGAATGACGTGATAACACGTTGCGCCCGAAACGTCATATGATTCACCTCTCTATTGTTGATGCAAAGAATTGACTACGCGAAAAATGCGTCTACATATCTTTGACACGGAACCGTCGCAGTCCCAGCCAGAACGGCCCGATTGTCCAGAGTATCAACGAGGCCATCGCCACACCTATACCCATCCCAGTTCCAAAAAACCGATTAAAGACCGCACCGGTATACCCCATTAGGGCGGCCCAGTCGGTCTTGACCAAAAGTGTGACTCGCGCCAAGTCTATCGGATTAGCCAGCGACGCGATCACCAGGGGTGTCTCCAGTGGATATTCACTGAACGTCATGGCTGCCAGAAGCACGAGACCATCATATACTAAGGCAGTCAACAGCCAGACACCGAGAACCGCGGCCAGACCCTTCCCCCGATCGTCGAAGATCGTCGCCAGGCAGAACGAAATAGCGATGAATATGAGAGTGAGAAATGCTCCGACGCCGAGCAGTACTGCCAGCGATGTTAACTGGTAGATTGAGGCTTCACCAAATATCGCCGCCGGAATGCCGACGCCCAGCGTGAAACCCGCTATCAACGCGAGAGAGAGCCCCAGATAGAGACCGAGATAAACGGTCTTTCTTGAGACCGGCTGTGTCAGGACAAGCTCGACAAATTCACGTGAGTTGTAGAAATAGACAGTCCCGAAGAGTGCGCTGACGAGCGGAATGAGAAAGAGGCAGATGCTCATCAGGCTGACCGCGACCTTGGCGGATTGCGCCTGTAGTTGAAACAGGCCGATCGTGACTGCCGCGAAGAATGCGGTGTAAAGCAGGCCCCAGCGGTTGCGAGTCACATCACGGACTGCAAACCAGGCAACATGCAGGATAAGTTTCATGCGGCACCCCGTTGGAGGAGTCTGGCGACCGCGGCCTCGAGGCGCGGCTCCTCTGTTTTGAGTTTGAGATCGCGCACCGAGCCGGCAAACCTGATTCGGCCTTCGAGCAGAACCACGACATCATCGGCGATCTCTTCCAGATCGCTCATAATATGGGTTGTGATGAGTACCGTACGCTCGCGTTCTTTGAGTGAAAGCAGGAAATCTTTGAGACGTGTGTTGGCGAGTGGGTCGAGGCCGGCAGTCGGCTCATCGCAGATGACCAGAGCCGGGTCATACATGCACGCCAGCACCACACTGAGCTTTTGGCGCGTGCCGCCGGACATGGCGCGAGTCCGCTTGCTCAATTCCGACTCCAGCCCGAAAAGAGAGATCAACTCATTCTCAAGTGAAGGTTGGTCTGTTCGGAGGCCCTTCACTATCTCTATGACCTCGCGACCGGTGAGGTCCTGTGGGAATCGCGCGACCTGCGGAACATATCCGAGAGTGCGACGATAATCGCTGGCGCCATTCAACAGATAACCGTTGATGGTGATCGACCCAGAGGTTGGAGTGACAAGTCCGAGCAGTGATTTCATCAAGGTTGATTTGCCGGAGCCGTTCGGCCCGATAATGCCGGTGATCCTGCCGCGTTCGATCGACAGGTTCACATCGTGCAACGCGACAAATGAACCAAAGCGCTTGTGCAGGTGAGATATCTCTATCATATGGTCGGCCTCATGCGGGGTTTGGCGTCTACCAGGGCTTCGGGAGTCAGAGTCGGCATCACCCGTTCCGCCAGATTCAGCAGGTCGACCAGCAGACTTCTGACGAGAATGAGGGTCGGCGGATCCGATTCCACCAGCAGACTATACAGGCTGACCGGGCGAAAAGGTTCATCGCCGAATCCATCCCGGTCGAGGTCAAAGCCGCGGTAAGCACTCCAGTAGTTGGCTTCAAAACTGCTGAACGACTGGCGGCTGTTGGTGGCAACCTGAAAAGTGTTATCGATGAAGCTATTGTTCCTGATCCGGCCGCCAACACAGTTGGCCATTATCTTGATCGCCCAGCCATTGGAGACAAATCGGTTGGAATCAATGAGTACGCGGTCTGAGCCTTCCATATTGATCGCGACGGAGTTTCCTGAGAAGAGACTTTTCGCTACACGACTATCCTTGATATCTTTTAGCAGCAGTCCGTAGGCCGCGCCGCCCCAACTGTCAGCGAAGGTGTTGTCCGTCATATCGACAGAAGTTGTATACATCACCGCTACGCCAGAGCCATTGCCGACAAACCGGTTTCGCTCATATCTGCAGCTATCCGAGAACATAAAGTGCAGGCCGTAGCGAAGATTCTGTTCGCTCCGATTATTGGTGATGACACTATGTTTAACAAATTCAAGGTAGATGCCGTCGCGATGTCCGCGGAGGGTATTTCGGGCGATAGTAATATCGCGGCACTTCCAGAGATGGATGGCATTGCCCGCGGTGGTCAGGTCCGTCGAGGTTCCGCGTATCTCATTATCAGCGATCTGGCAACGCTGAGAGTTGGCGAGATAAATGGCGAAGAAATTGTCTTCAAAACGATTGTTGCTCATCTCACACCCTTGAGTGCTTGAGATCAAGATCGCTGCATGCTCTTTGATATGACTGACCGGAACATTGCGAAAGATCAGACCGGAGATGCGAACATTGGGCGCGGTCACTTCAAGAATGGGGCCCTTATCAGATGCGTCGATTGTCGGCCAGTCTTCGCCGAGGATAGTGACGGATCTGGTAACGCGAAGATTCCATTCGTGATAGGTGCCGGAAGCCATCATAATTGTGTCATGTTCATGTGCGGCTAGTAAGGCCGCCTGAAGAGTCTGAAGTTCGCCGGTTGGATGCACGCGGAGAACCTCTCCGTGCACAAGTCCAGCGATTAAGGTCACGGCAAGATGAGCGGCGATGAATATGAAGTCTATTCGCTTCACTTCGCCTCCGCAAGTTTCCACGACTCTGCGACCAATTGAATTGTCTCGTTCCAGGTGATGACCTGCCCTCCTTTGGCCGCAATGACGTCATCCGCTGCCGTGCGATCGTTGACCGCGACCAGACCGATCCCCATCGGACTTTTCTGACGATCGGTCGCTACGATGACAGCCCGATCGGTATTGAGGAATTGCCCGGGGGAGTTGAAATCGGTAATCCAGCGCGAGTGGATATCCGCGCTGGTGCCGCGTTCGAATTCGGCAGCGGCCAAACACTCGATAGAGTCGTACTTGAGTATCTTACCCTTGGTCGTAACCATCTCTGTGCCAAATGCCCTGTCGGCGATGGTCATGTCGCAGTAGTCGCAGAGATCCGTCCCGTAATTGATGGGTGCGGGGCCGCGCGCCCCACAGCCAGTCAGCACAATCATCAGCAATAGAGTAAGCAATAATCTACAGTGCATTGGTCACCGGCTTTCTCTGTCGTCGCATTTCCCAGAACCAGACTAGGAAACCGATCAGGAACGACCCGATAGCGACCCATCCGCCAATTCCCGGGAGGGATATTGCCTTGAAATTCAGGAGCTTCTTCACGCCGATGAGCGGTGGCTGATAACTCATCCCCGGCACCTTTATGATCGCGTGTTCGGTGTCGAGATTGTGACCGTAGTCATATCCCCAGAGGTAGAAATCGACCAACCCGGCGCCGGCAACCGCGATGAAAATGAGTAGCCAGATAGTCAGCCATGAACGTCGACCCGATGCCGCGACCACAAGACCGATCGACATCACGCCACGCATCACCCAGGGCATGATCTTCAACTCCGGAATCGATTCCGGCTTGATCTGCTTCATCCCGATGTAGTGATTCAAGTTGTTCACCTTGTTGAGGTCGCCGGGATGTTGTCCCTGCATCTGGTTTATCCAGATCTCCAACCCGAGTCCCTCCGGATACTGCGGAGCGTCGAGCGTGATCTCCCAGAGCGGGAAGAAGTACGTGAAAGATAACAGGAGGGCGGCGAGAGCGATAGCAACGCGGGACGAAAGGGTAAGCAGCCCGCGTCGCGCCGGCTTCGCCGCCTCATGTATGTGGTTCGATGATCCGGTCGGAGAGACCGGATCATCGGATGTATGTTTCCTGTTCGGAAATGTCATATCACCTCAGCTTGAGACGCGGATCCAGCCCTGCATCTCCTGGTGTAACGCCGAACAGAAGTCGGTACAATAGAACGGTATCACGCCGGCCTGTTTCGGCTCCCAAAGGATCGTCCGGGTCTGACCGGGCAAGATCAGCAACTCGGAGTTGTTGGAACCAAGGACACTGAAGCCGTGCGGCACATCCCAATCCTGTTCCAGGTTGGTAACGTGAAAGTAGACTTTGTCTCCGACTCTGATCCCCTCAATATTGTCAGGCGCAAAGTGCGTACGGATCGTGCTCAGGTAGACATGCACGTTCCTGCCGTCACGCTCTACACGCGCCTCACCCTCCGACTTAATGGCGTATGGATTGTGGTTTTCCTCGATCGGATACCACCGCTTCGACTTGTCTTTGATCAGTGTCGCCGGACAGGCCTGTGCGTAGTGCGGTTCGCCGATCGTCGGGAAGTCGAGCAGCAGCTTCATCTTGTCGCCCGTGATATCAATCAACTGCGCGGACTGCGTCAATTCCGGACCCGTCGGAAGATAGCGGTCCTTGGTGATTTTGTTCAACGCGACGACATATTTGCCATACGGCTGCTTGGTGTCGCCGCCGGGGATCATCAGGTGTCCAATGGAGTAGTAGGTCGGAATGCGATCAACCACTTCCCAGGTCCCGATCTTCCACTTCACGATCTCGGACGAGAGGAACATTGAAGTGTAGCCATATCCTAGTCCATCGAATTCGGTATGGAGCGGCCCGAGGCCCGGCTCTTTCACTTCGCCGGCGAGGACCGATTCATATTTTAGAACGGGAATACCATCGAACTCGCCTTCGAATTCCTTGTTCGCGATCGCCTGCTGCAGCTTGCTGAACGAATGAACCGGTATGAGCGCGGCAAGCTTGCCGCTGGCCACGATATATTCGCCGGATGGATCAACATCGCAGCCGTGCGGTGATTTCGGTGTCGGTATATAATAGACGAGTCCCGGATGGTCTTTGGCGTTAAGCACCTTGACCCCGCTCATCACTTCACTTTTCCCCACATCCGCCGCATCCATGTAATTGTGATAGTAGGAGGCGGGCCACTGCTCACCTTTCCCCTGAGCGACCAGGTCTTCGGCCAGTTTCCAGTTAACCGCGGCGATGAAGTCCTTGTCGTTCTGCGACGCGTTGACCTCAAGCTGCGTATTGGCCTGTTCGGTGTTATATGAACTGAAGAACGACCAACCGTAGGATGGTCCCTTGCCGGCGCGGGAGAGATCGTAGTGGATCCCGGGGACCAGGATCTGGAACGCGAGGTTCATCCGACCGGTGGCGGAATCAACCTTGATGTATGAGATCGTCCCTTTGAAGTTTTCTTTGTATGAGCTGATCGGGACATCTTTCTGCGGGATCGGCACCGAGAACCGGGTCGAGGCGACCACATATTCGGTGTTTGGAGTCAGGTATGGTGAACCATGGTTGCCGCCGGAATTCGGGATCTCGATCGTCTCGACTGTCTCAAAGGTCGTCAGATCGATGCGCGCGATTCGCGGCGTATTGTTTCCGTTGATGAACAACCAACGTCCATCAGTCTGGCCATCGGTCACCGACAACTGAGGATGGTGCGCGTCATCCCACGGAATGAATCCGTGAGTAGTGTTCAGTAACGGTTTGGTCTCCTCAGAATATCCATAAGCCTTCTCCGGATCCTGGCTGAAGACCGGGATCACACGGAATAGACGGCCCGATGGAAGACCATAGACTGAGACCTGGCCGCTGAATCCGCCCGACATGAAGGCGTAAAACTCGTCGTAGGTTCCCGGAGCGACATAAACCTTGGCGGGTGCGTCGCCAACGCCACCAACTTCCTGTTTCTTGGAGCATCCCGCGAAGGTGGCCAGCAGCAGCAAGAGAGCGCCAGATGTGATCAGGATCGATCGATAAGAGTTCATTTCATCCTCCTCATATTACCTTTAGCGTTTCTCATGTCGTCCGTTCAATTGCCAGGCGCAGGCGGGGGCGTGCCGAATCCCGGCTGCTGCTCCGGAGGAAGCGCCGGTTTGTCGGCTTCTGAGCGAAGGAAAGCGAGCAGGTCCTCCGCGTTCTCACGGGTGATACCCTGGATGGTCATGAACTGAGCGTACTGCGCTACGAGTTTTTTGCCATCGGGATGGAGTTTTCCCATCTGCTCGGGGTTGAGGATCTGGTTGAGAACATACTCAGCCGAGCGGCGTTTGGTGACATCGCGAAGCATCGGGCCGGTCTTCTTGTGATCCAAGTAGTGGCAGGTCGCGCACTTTTTCACAAACAGGTCGTGACCAGAGGCGGCCCGAGAAGGATCGATAGTGGCGATAGGGGTGGCCTCGGTGACCGGCCCAATACCATGTTCGTTTTCCCAACTCGTAAGATTGCCGGCGGTCCAGCGCGCCTGACGTTCCGCGTTGGTCTCGGGAGTGGAAGAGCACCCGATGACGGCGAGGATCAACGCCAGGGTCATCGTAACTAAGAGAATCAAGGACTTCATACCATCATTCCTTTATTGTGTGAAAGAGAAGGGTTGAATGTTTGTCTTCTTATATTCTGATTTAAGAGTATTATATCTGAAATAGTAGCAGGCGTATGTGCACGGTCCGTTTTCATCCTGCTACCTCAATTCCGAAGTCCGCTGGATTGCAGGTCTTTGGCTAGGCTGGCCAGGGTGGTCTTTTCGAACATCCGATGCAGATCTTCGCGGCGTTTGGCCCAGCTTGCGTGTAGGGGACAGGGGGTATTCTCGCCGCACCCGGGAAGGCCGAGCGCGCATTCGGTAAAAATGTCCAAACCGTCGATCGCCTCGATCACATCGACCAAGCGGATATCCTTTGCGGGTCGGGCAAGCCCAATGCCGCCATTGGGACCGCGAAACGATTCCATGATCTTCGCCTCAGTCAACTCCTGCATGATCTTGGTCAGGAAATGGAAAGAGAGGTCGAGCTCATCCGACAATTCCTTGATCGGGATGAATTTCCGGCCATCCTTCAACTCTTTGGTGGTGACCAGGAGTGAGGCCCGAATCGCGTAAGTACAGCCTTTAGAGAAGAGCATAACCCATTTCCAGATTTAAGAGTCTGTTATCTATATATCGACAAAGACAGGTCATGTCAAGACACTTTTTTGCAGGAATGTGAACCTCGCACTATTTTTCGCGAGGCGGGCGTATCTCATTATCTAACATTAGGTAAACAGATGGTAAGGGGTTGGCAGATGGCTTTTTGGCTGAGATTTTAGACCAAGACTGATTTTCTGTAGTTCCGCGCTTCTTGAACCTTCTCTTGGCAGAAACCGGAGTTTTGAAGTCGTCGTTTTCCATACTATAATTGGGTCTAGCAACGGGAGAAGAGATGCATCCGAAGGAAACATGTAAGATTATCCGCACCGATTCGTCGAATCCCGATTTCCGGGCGTTGGTGGAGCTACTCGACCAGGACCTTCGAATTCGCGACGGCGAGGAGCATGCGTTCTACGCCACCTACAATACTCTCGATAAGATCGGCCAAGTAGTGCTATCGTATGTCGACGGTCGCGCGGTCGGATGTGGCGCTATCAAGCCATACTCGGGGCAGATTATCGAGATAAAACGTATGTTCGTTTTGCCGGACTGCAGAGGACAGGGAATTGCCGGAGCCGTGCTTGCGGAACTGGAACGATGGGCCGCGGAACTCGGCTTTGCCGAAGCAATCTTGGAGACCGGTAAAAAACAGCCCGAGGCCATACGGTTGTATGAAAAATCGGGGTATTCACTCATTCCAAACTATGGCCAATATCAAGGGGTGGAAAACAGCGTCTGCATGACAAAACGGATCATCGCCAGTAACTGATCGCGGCGACCAAAAAGGGACAGGTATAGGGTGCTTTGTTCGCGTCCACGCCGAACCTCTTGGCAAAATGGCTATCAGTACCTATATTGCGTACGTTCGATTCCCAAACGACAGAACCTGTCATTGATTGCCGTAAGATATTAATAGATGATATTCGACGATCTCCAGAGGATCTATACCCTTCTCAGGCGCTATCTGTCTGGGGGAGAGTCGCGGACCGACGAGATCGCCCTTCTCGATCTTATCGCAGGCGTCTGCCGGCGCTCCGCCTATCTTCATCGATGGATCGATCAGGTTGCCCAATCCGAGGGGACTTCGTTTACACCCATGGTCATGTCGCTGGCGGCCTCCTTCATGGGGGGGAAAACATCTCCGTCGGCACTTCGTGTCTCGCTTGCGGGTCATGCCGCGGATTCGGATGAGCAGATCTTCCTCTATTTTCCGCATCTCATCGGTAGGCTGATGTATCATGCACTATACCGAAGATGCACTGAGTTGAATCCCGCGCCGAAGAAAATGCGACACCATCTGCGCCAGATAATACGCAAAGATCCGCGCTTCTTCTGTTACTGCGAGGGGAAGAAGCCCGCGTGGATAGCACTTTCCGGCCAGAGTGACCTTCGCGAAGGAAAACTCCCCTGGAGTGGTTCTGAGATATTGAGTCAACTATATCAGCTTAGCCGGGACGCCAAAGGGAAGGGCGAACTCCTGTTCGCGCTGTTGGAGCGCATTACTGAGCAGAAAGACCATCAGGCCTTCCTCGATTTTGCCCTACTAGTCGCGCTACTGCACGCCATGGAGCAGAAGCAGGCTGAATCAGCTATCCGCGATGCTCTAGCACGTCAAGCGGACACGCCGCTTGAAAAACTCATGCGCTCCGAGGCGGCCGCAGAAGTTAAGGTCGAGTGCGACCTCAAACTATCGCACATGCAGAGTCTAGGCAAACTGAATGGGTACCTGGCCCCGTACACTTCAGCCGTCTACCTGCTATTAGACGATCTGGTATCATATAGCGATCGCGATAAACACTGGAAATACCTCCAGCGATTTCTGCCTGAAATAACGGAGCAGAGTTACCGGCGGGACCACAGGAGATTCGATGACCTGGCGATATTCGCCAAACGTCGCCTCGCCGAGATACTTGGAAAAGTGGAATGAGTTTCCGGCAAACTCCTGTGACTTCGCCTAGTACATTTAGTAGAAAAGGAACTATGAACACAACAGGGAACAGACATCAGGGTGGAGAAGGCAGTGCGAGGCTTTGACTATACAGTCTCCTGACTGTCCAAACCATGTTCAATTGGATCTCTATCTTTTGGGCTCCGACCAGGGAGCACTGGCCTGGATAGGTGAGCATCTGCGAATCTGTCCGGTTTGTAGGGCACAAGCCGCGCGTCGGAGGGCGGATTTTGTCGCATACACTTCTGCCATGGGCGAACAGGCGAAGTCACCTAGATCGAAAACGTATGTTTTCAGGCCGTGGCGTGATCGAGAAATAGACTCCCCAATGGTGTTCCGCGCACCCCGTCTCGCGGCCAAGGGCGCGGACGAAGAGGAGACCCCTGGTTCGCTGACCATGGTTTCCACTGACCAGCAGATCATGATGAAGGTGGTACAAGATCAGAAAACGGGCGAGGCATGGCTTTATCTGTTGTCAGATAAGCCGGAAATCTGTCGTCACGCGCTGGTCTTTCCGTTCATGATGAAACAGGGATTTGTCACCGACGATACCGGCCGCGTGAATCTTGGCAGGATCGAATGGCCGTCGGACGAACGGCTGACCGCGGAGATCCGGCTACCAGCTGCGACCTTCCACCTTTCTCCCTTGGTGCAATTCGAGCCGGGAAAACCGCAGATGATCGAGTCGTCCGATGGAGACATCCTTAAGATCACATATCACTCGGAGGGACAGTATCGTCGGCTGGACATTCAAATTATGGAATTGCGGGGAGTGAGTCAGGATTCACCACTCCGTCTGGCGGTCTGCGAGCGCGACAGCACTCGACTACAGGTGCTACATCCGGCATTAACTCGAGCAACCAGTATTGATGGCGTGCAGGACTCTGGCGCCATCGAGCTGTATCTTTACCAGTGATCGACAAGGGGAGGAAAGATTGATAGATGGCTGGTCCCTTTGATTCTGAATCAGAAGCCGGCAAACTTCGTAAAGCGTTAGCGAGCCACTCTCTCGCGCCAGACACGAAGCTGTTGTTTGGCGCCACATTTCTGGCGTCGTTACGCGAGACAAACGTCCCACCCGAAGTCTATCTCAGAGAATTCTTTCCCTCCCTCGCCGCTCTTGCGGCGCACCTCACAAGAGAATGCTTTCTTCCCCGTGAGCAGGCGGTTATCGCTGAGATGGTCGCCCTGGCTGAAGACAATCTGGCGAACTATGATTGTGCGGCCGAAATTGAAAGTCTTAAACATCTTCTGCCGGGTATCGGGAGTGACGCGGTTGAACTGCCTCCCATGGAACCAGTAGACCTGGCGGATGATTCCGTCACCGTCGACTGCTTTTTTGTCGAGGATCATCCCGAACTGAAGTTTGCGTCGCGCGGAAGACTTCTCCAACTGCGGGCGACCGGATTGATTCTGCCGAAAGCGACAGCGGATGACATCCTGTTCGTCAATCCTTTGGAACAGCCGGAAGATCCGTTTCTTGGTCAGGCGAGAGCTTCAGTCGCGGCGGCGCGGGGGCTACTCGAACGTGAATATGGCCTGTCTTCCGGACAGTATTTTCAAATTAAATTCGCCATCAATTCGACGGGCGCACGATTCACGGGGGATTCACTGGGCGCGGCCTTCGCGGTCGCCGCAGTGGCGCTGTTGACCCGATTGGCCGCGATGCGTCACACTTTCATTATCCCTTCAACTACCTCGTTCACGGGGGCGCTGAATCCTGATGGGAGAATTGAAACGATCAGCCTCGCGGGCCTCAAACTCAAGATCGAGCGTGCGTACTTTTCCCGAGTTACTTGTCTTGCCGTACCGCGGGAACATTGTACGGAAGCACAGCAATACCTTGCTGGGTTGATGTCCGACTATCCCGGCAAGCATCTTGAACTGATTGGCGTCTCTTCCCTTTCGGAAGCACTAGATAATCCGAGGCTGATCGATCGGCGGCCGGTCAGCTATCCGGTCTACCTGTCGCGCAGGATACTTGGCGCGGTGCGACAGAAGGTGATAGAGATCCCCTTGCTCATCGCGTTCGTGGTCTTTCTCTTCGTACTGATAGCACCATCCCGATGGATGCCGTGGTTTGATGATAATCCGTCGACCGTTGATGTGCATATACAATCCGGAACCATCAGTGTGCGCAACGCGGCCGGTGATTCACTTTGGAGCATTACGCCGACCTGCCCGATAGCGGATAGTGCTAACCAGGCGAGTTTGGTGGTGGTCAGCGATCTTGACCACGACACGCGCAATGAAGTACTGTTCATGATCAACGCGAAGTCCACCTGTCCCGAGAGAAACAGGCTCTACTGCTTTGAATCAACGGGTGATACACTATTCGTACAGGACTGCGTGGTTCCGGGGCAGTACCCGAATGATACCGCCGGGGTGCAGTATGACAGTGAACATCTGACTGTCTTTCGTGTCGACGGACAGATCACGATCGTCACGAATATTTTTGTGAGTAATCCCGCGCGTTCGCATATGCGATTCTGGAGCGCCAAAGGTGATTCGCTGGGGTGGTACATTAATGCCGGTTGCTGTTGGCCGATCGTGGTCACCGACCATGATCAGGATGGCCAAGAGGAGCTACTCGCGCTCTGTTATAATAACCGGCTGAACCGGGCATCCCTTCTGGCGATCGAGCCTCTCGGCGCGCGAGGTTGTTCTCCGCCTTACCATGACAGCAGTCTGGATCTGAGTTGGATCGAGCATGGGAGTCAGGTCGCGTATCTCGCGTTCTGGTATACCGATATTGGCCGAAGGCTCTCGCCGTTGCCGTATAATCAGCCCTCGCCAGAGGGTATCCACACGACGGATTCAGCCTTCCTTGTAGCCGTAATCGCCGAGGGGCCGTGGAAAGGGGTCAGTGCGGACCTGCTCTACTATATCGACCGAACTTACCGGGTTAAGAGGGTGATCCCCAATGACTGCTTCAATCAGGCTCGCAGAGAGTTGATAGCGAACGGGGAGACACTGTCCGGTCTGACCGTGGATGACTATCTCGACTCGGTTTGGTACTGGCGGGACTCAAGCTGGATTTCGGGGGGAGAACTTAAGGATTCTGCTTCGCACACGCCCTGATCAGTTGGTCTCACACGGCCCAGCGTCACTGCTTTTTCACGAAAATTGTCTGATTCACATTCCGGCAAATCCGGTCGGATGCGTCTAATCAGTATTAACAGGCGCCGCAGGCGACCGGTTTAAGCACGTATTCAGAAGAGTTCACATAGATACGGTCTCCGGGAAACGACAAACGGATCATAGCTGACGACAGCGATCGCTTGTTCCTAGGCACTGTCGGGAGCGTGAGGGGACGCACTCGAAAGGCGAGTTATCGAGTGCCAACCATGCCCGGTGGTGGAAACATTTCCGCCGCCGGGCCGTATTATTTCCACCAACGCCTTACATGGACCACCGAAGGCACTTTCCACTTGACAACGGGTCGGGGAGTCTGTTACATAGCGAAAACGCAGGCGTGGTCCATCGTGGGCACGCCATTTTTTGTCTCTTAATCGCCGAGTGATCGGCAGAAAGGTAGTGTCGTGACAAGGCAAAGTAGCACCCTACTAAACTGAGGTTGCTGGTTTGGATGGCATGGTCCTGGCGCTCGCCCGGGGCTTCGGAACTTTCAGAGTCTCCTCTCATCCAGCCGTGACACTGGGTGATCCCTAATACCAGCAAACTCACACGCAGTGAATGAAACAGTCTGTCCAGTGGTCTGGATGGTAGTCGCAGACGTACGCCCGTCGGTCGGGTAAGCGCCGCGCACCCTCGCAGATCATCAAGACAGTCAATCGACAACTCGGTGGCGGCACAATCGTGTTCGCGACCGGTAAAGGAGTTAGTGTGATGAACGCTGGTGAGCGGAAAACGATCTATTTCGATCAGACTCACAACATCTATGGAGCATTCGTCAATGAGTCGCCGCACGGGGTGCGGATCGGTCAGGTGACCTGGCCGACTGTCCGCCACTACCTGCTTGGGGAAGAATTTCCCGAGGCGGTACAGGCCGGACTTCGCCTGACGAGCTCGGTCGAGGAAGCTCTCCAGCTGATCGGTGGGCAGACGTTCGTGCGTCGCCACAAGTGGGAAGCTCAGCGGGATGACTACCTGTACCGTGCCCTGATTGCCAAGTTCACGCAGCACCTGGACCTCGAGCATCTGCTGGCCGGCACCGGCTCGGCCGAACTTGTCTATGCCAACCGGGATGACTGGTATGACGGGATCGGCGCCAAAGCGGTCGGCTACAACATGCTTGGCCGTTTGTTGACGCGGGTGCGCGGCAAGCTGACCCGGCTGCGGCTGGATTTTCTCTTCGGCGAAGGAACCGCCGCCCGGTTTGAATCGGCTGAATCGCTCGCCGAGGCAGGCCCGAACGACACTCACGCGCTGTCGAATCTCGCTGGTTGGTACCTGTTAATCGGCGAGCCGGAACGCGCGCTGATGGTAGCCCGCCGTGTCCTGGCGATCTCGCGGGATTACGAAGAGTGGAATCTGTGTGTGCTGGCACAGGCGCTTGGCGCACTGGGACGCCACCAGGAGGCGATCGAGCCGACCAAGCGGTTGGTGAAACTGGATCCCAATGATCCAAATTACTTGAAGTGGCTGGCACATTCGTTGATTTCAATTGGCAAAGAGATTCCGGCGAAAGTGTACGCGCACCGCGCGCGTGTGCTCCAGCGGAAGAACAACCCGCCCGCTGACGACGAAACAGACGAATGAGGGGGTAGGCTTACCTTGCGGCCGCCGGTCAGGTTGATCGGCGGCCCGGGTACGTTAGCCGCTTCCGCTTCAGGCACCGTTTACTTTAAGATGAGCATCTTTCGAGATATCGTGCGATCACCGGCGGTCATACGATAGAAATACAACCCCGATGCCAGCTCGCGACCCCGGCCGTCGCTTCCATCCCATTCAACCTCATGAATTCCTGCGGCGTACTCGGACCGTGTGATCGTCGCGACGCGTTGCCCCAACAGGTTCAGGACATCGATTGATACCTGCATCCGTTCAGGTATGGAGAATCGAATGGTCGTTCGGGCGTTGAAGGGATTTGGATAGTTCTGGTTCAAACCGAAGCCATGCGGAAGGACCGGCTCGGTCTCGCCGATATCCGTGGCTACATCGGTCGTAAATGCCGCGTAGGTACCGCCAGTCGTGACGGGGCAGAACACTTCGTTATGCGCCGTGTCTACGTCGCCGCCAACCAAGGTCCACTGCCCGGAACCGGTATTCCAGCGGAAGATCCGCAGGGTCTGCTCGTACCCGAAACTACCGGACGCGGTCAACTCCGCGTCATCGTATCGGATGACAATGGCGGCACTGTCGGCGGCTACAATGCCGGGCGCGGTTGCAATGCTTACCGTAGGGCCGGCCTGTTCCACTATAGAGTCGAGATTACCGCGAAGGACCGGGAAATCGGTCGCGAGCAAAGCCGCTCTGGTTATGTCAGTCGTCAGTGCAGTTCTCACGAACTCGGCTCGTCCATCGGAGGTGGTCACCTGATTCCAGGTGTTGCTTTGCAGGACCGACGTACTGACGAGTAACGAGGGAAACTGAAATGTGTCGCCCATCGTATCCAGCGCGGTTTCGAGAAAGAGGGCGGAGAAACCGTTTGTGTCAGGCAGGGTGAGCATAAAGCTGGAGTCTCCCCCCGTGAATTGATACGGACCGTCCTGGATCAGTGCCATGGTACGAATTGCCGATGGCGCTCCAGGAAGCGGCAAACTGAACGTCTGGTTGATCGATACGCCGGACTCATCCACCGCCAACTGCTGGATCAATCTAGGGTTTCCCGCCACTTCACTGAGTTCCACGACCACCGTATCGTCGGCGGCGGCAGAAATTGTGGGACCACCCACCCATCTACCCTGAACCCATGCGCCATAGACGCTGTGAGAAAAGAGAATGTGATGGCCAGGCTTCAGCCCCAATACCCAGATAAGGCCCGAATCTGAGGTCAGGCCTTGCTCCATACTGGAGTTGGCATCGTACGAGATAACAGTGGCACCTGGAATTGGCCGGCCATCCAGGCTGTAGGTTGTCTTGAACAGTCTGGATTGAGCGGCGGCGGGACCAGCCGGCGCAACGGGGAAATGTATCTTTCTGCCACTGTCATAATCAAGGATGACAAAACTTGCGTTCGGCCCTTCCAGGATCTGCGATCCCGGCGGTAGCGAGTCTCGCTCGTCAGGGCGTATCACCGGTGCCTTAATTCCGCCGTACGTTTGTTCATGGATCGATTCCAGCGTTTCCCAGCATGAGCCGCCATTGAAAATGTACTGCATCGTGTTTTGGCAGGTAGGATCCGTATACTGCGGAAGACCCGACATCTCGGTGCAGATCGGATCAAAGCAATAGTGGTTGTCCATGTAGCCGTATCGATGTGAAGACTCGGGGGCACACCGACTCCCCAGATTGAAGTAGCCAAAACGATATTCGTCATAGAACGCGAACAGGTAGTGACCCAACTCGTGAGCCTTGGTCTTGTAGTCATCGGCATCGTCCAGATCCAGCGGGTGGCGTGTTACGCTGAGGTTGCGATTCTGGTTGCTGTTGCCGAAAAATTGTCGGGGCATATGCACCGGGCTTCGCAGAAAAGTGTAGTACGCGTTTACGCCCCCGGCTCCCATAACGTGCGGCCAGACAGCATTGCTCGCGAAGACCCAGATATCGGCTTCATCCCAGGACATACGGTCGTCGACAACCACGATCGTATCAAACGCCAATTGCCCATCGCTTACATCATAATAGAAGTTCGCCATCCGTTTCAGCCCGATTTCCATTGACTGCAGGTAAGACAGCTCGGCGTCCCACTCCACGCCGACCACGAGATTGTATCTGAAAGTTGAATGATCCATAGGGATGTGCTGAAAGACGCTGTCATTGACGCGATAATACTCAGGGAAACCAGTGGGTGAGAACTGCAGATTGTCCAGCCAGACAGAGTACTTTGCTCCAAAATAGGTGGTCGGCTTGGTTCGCGGCTCCGTATGGAGTAACGTGTAGACCCTGACCATGTCTCCGCTTTGCAGTCCAACGTCATTGAGGAATATCTGGCCGAGAGAATCGGTGGTTGCGGTATCGAGGAAAGTCTCCGTCAGGAGTGGATGATCCGACGCGACTCGGGCAACTTGAAATAGCGTCTGTGGTATCGGATTCTCATCAACATCAAGGATCACGAGCCGTGGCAGGCTGTAGCAACGGGAGAACTCCGACGTGTTACCGTCGGGGTCCGTCGCAGTCGCGGTCAGATAGTCGCTTTCTGTCAGGCCCGCGAGTGCGATCGGTCCAAATTGGGCGACTCCCTGTCCATCAGTCGTGACATCAAGGGAGATCAGAAAACGCTCCCCCTCGCCATAGTCCAGAGGATCGCACTCGACATTCGCGAAGAGCTGGATTTCGAAGGTGGTGGATGGAGTCGAGACAAGGTGACCGTACAATTCGGGGGAAGGCTGTGCAAAATCAACCGAGTCGATCACCGGAAAGTTCTGCAGATTGTTGGGCCCGAAATCACTGTCCAGCGTGTCGTTCAAGGTCGGACCGACCCCGGGAAGCAGATCTATGCCATAACGCGAGTTCTCGAAAATGCTGTTCCCCAGGACGGAGTTCCGGTCTCCACTAGATACGACAATCCCTGTGCCATGATTGTCCTGGATGAGATTGGCATGAGCGGCCGAACTGCCGCCGACATGGTTGGCCGAACCTTCAATGAAGATCCCTCCGTACGGAAGAGAGAAGCTGTCGACAGTGAACCCGTTATGAACTACTGTATTGCCTTCGATCCGCGAGTTTCCGCCCTGAATATACAGGCCAAATCTGCTGTTGCCTTCAATTCGATTCCCCTGGCTCGCTCCCGATCCCCCGATCCGATTCCCCACACCGAAGGCTATCTCGATCCCGTTCCCCAGATTTCCCAATCGTGTTACTCCTGTCGGATCAAGTCCCACGAAGAGGTCTTCGACCACACAGCCATTGGCGTTGATTTGCACGCCGTTCAACTGCGAGCCATAGACGGCCAATCCTCGGAGTACCGTACTGTCCGCATCGATTCGGAATCCATGCGTAGAACTGGACTGGAGAAGGCAATTGACGCCTACCCGTTGCACTCCCGGCTGAGTGGTCCCATCGACCACGACCGGCTGTGCAATCGCGGGCAATTCACCCTGGCCGGTCAGGTTGGTCCGGATAACGGGAGGACCCGGAGAAGTCGGGGGTATATTGAAGCGGATCGTATCAACGCCGGCGGAATGATTGGCATGCTGTAGCGCCGCGCGGAGTGTGCACTCGTCCCAGCCGAGTGAGTTCACCCCGCCGGTGTAACAGCGACCATCGTTGGTGTCAAGATCCGGATCATCATCGGTGGAGTTCACCACCAGCCCGCTATCGTAGGGGGTGAGCAGGCACGGGTAGTTGATCCCGCCCGAACGATAGATCGCGACAATATTCCCGCGATCATTGATATCTGTGGCCGCGACCAGATTGTTGGAGGCGCCGCCCACCGGAAAATTGACCACCAGTGAATTGAGATCGTAGGTGGAGTCGCCATCGAAATACAACGCCCTGAATGCGCCAACGCTGGAGTAATCAACCCAACAGCCGACGGCTTCGCCGTGGTCATTGACCGCCATCGGTTCGCTGTATTTCCAGGCCGGATTGATATTACCGTGGATAGATGTCTTATTACCGGCACGCCATATCCAGGCGTGTTGCCAGGACGAATCATCCTGCATGCGGTCGTAGCCGACGACATACCCGGAATCACTGATATCAACTGCCCGACTGTCCCGGCCGAAAGGGAAGAGTGGAATAGCGGTCAGACTTCCGCCGCTTCCAACATAGGCGCGAACCGAACCGTAAATGGGAGACTGGTAGATCAGCGCCGACCCGGCGATCTGGTCAAGGTTGTTGATGCGCACTTTCTCCGAGTGATACCAAACCGAGTCCGGATCGTATCCCGGGAACGTTCCGGCGCTCTCGATCTGTCCGTTTTTCCAGAGGACCGGTCGTTCGTGGGCTTCGGACCAACCGGAGTCGGTCAACTCGTTCCATCCGGACCACCCGGCCGCAGTCCCCTGGTCATTCAGACCGTACGCGATCCCGAATTTGCATCCAAGCGAACCATTGGGCAGGATCCAGTGCGCGCTGTCGAACGGCTGCAATTCAGAGGTTGAGCCGTTGAACAGGTAGGGGTGCGTGTGATAGTAGCTGAACGCCTGCCCGATCACCTGGCCACTGTCATTGATGTCATACGGAATTGCGTCGCTCCACTCCGTAAACGTGTCAACAACCGGGGGAAACGAGGGCCAGGTAATGCTCCCTTGCTGCCAGATCCCGGCGCGTCGACCGTAGGGAAAGCGCTCGAGCACTACCTGATTGGCGTTATTGATGCGCGGCGGCCCTAGACTGCTGAACCAGGTGGGGAAGACCGCCGTGGTGTCCATTATGCGCGTGAGCCAGAAGCGAGGACGAGCCTCGACAGTTGAACCGCAGAACTGAAGGAGGATAAGGAGCGCGATCGAGACTAACCACTTCATGACGACCTCGTACTGCCGGATGCTGGAGAGAGGCGGAAGGGGACCTGAGTTGACCGGCCGGGAATCCCTGGAAAACCGTCCTCCTCTTAAATTAGGTCTATGAACTCCATGAATAACATGCGCTGGAAGAACGCTTTTGTCAAGCGCTAACCGCCGCGGGCGTAGCCTGAGCCCGAACCGGAAAGACCATGCGGCTACAGGTGACTTGGCGTTCTCGCCCGGCAACCCGGCGAACCGTCAGGCGGGGGTAGATCGCCGGCTACCCAGCCGAATCCGCGGCCTCTCCATGTCGGTGCACGGTGTGACACCGTCTTCCTGATTGACAATGGGCTAAGTCAGTCTATATTATCATATCTATTCCGTTTCTCGTATAAATCTCAATCCCCTGGAGGGTCTCTATGATCGCATTGCTCACGTCGCGCGTCCGGTCGCGCGCCTGCCTGCTGGCCATCGCTCTGCTCTGTTTTGGAGTATTGTCCGGTGACAGCGCCACTGCTCAGATCCCGACCTGGGATTGGGTCGCCGATGGCCGCCTCACCGGCACGCCGATTTTCGGCGGTATCACCACCTACGGCATCGGCGTCGACAAGACCGGAAACGTCTTTTTCGGAGGAGCGATCGCCGACCCATCGGTTGTCGGCTCCACCAACCTGAGCAGTCTCGGGGGAAATGACATCTTCCTGGCTAAGACCAACTCGAGTGGTGCTATCCAATGGGCAAAGACGTACGGTACCGCCAATGCCGACCAAATAATTGATATGGTCACCGACAGCGCCGGGGATCTTTACGCTCAGATATATTTTGGCTCGCCGAATTTCAGCCTGGATGGCCAGAACGTCACCTCACTGATCTTCGGATGTTGTGTGGCCAAATTCGACGCGAACGGCACCTGCACAACCGCGAAAACAGTCCAGCGAATTGCTATCTATGTCGGCGGACTTGCATACAGCCCGCTTGGCTTCATGGCGATGGTGAACAACACTATGGTCGCCAAGCTCAATATGAACTGTGACACTATTTGGACTCGGACAATTCCAACCGGTCTTGGCGCGCAACAGCTGTTCTATGATGTCGCTATTGATAAGGATGGCAACATTCTGGCGTGCGGCACCTTTGGTGGGACAGTCAACTTTGGCGGCGTTACCTTGACCACGCCGTCGACCTCTGACCTGGATTGTTTTGTCGTGAAGTACAACACGAGCGGAACCGTTCTCTGGGCCCGTCAATTTGGCTCCCGCGCGGCGGGGAGCGACCTCGCGAATTCGCTAACCACTGATCAGGCAGGGAATGTCTACGTGTTTGGGGATTACTACTCGAAAATCGGGATACAGAATGACACACTGACCAACTTCAACGCGTTGTCGGCAGTCTACCTTGCCAGATACTCGCCGTCAGGAACCTATGAGTGGGCGCTCAATGGGACTTCTACCAACCAGAATTTCTCGCGTCAGGTCGTGTGCGACCCGGACAACAATATCTGGGTGGCCATGGCCCCATCCGGGACAGTCAATTTTGCCGGAGCAGACCACGTTCCCTCGACCACCATGGGCACAATGCTGGTCAGTATCAATACCAGTGGGCAGTATCTGTCGCGCCTGAAACCGACCGGACTGGGGCTCAGTGACCCCAAACGCCTCATCTTTAATACGGCAGGGGACGCGTTGTATGTCGGCGGGTACCACCTGGCGTCAAATCCGACAACCGTTACCTTTGGCACGACAACTTTGAACACCTCAGGTTGCTATATCGCCAAAGGTTCGCCGGGTGTGCCGACTGATGTTGCTGACGACATGATCCGTCCATCCGATTTTGCACTCGGTCAGAATTATCCGAATCCGTTCAACCCGTCCACAACTATCTCGTTCAGTCTGGCCAGACGGGCGGAGGTTGATATCGAGATATTCAATATCCGGGGGCAGAAGGTTCGCTCACTCCTGCATGAGAACCGGGCCGCCGGGTCGCATTCGGTGGTCTGGGATGGGTCTGACGAGACCGGCAACCTCGTTTCAACGGGAGTCTACCTCTATCGCCTTGCTGCCGATGGCGTCGTACAGACCAAAAAGATGGTGATGCTCAAGTAGAAGAGTGACCACAAGACTCAGCCGGCGATAGACAGTTGTCTGTCGCCGGTTTTCTTATGTCGCCATTTCACGATGCCTTCTGGAATTCTGTACTTGGCTCCACAACCTGCTGAGTTGTCGGGAGATAGAATGCTCTTGTCTTAACCTTGACAAGTCACTCCCCCCACCGTTCAATTGGCCGATACACGCGCTCCAACAGGGGCGTGTGACGCGAACATCGGCCGGTAATCGAGGAGACTGAATGTCAAGGCTACATCGGTTTGAAAGTATCTTGGACGCCATTGGAAACACTCCTCTGGTCAGACTTAACCATATCACTGCTGGACTGAAGCCTGCGGTCTACGCCAAACTTGAGTTTCTGAATCCGTCCGGATCGATCAAAGACCGTGTCGCCAGACATATGATCCTGAAAGCCGAGAAGGACGGCCGCATCAAGCCGGGAGATACGATCATTGAAAACTCTTCTGGCAATATGGCGATGGGACTGGCGCTCGTAGCTATTCAGCGCGGATATAAACTCAAGGTTGTGGTGCGGGATACTATCGCCAAAGAGAAGTTGAGCCAGTTGCTCGCGCTTGGCGTCGATGTGGTCAAAGCGGATACGTCGCTCCCGCCGGAACATCCGGATTCATACAACAACATCACTCCCCGACTTGCCAAAGAGCTGAACCATTGCTATTTCCCGGATCAACATAACAACCGCGAAAACAACGAAGCGCATTACTCTACGACCGGCCCCGAAATATGGGAGCAGATGGAAGGCAAGATCGACTATCTGGTTGCCGGAATGGGGACAGGCGGGACAATGGGGGGGATCGGCAAATTCCTCAAGGAGAAAGACCCCAGGATCAGGACCGTCGCGGTTGATATCGAGGGTTCGGTGTACACGGAGTATTTCCGCTCGAAGCGGATGGTGAAGCCCGCACCCTACCTGATGGAAGGCTTGGGGGATGAATTCATAGTGGGCTGTGCCGATTTCAGCGTGGTCGATGACATAGTGCAAGTCTCGGACAGGAACGCGATCACCCTCGCCCGTCAAGTAGCTCGGGATGAAGGACTGTTGGTTGGCGGTTCGAGCGGCGCGGCAATCTGGGCTGTGCTGAATCTTGCACAAAGGTTGCCACAAGACGCCCGGGTCGTGACCATTTTCCCGGATGGCGCCTCCCGTTACCTGAGCACTTACTTTAATGACGACTGGATGAGGGGAAAGAACCTGCTGTAGTCCTGACCGGTCGATTCCCAAAAAATCCTGTCATCATCTCCCGTTCGCTCTAGTATATTACCCCGAGACGACTCGCCTCGTCTTGGGAGAATTTCTTGTCCAAACACACTTTGCCGATCCTGGCCATCTTGGTTGTTGGCCTGTCACTGCTCGCTGGTCTCTCCTGTGACAATGGCGTGCAGC
>CAZCZL010000010.1:0-127902 GCA_964503315.1 uncultured Ignavibacteriales bacterium | reverse complement strand
CACTACCCGAGCCATTTCCTCTACCTCCCGTGGTTCTACGGCTGGGCTAAACTCGTGCTAAGCGTTTTGCTCGAAGGACTCTTCCTCGGCACCGCCGCCCTGGCCTTCTGGTACGGGTTTAAGCGGAACCAGCCGAGTGAAGGCCTGTTCAAGACAGCTCTCCGTCGCTGGCCCCATTTTATCGCCGTCTCTATCATCTTCAACGGTCTCATCACTGGTGTGAGCTACCTGCTTCCGCAGCTTTTTCACTCCATGTTGATAAGCTCGCCACGTCGCCAGCTGGCCTTCGAGTTCGCTGTCCTGCCGGCCATCTACTGCGTCCTGTTGGCCCTGTTTTTTGTCGCTATCCCGGCGGTCGCGGTACGCGGCGAATCTTTTCTTAAGGCGATCAAACGTTCCATTAGGTTGGCGCTGCATCGTCCGTTCTCCCTGCTAATTCTCTCACTGCTGATCCTGGTCGTGCCGCTTTTGCTTTCCGCCGCTGCGAATCGTCCTGAGATCATCATCGAGAAGTTCCGTCCCGACCTCGTCTTCTGGATACTCCTCCTAGGCCTAGTCGCGGAAATGGTCGCCAATTACCTCTGGATGTCCGCCGCTGTTCGTTTCCTTGCCGATGACCAGGATTGACCGACTTGATCTATGGGGAAAACTCCATAGGGAAGTTCTCCCTTGATTTCGTTCCACTTCCGCTTCATTCTGCAACAGGTCAAATTTCAGTAGTATAGACCGCTTCCCGTATCCTCATCCTGACCTCGTGATTGGTCGATTTTTTCCCGTCCTTCTGCGCTTTTTCTGTTCAGTGCAGGCTCTGCGCTGTTCAAGTTTTTCATTCTTCGCCGATACTTAGATTGAACTGCTAAGGGCGAGATATATGAAGAATATTCTACTGGTGGATGACGATCGGGACGTTTCACAGTCCCTTGCGAATCTCTTCGATTCGGACAAGTTCCGCTTCAATTTCCTTGAAGACGGAGACAAGGTCACCGTCTATCTGGCGGAACATGGCGATGTCGACTGCATCATGCTTGATGTCAACCTCCCGACCCTCTCCGGGCTCGAGGTCCTCAAGCAGATCAAGCAGCTTAATGACAACCTGCCGGTCATAATGATCTCCGGGTTTGTCTCGACTGAGAACGCCATCGAAGCTATGCGCGAGGGAGCATACGAGTACCTGACCAAACCGTTTGAGATCGAAAAGCTGGTCGATACGGTCAACAAGGCCTGTGGCTACAGCCAGCAGCAGCGCAATCCATTCGCGCAGCCCAAGGAAGAAGCCAATGCCACGTTTGTCGACGAGATCATCGGCAAATCTCCCGAGATCGTCGAGATCGCCAAACTGATCGGCCAGGTCTCCAAGACCGATGCCGCCGTGCTTATCTTTGGCGAATCCGGCACCGGCAAAGAACTGGTCGCCCGGGCGATCCACCGCAATTCGCGTCGTAAGGACAGCGCGTTCCTCTCCGTCAATTGCGCGGCGCTTCCGGAAACACTTCTCGAATCCGAACTCTTTGGTCACGAAAAGGGAGCCTTCACCGGAGCCTATTATAAGAGAATCGGTAAGTTTGAGCAGGCCGATGGCGGCACGCTCTTCCTCGACGAGATCGGGGATATGTCGATGTTGACGCAATCCAAGCTCCTGCGCGTCCTGCAGGAAAAACGCTTTGAGCGTGTCGGCGGCAATGATTCTATCAAAGTCGATGTCCGCATCATAGCGGCCACCAACAAGTCGCTGGTTCAGGCGATGAAGGAAGGCTCCTTCCGCGTCGACCTGTTCTACCGACTTAAAGTCGTCTCCATCTTCATCCCACCGCTCCGCGAGCGTCGTGGCGATATTCCGCTTCTGGCCGAGCACTTCTGCACCAAGTTCGGCAAAACGCTTGGTATCACGCCGAAACAGATCTCCAAGAAGGCGATGGCCCTGCTCGCCAAATACCAGTGGCCCGGCAACGTCCGCGAACTGGAGAACAATCTCCATACCGCGATGGTGATGTCCAAGAACGAAGCGCTCCAGCCGGAAGACTTCCCGTCACTCATGGAAGACTCTCCCAAGCTTGAGCTCGACCTGAATACATTGCAGAACGATTATACTGAGACCTTCAAGAAGATCATCGATCCCATCATGCCGCGGCTCATTGCCAACTCCCCGGGTCAGATCTACCATTTCCTGGAATCCGCGCTGGAGAAAGCGGTACTGGCGGCCTGCCTGAAGCACTTTGAAGGGAATCAGGTCAAGACCTCTGAAACCCTCGGTATTTCGCGGAATACCCTGCGGGACCGCATCGCCAAGTACAATCTGTACTGAGCGCGAATTGCGATTTACCTGAAGCCTCATCCCGGCTATATTGTCCGGCATGAGGCTTTGTCATTTCTCAGACAGCCATTTGGGAGCGGGGGAGAGCCACCCGAGGCGCGGTGCCAGCGGCCTGACTCTGCGTCAGGAAGATATCGTCGCCAGCTTTGTGCAGGCCATCGACAAGATCATCGCGCTCAAGCCCGACCTCTGCATCCATTCCGGCGACCTATTTCATTCGGTCCGGCCGGCCAATAAGATCCTCGCTATCGCCGCCCAACAGCTTTACCGTTTGGCGGTTACCTACAGGATCCCGACCATTGTGATAGCCGGTAACCACGACAGCCCCAAGCAGTCGCATCTTGACGCTCCTCTCCAGATATTCTCCGGCATCGACAACCTCTATGTCGGAGCCAATGGTTCGGTAGAGTCGATCATCCTCGGCGATGCCCGGATCATTGCTGTCCCGCATGCCAATGATGCCGCAGAGATGAAGGAGATGATCCGATTGGCGGCTCCTGATCCGCGCTATCGCTACAATTTGCTGGTAACCCACGGCGTCGCGTCAGGCATGCCGCAATTCTCCATGATGGAACTGGGGGAGATGGAGCTTCCCACCGAGGCCCTCCAGCGCTTTGACTACACTGCGCTCGGCCACTACCACAACTTCACACGCGTCGCGGAACGCGTTTTTTACGCCGGTTCAACCGATCGGCTCTCCATGTCGGAACGCGATGCCGCCAAGGGATTCGTCGACATAGAACTCGACCCGTTTTCTTTCACGTTTCATGAGTTGTCCACGCGACTGATGATCGATCTCCCTGCGATCGATGCCACCGGTCTTCGAGGAGACCAACTGGCCGACCGCGTAACTGAGGTTGTCGCCTCTCAGCAACCGGATGACAAGATCATCCGGATAACTTTGTCAGGCGTGACCCCGGAGATACTCAATACCATCCCCCCGCAGTTCTACAGAGAACTTCGCCAGTCAGCTTTTTCGCTGGAGATCCGGTATGATTACGCGACCACTCGAACGGTGCAGGAGCAGTTCGGGAGAGCGGCATTCGGTCGCCTGGATGATGAGTTCGCGCGCTATCTCGCCAGCGCGGGGATCGGCGGGCCGGATAAAGACGCGCTCCTCACCGAGGCAAGCCGTTTGCTTGCCCCGGATGAGTGAAGGTCTATTATTTCTTCGGCTTGCTATCTGATCCTTCGCGATGTCTCAGCGTCCGCCAAAGCGTGTAAGCCAGGAGAGAGATTATTATCCCCCACGAAACCAGCATGAAGATCCATCCACCGGTTGTCATGGCTCAACGCTCCTCCGAGACATAGGTTTTCATACTGCGTCCACGCCAGGCGATCTTGATTGCGATCGCCAGGATCACCGCCAACACCACCAGCACAATCCGTATTCCCAGCACCCACGGCTTGTTTTCATCTGGCACGCCTTCCATAGTGATCACATTCCACCATTCTTCCACCAGCCACCAGGTGAACATCACTATCAGAATGGTCGGTGTGACGTACTTCATCACGAACCTGAATATCTGCGGGACACGTATCAGGCTCCCTTGGTGCATCTCGTGCCATATCCGGTCAATACCGACCACCCAGGCAAGGAATACCGCTTCAAACGCCGCCCCGGCGACAATCAATACGGTCCCGCCCCAGAAATCCAGGTCATCCAGCACCCCTTTGCTCAAGAGCCATATCGCGGGCTGGCAAAGGAGGAATGAGACGATGGCGAAGATCGTCACCGCCTTCTTGCGCGAGATGTTGAATTCATCTTCCATGAACCCGACTGCCGGTTGCGCCAGTGATATCGACGAAGTTATCCCTGCCAGAAAGAGCATGAAGAACCAGAAGAAGCCGTATATATGGCCGCCCGGTGCTCCTGCGAATATCTGCGGCATGGTCACAAAACCTAGATTGAACGTCCCCGAGGATGCCACAGTCGCGATGCTCGCTGTCCCGAAAAACACGAAGGCGGCGGGGATGACGATCGAACCACCCAATACGACTTCCGCAAACTCATTCGTCGATGCCGCGGTCAGACCTGACAACGCCACATCATCCTGCTTTTTCAGGTAGCTTGCGTAGCTGATGATCACTCCCATCCCCAATGAAAGCGTGAAGAATATCTGCCCGGCCGCTGCCAGCCAGACCTTGGGATTGGCGAGTGATTGGAAATCCGGATTCCAGAGGAATCCAAGCCCGTTGGCCGACGTCTGTTCGGCTGGTGCTCCTGCCGGTGGATCCATGGTCAAAACATGTATGGCAAGCACGATACCAAGCAGGAAAAGAACAGGCATCGCGATATTGCATATCTTCTCGATCCCTCCCTTGATGCCGTTGTACGTCACCCAGATATTTGTCGCGAAAGTGATCATGAAGAAGATGAGAGCGATTGCGGATCCCGCGAAGTAATCGCCGCCCCCTACTCCCTGGTGTCCTTGCAAGAAAGTCACATAATCGCCGGCCGAACTCAGATTCAGCGCGCCACTCAGCGAATACCAGGCATACGCGAGACACCACGACTCGATATAGACATAGTAGATATAGATGATGAACGGTCCCAGTATCCCGGCAACGCCGAAGTACTTGATGAACCGATTTTTGGTGCGCATCGAATGAAAGATACCCGGTGCCGAGGAATGCCCGAATCCGCCGCCGAATCGTCCCGCGGTCCATTCCATCCACATGAGTGGAATGCCCAGCAGAACCAAAGCGACGAAATAAGGGATCATAAAAGCCCCGCCGCCGTTTTGCGCGACCTGAGAAGGGAATCTCAGAAAATTTCCCAGCCCGACCGCTGAACCGGCGACCGCCAAAATGATCCCGAGTCGAGTACCCCATTGCTGACGGTTTTTTGTCATATCAATGCTCCGCATTCGTGGAATTTGAGTACAATGGATAGTGGTCCGGGTCGGTCTCGTCACAGACCCTGTCCAATCCGGACATCCAATTGTCCCCAAAGTGGTTACCGGAAGGTCGCATGTCAACTTTTATCCTGCGCGGACCGCTTTTGGGATTGACTCTTTTTGCCGGGGGTCGTAGCTTGAAGGCACTTTCGTGATGCAACGCCATAACATAAGGATAGGAGCAATGAAGAAACTATTGCTGTTGGTCGCATTGGTGACCGCCCTCTTTGCCTCCCAGGTGCTCGCGAGCGGGGTAGGATCGGCTTTTGGCACTATGACTACCGCTTCCGCCATGGGGCAGGGGAAGGCCAACTTTGGCGCAGGGGTTGGGATCGCCGATGCCACCTCCGTCTTCTCCACCCTCGAATATGGCCTCTCCCGATATACCGATGGCCGCATCAAGCTCGGCCTGTATGACGCTGATGATGATCTCAAGTTCACTATCGGCGCGGATCTCAAATGGCAGTTCTGGGATATCAACCAGGGACGTCGCGAGCCGTTTGATATGGCCTTCGGTGGCTTTTTCGAATATCTCGATATCGACCAATTCTCCGTCTTTCAGTTCGGCGCGATGGCGATCGGCTCGTATCCGTTCGCGATGAATAATGGAAGCACCCTTTCTCCGTATGCTAAACTCAATGTCCGTCTCGAATCACTCAGTTGGGATGATGCCCCGCCCGGATACGATGACTCCGAGTCCGATATCCGGTTCGGCCTCAATGGCGGCGTGGCCTGGCAGGCGACCTCGGTCATCTGTATCTTTGGCGAGTTCCAGATCGACGGCAACGATGGCGTCTTTTTGGGCATGAATTTCAATATTCAGTAAGAAAGAGATCAATAGGGGCTTCGCGACCGCGAGCCCCTTTTCCCTATGTCATTTATAGACGCCCTGATCCTCGGCATCGTCCAGGGGATGACCGAGTTCCTCCCGGTCTCGTCATCGGGACATCTGGTCATTGCCGAAGCGGTCCTCAAAGTTAAACAGCCAGGCATCACACTTGAGCTGCTGGTCCATCTCGGGACACTGCTTTCCGTGATCATCTACTTCCGCAACCAGATCTTCACGCTCATAAAAAGTCTCTTCGTTAAGGAGATGACGAAGGAGCGGCGCATTATTCTGCTGTTGATCATTGGAACCATCCCGGCCGGCTTGGCGGGAGTTCTGCTCAAAGACTACTTTGAGTCGACTTTCTCAAACCCATTGCAGACTTCGGTTGAACTTATCATCACCGGCGGCATACTATTTCTGCCGCGTCTGGTCAAGGCCGGAACCGCCGGCCTGACCATTCCAACAGTCATCTGGATGGGGATCGGACAGGCAATCTCAATTCTCCCCGGAATCTCCCGCTCCGGTTCGACCATCGTCGCTGGTCTGCTCGCGGGAGTCAAACCGGCGGAAGCCGCCGAGTTCTCGTTTCTCTTATCTATACCGGCTATCGCCGGTGCGATCATCCTCGGTATCCCTGATATGGCTGGCGTTGCGTCGGAACTGGTGATGCCGTACCTCCTGGCGACGGTCGTCTCATTCGTCTGCGGCCTTATCTCAGTCTACTGGGTGCTCAGTTCGGTGAAGAAGGGGAAGTTCGAGTACTTCGCCTACTATTGCTTTGCCATCGGTCTCTTTGGCCTGTATCTTTTCTGGTAAATGGTCAAACGCATACTGGTCATTCGCCTCGGATCTCTGGGAGATCTGATCCTGACATCCGCGACGGTCCTCAATCTCAAGATCGCCCACCCGGACAGCCGGATCTCGTTCCTGACCAAACATAGATTTGCGTCTGTGGCCGCCATGTTGACCGGTGTCGACGACGTCATCACTCTCCAGGAAACCGCCACCACCCGCGACTACTTTCATCTGCTCCTAGACCTTGACAAGAGAAATTACGACTTCGTCGTTGACCTGCACGGCAACCTTAGATCATGGTTCGCCCGCAAAGTCATTCAATCGGCGAGCACATCGGCGTATCCGAAACGGCGCCTCAGTCGGTGGCTCACTGTCCGACATCTCACCACGCCCGATGATGTCCCGCATACTATCGATCTCTACAATCGCGCGCTGGAGGAATTCGAGATCATTCCTTACGCAAGCCGGCCGGTGATTCACCGCGAACAGCTCGCACCTCCGGCAACCGAGATATTGAAACATCAGAATCTCGTTGTGATCGCCCCCGGCGCGGCACACACCACCAAACAATGGCCCATCGAGCGATTCCAGCAGGTCGCGCGACTTCTCATTGAGCAACACGCGGCACATATTCTCTGGGTCGCCATGGCGCAGGATAGACTTTCGACCGAATCCAAACAATGTTTTGGTGGTTCACTGACTGAATGTGTCGACTGGCCGATGGAGAATCTGGCGCCACTTTTTTCCGAATCGCGGTTGGTCATTTCCAATGATTCCGGCCTTATGCATCTTGCGTCCGCCGTCGGCACTCCGGTTATCGCTGTCTTCGGCCCGACGCATGCCACGCTCGGCTTTCCACCCCGCGGATTGCATGATCAGATGATCGAAGTCGATGAATACTGCCGCCCCTGTTCGCTGCATGGCAACAAACCGTGCCATCGTACCGAGCAGTTCTGCTTCACGCGCATCACTCCTGCTATGGTCGCCGCGCAGGCAGGGGAGAGGTTGGCGCATCCGCTGAGCAAAGCGATCTTCTTCGACCGCGACGGCACCCTCATTCATGACAAACACTATCTCTCAGACCCTGACAAAGTCGAACTTATTCCCGGCGCTACCAAAGCGCTCGCGCGTGCCCGTTCGCTCGGCTACAAACTTGTTTCTCTCTCGAACCAATCCGGAGTCGCGCGCGGTATCTTTCCAGTCTCCGCCATGCACGCCGTCCAGCATAGGTTCGAGCAACTGCTCGCCGCAGATTCTGTCCGACTCGATGCTTCCGCCACTTGCCCGCACTATCCGTTCGGCACGGTTCCAGAGTACACCATGGCTTGCTGTTGCCGCAAACCGCACCCCGGTATGGCCGAACAGACCGCCCGCGCGCTGGGCATCAACTTGCACCGGTCGATTGTCATCGGCGACAAACTCGATGACCTCAATCTCGGCATGGTGGTCGGCGCGCAACCTATTCTTGTGCGCACCGGTCACGGGCGCACAACAGAAGAATCTCTCCATTCGGGCGGTCTCTACTCAACTCTGCCGCGCTTTGATTCAGTGGTCGAAGCGGTCGCGTCACTTCGCGAGTGATCAGCATGCTCAAGCCAGCCGCATATGGTCGCGCATTGACAGCCGGGGCGATAGTATGTGAACTCTGCCCTCTCGAGTGTCACCTCGCCGACGGGAAGAAGGGGATCTGTGGCTCACGTTTCAACCGCCATGGCGAATTGTTTACCGACAACTACGGCGAACTAGTCACGCTCGCCAATGACCCGATCGAAAAGAAACCGCTCTATCATTTTTATCCCGGCGCCACCATCCTCTCGACCGGCCCGAATTGCTGCAACCTCGGATGTCTCCATTGCCAGAACTGGTCCATCTCTCAGGAGAAGGTCCCGACCATCTTTTTCACCCCAGAACGCTTGGTTCAATCCGCGCTTGACCATCGCTCGCTCGGCGTCGCGTTCACCTACACCGAGCCGATGGTCTGGTTTGAGTACATTATGGATGTTGCCCCATTGCTTCGAGCGGAGGGTCTCAAAGTTGTGCTGGTCACTAATGGATTCATTAATCCGCAGCCTCTTGAAAAGCTCATCTCGGTCACGGATGCCATGAATGTCGACCTGAAATCGATTCGCGAAGATTTCTATCGCAGGGTCTGCAAAGGGAAGCTTGGACCGGTACTCGACAATATACGTCACATAGCCTCCTCGGCTGTTCATCTGGAATTGACCAACCTGATCATCCCCGGCGAGAACGACTCCGACTCCGACCTCTCTGCACTGATAGAATTTGTCGCCTCCGTTTCGCAATCCATCCCGCTTCACTTTTCCGCCTATCATCCGGATTACAAGATGACCCATCCGGCCACCCCCTCGGCAACCCTGAACCGTGCCCGGCAATTGGCTGTTACACACTTACAGTATGTCTACTTAGGAAATGTCGCCGATGACCAGTCGAACACCTATTGCCCGAACTGTCGGGCGGAGCTTGTCGTCCGGAAGGGGTACCGGGTAGGGGTCACCGGGCTGGAAAAGGGCAAATGTCTCGCCTGTGGCTATGAAACGGGAATCCGCCAATAGGGCAAAAGTAGCGTATCATTTCGTCCGATATAGAGATATCAGGCTGGGGCGACGGCTGGACAAATCCCCGTCCCTGAACGTCATAAGATATACAGAGGCAACCTCCTAACCCGTGGGACACCAGGTGCGACCACCGACCGGACAGCGGACCTATCTCCTTACATTATCTGGGGCTATCCTTGCCCTGGTCGCACTGCTTTGGCCGGTTGCCGGTCATGCCCAGTACTACTTCGGGAAAAACAAGGTCCAGTACACCACCTTCGACTGGCAGGTGATGACCACGGAGCATTTCCGCATCTATTTCTATAAAGATGAACTGGAGATAGCCCAGATCGCCGCCCATACCGCCGAGGTCGCCTACCGCGAGTTGGCCGCCAAGTTCAACCATGAGGTCCGTCACACTATCCCGTTGATCATCTATTCGTCGCCATCCTACTTCGCGCAAACCAATGTTACCTCCGGTCTGGTCGGCGAATCGGTTGGCGGATTCACGGAGTTCCTCAAGGGCCGAGTGGTGGTACCGTTCCATGGCTCCTATTTCGACTTTGAGCATGTCATCCGGCATGAGATGGTCCATGTCTTCCAGATAGACAAACTGGAATATATCGTCAGTCGCGTGTCGAACCGTCAGATGGGCTACCCGCCGCTCTGGTTCACCGAAGGACTTGCCGAATTCTGGTCGAAAGAGTGGGATACCGAGGCCGACATGATCATCAAAGATATGGTCATCGATGGCAACCTGCTTCCTATCGACCGGCTCTATATTGTCCAGGGAACCTACTTCATGTACAAGCTCGGTGAGTCGATCTGCAAGTTCATCGACTCTACGTACGGCCCGGACAAGATCGTTCAGATCTACGAGAACTGGCCGAAAGGGAAGAGCTTTGAGGAAGTGGTCGAGATCACTCTCGGCGAGAATATCAATGAGGTCTCCCGCAAGTGGGAGTACTCGCTGATGAAGAAGTACTTCCCCGAGGTCAAAGACCTTGGACTCCCGAAGATGGAATCCGAGCAGGTCAGCCCGCGTGGGTACGCCGTGAAGGGCGTCACGATTCGTTGGGACTCCGGCAATGGTCCGCGCGACCATGTCATTTTCATGGCCAATCGCATGGGGTATACCGGACTCTATATGAAGGAGATCGGCAGCGATAAACTGCACACGCTCATCAAGGGAGAACGTTCCTCCAAGTTCGAGTCGCTTTATCTCCTCCGCTCGGGAATCGATGCCAATGACTCCGGTATGGTCGTTTTCGCCAGCAAATCGAAAGAGACAGATAAGATATATCTCTATGACCTGCGTGAGCGCGAAGTGACTCGCGAGTATCGATTCAATGACCTTATCTCCGCGCGGTCGCCACAGTTCTCCCCCGATGGGAGACAGGTCATCTTCTCCGGTGTCCGCACTTCCGGCTTTGCGGATCTCTACCTACTTGAACTCAGTTCCGGAGACTATCGCCCGTTGATGGATGATATCTACTATGACACCGACCCGACATTCTCGCACGATGGTCGTTCCATTCTGTTCGCCTCAGACCGGTGCGAACATGGCAAAACGGGCTCGCTGAATATCTTCTCTCTTGACCCCGTCTCGAACCAGATCACGCAACTGACCTTCGGACCTTATCATGACCAGACGCCGGAATCTGTCGAGAACGGCATATACTTCTCCTCCGACCGAGAGGGGAGTTACAATCTCTTCCTTCTGGCCAATGATGGCACCTTGTCGCGTCAATCAACCTATGTTACGGGCGCGTTTGATCCGCGTATGAATCACGATGGCACCCAGTTGCTCTACACCGGCTATCAGGATCAGGGGTTCCAGATATATCAGATGACTCTCCCGGAATATTCCGAACCGTTGCCGCACCCGGCAGACACGGCGACCCTTGCCTGGACGCCGGTCTCTATCAGCAAAGAGATCACCGATGCCTCCATCTCGTACGATGCCGACTATTCATTTGATATTGCGCAATCCAACGTCGGCTATGACCCGGTCTATGGTTCGGCCGGCGGTTTCCAAGGAATGGTCTCCGATATCCTCGGCAACAAGGCGTACTATCTCTTCCTGTCGAATACGTCCAACAACAAGGATGACTTCCTGACCTCGTTTAATGTCGGCGTCACCTATGTCAACCGGACCCATCGAATGAACTGGGGAGTCGGCTTTTATCACCTCTTCGATGAATACTATAACGACTACGACCTGTATTACGATGAACGTCAGGTTGGCGGCGTTGGTCTGATAAGCTACCCGTTCTCGAAATTCAGCCGCTTTGAGTTCACGACATCGGTTCGATACTCCAAGAAGGAGCTGGGCTATAGCCGTGAACCGCGCGAAGCGGTTCTGGGGTCAAACTACCTCACCTATATCTATGACAACTCGCTCTGGGATATCTCCGGTCCGATTGAAGGTCGGCGCTACAATTTCACGGTCGGTCACACCGGATCGATATCTGACTTCCGTTCATTCAGTCGGATGGGTTTTGCCGATATCCGGCACTACTTCCGTCTCGGCCAAAGCTCTGCGTTCGCCAATCGACTCTTCGGCTACTCGTCAGCGGGAATCGAGCCACAGCGCGCGTATCTTGGCGGCAGCTGGTCCTTCCGTGGTTTCAAACGGAACTACTGGTATTCCAAGAATATCCTCTTCGCCTCGAATGAGCTGCGTTTCCCGCTGGTCGATGACCTGGTGATCGGTCTGCCATTTGGCGGCATGGCGTTTCGGGGTATTCGCGGCGTGCTTTTCTTTGATACTGGCGCCGCCTGGAATAATGAGTTCGATCAGTTCTACGGTTCATTCGGCACTGGATTCCGGGTCAATCTTGGCTACATCGTGCAGCTTCGTTTCGACTTCGCTCGCACGACCGATTTTGAGACCATCTCGCCGCGCACCGATTTTGACTTTTTCTTCGGGTGGAATTTCTGATGCGCCGCGTTACGCTTCTCATACTGCTATCGCTGGCCATGCTCTCCTGCACGAGCCGCTTCAAGTACTCCGAGCGGTTTGCGGAAGGGACCACTACCTGGCCGAATTACCGCGGCGATCTCGCCGCCAGTGGTTCTGCTCCGGACGCGGATTTCTCCGGAAAGCTTGACCTCCTGTGGGATGACAAATACAGCTATCGCCCAGCCGCGCCGCTGACTGTCTATCATGACCATCTCGTGGTCACCACAACGGGGAAACGGGTCCATTTCTACTATACCGAGTCGGGGGATCTCTACGGGCGTCTGCGGTTGGCCGGGACCGGCCAAACCGCTGTCCTGATGCAGGATACCCTGCTGTATGTAGGGCTGTCCCCACAGCGGAACCGAGTCGAGGCGATCAACCTGAAGAGCCGGAAGGCTATCTGGCGGGTTCCGGTTAAGGATGCCTCGCCCGCTCCGATAATACTAAATGACCGACTAATAATCAGTTCCAGCGATGGTACGGTCTTCTGTTTAGACCTCAAGACCGGCGACCAGATCTGGAATTTTGCGGGCAAGGGAAGATTTATCGCGCCACTCGCGCACGGCGATGGGCGCATTTTCCAGCCCTCGGATAACGGTTCCCTCTATGCGATTGACGCATCCACCGGCGATCTCGCATACGAGGTGAAATTGGATGGTCCCTTGGTCGGCGGCGTTGCGGTCTCCGACCTCGTGTATGTCGCCAGTTTGTCAGGAGAAGTCTACGGCATTCAGGCGAACACCGGCACCGTCCTCTGGCAGACCAGACTCAAAGGTCCGATCTGGACCTCACCGGCCGTGAACGATGAGATGATCATCATCGGCCACTCAGGAGGCGAGATAGTCGCCTTGAGTCGCAACAACGGTTCACTGGTCTGGAGTTATCCGATCATCGAGGTGGTGAAAGCGTCTCCGTTATTAGTCGGCCAGTATGTGGTCGCGGGAACCATGTCGGGAAAACTGGTGGTGCTGAACGCGCGGGATGGCGCGCTGGTCTCAGAGACCAAAGCGGTCGGCGCGATAGCGTTCCCTCCGGTCACCGACGGCACTCGCGTCTTTGTCGCGACACAGTCGGGAAGGATCCTCTGTTACGGAGATGAGCATGCACAACTCACCCAGGACCGTCAGCGAAGCGCTGCTGCGCACTAATCTCAACGAATTGTCCCACCTCTTCGCCAGTGAACTGGCGATGTCCTGCAAAAAGATCGCCATCTATTCGCCGGATCATCCGGTCGGCCAGAAAGCTCTCGAAAAACCGTTTCTTCTGCTCGCCAAGTTCTTCCAGTTCCGGTCGAGCGTGACGATTGCGGTTCAGCGCACCAACCTTATCATCTCCAATATCGCACTCAAGGATGCCGTTTACCATTCCCAGATCATCCAGCCGATGCAGATGAATGATATCACCGTCCTGCTGTTCGACCAGCATCTGTCGATGAAAGAGTTCGGCGTCTTCATGGAGCGCTTCGTCAAACGTGTCAAGCAGGATGACCCCAATTACCACTTCATGACCTTTCTCTCCCGGCGCAATATCAAGTCGATCGAATGCAATACCGAGCGAGCGTTCAAACTGTTTGAAGATCAGCGCCAGTATCGCGGCGAAGTAGAGGATGACTTCTCTGTCCGACGTTTCGCGCTCGACCAACTCGGCACCGATCCGGTCGTATTGGCGCAACTGGCGGAGACACTTGACTCCGGCCTGCCGGATTACGGGATAGATTTCCAGCCATCGCTCATTCGCTACCTGATGCCTGAGCGCATCACCTCGCTGCCGCACCGCGAATTCCGCAAAGAACTGGAACGCCTCTCTGCGGTTATTTCCAATCAGGCCGAAGGTGACACCGAGCGGGAGAAGAACGTCAAGACCTTCGTCTCGTTGCTCAAGCTGGCGGAACTGCATCCGGAGTCAGCCAATATCCTGAAGCAGCTCTCGACTTTCAACCTGGCCCCTGCGCATGATTCCGCGCCGAAAGCGATCGACCCCAAAAGCTCCACCGGCAAGATCAAGACCGAGGCGGTCTCGCAGATCGAGACACTGCTCGAAGAATACTGTTCACCGGGGAATATCTCGTACGATATAACGCCATTCTCCGATGCTTTCGAGCGTCTGCTCAAGACCGGGCTAAAAGAGAAAGCCAATAATATCCTGAGCCGGCTCACTGAACTGCTGAGTGACTCAAATCCGGGTCGCCGTCAGCAGGCGCTCAGTTTGGTCTCTCGCGCAGTCGACCAGCTCAATTTCCAGACGGATTACCAGCTCTTTGAGGATCTTGTCAAACGTGTCGTGATCCAGCTCACCGCGCGTCGCGAGACCTTCGAGTATTCCGAGTTGATCTGGCGCATCTGCGAGCGCGCTATTCGAGAGCGGAAATTCGCGCTCATGGCCGAGATAGCCAGTTGTATGGCCAGTCGGCGTGTCCTCGATGGCAGCGTCACGGTCTACGACTCCATGGCGGTGAAGAAGGCGTTCGAGTCGCTCAATCGCGCGGAGATAGTCGAGCGGCTTATCAAGGAAACGATCAATGCCGACCACGAGACCGGCAATCAGCTCAAGCGGATCATGGTGGCAGTCGGCTCCGAAGAGATTGCGTTCGCGCTCTCGCAAATAGTCGCGCATCCGCTCCGACAGGTGCGCCAGCAGGCACTCCGTATCCTGGCCGAGATGGGGAGATCCGCCCTTGTCGTCTTCTCCCGGATCGTTAACGATGATAACTGGTTTGAACGGGAAATGGGTCGTCAGGAACTCCCCGATAACAAGTGGTACCTCGTCCGTAACTCCATCTTCGTGCTGGGGAATCTGCGTGACTCCGATGCGGTCGCGCCGCTCCGCCTGCGCATCTCCGACACCGACATTCGTGTCCGGCGGGAGATCGTCGCCGCGCTCGAGAAGATCGGTGGGGAAGAAGCGGTTGACCTGCTGCTGCTGATGGCTGAAGATCCCTCCCATGAGATCCGTGAGACCGCGATAGCGGCGATCGGCGTGATCGGCACGACCGAGGTAGTTCCGATGCTGACCGACCTGCTCAACCGCAACTCCAGCGAAGCTATCAAAGTCATTTCAGTATTAGGCAAACTTGGCGGCACTGACGCCCGCGAGTTCCTGAGTAAAGTGCTTATTAACGAAGATGAGCTGACCACTATTTCGGCCGGCCGTCATTCCAAAGATGACCTCCGCCTGGCGATAATCAAGGCATTGGCGACTATCGGCGACCGCCCGGCAATCAATCAAATCCGGGAATACCGGGACTCGCTTTCGGCGGCCCAAAAATTCCTCTTCAAAAATTCCCCGCTCCAAAAAGCGATCTCAGAGATACTCTCTCGAGGCTAGTCCGAGTTTGACAGAATGACACCCAGCGGTGTCATTCTGTCCGATTAACTGCCGTTTCGGCACACGAACAGCGCCACTATGGCAGTTTGCTGTCCACCATATTTTCAACGCAAATCGTAATCTGTTGTACTGCAATGTCTTGTTTGGTTTGGCATATCCCTTGTATTACTCCCTGTCAGAAAGAACAAACAGATTGATTGGAGAGATTACGATGACTTACTGCGTGACTATCAACCGCAAACAGGAAAACGACAACAAACAATACAGACGAGGAGGTTTAACCATGAACAATGTACTAGTTCGCCCTGAAACCCGTTTCGGCCACGAGATCGATCGGATGGTCTCGGATATCTTTGGTTTCCCGCAGTTCCGCTGGGACGCGGACGCCGAGTTCCACCCGCGCGTCAATATCAAGGAGAGCAAGGACAACATCTCCCTTGAGTTCGAACTGCCGGGCATGGAGAAGAAGGATATCAAGGTCACCGTCAAAGACGGCAACCTGATCGTCTCCGGCCAGCGCGAATTCCGGACCGAAACCGAAGAGGCCAGCTATATCCGCTCTGAGATCCGGACCGGACGTTTCTCCCGGAGCTTCACGCTCCCCGAGACGCTCGACCTGAACTCCATCAAGGCGGAGTACAGGAATGGGATTCTCGAAGTGAAGTTCAACAAGCGCGAAGAGGTCAAGCCGCGGGAGATCGAGATCTCGGTCGGCTAAGCGAAGTGACATGACCAGGAACCGTTAACAATCGGTTGCGATGTGGAAGAGAAAGGCTGGTCTTCGCGACCAGCCTTTTCTACTGAAAGGAGAGAAGTAGCATGCCCAAAACAATTGGCATAGATCTTGGCACCACCAACAGTGTGGTCGCCATCATAGAAAATGGTAATCCGGTGGTGATACCGAATGCCGAAGGTGGACGCACGACGCCCTCGGTCGTGGCGATCGACCGCGCCGGTGAGCGCTTGGTCGGCACTGTCGCCAAACGTCAGGCGGTCACCAATCCGATGAACACCGTGTTTTCCATCAAGCGACTGATGGGGCGGAAATTCGACGAAGTCTCCAGTGAGATCAAGAATTTCCCTTACAAAGTCACCGCCAATGGAAATGGCGAGCCGGTCGTCGAGATGAACGGCAAGGCGTATACGCCGCAGGAAGTGTCGGCAATGGTCCTCGCGAGTCTCAAAAAGACCGCCGAAAACTACCTCGGCGAGACTGTCCGCGATGCCATCATCACCGTCCCGGCGTACTTCAACGACCGCCAGCGCCAGGCGACTAAAGATGCCGGGCGTATCGCAGGTCTCGAGGTGAAACGGATCATCAACGAACCGACCGCCGCGGCATTGGCCTACGGAATGGATAAGAAAAAGACCGGCAAGGTCGCGGTCTACGACCTCGGTGGCGGGACATTCGATATCTCCGTCCTCGAGCTTTCAGAGGGCGTATTTGAAGTCCTCTCCACCAATGGGGACACGCATCTTGGCGGCGATGATTTCGACAAGCGGATAATCGACTGGATCACCGAAGAGTTCAGGAAATCCGACGGTATCGACCTGTCGAAAGACCCGATGGCAATGCAGCGTCTGAAAGAAGCTGGGGAAAAGGCGAAGATCGAGTTGTCTTCGACAATGCAGACCAGCATCAATCTGCCGTTCATCACGGCCGATGCATCCGGGCCGCGTCATTTGAATCTGACCCTGACCCGCGCCAAACTGGAACAGCTGGTGGATGACCTGATCGAGCGCTCCATGGCGCCGGTCCGCCGTGCGCTCGAGGATGCGAAACTTCAGCCGTCGCAGATAGATGATGTCATTCTGGTTGGCGGTATGACCCGCATGCCGAAAGTGTACGAGTCGGTGAAGAGCTACTTTGGTAAGGAGCCGAATCGCTCGGTCAACCCCGATGAGGTTGTCGCGGTCGGCGCCGCGATTCAGGGTGGCGTATTGACCGGTGAGGTCAAAGAAGTGCTCCTGCTCGATGTCACTCCGCTGTCGCTCGGGATTGAGACACTGGGCGGCGTCATGACGAAATTGATCGAGCGGAATACGACCATTCCGACCAAAAAGTCGCAGATCTTCTCGACCGCCGCGGACAACCAGCCGCAGGTTGATGTCCATGTGCTTCAGGGTGAACGCGAGATGGCGATCGACAACAAAACGATCGGGCGGTTTGTGCTCGATGGTATCCCGCCGGCGCCGCGCGGACTTCCGCAGATCGAAGTGACGTTTGATATCGACGCCAACGGTATTCTGCATGTCACCGCCGCCGACAAGGCGACCGGCAAATCGCAGAATATCCGCATTGAAGCATCGTCCGGTCTAAACGAAACTGAGATCCAGCGGATGGTCAATGACGCCAAGGCGCATGAATCTGAGGATAAGGAGAAGAAGCGAAAGGTCGAGATCCGCAATCTCGCCGACGCCGCGGTATTCCAATCCGAGAAACAGATGCGTGAGTATGGCGACAAGTTGTCCGTCGACACACGCAACAAGATCGAGGCGGCCTCGTCTCGCGTCAAAGAAGCGCTCAAAGGCGAAAACCTGGGCGAGATTGAATCATCCTCGAACGCGCTGCAACAGATATGGCATGAAGCTTCGGCCGAAATGTACAAGTCTGCATCAGGTCCGAACGGCGATGGCCAGCAGTACACCAGAACCTCGGCGAACGACAGCGGAGCCGGCGAATCCACACCGGTCGATGCGGAGTTCGAGGAGGTGAAGGAGTAAGTACGGTGAGAGAGTAGGTGGTGGCGGGTTCGCCCTTCGACTTCGCTCAGGGAGACGGACCCGCCCTACCAAACTTGCGGTTGACTTCCACGCTCGCGTGACGCATATCTACGTCGGGCGAGGAGACGAAAGATTACAACATGCCTAGAGATTTCTACCAGATACTCGGCGTCGGCGAAACCGCATCTCAGGACGAGATAAAGAAGCAGTTCCGCAAACTGGCCAAGCAGTACCATCCCGATCGTAACAAGGGGGACAAAGCCGCCGAAGCGAAATTCAAGGAGATCTCTGAGGCATACGACACTCTTTCTGATGAGAAGAAGCGCGCGGAATATGATACGCTTCGCAAGTATGGCGCTTTTGGTGGCCAGGGAGGCCAGCCGGGATTCGACCCATCGCAGTTCGGCCGCGGCGGTCAGACTGGATTCGGCGGCGGCGACAACTGGGAAGAGATCCTCTCACAGTTCTTTGGCGGAGATTCTCCGTTCTCGGGAGGCGGGAGCCGCAGTCGTCGGCGCACCGCGCGGCAGTCACAGATGCCGGGTCGCGATGTCGAAGCGGAGTTGATGATCTCGTTCATGGACGCAGTCAACGGCACCACCCGCGTCATTCAGGTAGGGCCGAAAAGATTGAATGTCCGCATTCCGGCCGGAATCGATGACGGCGGACGTATCCGTCTGGCGGGACAGGGGGAGCCGGGTCCGCTTGGCGGACCGAATGGGGATCTTATTATTACGGTTCATGTCGCCCCTGACGCGCATTTCACCCGCAAGGGGAATGATATTTATAGCTCGGCCGAGATACCGTTCAACGAAGCGATACTGGGGACGAAGGTCTCGGTGCATACGTTGGCGAAGACCGTAACGCTGTCGATCCCGCCGGGGACACAGCCGGGCACGATGTTGCGCTTGAAGGGGCAGGGGATCAATGCGAACGGCATTATAGGTGACCACTATGTCGAAGTGAAAGTCACGATCCCGAAGAATTTGACCGCAAAGCAGAAGAAGATGATAGAGGAGTGGGAAGGGTGAGTGAGTACTTCTGTATTTATTGTCATAGGGAGAATCTGGTTAATCCAAGCAAAGCACACATTTTTCCGCAATCAATCGGAGGCAGAGTTTATTTGCGACACTGTTGTGACGAGTGCAATAGCACATTTGGCTCGCACTTTGAAGGTGACATCATGCGATGTCTATTCTTTACATTTGGAATGGCGAAGACCGGTTTGAAGACCAATGAGGATGCGTTTCGTTCCATACCCATAATCGATCCGGCAACTGGAGAAAGATACCAGTATGACGGTGATGAAATAGTTGGTTCCCCTAAAGTAAGATCAGACGGGACAAGGATAGCTCCCAAACGAATACTAAGAAAGCAGGCTCTAAAAGACGTCGAGGAACGCTTTCCAGAAAAACTGGAAGAGTACCGCAAGCAACTTGATAACGGGGCGAGTGAAATCAGGATTGGCGACGAGGTTCAGACATTCAGAAAGGAACATCTGAAGGGCCCGGTGAATTTCGTCGGTCAGACAGTATTTCCCTACGCAGTTTTAGCGAAAATCACATACGAAGTTGTATTCTTCGCGAGCGCCTTTCACTCCAAACTGTTTAAGGACTTTCGCAATTCTGTTTTTACTGTAAATCCCGATTTAACAGGAGAAGGTCGCATAAGAGTTGCAGACTCTTTCCTTGGACGAGTACGGCCGGGCTATCCCGATGTCCTTAGAAACCCCAACAGCTATTCCACGTTAGAGTACAAGCGTTACCACTATGTGGATTACAGGCTCTCTGCTCGAAACGTTGCGTTTGTCAAAATCAACTTTTTCGGACAACAAACTTTCATGGTCGTTCTCGGCGAACTTGGTGAGTTGCCCAACCTAAACCCAGAAGTACTAACACAACGTGTCATTTTTCCCATAGAGGGCCAAGTACTGGCTTTATCGAATTATCCAGATGAATACTCAACGGCGATGCGAGCGGATGCCGCATTTGCTGATATTGTCTGGGATACTTTTACTGGCAAGCTTACGCTTCCTCCACAGAAGGCACCCAATGAACCTCAATAAATTCACGCAGCGCTCGATCGATGCCATCCAGTATGCCCAGCAACTGACCCAGGCCGAGCAACATCCACAGGTAACCCCGGAGCATCTGCTGTTGGCAATGCTCAAGCAGGAGGATGGCCTCGTTGCGCAGATCATCAAACGAATCGGCGCATCGGTCGACACGATCGAGGCTGAAGTCGATGACGAATTGAAACTACTCGCGCGGCAATCCGGCGGTCAGCTCTATTCCTCCAATGAACTGATGCAGATCCTCTATAAAGCGGAGAACGAGCTGAAGCAGTTTTCCGATGAATATGTCTCGATGGAACATCTGCTGTTAGCGATGCTCGAGGTTAAAAGCAAGGCGCAGGAAATACTCAAACGGAATGGCATTACTCGCGATGAAGTGCTCAAGGCACTGTCGACCATCCGCGGCAAGTCCCGGGTTACCGATGAGAACCCGGAATCAAAATATGCCGTGCTGGAAAAGTACTCGCGCGATCTGACCAAAGCGGCTCGCGACGGGAAACTTGACCCTGTGATCGGGCGGGATGATGAGATACGCAGAATTGTCAAGATTCTCTCCCGCCGAACCAAAAACAACCCTGTGCTGATCGGTGAGCCGGGAACCGGCAAAACCGCCGTGGTTGAAGGATTGGCGCAGAAGATCGCTGTTGGCGAAGTCCCCGAGACACTCAAAGACCGTACTCTGGTCGCGCTGGATCTCGGCGCGCTCATCGCCGGCTCCAAATTTAGAGGAGAGTTCGAAGAACGGCTGAAAGCGATCCTCAAGGAAGTTGAGGAATCCGCCGGCAAAACGATCCTCTTTGTCGATGAAATGCATACGCTGGTCGGGGCGGGAGCGGCGGAGGGGGCGATGGATGCCTCCAACATGCTCAAGCCCGCGCTCGCCCGCGGCGAGATACGATTCATCGGCGCGACTACACTAGGCGAGTATCGGAAGCATATCGAAAAGGATGCCGCGCTCGAGCGTCGTTTCGCGCCGGTAATGATCGAACCGCCGACAGTTGAAGAGACGGTGTCGATACTTCGCGGATTGCGGGAGAAGTACGAAGTCTTCCACGGGATCAAGATATCCGATGCCGCTATTGTCGCCGCGGCGAAGTTGTCCGACCGGTATATCGCCGACCGATTCTTGCCGGATAAGGCGATCGACCTGATAGACGAGGCGGCCGCGGAACTGCGCATCTCTATCGACTCCATGCCTGAAGAGCTGGATGCTGTCGAGAAACGGATCCGTCAGCTTGAAATAGAGAAGGAAGGGGTCAAGCGGGAGCGCGATGCCGCCGAACGACTCAAGCCTATCGAGGAAGAACTGAAGGAATTATACGCACAGCGGGAGGACCTTCGCTCGCAATGGCAGAAAGAGAAAGAGACGGTCGAATCGATCCGCGATACCAAGGCGGAAATCGAATCGCTCAAGCTGAAGGCCGCCGACGCGGAACGTCGCGCCGACTACGGAGCCGCCGCCAAGATAAAGTATGGTGATTTGGTCGAGGCTGACAAACGTTTGCAGTTCCTGACTCATTCGCTGGTGGCGATCCAGGAGAAACGAGCGCTCCTGAAAGAGGAAGTCGACGCTGATGAGATCGCCGAAGTGGTCGCCAAGTGGACCGGTATCCCGGTCACGCGACTAACCGAATCAGAGACCGAAAAACTGCTGAGGCTGGAATCCGAACTGCACCAGCGGGTGGTCGGTCAGGATGAGGCGGTGACGGCGGTAGCCAACGCGGTCCGTCAGTCACGGGCCGGACTCTCAGACCCGAATCGGCCGATCGGCTCCTTCATTTTTCTCGGCCCGACCGGGGTCGGCAAAACGGAACTGGCCAGAGCGTTGGCTGAGTTCCTCTATGGGACGGAGGATGCGGTGGTCCGGGTCGATATGTCGGAATACATGGAACGTCACTCGGTCTCGCGTTTGATCGGCGCGCCGCCGGGATATGTCGGATATGATGAGGGAGGGCAGTTGACCGAGGCGGTCCGCCGCCGTCCGTATGCGGTGGTTCTCCTGGATGAGATCGAAAAAGCGCATCCGGAGGTGTTCAATATTCTGTTGCAGGTACTCGATGATGGGCGCCTGACCGACAACCGCGGGCGAACGGTGTCGTTCAAGAACACGATACTGATCATGACATCGAATATCGCCGCCGAATATATCATGCAACAGTCCGGATCAATGGGAGAATTCAACCGGGATATCATCTTTGACGAGATGAAGAAGACGGTGCTGGAGCGTCTGCGCCAGACCCTTCGTCCGGAATTCATGAACCGGATCGATGAGATAATCGTGTTCACCGCGCTGTCGCACGCGGAGATCGCGGAGATAGTCAAACTTCAGCTAAAACGGCTGGAGCGGTTGTTGTTGGAGCGGGATGTCGCGATAGAAGTGACCGACGCGGCGGTGAAGTTCATTGCCGAGACGGGCTACGACCAGACCTTTGGCGCAAGGCCGATCAAACGGCTCATCAATAAAGAACTGAGCCAACAGGTCGCGAAACTGCTTCTTGCCGGCGCTCTGAAACCGGGGCAGAAGCTTCTGGTTGAGATGGTGGAGGATGACCTGAAACTGCGGCCGGTCGCCTTAACGCAATCCTAACGGAATCCTATCTCAGTCCACATAGCGAAGACTCGTAAGTCCACGTATTGAGAGGTGAACCCGATAACCTTTGAATGAGAGGTACAGATGGGAACATCGCTCAAAACTCCAGACCAGCTTAACTGCATCCAGATCAGTTCAAGAGACTGGGACATGGCGGCCGGCGGAATCGTACACGCCAGTCTTCGGTTCGACAACCTGTTCGGCTCGCGGGCGGTCGCGGAGACAGTCGACAGACGGTGGACTTTCAAGCGGAATGGATTCTTCAACACCTGGATCGGCGTGCGGAAGGCGGGGAGTGAAACGGATATCGCGGCGATGCGTCGCAAGGGATGGAGCGGCGCGGAGGTCACGCTTCTGCACGGACCAAAGTTTGTCTGGCGACGGACCAAGCGGGTTCGGGGAGAATGGGGTCTCTACGATGTTCGAGAGCGGTTGCTGATGAGCGCCATATTCAAACGGAAATTCTTCAAGGTAGAAGGCTCTGTCACGATAGAGGCGGCGGCAAAAGAGAATGCCGACACTCCAATGCTGATGCTGCTCTGCTGGTACTGGCTGGTGCTTCGGGATCTGGATGAGCAGTCATCGGCTGGGGCGGTGGTAGTGGCGATGGGGTGAGGCGGGCAGACGGGGACGTCTGCCGCGCAAACATTCGAAGGTTAGTTGCGGAGGGGGCGGCGGTGAGCATCGAACCACCCGCCGACGAGAATCACAATGACGAGTAGCCCCAGTGAAGATGCCGCCACTATCTGGCTGTCGGCGGGGGCAGAACTGACTGCCTGGCCAACCAGACTGACAATCGCTACAATCACGAATAAGATCGCCGGGCCAAAACGCCCGGTGTTGTTTTTGGGGCGAGTCCCGCGGTAGTACATTACGAGGCCGATCAAAAAGATAAGCGCTTCGAGCGCAATGGCGGCGGGGAGAGTATTCCAGAGGCCGAGGCCGACTTTAGGGGCGGATTCACCGGCGAGAGGGAGTTGCTCGGGGTGGACGAGAAAATCGAGCAGCCAATGAGAGAACATCGCGAAGAAAAGTACCGCGGCGGCGACCGGTCGGGAGGAACGTCGCGTAAAGGCGAAACCGAGAATCGCGAAAAGAATCGAGTAGGCGATGACTCCGGTCAGGCTGTGTGAGAAGGGAAAGATGAACTGCAGGTAATGCAGTTGACCGTAGTTTTCAGGAATGATGACAGACTCGACTCCGGCGAGAACCAAAATCCACAACAACAGGTCAATACCTGTGGCCGCGATAGAGAGCCAGATGAGATTTATTGTCGGGGCGAAACGTTTGAGTCCAAGCGCGACGCCGAAATGTCCAATGAGCATATCAGTTCAGTTCCGTGTTCCTATTTCACTCGTTCAGCCAGGTAAACCCCAGCCAGGACCATCAGACCACCGATCGCCGTGAAAAGCCCGAACGGTTCATTCAGGTAGGCGACACCGAGGGCGGTCGATGACAGGGGTTCAAGATAGAGAAAAATCCCGGATTTGGCAGCACCGATTTTTGCGACCCCTTCCTGCCAGAACCATTGGGCCAGGGCAGTCGCCAGGACCGCCAAAACGAGAAGGGAGATGGTAGCATCCATCGGGAGGCTCGTATAGGCCGGCCATTGGTTGTGCCAGATAAGATAGCCGACCATGATGATAAAGGTCGGGAGCAAAACCGCGAAAGTTACCGCGAGGGGATCTTTTGTTTTGGTGACCGTTCGTATCACCACGGTATAGATGGCCCAGGTGTGGGCGGAGACAAGGATGAGCCAGTCGCCAGTGGAACGGAGCCATACTATAGAAGAGAAGTTGCCCTTTGAGAACAGAAGTAATACACCAAGCGTGGCGACGGCGATACCGATGATCGCCCATTTGCCGAGGACTTCTTTCAGGAAGAAATAGCTAATTACCGCCAGGATGAGCGGCGTGATGGAGATGATCCATCCGGTGTTGGTGGCGGTGGTATATTTCAGGCCGGTGATCTGAATCAAGAAGTGCGCAGTGAGGACGGCTGATCCGAGCATGAGGGAGAGCCACTCCTTGCGCGTGAAGTTGAATTTCGCTTTCCGGATCAGGACAACCGCGCCGAGGATAGGGAGGCCAATGAGCATGCGCAGGCCGAGCAGTTCGGCGGGGTTGATATAGGGGAGCAGGATCTTGGTGGCGACGAAGGTCGAGCCCCAGAGGACGACGGTGAAGAGGAGGAGGAGCCGGATGAGCATGGCGGGAATATATTGAACAGGTGATTGTCGGCAACACTGAAGTCGCTGTTGTGGTGAATAGGAATGCCCTCTGGTGGCAGAGGGCATTGAAAAAAGTGTGCACCCACCTCTGAATCGCGCTCGATCTATCGCACAGCCACACAACTCAGGTCGGGGAAACCTGCAACACACGTTGGACACTTCATGCCGTTGCTACCTTCCGGTCCTGGCGGGGTTAGGAGGCCGCTGCTGTACAGGACCCGGCCCTCAACGTCGGACAGCTGCCGTACTAGACCGATTGCTAAACCCTCGGGTGGGAATTCAATCCCGGTAGAGCGGGTTCCGGGTTACAGGGCACCGCTAACTCCCCATCTAGCACTTCAATTTGTGGTGTGCTCGGTTTGTCAGGAACTCGCTTCGCGACTCGCCTTCGGCGAGCAAGGTTCCTGACCTACATCACAACACGAAATCAAGTAGCCACAAAAAATGGAGCAGATCGGGATCGAACCGACGGCCTCCACGTTGCGAACGTGGCGCTCTCCCAGCTGAGCTACTGCCCCAAATCGAGACGTTTACGCAATCTGCCTGCTTTCAGGCAGACCCGACTATACAAAGAAAGGGGCGGTCTGCCAAGTGGTTTTTGAAGTGCGCTAAGCGATTTTTGGGCAGTGGGTTAGTCGACTTTGGGCGACGCTATCAGCGAAATACAATCCCGGCCCGAAGGAGTGGTCGCGGTCGGGCGGCGATATCGTAACGATCATCGCCATCTGCACTAAAGGAGCGTCCAAAGGGGGATGCGACAAAGCATGCTTCCAGCGAAAGGCCGAATCGCGCCGAGCCAGGGAAGTAGACTGCTTCGCCTCCCAGTTTAGCGACCATAAAACTGGCCGATTCCGTCACCCCTTCAAGCGCAGGGATGTAGCCGTATGATATCCCGATCAAGGGGCGGAGGGCGAAACGCTGGCCTGGTTCGCGCATCGAGGATTTTATCACGACGCCGATGTCGATTATCCATTTGGACTCATCGCTCCCTTTCGGCGCGATATGATGGAAGTCGAGAGAGATTCCCGCGGTAGTCCAGACAGGAGAAGAGAATTCGAACGAGAGGCCGACAGATGGGCCGGCATCGAGTTCGCGAGTGAATTCAAATGATGACAGGGTGTCGACATTTTCGATATCAACCTTGCCCCCCATCATACTACCGAATTTGAGACCAAACAGCGGTTTGGAGCGCGGTCGGTCTGGCTGCACGGTCGAGTCGGGCGCGGCGGTTTGGGCGAGGGCGATCCCCGACAGGCTTAGCAGCATAAGGAGGGTGAGGAATGAGTGGTAGAGGCGAGAAGACCGGTTCATCGGCTCAATGTGCGGATTAGTGGCACGGAAGTCAAGTTGGGGAATCGGGATGGAGCAGGGAGCCGGGCTTCGACCCTGAATCGAGTTCAGGGCAGGCTTCGCTCAGCCCAATGGAACTGAGATCACGACGCTTTGCTTTGTCAATTGGAGGAAGCAAAGCTCGTGATGACGGCGGCCAAAGGTAGACGGGTTGATGAATCTGGGAACGAACCAGCCCTCATCCGGCACTTCGTGCCACCTTCTCCCAGGGGGAGAAGGGAAATTCTTTTGGGCTTCGACCCTGAATCGAGTTCAGGGCAGGCTTCGCTCAGCCCGATTAATCCAGTGGATGCCAGCTTTCGCTGGCATGAGGCATTGAGAGAGCGATGGTTCGGCGATGGGCTTTCGCTATCGGTCTCTGAGGTATTTCAGCAAAGCGAGGAAGATATTCGGATCGGACGTGCTTGAGCGAGGAGAGGAAGTTATTGGGAGCGGACGTACTTGAGCCAGGCGAGGTAGTCGGCGGAATTCTGGTAGCCGGAGAGGCGGCTGATAACCTGTTGATTTGAATCGAGCGCGTACGAAGTCGGATAGCCGGAGAAATTGAAGAAGTGAGAGAAATAGCCCGCCATGACAGTCGTGTCCTGATAACAGACAGTCGATTCGGCTGTCGCTTCGATGAAAACCGGATCGAAGTGAGCGTTGATCTCGTCCTGAACTCCTGCGTTGCAGAGCGTCTCATTCTTCAGCTTGGTGCACCAACCGCACCATGCGGCGGCAATGATGACGAGAGAGTGCGGTTTGTCCGAAGTGTCGACGTAGATATCGCAGGCGGAGACCCAGTTGATATCGGAGAGAGTGCGCGGCGCGGAAGTCGTCGGAGAGGGGTCATCATCGCACACCATCAGTAAGACAGAGGCCAGCGTGAGGAGTGCGGCGAGCACACGGCGAGTCTGTTTCCCCCGAGTATCCATAAGATGGACAATGATACCTCTGAAAGTAGCGGAAGTCAAGTGGGCAAATGTGGTCGCTCGTCTTGACAAAAGGGGACCACATCGGCTATCTTTGCTCAATTTTGAAGCGGAATGCGCCGATATACAAGACTATGAATTTGTCCCGCTATTTGACAGAAGATCTGGTCAAACTGGAGATGACCACCGAAGCGGAACCGCAGCCGGAGAACGGATCGGTCGAGAAGTGGCGACTTCGCACGAAAGAAGCCGTTCTCTCCGAACTGGTCGAACTTCTGGATGCCGGGTCGCGTGTGGGGAATCGTTCCAAGCTGTTGCTCGATTTTGTCAATCGGGAGAAGAAAGCGACGACGGGGATCGGGCTGGGGGTGGCGATACCGCACATTCGGTCGATGCAGGCGAAGGAGTTCATGCTGGCATTCGCCCGCTCGCGCGAGGGGTACGAATTCGAGTCGCTCGATGGACAGCCGGTGCATCTGTTTTTTGTGATGGCCGCGCCGCCGTACGATGACAATATGTATCTGCGGGCGTTCAAGTCACTGGCCGAGATGCTTCAGCATGCCGAATTTCGCGAAGAGTTGATGACGGTCAAGTCGCCCGGCGAGGTGATCCGGGCACTTCGCTCCCGCGAATAGTTCTTCCTCAATCTCACTTAATCCTTACTACGTAAACGGATCAACGAACAGAGAGTGTTCGGTTTTCAGAATGGGCCGGATCTTGATGTAGGCGTTATGGCGCCAGGCGGATGCAGGCGTGGTGGTCGTGCTGTTCCCGCCCGACGCGCCGATTTGGAACTGGTGGTCGAGGCAGAGGACGACATGGCGCGCATGGCCGGAGTCATCACAGAGGAACTGCAAGACACCGGAAGAGGGAAGACTCACTTTCGGCCAGTTGAGAGAACGCAGGAGCTGGTCGGCAGTGAGGTCCTGGCCATCGCGCAGTTTCCCGGCGCTTTTAAGGCACTCAATGACGAAGCCGGAACAGTCGAATCCGGAGGGATCATCGCCTCCCCAAATGTAAGGGGTTCCGAGATATGAAAGCGCGGTGGTGAGGCAGTGTTGTTTGGCGAGGTTGGCAGAATCGGTGGGCATAGGCGTAAACGGACTCCTTTACTAAAGGGGGCCCATTCAGAGGAGCTAGTGGTTTGATATCAGAACAGGCGAAAAAAGGAAAATAATGTAATACAGAGGTCGTGAGAGTGAAGAGGGAGTCTATTCGAAATTGAGCGTCCCCTGTTTCAAGGGGCGGAAGTGTTTGACGCAATCAGCAAAGAGTTCTTCGGCTTTGAAACGGAGGACATCTTCGGAGATGACCAGTTCAAAAATGACGATCTCCGTACCACCATCGAAATAGGCCATGGCGGCGTTGGGGATGAAGCCATGTTCTATCTGCAGGTAGAATGTCGGGAGCGGGTCCATGGTGAAAGTGGTGAGCGGTTCGACTGACCGGATGGTCACGGATGGACCGTAGTGTTCGCGCATCGACGTGGTATCTGCCACGACAACGTTTTCGAACTTCATGCCGCGGATCTTGTAGATATTGACCCCGATCATGACGGAGGCGGAATCGTAACGATCGGTCTTGGGGATGAAAGCAAAGGAGTAGCCATCGTCTGCGGCTTCATCGGTCACCATCTTGAAATGTCGCGGGGCGGGAATAATGTAGCGTAGGGATTCGCCTTCATAGAAGGCGGTATTCGAGTCGAGGACGTCTCCGCCCGGGCCAGCCATCAGGGATGGGGCGAGAGTACAGGCGACAAGCAGGATGGTGAGGGTAAGCTTCATGGGGGGATTATCGACAGAACGGGAAGGGGACTTGAGAGTTAAATTGCACGGGTGCAAACTGATATAGGGGGAGAAAAGACACCATTTTCCCCCTTGTTTTCCCGGAGGGGTAAAGATATATTCGAAATCGACAATAATCGTCTAACTTGTCGGTTTTTTTGCGGGAGCTGCGGTGAGTACGATTTTTCGCGAATCTCGAATACTATCTGTCTGTCCGGCGGTTGCTCCCGTCTGCCTTGCACCCAAATCAATTCAACCCATAGATCCAAAGGATGTAAGCCTATGGCAGGAATAGTCGGCTATGGAGCGCATCTCCCAAGACATCGCATCAAAGTCGAAGAGATCGCGAAAGTCTGGGGACAGGATGCAGAGAGCTACAAGAAGGGATTGATGCTTCGGGAGAAGTCGGTCCCACCGCCGGATATGGATACGATCACGCTGGCAGTGGAGGCGGCTCGTCGCGCGTTGAAGCGGGCGATCGTCGTGAATCCGGTTGATATCGGCGCGATCTATATCGGATCGGAATCGCATCCGTACGCGGTGAAGCCATCGGGGACGACCGTCGCCGAGGCGATCGGAGCGACGCCGGATATACATTGCGCGGATTTTGAGTTTGCGTGCAAGGCAGGGTCGGAAGCGATGTTTGTGGCCTTGTCGCATGTCGCGTCCGGGTATATGAAGTATGCGCTGGCGATCGCGGCGGATACTTCGCAGGGAGCGCCCGGTGACGCGCTGGAGTTTTCAGCCGCAGCGGGAGCGGGGGCGTTCATTATGGGGAATGACAACTTGATAGCCGAGTGCACCTTCACGCATTCGTTCATGACGGATACGCCGGATTTCTGGCGGAGAGAACATCAGTTCTATCCGCAGCATGGCGGACGGTTCACCGGCGAAGAGGCGTATTTCAAGCATACGAAGGGAGCCTCGAACGCGATCCTGAAGAAGTCGGGAATGAAGCCGAAGGATTTCGCGTACGCGGTTTTCCATCAGCCGAACGGGAAATTCCCGCAGAAGGTGGCGCTTGAGTTGGGCTTCACGCAAGAGCAGATAAATCCGGGCTGGCTCGCGCCAACATTGGGGAATACATACTCAGGCGCATCGCCGATCGGATTGACGGCAACTCTCGATGTCGCCAAGCCGGGGGACCAGATATTCATGTGTTCGTATGGTTCGGGGGCAGGGTCTGATGCATTCATCTGGAAAGTGACCGACCGGATCAATCAGGTCCGGGACCTGGCCGTTAAGACGCGGAAGCTGCTTGAGGAGAACGTCATGTACGTTCAGTACGGCACCTACGCGAAATTCCGTCACAAAATCATCAAAAACGACTAGGGAGATGATCGACATGAGAGATGTTTACATTGTAGGTGTCGGCATGAGCGAATGGGGCGAGGTATGGCAGAAGTCATTCCGCGAACTGTTTGTTGATGCCGCCCGCGCCGCGATCAAATCGGCTGGAGTCGATCACCTCGATTCACTCTATGTCGGCTGTATGTCGGGCGGATTATTCGTCGGACAAGAACATATCGGCGCTTTGATGGCTGACTATCTGGGGATGCGCGGAATACCCGCCACTCGAGTTGAGTCCGCCTGCGCCTCCGGCGGAATGGCGATCCGTTCCGCGTTTCTCGAAGTCGCGTCCGGTGCATCAGATATCGTGATGGCGTCGGGAGTGGAGAAGATGACGGATATCTCCGGTGATGACTGCACGGACGCACTGGCCGCGGCAGCGGATCAGGAGTATGAGGTTTTTCATGGCGCGACCTTCCCGGGTCTTTACGCCATGATGGCACACGCGCATATGGCGAAATATGGGACGACGCGCGATATGTTGTCGGCGGTAGCGGTGAAAAATCATCGCAACGGCGCGAAGAATCCGGTCGCGCAGTATCCGTTTGAGATCACGGCCGAGACGGTCGCGAAGTCAGTCATGGTCGCGGATCCGCTTCGTATACTCGATTGCTCGCCGATCACCGATGGGGCCGCGGCAGTGATAGTGACAACGAAAGAAGTGGCGCAGAGTTTGAAGCGGCCGTATGTGAGAATCATTGGGTCGGCGATCGGAACTGATACGATCGCTCTGGCGCAGCGGGCCGATATGACCACTATCAAGTCGGCCACGCTCGCGACCAACAAGGCGCTCAAGATGGCAGGGAAAAGCATCGACGATATCAAATTCGCCGAGGTTCACGACTGCTTTACGATCGCAGAGATAATCGTCGCAGAATCGATCGGCAAGTTCGCCCCCGGTAAGGCCGGGCAGGCGATCTTGGCCGGCGAAACCGCGCGTGAAGGGAAGTTCCCGATGAACCCATCGGGCGGCCTGAAATCGAAGGGACATCCGGTCGGCGCAACCGGCGTCGCCCAGATCGTCGAGATCTACAAGCAGTTGACCGGTCAGGCGGAGAATGGTCGTCAGATACCGAATTCGCCGAAGGTCGGGATGTCCCAGAATATGGGCGGGTCGGGGGCATCATCGGTAGTGCATATCCTGGAGGTGGCGTCATGAAGATGTTTTCATCACGTAACTGGCGCGAGTACCCGCAACGGTATCGCCTCGAAGCGGTGAAATTCAAGAAGAGCGGTAAGACATATTTCCCGCCCCGTCAAGTCGACCCGGAAACGGGGGATACCGAGCGGGAGATGGTGAACCTGCCCGAGACGGGCAAGGTCCTTACCTATACGGTTATCCGGACTCCCGGGCCGATGTTCAAGGATATGGCGCCGTACGCGCTGGCGATCGCTGAACTGACGGACGGGACCCGGTTGATGGCGCAGTTGACGGATTGTGATGTCGACAAGCTGTCAATCGGCATGGAGGTTCGACTTGAGTTCCGTCGAGTGCAATCCGAGGGGGCCTCAGGGGTGATCTCGTACGGGTACAAGTTCGTGCCGAAGTGGTACTAGGTCTCGAAAACTGAAGAAGCGGCAGGTCATGCTGGTAAAGGCAGGACCTGCCGCACTGAAATCCGGAGGGAGCAGATGGGGACTACCTGTTCTGAGTGCGGTGAGGGACTGACATTTCGGACAGAGCGATTCAGCAACGGGAAATACTATTGTCAGCGATGTTTGAATCGGGTGGAACCGAAGAATATCGTTCTTTCGTCCGCAAAAGAGAGGTTCGGCTTGGTTCTGGCGTCCCGCGGGGACCGACTGATCGCTCAAATACTCGATGGTGTAATCACAATCGTACTCTTCTTCCTTTTCACATGGAAACTTCATGAGGATTCGCCGGGGTGGCTTGTCGCACTCGATATGCTGCCGGGCCTTGTCTATTTTCTTTTTGCGGACGCGCTACCGGGCGGACAGAGCCTCGGTAAACGAGTACTCAAGATCGCGGTAGTGGATTCGTTTTCAGGCGTACCATGCAAATGGTATCAGTCGCTGGGGAGGAATCTCTTTGGCTTTCTGGGTATCTTTGATTGGATCTTCATTTTCGGCAAAAACAAACAGCGGCTGGGGGATATGCTGGCGAATACGATAGTGATCCTCAAGTCTCCGCAGGACGCGGTAGAAGGGATGAACAGCACTCTTGTGAGGTAGACCCGATTTGCAGAGGTAGCAGGGCACGAGACTTCGCAGGAAGCGACTCGAGTTGTACTACGGAAAAAAGGGGTCGGGCAAGACAGTTCGTTCGAGGGAGAGAATCCGTCCTGCCCGTTATACATTCGCGGTTTCTACTTGGTCTTCAATACATTCTTGTGAACCCACTGGTCGGGTTTTTCTTTGACAAACGTCTCGAAGTTGACCTTCTGATCGAGCGTGTGGAGATGCGTGATCATGCCGCCCTCGATCGTGCGGATGTCGGGATTGTCGGAGCGTGCCTGGTCAATCCATTGGAAAACTTCGGACTCGGCCGGAAGGGTCGCGGTGACCGAGTCTCGATGTTTGAGCGTGGCTTCAAGAGTAGCGGCATCGAGCAACTGCGGAAACATTTTCCGGAAGAGTCCCGGGCTGTCGTACAGGTCGGCGGAGGCCAGTTGGTTGTTGATAGCGACCACAATACCGACGGCATCGGGAGTGAGCGTGATTAGTTTGCGCAGTGAGTCTCGCGCATTTACCGTCAGGTCTTTGACAACCTCGTTCTCCATGGTCATGAGTAGACTCGTCCTGTACACTACATCATTGGCGCGGCCGCCGCGGACTTTGGTTGACAGGCTGTCCTGCATCGCGGCGACACTCGCCCAGACATCCCCCTGCGACTCCTTGACTTTGGCCGCTACCTTCAACTCAGCACAGGGCATGATATGGGCTGCGGTCTCAAAGTGGCGGGCGTCGGAATTGACGCGCCCGGACCAGCGTCCGGATTCGACGCAGAATGAAGAGAGGGGGAGTCTCCCGGACTTGGCGGCAAGGAGCAAGTCATCGCGGACTACGCGATCCTGACGACCTCCCTTGAGAATACTGCCGGAGGGGACATAGATGGGAAAGTCGGACGAGTTTTCGATAGCCAGTTCATCGACATCTCCTGTCTCATAGACAGTCACATATTTGCGGGCGAGCGCTTCGTCGAGCGTAAGCATGTCATCGTGGGGGCCGGAGGATGGGCCTTTGACGATGTAGATGCTCAGGTTGTCGCATTGATAGGGACCTTCGATCCGCCGGTCGTCGGCCGGCATGTTGGTGCATCCGAAGAAAAACAGAGCCGCGGCCGTCACAGCCGCACTGCGGAAGACATGGACCCGTAACATGGGTACCTCCCTCGCCTGATGGCGCGAAATTGGCGGTGAGTGTGAGGCTCCTACCACAGGGACGTAGCGCCCCGGAAAAGTGTGGAGTCAATCGCTAAGAGGGATACCGGGCCGCGACAGGAATCTTCCTGAAAGAATAGAGGTCGATTGAATGTGATTCAGGGGAGCGGCTGAGCGCTTGACTAATGGAGGAAAGGGAGTATTCTTGCAGTGTTCCCCCGGGTATCAGCAGTTCAGAGATCGCAAAGGAGGTAGAGGTATGCGTCCGGCCGCGTCAAGTGTGGATGCGTATATGGCGGAGTTGCCGCTTGAGCAGCGCAAAGCGCTGGAAGCGTTGCGCAAGATGATCAGAGCCGCCGCGCCGAAAGCGGAAGAGTTGATCAGCTACTCAATGCCGATGTACAAGCAGGATGGGCAGGTGGTGGCGTTCGCGGCGTTCAAAAATCATCTGAGCTTGTTCGTCTGCTCCGGTTCTTTTCTGGGGCGGTTCCCCGTGGATAAGAAGAAGTATAATGTACAAAGAAGCAGTTTGCATTTCACGCCGGAGAAGCCGCTGCCGGCGACACTGGTGAAGCGGATCGTGAAGGCGCGGCTGGCGGAGAATGCATCGAAGGTGGCGGCGAAGGGGAAGAAGAAAGTGGCGAAGAGGTAGGAGTGCCGGGCAGACGGGGACGTCTGCCGCGCAGTGTGTGGTGGAATGGGCAGACGGGGACGTCTGCCGCGCAAAGTGGTATGATTTCAATGGTAGAAAGGATAGTTTGAATGCAGAAGATAGTCACGTTCCTGGCGTTTCAGCAGGATCAGGTTGAAGAGGCGGTCAAGATGTATACCTCCATCTTCAAAAACTCGAGGATCATCGAGATGGCCACTCTCGACCACACCCCGCCGGGGACGGAGCAGAAACTCAAGGTGGCGACATTCGAATTGGATGGTCAGCGATATATGGCGATGGATGCCGGGCCGTTTCCCGAGTTTTCAATGGCGATCTCACTCATGGTAAAGTGTGAGGATCAGGCCGAGATCGACTACTATTGGGAGAAGCTCGGTGAAGGAGGAGAGATACAGGCGTGTGGGTGGCTCAAGGATCGGTTCGGCGTGTCATGGCAGATCGTACCGAAGAATGTCGAGCAGTTGATAACCGACTCAAGGAACGGCAACACCACGGCGGTGATCAAGGCGGTGGAGCAGATGATCAAGCTGGATGTGGCGGAGCTGGAGAGGGCGTATAGGAGTAAGTAGAAATCAGTGGGGCGGGATTTCGTCGGGTCACACTTCGCAGCGTGGCGCGGATATAGCAGGTCGGAACGAGAGGGGTGGCAATCGGCTGCGAAGCAAGACCCGACGGAACAGACTTCGCGGGACCCGACGGAACGGTTGTTGCATAGGCAAATGGAACGATTGTGACATCGACCGACACAACGGTTCTAAATCAAACCAGTAATACTCTGGCATTGATCCACAACACATCCCAAAGTTGACATTCCCCAATCGTCCCGTTATATTGGACTCATAAGTCCGTATTTGTTTTTGAGCGAACATCCCAAGTCGCGGGATCTGCTGTCTTCATTCAACGTGATCAGAGACGGGGCAGACAGCCCCGGGGGTAATTGTCATGCGTTCACTTCTCATTGTCATCCAATTCATCATGCTCGCAGGTCTATCAACAGTGCAGGCCGAGGCTCCGGATATCGAGTGGTCGCAAACCGCGGGCACACCCGGAGTTGAGATGTGCCAGGATATCGTGGAAACGGCCGACCACAACTTCATTGCGGTCGGATACTTTGTCGGGAGTGCTCCCTCGGAGTACGATGCCTATATCGCTCTTCTTGATTCCGATGGTGACGTGGTCTGGCAACATACGCTTGGAGAGGTAGACTCAGTCGAGTGCCTCAGGAGCATCAATCTGACATCCGACGGAGGGGCGATCGCCGCGGGATACAAAAACATGAATCACTGGCTGGTGAAATTCGATGCCTACGGCAATGTCGAGTGGGAAGAATCGTATGACTGGGGCGGTAACGCCAACTACGGGGACGATGCCTGCCAGTTGAATGACGGTAGTTATCTCGTCGTCGGCGACTGTTACCACTGGTCAACCGCTCGGAATGAATACGACTGGGATATGACGATTTTCAAGGTGGATTCGAACGGCGTACAACAGGACTCGCTCATGATCGAGATCGGTTACACGCAGCACCTGCATGCGGTGCGGGCCGCGGACGACGGGGGCGCGTTTGCGGTTGGCGGTGGGACGATCGTGATGAAGCTCACCGCTGATCTCGAAGTGACCTGGCGCAGGGGATATGGTGGAACCGGCTCAGGTTACGCGGTCGAGGCGCTCGACGACGGTGGCTGTATGGCGTTCGGCTGGCGCGATTTCAGTTATCCGTGGGATGACGACATGTGGCTCCTGCGCCTGGAAGCCGATGGCGATACGCTGTGGGCGCACCAATATCGAGATACCTCCAACAATATCGGCTATGATCTCGATCAATGCGAAGACGGTGGATTCATTCTTTGCGGATACCGGTATCGCACGCCGGGACCCCAGGATGTCTATGTCATTCGCACCGACGCAAATGGCGACACGCTCTGGACCAAATCATTCGGCGGCGAGTCATGGGATCAGGCGTTTGCGGTCAGGCGGACGCATGACGGCGGCTATGTTCTTGGCGGCTCGACCCAGTCGTATGGCGTAGGCGACCACGATTTCTACATCGTCAAACTATACCCGGATGATGTGACCGCGGTGGAGGATCAGCAACCATATCTGCCAACCGCGTTTTCGCTCAAGGGGAATTATCCGAATCCGTTCAATGAGGGGACGGTGATCGAGTATTCACTGAAACGTCGGTCGGATGTCACTATCGAAATATTCGATCTGCTGGGGAGAACGGTGCGAAGGATAGAAGCGGGAAGTGTCGCGGCGGGAGATCACCGGGCGGAGTGGGATGGCCGGGATGAATCGGGAAAAACACTGGCATCGGGGATCTATCTCTATCGTTTGAGCGCGGAAGGGATGTCGCAATCGAGGAAGATGGTGATGGTGAAATAGGGCAGAGGTTAGTTCTGACAGACAGCAATATCGAATTCTTAACAGTACACGCAACAAGGACACTATAATGAGTTTCACAACCGGGCAGACAACGAAACATATCTCACGTTACGCATTATCATTGATCACCATTCTTACATTGATCTTAATCACTTGTTCAAGTGACGACAAGCCGTCGTCGCCGAATACTCCCGAGCCTCCGGATGTAACCACTGCCACTGTCTCCAGTATCACCGAGACAACAGCTTCGAGTGGCGGGACAGTTACCGCCGATGGTGGCGCTGTTGTCAGCGCACGGGGGATCTGCTGGAGTACATCATCCAGCCCGGATACCGCTGATGAAAAGCAAATATCGGGGAGTGGGACCGGGGCATTCACCGCCGAGCTGGCGGGCCTGACCGCGGGGACACCCTATTATGTTCGTGCGTTTGCCATCAACACCGCAGGGGTGGGGTATGGCAACGAACAGTCGTTTACGACTTCCGGCGGGGCGACTACCGGTACGGTGACCGATATCGACGGCAATGTCTATCCGACCGTGCGAATCGGTACCCAATGGTGGATGGCGGAGAATCTTCGAGTGACCCGTTATTCCAACGGCGATTCGATTCCGCGCGTGACCGACAACGGCGTCTGGGCCGGACTTTACTCCGGCGCATATTGTGAATTCGCCAACGATCCGGCCAATATCGCCGGGTATGGTTTGCTTTATAACTGGTATGCTGCGGTTGATTCACGCGATATCGCCCCGATCGGCTGGCACACGCCGACCGATGCCGAGTGGAAAACGCTGGAGATTTATCTCGGCATGAATGCTGATTGGGCTGATAGCCTCAACTGGCGGGGAGTTAATGAAGGGGGGAAGCTAAAGGAAGCGGACACGCTGCATTGGTCATGGCCGAATGTCGGCGGCACCAACGAGAGCGGCTTCACCGCGCGTGGTTCAAGCTTCCGCGGCTACGACGGCGACTTTGACAGCTATCTTAAGGGATCGGGCTATTTCTGGTCGGCATCGCAATTCCCGTCATATGATACGGCCAGCGCATACGGTCGTCATGTTGCGGTCTATTCGACCCAGATCAACCGGGGTGGGCATGTGAAGCAGGATGGTTTTTCGATCCGCTGTGTGAAAGACTGAGTCTGACAGATCATGCAGGGCGGGTTCGAAGACGGACCCGCCCTACTATTTGCCGTATCACCGCACGAAAATCAGGCGCTTTACAACCTGCTCTCCATCCCCTATATTCCTCCCTTCATCGACCTAAAGGGCCGGTGTAATTGATGTTTCAGAAACAACTTACAGGACAGACACGACTTTGAAAAAGAAAATCCGTATCGGCAACGCCGGTGGCTACTGGGGAGATGACCTCTCCGCCCTCAAACGTCAACTGACCGGCGGTCACCTCGACTATATCACCATGGATTTCCTCGCGGAAATCACCATGTCGATCCTCCAAAGACAACGCGCGACCAACTCGGAACTTGGGTACGCGGTCGATTTTCTCGACCAGATGGCGGAATGCCTTCCGCTGATCGTGAAGAAAAATGTCAAAGTGATCTCCAACGCTGGCGGCATCAACCCGATCGGCCTGGCGCGGAAGATTATCGAGCTGTCGAAGAAGATGAAGCTCGATATCAAAGTAGGCGTGGTGTACGGTGACGACATTGTCAACAACCTCTACGAACTGACCGCCGCCGGTGAACGGTTCACCAATATGGAGACGGGGGAGGATTTCCTCAAAGTCCGTTCGCGGATAACGTCGGCCAATATCTATCTCGGCGCGGAGCCGGTGGTGCGCGCGCTGGATGCCGGCTGTCAGATAGTGGTGACCGGGCGGGTGACGGATACCGGTATCACGCTTGCGCCGATGATCCATGAATTCGGGTGGGCGATGGATGACTGGGATAAGATGGCGGCGGGGATTGTCGCGGGGCATATCATCGAATGCGGCGCGCAGGCGACCGGCGGGAATATCACGGACTGGGAAGAGGTCAAGAATTACCACAATATCGGTTACCCGATAATCGAGATGGAACCATCTGGTGAGTTTGTGGTGACGAAACATGCCAAAACCGGCGGCGCGGTGACGGAGAAGACGGTCAAAGAGCAGCTGGTGTATGAGATGGGGGATCCATCGAATTACATCTCGCCCGACGGGGTCGCGCGGTTTGACACGATCCGCCTCAAGCAGGATGGAAAAGATCGCGTGCGGGTGTACGGGATCCAGGGGAAGCCGGAGCCGGATAATCTGAAGGTCTCGATGTCGTTCGAGGATGGCTGGAAGGCATCGGGGGAAGTGCTGGTTTCGGGTCCGAATACATTCAAGAAAGCAAAAGTTATCGCAGATATCTTCTGGCATAAACTTCAGCACAGATTCGAGGCGACGGATACGGCGGTGGTAGGGTCGGGTTCATGCTGGCCATCGCACCTTTCGACCTATGAGCCGAACGAGATCATGCTGAAGTTTTCGGTGCGGGATAAATCGGTGTCGAAGATCAAGGATTTCGGCAAGGCGCTCTCGACCTTAATCCTTTCCGGTCCGGCCGGGATGGCGGTGACGGGGCGAGGACGTCCGAAACCAGTGCCGGTGATCGCGTACTGGCCGGCGCTGATGCATCGCACCCGAGTCCAGGCGAAAGTGCTGACGGTGACAACGCGCGGGGATGAAGAGTTTTTCGAGATCAATTTCCCGCTTCGCGTGCGGACCTCGATGGAAGAGAAGGCCGCGAAGAAAGCGGCTGTCGTACCACGCAAGACGGTGAAGCCGACTGGACGAATGGTGAAGGTGAAGTTGCAGGAGATCGCGTTTGCGCGGTCGGGGGACAAGGGGGATACATGCAATATAGGGGTGTTGGCACGGTCGCCGGAGATATATGAGTATCTGCGCGGCGCGTTGACGGCGGAGAAGGTGAAGACCTTTTTCAAAGGGTTGACCAAAGGGAAAGTGATCCGCTATGAGTTGGACAACCTGCACGGGTTGAATTTCCTCTTGGAGGAGACGCTGGGTGGCGGCGGGACACGCGCGCTGATAATCGACCCACAGGGGAAAACGCTGGCGCAGGCATTATTGCAGATGACGCTCGACGTACCACAATCGCTGATCGGGAAAAAGAGGTAACTGGTATGTTTCGACTGGAATCCAAAGTTGATACCGCTTCGGTTCAGTTTGCAGAGAACGCGGAAAAGAACAAGGCGCAACATGCGCAGTTCAAGGAGCGTCTCGAGAAGATAAAGCTGGGGGGGCCGGAGAAATCGCGGCAACGTCATACCGAGCGTGGGAAACTTCTGCCGCGGGAACGTCTGGCGAAACTACTTGACCGGAACACGCCATTCTTGGAACTGAGCCCGATGGCGGCGTACGATATGTACGACAATGACGCCCCGGCGGCGGGGATAATCACCGGGATCGGCGTTATCCATGGTCGCGAAGTGATGGTGGTGGTGAATGACGCCACGGTCAAGGGCGGCACGTACTATCCGATGACGATCCTGAAACATGCGCGGGCGCAGGAAATAGCGCAGACGAATAATCTGCCGTGTGTCTATCTGGTCGATTCGGGCGGTATATTTTTGCCGTTGCAGTCGGGGACATTTCCGGATAAAGATCATTTCGGAAGAATCTTCTACAATCAGGCGCGGATGTCGGCTCTGGGGATTCCGCAGATCTCGGTCGTGATGGGGTCATGCACGGCGGGTGGAGCATATTTGCCGGCGATGTCGGATGAGACAGTGATAGTCCGGAAACAGGGGACGATCTTCATCGGCGGGCCGCCGCTGGTGAAAGCGGCGACCGGAGAGGTTGTCACGGCGGAAGAGTTGGGGGGCGCGGATGTGCACTGCCGGACCTCGGGAGTGTCGGATCATTACGCGCAGAATGATGAACACGCGTTGCAGATGACGCGGAATATCGTGGAGAACCTGAATCGGACGCCGCAGTGGGAGCTGGATCGGTCAGCGCCGGAAGACCCGTACTATGATCCGGAAGAGTTGTACGGCGTGGTATCGAATGATATCCGGAAGGCGTTTGATGTACATGAAGTGATCGCGCGGATGGTGGATGGGTCGCGGTTTCACTCATTTAAAGAGCTGTATGGAACGACGCTGGTCTGCGGGTTTGCGCGGATAATGGGGTATCCGGTAGGGATACTTGCCAACAACGGCGTGTTGTTTGCGGAGTCGGCGCAGAAGGGGGCACACTTCATAGAGCTGTGCACGCAACGGCGGATACCGCTGATCTTCCTGCAGAATATCTCCGGCTTTATCGTTGGTCGTCAGTACGAGGCGGGTGGGATCGCGCGGGATGGCGCCAAGATGGTGCATGCTGTCGCCAACGCCGATGTGCCGAAGTTCACCGTGGTAGTCGGCGGTTCGTATGGAGCGGGAAACTACGCCATGTGCGGACGGGGGTATTTCCCGCGTCTGATGTGGATGTGGCCGAACTCAAAGATATGTGTGATGGGGGGAGAGCAGGCGGCGGATGTTCTGGCGCAGGTCAAGATCGAGCAGTTGGAAAAGGAGGGAGGGACGAAGTTAACCAAGGAACAGGTCGACGCGATCCGCAGGCCGATCATCGAGAAGTATGAATCTGAATCGACACCGTATTATTCCGGCGCGCGGCTCTGGGATGACGGGATGATCGGTTTCACTGAGACACGGCAGGCGCTTGCGCTGGGGATATCGATGTCGCTGAACGCGAAGATCCCGGAACAGAAGTACGGCATATTCAGGATGTAACATGACATATAGCACACTGACCTATAGCGCGAATGGCCCGGTCGGAAATCTGTTTTTCAATCGGCCGGAGATACATAACGCGTTCAACGCGACGGTCATCACCGAGATGCTGGACTGTTTCGAGAAGATCAGCAAGGACCAGTCGATTCGCGTCGTGGTCCTCTCCGGTACTGGAAAATCGTTCTGCGCGGGAGCGGATCTGAATTGGATGCGGGGGGTGGCGAAGCAGTCGTTCGACGAGAATCTCGGCGAAGCCAATGCGCTCGCCAGACTTTTCTATACGATCTATTCGCTCCGGCAGCCGGTGATTGCGAGGGTGAATGGCGCGGCGATTGGGGGCGGGACGGGATTCGTGGCGGTCTGCGATTTCGCGATCGCGGCGGAGTCGGCCAAGTTCTCGTTCTCGGAAGTTAAGATAGGTGTCGTGCCAGCCTGTATCGGGCCGTATGTGGTGAAGAAAATAGGTGAGGGGAGATCGCGCGAGTTGTTCATCACGGGTGAACGGATGGGAGCATCGCGCGCACTTGAGGTCGGTCTGGTGAATAAAGTTGTCGCGGATGACCAGTTGGATGCCGCGATCGCGGAGTATGTGAACGCAATATTGTCATCGGGACCGGAGGCGGTGGCGATGGCGAAGCGGCTGATCGGCGCGGTGCCGACGATGTCGCCGGAAGAATTTATGCCGTATACGGCGGAGATGATCGCAAAGCTCCGTATCTCTCCAGAGGGACAGGAGGGGATGGACGCGTTTTTGAATAAACGGACGCCGGGGTGGGTGGTGAAGGAGTAAAAGATTGGCCTTCGACTACGCTCAGGCCGATTGGGGTTTGGGTTAGTGGATATGTGAGGGCTTGTCTATTGAGGTCCGAATCTGTTCTTTGTGGACAGGCAGTTTTTCGGCCTTCGACTACGCTCAGGCCGATTAGGGTGATAATAAGAAACGAGTATTTATTGCGGGAGGGGCGATTAGATGGGTGTTGCCTGGGTATACATCGTTGAGTGCAAAGATGGATCGTACTATACGGGTATGACGACGCAATTTCCGGAACGCATGAGTCAGCACGAACTGACTGAGACCAATAGTTATGTTGCCGTCCACGGATTCGGCAAGCTCCTGTGGACCGCCGAGTTTCCCGACGTGCTCGACGCATCTAGAGCAGAAAAGCAGATCAAAGGCTGGACGCGCGCCAAGAAGGAAGCGTTGATGAAGGGTGATTTCAAGCAACTCCATGAGTTGGCAAAATGCAGGCAACCTAAACATTTGCTATAATGAGAAACGGACGAACAATCGGTGCTACGTTTGAATGGGACAGGAGCAGAAAAATCAGTATTCTTTTTGCCCCATTGAAATTTCAAATCGGGCTGAGCGTAGTCGAAGCCCGAAACCAATAGAGTAAGAATGAATAAACCTCTCTTCAAAAAGATCCTCGTGGCGAATCGGTCTGAGATCGCGGTGCGAGTGATGAACGCGTGCCGGTCGCTGGGGATACCCTCGGTCGCAGTTTATTCCGAAGCGGACAAAAACAGCAAACATCGGTGGCAGGCAGATGAATCGGTCTTTATCGGTCCGCCGCCGCCGCGTGAATCGTATCTGGATATCGCCAAGATAATCGATGCCGCAAAACAGACCGGGTGCGACGCGATACATCCGGGGTACGGTTTTCTTGCGGAGAACCCGCTATTACCGAAAGCGTGCGCGGATGCCGGGATCACGTTCATTGGCCCCGGTCCGGAGGCGATGCGTCTGCTGGGAAACAAAGTTGAGTCGCGTATTAAGATGGCGGATGCCGGAGTGCCACTGATTCCCGGTATGCGCGCGAGCGGGGACAAACTTTCGGAGTTTGAAGAGGCCGCGAAGAAGGCCGGCTACCCGGTACTTATTAAAGCGGCCGCAGGCGGTGGCGGCAAAGGGATGCGGGTGGTGCATGATCCGAAGGATTTGGCATCATCGATAGACGCCGCACGACGCGAAGCAAAGAACGCGTTCGGCGATGAAACCGTGTATCTCGAAAAGTACATTGCCAATCCGCGGCATATTGAGTTCCAGGTGCTGGGGGATCATCACGGGAACACGATCCATCTGTTCGAGCGCGAGTGCTCGATACAGCGGAGACACCAGAAGATAGTCGAAGAGACTCCTTCGATAGCGCTGACGCCGGAGTTGCGCGCGCGAATGGGTGCTGACGCAGTCAAGGTTGCGCAGGCCGCGCACTACACAAACGCCGGGACGGTGGAATTCCTCTTGGATGAGTCAGGCCATTACTATTTCCTCGAAATGAATACCCGAATTCAGGTGGAGCACCCGATCACCGAGATGGTGACAGGCGTCGACCTGGTGGTGGAACAGATACGGGTGGCGGCGGGATTGCCGCTTTCGAAGGAACTGCAGAATCTATCGCAGCGCGGGCACGCGATCGAGTGTCGGATCTACGCCGAGGATGGAGAGAACAACTTCATGCCATCGACCGGGACGGTGCTGCTCTACAGTGAGCCGGTCGGTCCGGGGATCCGGGTCGATAGCGGAATCGATAAAGGTTCTGAGATCACGATCAATTACGACCCGATCATGGCAAAACTGATCGTTCATTCGGCGGACCGGGGAGCGGCGATATCCAAGATGATCGACGCGCTGAAGCAGTACAAGATACTGGGAGTTAAGACCTCGCGAAAATTCATGATCGAAGTATTGGAGCATCCAGAGTTCATCGCGGGTAAGACGTACACCAATTTTATCGAAAGGCATATGTCAGCGCGAGCGACCGAGTGGCCGGAGATCGGACCGCTGGCGGCCGCTGCGGCATCGGTAGCGGCGGATACCGCGCCAATGGTTGCGGTTACGGTCGGGAAAGCGCAGTTCCCGACGCCATGGCAACTTCTGGGAGAGTGGCAGGTAGGAGGGTCGATCCGTGGCTAAGTACGACCTTCGATATCAGGAGACAGAGCACGCTGTCGAACTGAAAGCGACAGATTTCGGATATATCGCGACGGTGGGAGGGAGAGAGTATCAGCTCACTCCGCATGGCGAGAACCTCTTTGCGGTGCTGGTCGATGGGAAACGTTCGTTGGTCGCGGCAGTGAAGCACAAAGGGACATTCTACGTCGATGTCGATGCCATGCAGGTCGAATTGACAGATGCGTCCGACGCGACGATCGCGGCCGGAGGCGGCGACCATGCCGGGGAGAAGGATAAGATCTTCGCGCCGATGCCGGGGAAGATCGTGAAGATCATGGTGGCGGTTGGTGACTCTGTCGATATCAAACAGCCGATGGTGATTGTCGAAGCGATGAAAATGGAGAACCAAGTGAACGCACGCGCCAAGGGGAAAGTGAAGGCGGTCAATTTCGCCGCTGGGGATCAGGTCGACACGGAGAAACCGATAATCGAGCTGGAACTGAGCGAGTAATCGTTCAGAAGAGCAGGCCGAAGGTGAGGCGGCCGAAGCGGTAGTCACCAAATCGGTCACTGATAATATTCACGCCGGCCAATTCCACGAAGAATCCAAGGGGGGATCTTCCTTTTCGTTCCATTCCCAAACCTACTTCGACCAGCGGTTTCTTTTCGCTGACTACCTGATCGATGAGATACTGCCCGGGGAGCGGGTCATTGAGTTCAATCGTCCCATATCCACCGCCGGCAAAGAGGTAGAGGCGCGAATCCGACTGCCAAGAAGGGGTGAGTTTCAGGTCGAAGGTCCCCGCGGCAATAGTGACATCGGACGAGTTCACTTCACGCGCGTTAAGCATGAGGTAATGGCCGGTGAACTGAAAGGAAACCTCGGGCATACTGGTGAAGGGACGAATTTCCAGGCCGAGCGCGCCGCCAATGCCGTTATCGGCGAGGTCACCGAGGCGGTCTATGGCGAAGACAGGGGACGCCCCGAGCTTCGCGGCAAAGCGATCCGGCCCCACAAGCTGCGCCTCACTCGAGGCCGCGACCATCAGGAGCAACATGAGGATAAGAACGTTTCGGTACATAAGCGAATTGCCGAAGACCAGTGTCGACTGGTCATACCGGCGTCTCGAATATATATACGCAGGATTGGCGGGCAAGGAGGAAAAAGAGTGGGAGAAAATGAGAACGGACCGGATGCGGGATCCGGTCCGTGTGTTGAGGCAGTCGTTAATGACTAGAATTTAATTCCGAGGGTTATCGGAATGGCGTTGTATTTGATCTCATCGCCATTGATGCTCAGGTAGCGAGCTTGCAGGAAGAGGCTGAACGCCGGGCCGGAGCTGAGATTCAGTCCGCCGCCGACATTCCAATACATCTTGTTTTCCTTGGCGAAGACGATGGTGCCATTGCCGAGGGAGCTTTCGTAATCAAGATCCGACGGTTGCAAGCGAGCCCATCCGGCGCCGCCGAAGAAGTACGGTTTGAGCGGCATCATTGGAAGCGATGGCGCGAATTTCAAATCGGCACCGACGAGAAACGCGTTGAAGGTACCGCCGCTGACGGAGGTGTAGTTATTGGCCTCAAGCAGAGCGTCGGTGTCAGCCGAGAAGGTATGGAATTCACCTTTGGGAACAAACTGCAGGGCCGGTGCGAAATTGAGTCCAAGCCCGACCATGGCATGCAACCCCATCTTGTATTCGTTGGAGAAGTCGCCATTGGGGAGCGAGGCGCCGCCGCCGACGTAGAGGTTGAACGGCTTGACCGACTGGGCCGAGGCCGACAGCGCGAGCAGCGAAAGAAGCATCACGAAAAGGGCTATCCGTTTCATTCGTATTTCCTCCTTTAGAGGTTATACCCATATTTGACGCACATAGTCTATTATCGGAAGGAGGCTTGGTGGAAATGAGGGGAGAATGGGCTGAAAGTGGGGGTTAAAAAAGGGGCCGAAAGGTTCGGCCCCGTAAAGAGTTAGCTGGTGATCGGACCAGTCACGATGTTGACTTATAGGAAGCTGAAACCGATCAGGAAGCCCATGCTCTGTGTCTTTGCATCGCCTGCAATAGTCTCTGTATCGACCACGATGTCTTCGGCAACGTTGGTCAAGCCCATGTCATAACGAAATTCGAACGTAAGCTGGCCGCTAGTTCCCATCGGAATCCCGGCGCCGAGGCCGAGAACTGCGCTGAAATCGGTGCTCTTGAAGGAGTCCTTGATATCTTCATCGTAGTCTTCATCGGTTCCTTCAAGCTTGTCTTTCGCAGAAAGTAGGATACCAACCGACGGTCCGGCATAGATGAAAGGATCGAAATTCCCGGCAGTCGGGATGTTGAATTTCAGAAGAACAGGAATCTGCATATAGGTCAGAGTGATCTTCTCGGAGACATCGCCTTCTTCAAACTTCATCCCTTTGGTGTTGTAAAGGACTTCGGGCTGAATCGCAAAGGTCGGGCTCAAAGAGTACTCGATAAATCCACCAACGGCAAAGCCCATCAAATTGCCAGCATCAACGCCTAACTCTTCTTCAAACATGTCAATATTGTCGCCAGACATCTTGGCCATCACCACGCCAGCTTTGAACCCGGCGCCGGTCAGACCTTTGACGGGATCCTGGGCCATTGCACTGATCGCCAGTAACATCACCAGGGTCAGAACGAAAAGGGATTTCTTCACTGTAAACCTCCGTGGTTGAATTTGCGGGAAATATCCCCATGTGCTTACTTCACACGCGGAGTCTTTGCCCGGACTCTTCGTTGTTAAGATGGATTAATTATACCATCATAAAGCAAAAGGAAAGATAAAAAAAGAGGCCAATCTATCTGATTGGCCTGCAAAGAGAAGAATCGATCTGATTCAGAAGCGGAGGCCGACCGTTACCGGGATAAAGGCATCGGAGCCGCCGTCACCGCTTATCGAAACGTAGCGGCCCTGGAGGAACCATGACATTGCACCGTTCGACACGATATCGACACCACCACCAAACTCAAAATAGAAGTCTGTGGAGCTGAAATCCTCAAACTTTGATGATGCGAAACCAAGTCCGCCCAAAAGGAACGGGGCGAGCTTCTGTCCCTCTTTAGCAAAGCTGAAGCGACCATCCCCTCCAAACATAAGGATGTTGAGGGAACCGTCAACACCGTCAATGTCAGACCCGAACGTATGAAATTCCACTTTCGCGCGGGGCTGGAAAGAAGGGGAGATATTAAAGCCAAGAGCGCCTGCGCCATGTAATCCCATGCCAAACGCGTCACCAAAATCACCCATCGGCAAGCCAAGCCCGGCACCGAGGTAGAAGTTGGTTTTTTTCGCCGGATCCTGGGCCTGGGCGCCAAGAGCGAGCAGCATGACAAGTCCGAGTGTGAACAGGACTTTCTTCATTTCATCCTCCATTCGTGTGTGTTGCCCCTGGCGCACCCTTAGCGGAGAGATTCAGACGTGTGCACACGAGAGGGCGGTTAGCTGGGCAAAAGTAGACGGGGAAAAATGGACTGTAAAGATAAAAAATATCCTCTATGTGGCGCAGCCGGTTCCGGTTTTGCACGGGAGATTGTGAATTGATTCGCTTGATTTGGCCGGAACTGTCTGGTATATATCCTACTTAGAATTGGTATTTCAGCATACCCCAAGGAGGTCTTGAGTCCATGGCGTCACGCAATGAAGCATATATAGTCGCGGCCTGTCGTTCGGCGATAGGTGTACTGCACGGCGGGTTGGGAAGCATGACCGCAACCCAATTAGGGGCACACGCGGTTCGCGAAGCGGTTAAACGGTCGGGAGTCAATCCGGCCGAGATCGATGAAGTTATCATGGGACAGGTGGTCCAGGGAGGCGCCGGTCAGGCGCCCGCCCGACAGGCCGCTATTCACGGCGGCATTCCGGCAGAAGTTCCGGCCATGACCATCAACAAGGTGTGTGGCTCGGGTTTGAAGGCGGTGATGTTGGCGGCGCAGTCGATTCGCGCCGGTGACCAGCATGTGATAGTCGCGGGTGGGATGGAGTCGATGTCGCATACACCGTATGTGATACGCGGCGCAAAGCAGGGGACAAAGTTCGGTCATCAGAAGCTGGATGATATCATGATCTCCGATGGACTCTGGTGCTCATTCAAGGATTGGCATATGGGGAACGCCGCGGAACTGACTTCGGTCAAGGCCGGTATTGGCCGTGATGAGCAGGATCAGTTTGCGGCCAACTCACACAAGAAGGCGGTGGCGGCCTGGGCGGCCAATAAGTTTGCCAATGAGATCTTCGCTATTCCGGTCCCGCAGAGAAAAGGGGATCCGGTGATGTTCGCGAAAGATGAAGCGCCGCGCGCGGATGTTTCTATCGAATCGCTGGCGAAGCTGAAACCGGCGTTCCAGAAAGATGGAACAGTGACTGCCGGAAACGCGCCGGGGCTGAATGATGGTTCGGCGGCTTGTGTGGTAGTCTCTGAGGAGTACCTGAAGAAGCATAACCTCAAGCCGTTGGCGCGAGTGGTTGACTACGCCATGGCCGGCACTCCTCCTGAGTTGTTGTTCTTCTCGCCGATCTACGCGGTGCAGAAGCTGATGGGGAAGATGGGGGTCAAGATCGACCACTTTGATCTGGTCGAGGCAAATGAGGCGTTCTCAGTGCAGGCGCTTGCCGACGGCAAGGAGCTTGGCTGGGATTGGAATCGGGTTAATGTGAACGGCGGCGCGGTGGCGTTGGGGCATCCGATCGGTGCTTCTGGCACACGTATCCTCGCGACGCTCATTTACGCTTTGAAGGATCGTGGCAAAAAGAACGGCCTGGCGACGCTCTGTCTGGGTGGCGGAAACGCGGTCGCGCTGGCGATTGAAATCGTGTAATCCTCTCCGGGAAGGATTGAGATATGAACGTTGACAGTATCAAACAGGTGACGGTCATCGGCAGTGGGACGATGGGGAACGGGATCGCCCAGGTGTTCGCGTCGATCGGGTACGATGTGACGGTCGTTGACCTCAAACAGGATTTTCTGGATCGCGCGGTAGCATCGATAACCAAATCGCTCGACCGCATCGTGAAAAAAGGAGCGATCACCGAGGATGACAAGGGTTCGACGCTCAACCGCATCAAAACCTCGACGGATCTGGATTCCGCGAAGAACAGTCAATTGGTGATAGAGGCGGTCACCGAGAATCTCCAGGTGAAGCTGGAGATCTTCAAGAAACTCGATGCTATCTGTGGCCCAGAAGTGGTGTTCGCGTCGAATACATCGTCGCTGCCGATCACGCAACTCGCGGCCTGCACGAAGCGCGCGGATAAGTTCATCGGGATGCACTTCATGAATCCGGTCCCGATGATGAAGCTGATCGAATTGATTCGCGGAATCGCGACCAGTGATGAGACCTATGCGCTCATCGCGGAGCTTTCGAAGAAGCTGGGGAAGACCCCGGTCGAAGTGAACGATTTCCCCGGATTCATTGCCAACCGCATCCTGATGCCGATGATCAACGAAGCGATCTACGCGCATATGGAAGGGGTGGGGACGGTTGAGGCGATCGATGAAGTGATGAAACTCGGGATGAACCATCCGATGGGGCCGCTCCAGTTGGCCGATTTCATCGGGTTGGATGTTTGTCTCTCTATTCTGGAAGTGATGCACAGTGGTCTGGGCGATCCGAAGTATCGTCCCTGCCCGCTGCTGCGTAAAATGGTGCAGGCCGGGTACCTTGGACGCAAGTCCGGGCGCGGCTTCTATACGTACACCGCTTAAGAGGCGAAGATGCAATTTCAGTTGTCCGACGAAGATCTTGAATTCAAACAGATGGCTCGCGATTTGGCGGAGAAGAGAATATATCCGCACGCGGAGTCATTTGATGAGCATGAAAAGACCCCGGCCGAACTCATTAAGGAGTGCGCCGAACTTGGCTATTTTGGGTTCACCGTCCCGGAGGAATATGGCGGTCTTGGGCAAAAGACCGTCACTTTTATGGGGGTGCTCGAAGAACTGTGCGCGGCGTCGGCCGGTTTCGGGATCATGCTTTCTGTGCATAATTCTCTTTGCTGCGAGATCATCAAGGAGTTCGGTTCGGATGAACTGAAGCAGAAATTCCTCCCGGCGATGGCGGCGGGAGAGAAGATCGGCGCGTACTGCATTACCGAGCCGAACGCGGGTACCGATGTCGCGTCACTGACCACTACCGCGGTTGATAAGGGTGACCACTGGCTGTTGAACGGCACGAAGGCGTTTGTCACGAATGCTGTTTATGCGGGTGTGTTTGTAGTTTTTGCGAAAACTCGTCCGGAGGAAGCACGCAGAGGTATCTCATGTTTCCTCGTCGAGGCCGGTTCGAAGGGGATCATGCTAGGCAAGCCGGAGAAGAAGTGCGGGATCAAGGCGTCGGACACTCGCGAGGTGACTTTTGTTGACGTAAAAGTCCCCAAAAATCACCTGCTCGGTGAATTACAGGATGGTTTCCGCATGGCGGTTTCTATTCTCAATTCCGGACGTATCGGCGTGTCGTTCCAGGCGATCGGTATCGCGCAGGCGGCGCTGAATGAAGCGATCAAATACTCCAAGGTCCGCAAGCAGTTCAATCAGCCAATCGCCAATTTTCAGGCGATCCAGTTCAAGTTAGCGGATATGGCGACGCGACTCGACGCCGCACGTTTGCTGGCGTATCGGGCCGCGCAGTTGAAGGACGAGGGGACCGCCGCGCCGAGAGAGTCATCGATGGCGAAGCTGTTCGCATCGCAGATGGCGAACTACGTGTGCGATCAGGCGGTGCAGATACATGGCGGATACGGGTATATCAAAGAGTATGCGGTGGAGCGGTATTTCCGCGATGCCCGCGTGACGGAATTGTATGAGGGAACCTCAGAAGCGCAGCGGATGGTCATTTCACGCGATCTCTTAAAGGACTAGACATGCTCGAGAAACATCACGAAGAATATCGCGAGAAGATCCGGGCATTCGCGCTTGAAAAGATCGAACCGCTGGCGGTGACGTTGGATCTGGAGCAGCGTTTCCCGACGGAACATCTCGGCCCCATGACCGAGATGGGACTGATGGGGATGCTTATCCCGAAAGAGTACGGCGGTTATCCGACGGATACGACTACGTACGCTATTGCCGTGGAGGAACTGTCGCGCGTCTGCGGGTCGACCGGGATAACGATTGCGGCGCACAATTCGCTCGGCACGTGGCCGGTCTACAAGTTCGGCACCGAAGCGCAGAAAAAGAAATATCTGCCACGCGCGGCGCAGGGCGAGTTGATGGCGTTCGGCCTGACTGAGCCGGATGCTGGTTCCGATGCCGGTGGAACGCGCACAATGGCGCGCCGTGAAGGGGATAACTGGATAATCAACGGTTCCAAGTGCTGGATAACTTCGGCGACCAAGGCATTCGCGACGATCGCGTCGTCGCGGACATCGGATGACCCCAAAGACAAAAATATCACCTGCTTCATTCTTGAAAAAGGGTGGCCGGGGTACGCGGTCGGCAAGAAAGAGAACAAGCTGGGATTGCGCGGCTCGGACACGGCGTTTTTGCATTTCGATGATCTGAAAGTACCGGTGGAGAATCAGCTAGGTGAGATAGGGCACGGGTTCAAGCAGATGTTGATGACGCTCGATGGCGGGCGGATATCGATCGGCGCGATGGCGATCGGGTTGGGGCAGGGAGCGCTGGATTGCGCGCTGAAATACGCGGCTGACCGAGTGCAGTTTGGCGAGCCGATCTCGAGTAATCAGGCGATTCAGCACAAGCTGGCCGATATGGCGACAGAACTGGCCGCGGCGCGTTTGCTTTGCTACGAAGCGGCGATGATGAAAGATGCCGGAGTGCCATTCGGGCATATGTCGGCGATGGCGAAGTTGTATGCATCGGAGGTCGGCACACGCTGCGCTGTGACCGCTATTGGAATTCTCGGCGGGATTGGCTATTACACCGGTCCGTATCCGGCGGAACGGATCTGGCGCGATGTGAAGCTGTGCGAGATCGGGGAAGGGACATCGGAGATACAGCGGCTGGTGATTGCGCGTGAGTTGCTGAAGGGGATGAAGCCGAAGAAGTAGGGGGCGTTTGAGGAGGAGGGTCGTTAGAGTATAAGCAGTTTCGGTGAGTACTGCCGCTCCTCATCCCGCGAAGGCGGGGATTGAGTATTCTGTGATCTCCTGATTTGTCATCCCCGCGCAGGCGGGGACCCAGTTCAGACTATTGTACTATACAAGTCTTTCCAATCCGGATTCTCTTTTTCAATCAGCCGGATCTTCCAACTCCTGTTCCATTTCTTTATCTGCTTCTCACGTCGAATTGCGGCTACGACATCCTCGCCCTGTTCCCAGTAAACTAGGCGATGGACATGGTACTTCTTCGTGAATCCTTCGACCAACCCCTCTCGGTGTTCCCACACACGCCGAATCAGGTTGTTAGTCACGCCAGTGTAGAGTGTGCCATTAGGCTGGCTGGCGAGAATGTAGACATAGTACATGAGACACCTCGAGTCTTAACTGGATTCCCGCATTCGCGGGAATGACAGGTATAGGTGGTTAGGTTAGACGGCATGATAGGAAGGTAAAGGGAGCCACTGACAGGGGCTGTCAGTCAAATTGTGAACGAGGTCAGTTCTCTTTCGATTAAGCAGAAGCTGGATTCCCGCCTTCGCGGGAATGACAGGCTTCAGTGATTAGTATGCGCACCATGAAGGGAGAATAGGGCGGCCCACTGACGGCGACTGTCAGTCATTCTTCAACTTGACAACTATTCTGTCACCCGCCATCTTCTGACCGTAACAAAGACACAAAGAGGATATCTTTCATGCAGACTCGTGCTGTCGCATATGATCTCGTTAAGCCGGCCTCCAGATGGATGGAGCTGCCGATCCTGCTTGCGTTCAACCTGCTCTTAGTCGCTTCGGCGTATGTCGCGTTTCCGCTGCCATTTTCGCCGGTACCGGTGACCGGGCAGACATTTGGCGTTTTGCTCGTCGCCATGGCCCTTGGGCGGGTGCGAGGGACCGGTGTGGTGGTCGTATACCTGCTTGAAGGCGCCGCCGGGCTCCCGGTTTTCGCCGGTGGAGCGGCCGGGCCGCAGGTGCTGTTTGGGCCGACCGGTGGCTATCTGCTCGGTTTTGTACTAGCAGCATACATTGTCGGCGCTCTCGCGGAGCGGGGTTGGGATCGTTCGATTTTCCGTTCGATTGTAGCTATGACAATCGGCTACGCGGTGATATTCGCGTGTGGACTGGCGATGTTGTCACGCTTTGTACCATCTGATCTGGTGGTAGCGATGGGGCTGACACCGTTCCTGGTAGGAATGGTAGTCAAGATCGCTCTGGCGGCATGGATACTTCCGCTGGTCTGGAAACGCGCGGGAGAGAGCAAGTAGCATCAGATTCGGGTGTGAAGCGGAAGTTCGCTGTCCCACAACGACATAATATTTTTGCGTGTGACCTCTCGATTTTTCCGGTCGAGAGGTCGTTCTGTGTGGGGATTTCATCGGATTTGCCTTGAAGGGGGTGGAAGCATTTGTTATCATGCGGTGGAGTAATGGTTTTCATCTGAATCATTGAGGGTCAGTCCTATGGCGGTCAATCAAACTGATTATATCTGGATGAATGGCAAAATGGTCCGGTGGGAGGATGCCAAGATCCATATTCTCTCCCACGTCATTCACTATGGCTCATCCGTGTTCGAGGGGATGCGCGTCTACAAGACCAAAAAGGGTCCTGCCGCGTTTCGCCTGCGCGATCATACGCGTCGTCTGTTCAACTCGGCCAAGATCTACCGGATGAATATCCCGTTCTCGATGGATCAGGTTGATGACGCGATCATGAATCTGGTCGGCATCAACCGGATGGAAGAGTGTTATGTCCGTCCGATAGCGTACCGTGGATTCGGGACGGTCGGCGTCGACCCGACCAATTCGCCGACCGAGTTATCTATTGCTGTCTGGGATTGGGGAAAATATCTCGGACCGGAAGCGCTCGAAAAAGGTGTTTCGGTTTGTGTCTCCTCATGGACCCGTCCCGCGCCGAATACGATTCCGATGATGTCCAAGTCCGCCGCCAACTACATGAATGGTCAGTTGATCAAGATGGAAGCATTGGCGCATGGGTATGTCGAGGGTATCGCACTCGACAACTATGGCCATGTGTCCGAAGGTTCCGGCGAGAATATCTTTGTTGTGCGGAATGGCAAACTGTACACGCCGCCACTGGGGGCATCGATCCTGCCGGGAATCACGCGCGACTCGATCATGACATTGTCGAAGGATCTTGGGCTGGATGTGATCGAGCAGAATATCCCGCGAGAACTTCTCTATATCGCGGACGAGGTCTTTTTCACCGGCTCGGCCGCTGAAGTGACGCCGATCTCATCGGTAGACCAGATCCAGGTCGGCTCCGGCAAGTGCGGGCCGATCACCAAAAAGCTACAACAGGCGTTTTTTGCGGTCATCTCGGGTGACGCGCCGGATAAATACGGCTGGCTGTCGTTTGTCCCGAAATACACTGAGGTGGCGGTCTGATGAGAATCGCGGTGGGGGCGGATCACAAGGGGTACCGATTCAAAGAGAAGGTGAAAGCCTTCCTTCTCAAACTGGGACATCAGGTGACCGATTTCGGCACCAACGATGAATCCTCGGTTGATTTCCCCGATTACGGACTCAAAGTCGCGCATGCGGTGGCGGATGGTCAGGCGGACCTTGGAATCAATGTCTGCTGGACCGGCAACGGCATGAATATGGCCGCGAATAAAGTGAAGGGGGTCCGCTCCGGTCTGGCGCTTAATCCAGAGATGGCGCACCTGACGCGACTTCATAACAACGCCAATGTCCTGTCGCTGGCTTCGAAATATACTCCCGAGGATCAGCTTGAGGAGACGGTGCGCCAGTTTATCGAGACGCAGTTTGAAGGGGGGCGGCATATCGCGCGGGTGGAGAAGATAGAGAGGGAAGAGGGATAGGGGCACAAAAGCTCCACAATGATACGGCTAAAAGATCTCAGCCGTAGTCCTGGGGGTATGGTGAGACGGTTTCTGACTGTTGTTTTGGTCCTACTGATCGCAATGCCAGTTGCGGCCAGCAGAAAACGCCACAATTATGCAGGCTCAATCTTAAAGGATACCTATACGGACCTGGAATTCGGTTTCTCGGTGGAGATACCGTTTCTTTGGTCTCACGAGCGAGGTGAGAAGGGGGAACTCTGCCACCTGCATCTCTACGAAGATACTGAAATGCGAAAGAGCTATAGTCGAGCCATGGGGTTCGATATTCGAGGCAGAATCCTTGAGTTCTGGGTGGTGACCTCAATTCCGACTGCTATCGAATGCCTCGATTCCATGGTCAGTGATAGTTCACGGAGCAATCTTCGGAAGGCTTTCAAGAAGCGACTTCATTTAAGCCTCGAAAACACTGGGACTCCTGTAGTCGAAGAGTATGACCGCAAAGACACGACTGTCGCAGGAAGACCAGCGCTTCTCTGGCGGGCAAAAAGAACTGGAGCGTTTCATATTACCCAGAAAGAGTATCCGATTGAATCAGTTCTACAAGTGCTCACCATCGAGTGTGGGGAGTATCTCCTTGTTTGCCTTAGTAGGCACCCGAAGGGGGATGATTTGAACGAGAGAGTGATTGCACGCACATGGCGGTCAATATCTTTCACTGACCTGCGAGCAGAGCCTGATGAGCAGGAGTGAAGTCGTACCTCACTACCCGGATAGTTATCCCTTTTTAAATAGACTTGTTGGTTCCCTGCATTTTCACTGACAGCCGCTGTCAGTGGCTCTCTCGATACTTGGGGTGGAGGATAGTTATGGAACAAGAACTTCGAAAATGGATGAATATCCGCTTCTCTATCCGCGACCTGGAAAAGAGGATAGAAGAACTCAAAATCGCGCGGGATGAGCTGGAGAAACGGCTGGTCGCGTTCGTCACTGCCGACAATGGCGAGCGGCGGACGGTCGGGCGGTATGTAGCTTCGGTCGGGTACCGTCGGTATTATGATTACAACATCCCGCTCATCCGCAAACTGCTCGAACCACGGCGGCTCTTCGACGAGGTCGCCAGTATCAGAATCAAACACGATCGGTATACGACCATCCTCGCCACGCCGGGGCAGTTTACTGACGCTGAGTTCGAGGATCTGATGGCCGCGATGGTGATACGCGAAGCGAAGGAGGTACTGCATGTCAGACGAGCTGATGCTCGCGCGGTATCTTGAGGCGGGCCAAAAGATGCGGCTCTGGGTAGCGAGGGGACATCCGGAGCGGGCGGCTGAGCTGTTCCGTCAGTTGCCGGAAGAACTGCAGACCTTTCGGTCATTCAAGAAGGTGAAGATGGCGATTGCCGAGGATCCGGATGGGTTGCACGGAAAGTTGGAGAAGATGTTTGATGTCTCGCGATTGATCGAACTCGCGAATTACAATCAGCCGTGGAAACGGAGGAAGCGGGAGGAGAGATTTGGGGTGAGGGGGTGAGCCGAAGTTGGTCGCATCTCGTCTTCGCTCGATGCGACTGTCAATGTACGGGCTTTGACTGTGTCAGCACGAGTGAAGAGAGATCACGACGCTTTGCTTTGTCAAATGGATGAAGCAAAGCTCGTGATGACAGGCCTTGCATGCATGCGCTTTTCGCCTCCGCCCCAGGCGAAGTTTGGAAGCTATACGTAGTAGACGCGGACATCACCGACGAAATTGTTGATCGCCACATAAAGCTTGGCGTCGGCGGAGTCATATTCGGCGGTCTGGGCGTCGAGCGTATTACCGAATCCGGAGGAGCGACGGCCCAAGAGATCAAGGTCGCCGACAAAGCCGGAGCAATGGACGAAAAGCGGCAGCCCTCGCGGGACAAACACCATGATATCGCCGAGGAATCCGGAGATGATCATCCGGTTGAGGCCGGGGGTGAGCCGTCCGCCGGAGAGCGTCACCTGAAGGTCCCCGACAAACATGGAGACCTCGACATTCTGCATGTTGATATTCTGGCACTCGATGAACATATCACCGATGAATTTGCTGTATTTCACTTTGCCGGCCTCGAATTGCGGGTAGGCGGTGGAGCCGGGAGTGCCGCCATGATGGTACCCGCCTGAGCCAGTGTGTGTCTGCCCAGTGCCGCCGGTCGACTGACTCTGGCCGGACTGAAACGATGACTGGGCGTGCATACCGGTTGGCCCCATGTTGACACTCGCGCCGGAGGCAGAGGTCGCATTGAGATTTCCGCCGGGATTTATGGTCGCCGATGGTCCGGGTTGACCGAATCCTGGCCGTGGAGGAGGTGGCGGCGGAGGCATCGGGTGGCCGCTCGGGCCGGCCGAAGTGTAATCTGGGGGGGGCGGGATACTGTTTTCTTTGCGCTGTTTCTTCCAAATGAACCAGACGCCGGTAGCGATAAGGGCTGCGGGAAAGAGGAATTGGAACAGATGGATCTGGAAGCGGCTCAAGAGGAGGAGCGCTCCCAGGACGACCAGGATTATCCCGAATATGCTGGTTTTCTTATCCATACTTTTGCCCGTTCCTTTGTCTTCTTACTTACAGATACGCAATAATGCGTCGGGGGTTACGCATTGGCAAGCGAAATAGCAGGAAGCTGCTATCGCTCATCTGCTTGTGGCGAGTGGTTCTGCCTCGAAATAGGTTTGACTTGAGTTTCGAGCAAACTTGACTGCCCAATCCTAATCCGTATATTCCGCCAACTTTTGACATAAATGACCCATCAGGAGGATATATGCCCCGCTCGTTGACCCAGATAATTGACCTTTCCGCCGCCGAAGTGAACGAAGTGTTCGACCTTTGCGCCAAGATGAAACGGAAAGAGATCGCGCCGAAATCGCTCGAAGGGAAATCGGTCGCCTGCATTTTCACCAAGCAGTCATTGCGCACCCGTATCTCGTTCGAGGTCGGAATCTCCGAATTGGGCGGCTCACCGATCTACATCACGGATGGCGAGATTCAACTTGGGAAGCGTGAGTCGATTGCCGACGCCGCCCGCGTCCTGTCACGGTACGTTGGTCTTATCATGATCCGGACCTACAAGCAGTCTGATGTTGAGGAATTGGCGAAATACGCGACAGTTCCTGTCGTGAATGGCCTGACCGACCTGGTCCATCCGTGTCAGATTCTGGGCGACTATATGACGGTGCTGGAGCACCTTCCGCCGCGCCGGAAGTACAAAATCGCCTATCTCGGGGATGGGAATAATATCACCAATTCCTGGCTGAATCTGGCATCGTTGATCCCGATGGACCTTCGAATCGCCACCGCGCCGGACTGCAAACCGGACCCGGAATTTATGGCGCGGGCTAAATCTAACAAAGAGAGCACGATAACTTGGACGGAGGACCCTCAAGAAGCGGTCAAGGGGGCCGATGTAATCTATACCGATGTTTGGGCCTCGATGGGGCAGAAACATCTGGCGGAAGAGAAAGAAAGGAAATTAAGACCGTTTCAAGTTAATAGCTCTCTGTTGAAGGGTGCTGACCCGAAGGCCATCGTGCTGCACTGCCTACCGGCGGAACGCGGCAAGGAGATCACCGACGAGGTGATGGATGGTCCTCAGTCGGCCGTCTTTGATCAGGCGGAAAACAGACTGCATATCCAGAAAGCGATCATGCATTTCCTCCTGACGCACTAAACGGCACGAATCGTCGGACTCGGGACGGAGAGCGGTAACCCTCACGAAAGGAGCCGTGACATGCGTTCCGGCAAACTGTTTTTCGTTCTGAGTCTGATCCTGGTTGTCGGTTTGGGGATGTTTTTGTACGGTTGCGGCAGCGATAAGCCGACCGCCCCGCTCACCGATCAAGATCTGAATTACGCGGCGGTATCGGATGAGTCGAACGAGGCTCTCGACAGCGCCGTGGCGACCTTTGGCGACGCGCTCTCCGTCTACGACATCCAGCAGCCGATCGATACGGCTATTGATGTTGTCTATTCACCTATCAATCCGGATTCCACGACCACGGAAGGGACCTGGTTTGTGGTGTACGCGTCGGATCTCGCCACCAGCTATGCCTGGAGCAGAGTCGACTCGTTGCGCTTCACGAACGGCGCGAACCCGCTGCCGTCGGGTGTTGGCGCGACCGCCATGTCGCTGCGCCACCACTTTGAGCTGGAGTATGGAGACACCACCAGCATCTATCGCAATCGCGAGGGGAACGCCAGTTTCGAATTCACCAACATCAACACCGATGTCGCGACCGTCAACGGTACACGCGACGTGTCGATCTCGTCTCGCGCCGAAGTGAACGGCGTGGAGTGGCGTCGTGACTACACGATGACCATGACGTTCACCAACGTCACGGTGCCGAAGGCTGACGGCAATTTCCGTCGTGGCTGCCCGAGTGGCGGAACGGTGACCGGTACGGTGGTGCTGGCCAGCGCGAAGAATGATGTCTCGCTCGGCGAAAGCACGTGGGAGTTTGAGGCGACGTTCGAGAATGGGACGATGGATGTGACGGTCACATCGGGTTCCTATGTTCGCACTTACACGACGACGTTGTGCGATATGTAAGATAGCGGTCAGATGACCGATTTTTGGAGCCCGGCGATGCCGGGCTCTTTTTTTGGGGAGGAGCCGTCGGGTCACACTTCGAATCGTGGCGCGGATATCGGTGGCAGAAAGAGTGCGGGTGGCAGAGGGATTCGAAGCAAGACCCGACGGAACGACAATCTGGACGGTTGACAATTGGAGGATTTTGGTCGTTTTTGAATTCTATGAAAGAAGTGGTCCGGTACAAACGCTGTTTTGTCTGCGGGGAAGAGAATGTCTGCGGACTGAAGGCGAAATTCCTCTGGGATGGGCGGGAGGTCCACACGACTGTCACGGCCTCACCCAATCACGAAGGTTACAATGGCATCTATCACGGGGGGATAGTGGCATCGCTCTTGGATGAAGTGATGGTGAAGGCGATTCTGGCGACAGGTGTGCTCTCGGTGACCGCAGAAATGACCGTGCGGTTCAAGAAGCCGGTGAAAATTGGGGAGACGATCACGTACACAGGACGGATTGTCGAGTCGAAGGGACGGCTTTACACAACCGAGTCCGAGGCAGTCGACAGCGAAGGGGAGGTAGTGGCGACGGCCACGGCAAAGTACCTTGAAGCTCGCTCGGACCTGAAAGCGCAGTTGAACAGGATGGATGGGTAGCGGCAGAACTGCTGCAGTCCAATTCAACTCTGGAATCCATAGGGGTGGGCGGGTCACATCTAACCTTTACCGTATCTCATTGACAGGTAATATCTAAGCGTCATTTGACCGGTCGGACGGCGGACGGCATTGCGATTGCTTGAGTTGCCGGTATGAGCGACAAACAGACTCCGCTGGCCTGCTACATCGGTGCGATCGTCAATGCCGAGATCGAACCATATCTTGAGGAACGTCAATTCTCCCACGGCTTGGTGATATTCGCGATACCGGATTATGGTATCCTGTTTCGGTGTCGGGCGGAGGGGGACGCAATCGACCTGGAGTTTGCGTCGTTGTTTTCGCTCCTGAAATTCCTCAAGACAAGATTACCCCAACAGAAGCTGACCAGCATTCTGCTGCATTCATCGAATCCCGAATTCGTCTTCTCTTTCCGTCCGAACAGCAAACATCTTACTCCCGGCTCTACTCGGGAGAAGTTGTTAAAGGAATACCTGGTCTCCCTGCAACTTCAAGTGACATTGATAGACCCGCAGAAGAACCGGGCGTTTCTATCTCCGGCGGATTATCCCTCAATGCCGGCGGACCGTCCCCCACTTCTCAAGCCAACCCCCGGCGACCTGGAGCGGTCGGAATTCAAGCCGTTCCAGCGCGGTATCAAGCTCTGACCGCAATCGATTAAGCGATTCCCTTGACATTCACGTCTTTCGTGGTAGTTTGACTAGGTGGCAGGGTCATGGAGTGAATGCTCCGTGTCCGCCCCCATAGGACCTATCACGGTACGATATTCGGCGCTCTGTCTGGAGTTCGAAATGAAAAGCTTGCTCGCGGTTTTGCTGGTTTCGGTCGGCTGTCTGTTTATAGCGGCTGATCTCTCTGCGGATGATCTTGGCCTCATTCGAGTGACATCGGATGAACAGGTCGCGCGCGCTGAGTTGATACTCGGCCACGCGCTGGCCAAGGTTGACACCAAATTTCTGGTGACGGCAACTGTAGATCAGCAGTATGGCCTTCAGGCATCGGGGATCACGTTTGAGAGACTGCGCGGGACCGCGGATCTGAGTTCTCTGTTCATGGTGTTGCCAAGAACGCGCGAGGCAGCGGCCGCAGAAACACCGAATATCGGGCCGGTGGTAACATCGGCGGCGAATATCACGATAGTGGAGACGTCGGCATCGGCGGCGGCCTCGCTGGCGGAAGAACGGGATTACTTTGTCATTTCGCTGGCGGAGCAGACGATCTATTTCCATTATGACGCTCCGACCGCGGTCAGGGCGTTTTCGCCGAATGAAGTCTATCCATCGGATTCACTTATCAACTATGTCAGCCAGGATTCGATCTACGCGTACAACCGTCGACTGGAGCTGTTTTATACACGGCATATCTGGTCAGATTCGATTGATCGAGCGCGGGACTGGATGGTCTCCAAGTTTCAGCAGTTCGGTTACACAAATATCACCACACCGACATTCTCCTACGGCGGCGGCACACATTACAATGTAAAGACGGTCAAGCAGGGAACCTCGGAGCCGGACAAGGTGATCGTTATCGGGGGGCATTACGATAGTTACAACGCGCAGAGCCAGGGGTCAGTGTACGCGCCGGGCTCGGATGATGATGGTTCGGGAACGACCTTGACTCTTGAAGTCGCGCGGGTGCTGTCGAATGTGCCGTTGCGCAAGACGGTCATTTTCATGCCGTTCTCAGCGGAGGAGCAGGGGCTGATCGGTTCGGCCGCAGCGGCGGCCTCGTTTAAGAATGCCGGGACAAATGTTGAGGCGATGCTCAATTACGATATGGTGGGGTATGTTGAGAACAATCCGTGGCGGCTGGATCTTTCGAGCGGGCCAAATACGGCGTATCGGGACCTGACCGCCGCCAACGCGACGCGATTGACCACGCTGGTGCCGAATATAACATCGATGGGGAGCAGTTCGGATCATTACTCGTTTTATGCCCAGGGATTTTCCATCTGCGATAATATCGAGACCGATTTCAATTATGATGGCTGGCATACCAATCTTGATCTGACCTCGCGGATGAATTTCGATTACCTGACGGAGGTGGTCAAACTGGCGGTGGCGACAGTGGCGATCGTCGCGAACGCGGCCTCGCCGACCACGATCTCACGCATCGAGGATGTCGGCAATGGGACACAGCTTGAGGTTTTCTGGAGTGATTGCAATCCGCAATATACGTACACGCTGTTTTATGGGCCGAATGGTACGCCGACCGACTCAATTCAGGTGACGCCGGGGAGTTGCTCGCAAGTGGTGTCGGGTCTGACGCCGGGAGTGGTGTATACATTCGCCGTTTACGGTAAGCCGGCGGACGGGTATCGCGCGATTGTCGCGCCGACCAAGACCGAGCAGCCGCTGGTGGCGCCACGGGCGCCGCTTTCACCTGAGGCGGAGCCATCGATCAATTCCATCATTGTCAAATGGCGGCCGGGTATCGAACAGGATATCGCGTCGTACAGTATCTACCGCAAGCTGGATACTGAGGGTAGCTTCTCAATCTATCAAACCGGTATTACAGATACGATCTACACGGACAATCAGGTGACCGGGTCGGTCAAATATGAATACGCGATCACGACGGTTGATCTGCTGGGAAATGAGTCGCCATTGTCGGCATCTGTTTCCAGTTATCCCGCGACGTTTGACGGCGGGATATTAGTGGTCGACGAGTGGCTTCAGGACTATGCCTATTTCCCCGATCAGGCGGAGCAACTTGCCTGGATGGATACGGTCTTTGGCGCGACGCAGTTTGTCGTGGATACCATTGAGACCTCGCCGGCCGCTCTGGCGAAGGGAGATGCCGGGAGGTTCTCATCGATCTTCTGGCTCGACGAAGATATCTTTACCAAGATCATCAACAATAGCTATAGCACACTTGATTGGTACATGAACTACCCGACCAACGTGATGATCGATGGGTATCAAACAATTCAAAACTGGACTACGACACCAGTGCCATCAAATCATATGCTGAAGACCGAATTTGGGGTCAATTCGTTCACGTATAGCAGTAGTATCGGATTCATAGGCGCTACTGGTGACAATGGGTGGCCGTCGGTGCAGTTGGAGGCGGGGAGAGGGATGTCACGATTGTGGGCGACGCCAATTCTCACCCCAGAACCGGGCGCGACGGTCATTTATCGAATGGACGCTTCGAATAACGATCCGAATTGGGAGGGGAAACCGTGTGGACTGGCGGTCAGTGGGCCGAATGGGAAGCGGATAATCCTCAGCTTCCCGATCTATTATATGACGGCGGCTTCGGCGACAGCCTTACTGGAGAAGGCTAAGCAATTCTTCGGTGAGGGCTCGGTGTCGAACGTGCCGGGTGACGCGAATGGCAGCGGTGTGGTGGATCTTACTGACCTTTCCATGTTGATCGGGTACCTGACACTTCCCAATGTCATACTGCCGAATCCGAATGGGGCGGATGTGAACGCGTCATGTATAACGGATCTTACGGATCTTTCGATGCTAATAAGCTATCTGCTGGTTTCGACGCCGACATTGCAGCAGGGGTGTGTTGAGTAGAGTCTGGTCCATAGAGCTTTCATAGGGGCGGCCTTGGCCGCCCCTTTCTATTGGAGCCGATTGTAGACTAAGGCTAGGGATGGGCCGTTACCCTGCTTGCATAGTTTGTGAAGGGTGCGGGGCACGGTGACCGGCGGTCCTCGATAAACGAGTATGGGGAGGACCCTATAATCGTAACATCGTGATGGCAGACAGCAGCTTGGAGTAAGTTTGGCCGCCCGACGGGTAGAGGGCATACTGGTTGCTTAGTAAGCCGGTATGACAAGTTCCGTGCTATCAATGCTTCGACTTATCGATACCGAGCGGCTCTCCTGCTATGATTGGTCATTGGTGCCGGATGGGATGGGCGAACCGGAGGATATCCGGATGGTGCGGCACCCATTCCCAGTGCTGGATCTGGAGGACGGAACTTTTCTACTGCTCCAGGACGCGGATCGTTTCCGATCGTACCAGAGCCTCGAAATCAGTCATGTTCCAGTACAGATCTGTACGCGGAAGTCACTGCGCGTGACAAGTCCGCGGCTGGCGCTGGTCAATTTCAATTACAACGATCTTGAAGCGTTCGCGGAGTTGAACCGCGGCTCAATGTATCTGCACGAGCCTTCGCCGGAGGCAGCCCCGGTCGGGTACCTTCATTTGCATTTTGATTTCCCGCGACATAGATCGCTGGTGGTTCACCTGAAGCATGAGTATGAATCAGGTTGCCCTTCGTCCATCACAGCGTTGTTTCATCAAATATTGCGCAAGGGGACCTATCTCCCAGATTATGGAACGGGGAATTACGCGGATACGGTGCTGCGCAGCCAGACTTTCAGTGGTCATCTGACGCTGCCTTCGTTTACACTAACGGATCTGGAGCGGGCGGCGTTCACGGAACAGTATTTTCCGCCGAATACGGTCTCGGTGCAGACGGACCGTCGGGTGTTCAATATCGATTTCCCGTTGTCGGTGCTTAAGGCTGAGATACCGGTCGAAGAGAAAGAGCAATTTCTGAAAGACATGGTGTTGATCCGGGAGCAGTCCTGCCGGACCACGTTTTTTGAGGGACAGGTGTATATTTTGAATCGATGAGTTCGGTTTCCAGATAGAGAGTCAGTGAGAACAAAAAAACTCGCCTGCATGCGCAGGCGAGTTTTTCATTTGTCGGCTCGCGTTCTTAGGCTTTTGGGGCGGCCAGTTTCTTGACGGCCTTGGCCAAGCGGGATTTGTTGCGAGCGGCGTTCCGCTTATGGATCAGCCCAGCGGAGGCAGCCTTGTCGAGCAGGGTCTGGGCCTCGAGCAGCTTCTTGGCGGCAGATTCCGGGGTCTCCTCTTCACGCACCTCTTTGACGGTGGAGCGGAGGCGGGAGCGCAGGGTACGGTTGCGAAGGCGAGCTTTCTCGTTGGTACGCATGCGCTTAAAATTAGACTTGTGATTCGGCAACGTCTATCCTTTCTTCACAGTTTACATAACCAATTGCCAAATATAGTTAGTAGGATAGATTTGTCAACCGACAACGGACCGAAAAGTTCACTCTTCAAATCGGCCTGGCTGGCCTCCATAGGGACCGCTATTTCCCGGGTATCGGGGCTGGTCCGCGAGCAGGTGATGGCCTACTACTTCGGGGCAGGGTTGGCCACCGATGCTTTCGTTGTCGCTTTCCGTATTCCCAACCTGTTGCGGGACCTGTTCGCCGAGGGGGCGCTGTCATCGTCGTTTGTCCCGGTCTTTAAAGATAAGCTGGTGCAGGAATCGAAAGAGGATGCCTTCCGGCTGGCCAATACCGTGATGACTGCCATGGGGGTGGTTCTGGCATTTGTTACTCTGCTTGGGATCGCGGCGACGCCCGCCATTATCTATATCACCGCCCACGGCTATACCGAAGATGCGGTCAAGTTCGCGCTGACGGTGAACCTGACGCGCATTATGTGGTTTTTCCTGCCGCTGGTTTCGTTCTCCGCCCTGATCATGGGGATGCTCAATTCCTTCGACCGATACGGCATTCCGGCGCTTTCTCCGGCGATGTTCAATGTCGGGAGTATCCTGTCGGTCCTTCTGCTCTACAACTATTTTGATATGCCAATTTACACGCTGGCGATAGGAGTGCTGGTTGGGGGGATAGGACAGATCGTCATTCAGTATCCGTCGCTTCGGGAGATAGGGTACCGATTCCGGCCACATCTCAGTTTGTGGGACGAGGGGCTGCAGAAGATGATGCGGCTGTTCGGTCCGATGATGATCGGCTTGTCGGCGAGCCGGATAAATATCCTGATCTCTACATTGCTGGTGTCGTTCCTGGCGGAAGGTTCAATTTCGTATCTGAACTACGCATTTCGGTTGATGCACTTCCCGCTCGGCGTATTCGCGGTGGCGCTTGGGACAGTCGCTTTGCCGCGTGCCGCGGAGTTAGCCAGCAAGAAGGATATGGAGGGGCTGGGAAAGACCGTGACCGAAGCGCTGACCCTGAATTTCATGCTGATCGTACCATCGGCGGTGGCACTTGCTCTGTTGGCGCCGCAATTGATACAGATGATCTACCAGTATGGGAAGTTTTCGGCGTCGGATGCGGACGCCACCGCGCTGGCGCTGCTGCATTATTCGTATGGAATAATCGGCGCGGGAGCGGTGCGTGTTCTGGCTCCTGCCTATTATGCCTTGGGCGACGCCAAGGGACCGATGTTTATGTCGATCGGCTCGGTGGCGCTGAATATCTTCCTCTATTATCCACTCATCAAGGTGTGGGATTTTGCCGGCCTGGCGGCGGCAACCTCGATCGCATCGCTGGCGAACTTCGGGTTGCTCCTCTATTTCCTGCCGCATCGCGGAGTTTTGCTTCCATACAATCAGCTTTGGACACGGTTTGTCCGGATACTGGCGGCGGCGGGTATCGCGTTTGGCGCGGCCTCATTTATTCCACTCGATAAGCTGGGATTGCCCGATGACGCGATAGGCCGAGTAATCACGGCGTGTGTGCCACTGGTGGCGGGAATAATCGCATACATTCTGCTGTGCAAGATTTTTGGGGTAAAAGAGATATCGGTGCTTCGGGAGATACTGTGGCGCCGCAAAGGGAGATCTTCGTAACCTTTCTGTCGGGGGAACGTGCGAACATATCCGGGTCTGCTGCTGCTGGCGGCAGTCATAGCTGGGATCCTTTGTGCTGAGCTGTTTCAGCCGGCCATTACTACTCTCATTGTCATTTCCCTGATAGCCAGTGTCGTTGGACTTGTCCTGTTCATCTGGTTGAGGTGGCGGCTCGCGGCCGGTGGTTTTGCCCTGACCCTCGGGGCACTCGCGGCTCTTCAGTATGCCCATGTCGTTTATCAATTGCCGCCATCGCATTTCAGTCATTTCGCGGATCCCAGACAATACTTGCAGATATTCGGAGAGGTCGCGGACTGGCCGGAGATAAAGCCGGAACGGACCGAGTTCATTGTCGAGTTGGATTCGCTCGGAGGGAACGTCGCGCAGCGCGCCTCGGGTCGGATACTTCTGCGCATAAGCGACACCACCACAGCATTGCAGCGCGGAGATCGGGTTGAGTTTTTCGGGAGGATATATCCGATCGAGCAACGGGCGGGGAGGAGTCAATTCGATTACAATCGGTATCTCAATCTGAAGGGGATATTCGGCGCGGTTTATCTGGGCGGAGTATTGGATATCCGGGTCAATCGAAGGGCACAGCTTGGCTTTTTCTCGCTGATAGACCGACTACGTTCGGAAGTGCGTGACCTGCTACACGCGAACTTGTCACCGTCGAGCGCGGCCCTGGCTTCGGGATTCCTGATAGGCGAGACGCGCGATATTCCGGTCGAGGTCTATCAGCGGTTTCGCGACAGCGGGACATTGCACTTGATGGCGGTATCGGGGTCGAATGTGGCGCTGGTGCTGTTGTTCTTCTATCTGTTGTTGACGCCGTTTGCGCTTTCACGCGGGAAACGCGCGGCGATCCTCCTCGGGGTGATCGTTGTTTTCACGGCGCTGTCGTACGGGGAGCCGTCGGTTATACGGGCCTCCGTGATGGCGTCGCTGGTGATCCTGGCGGGGGTGCTGCAACGTCGGTTTGACCTCAACAATATCATCGCGTTTGCGATGTTGATAATCCTGATGGTCGACCCTCCGGAATTGTTTGATGTCGGCTTTCAGCTTTCATTTGTGACGGCCTGGGGGCTGATTTTTGTAGTTCCCAAGGTGACGGATCTCTTTCGCCCATTCCATAACCGGCGATGGTTTCGGTGGATCGCGTTTCCGTTGATCGTCTCGTTTGTCGCGCAAATCTGTTCGGCACCGTTGATCGCCTGCTATTTCGGACGAATACCGCTTATCTCGCTGGCGGCAAATCTGGTAATAGTTCCGCTGGCGAGCATCGTCCTGATAGGGACCCTCGTGATGCTGTTCGCGCATCTGTTACTGCCGATGGCGGGGCTTCTGGTCGGGAGGGTGCTTGATATTGTGCTGGAATTTCTGCTTGGCGCGGTCAACCTGTTTGGGAGCAGTACGCTGCCGTCACTGGAAGTCAGTTTACGGCTCAGCCCGATATGGTGGGGGATCATTATAGTGAGCGGGCTGATGTTCATAGCTGTGGCTGCGCTGGCGCTTCGATCGAAACCAGCGCGGAGGATCCTGGTGACACTTCTCCTTGTCGTGGCAAATGGCGGGCTAGTGGCGGCCGTGGTCCACGCGAATGAACGCCCGGTGTCACGCGTATTCGTGACAACGGTGCCGGGCGGAGTTGCTGTGCTGAACCGACCATCCGGGGGCGAAGCAGACCTGATCATCACGGGCTTAAGCGAGAAGTTGTATCCACTGGAGGAGAGAATCCTGATTCCCTGGCTGAAAACGCACGGGCTGGATTCGGTGCGATATTGCGTGCTGATGGCCGGGGAGTATCACGCGCTGGATGATTTCGTCAGGCTGGCGAATCAGACCGGAGCGCGAAGAATCTATGTCTCTTCGTCGATTGAGGGGCGTTTTCGTCAAGTTTGGAAAGAGATAGCGCAGGGGGATGCATCGTTTGACAAAGTACGCTTTTTTGGCGGAGACTCAGTCTATCAGGAGTATGGCTATTCACTGACAAGAGAGGCAGTGGTCATTAATCATCCAAATGGTGAGCTTTGGGTCAGCCAGGAAATTGAGGAGTCAGGTCGCCATGAGAATCGTGGCCCCGGTCGGCCGGTGGTCGCAATTGTTGGCAAGGCATGGAGAGCCGAGCCATCGGAATGGATCGCGATCCATGAATCTGGACTAAGTCAGGTGATTTGTCCGCGAGTAACACAGCGGGTGGTTCAAAATGAAACAGACCCTCATGCCGCAGTGGCGCAAGACATTCCGGAGTACATCCATCAGTTGAGCCGGGCCGGAGAGATAGAGATCCGGTTGACGGTCCCCCTTGAGATCGAGCCGCGCTAGCGGTTATTCCTGCCGTTGGGATAAAGAATTACGGCATTTGTCCCGATACAGTCACAGAAGTACCCGACATATCGAATAACCCATGCAGGGCATGGATTTTAAGGGCTTTGAAACATGAGTCTTTCAGGGAATCTGCGGACAGTCTCGTTCCCGGACATTCTTCAGTTGCTCGCGACTGGCAAGAAGACCGGGATACTTGAGTGCAAGACATCCTCGCGCCAAAAAGAAGTCGCGTTCCGCGATGGGAATGTCATCTATGCGTCCTCGGTCAACAGCTCCGAGGATCTGCTGGGGAATATGTTGTTGAAGCGGGGGAAGCTTTCCAAATCTGATCTGGAGCGCGCGATCACGCTGCACAAACAGACGGGGCGTCAGTTGGGGACCACGCTGATCGACATGGATCTTTTCGACAAGGAAGAGATCGGCGCGGTGTTGAAGATGCAGATCGAAGAGATCGTCTACAACCTCTTCTCCTGGAGAGAAGGGGAGTTCATGTTCCATGAGAACGCTCAGCCGCGCAACGCGCCGTTTTACCTGGAACTGAACACCATGAACGTGATCATGGAAGGGACGCGTCGTATCGACGAGTGGACCGAGATCCAGAAGGTCCTTCCGCCGGACAACGCGCTGTTGCGGATCGCCAAGGCGCCGAAATCCGAAGAAGAAGATATTTCGCTTTCGGTTGATGAATTCCGGATGTTGTCGTTGATCAACGGCGAGCGGACCTTGCCGGAATTGCTCGATATCTCGCCGATGGGTGAGTTTGTTACCTGTCGCGCGGTGTACAAGCTCATCCTGAGCGGACTGATCGAAGTGGCCGGGACGGCGACGGCCCAGCCGCAATTCCAGGAAGATGAGGAAGAGGTGGCGCTGTCGATCGTCTTCACGATGTACAACTCCTGCTTCTATCGTATCCGGACCCTGGTTGATAGCGTACTCGGCGAGAGTAACACCCGTTACGCGTCATTCCTGGCACAGTATCGTCAGGGTCTGTTGGTGTTCTTCCCGGGAGTAGAGCCGGGTTCGGAGTTAGCTCCATCATTCGACAAATTCCTGGCGGCCGTCCGATCGATCCCGCAGCCGACGCGGTATTTCACGCTGATGAACGCCCTGGACCGGATGCTTTCCGAGCAGTTGGTGTTCGTGTATGACCTGATCGGTGTGGGGCCGTATCGTGAGTCGATCAATCGCGTCAAGAAAGAGATCACTCTGCCGCTGGCGCAGCGTCGCGAGCTGGTGCAGCGATTCGGGATAGAGGATACGTTCTACGGGACGATCAAACGCGCGGAAAAAGTAGTCAAGTTAGTGCGAGGATAAAGATGAAGACGAAAGTGTGGACAGTTATTTCGATGCTCCTGACCGGTTCGGTATCGGCACAGGATGCCCCGACGGTGGCATTGGCCCCTGCTCAGCCGTTATTGATGACGATTCTGCTGTTGGCCGCGGCAGTCGGCTGTGTGGTTTTTGCGGTCCAGGTCTTCACCCTGGTGCGAGGCGGGCAGCTCAGTAAAAGCTGGCTTTTCTTTGGCGGAGCGTTTTTGCTACTGACAGCGAGCCAGGTGGTGGTCCTGCTGACCGGGTTTGGCGTGATCATCAACAATCCGTGGCTGGTGCCGGGGATTCTGACTGCCATGACAGGGCTCTTTATATGGGGAATACTGGAGACCAAAAAGGCGTTGGGTTAGTATTTGAGTTGACATAAGTTCTTGCGGAGACTATTTTTAGCCAGCCGCAAAATTAAGTGAATTCGCAAGGGATTATTAGCAAGTAAGTTATAGAAACGGTGCATGATACCAGCCGCTGACATACAGGATCGAATTGAGAAGTGCCAGAAGATCCTGGAAGTTGACCCCAACTCCCAGATCTTTGCCGCATTGGCGGAAGCGCTTCGTCGCAAGGGGGAGCTCGACAAAGCGTTTCGTGTTTGTCAGAGCGGATTGCGTCTACATCCGAATTACGGTTCCGCGCATATCGTGATGGCCAAGATCAATCTTGATCGTGGGCTGTATGACTGGGCGGAAGCCGAGGTCAAGCGAGCGATCGATATCGAAGGGAACAGCCGGACAATCGAGTTGCTCCTGGCTGAGATATATATCTACAAAGGTGAGTTTGCCGGCGCCGTGAAATTACTGCGCAAACTGCATCTGGGGGATCCGAACAACGAGCAGATCAAGCGACTGCTGGATATCGCGCAGCGTTTGCCGGAAGAGCATGCAGAGCAAATAGAGCCGAAGAGTCTGCGTTCGGGACGTGTCGAGATCCGCGGTCGCCATCCGGAACCAAAGAAGCCGCTGGCAGAAGAAGCGGTAACGCCGGTGCCCGCGCCAAAAGTGCCAACGGCCATTACTTCGCGTGATCTACTTGAGCAAGCGGTTGAGTTGCCGGGTATCGATGGCGCGTTGTTCGTGAACCAGGAAGGGCTGGTGGTTGAATCGGAGTGGGGAACACGTCTGGACGCGACGACCTGCGCGGCGGCGATGTCCGAAGTGATCAAGCTGGCGAACCATGAACTGGCGCGCACGACCTTTGGTCCCGCCAGCGCGGTGCTGATAGAAGCATCCAACGCGATCTACTATCTGGTCCGGGTGAAAGACGGACTGTTCATTTTCTATGGAAACGGCACGACCAATTTAGGGACGTTGCGCATGAAAATAACCTCACTGTTGGACCAGTATAGGGTGAGGTAACGAGGAGAACGTATGGGCATGATCGGACATCAGGCGAGCCGAGTGGCGTTGGGGACAGCGATCATCCTGGCTGTTCCGCTGATCGCGTTTCCAGGCCGGATCGGCTCGGAGCTGGGTTCAGCGGCGGTCTGGACGGTGGCGCTGGAATTGGCGTACTATGCCGCGACCACATATTTGTTCAATCGCCGAGCGGTGCTCCCTCGTACGTTGCTGATGGCGGGGCTCTGTGTGGGCTATCGTCTTACGGCAGGTGTGCTGTTTGGGGTGATCATTTCGCTGATCTATTCGCTGGGGATACTGAGCGGGATCAAAATAGGTGTCTGGGGGTATTTGCCGGTCGTGATCCTGCAAGTGGCCGGTACACCCTACGTGCTGCGCGCGTATCTGGAGAGATTCTCGGTGCCGCGCCCGACGCTTCGTACTCCCAAGCCGCAGCCAGTGGTGAAAGAGCAGCAGCCAACCAGTTCGATAGCGATCTCGAAAGAGAAAGGGATTATCAGCGAAGCACGGCAGTTCACGGTTCCGGAGCAGGAGGCGAAGCGCCCGGCCTCGACCAGTGATGTCTATGCGGCAAATTATAACGATCTGAACGCCTTTGACCGGGCGGTGAAATATCTGGGCGAGCATGGTTCGGTGTTCCTTGCGCTGGTAGTGGATCCGGAAGGGTTGCTGCTGGCGAATTTCAGACGGGGATCGCTGATACCGGAAGATTGGGCGCCGCTGGCGATGGTGATCTACGAGCAGAACCGCAGGTCGCTAGAGCGCTCGCGACTTGGATCACCGGAAAAAGTTGATGTAGTGTTCCAGGAAAAGCGCCTGGTGATCACGCATGAGGCGCACTATACCGTGCTGGTGCTGGCGGAACGTCAGGCGGATGATACGCTGGCGATCCGGATGAACCAGTGCATGGAAATGATCAAGAAGTATTACGCTGAGCGATATAGCCAGAAGCAGCAGGAAGTCAACGCGGAGAGAGTACATGTATCACATTCTCGATGAACTGAACAAAACCCCGGGGATCACCGGTTCGATGGTGGTCGGCAATGACGGTATAGTCATCGCCGCGGACATGGAGACCGGGTTTGAGGGTGAGACGGTCGGCGCCCTGGCGGCATCGATCACGTCGAACATCCAGAAGTCGCTGGATCGTCTCCGCACGAGTCCGTTGCAGCAGGTGACGATCGAGGCTGACGACGCAAAGTTGTTTTTCACGGATGCCGGGCTGGGAATCTTGGTGGTAACGGCGCAGAAGGATGTCAATATCGGGCTCATCCGTCTGGAGATCAAAAACGCCGTTGGTAAACTGAAAGTGGCCAGTTGAGGCTGAAAGGTAATCCCAGGGTCGAGTATGGTTTCAATCAACTATTCATCTCGGGAGGTCTGCTGCAAGATCGTCTACTATGGACCCGGATTGTCGGGAAAGACGACGAATCTGCAGTATGTCCATGCCAAGGTGCCGTCGAACACGCGCGGGAAGCTCATCTCGCTGGCGACCGAGGCGGACCGGACGCTCTATTTCGATTTCCTCCCGATCAATATTGGGTCGATAAACGGATTCTCGGCGAAGTTCCAGTTGTATACGGTCCCCGGCCAGGTCTATTACAACGCGACGCGAAAGCTGGTGTTGCGCGGAGTGGACGGGATCGTCTTTGTGGCGGACAGTCAGCCGGATAAGATGGATGAGAATATCGAGTCGTTGATGAACCTGGAGGATAACCTCGCGGAGTACGGCTACGCGGTGACGGATGTGCCGATCGTGATCCAGTACAACAAGCGGGATCTTCCGAATGTCATGACGGTGGAGCAACTGCAGGCGCAGTTGAACAAGCGAGGCTGGCCGTATTATGAAGCTTCGGCGACGATCGGTAATGGTGTATTCGATACGCTGAAGCTGATCATCAAGCTTGTGCTCGATAAGGCGAAAAACACGAGCACGACGCGATTCAAGTCGAGCGATATCGGTGGCGATTCCGGCCGCGTGGCGGTCGCGCCGAATGTCTCACCTGATATGGTGGGTTCGGCCCAGCCGGCGCGATCCGCGTCGGGGAGCGGGCAGATCCAGATCCCATCATCGGCGGACAGTTATCGTCCGTACCCGGGTTCTGAGCCAGCGCCGGTATCAAAGCCGGCGGCAGTCAGCGCTCCGGTCGCCCCGGAACCAGTGGCAGTAGCACCGCAACCGGCGCCGGCGCCGCACGCGGATTCTTTCGGATATAGAAGGCAGGAAGCTGAAGAGAGGACACCCAGCAGCGATGAGCAGACGCGTCTGCACGCGCCGAGCATGGCTCCCCCGCTGCGTCGTCGCCACGAGGCACCCAAGAAAAAGCGGGGATTCTTCAAGCGTCTGTTTGGGTTGAAGTAGCTGTTAGGAGGTCGCAATGTCAGAAGACGTACTGATCCTGTATGAGGAAGAGATCACGCAGATCGATGCTCTCCTCAACAAAATGTTGAAAGGGGCCGAAGCCAAATGCGCTTTGTTGGTCGACAAGGATGGACACCTGATCACGCGTCAGGGGTTCACCCATTCGCTCGACACAACGGCGCTGGCGGCGTTGCTGGCCGGGTCCTTCGCCTCGACCAAAGAGATCGCCCGGTTGGTCGGTGAGCCGGAATTCTCGGTGTTGTTCCACCAGGGAAAGAAGGACCATATCCATATGTCGATCGTGGGCGAACGATCCATCCTCGTAGTGATCTTTGACGACCGGACGACCATCGGGATGGTCCGCCTGTACGCTAAAGAGACCGCGACGGAACTGGCGAAGGTCTTTGAGCAGATCAAGGCGAAGACCGGGGCGAAGCCGAGCAACAATATCTCGCAAGAGTTCGCCGATATGACGCAGAACCGTCTGGACGATATTTTTCAGGATTAAGCGGACGCCGGGAGCGATCGATTGGTCCAACGAACTGTCAACAATGAGAAGGTCGACTAATGTCCGCTGAACTCAGTGCGTTATTGGTCAGCGCCGGAAAGATCACAGCCGAACAGGCTGAGAAGGCGCTGAACATGTCGCGGGAGAAAAAAGAGAAGTTCAGTACGGTGCTTGTCCAGATGGGGGCGATCTCCTCCGAGGATGAGCTGGCGACTTTCATTGGGAAGCACCTGAAGATAGGCGCATTGCGCCTGGCCGATATCGAGCTGAACCCTGAGGTGGTGAAGCTTATCCCCCTGGATATCGCGCGCAAATTCAAAGTCATCGCCGTCTCCAAACTCAACAAAACGTTGCTGGTAGCGATAAGCGATCCAAACAACATCTACGTACTCGACGCGATCAAGTTCATCACCGGGTGCAACGTGCAACCGGCGATCGCGCCGGAGAAGGCGATCGACAAGGCGATCGAATCCTATTACAAGGATAGCAGCGGGCTGTCCGAGATCGTCAAGTCGCTGGATGACTCGGATCTTGAGGTGGTCTCAGTCGAAGATGCACCGGCTGAAGGCGACCTGATGTCCCAGATCCAGGACAAGCCGCTGGTCAAGCTGGTTGACTCGATCATCGGTGACGCGATCCGGATGGGGGCATCGGATATTCATTTCGAAATGTACGAGAAGCGTATTCGCGTGCGGTATCGTATCGATGGCGATCTTCGCGAGATGGCGCCATTACCGTTCAAGTACCGCGCGGCGATCGTGTCGCGTATCAAGATCATGGCCGACCTGGATATTTCCGAGCGCCGTCTTCCTCAGGACGGACGTATCAAGATCAAGCTGGGTGGACGAACGGTTGACCTCCGCGTGTCTGTTCTCCCGTTGATCTTCGGCGAAAAGGTCGTGATGCGAATTTTGGATCCGATGGCGCTCAAGATCGACATGACGCAATTGGGCTTCCGTGAGCAGGATCTGACCAAGTTTGAAGAGCAGATCCACGCTCCATACGGGATCATCCTGGTGACCGGACCGACGGGTTCGGGTAAAACGACGACGCTTTATTCGGCGTTGCAGCAGTTGAACCAGATCGATGTCAATATTATGACGGCGGAAGACCCGGTCGAGTTCAACTTCGAAGGGATCAACCAGGTGGCGGTCAAGTCCGAGATAGGGCTGACCTTCGCCGCGGCGCTCCGGTCGTTCTTGCGACAGGACCCGGATATCATCATGGTCGGTGAGATACGAGACGCGGAGACCGCGGAGATCGCCATCAAGGCCGCGCTCACGGGACACTTGGTTTTCTCGACGTTGCACACGAACGACGCGCCGTCATCGGTTACGCGATTGATCGATATGGGTGTTCCGAACTACCTGGTAGCGTCGGCGACCCGGTTGATCATGGCCCAGCGTATGGCGCGCAAGATCTGTCAGCACTGCAAGCAGGAGATCAACCTGACTCAGGAGCAGGTTGAGAGCCTCAAGGCGCCCAAGGAGTTGCTGCGCAATATTCGCGCCTTCAAAGGGACCGGCTGCAATGACTGTGGCGGGACTGGAAAAGCCGGTCGAATCGGTCTATTTGAGGTGATGCCGATAAGCCCCGAACTGGAGTCCATGATCCTGGCCAAGGAGTCAGACACGGAACTTCGTCGGCTGGCTATCGAGCAGGGGATGTTCAGCCTCCGTATGGCGGCCGTGGACAAGATGAAGGCCGGCCTGATCAGTCTGGAAGAGGTCTTCGCGGTCACGACCGCGTAGGCTGGCTTGCACCCTGCAAGCCGTCTGTCATTCAATTAGTTACCCTCGTAAATCTGTCAGAAATCAATCAAGAATCGGCAGGTTCCGCCGATACATACCATAAGACTGTCTTTTAATACACAACGTCTCAAGGACTGGGAGAAAAGTCACATGGTGCTTCGTGATTTACTCGAGCAGATGATCAAAATGGGTGCTTCCGATCTGCACCTGACCGTGGGGAGTCCGCCGGTAGTACGCGTTGACGGCAAACTGACAAAGATACCCGGCCAGGATCTGCTCAGTCCTGACGTGATCAAGAAGATCGCGTATTCGATGTTGAATGATAAGCAGAAATTAAAATTCGAGCAGAACTCGGAATTGGATCTTTCATTCGGCGTGGAGAATATGTCGCGATTCCGCTGCAACATGTTCATGCAGCGCGGTAACGTGGCGGTCGCCATTCGCCAGATCCCGTACTCGATCCGTTCGTTCGAGGAACTGGGACTGAGCAAAGTAATCGCAGAATTCTCCAAACTACCGCGTGGCCTGGTGCTGGTCACCGGTCCGACCGGTTCGGGTAAATCTACGACGCTAGCGGCAATCATCGACAAGATAAACCGGGAACGACCGGTGCATATCCTGACCGTGGAAGACCCGATCGAATATTTGCACAGGCACCAGATGGCGCTGGTAAACCAGCGTGAAGTGTTCTCGGATACGCATTCGTTCGCGTCGGCGCTGAAGTACGCGTTGCGTGAGGACCCGGACGTCGTGCTGGTCGGCGAGATGCGCGACCTGGAGACGATCGAGGCGGCGCTGTCGATCTCGGAAACCGGTCACTTGGCGTTCGCGACATTGCACACCAACTCGTGCGCCGAAACAGTGAACCGTATCGTGGACGTATTCCCGACGAATCAGCAAGAGCAAGTGCGCGTGAACCTGTCGTTTACGCTGCAGGCGATCGTCTCGCAGACGCTGATCCCGAAAGTGGGCGGCGGCCGTGTGATGGCGATGGAGATACTGGTGGTGACACCAGCCATCCGCGCGATCATTCGCGACGACAAGATCCACCAGATCTACTCGATGATGCAGTCGGGGCAGAAGTACGGGATGAAGACGATGAATCAATCTCTTGCCGAGCTGTACCAGGCGGGCAAGATCACCATAAACGATGCAATGAGTTACAGTCACAATCCTCAGGAACTTGGCGAGATGCTGAATCGGCAAAAGTCGCCGGCATACGCCTGAGAAGGAACCAGGAGAAAGGACTAACCGATGCCGGTTTGGGAATACAAAGGGAAAACGCTCGCGGGGGCCCAGGTACAGGGCAACATGAAGGCCGAAAGCAAGGCCGACCTGGAGCGGATTCTTCGTCAGAACCGAATCCTGGTGACCTCGGCCAGCAAGAAGGCGGCGGAGATCAGTTTCAAGTTCGGTACGGGCATCAAGAAGGTCGAGATATCGCGCTTCACACGGCAATTTGCCACCATGATCGGCGCCGGTTTGCCGATGGTGCAATGCCTTGAGATCCTGGCCACGCAAACGGAAAACAAGGAGATGGCGAAGGTCATCACCGCGATCCGCGACAGCGTGCAGGGCGGCGCGACTCTGTCTGAATCAATGGCCCGTCACCCGAAAGTCTTCGACCAATTGTATGTCAATATGGTGGAAGCCGGTGAGGTCGGCGGCGCGCTTGACGCGATCCTGGTCCGACTGGCTATCTATCGTGAAAAGGCCGACAAACTGGTGCGCAAAGTGAAGGGCGCGATGATGTACCCGTCAGTCATCGTCGTGGTGGCGGTGGGCGTGACCATTGCGATGTTGACCTTCATCGTGCCGGTGTTTGCCAGCATGTTTGCCGGAGTGGGTTCGGAACTTCCCGCGCCGACCCAGATAGTGCTGGATATTTCGAATTTCCTCAGAGGGAACGCCATTTACCTGCTCGGTACCATAATCGGACTGGTGGCGGCACTGCTGTGGTGGAAGAAGACACCTCAAGGGGCACTCAGTATCGACCGTCTCTTGCTTAAGATGCCGGTGCTGGGGACCCTGGTGAGAAAATCATCAGTGGCCCGCTTCACGCGTACGCTGGCGACGCTGTTGTCTTCGGGTGTATCGATCCTTGAGGCGCTGGATATCACGGCGAAGACGTCCGGTAACCTGGTGGTGGCGAACGCCATCAACAAGTCGGTGCTGGCGATCGCCGAGGGTGATACCATTACCGCGCCTCTGAAAGAGTCGGGCGTATTTCCGCCGATGGTGATCCAGATGATCGGCGTCGGTGAAAAGACCGGCGGCCTGGACGACATGTTGAACAAGATCGCCGATTTCTATGATGAAGAAGTGAATGACGCGGTGGCGGCGTTGACCTCGATCATCGAGCCTGTGATCATCGTCGTTATGGGCGGTATTATCGGTGGTCTGTTGATCGCCATGTACCTGCCGATGTTCGACATCATTGGCAAGATCGGATAAGTAAACAGATTCCGCTGCCGGCGCCGAGCGTCCGGCGGTCGGGGAATGGATAAACGAAAACGGCGCCTCCGGGCGCCGTTGCCATATGGAACGACAGGAACGACTCAAACGACTTGGCTGGTTTCTCCCGCTGAAGCTGGCCTCGTATATCATCCTGCTGGCGATCGTGGGATTCTGGATGGGGAACCCCGGTTACCTGCAGGTGCAGTTGATCCTGTATTCGGTCTGCACGCTCGGCTTCGCGGCCGCAATCTCGCTCGAAAAGCGGTACTCCTTACAATCAGTCATACATATTCTTATCGCGCTGCAATTGCTGCTCGAGATCTGGATCGAATCGGGCGTGATCTACGCGACGGGAAACGTGAATTCGCCGTTTTCCGCGCTTTACCTGTTGACGATCGTTTCCGCGGCGCTGGCGTATCGACTGGTTGGGACGCTGGTCGTAGCGTCGCTGGTCTCCGGAGCGTACGCGTTCATTATTTGGCTGGGGTTGAGTCAGCAAGCGACCACCGACCTGAATATGCAGGCGTTGCGGACGATCTTCTCGGCGCAAGACCATGTATTCTATTCAATATTCCTGCATATCCTGATCTTTTATCTCGTTGCGTTCATTTCCGGTTATCTGGCGGAACGTCTCAGTCATCAGGATAGAAAGCTGGCCGATGCATCGCTAGCACTAAAGCGGGCGCGCCTGGAGACAGATGATATCCTCAGGCACTTGAACTCCGGATTGCTGACGATAGACCCATTCGGGTATATCATTTATTTCAATCGCGCGGCAGAAAAGATACTCGGGTATCGGGAAGAAGATGTCCGCGGGTTGCGTTGCGAGGAAGTCTTCTCCGACAGAATGCCGCGGCTGGCGCAGTGCCTGATGGAAGCCGTGAGATTCGGGCAGGATCTTCCGCGCATGGAAATAGAGATAATAACGAAAGACCGGCGGGCAATGCCGCTCGGGCTGTCGATTTCGGTTCTCACGGAAGACGGGAAAGGGACTCGCGGGGTGATCGCGATCTTCACAGACCTGACGGACGCAAAACTGCTCGAGCAGAAAGCCCGGACGGCGGATCGTCTGGCGGCGGTGGGAGAATTGTCGGCCTCGATCGCGCATGAGATCAGGAACCCTCTGGCGGCGATCTCCGGTTCGGTGGAGGTGCTGGCACGGGATATCCAGCCGGTCGGCGAGAATGCCCGGCTGATGGAGCTGATAGTTAAGGAATCGCACCGCCTCAGCCGAATATTGACGGACTTTCTAGCGTACGCGCGGGTCAGCCGCCCGACATACAATAAAGTGGAGTTGTGTCATATCATAAGCGACGTGATGGAATTGACGAAACATCATGAAGCATTCAAAGAGAATGTCCGGATGCGGTTTGATTCGGAGTCATCGATCGTCTACGCGGTCGGCGATGAGAACCTGATCAAGCAAGTTCTGATGAATCTGGCGATAAACGCATGCGAAGCGTTCGGTCCGGAGGGGGGGACCGTAGCGTTCCGGCTGACCGAGGATCACGCGGACGGACGCGTAGAACTGCGCGTGTCGGATACTGGTCCGGGAATTGCCGAGGCTGACCGTGAGAGAATATTCCAGCCGTTCTATTCAACCAAGCCGCAGGGGACAGGACTTGGATTGGCGATAGTCCATCGGATCTGTACTGCACTTCGTCTTCAATTGAGCGTGGAGTCACGACCGGGGAAAGGGACCACGTTCATCATCCACCTTAATCGTTTTGCGTCGGAGAAGGGGCTTCCGGCGTCTGAACGGCCTCACGCATCGCTTATCGAAGCCTGAGAAATGGGCTTGAATTCTCCCCTCTGGGCGTATAATTTACGGCCTTCACATACCAGAGGAAGAGAAGATGAGCGTACTTGTTCGAAGACTTGCGTTGTTGGTCATAACGGGGGGAGTTGTGTTGGCTGTTCTTGGATGCGGTGGCGCCGGTAAGAAGCTGACCGCGGCCGAGGAGCAGCAGAAGATCGTTGCCCGCGCCTCCGGTGGATATCAGTTGACACTGGCGGATCTCAAAGAGAAACTCCGCAAAAGCATGTTAATGACGATGGGGGGAGTATTGCCGGACTCGGCGATGGCGGGGTTTGTCGACTCGATCCTGGTCGATACGCTGACCGGTTTTGAGGCGGACAGTATCGACATCTCCAGACATTTCCATCCGTATTGGAGCTATCGGATGCGCACGAACGCGCTGTTTCTGTACACGTATATGGAATCGAAGTTGGCGGGAATCAGCGCCGACAGCACCGAGGTGGTCGCGTACTATGAGGCGAACAAGCAGCGTTTTGAAGCCAAAGAACAGATCGAGATTTCCCACATTCTGGCCTCTGAGACAGGGCTGTTGAATGGGCCAGACTCGATATCCTATCGCCTGATGCCCGAATCCGCGCTGGAACGTTCTGCACGTGAGTACATTGAGTGGATCCACAAGAAACTGGATTCAGGGATGGCGTTTGCGGAGGCGGCGAGGCAGTATTCGCACGATGCCGGCGCGAAGACTAACAGCGGATTCCTTGGGTTCGCGGGCCGCGGGGAATTCCATCCACCCTTTGACTCAATAGCTTTCAGCTTGGCCGATAGCACGTACAGCGCGCCGTATCAGGATCAGGATGGCTGGCATATCGTCATGGTGCATCGGCATCTCGCGCCGGGGCTCCGTCCGTTGACCGACAGCACAGTCTACGCGGTGGCAGCGGATCAAGTACTTAATGATAAGATCCGTCAGAGGGCTAGCCAGGTCTTTGACAGTGTGGCGCAGGGATACACCACGGTTGTCAATGAGTCCTTGCTGGATTCCAACTTCTACCATACGACCGATTCGCTCTGGTTCGGTATTGTGAATGGCGTCGACACGGTGGATGTCCTGACGATGCGGAACGCCGAGGAGTCGATCAAACGCCGGTCTCGAACCTGGAATACGACGCCGGAGCAGAAGCGCGAAGTGCTGAATATCATCGCGCGCCAGCTCTGCGTGGTTCAGGCGGCGCGTCGGGACAAGCTAGATACCTTGCCGCAGGTGAAGGCGAAGATCGCGGAGATACGACATCAGGAATCCAAGGCATATCTCATTCAGCAATGGTTCGACCTGACTTATCGACCGACAGACTCCGCGGTCGAAGCGTACTACAAAGGACATCCGAAAGAATTTGAGGTCGAGAAACCGTTGACGGTCCAGCATATCCTGACCAAGGACTCGGCCGACGCGATCTTTGTGCGTGATCAGGCGAGAGCGGGAGTCGACTTCATGGAGTTGGCGCGCGAGTTCTATATAGGCGAGCCGGCAGTGCGCGAGGAACTGGCCAACCTCGGGCAGATCGGTCCGAAAGATGTGGATAGTGTCTTTTTCAAGGAGGCCTCTATTCTTGCTTCCGGCCAGGTATCCGAGCCGGTCAAAACGCGATACGGGTTCCACGTTATCAAGTTGTTGAAGGCGGAACCATCCAAAACTCTGGATGACGCGCGGGTGGAGATCACAAATAGGTTGACCAAAGAATACCATATGGCCGGATTCTGGAAGATCCGCGATTCGCTCTTCAAAAAGTATAACGCGAGAGTGACCTATCTCCCGAAGAAGTATATGATGGAGCCACTGGCTTACCGGAAGATGCCATAAGTGGGTCAGAAGTCCGAGCAACCGGACTCCGGTCCGGAGATCAGCTTTATCCAGGAGCTTTGGCGGAAGACCACCCACATGGGGGCGCTGGTCATCCCGGGGGGGTACTATCTACTGGGGCTGGAGAAATCGACCGCTCTCTGGATTCTTCTTCCGTTCACCGTTCTGGTCATTGCCACGGACCTATCCCGGTTTCGGGGCTGGTGGCTCTGGCGGGGGTTCTTCGGAAAGCTCTTCGGGCGGATGATCCGGAGCCACGAGCAGAACGGGGACTGGACGGGTGCGACCTACATCCTGATAGCGTCGTGTTGTACGATCGCTTTATACTCCAAGCCAATCGCCATTGCCGCGCTTGCGTTTATCATAGTGGGGGATAGTGCGGCCGCACTGATCGGACGGCGCTACGGGAAGCACAAGTTCGGGCGCAAATCATATGAGGGTTCGGCCGCATGCCTTGGCGCCACACTCCTGGTGGCGGCGGTCGCACCGGGCATTTCTTTCCCGGTCGCGGCCGTGGGAGCGGCGGTTGCTACGCTGGTCGAGGCCAAACCGTTGGGGGTGGATGACAACATTTCGGTCCCGGTCCTCTCCGGGCTGGCGATGACAATCTTTCAAAAAATGATAGGGATCCATTAGATTTTTCTGGCATGAAGCGGGTCTGATCTGTATAATTTTTACTGAGAGGGATCTAATAACTCCATCAACCTTTGGAGGAATCTACATGTCGAAAGGCAAGGTCAAGTACTTTAACGACCGCACCGGATGGGGGATCATCTCGTGCGAAACCGATGAACAGGACGTGTATGTTCATCATTCTGCCATCAACATGCAGGGGTTCAAGACCCTAAAAGAGGGACAGGAAGTAATCTGCGACATTTCTAAGACCGACCAGGGGTTGAAAGCATTTAATGTGACCCCGGCGGAGTAATCGCACCCTATCAAGACTAAAAGCCGCCTGTTAAGGCGGCTTTTTTATTGGCGTGAAGAACGCGTTAATCATGGAGAATTACGTTGATTGTTCTGATAGTCCAAGTGCGGGCTTCGACTACGCTCAGCCCGATTGGTAAGTAAGTTGGGTTAAGTGAGAGTCTTTTGGCTGAGCGGAGTCGAAGCCTCTTTGGTGAGCAATGAATTGCCGTCAGGTCTCGCCCTCGCGCGATTGAGATGCAAACACATCTTTGCGAAGTTTGGCGAGGGCTAGGACCTGACGCAACATTCGGAGCGCCAACTCGAAGAACGGTATCCATAGATGATTAGCCTGAGATCCGGAATTGCGGTGGCGGGTGGAGCACTTACAGAGTATAATTCGGACTATGAAAACAATCGATCTTCGTTCTGATACCGTGACCAAGCCGTCACCGGCCATGCGCCAGGCGATGGCAACCGCCGAAGTCGGCGATGATGTTTTCGGGGATGACCCGACTATCAAAGAACTTGAGGCATATGTCGCCAAACTGTTCAATCGGGAAGCTTCGCTCTACCTGCCATCGGGTACAATGGCGAACCAGATATGCCTGAAAGCAACTTCCCAGCGCGGGTGGGAACTTTTGTGCGAACGGGAATGCCATGTCGTGAACTACGAAGTGGCCGGGCCGGTGGTCCACTCGCAATTGCTGGTCAATCTTCTGACCACCGAGCGGGGGATGATCACCGCCGAGATGGTCCGGGCCAATGTACGGCCGAAGAATCTGCATGTGCCAGAGACCAAAATGGTGGCACTGGAGAATACGCATAACCGGCACGGCGGGACGATCCTTCCGCAGGCGGAGGTTCTCAAGGTGCGCGAGGTGTGCGACGAGTTCGGACTGACCTTGCATCTGGATGGCGCACGGATATGGAATGTGCATGTCGCGACCGGGATGTCGTTGCCGGAGCTGACTGAGCCGTTTGATACCATTTCAGTCTGCCTCTCCAAGGGATTGGGAGCTCCGGTCGGGTCGATGATTGTTAGTTCGAAGGAACTGATCGCGAAGTGCCTCCGGGAGCGGAAGCTGTTTGGCGGGGCGATGCGTCAGGTCGGGATACTCGGCGCGGCGGGGTTGTATGCGGTGAAAAACAATATCCCACGGCTGGCGGAGGACCATGCCAACGCCAAGTTACTGGCGCAAGGGTTGAGCGAGTTCAAGAGCTTCACTATCGATATGAGCCGGGTGGAGACGAATATCATCGTTCTGCAGTTGACCACGCCGGAGAACTCCGACGTCATTTGCGCGAAGATGAAGGAAGTGGATGTGTTGGGGATACCGTTCGGGCCGCGGAAGATACGGTTCGTGACGCATCTGGATGTATCGCGGGAGGATTGTGTCGAGGCGTTGGAGAGGTTGAAGAGGGTGGTGGGATAGGGGCCTTTTTGGGGAAGATAGATGACAACGTTGGCTGCGTACTGAATTTCCTGAATCTCGTCGGCAGCGCACTCACTCTAGTGATCTTCATTTCTGTCGTCGTTCTAGTAGGGACTTCGATAGCGAACGTGTATTGGCCCGGCGGGTACGTAGTGAGAATGTTCTCGTTTTTACTCATCGCCCTTCTCTTTCTTCCGCAACTTATAGTGAGCATTGTAGTGTTTCGGTCGCTCCGAACTCGGCTTGCAGTGTTTGTATTGGCAGTCTCGAGTCTGTTTCTCTGTGAAAGTGTCATTGATATTTCGGATGCGTGCTATTTTCGGCGACACACTGAGGAATTTGGGAAAATCGCTTTGGTGACACAGGCAGTCGGCTCTGTGCAGTCGCTTCGACAGGAGGATCTTCCATTGAATCTCCATGATGGAAGTTTTCATCGAAATCCGTTGGGTGCTGATACAGTGTCAGTCGAGCATTACAGCCGAGTGATAGATGAGATCCTAAAGGTGCTTGACTCTCTAAGCGGAGGAAGTAGTAGTCCACAGATCCTGGAGCAACAGATCCTAACTCTGAGAATGAATACTTGTGAGGTTGGCGAGGACTACGTGCTACTTGGATATCATCGAGGGTTCTTTGTTGGATATGAGGAGCGGGGGTTTATGTACAGCCCCTCGCACAAATTGCACAATGTCGAGCTACCTTGGAATTTACATGTTGGCAATGAAATTGAAGAGGGCTGGTATCACTATGACCGATACTGGGACTAGCCTGATTCTGACAAAGCCTAGTACTTGTCCCATGCGCGATTTGACAAAGGTTGCTTCGTCGCTGTCCGCCGAAGGCGGATGCGCTCCTCGCAATGACATAGTACCGTCTACACGAACTGAAAGTTAGTTCTCTTCATGATTCAGAGTTCGAATTTATTCACTATTCTCGGGACTTCGGCGGGGGTGCCAATGGCGAGCCGAGCGACTACCTCCCATGTGCTGAAAGTCGGGGAGAGCCTGACGGTCATTGATTGTGGCGGGTCATTCAGTCAGCGGTTTCTGCAAGAAGGGTTTGACCCGCTCAAGATAGACAGGGTGATAATCACGCATACGCATCCGGATCATGTCGCGGAATTGCCGATGCTGATTCAGATGTTGAAACTGCTCAAGCGGGCCGAGCCCGTGGAGTTTTTTCTGCCGGAGGAGTTTGTCGAGCCGTTTCTGGACTATCTGCCATCGATGTATCTTTTTAGAGAGGGTTTCCCGTTTGAGATGAAGGTGACTGGGTATCGAGAGGGGACGCTGGTCGAGGGCGAACTCTCAATACGGGCGATCGCAAATTCGCATCTGGCGAAGTACGCTGAAGTAGGGGCGAAAAAGGGGATGGCCAATCGTGGTCAGGCATTTTCGCTCGATATAAGGGTCGGGGAGAAAAAGCTGTTCCATTCAGGGGATATTGGAAGTTACGACGATGTCCGGGCATACCTGGATAATCATGATTATGTCGTTATCGAGTCGGCGCATCTCTGTTTGGATGATCTGTTCAAAGATGCTCCGGCTCTCAGAGTCGGGCAGTTTGTGGTGTCGCATGTAGTCTCGGAGAAGGCGGTGGAGCAGATAGAACGGAAGGCGAAAGAGGCGGGGGTGAATAATTTGATAGTGGCGAGGGACGGGGAAAGACTGCCGATGTAGGTTGAATTGATTGCTTCGTCGCTTCGCTCCTCGCAATGACATTTCCATTCATATAAGGGAATCCCAGGTTCTTTCTCCGACGAGGAGAGTTTCGAAGAACCTGGGAAACGAAATGCGCTATTCTTTGATATGTTCCGCTAGATAATTCTGAATCCCCATCTGCGCGATCTGGTCGTTTTGAGCTTCGAGCCAATCGAGATGAGCTTCTTCATCCTTGAGAATTGATTCAAGCAATTCACGGGTTCCGTTGTCCCCGGCATCCTGAGCCATTTTGACAGATTTGTTGTACGCAACAACCGCTCCGGATTCGGCTTTCAAGTCATTGGTCATCTGCATCTGCACATCGGCGCCGATGGCGATCTTGCCGTATGTGCTGACATCGGGCGTTCCCTCGAGGAAGAGGATGCGGGCGATCAGTTTCTCGGCATGTTTCATTTCATCGATGGCGCGTTTTTCCATCGCCTTGTGAAGCCGTTCGTATCCCCAGTTATCGCACATTTCGGAATGAACCATATACTGGTTCACGGCGGTCAGTTCATCCGACAGCATCTCATTAAGAGTGCTGATGATCTTGTCATTACCTTTCATATATACCTCCTTACACGATCCCAAACATAAACAGGGCTACCGCGAACGGCAGCCCTGTCAAAAAAGCAAATGTCTTCATGGACGTCAGAACCCGCCGCCGGAGGCTTTGCGCTCTCTGGTGCGCAATGCCCGCGCGTACTCGCGGTTCAGTTTCGCGATGTTGTCGACCGAGATGTTTTTCGGGCAGACGGCTTCGCACTCATAGTGATTGGTGCAGGCGCCGAACTGCTCGGAATCCATCTGGGCGAGCATCGCGGTGACGCGTCGCTCCCGTTCGACCTGGCCTTGCGGCAGGTAGGCGAGATGGGAGACCTTGGCCGAGACGAACAACATCGCCGACGCGTTGGGACAGGCCGCTACGCAGGCGCCGCAGCCAATGCAGGCGGCAGCATCCATGGCGCGTTCAGCGTTGTCTTTTGGGATCGGGATGGCGTTGCCATCGGGGGTTCCGCCGGTGTTGACGGAGACAAATCCGCCGGCCGCGATGATGCGGTCGAGGGCGCTGCGGTCGACGACCAGATCTTTGATGATCGGGAAGGCGCGCGAGCGCCAGGGTTCGATATAAACATGGTCGCCATCTTTGAAGTGGCGCATATGCAATTGGCAGACGGTGGTGCCGGGTTGCGGGCCATGCGCAACGCCGTTGATGACCATCGAGCACATACCGCAGATACCTTCACGGCAGTCATGATCGAAGTGGATGGGGTCATGACCTTTGACGGTCAGATCTTCGTTGACCACATCGAGCATTTCAAGGAAGGACATCTCGGCGCTGACATTGGGCGCGTCGTAGACCTCCATCCGTCCTTTATCGTCGCGGTTCTTCTGCCGCCAGACATGCAGGGTCAGTTTCATTACTTATAGCTCCTTGTCTGGAGGTGGACAGTTTCGAAAGTGAGAGATTCCTTGATGAAGTTCGGCTTTTTGCCGTCGCCGGCGAATTCCCAGCAGGAAACATGGGCGTAGTCAGCATCGTTGCGTTCGGCTTCGCCTTCGGGCGTCTGATGTTCCGTGCGGAAGTGTCCGCCGCAGGATTCGTCGCGGTCAAGCGCATCGGTGCACATCAGCTCGGCGAATTCAAGGAAGTCGGCCACGCGTCCGGCCTTTTCGAGGGACATGTTGTATTCCTCGTTGACGCCAAGCACGGTGACATTCTTCCAGAACTCCTCGCGAATTTCGGGGATGCGCTGGAGGGCTTTTTTGAGGCCGGCCTCATTGCGGGCCATGCCACAGTATTCCCACATCAATAAGCCGAGTTCGCGATGGAAGGAGTCGACCGTCCGTTTGCCTTTTACGGAAAGCAGTCTCTTGGTGCGGGCGTTGACCTCTTCTTCGACCTTCTTGAATGCCGGGTTTTCTGTCGTCACCTTTGTTTTGGCCGAGGTGGCGAGATAGTCGCCGATAGTATAGGGAAGGACGAAGTAGCCATCGGCCAAGCCCTGCATGAGAGCCGACGCGCCGAGGCGGTTGGCGCCGTGGTCGGAGAAATTGGCTTCGCCGATGACATGCAAGCCGGGGATGTTGCTCATCAGGTTGTAATCGACCCAGAGGCCGCCCATAGTGTAGTGCGGGGCCGGGTAAATATGCATGGGCGTTTCGTACGGATTATCCGCGGTGATCTTTTCGTACATTTCAAAGAGGTTGCCGTAGCGTTCTTCGATCTTGGCTTTACCGAGTCGACGGATCGAATCGGAGAAGTCGAGGTAGACGCCGAGACCGGTTTCTCCGATGCCGCGACCCTCGTCGCAGACTTCCTTGGCGGCGCGAGAGGAAACATCGCGCGGGGCGAGGTTGCCGTAGGACGGGTACTTTCTTTCCAGATAGTAATCGCGTTCAGCTTCGGGAATCTGGTTCGGGTCACGCTGGTCGCCTTTGGCTTTGGGAACCCAGACGCGGCCATCGTTGCGAAGCGATTCCGACATGAGTGTCAGTTTGGATTGATATTCGCCATGAACCGGAATGCAGGTCGGATGGATCTGCGTATAGCAGGGGTTCGCGAAGAGAGCGCCGCGCTTGTAGGCACGGTAGTTCGCGGTGACGTTGCATCCTTTCGCGTTGGTCGAAAGGAAGAAGACGTTAGCATATCCGCCGGTGCCGAGCACGACGGCATCGGCAGCATGAGAGCTGACTTTGCCGGTAACTAGATCGCGAACGACTATCCCTTTGGCGTGGCCATCGACCACGACCAGGTCAAGCATCTCGGAACGGTTGTGCATCTGCACGGCGCCGAGGCCGATCTGGCGGGCGAGTGCCTGATAGGCGCCAAGCAGGAGTTGCTGACCTGTCTGACCGCGCGCATAGAACGTACGCGAAACCAACGCGCCACCGAAGGAGCGGTTGGCGAGAAGGCCGCCGTATTCACGGGCGAACGGTACACCCTGCGCGACACATTGGTCAATGATATTTCCGGAGACTTGCGCGAGGCGATAGACGTTGGCTTCGCGGGCGCGGAAGTCGCCGCCCTTTATGGTATCATAGAAGAGGCGGTAGATGGAGTCGCCATCGTTCTGGTAATTCTTGGAAGCGTTGATACCGCCCTGCGCGGCGATGGAGTGCGCGCGGCGCGGTGAATCCTGGAAGCAGAAGCATTTGACCTGGTAGCCGAGTTCGGCGAGGGAGGCCGCGGCTGATGCACCGGCGAGTCCACTTCCGACCACGATGATCGAATATTTCCGTTTGTTGGCCGGGTTGACCAGCTTCAGTTCGGCAATATGTTTGTCCCACTTTTCGGCAAGGGGACCAGACGGGATCTTAGCGTTAAGTTGCATGTTAGTGTCCTCCTCCCGGCAGGCAGACCCATCCGGCCATAACGGCGACGGGGATGGAAGCATAGCCGAGGAAGATGAATATTGAGATAAGCGCGGCGCACCGTTCCAGTTTAGGATTGTTGTCGCTGTTGTTGAGGCCGAGCGACTGGAACATGCTGTAGAAGCCGTGGCTCAGGTGATAACAGAGCAGGCCGACCGCGATGATATAGAAAACAGCGAGCGGCACCTGCTGGAAACCAAGGATGACCATGGTGTAGACATCGTAGCGGCCCTCGGCATCCATAAGATTCGCGAAGCGGGCATCCGTGGTCCGCGCCGTGAAGTGTAGCACATGATAAATAAAGAAGGCGAGGACCATCAGGCCGGTCAGCCACATGGTGCGACCGGAGAGTTTGGACTTCTGCGGTTTCTGCTTGGTGTAATTGACCGGGCGGGCCGCCATGTTCTCCAGTTTGAGCTGGAGGCCGAGCCAGATATGAACGATGAACGCGGCAAGCAACACAGCGCGAATGACCCAGAGAAGCGGTCCGAGACTATGTAATGCTTCGGCGTAGGTGTTGATCTGATCCTGTCCGGCGAAGAGTTGCAGGTTACCCAGCATGTGACCGATGATATATCCAAAGGAGATGAAACCGGTCACTGCTACCAGGAACTTCTTGCCGACCGACGAGGAAATAAGCACGAGAGGGAAAGATCGTGCTTTGCTGACAGCAGTAGTGCTCATAGACATCCTTTCGTAATCGTCGCGGGAAAATAGAGATTACGACCCGCATAGTCAAACAAAAAGGCGCTTTAAGTGCTTGTGGATTATCCGAGTACACGTTTGCTTCGGAAATGTCCGGGCGGGAAATTGTATAACAATCCGTGCCAATTGTTTGGAACATCACGACGATTTTTAATCGTCACCGTGTTCCGGTGGTATAAGACCAGGTAAGAAAGTCGAGGCAACTTATTGAATGCTGAGAGATTAAGGTGCGTATCGCGGGTTCATAAAGTATTTGACAGGGTCGGTAAGTGAGTATTAGTATAACAATTCACTACTCAAGAGTATACGAAGCAAATAACACGTTACTACTGGAACGGGAGAAGAGATGTTTACAAAACGAATCGCGGTGATGACGGCGCTCGCGCTGATGTTGGCCGCAGGGATGGTGTATTCGGCGGATGTTTCCATGAAGATCTCCGGACCTGGAAAGGTCAATGACAGCACGATCAAGGCGGGCGAGAAAGTGTCATTTGACGTTTACATCTCCAACGAGATCGACCGGCAGGGACTTTCGGTAGGATTCAAGTGGTACTCTCCTGATTCAACGATCAAAGAGATCAAGCACCCTGCAGACAGCGGCAAGGGGATGGAGAATACGAATGGCGACGCCAAGGCGTATGGTCCGTATGAAGGGCACACGACGTTTGATATCATGAACGCGTTTGTCAGCGAAGATTGGGACGGGAAACTTCCCGATGTCGCGGGCTTCATGGCCCACATTATGAAGAAATCGTACAAGGCGCATGAGACGATGAAGGCGTATTCTATCGATGTCATCGTGCCGACTCCCGGGACACTGGCAGTCGACTCATCCTTCTTCGGCACCGGCGGGAGATGGCTCATGATGACTTCTCCGACGAGTGAGCACACACCGTCCTGGAAGGGCCCCTACACCTTCAAGGTGGTTAAGTAAGACCGGTCTAAAGGAATGAGACCCCGCTTGACGGCGGGGTTTTTTATGGCATGAAAAAGTATCTCCTCGCTCTCACTTTTGTTGCGGCCGCGTCCGTTCTTGCGGAGCCAAACGATATCGATATCATCGCGGCTGATTCGATGGTCAGTGACACCGCGCGCGTGATAGTTCGGATAGGGAGAGTTGAGGAGAAACTGGGGAGGTTTGTTGACACGATCGATGTCTCTCTGCAGTCGACCGGGCATATGGCGGCGGGGTTTGATTTCAAGATAGCGACTTCGAATCAATATCTGACAATCCTCGAAGTGCTGCGCGGTGAGATCTATGACTCCTGCCAGTGGGATTATTTCAGCGCAAAATCGCTGGATAGATCCACCAAGCCCGGATATCCGCCAATACTGTGGCAAGTGGTGGGGATGGCCGAGGGGATAAGCAATCAGGAGCCGGCGCGATGTTTCGGGTTGGATCGCCAGGCTTCACTGGTAAGGCTGGTCGTCTCGAGTGAACATCTGATCGAGTTGGTCGATACCACGACCGCGATCTATTTCCTGTGGGAAGATTGTACGGATAATGTCGTCTCCAGCGCGACCGGAGAGCGGCTGTATCTGTCGACCAACGTGCTGGATTATTTTCCCGTTACCGATTATTCAGACGCCGCGACCTTCCCGACGCGGCGTGGCGCGCCGAAGCAGTGCCAGAAGCAGGGGTCGCAGAATCCGGCGCAACGTCGCGTTGAGTTTCATAATGGGGGGATTCGATTCGCTGTCCCCGAGATTCCGGCACAGGGTGGAGAAGTACCGCCAGTCTCCAAGCCATCCCAAAAGGCTACCGAACCGGAATCGACAAAGGTCGAGTAATTCGGTTCGATTTGATTGCCGGTGTCGGGCGATGGATGTAATTCATTGTTCCACAGATAGATAGCTCAATCCAATTCCTGTTGACTTAAACCGCAAATCGAGTAGATTGTCGGAGTTTGTGATTGTTGGCACAAGCGTGCTTTAGCGCGCCAGCTACAGGAAAGGTTGCATTCATGAGACTGTATGAGTTTGAGGGGAAGGAACTGTTTCGCAAGTTCAAGATCCCGCTCTCCGATAGCCGACTCGCTCGGCACCCGCACGAAGTCGCCGCTGCCGCAGAGCAGATCGGCGGCTCGGTTGTTATCAAATCACAAGTCCTGATCGGTGGTCGCGGCAAAGCCGGCGGGATCAAACTGGCCGACACACCCGCGCAGGCGGAAAAGATCGCGGCCGATCTTCTGAAACTGACCATCAAGGGGTATCCGGTTGAGATGCTTTTGGTCGAGCCGAAACTGGACATCAAGCGTGAGTTCTATATCGGCGTGACGATTGACCGCGCCAATTACAAGCTGGTGGTGATCGCATCGGGCGAGGGTGGGGTCGATATCGAAGAGGTCGCCGCGAAACATCCGGAGAAGATCTTCAAGAAATCACTCTCCGTTGAACAGCCGTTCTATGGGTTCGAAGCGCTGGAGATGGCGAAGCAGATAGGGATGCCATCGGAGCTGCTCCGTCCGACGGCGGATGTCATTGTCGGCCTTTACAAAATGTTCAAGGCGTACGACGCGAAACTGGTCGAGATCAATCCGCTGGTCCTGACCGGCGATGGAAAACTGATCGCCGCAGACGCGCGTGTGTCGCTCGATGATGACGCGGTTTTCCGCCATGCCGACCTGAAGACGATGGGAATCGAGAAGCGCCACGAAGAAGGGGAGATGACCGAGCGCGAGCAGAAAGCGCAGGCACAGGGGATTCCGTATCTCGATCTCGATGGGGATATCGGGATGTTCCCCGGCGGCGCGGGGTTCGGCATTATGGGGAATGACTTCATTCAGTATTACGGCGGCAAGCCGGCCAATTTCATGGATTCCGGCGGTGGCCCGACTCCGGAACGGATCGCGCAGATGCTGGTGCTCCTCGACGAAAATCCGAACGTGAAAGCGATCTTCGGCGCACGGTTCGGCGGTATCTCCCGTTGCGATGATTTCGCCAAGGGGGTGGTGATGTTCCTCAAGAATCACGGGCTGTCCAAGCCGATCGTGATGCGGATGACCGGGAATATGTGGGAGGAAGGGGTGCGGATATTCGAGGAAGCGAAAAAGGAAAATCCCGCGCTGTTCAAACATGTCGAGTTCCACGGGATAGAGACGGAGATCGAAGAGATCTCCAAGCGGGCGGTGGAATTGGCGCGCGAGGTAAGCAAGTAAACTGAAAATACCCTCACCCGCCACTGCCTCCGCGGGGCACCCTCTCCCAAAGGGAGAGGGGGAAGACTCCCTTCTCCCTCTGGGAGAAGGTGGCGCGAAGCGGCGGATGGGGGTAGTTCGTCCAAACGATGAAATTATCGCACTTCGACTTCGCTCAGTGCGATTAGATGGTGGTGGATGGAAAATCAATCGGGCTGAGCGAAGTCGAAGCCCGAAACAGACAGAAAGCATGAAAAGGAACCTCATATGGCAATCCTAGTAGATAAAAACTCCCGCGTGATGGTGCAGGGGATGACCGGCGGAGCAGGGAAATTCCATGCCGAGCGGATGCTGGCATACGGTACGCAAATAGTCGGCGGTACCTCGCCGGGTAAAGGCGGCGCGACTGTCGCCGGGAAACCGGTCTTTGACACCGTCGGCGAATGCGTCAAGCAGACCGGGGCGGATGTTTCGGTGATATTCCTTCCGGCTCCGGCTGTGAAAGAGGCGGCGATCGAGGCGATACGCGCGGGAATCAAGTTCCTGGTTGTCATTCCGGAGCATATTCCGATTCACGATATGCTGTATGTTCGCGAAGAAGCCGTCCGCGCTAAAGCTACCGTAATCGGCGGGAATACCGCCGGAGTTATCACGCCGGGTGAAGCGAATCTTGGGATCATGCCGGATATCGCGTTCCAGCCGGGTCGGGTCGGCACTGTCTCACGCTCCGGGTCTATCACCTATTATGTGGCGGATACGCTCACGCGGACAGGCTTCGGCCAGACGACCTGCGTTGGGCTTGGTGGCGATCCGGTGCTCGGGTCGACCTTCGATGAGATACTTTGGAAGTTCGAAGAGGACCCGAAGACCAAGGCGGTGGTGATGTGCGGGGAGATCGGCGGCGTCTATGAAGAGCGCGCGACGACGATCATTCCGAAAATGAAAAAGCCGGTGCTGGTGATGATCGGTGGGGTCTTTGCGCCGCCCGGAAAGCGGATGGGGCATGCCGGCGCGATCGTCGAGGGGACGATGGGGACGGCGAAAGAGAAGCTGGAACTTCTCGCCAAATCCGGCGCGCACGCGTGCAAGACATTCAGAGACATTCCGGAGACGCTGAAGAGGTTGGGGGTGTGACTATAAATTGGACGCGATACTCAGCTTGCTTGAAAAATAGTCAACGCTCCATTGGAAAGACCCCAGTGGGGAGTAGCTTAGACCTTTGGATTGCGGGAGGAGACAATCGATGGACATGAGATGTCCCATATGTGGGAGTATGGATCAGACCGCAAAAGTGTCTGCTCTCATTCGTTCAGGTAGCGCCAATGGCACTGCAAAAGGAGGTACTATTGGAACGACAGGACTCGGACTTGGAATGGCACAATTGTCCATGACCAGTTCCTTGGCCCAATCACTTCAGCCGCCTGTGAAACCTAAGCCGGCAAAGGAGCCAGAAACTACTCACAGTAGCAATGGAGCAGCAACTGGAGGATGTCTATCCGTTATCCTCCTCTGGACATTAGCAGTAATCTTGGGTTTTAAGGCTTCACTTTTTCTAGACATAATAGTGTTCATCCTTGGCGCAATCTTAGGTAGCAAAATAGGTGGTGAAATTGTTAGGCGTTCATCAGATGTCGCTGTCGAGAGGATGAAGCATGAGGTAGTACAGAATGAGATTAAAGAATGGCCAACCGCCATGAGTCGTTGGGAAAAACTTTATTACTGCCAGCGTGATGATATTGTGTTCCTCCCGGAGACACGGGAACACGTAAAGGTATCCAATATTCGTCGATTGTTGTACTCAAATAAAGTCGAGTAGTCTTTTCGTGTTTTGGCTGTAACTCTGCTGTCGCAAAAATATCCTATAGCAAGTTGTCTGTCCATGAAGTCTGGCCCACCATTTATGCTGGGTTCATGAGGTTGCTTCGTCGCTTGGCGCTTCGCGCCGGCGCTCCTCGCAATGACAGTGTCTGGGGCAGGGCAAGATGGATTCCCGCCTACGCGGGAATGACATGGACTAAAGAGAGATGTTTCCAGGGTTGGAGCGGTAGGCCGTTCGAAGTAAAAAGAGCCCGGCGGGGTGGGGGATCCGGACTCTCATCAACCAAATCTTAGAACAGTCTTCCGTACAGTTTTTCAAACAATTCTTCGAACAATTATCCGAACAGTTCTCCGAACAATTCTCCGTCCATTTTCCCGAACAGAGAACTGCGCAATCGTTCTGCACGTCGGGCAGAGCGTTATCGCGGGATAACGCAGTCGATCGACGGATCGTAGGTGCAGGTCTCCACACCTTTGACCTTACAACAGCGATAACCGGTGAGGCCATCGCAAACGATCCGACAGGGCGGGCCGGCCTGGGTATCGGTCGCGAGCGCACCGATGAGGAACGACGCGGCAAAAACCGCCACGAGAACAGTAGCCATCAGCTTTTTCATACGACTCTCCTTACTTGCAACGCCACGACACGTCGCGTGTGAAACGTTGTGTGAACCATGCGGATCACCCCACCTGCGGGAAAGTAGATAAATCTAATCCGGGTTAGCAAGAGGAAAGTGGATCCCAGCGTTCGCTGGGATGAGGCTGGTCGGGGGCAGGCGCCCTTTGGTGCAATTGGCCTGAGCGGAGTCGAAGGCCAATTCTCACCAAAGAAACGAATTGCCTCAACCTTTCGGGCTTCGACTGCGCTCAGCCCGAGATAGGTTGGACTTCACGACGCGTTATTCGCATCAATTCGTATTAAATTTGTTAGCACTTCCCAGCGCGTCCCCATATATAGAGGGACCTCTGTTCCTGAGTCTCCCGGCCTTGACCGCATTCTCTTGGTTCCCAAACAGTCATCTCGTTCGACCCCAACAACCTGATGATGCCAACATGTCATCAGATTTCGTTCATCACAGCCGGAAACGAAAACGGCAGACCGGGAGGTCTGCCGTTCAATTCAAGGCATTTCGATGGAGGAATCCGAGACTACTTGCCGAGCATTTCGCGGGCGAAGTCTTCGAAACGGCGGGGGGCATGGCCGAGGATAGTCTCGGTCTCCTTCAACTGCGCCAGAGTCGCTTTCAGGCCGCGGGTCTGGAAAAGTTCGTACATGATGCGGAACTCATACGCCATCCAGGCGGGGATCCACTGGCGCCACTGTTCATACCAGGCATCCATATCATGGCCGCCGTATTTGATCTCTTTCCCCAGCAAACGGGAGTAGACCTCGGCGGTGGACTTGCCGGTGACAGCCTCGGGGCCGACCAGCGCATAAGTTTTATTGGCGTGGTTGTCGGTGGTCATGGCGTTGACAGCGGCATCGGCGATATCGCGGACATCGACGCGAGAAATGCCGGCATCGCCGATCGGCTGAGGATAAACTCCGTATTGCAGGATTGCATCTTTGAACCAGTAATCATTCTGGTAGAAATTGTTCGGCTGGAGAATCGTGTACGGAATGCCGCTCTCCTTGATCGCATGCTCAATGCCGACCTTGGCGCCGAAGTGGGCGATATGGTGTCCCCATTCCGGGTTGTGCACGGAGAGATAGACGATCTTTTTGTATTTAAGCTTTTTCGCTTCGTTGAGCGCGGAGAGCGCTTCGAAAGTCTCCGTGATCGAATTGGCGGTCAGCAGAAAGAGCGAATCAGAGCCTTTGAAGATCGCGTCGTAGGTAAGCGGGTTAGTCAGGTCGCCGACCACGCCGGTCGCGCCAGCCGGGAGGGCCTTGGCCTTCTCTTCGGAGCGGGTCAATATGCGGACAGTCTGGTTTTTGGCGAGCAGACCTTTGGCGACCGCCGAGCCGACTGTGCCGGTGCCGCCGAGTACAAGATGAGTCATAGTCGATTCCTTCGTATGCAGAGGTTCCTGTGTCAATATCCAGTGCCCGGACAGCTAGGAAAACAGGGGAGGGCGGCGGCGGGTTCCGGCAATGTAGAGTAATTCGGTCGGCGGGCGAGAGTTTGAATGGTCTGTTTCGACCGGATAACATATATTCTGCCAAACCCAATCCTCAAGGGAGAGACCTGAGTGGACTCAGCCATACTGTATCGAAATCTGTCTTTGCGCGCGCGTGTTGCTCTGTTGACCGCCATCTTTTTTGTTTTCTCTCCGATAGCCATGCTTATGGTGGCGAATGTCGGTAAGGGCTGGAACTGGGTCGATGTGGCCGGGTGGTTGATCGGATCGGCCCTGATCGCGGTCAGTTGGGCATACGCATTTTTCAAGGGTCGTCACTATTGGTTGCCGATCATCCTCAATGCTGCTGTCCCGGTCTCTCAGAGAATGCTCTTCTCGGGTTCGCTGGCGACGGGGAATGCCGGCTTTACCATCACAGGGTTAGTGATGGTGGTATCTATCGTGATCGGATATGTGATGTTCGTCATTTTCATCCGAGGGGAAGGCGCCAAGACAGTACACCTTCAGGCGGAGATGGAACTCGCCAAGGAGATCCACGACCACCTGGTCCCCGAGGTTACGCTGAACAACGAGCATTGGGAGATACTGGGGAGTTCGTCAGCCTCGAGCGAGGTCGGCGGGGACATGCTGGACGTCATGCTGCAGGGGGATCGGGTATTGGTCACGGTCGCCGATGTTTCCGGACACGGAGTACGGGCCGGGGTAATGATGGCAATGATAAAGAGCGCGTTGAAAACAACGTTGATGCGCTCGGGAGAGCAGTCAGTCTGCGCGGATCTCAATAATGTGGTCTATACGCTGAAGCGTCCGGATATGTACGCGACGGGGGTGCATCTTGAATTGCATGACGGAGGGAGAGTGAAATATACGGGGGCGGGGCATCCGTCGTTGCTGCACATCAGAGCTGGCGAGAAAACGTGCGGTAAGTATGAAAGCCAGAATCCGCCGCTGGGGGTGGTCAGGGATCTTCCGTTCGCCCAGACTGATTTGCAGGTGAAGTCCGGCGACTTGTTGGTCATTCTGACCGACGGCTTGACCGAAGTCGAGAACAAGGCAGGGGAGATGTTTGGGGAGGCGAGGATCGAGCAGTTGATGCGTGACCGGGTGGAGCGCCCGCTGGCGGAGATTCGAGCGGATTTGCTCAAGGCTGTTGGGGAGTTTGGCGGGCAGGAAGATGACCAGACATTGGTGCTGATACGGGCGAAGTGACGCAAGATGACACCGGATCAGAATCGCCGTCAATATGATCGCCATGCCCGCGCCTATCACGAAAAGCGGTCGGACGCGGCGCGAAGTTACTATAATGACCATCTCGAATGGCCCATGATGTTGAAACTCCTCAGGGGCAGGGTACGTGGACGTCACGTACTTGAACTGGGCTGTGGAACGGGACTCCTGACCCGGAAACTTGTCAGGATGGGAGGGAGGGTCACCGGGGTGGATAGCTCGGAGTCGATGATAGAGATTGCCCGTGAAGAGGTAAGCGGAGCGACATTCGTTCGCGCGGACATGCGACGGATCCGCGCCAGTGCCGGGGGATACGACCTGATTGTCAGCTCTCTCGCTTTTCACTATGTCAGAGAGCTTGAGAACCTGTTAGTCCGCTGCCATAAAGTGCTTCGGGCGGACGGGTTGCTGATATTCTCCATTCACCACCCAAGCTCTTCGCTCAAGCTGCTTCAAGACCAAAAGAAGTTGCGGGGAGTCTACTTCAGTGTCGGTGCGCCGTATCGCTGGAGGATGCTTCCCGGCATGGAACTGGTGAGTTACCACCAGACGATTGAGAGCATTAGCGATGGGCTGGTTTCAGCCGGATTCCTCGTCGAGCGAATACTCGAGTCCAAGCCGCGGAAAGCGAGTCGACACATCAATCCCAAAGCGTACGACGCGGCACAGATGATCCCACCATTTCTGGCAGTGTGTGCTCGAAAAGAGAAAAAAGATTAAACTTCCCTTTGTATCTGAATACTCTAACTTAGACCTGCTATGGACATGAATGTAATACAGCAGACAATCCCCAAAGGGGCGGAACCGGGAGCGGTGATCTATCGCGGTTCGGTGGTTGAGGCGACGCACTACGCGTCGATCGCGGTCGTTAATGAGTCTGGAAAGATCACGCACTGGCTGGGGGACCCGGAGATGGTGACGATGACGCGGTCATCGATCAAGCCATTCCAACTTGTGCCGTTGGTCGCGAGCGGTGGGGCAGATGAGTTTGGATTCTCCAATCCTAATCTCTCGATCATGGCAGGTTCCCATTCAGGGACCGATGAACATATCGCGGTTGTACGGTCGAATTTGAAGAAGGCAGGGAATGAGCCATCGCACTTGAAGTGCGGACATCACTGGCCGCTGGGGATGCAGACGGATAACAAGTATCCGTTGCAGGGAGAGGATAGGGATCCGTTGCGCCATAACTGCTCAGGGAAACATTCAGGATTTCTGGCGCTGGCCAGGTATCTTGGGGTACCGCCGGAGCGGTATCTGGATCCTGAGTCTGAGGTGCAGAAGCGGGTGAAATCGGCCATCTCCGAGATTTGCGAGTACCCGGAAGAGAAGATGTTCATGGGAACAGATGGCTGCTCGGCGCCGAATTTCCCGATGCCCTTGCGGAATCTGGCTCTGGGGTTTATGCGGTTGGCGACCGCAGATGTTGCGGGGAATCGGACGGAGAAATCGCTAGCCCGGATACGCGAGGCGATGTCAGAGTTCCCGCTTCTGTTTTCCGGAGAGAGCCGGTTTGACTACAATCTGATGCGGTCATTTCCGTGGAACGTCATCTGCAAGGGGGGCGCTGAGGCGTTGCAGGCAATAGGGTTCCGCGAGCAGAGAATCGGGATAGTGGTGAAAGTGCACGATGGCGGGGCGAGGGGGCTTGGTGTTATCTGTCTGGAGGTACTGCGCCAGCTCGGGGTTGTACAAAACGTGGATGACTTTGCGCATCTTATGCGGTATAATAACCCGGAGATCAAGAACAATGCCGGTTTGGTGACCGGGCATGTGATTCCGGTCTTCAAGTTGAGATCTGTGTAATGAGCCTGTTTTTGACATTGGCAGTTCCCACCCACCTGGACCTCAGGTATCACCGGAGGAGGGTCAAGGCGGTCATTTAGTCGTTGCTTCTATTTGGTAAGATCTGACGTAGAACCAAAAGAGAACGTAAGGAGTGACAGCCATGACCATTCGTCGACAGCCTGCTGAACCATACCGGATCAAAGCCGTAGAGCCGATCCGATTGATGAGCCGTGAAGATAGACTCGATCGGATACGGCAAGCCAAATTCAATCTTTTCAAGATAAGCGCTTCGGATATCTATATCGATCTGCTGACCGACTCAGGGACAGGGGCGATGTCCAACGCGCAATGGGCGGCGCTGATGATGGGGGATGAATCGTACGCTTGCGCGCAGTCGTACCGTCGATTCGAAAATCGTGTCCAACAACTTTTCCGGAAGAAATTCGCAATCCCGGTGCACCAGGGGAGAGTAGCGGAGAACCTGATGTTCAGCTCAATGCTGAAGCCGGGGCAGTATGTCATCAATAACACGCATTTTGATACCACACGCGCCAATGTGATGCACAAGGGGGGGATACCGATAGACCTGCCATGCAAAGAGTCATCCTCGAATGAGCCGATCCCGTTCAAAGGGAATATCGACACAATGAAACTTGAGGAGTTTATCCGCGACAAGGGGACTCAAGCGATCGCCGCGGTGATGCTGACGGTGACCAATAATTCATCGGGCGGACAGCCGGTGTCGATGGCGAATATTCATGAGACGGCGGAGATCTGTCATCGGCATGGACTGAAATTCTACTTTGATGCCGCGCGGTTTGCCGAGAACTGCTATTTCGTCAAACGGGATGAGGCGGGCTACCATGACAAATCGATACGCGAGATCGCGCACGAGATGTTTGACTGCTGTGATGGCGCGTTGATGTCGGCCAAAAAGGACGGACTGGCGAATATCGGCGGGTTGATCGCGATCAATGATGAAGAGCTCTACGCGAAGATATGCGAGTTGATGGTGGTGATCGAGGGATTCCCGACATACGGTGGATTAGCCGGGCGTGATCTGGATGTGCTCGCGGTTGGTCTGGAGGAAGTGCTGGAGTATGACTATCTCGACTACCGGATAGGGCAGGTACATTACTTTGGCGAGAAGATCAAAGAAGCGGGAATGCCAATAATCGAGCCAACCGGCGGACACGCGGTCTTTGTCGATGCCGGGCGGTTGCTGCCAAATATCCCGGTCGAGCAATTCCCCGGGCAGGGTCTGGCCATCGCGTTTTACGTTGAAGGAGCGGTGAGAACGGTGGAAATCGGTTCGCTGATGTTTGGCGGAGTAGATCCTGCGACAGGAAAGAAGTACAGCGCCACCAAGGAATTGGTCAGAATGGCGGTGCCGCGTCGGGTCTTCACGAACTCGCAATTGGATTATGTCGCTGAAGTAGCCGAGCGGATAGTCGCGCAGAAGAACCAGATACCGGGTTACCGGATAACGCGCGAGCCGGCGTTGCTGAGGCATTTCACGTGCGAACTTGAAGCGATGCAGATGAAGCCGGAGCATGTATAGGAAATCTTGGATGCGACTATCTCTTGTGCTTCTGACGCTGGCGGCGGTGTCCGGATGTGGGGTGACGATCCAGACGGGGCCGGAAGATCAGCAACGTCTCACCGAGGTTTCAGATACTAGAGCGAGGGAGATACGGGCGGATTATGCCGAGCGAATTCGCACGGCCGGACCGGTGCAGAAAGCGGAGATACTGAAGACGCTCGTCGATTCGGTTTCCGCGGCGTATTTCCGGTATGGCGAACGGATGGCGGATGATTGGCAGCGGGGAAATCAGGAACGCGGGACGGAGATCCCGGCCAGCGAGATGCGTCAGTTGGTGGAGCGTTCAAACGAATCGCAGCGTCCGATTTTTGGCGCATATGAAGATATCCTTGATCTGGGGATGGAAGAGATAACTCGGGAGGGACAACTCGATCGGACCACGCTGCAGTTACTCGACGGATTTCGGAATCAGTTTTACAAGAATTACAGCGCGGTATTTCTGCCGTCGGGGGATGTCAGCCGTTACCGAACGGAGTTGTCCGGGGCGCGAGACGATACTGAAAAACAAAGTTGGGAACTTGGGGAGGACCTTAGGCGCTATTAGGGATAGACGGGCAGGTATTGCAGTTCGTCTGTGAATGGAAGTTCAGGATAGTTGAAGACTGGGGGAGCAACCGGGTCTCGCAGAGTAAAGCAGGTTTGATTCATCCTGTTTGCTAACCTATTGATATTCAAGAAAGTCCCGTGAAAGATTGGGGGGCGGGTAGATTATTGGCCGGGATTTTGCGACAACCTGGGTGTTGAGAGAGGGGGAGATGTTGACTTTTCTGGCGGAAGTTATTAGTTTCATGCGGCTTAAGCCGTGTAACGTCTGTACAAAAAGAGGAGAAAGCTTATAGCACGTAGCTAACGATTAGAAGTAACCGTTTCAGCCAGGATAGCGATTGTTGAATCGGCAGTTAGCCAGTGCTATGATCTTTCGGAACTCCCTGACCGGGTTGCGGTCAGGAAACCACACCTCTTTGTGGCAGTCGTTTTTTTATGCCTGCCTCTTGTTGTGCTTCTCGTCAGTTTACGCCGGTCAATCTTCCACGACCGTTGTCGGTTCAAGTTCAAGCGAAGTCAGTTTTGTCAGATCAATCGCCGACCTCTCGGCGCTAACTCGTATAGTCTATCCGGACAGCTCAGTCGCCTACGTTACAACATCCCAGATACTAATGCCAATTGGTTCGACCGCGCGTCTTGTGTCGGCAAGCGGTTCGGGGCTGAAGGGATCATCTGAGTTAATTTCCGAGGTTTCCGCGAATCTTCCGCTGGTGTCTCTGGCCAAGCCGCGCATGGTGCGCGGTCGCCAGGTGGTGGCACTTCAGATCGCACCAGTGATAGGTGATGGTTACTACACTTCGGTCGCGATAACCGTGGCGTTTGACGGCGGCGATAAAAGCACCAACACTGATGAGCCTGACCCGATATTCGACCGGATCTTTGCACGTTCGACAGTCAATTTTGATCAAGGAGTCAATTGGCGTACAAACGTTCAAGTGGCTGCGGGGAGAATAGCGGCGGAAGAAAATCCGTTTGAGCTATCGACCACCTGGCTGAAGATGGGAGTAACGCAGACAGGGTTGTACCGGGTCACCGGCGCGCAGTTGGCGACGGCAGGAATCTCATTGACCAACCTCCGATCCGATTCCCTCAGAGTTTTTAACGGCGGCGGACTTCCGGTGGATATGCGGAATGAAGAACCGCGTCCGGAGTTCACTGAGTTGGCGATACGGGTTGAGGATGGCGGCGATGGCCTCTTTGGCAGCGGCGACGCACTCTACTTCTTCGGTGAAGCGCCCAATCGGTTTGTCTATCAGGCTGACGAGCCGACCACCTGGGTGAACAATGTCTACGCTACGCAGAATGTCTACTGGCTTACGATTGCCGCAGGCGGATTCAGCTCCGGACCATCGCGCATGGCGTCTGTCTCTGTCGCGCCGACCGGAACTCAGGATACAACAATCACAACAGCGCGTCGGCGGACCCATGTCGAAATGGACAATCTGTTGTCCGAAGATGCCAGCAATCATGTCAGCGACTATTACAACTGGTACTGGTCCGACCAGCGGAATCTGAGCCTCTTTGCGGCTACTCCCGGGATCGTGGCGGGTGATTCGGCGATGCTGTATCTGCAAGGGAAAACCGGAGTGTCGGGGACCAGCTCGTATATGTCCATCAACGTGAATAACGTGGCCGGTTTGAACCCTATACGGACATCGAGCTATTGTCGGTTCGGCACGCGATCACTCATCGACGGGTTGAATGATATTGACATTACATTGACGCCGATCTCAAGCCAGGTCGCGCCTTACTTTGATCTCATTGAGATCAGTTACCTGAGCCGACTGGTTCCGATCAACAATCAGATCGATCTGGCCTGTGAGGGGACTGCCGGCCGTGGGTTGGTACAGATTCAGGACAATTTTACGGCGGCGCCGTGGTTGCTGGACATTGCCGACCCACAACATCCCATTCTACTGACTGGCTATCAGCGGAGTGGCGGGCTGTTGTCGTTCGAATCAATGATGGAAGATCCGGGAGTCAATCGATTCTACGGCGCACCCGCGACCTCGGCCATTTCTCCCGCTACCATCCAGCGCGTGACTCCGGTGGCGATGAGAGGAAGCGCGGCGCAGACGGACCTGATCATCATCGCACCGCAGACGTTGATATCGGGACTCGACGAGTATATAGCCTACCGTCAGGCGGAAGGTATCAGCATTCAGGTCGCCGCGCTTGACGCTATCTATGACAACTTCTCCTGGGGGATGCCTGACCCGACGGCGATCCGGGATTTCCTGAAATTCGCGTATGAGAACTACCCTTCTCCCGCCCCTTCGGCTGTGTTGTTGGTCGGCGACGCAAATTATGATTGGCTGAATCGGCTTGGTTCCGGACAGGCGAATTACGTCCCGACATATATCAATCCGCTCGAGGGTGGCTCGCTGGGGTCATCGTATGGCGATGACAACTATGTCTATTTCGGCGCCTATGGCATTTTGGATGGCGACCGGAGTTATCTCACGGGTGATCGCGGGTTCGACATGATGTCGGCGCGCTGGCCGGTCCGGAGTCGTACTGAGATCGCGAATATCGTCGCAAAAGTGAAGGCGTACGAAGCGAGCAGTGATTATGGGCCATGGCGGACCAATGTTACGCTGGTCGCCGATGATGAGTACGGGCAGTTCAATACCGAGACTTTTCACGCGACCCAGACGGAAGAGCTGCAGAGAGCGCATTTGCCCGCGCATTTCATGCGGAACAAAATCTACTTGTGGGACTATCCGTTCGTCAACGGCGACAAACCGGCGGCCAATGAAGCGATAGTCGACGCGATCAACAAAGGTTCGCTGGTAGTGAATTATGTCGGGCATGGGAATCCGGATGTCTGGGCACATGAGCATGTTTTTACGCGGACCGGTGATCTGCCGAGGCTTCGCGATATAGATCGACTACCGTTGATCTTCACGGCGTCGTGCGCGATTGGATTCTTTGATGATCCGGGCCGGCAGGCGATGGGAGAAGATTTCCTGACCATGCCGTCGGGTGGGGCTATCGGCGTGATCTCGGCGACAAGACTGGTGTTTTCATCAGATAACGCGGCCTTCAATCGCGAAGTGTTTGATCTGCTGATGTACGATGACTCGTTGACCATTTGTCAGGCGCTGTTTGCGGGGAAGATGCTTCGCCAATATGGAAACGATACGATCCCGCGTCCGGAGGACAACGATCGGGCGTATGTCTTGTTCGGTGATCCGTTCCTCAAACTGGGGATGCCGCGACTTCGGATCGAGTTCTCGGAAACGCCGGACAGCCTGATGGCTCTCGGCGGCAGTCGGATCGCCGGCCAGGTGGTAGACAAACTCGGGCAGCCGGTACTATCGGATGGCGAGTTGATCGTGACCGTGTACGATTCTGACCGAGATAAAACGTATCGACTGGTCAACAGCTCTGGCCAAGTGACCCAGGAAGTGAACTACAAGATGACCGGGCCGACGCTTTTTAGAGGAAGCGCGGCGATCGTGAATGGTCAATTCGAGGCGGACTTCATCTCGCCGCTCGATATAAGTTTTGGCGGCCAAGGGGCCAAGGTGCTTGCCTACGCGGTGCTTGATACGATAGACGCGGTCGGTCTGGCAGATTCGATACCGGTCAGTGTTCAGGTGGCCGTTTCGACCGACTCAGTTGGGCCATCGATAAGCTTCAGCATAAGCGGCCGACCCGAATTCCGGGATGGTGACTATGTCTGGCTGCAGGATACGCTGGTCGTGGTTCTGGAGGATAGCTCTGGTATCAATGTCGCTGGGGGACTTGGACATGGGATATCTTTGCTAGTGGATGAACGGGCCGATCAGCCGATACAGTTATCAGATGCCTTTGCCTATGACCAGGGGTCCTATCGGAGCGGTCGACTGGCCTATCCGCTCGGGTCGCTGAGCCAGGGAGAGCATACTTTCAAAATTAAGGCCTGGGATAACGCCAACAATTCGTCGACGGCGCAATTCAGCGCGACCGTCTCAAGTCCGGGACGACTGGCGATTCAGGACCTGTTGAATTATCCCAATCCCATGCAGGAGCAGACGACCTTCTATTTTGAATTGACGGACGATGTCGACCGGATGTCGCTCGAGATATTCACGGTGGCCGGTCGCAAGATCCGGAGCTACAGCGGCAGCAACCTGCTGGCATCGACCTATCCGAATGATCATTTCCGGTTGACGTGGGATGGGCGGGATGTCGCGGGTGATCGCGTCGCGACCGGCGTGTACATATACAAAGTGAGCGCGGTGCCGTCGAGTGGCGGCGACGCAGTCGAATCGTTTGGGAAAATTGTCGTTATTAACTAATAGTACTGGAGTCTGACGTAATGAAGAAAACACTGAGTTGTCTGTTGGCGATGTTCCTCCTGACGATCGGGATGGTATCCAGCAGCTATGCGGATATCTCGAACGCGGCGGTGCTGTTCCTTCGGATCGCACCGGGCGCGCGCGCCGCAGGCATGGGTGAGGCCTTTGTCGCGATCGCGGATGACGCGACAGCCACGCACTACAATCCGGCCGGACTCGGGGCTTACCCGCTGTCCGGAAGTTCACTCGAGACCAAGATCCCGGCGGAATATCGCCCGATCCGCAGTCTGACCGTGCTGAAGACGGGCAAGGGAAACAGCATGGATGATTACGAAATGTGGGCCTTGACCGCCAGAGGACTGATGCGCGCGAAAGACGGCAAGTGGACCAGTGGCGAAACGCAGTCAACTCGGACCGATCAGACGATCGCGCAGTTGACGACCCGCTATTACAATATCACCAATCCGGATGAACTGCCGGGATTGGTGGAGAAGGTCGCCGCATCCAACAACCGGATGGGGAAGGACGCTGTTGTGGAATTCCGCGACCAGGTGTTGGCGATGGTGCCATCGGATTATGCCGACCGTGCGGGATTACAGCAGTCGCTCGATTCGCTCGTTGAGATGTGGTCACTCGTCCGGATCAATTGGGATCGGTTCGATGAAGCCAAGTCGATCTTCCAGGATGCCAAGAAGGACAGCGCGCTGACCTCGCGCGAGACCGAGCGGATCCAATTCTCAGTTGAACGCTCGCGGAATCGGTTCATTCCTGAAGAGGTGACGTTCCCGTTCAACGCAAAGCTGAATGGCGAGCCGACCGTGTTGGCGGCTCAGGATAATATCCTGATAATCGGTACGACTGAAGGTTTGGTGCGTTACAATTCGAAAAATTGGCAGACCTTCACGACTGAAGGCGGGTTGCCGTCGGACACTATCACTGCCCTCAAATCAGTGAATGGCGCAGTGGTTGTCGGGACGACCGCCGGATTGGCCCGGTTCAATACCTTGACGATCGAGCCGTATGATACCGCAAGCGCGGCTCCCGCAGGTCGTGTGGCGGCTATCGGCGCGGGTTCGGGGAATGAGCTGTTCGCGGTAGTTGGCGGAGACCTGTACCGCTTTGACGGTAATGTCTGGTCAAATTCGTTCCCATATACCGTGGTGATCGATGATACGCCGGAAAAGATCGCGGCCAAGTATTCCATCTACGGGACGAAGAAAGATCTGAACACGTATCTGGATAAGTTCAGAGCGGCCAATGCCGGCGCTGAAGGAATGGAAGTCCTGGAGCCGGGGAAGGTCATCAGGGTTCCGTATGTCGCAACCTTGAAAGGCGAGATCACCTCGCTCACCGGTGGTATTCCCGGGCAGACAATCTGGATAGGATCGAATTACGGTGTGATGTTCCTGACCAGCGACGGCTGGCAGATGCCGGGTTACCGTGAGTGGTCGCCGGCGGATACAGTAACGTCGGTCGCCCAGGTAGCCGCGTTGCGTAAGGATATCAAGGGGACGACTCAGGAAGCATATGAAGCGGCCCTGAAAGATGTCAATGACCTGCCGGAAGGGATCATCCCGCCGGGCCGAGCGATCCGCCATTTCAAGAACGCGGCAGCTTCGCCGGTGACGTCGGTTGACTGGTTTGATGATGTCGTCTATGTCGGGACCGAAGAAGGTCTGTTGGAATATGCCAAGGGCGAATGGCGCCGCAGTGACTTCCGTGGACTCGGCTCTGAGCCGTCGCGCCGCGTTTCGATGGTCAACAACCAGATGTGGGCGGCCAGCGATGAGCGGATGGTGACCGGGACATCGGGACGGCCGGAAATCTCAACCATGTACGTGAAGTGGTTGCCGGAACTGGCGGATGATCTGTATTACACTTACTTCTCCGGTGTCTTCAATGTGAAGAGCATCGGGACGATCGGCTTGTCATCGTCATTCATCTCGTATGGTACGATCACCCGCACGGGTGAAAATGCCGAGGATCTGGGGACGTTTGACGCATTCGATTTCGCCTTCCAAGCTTCGTATGGTACATCGCTGACCAACAAGCTTAAGGGCGGTCTATCGGCGAAGTTCCTCTGGTCGCACCTCGCGGAGCAGGGCGCGGCGGCAGAGAAGGGGAAAGGGACCTCATACGGGTTTGCGCTGGACTTCGGTTTACTGTATCATGCGTCCGACCGGATGAATGTCGGTGTGGCGCTGACCAACCTTGGTCCGAAAATGACCTATATCGACGCCAACCAGGCGGATGATCTTCCGCGCAATCTTTCGGTCGGTGTGGCGTACAAGCTGCTCCGCGCGCGTGAAACGAAAGTGACCGTGGCGGCCGAGTACAATAAGATGATGGTCGGTCTCAATGACAGCTTCTCCGATGAGCTGCTCAAGGAAGCGGTGTTCAATGGCGGTGTCGAGGCGACTTTCCTTGATCTGATCTCGGGTCGTTTCGGTTATGTGTATGACGAAGAGGGTGACGTGAAGGTTTGGACGATCGGCGCCGGTATTCACGCGTTGGAGCGGTTCCGCTTCGATGTCGCGTATATTCCGAGCGGTGAATCGGTCGCGCTGGCCAATATCACGCGCTTCTCGCTGTCCATCATGCTCTAGGTCGCAACCGGAAGGATGTTCTTTGGTGAAGAGACAGAGGTGGGTTGGGTCAATAGGATTGGCCGGGTGTCTGCTGATACTACTCGCGACCGCGGGCAAATCGGCTGACAAGGTCCTCATAGGAACCAAAACCCAGGTTCCGGCGACCGGCGAAAACACGGTGCACCATCGGTGCCTCACTCCCGAGGGAGGCCCGATGCATGTTCCGGAGCAACTTCGCGTCGAGCGCGACAAGCCATGGTCCCTGCCCAAAGCGGCATTGGGGGAACAGCAGGCGGTGATCCATGTGTTGGCGCTTCGTTTCAATTTTCAGTATGAAACGACTGACGACCCGAACACCACCGGTCGCGGACGAATGGATTTCTCCAGGCCGCTCTCTAATCCACTAGATTCCGCCGCTTACTACGATCAAGTCGGTCACTGGATCGATCCTCCTCCGCACAATAAAGAGTATTTCAATGCCCACATGACGGCGCTGGACCGATACTGGAATCAAGTTTCGGATGGTCATGTCCAGATAGTTTGGCACAATTTTCCCGAAGTGAGCGACTCCGCCTACACACTGCCGTATCCGATGTCGCATTATGGCCGATGTGATTCGGTGGTCATAGGACTGGAAGACTACTTCGAGGACTGTATCCGTCTGGCCGATACGCTGCACCGACTGGGGGACACGAATATCGACTTCTCGCTGTATGACGCGATCATTCTGTTCCATGCCGGTTCGGATCGTCAGAATGATATCGGCTTTCCGCCCACATGTTCGGATCTGTTCACTGGATTCATCAAGTTCGGGGATTCGATTCCGGTTGATGGCGGGGCGAATTTTGTGCGAACGGCGCTCCTGATGCCGGAGACATCGAGCCAGGATAACCGCGCGACGGCGCTCAACGCTGTACTGGCGCATGAGTTCGGTCACCAACTTGGTCTAGTGGATGTGTATCGCACTGACAATTTCCTGTCGCAACTTGGCGATTTCTCATTGATGGACAACAATGGATTTTCGACCGGGATTGATTTCGGTTTTGAGACCGGCCAAGTGTTTGGGGCGATACCGATCTATCCGGACGCCTGGTCCCGGGCGTACCTTGGGTACGTGCCGGTGGTAGATTTCCGGCAGGGGTCGGATATTCGCGTGGTCGCGGCCGAAGTTGCGACAGCGGGGATAAAGATCGCGCGAGTCCCTATCTCGGAAAACGAGTTCTACCTGATCGAGAATCGCCTGCAGGAGACAGACGGACTACAGACAGCGGCATTGGTTGATTCGGCGACCAATGTCATTCAGGGGCCGGTCAATCTGGCGCGGCAATTCACCGGTGAGTATGATTTCCTCATTCCGGGTTCGGGAATGCTGATCTATCATGTTGATGAAGCGGTGGCCGGACTGGACTGGGATGGGGACGGTCAGAACAATTTCGAAGACAACGATCTGCAGAACAACCCCGACCGGAAATTCCTGACGTTGATAGAAGCGGATGGGTTGGTCAATTTCGGCGGATATTACCGCTCCGGGTTTGGGAGCGAGAATGATATGTTCCGCGATGATCGCAATACATCGTTCACCCCGAACACCAATCCGGCGGCTATAGATAATAGCGGCAACAACACGCGCGTTTATCTCACCGGGATAACCAGAGATACTATCAGGCCATCGGGCGCCCGCGACGTCACGTATCTCGACAGTGTGATGTTGTTCGATCTGGAGACCGAAAACCTGGCGACAGGATTCCCGGTGCGCGTGGGTCGGCCGGTGTATGGTATCTCACCGGTGGTTGCGGATCTGAATGACGATGGTTCGCCCGAAGTGATCGTGGCGTCGGGACGATTCCTGCAGGTGATGACTGAATCCGGTGGGAACTACCTGCTGGATGTAGCTGATACGTGCGCGGCCTGTCCGCGCTATACCGATAGCTCATTCGCGTCGGTTTATCCGGGACGCGAGCATGTGATGCCGGCATATTTTATTGCCAACAGCGATATCACGACTCAGCCGGTCGTGGGGACATTCGGCGCTGATCCAATGAAGATGATCGGGATAGGGTACCAGTCGTCGGCATCGGGTGGGACAGTAGCGTTCATCACGCAGTATGATGATCCACCCAATGGTCTGGCCGAATTCACCGGCAACCTGAATTCAGTGACCGGAGTGCCGATAGCGATGGCGTTCAGCGATCGTTTTCTGGTGCTGACTGATTCCGGAATGGTGTATGGATTTACCGGGGCGGTCGGCGCGACGAGCGCGTTCAGGGTAACGGATGAACAGTATCACGGGATGTGCCTCCTGGGGATGCGCGCGGTCGTGATGCACGGTGATGAGTCGGTAACTCGCCTGACCTGGCTGGATACGCCATCAGTGACGATGGAGCTGCCGGGATATTACAACTGGGGGCCGGTGGTTTGCGACATGGATCGGGATGGCCAGCCGGAGATACTGGCGGCATCACCGGATGGGAATATCGTTTATGCGACCATTGATACTTCCGGCACCGAGCCTGTACTAAGGATTCTCGAAGAGAAGAGCACGGGTTTCGCCTTTACCGCCAATCCAGTCGCCGGGGATGTAGATCTGGATGGTTGGCCGGATATGATACTCGGCGGACTGAACAGCCTTTATGCGTTCGATCGTCGGGCGCAGTTGCTGACCGATTTTCCGCGTGAGATATATGACAGGTTTCCATGGGACAGTGTGATCGCCGCGCCGATCCATGCGGAGATAAACCGCACGGGCGTGCCGGAGATGATCTTCCCGACCGGCATTGGGAACATTTATTCCTTCGGCATCGGCAAGACCTACGGATTCCCGCTTTCGGGAGGTGAATTGGGAGTTGGCTCACCTGTCTTGTTCCACTCAGACTCGACGGCGAAGTTGGGGTATGTTGGAGTGGATGGCTGGTTTTATGCCTGGAATGTGTTGACCGATTCGACACGCAACTATTGGCCGATGTACGGCCATGACGCGCGGGGGTCATTCGCGCTGCCGGTGGAGGAGTTGGTTGATCCGGTCCCGATGGCGACCCTGTTCGACGAAAAGAAGTTCTTCAACTATCCCAATCCGGCGACCAGCGGCAATACGACATTCCGTTATGAACTTGGCGAGGATGCCCGGAGAGTTGAAATGAGCATTTACGATCTCTCTGGAACAGAGATAGCATCGTTCCTCGGTCCTGTATTCGCCGGGACGAACGAGTCTGTCTGGCAGTGCGGCGATGTCACGCCCGGAGTCTATCGGTGTCGCATTGTGGTAGAGTTTGATGGCGAGACCAAAACAGCGTTTACAGATGTGGCGGTGATACGATGAATCTCTCTTTGACGAAGCTACTGATGTTGTCGGTTGTAGTGGGGCTGTTGGTCAGCTCCGCACTGGCTGACAATCTGGTGACGCTGACTGAGCTGGAGCGTACCGGGCTTGAGTTGCGCTACGGTTCGACCATGGCGTGGGCAGAAGGTAACCAGCTTGATTTGGAGCAGTCTGAAAATAAAGAAGTATCGAGCGGTCGTAAATCTCCGGGGAAGGCGTTTGCGCTCAGTCTGCTCGTACCTGGCCTGGGACAATACTATAATGGAAGCAGGATCAAGCCATTCGTATTCCTGGGAGTTGAAGTAACCGCGTGGGCAATGTACTTCAAGTGGCACGGAGATTACGAGGACATGACGACGGCATTTGAGAATTTCCAGCGGGCGCATTGGAGTCGTGAATCCTACGCGGATTATCTTGAAGCGGCGTACGGTGTGCGGGACGATGATTCGGCCGTTGCGGTTGAGGTCAGCCACCACCTCCCGGATACGGAGACCGGGCAATATTTCGAAATGACCGGCAAATACAATCAATTCGCCTGGGGGTGGGATGACGCGACACGAGATGGTCTTGGTCTGAATGATTGGCTCAGCAATCCGGATATCGCGATCGTTGACCAGGCTCATACGCCGATCAGTGCGCGTCGCGAGGCGTATCTTCAGATGCGCAAGGATGCTAATGATAAGTACGATCAGGCAGAACGGATGATCATCGTTTCGATCGTGAATCACCTGATAAGCGGATTTGAGGCCTATATAGGCGCGAAAAGACATAACAAGCAGGTTGGGGGCGGCGACCGTGAGTTCTCGAGTATTGGGCTGGAAGCATCGGTCCGTTCACTCAGTCTACCGAATGACACTCCCTATTTGACCGCGACGGTGAGGTTCTGAGGCGATGAAGCAACATACACTCATTGTCTTACTGCTCGGGATGCTCGTCAGTGGTTTCGGCGCAGAACGTTCGTGCGCCGGCGATCTGCATTTCTCCAAAGTTGATTTAGCCCTGCGCGTTGAGATGGCTCTGGCGGATGATGATTTCGACCATGAGAAGGGCGGCACGCAGAGTCAATCAAAGGTCAGCGCTGAAGGAAAGAAGTCGATCTTCCGAGCCGCGCTCTATTCGACCTTGATTCCGGGTTTGGGGGAATACTATGTAGGGAATCGAGGGAAGGCGCGGATCTTTTTCGCGACCGACGCGGTCACCTGGATCGGCTATGCGTCGTATCGGATCTATGGTCACGCGAAGGAGGAAGATTATATCCGCTTTGCCCAGACCAACGCGAACGCGCAACTTGAAGACAAGAGTGACGATTTCCGCGACCTGGTCGGATTCTACTCGAGTATCAATGAATATAACACTCTCGGACGGGTGTTTGACACGGATAGACCTTATTTGGTCGATTCGCCCGAGAATCACTGGCAGTGGCAATCAGAAGCCGACCGGGGGACCTATCGGCATTTGAAGAATCGGAGCCGTGAGGCATATCGCACGGCAGATTTCTTCATCGGTATCGCGATTGTCACGCGTATTGTATCGGTTATCGACGCCGTGCGCGATGTGAAGCGGTACAACAGCCGGCTTGACCGGGAGTTTTCGGATGCGCCGGTGCGGCTCGAGCTGAATCCGCTGTCGACCACCCGGCAGGTGGTCTTGTCCGTTCGCACGCCATTCTAAATGGAGTCAGATGAGGCGCGTTGTCGTATTGGCATTGCTGATGATCTGGGGGAGTGGGTGCGGAGGTCCGGCATCCAAAAAGTTATCCGCTATTTCTGCGCAATCCGCGCCTAACCAACCCAGTGCAATCCTAATCGAACGATTTCTTGATGCTCCGGTCATGGGGCAGGTGCTGCGTAATCCATCGGCGATCGTGACAGATTTTCGAGGGGAGACGTATCTGTGTGACGAGGGGAACAACAGGATCATCAAGTTTGACACGTTGATGCGTCCGATAGTCGACCGGGGCGGATTTGGCCGACAGCCGGGGCTGTTCAATCGCCCGCGCGCAATGGCGATCGATAATCAACTCAATCTCTGGATATGCGACGCAGGGAACCGTCGGTTGGTCCGCATGGATGGCCGCCTGAACTTTGTCGACGAGATCCCCTTCACCGATGATGAAGATGCCTTCAAGTTCGGGGAACCGAGCGGAGTAGCGGTGACCAATTTCGGTTCACTCTGGGTAGCAGATCTGGAACGGGATAGAGTCGCGGTGTTTGACAATGTTGGACAGTTTGAAAAGTTTATCGGTGATTTTGGCGCGGGGGGCGGGCCATTGCGCGACCCGGAAGGATGCGCGACCGACGAAGATGATCGCTTTTATGTCTGCGATGGCGGCAATGCCCGGGTAATGGTGTACGACGATTACGGGAATGATCTTCAGCGATTGACCGACGATGAAATGATATTACCGGTCGCGGTGTCGCTGGATGCCCGCCGCTCGGCCTGGGTGCTGGATAAATTGGCCAACCGTGTGTTCTGCTTTGATAGAGACGGGCGAAATCTCGCGCCGGGAGGTATCCGCCTGATCGGCAAAGGGAACGAAGACGTGGTGCCAGCGGGATTCAGTCGCCTGACTGATTCGACCTTGGTCATCTCGGATGTCGCCAACGGCAGGCTGGTGCTCTGCAAATTGATCTTCAAGTAACGGTCGGCGGGTTATAAGGATGAGGCTGCGTCACGCGTGTCTGGTCGGGATGCTATTGCTGGCGGCGTATCCTCCGGCGACCGCGCGGACCGTACTCCAATTCACGTCGGATAATCTCCCCCAACGGATTTATCTTCCCAGTAGCGGGCTATTCCTCAACAGCGACTCGCTGAGCATTGGCGCGCGTTTACTATTACGCGGCGAAGACTACTCGATCGATCAGACCGGAGGGAGCATAGACGTTTCGGCCATCGGGCTCGCCCCTACAGATACACTCTCGGTGATCTTTCATGCGGTACCAGCGTGGGTGGCGCGGACCTATGGGAGACCAATACCGGAAGCCTCCACTCCGAGCAACCCGATCCCGCTTCCTTCAGATCTGTCGCCCACGACACGAACGGATGGGTTCGCGAGGGATATCAAGATATCCGGGGCAAAGACATTCCGTTTCAGCAGTCGAACCCAGGGGGAGGCAGATTTCGGTCAATCTCTGGATCTGCGGATTAACGGCGAACTGTCGCCCGGATTGGAGTTGACCGGGGCACTGACAGATCGCGGGTATGATCCTTCGTATGGGAGTTCGACAAGTCGATTGACGGAATTGGATAAGCTGAATCTGCAACTTCGCTCGCGAACGCTCCATGCGCAGATCGGCGATATCACGCTCACCCGAGAATATGGCGGTCCGGCCAAGCAGGTGTCGGGAGCCGCGGTGAAGTTGACCTACCCATCATGGCATTTGCAGGGCGGGGCGGCACGCCCGAAAGGGAGGTTTCAATCGATCACACTGACCGGTCAGGATCGGTTCCAGGGACCGTATCGGATGGGAGGAGAACAGACAACATCGCCGGTAGTGCCGGGATCGGAGACCGTTTGGCTTGACGGTCGGCAACTGGAGCGTGGAGCAGACAAAGATTACACCGTTGATTACCCGGCGGGCCAAATAACCTTCACGGCGCGGCATCCGATAGACCGTCGAAGCCGGATCGAGATCGACTTCGAGCCACTGGCGACAAGCTTTCGCCAGGAGATGCTGACCCTGGGGGGCGGTGTGAGTATTCGTGACTCGCTGCTGACCGTGAGCGTGTCTCAATTTCGGGAAGGGGATGACCAGAGTCAGCTCTTAATCGGTGAATTGAGCGACGAGGATCGCGCTTTGCTCGAGACCAGCGGAGATCAGGACCTGTATGAAACGGGTGTGGTGCCGGACACAGCAGGAGACTACATCCTTGTGGCGGACAGCCTTCCTGACACAGTCTGGACATATGTGGGGAGCGGCAACGGAGAGTATCGGATCACATTCTCTTACGTGGGAAACGGCAGTGGAGAGTACCGGTATGTCGGGGGGAATAGCTACCAGTTTGTTGGGGCGAACAATGGGGACCACGCGCCGGTGCGGAAGATACCCCGACCGGAAAGAACTGACTACTATGCCAGTCAGATCGGATTGTGCACTTCCGCGGGAAGACTCTCCGCCGATATTCGGCAAACTTCGCATGACAGGAACCTGTTTTCGTCGCTGGGTGATGCTGACAATGACGGCGTGTATTATCGGCTTGAATATATGAAAGACTGGGTTTTGCATGGCGAGCAAGGAAATCTGAAGATAGAGCGACGGTTTCGTGAACCGGACTTCAACTTAAGAGAACGACTGAATCAGGCGGACTTCTCGCGCGAATTCTTCCTGCCGTACAATTGGCGACCGACCGAGAACGAACTGCTTCATCAGGCGGAGCTAACAATCGCTCCTCTGACCGGGGTGGTGGTGACGCCATCCGTGGCTCGATTGACCTACGGCGATCAGTTCAAGGTAAATTCGGGAGAAGTAGGTGTCAGTATTCGACCGTCGGAGAAGTTGAACTTGAGATCAACCATTATGTCGCTCGCTTCGACCTTTGATACTTCCGCCGCCGAAACAGACGGAGATATGAACGGTTTCTCGACCTCCGCAAGTTACCAGTTGGGTCACGATCTTCGGGCGCAAGCGACCTATGAGTATGATAGTCGCCACAATGATTACTCTGGTGCAGAAGCAGGACTCAGGTTCAGACGATTTGAGTTGACAGGTGGGTCATCGACCGAGTCTATCCGCTACGAGCGGTATGATGAGGATAGTTTGCATTTGAATTGGTTTGCCTCCGGTACGCGGGATCGGATACTGGCGAATTCGACGCGGCAACTGGGTAATCTCAGTATTACCAGTGAATTGGGGTGGCAAAGGCTTGACGATATAACCGCACGGAGCTCCAATTTCCTTGGACGCGGCTCACTGAGCTACTCGGACAGCCGGCGACGATTGCAGACACAGGCCTCGTATCTGATATCCAACGAACTTCGCAATGAACGTGGCATCAGCTATCTGGAGGTTGAACCGGGGCGGGGGAATTACCGACTGGAGAACGGACAATACCTGCCTGATCCATACGGCAATTACATTCAGGTTGAAGAACTGCTGTCGGAGCGGGCCGAGGTGACGCGCGGGGAGAAGAGCTTTCTTTTCAGCAAGGAGCTGAAAGGCGTTGCGGTGCGGGTGGTCTCCAACATCCGCGAAGAAATGGTGGAGGGAGGGAAGCGATCGGCCTGGTGGGTGCTGCCGTTCTATTCGGATGGATCGCAGCCGTATCTGCTGCTTTCACGACGCTATGACGGCGAACTGCGGCTGTTTCAATGGAAGAGTTTCTACGCGGTGAATCTGGCGATCACGGATGAACTTGAGAAACGAACAATTGGTGGAGCGGGGAAAGAGCGCAAGGAGAGCCGGGGGAGTGTCACGCTGAAACAGGCATCCGGCGAGATGTTGTTGGAGCAGTCTGCTGAGATATTTCGCTCCGACCGGGATCAATATTATAGCGGCGCGGGCTCGATCGACGGAATGCGCGGGACCATATTGGTACGAAGACCACAAACGCAGTTTGAATGGAGCGCGGGTCTGTCGGTTCGTCACGCTGTCTCAGAGCAAGATGACAAGGCAGATCTTTTCGCCGTGCTTATAGGGGGAAAATTGCGGGCTGTCCAAAGAGGAGAATTGCGGGTTGATCTGGAACTATACCGTCAATCAATTGAATTGTTGTCAGACGATTTCTCGTACACCCTGACGGATGATCACAACGGGAAACGGGGGGCGCTCTGGACAGTCGGATTCAAGTACGCGGTTCGTCAGGGACTCCAGGCAAACTTCAATTTCAGTGGTCGTCACTCCGATGACCGTCCGGGACGAGTCTCCGGTCGCGGAGAGGTGGTGGCGACATTTTGAAAGTCCGGATCCTCGTCATACTTATCATGGTGTGTGCCGCGAGCGCCTTATCCGCGACACCGATTCGAATTGTGTCTGACCAAGTGGATGTTGTGGGAAGACTGCTTGAACGATACGGCGTCAACGAACAATCGGTGGAAAGGATCGGCGTCGATTCGTTGAGAACGACATTGGTCGGCGAGGGATATTTGGATGCGGAGGTAGCGTGGAGGGGTGATACGGTCGAGATATCTCCAGGACAGCTCTGCTCTTTCGACCGTATAGAGGTCGAAGGGGACTCAAATATCGCCATCGATGTCTCCGGACCGTTCACACGTGCTAGTCTTGATGATGCGGTCAATGCAGTACTCGAGCAGTATTATGCGCGGGGGTACTATTTCGCGCGTGGAGCAGTAAGCGCGTTGGAACGAAATGGAACGAAGATACTGGTGCGATTGCGTGTCACTCCGGGGCCGGTCGTGACCTTGAACAAACTGGTCTTTGAAGGATTGGGACGAACCAAGTCAGAGGTGGTTGAACGCGAGCTGATGGCACGACCGGGGGATACCCTGACCGAAGAACTCATCGCCCGAATCGAAAAGCGGTCCCGTACCATTAAGTATTTGCAATATCTTCCGCCTATCACCATCACACCACTCTCCGGATATAGCCAAGCGGATATCAACATAGGGTTTGTAGAGCGACCGCAAATGAATCTCGCGGGTGGGATAGGATACCAGAATGATCAAGCGGAGGCATTGCTCTGGAACCTGTCACTTCAGATCCCGAATCTCTTTGGTGAGGGGAAACAGGTGTCGCTGCGATCGGAGCGCCGTCAGAAGGGGAGAAATCTGCTCGATCTTGCCTACAGCCAGCCATCGAATTGGCTGGGAAGATCGGAGCTTCGCGCGGAAATATCAACGCGAGATTATCGCGAACAATTCTACGAATTTACGGCCCGAGCAGGGATTGATATTGAGCTATCTCAGGGAAGTACACTTGGACTACTGGGAGGGGGGAAGCGAGTGGAGCCAGTCGATTCGGCAGGGTACAGCCGATATGAGGTAGGGCTGAGCTTTGAGCGGAGCGTTCTGGATGATCTGGTCAATCCCTCGACCGGGTATAGGCTCAATACCTCGGTAACATATGCGTATCGGGCAGTTGATGGGGATAGCGCACGGGTCGGACGAGGATTCAATAATACTCGGGCAACAATATCTGCCGAGCTCTTTAGGCCAGTAATAGGAGATATTCTGCTGATGACGCATCTCGGATACAGAGGCGTGGAGACGCAAGATGAGTCATTGCCGATATCCGAGCTGTTCTGGTTCGGCGGGCCGGGAACTCTGCGGGGGTACCAGCAGGAGCAGTTCGCGGCGCAGCGAGGCGCATATGCGGCAATCGAGCCGCGATTGCGGTTTCGCGGCGGTTATTTATTCGGATTCTGGGATGGGGCGTTGATGCAGATACCGCTCGCAGGGGAAACCGATGAGATATATCGACAGGGTATCGGCGGAGGGATCGCGCTGGTAACTCCCGAACGGGCGATTCAGTTGTCTCTTGGCTGGAATCCAGAGCTAAGTTTCGACCAGCCGTATCTTTCGGTGACGTTTCTCTCCGGCCTCTAAATCTTGCCTCCGGGTGGCTCACGTCATAGATTGCGTTGTGTCTATCACCTCCTATTTCAGATTGATCCGTCTCGGCAACTGTCTATTGGCGGTGGCGGGAGTTCTCGTCGGCGCGTACATGACGGCCGGACTTCAGGTGACACCGGCACTCTGGATAACCTCGCTCGGAATCTTCTTCATCTGCGCGGGAGGGAATGTCGTGAACGATATTGTCGACAGGGATAGTGACTGCATCAGCCACCCTGATCGTCCGCTTCCTGCGGGTGAGATCTCTCATCGGGCGGCGGTCGGGATAGCGGTGGTAATACACGTGTGTGCCGTTGTTCTGATCCTGATCTCTGAGAAGCTGGTTGGGATCATCGGAAGTGGCGCGGTGCTTTTGTTGCTCGGCTACAATTTCTCATTCAAGCGAATCCCGGTTGTGGGGAATCTGGTGGTGGCATTGCTTGCGGGACTTCCCTTCTTGTGCGGTGGATTTTCGGTTGATAGTGATTCGACACTGGTGCTTCCCGGCCCGCTGGTTGCGGCCGTATTCGCCGTGCTCTTTCACCTGATACGGGAGATAGTCAAAGACGTGGAAGACATGGAAGGGGACAGAGCGAGTGGCGGGTCATCGCTCGCGCTCTGGCTCGGTGAACGCGCTGCGTTGGGCGTAGCTCTGGGATTATACCTGCTGCTCGCCGTGGTCACGATGATTCCGTACGTGATGGCATGGTACGGGCTGGGTTATATGCTCATTGTCATCTGTGTGCTCAATATTCCTCTGACCACGCTCTTGGTCGTCGCATTCTGGCACCCTACTCCGATCCATCTCACGCGAGCGCGGCGGGGATTGAAGGCAGGAATGGTGCTAGGGCTGGTGGCACTGTTGGTTGCCTGAACGTTAAACAATGTTAACTGACGAAACCATCGGCTCCGGGGGCAGTATAATCCCCTTGATAGCGGGTGAAACCGGCTACCTTAGAACTTGACAAATCATTATCAGGGTTTAGCTTAGTGGACCTTTGATAAGGCAGTCGGCCGATGTTTCAGGGACTATGCATAAACAGATAATCTTGATTCTCACAGCTTTGGTATTTGGATTAGCGGTGTCTACAGCGCGGGGGATAGACCTTGCGCAGTCGCTCGACAAAACATCCATTCCATACGAAGATCAGGCGGTGCTGACAATTACCGTTGAGTGGCCCGGCAGTCAGGCTACGTACATTTTTGACCGTCCGGTCCAGCCGACCCTGGAGAAGCTCAGGGTTCAGCGATTCGCAACCTCGGTCTCGTCGCAAGTTGTTGCTGGTGCGGAGACTACGCAGAAGACCTTCACGTTTACTTTAGTTCCGACCGGACCCGGTCTGGCGCGCATTGAGCCTATGACCATCCACTACGTCTCCTGGCCGGATTCGATTCCGGGTGACTTGACCACTTCGGCTATGACCCTGACCGTCGCCGCGGCAAAGCCGGTGAACAGATCGGGTGGACCTTTCGCGCTACTGCCCTTGTGGGGGTGGATAGTCGTCTGGGTGGCGGTTGCCACAGGGGCAGGGGTAGGTGCATGGCGCTTCGTGAAGGCGAGGAAAAGCCCGGTTCCGGAAGAGAAGTCACCGCTCGCGCTTGTCCTGGAAGGGCTGACCCAACTGCAGGCCGATTCTGGGTCCGATTTGAAGCGGTTTCAGACAGGTTTGTATAAGCTATTGGTGAACTTTGTTCAGGCAACCTGCGGTGTCTCGACCAGCGGACACTCCGCAGAGGAGATTGCGGAAGGGATCAAGAACTCCAGCCTGAGCGAGGCGGAAAAGGAAAAGATCGCGGGATGGATACTTCGCGCGGATCGCGAGAAGTTCAGCCCGCTTCCGCCGACACCGGGGGAGACGATACGGCTGGAGTCCGAAGTACGGACATTCTTTGAACAGATGCAGATGAAGAAATAGAGTGGAGGATCGATGCACACGGATATTCAACAGATCCAGGCGGTAGTCGAGCGAGAATCTTCGTTCGTCGACAAGCTGCAGGGTCAGATCAGCAATGTGATCGTCGGCCAGCGCTATCTGATCGACCGGTTGTTGATCGGTATTCTGGCGAACGGGCACATCCTGATCGAGGGTGTGCCGGGGTTGGCGAAGACTCTGTCGGTGAAATCTCTTTCAGACGCGATCCAGGTGAAGTTCAGCCGTCTCCAGTTCACGCCGGATCTTCTGCCGGCCGACCTTATCGGGACGATGATTTACAATCCGCAGAAAGCGGAGTTCACGGTGCGCAAGGGGCCGGTCTTTGCCAACATCATTCTGGCGGACGAGATAAACCGCGCCCCCGCCAAGGTGCAGTCGGCCCTTTTGGAGTCGATGCAGGAGCGGCAGGTGACGATCGGCGATACTACTTACAAGCTGGATGAACCGTTTCTCGTGTTGGCGACACAGAACCCGATCGAGCAGGAAGGAACATATCCGCTTCCTGAAGCACAGGTCGACCGCTTCATGCTGATGCTGAAGGTCGGGTATCCTACACCGACCGAAGAGCGGGAGATCATGGATCGCAACACCGCGGTTGAGACGCGCAAAGTTGAAAAGGTGATCTCACCGCAGGATATCGTGCGGGCGCGCGAAGTGGTCCGCTCGATATATGTCGATGAGAAGATCAAGGAATATATCATCAACCTGATCTTTGCGACCCGCGAGCCGCAAAAGTATCGCCTGAACGATTTGAGCAACCTGATATCGTTTGGAGCTTCGCCGCGCGCGACGATCTATCTCAATCTCGCGGCCAAGGCGCACGCGTTCCTCAAGGGGCGCGGCTATGTGACGCCTGAGGATATCAAGGCGATCGGGCCGGACGTGCTTCGCCACCGGGTCCTGCTGACCTACGAAGCGGAAGCGGAAGAGATAACGTCTGATGATATTGTGAAGAAAGTGTTTGACGCTATCGACGTTCCGTGAGCCGAGCATGATCCCGAAAGAGATACTCAAAAAAGTACGACGGATCGAGATCCGGACACGGCGGCTGGTCAACGACCTGTTCTCCGGGGAATACCATTCCACCTTCAAGGGGCAGGGGATGGAGTTCGAGGAGGTGCGTCAATATCAGCCGGGGGATGATATCCGGTTGATCGACTGGAATGTGACCGCGCGCACGGGGCAGCCGTATATCAAGAAGTTCCGCGAGGAGCGCGAGCTGTCGGTTGTGCTTTTGTTTGACGCGTCATCATCGGGCAAATTCGGGACACGCGAACGGTTCAAGTCGGAGACAGCCGCCGAGTTGTGTGCGCTGCTGGCATTTTCGGCTATCAAAAACAACGACAAGGTCGGGCTTATCATTTTCACCGACCGGATCGAAAAGTTCGTGCCGCCCAAAAAAGGGCGCGCGCATGTGCTTCGCTTGATCCGGGAGATCCTCTATTTCAAGCCGACCGGGATCTCGACCGATATCGCCGGGGCGCTGGAGTATCTGTCCCGGGTGGTCCGTCGCAAATCAGTGATCTTTCTCATTTCAGACTTTATGTCCGAAGGATTCTACAAGCCGCTCCAGATTGCGAACAACAAACATGACATAATCGGGATAAAGGTCACGGATCCGAGAGAAACGGTGTTTGAGGATTTCGGGCTGATAGAGCTGGAGGATACAGAGACGGGCGAGGTGCTCCTGGTGGATACCGGGTCGCGCGCATTTCGGAAGGAGTTCGCGGCGCGTTCGCAGGAGGATGTCACCGCGCTGAAGCGGTCATTCCAATTGATCAATCTTGATTTCATTAATATACGGACGGATCAGTCGTACATCGTGCCGCTGATCAACTTCTTCAAAATGCGGGAACGGAGACTGTAACGAGTATGCAGGGTGTACGTCTGGGCAGATATGTACTGATCGCGGGTCTGGTGTGCGGGCTTGCGCTAGTCGCGGGATGCAATTCGGGCGGCGCGAAGATCGATGTGGAGAAATCCAAGAAGATCGCCGGAGAATTGCGGGATAATAAGTTGTTTGCGGCGGCAATCGAGGAATACGAGACGATCCTGGAGGATGGCGGATTGGACAACGCGCAGAAAGGGAGTATCAGTTTTCTTGTGGCCAAAGTCTATTTCGAGGATTTGAAGGATTTCGAGAATGCGGCGGCTTGGTATGTGCGGGCACGAGAATACGACCCGAATGGCTCGTTCGTCTCAGAAGCATCGCAGAATCTGGTGACCTCACTGGAAAAGATCGGGCACCATTTGGACGCGCGCAGGGAATTGGGCGCGGCGACCGATATCGATGCCAAGCCGGTTGTGCCGGGAGATATACCAGTAGCAAAGATAGGCGACAAAACGATCTATCGCTCTGAAGTCGAGAAGCAGATACAGTCATTGCCAGAGCAATCGCAGCGGCAGATAACATCGAAGGAATCCAGGCGGGAGTTCCTGCGTCAGTATGTGGGGGTCGAGTTGATGTATCGCGCGGCCATGCGAGAGGGGATGGATAAGGATCCGGAGATAGCGCAACAGAAGGAACAGATGTTGAAATCTTTGGTGGTGCAGAAATATCTCTCTGAAAAAGTCTTCCCCGGCCTAAAAGTGGAGGCCGAGGATGTGCACAATTTTTATCTGGCCAACAAGGATACGCGATACGACAACAAGCCGTTTGATTCGGTCAAACAGCAGGTGATGATGGATTATCAGTCGCAGAAGGCGCAGTCTGCCTATGCCGAGTACCTGGATAATCTGGCCAAAGCCGAGAAAGTTGAATTTCTGGATCAGAACCTTTAGATGAAGAGATCGCTGAAAATAGTAGTGGTTTTGAGCGCGGTCGCGCTTGCGCTGCTCGTAGTCCCCTCGTGCGTGTTTGCGCAGGCGGAGCCGGATACGGTGAAGTCTATTCCGGGGATCACCATTACGACCTCGGTAGACAGAGCTGAGGTGTTCATTGGCGATCTGATCACATATGAAGTGACGATCGTGCATGATTCAGCGATCACCCTGGTCCCGCCACCGCTAGGCGCCAATCTGGGGGCGTTTGACGTCAAAGATTACGACCCGGACAAAGAGAAGAAACTTGATGGCGGGCGTACTCAGACGACCACGACGTTTGTCTTAAGCACGTTCACGACCGGTGACTATATCATACCGCCGATCCCGATCCTGTTTGAGATGCCGGACAAGAGCCGCAAAGTGATGCTGGCCGAGCCTGTGCCGATCAAGATCAAGTCGATGCTGGAAAATGCCGGAGATTCGGTGGACATTCGACCGACGAAGGATCCGTACGAATTCAAGCGGAATTGGGTGCCGTACTATGTAGTCGGTGGACTGATCGTCACGTTGTTGGCCGGATTGATCCTCTGGTGGAGATTGCGCAAGAAACCAGTTGCAGAGGAGCCGGTGGATCTTCGCCCGCCATGGGAGATAGCGTACGAAAAGTTGGCGCTCCTGCAATCCGGCCCGCTGTTAGGAGAAGAGAAGTACAAGGAATTCTATATCGAATTGACGGAGATAGTTCGTGGATTTCTTGGGCGCGTCTATCGCATCACCGTGCTTGATATGACGACCGAGGAGTTTCTGACGATCTTCAAAGGAATGGAACTTCCGGAAGGGCTGTATGCCCAGACGTCCGAACTGCTGAAGCATGCGGATCTGGTGAAATTCGCGAAATACGTCCCCGCGCGCGAACGGGCGGATGAGGATTTTGATCTCGCGCACTCAATTGTCAGTTTGGTGCGAGTCGAGGAAGAGCGGCGTCAACAAACCCAGCTTCATGTAACAAGCGGCGCTTCGCAGTCAGTTTCGAGTGGGGGCGGCCAATGAACGCGCTTGAATTCGGCGGACTGGCGCTCAACCTCTTCAGTGAATCCGGTCTGGTAATCCCGGCTATCGCCATTCTGTTGACGGGGCTGGTGATCCTGATCGGGATGTGGCTCTTTTATGTCAAGCGACATCGGTACCAGTCCGCCACGCTCAAGTATTCTGATATCCGGATCGTCAAGCGCGCGGCGCGTTCGAATCGGCAACGCTACCGGTTTGTCCTGGCTGTTCTCAGAATTCTGGCGATCGCGCTTTTGGTGATGGCGTTTGCGCGTCCCCGGTCGGGGACGGAGGTGACTGACGTTACTTCCGAGGGTGTTGATATCATGATGGCGCTGGACGTATCATCTTCGATGACCGCTGAAGATTTCAAGCCGAACAACCGGTTGTATGTCGCCAAGGAGGAATTGAAGAAGTTTGTCCAGAAGAGGACGAACGACTGGATCGGCTTGGTAGTTTTCGCGCGGTATGCCTACACGCAATGTCCGTTGACCACAGATTATGGCGTATTGCTCAATTTTGTTGATCAGGTTGATTTTGGGACGGTCGATGATGGCACGGCTATCGGGATGGGGATCGCGACGGCGGTCAATCGACTGCGGGAGAGCGAATCCAAATCAAAGGTAATAATTCTTCTGACCGATGGCGAGAACAACGCCGGCGAGATCGACCCGCTCACCGCGGCCAACCTGGCACAGGCCATGAATATCAAGGTATATACGATCGGCTGTGGAAAACCGGGGAACGCGATGTTTCCGGTGCAGGACCCGATTTTCGGCAAACGGTACGTTTATCAGCCGACGCGGATCGACGAGAAGTCGCTCCAGCAGATCGCCGATCGGACCGGCGGCCGATATTTCCGCGCCCGCTCAGGTGAGGAATTGAACGAGATCTACACCCGTATCGATGAGCTGGAGAAGACCGAACGCAAGGTCGCGTCGCATGTTCAATATAAAGAGCTGTTCCACTGGTTCGTGTATGGCGGGCTGGCGTTGTTGATGCTGGAGATCGTGC
>CAZCZL010000009.1:0-141024 GCA_964503315.1 uncultured Ignavibacteriales bacterium | reverse complement strand
ATGGACGGGCGTTGATAGGAATAAATCTCGCCCTGGTCTTTGCGGTGCTGGCGATAGCGGTACGGTTGTCGAGCTAAGTGATGACGCGAAACCGGATCCTTCGCCATTTTCTGGTGGACAAAAGATCCGGCCTGCGTAAACAAATCAGCTGGCGCAGCTATATCACCGGCTCAAGTTTCAGCGTTGCGGAGTCTTTCTTTCTGTCGCGCATATACTCGACCTTAAGTCCCGGGTTGGCGATGCGGAACTTCGCCTTCACATCCTCCAATGTCATCCCTTCAACAGTCCGCCCGTCAACTGAGACGATTTGATCCCCCGGCTTGATCCCTGCCTGTTCGGCGACCGAGCCAGATATCACCACCGCGACTACGATTGTGTCGAAGCTCTTTCCGTGAGCTTCGAATTTCATCCCGGACATGTCGAGCTGTGGAATCTCATTGAATTGGCCATTCGGCTTCAGCCAGAGACGACGGCCGGTATAATCAAACGTGATCGTGAAATGTTTGAAGAGGTCGCCGCCGATAAGACCGTCGCGATCCTTGCTCGCTCCCGCTCCGGACTTATCCTGCATCAGTGATCCAATAAGACTCGGCACTGCATGTCCGCCGAATTCGAGAATATCAGTTCGCGTTGCCAATTGCTTGCTCGCGCCACCCACACCATAGCTGATATTCCCCGCGTAGACTCTGCTCGCACACTGCGCAAGGCTGTCTGCCTCGACTTTGGGGGAGGATATATCGATTGCCGAGTTGGCGCCCGTATCCATCAGGAATTTGCCGACCGATTTCTTACAGCCGTTTACCTGAAACGCGATGTTGATCATCGGGAGATTCGATTCGAGGATGATCGGGATCGGTTGCTCTGATCCTTCGTATCTAAAGGTCGCCGGGTCGTACAGATGCAGGAGTTTGTTCTCATAGTCTATCTGCACGACAAATCGGTGGAAGAACTCGGAACCAAGAATCCCTTCCATGCGACGGCCGATCTTTGGCTCCAGCGCGTCGAGCGCGACCGCGGCCAAAGTCTGACCGGTGACAGTTGCGCCCGAAACCTCCAGCGTGAGATCTGACACCAACGAGACCGAGATGGATTGCTCCCCGCCGCCACGTCCCTCCATATCGCCGGACATGGTCAAACCCAGTTCCTCGGCTACCGATTTATTTATCACTCCCATTTCGGCGCCGGTATCGAGAATGAACCACTTCTTCGCTTTGCCGTTGATGCTCACCGGCACGTAAATATGGTTGCCGCTCAGTTGGATCGGGATAGACAGCGCACGGTCGCCGTCGGCAAAGCTGAAATCCTTGAGCGCCGTGGGGGCGACCGAGAATAGTTCATCCGGCGGAGTCACGCCGGTCTCGAACGTAAGAAGCTTGGTCTCAACATCGTAACGGCTGTCCGTACCAGTCCGCTGGCGAGTAAAGGTAGCCACAATCGATCCGCCCATTTCCTGATAGTTTTCGTACCATGACGTTGTGACCCGGTCGTCCGATGGAGTGGTCGAGTGGTGCGGCAACCACCGGGAATCAAAATAGTAGGTGGTCATAATGCCATTGGGTGGGGTGATGCGAAGTCCTGCAATAGAAGAGGAGTCGGCCTCGACGACCGTTATCTCCGCCCCGCCGAAATCTGGGGTGAACTGCAGGCCTTGCGAGAAATAACGCGAAGATCTGACACGCTGAAGATCGACTCCTTCCAATGGCGAAACCCTGCCAGTCTTGTCACGCTGCCAGGCGGAGTCGCCGAGCATGATCACTTCCTGCACGAAGAGGCCGTTTCCCAGGTCGAGTTTGAAGCGATAGCGGCCATCCGCGGCTGTCCATTCTTCGTACGTTCCAGTTAGGCCAGACGCTTTCAACTCAGCCGTGATATGTGTCCCCATACCTGGCTGACTGGATGTTTTAGTCGCGGCTTTCCAATTCTCCAGTATCTGTTCTTTGGTCCAATCTGACGGCGCGGCGGCGCCGGTTGTCATCTGCAGAGCGATTGCGCTGAGACAAGCGAGGAGGTAGATCTTCCAGTTCATAAAAACCTCTCTATTGTATTGAAAATTGTTGGCATGATGGTCAGTCCGAGTCGGTGAATCGTTCTCTGAGTGCGGTCAATCCGGGAGCTTCGTCGGTCAATAGTTCACGATATCTATCGTGCGCGGCCTCGATCTCCGCTATATTCCCGCCTCGTTGCAGAACCGCTGACACAGCGGTAGTCATCAGTTCGGAGACCAGGCCGTGGTGGTACATCCAGGCGAGATAGGGACTCTCGCTTCTGACGGCGAGTCGAACCGAGCGGCAGTCACGCGAGAGAAACGCAACCTGATAGACCGTGCCATCAACCACGCCATTCGCCCATTCGCCGGGCCATCGCTTTAAAGTACTGGGGTTGGTGTGCATCACCAGATCAACACCGGGTATATCAATCGGCGCGTAGATCTTCACAACTGTCTTCACTCCGCGTGCGGCTGCCGCACGTAGATCATCTTTCAATGTTTCAGCAGAGCGGGGGAAGAGGTCGAAGACGGCGACTTTGGTCGCACGCTGGAGCATCCGGCGGAATTGTTGAAAGAGCTGATCCACCGAGCCTATCTGATAAACGCGGTCATCCGTTTCATGCGAAGCGATCTGTCCTGCCGCCGCAATCAACTCCGCGCCTACCATGCGGTGTCGTTGTTCCAGTGAGGCCAGAAGATCGGCAACTGAGATGGCTCGGTAGACTCGGGTCTTGCCATACTCCATCAGAACCGCCCCACGTTCAACCAAGGAATCGAGTGCTTTATATGTATTCGCGGTCGGTTTACCGATCTGCCGTGCGATAGCGTATCCGGTCAGCGGTGAATGTGCCAATAAATGGGCGTAAATCCCCGCCTCGAGACCGGTTAGTCCCAGATCCTGCAGAGCTTCAGTTATATCCCTTTTCATGCGTCCTCGTGAATAGTAGTAGTCTATGCTACTAATACGTACTTCGTGGCTGTTGGTTTCACGGTGCGTCAGCTTGCATGAAAAACCCGTAACTTATTGTCCTATATCGCAAAAAACGGTTGCGTGATGGCCTGCTGGCAGATTTTCTTAGCTCAATTCAGACACTTTATCGGCCGGGCAGAATCGGCCATCCGAAAGGAAGTGCTTATGGCGTCGAAGGAAATCACGTGGCAATCGATGGTCGGTGCGTTTGTTATCTCGGCCATTATCTCCATGGCCTATCCGTACATTGTGTTAAAATTGGGGATGGGCCCGAATGTCTCGGTCCTTGCCGCATTTCTCGGTGCTCTCTTCCTGTTGATCTTCGCCCGCAAAACGCGCGGGCAGAATCGCCTGCAGAATAACATCATCCAATCCGCGGCGACCTCCGCGGCCTCGACCGCCTTCATGTGTGTCGTGGCGGCTGCCTTTGGTTATCTGGAAATGAATGAGTCTGTCCCGGCCGAAGCACACATCAAAATCGGTGCATGGCAGATGTTCTTCTGGCTCTTCTGCTCCGGCGCGATCGGTGTCTTTTTCTCCGCGCTGTTCCGTCGGTACTTTGTTGAGGATCCGCAGATGATCTTCGCCGATGGCGTCGCCGCGGCCGAGACGATCAATGTGCTGGACTCGACTGAGGGTAAGCAAGGCGGCAGTCGCTTGCGGACACTTGGGTTCAGCGCGGTGATCGGCGCGGTGGTGGCTTTCTTCCGCGACGGCTACGCGGTGTTGCATACCTGGAATTTCGCCGGACGGTTCGCTATTGGGATGGAGTGGAACGTGCTCTCACTCGGCACCGGGATGCTGATCGGACTGAATGTCGGCGTCTCGATGCTGGCCGGTACACTCGCGGTCTATCTGTTCGGACCAGTCATCATGGATCACGCGGGGATGCAGATTGTACTCTCGAATGTCGCTCCGGAATATGTCGATCAGGTGCGGACTCTCATCTCCAGCGGTGCCGCTCTGACTCCCGAACAGACAGAGTTCCTGTCACAGCATGGCGGGCTGGCCAATCGGTACATCGCAGGTAATCATTTCTCGATCGCTATGCTTTGGTTTATGTGGCCGGCGACCGCGCTGATGATAACGGCGGCGCTGACCGCGGTATTGCTTCGCTGGCGTTCACTCGTAGCGATGTTCAAAACGCTTCAGGTGAAAAAATCTTCGAGCGAGAGCCGCGAGGATGTTTCATTGCGCACGATTATCATCATGTCGGTGCTGTTCACGCTGCTCCTCGCTTTCTTTCAACATACCAATTTCTCCCTTCCGTTCTGGCAGACCGTATTGTCGGTGATACTTGGATTGCCGTTGATCCTGGTTGGCGTGAGGGTACTCGGCGAAACTAATAACGGCCCCGTTTCGCTCATGGCGAATACACTCCAGGCGGTCTTCAGGATATTCTCGCCATCGATCGGTCACAACCTGGTGGCGGCCGGTATGGCAGGGAATATCAACTCACAGGGAGAAGGTCTGATGCAGGTCTTTAAGACCGGCAAGCTGGTTGGCTCAACACCGAGACTTCTGACCTGGGTACAGTTCTTCGCGGTTGGCATCGGTGCGGCGTCGGTGGCGATCATGTATCCGATCCTGACCAATAGATACAAACTTGGCGAAGAACTGGTCGCGCCGACAGGTCTTAAGCTATCCAACATGGCGGTGCTGATGTCCAAGGGGATCGCGGCTTTCCCGCCCGACGCGCTTTTGTGGACCGTCATAGCTGGTGTGCTTGGAGTAGTGCTGGTAGTGATGCGCCACTTCACTCACTGGAGTTGGATACCAAGCGCGGCCGGATTTGGATTTGCACTGATCCTTCCGGGGACACTTAATCTGGCGGTAGGTATCGGTTCAGTGGCGGGGTGGATCTGGTCGAAGATCGACCAGGAGTCGTATGAACACCACTCGGTTACTGTAGCATCAGGATTGATAGGGGGTGAAGCGATCATCGCCGGTCTGATACTGCCGGTTCTATTCTATTTCGGCTTGTTGGGCTGACGTCGAGATTCTGACGAACAAGCGGGGTCGAGGTCACTGGATGACCCGGCCCCTTTTTTCATGCAGTCTATGCGGTTATATTGCAATCGATTACGCCATGACAGGCAATTGGCGCGAATGACTTGAACCACGACTGATTACCGCTATATTAGCTGGATGAACGGTCGAGAGGAAGCATTAGTGACTCATCCGGATACCCCGTCACGCCAGCAGGTCCACAAGATGTTTGACCGGATCGCGCATCGCTACGATCTGCTCAATCATCTTCTGTCCGGCAATCGCGATGTCGCCTGGCGACGCCAAATGGCAGGGATGTTACCTACTCGCGGTAATCTCGATGTTCTCGATCTGGCTACCGGCACCGGTGATCAATTGCTGACACTTGCCGAGACCGGCAAACTCAGGTCTGGTGTCGGGGTTGATCTGGCCGAGAGGATGCTTGCGGTTGGACGGGAGAAGATCGAAAGCCGCAAATTAGGGAACCTGCTCCGAATGAAGACCGGCGATGCAGGCGCAATACCATTCAATGACGCCCAGTTTGACGTGGTATCTATTTCGTTTGGGATTCGCAATGTTCTCGATGTGGCGACCGCTTTGCGGGAAATGTATCGAGTGCTCCGTCCGGAAGGGCGGGCCATGATACTGGAATTCTCGCTACCGCGGAACACCTTCATTCGAAAAGCATATTTGTTCTACTTCCGGCACGTTCTGCCGCGACTCGGCTCGCTTATTTCCGGCGATTCATATGCGTACCGCTACCTGAATCAGACAGTCGAAACCTTCCCCTATGGTGACGCGTTCTGCACTTTAATGGCAGAAGCAGGCTTCATCAATGTGCAGGCGACCGAGGTTACCTTCGGAATTGCCACGATCTATACCGGGGACAAGCTGTGAGCACGACACCTCAGACATCTGTTGAGGTTACGGGTGCCGACGGCGCGCAGGAACTGCTCTCGCGGTTGTCCAGCATATCCGCGGAACGGGTGACCTTCAACGAACCCGTCCGGCTGTCTATGAGAATATCCTCGGTTGATCTTCTTGACTGGCTGGATGCACAGGAAGTTATCACCAAGTTCTATTGGCGTTCGCGCTCCAAAGATATCGAATACGCGGCCATCACGCTTCCAAGGTTCGGCCTGAACGTTCCGACAGTTCGCATGGGGATGTTACCTCAATTCGAGATCACGGAGCCGCCGAGCGACGACACTGATGCTCCACCAACAGCGCGCGCATTCAATAGCTTTGGTTTTTTGGGTAATGACCGCTTCGAGCCCGCGGCATCATTCAGTACGACTCCTCGGTCCTTTGTCTTGCCTGACATCGAGATGATTACCGATCGACATTGCACATGGTTGGAGTGCCAACTCGCGCATGGCGGGGATATCGAGATATTGCGGGAGGGGCTCTCTTCACTCTCCTGGGACTATGTGGACAATACTGCGCTCCCGCCGCTTATCGATAGAATCGAAGTGCAGTCGCGCCTCGAGTGGGCTGTGGCGGTTAACCGGGCAATTGCGGCGATTGGAAGGGATGAACTGTCGAAGATCGTACTGGCGCGACAGGTGCGCTATAGATTCGCGGAGAAACCCAGTCCCTGGCAGATTCTGAAACGACTTCGAGAACGCAATAGCGATAGCTACCTATTCGGGTTTGACCGCAGATCACACGACCCCTTTGTGGGAGCATCTCCCGAACGACTGTACAAGCGTATCGGCAATCGTATCGAGACCGAAGCGGTTGCAGGGACACGCCCGCGTGGAAAGACCGCTGAAGAGGATGCGCGCTATCGCGATGATCTGCTCCATTCGTCAAAAGATCGTACCGAGCATGAGCTGGTTGTCCGCGGAATCGCGGAATCGCTTAAACCACTCGCCAGCAGGATCACGGCCGGTTCATCTCCCACAGTCGTGCAACTCAGTCAGGTTCAGCATCTGGTGATCCAGATCGAGGCGGACCTTCGACCGGGCATTACTGATGACGACATTTTGCGAGCGCTGCAACCGACCCCGGCGGTGGGAGGATATCCGAGAACGAACGCGCTCGAATTGATCCCGGTGCTTGAGTCTTTCGACCGCGGACCGTACGCCGGACCGATCGGTTGGATGTCACCTAACGAGGCTGAGTTTGCTGTCGGGATCAGGTCGGCGGTGATCCGCAACGAGAAGTTACTACTGACAGCCGGGGCCGGGATCGTCCGGGGCTCCGATCCAAACGCCGAGTGGGAAGAGATCGATCAGAAGTTCAATACATTTGCGTCGATCCTGAACGCGCAATGACGCCCGACCTTTCCAATATCAATACCCTCTGGACCTCGGTGATGGTCGAAGAACTGGTGCGCTTCGGCATGACACAGTTTGTGATCTCCCCTGGTTCGCGCTCGGCCCCGCTGACTGTGGCGGTTGCGCGAAATGAACGTGCGCGATCGGTGATTCACTACGATGAGCGTGGCGCGGCGTTCTTCGCGCTAGGCCACGCTCGAGCGACAGGTAAACCGGCGGCATTGATCTGCACTTCCGGCACTGCGGTAGCGAACTACCTGCCGGCGGTCGTAGAAGCTTCGGTTGACTGCGTTCCAATGATCCTCCTGACGGCGGATCGCCCTCCGGAGCTGCGTAACAAGGGAGCAAACCAGACCATCACCCAGCCCGGGATATTTGGCTCATATGCGAGATGGGCTCACGACTTGGTGTGTCCAACCACTGAGACTTCGCTTACAGTCTTGTTAAAGACAGTCGACGAAATGGTCGCCGTTGCGCTAACGTCTCCCGCGGGCCCCGTTCATATGAACTGCATGTTTCGCGAGCCGCTGGCACCGTCGACCTCTAGTAAGGATCTGGAAGAGTATGCTTCTGAGATAGCGGAATGGACGGCCGACGAGAAGCCGTTCACATCTGCAGGTCAAACGCAGCCGCCGATCACGGAGAATGAGCTGTCCGGGATCAAGCACGTACTTGAATCCACCACAAGGGGACTCTTTGTAATTGGGGCGCTGAAGCGAGATTCCGAAAGAAAGGCGATCGCGTCACTTGCCAATCACTTGGGTTGGCCGATGATCGCTGATATCGGTTCCGGTCTGAGAGGAGGGGAGATACGAACGCGCATAGATTTCTTCGACCTGAGCCTGGCGTCCGAAAATTTCGCATCATCATATCGACCCGACACGGTCATTCAATTCGGTTCTCGGCTGACATCCAAACGGCTCCTCTCGTATCTCGAGAGTTCGGCACCACGAGATTACATTCAGGTTCTGGATCACCCTTTTGTGCATGATCCAATCGACCGGGTTACACAACGTGTGCAGAGTGACTTGGTCGACGTTTGCACCCAGATTGAGAGCATGGTGAACATTTGCCCGCCCACTGATTGGTTCAATCGATGGGCCTCGGCATCGGCCAAAGTAGATTCCTTCCTCGAACAGAACTTTGCGGCATCCACTGATTTGACCGAGCCGTTGCTTGCTCATCTGCTTACATCTGAAGTTGAGATGAACGACACATTCTGGCTCGCTTCCAGCATGCCGATACGGGTTCTCGACATGTTTGCCTGTCCACGAGCGAATTGGTACACTGTCGGCGCCAACAGAGGTGCTTCCGGCATCGATGGCGCTATTGCCTCTGCGGCCGGATATTCCGCGGGCATTGGTCGGCGAGTGACCGTTCTGATCGGCGATCTGGCCATGCTGCACGATCTGAATTCACTGGCTCTGCTTAGAGAAACGGAAGTGGAACTGACGATCATCGTCATCAATAACAATGGCGGAGGGATATTCGGGCACCTGCCAATTTCCGAGGCCGGAGATGTCTTTGAGAAGTACTTTGTGACTCCACACGGATATCGATTCGAGGATGCCGCAAAGATGTTCCACCTTCGATATGAGCATGTAGAAACGACTAGTCAGTTCCTCGAGTCGCTATCTCGTACAAGAACGCAGAATGGGTCGTGCGTAATAGAGGTAGCGATAGATCGAGTTCGCAACCAATCGTTTCATCAACAGCTAGTGAGCGGAGCGGCCGCCAAGCTGGACAAAGGGAACGAATGAAGACAGACCGTTTAAATCATCGTTCGTTCGGTGACCCGTCCTCGCCCGCTGTGGTGTTTTTCCATGGCTTTATGGGGGATTCGAGCGATTGGAAAGAAGTTGCCGAGGGATTATTGGATCGTCTACACATAATAACAGTCGACCTTCCCGGTCATGGTAGCAGCCTGTCACTGCCGAAGGAGTACTATTCGATAGTAGGAGAGGCGACCCAGGTGGCAGCGCTAATGGATGACCTTTCAATTGAGCAATTCGCGTTGGTTGGCTACTCAATGGGAGGGAGACTGGCGTTGCAGTTGGCGGTGACATTCCCTTCGCGAGTGATCAGACTTGTGCTTGAATCTACGACGGCAGGCCTGAAGGATGAAGAAGCGCGTCGCGAGCGGATCGCCAGCGACGAACTAAAGGCAGGAGAACTCGAGCAATTGCCGTTGGAGCAGTTTGTGGAGTCATGGTATCGACAGCCGTTGTTCGCATCACTGGCCGAGCGACCAGATCTGCTGTCGGAATTGACAGCCAGGCGCCGACAGAATGAACCCAACGAGCTGGCGAAATCACTTCGTCAGTCAGGGACCGGCACAATGACACCACTTTGGGATGCTCTGAAAAGTATTGAGATCCCCTCGCTCTGCCTCGCCGGCGAACTTGATCCGAAATATGCCGCGCTGGCACGGCAAATGGCAGTAGCAATGTCCAATTGTCGGGCGGAGATAGTTCCCGATGCGGGACACATAGTACATTTGGAGCAGCCGGAGACATATATTGCGCGCTTACGCGCGTTTTTAATAACATGAGAGGACAGCATGGCAGAGATCACATGGCAATCTGCGGGCACATACACAGACATCTTGTTTCATAAGGCGGAAGGTATCGCAAAGATCACCATCAACCGTCCTGAGGTGCGCAACGCGTTCCGTCCGCTGACGGTCTTTGAAATGTCGGATGCGCTCGCAAATGCGCGCGAAGACGAGTCGGTCGGCGTGATAATTCTGACTGGCGCCGGGGAGAAAGCATTCTGCTCGGGCGGGGATCAGAAGATTCGCGGAGAGGCCGGATACAAGGATGCCAAAGGGGTGAATCGCCTCAATGTGCTCGATTTCCAACGCCAGATGCGAACGTGTCCCAAGCCGATCATCGCGATGGTGGCAGGTTACGCGATCGGCGGCGGTCATGTTCTGCATATGATGTGCGACCTCACCATCGCCGCGGATAACGCGATTTTCGGCCAGACTGGACCGAAAGTGGGATCCTTCGATGGCGGCTATGGCGCCAGTTACATGGCGCGACTGGTCGGACAGAAAAAGGCGCGCGAGATCTGGTTCCTCTGTCGTCAGTACAACGCGCAACAAGCGCTCCAGATGGGATTGGTCAACACCGTAGTTCCGCTAGACCAACTCGAGGCAGAGACCATGCAGTGGTGTCGCGAGATCCTGGCCAACTCGCCGCTCGCGATACGATGTCTTAAAGCCGCGCTTAACGCGGACTGCGATGGTCAGGCCGGACTGCAGGAGTTGGCTGGCAACGCTACGCTCTTGTACTATATGTCAGAAGAGGCTCAGGAGGGTCGCGACGCATTCGTGCAGAAACGGAAACCGAATTTCGGGAAATTCCCGCGCCGTCCCTAAACTGTTATGAGCAGCAATCCACCTTCTGGATTCAAGGTATGGCTCTTGGCCGCGCGGCCCAAAACGCTGTGGGCCTCGATTTCTCCGATACTCATTGGCATTGCGATGGCATATGCCGCGGGGAAGGGGGAGCTGTTGCCTGCGCTTGCCGCGTTGTTGGCCGGAGTACTTTTGCAGGTAGCGGCCAATTTCTCCAATGATTATATCGACTATGTCAAAGGGATCGACAAGGCGGATCGACTCGGCCCCATGCGTGTCACGCAGGCTGGACTCGTCTCACCCGGTGCGATGAAGGCGGCAACAGCAATTGTGCTGATGCTGGCATTTCTTCTCGGTGTCTATCTAGTCTACCGTGGGGGATGGCCGATAGTGATCATCGGATTGAGCTCAATCCTGTTTGCAGTGCTCTATACTGCAGGACCATATCCGCTTGGATATCACGGATGGGGGGACCTGTTCGCGTTCGTATTTTTTGGTCCGGTAGCGACAGCAGGAACCTACTATGTACAGGCGTTGTCGGTTCCAAACGAGGTGATCATTGCCGGGTGCGCGCCCGGGCTCTTTTCGGTCGCCATTCTGACAGTCAATAATCTTCGCGATATCGAGTCTGATACACGCGCGGGGCGAAAGACACTGGCCGTCCGATTCGGAAGGTTCTTTGCGATTCGCGAATATGTTGGCGCGGTCATTCTGGCGACCGCGGCGATCCCGGTCTATCTCTCTCTATCGGTTCCGGACAAGCAACAAGTTATGATCGCGGCCCTGACGGTCATCGCCGCGATCCCGGTGATCAAATCGGTACGCCGCGACAGCGGCCCGATCCTCAACGAGACGCTGGCCGCGACAGGAAAACTTGAACTCATGTACGCGATCCTCTTTTCCGTTGGATGGTTGTTGTGAAGATCGCCGCGGCCAGACTGTTTCGTTATCGACTGCCATTCGCGAGAACTCTATATCTCCGGAATGAGCCGCATCTGGAACGAGAGGGAGTCGTGCTCTGTTTGGAGAGCGAAAACGGGTATCGGGGATGGGGAGAAATCTCTCCGCTTCCCGGGTTCAGCCGGGAATCTCTCGAAGGCGCACTCGCGCAGTCAAAGCAATTAGCGGCATTACTAAAGGGTTTGCCGGTGCGCACCAGTCTTAGTGACGTCGAAGAACTTGTCGACTCACTCGACTTCGAATTGTTGCCTTCGGTCAGGGTCGGTATCGAATCAGCCATGCTTCATCTGGCGGCAGAGATGGAGCACCGCGCCATCTCTTTCATCAACACAACCCCTTCCAGCAATATGGTTCCATTGAACGGTCTGCTGACGGGGAGCGAAGACGATATGCTGCGGCAGTCGACTCTGCTGGTTAATCAAGGATATCGGGCTATCAAATTGAAGGTTGGAAGGCAATCGCTCGAACAAGATGTCGCGTTGGTTTACCGTGTTCATGCGAGACTGGGTGAAAGGGCTGCTCTTCGTCTAGATGCCAACCGCGCCTGGACACTGGAGCAGGCTCTGTCGTTCGGCAAGGCGATCGAGATACTTGATATTGAATACGTCGAGGAGCCATTACAAAATAGCGCGGAGTTGGCTGAACTCGGAAAACGATGGCAACATCCTATCGCACTCGATGAATCGCTGGTCAAACAAGCGCCCGACACGCTGAAGCGATTCGATGGGTTTAAGGCTTTGATTCTGAAACCAACCTTACTTGGCGGTTTCACCAAAGCACTGGCCTGGGCCAAATGGGCAGAAACGAATAATGTCATGCCGGTGGTCAGTTCATCTTTTGAGACAGATATTGGATTAACCATGCTTGGGCATTTCGCGGCTCAGATCGCGCCAGATATCCCCTGTGGGCTGGATACATCGGATTGGTTCAAAGAGAATCTCCTTCAGCGACACTTGCCAATATCAGCCGGCCGCCTGCAACTCGATTCGCGACGAACCATCACACTGGACATTCGAACCGACAGGTTGACGGAGGTCTACCATGCATGACCTCGCGTGTGGATTGACTGTAGCCGGTCGCCATATCTCACGCCAGGATGTTGCCGCTATGGTTGACGCGGCGGCGGCCAATTTGTGCAGGAGTGGAGTTGTACCGAGTAGTCGGATTGCGATAGAAGCCACAATCTCCCTTCCGACGGTGATCGCGATCCTTGCGACAATGCAAGCTGGAGCGACAGCTTTCCCCGTCAATCCTAAGCTACCCTATTTGGTTCAGCGCGAATTGACGCAGAGCTTTGGCTGTAGCGTATGGATTAGTGAGCGAGGGGTTAACACTGATACCACAGACATACTGACATTTTCCTTTGATGGGTTGTTGGCACCATCCAACGCGAGCGCGCCTGTACCCAATTTGCCCGAGGATCGTCCTGTCGTAATTGTCATGACCTCAGGCTCAACCGGCCAAGCCAAGGGAGTGCTGCTCAGCCTTAGCAATCTCTGGTATAACGCGGTCGGCTCGAACCAGAACATACGTTTCGGCGAGAATGACCGCTGGCTTCTTTCCTTGCCGCTGTATCATGTCGGCGGACTGGGAATCGTGTTCCGCGCTATTGCTGGGGAGGGAGAGATTGTCATTGCGGATGAAAACGAGTCTCTCATTGATGCTTGCTCAAAATGCAGAGTAACGCATCTGTCGCTCGTCGCTACTCAACTTTCACGTATGCTCGATAGCATCGAGAGCCGTGGACTTCGCCTGCCAAGCCTCAAGGCGATCCTGCTCGGCGGAAGCGCGATTGACACGACACTCATTCGACGGAGTCTTGATGCCGGCCTTCCGATCCATACAAGCTACGGACTGAGTGAAATGGGGTCACAAGTAACAACCACGGCCGCGGGTGAGTCGGTCGAGAAGTTGCGAACTTCCGGACGGCTCCTGCCGTATCGCGAATTGATGGTCGATTCGACTGGCGAGATCTGTGTGCGTGGTAAGACGCTCTTTTCAGGGTATGTGACGGAATCGGGTATCGAGACTCCCACCGATGCAGATGGCTGGTTCCATACCGGGGACATCGGCAGCATCGATCCTTTCGGCTACCTGACAGTGACTGGACGCAAAGACAACATGTTTATCTCCGGCGGTGAAAACATTCATCCTGAGGAGATCGAGGCGGTGATCCGAAGTTGCCCGGGGGTCGAGGCTGTTCTGGTCGTCCCCGTACAGTCGGTTCAGTGGGGAGATCGACCGGCGGCCTTTGTTCGAATGGTTGATAACGCGCAGATAGATCTGTCGTCGCTTAAAGATGTCATGTCCGACCATTTGCCGAAGTACAAGTTTCCCGAGTACTTCTTTGAATGGCCGAGCGAAGTTGATGCCGGGCTCAAGCCAAGTCGCCCTTACTTCGCCGCTTTGGCGCGAGAACTGATCAGGAAGCTGAGATAGTCGCCAGCTTGGTGCGAAGGTCCGGCAACAACGTGAGTGTTTGCCCGGTTCGCTTGTCTACCAGTACATGGACGGTCTTCACCGAACCAACAGGTTCGGATCCGTTTCGCAACAACTTGTAATCCAATGTAAAAGACGTATCGCCGATCCGCTCCGCGGTCACCTGGATCTCGATCTTGTCGCCTGTATTCAGGGCAGCGCCGAAATCCGCTTCAGCGTGCACGATCGGAAGAAGGTACTGTGATGTCCTCAGTAGTGGAGCAAATGGATACCCTATTGATTCCATAAAGCTCTCGTACGCATCATGGGCCAGCTTGAATTGCTCGGCAAAAAACAGCAGTCCGGCGGCATCGGTATGGTGAAGGCGAATCGTGGTCTGGTGAGTGAACATAACTTCTCCGTCGAATTTCGTTCCACAAATGGGTTGGCTTTACGTATATTAGCCAACCAAATAAAGAGAATGACCCTCGGTCGATACGCGCCAATATAGGAGAACGTATGCATCCAACGCAACCATCAAGGGGAATGAGGCTGGCCATCCTGATCGCGGCTGCCCTGCTCTGCTTTGGCCTGCTGGCGCAGGCACAAACCGACCAACTGAAACCACGCTCCGAGATCGATCCGCAGTACAAGTGGAAGCTCGAAGACATGTACCCGACGATCGACGCCTGGGAGAAGGATTTTGAGTTTCTCAAAGCCAACTACTCCCGACTCGACCAGTTCCGCGGGCAATTGACCGGATCGCCGGAGAATCTTATCGCCGCATTCAAACTGCGCGACAGTCTTGGCCTCATTTCGGACAACCTCTATGTCTACGCCAATCTGAAATTGGATGAGGATAATCGTATCAGCGAGAATCAGGAGCGCGCCGACCGAATTTCGAGCCTCAACGCGCAACTGGTGGAAGCATCTTCCTACTTTGAACCGGAGATCCTGGCGATGGATGACGCGGCACTCGCTAGTCTGGTAGCGTCGCCGGCGGTCGCTGATTACGCGTTTTATCTCAAGACCCTGATCCGGAGCAAAGAGCATATTCTCTCAGATAAAGAAGAGGCCTTGCTGGCTTCGGCGGCCCCGGTCAGCGGTTCTTTTGGACGCATATTCAACATGATCAATGACGCTGATATCAGCTACGGCACGATCATCGATGAGAACGGAAACGAAGTAGAGCTGACCAAGGGTCGCTACTCGAATATGTTGGAATCCAAGGACCGCCGGGTCCGCAGAGATGCCAACCAGGCGTACAACAAGGCGTATCTCAAGTATGTGAATACCCTTGGCGCGACCCTGGCATCATCAGTGAAAAAGGATCATTGGCTGGCCAAAGCCCGCAAGTACCCGACCTGCCTTGATATGTCGCTCGATCCCAACGCTATTCCTACTTCAGTCTACTACAAGCTGATCGAGGCGGTGAACGCAAATCTCGCGCCTCTGCACAAGTGGGCCTCGTTGAGAAAGCAGGTGATGGGCGTCGACACGCTCTACCCGTATGATCTCTGGGTACCGCTCGTGGAGGCTGGACATAAGAAATACGAGTACGCCGAAGGCGTTGACCTCATCACCAAAGGGCTCCAGCCGATGGGGAAAACCTATTTGGCAGACTTCTCCAAGGGACTGTCATCCGGCTGGGTTGATGTGTATGAGAATCCCGGCAAAGGTTCGGGCGCATACCAGTGGGGAACTTACAGTTCACACCCCTATCTCTTGATGAATTATTCCGGCTCGATGGAAGATGTCTTCACACTGGCTCATGAAATGGGCCACGCCATGCACTCATTCTACACTAATCAGCATGAGCCGTACCAGTACAGCAATCATTACCTGTTCACTGCCGAAGTGGCCTCCACCTGCAATGAGGCAGTCTTGATCAAGTATATGCTTGAGAAGACCAAGGATAAGCAGGAGAAGATAGCCCTTCTGAACTACTACATCACCCAGATCATCGGGACCTTCTACACCCAGGTTTGGTTCTCCGAATTTGAGCTGGCGATTCACAAGAGGGTAGAGGACGGTGGCGCGCTGTCGGCAGACTTCTTCCGGCAGACCTACCGCGACATTTACCAGAAATACTGGGGACCCGAGTTAGTGATCGATTCGATCAACGACGTTGGCGGTATGCGCATCAGTCACTTTTATCGCCAATACTACGTCTACCAGTATGCGACCTGTTATGCCGCGGCGCAGATGCTATCCCAGCGGATACTGGAGAAGCAAAAGGGGGCGTTGGAGCAATACCAGCAGTTCCTCAACACCGGTAGCTCCAAGTACCCGGTTGATGTGCTCAAGGATGCCGGAGTGGATATGACAACCTCTGAGCCGGTTGACCGGACAATCAAGCTGTTCGGTTCTCTGGTCGACCAGCTTGAGAAACTTCTGATGGAGGAGAAAGCTCCGGCCAAGGGCGGCAAGGGGTAAACCCTCTCAATCAGTGCGAGATTTTTGTCCAGGGGCCGGCTTTGCCGGCCCTTTTCATTTGCCGACCAGCGTTCAGAATCCGCTTGACATCATGGGCTAATTTGGTATATATTTGGCTTGTCTACCACGGCCTCACCCGAGGGTACTGCCTGGGAATATTGTCCCAGCGCATCGACACCTTGAAATCGATATCAGTACCATACACATCAACGGACTGTGAGGTCTTATGCGTCAGTTGGTCTTTGTCTGCCGTGCGGCAGTGCTTATGGGCATGCTGCTGATCCCCTTGAGTGCAAATGCCGTCATTCACAATGTGAACATGAGCGGCTTTTCGTTCACTCCGTCAACCGTCAATGTTAACTATGGCGATACCGTGCGATGGACGTTGGTCAACGGCGTACACAATTCCGCTTCGGTGCCGCCATCGGCCAAGACCTGGCATTCGGGTACTATGTCGACACCCGGTCAGACCTTCCAGATCACAATAGTTCCCGCTGATGGCCCGGGTCCGTTCCCCTATGTCTGTGAATTCCATGAGGCATTTGGAATGACGGGTGTCATCAATGTCATTATCACTGATGGAGACGGTGACGGCGTCGCCGATCAGTTGGACAACTGCCCATCGGTAGCCAATCCGTTGCAGGAAGACAACGACATGGATGGTAAAGGGAACGTCTGCGACAATTGTGTCAATCAGGTCAATCCCGGACAGGAAGACGCCGACAACGACGGCATTGGCGATGTCTGCGATGGTGATGACGACAATGATGGCGTGCTGGACCCAAGCGATAACTGCCCGTTTGTCAGCAATCCCGGTCAGGAAGATACGGACCTGGATTCACAGGGTGATGCCTGCGACGCTGATGATGACAATGACGGCGTTTTGGACGGAAACGATAATTGTCCGCTCTCTGCAAACGCGAATCAACTGGACACCGATGGCGATCAGTTAGGAAACGTTTGTGACCCCGACGATGACAACGACGGAGTTCTCGATCCAAGCGACAACTGCCCACTCATGTCCAATGCCAGCCAGCAGGATGACGATGGTGATCAGGTTGGCAATCCGTGTGATAACTGTCCGACCAATTCTAATCCGCTCCAGGAAGATACGGATCAGGACGGTATCGGCGACGCGTGTGATTTCGGGTGCTGCATCGGCACTACCGGTAATGTGAACAAATCGGTGGCCGAGACGCCTGATCTTTCCGACCTCTCATTGTTAGTCTCCTATCTGACGGTTACTCCGCGTCCGACATTACCATGCGACGAAGAGGCAAATCTAAACAATTCGACTGGCGGAGCCCCGCCGCATGTCGACCTGTCGGACCTCTCCTTGTTGATTTCCTACCTCACCGTTACCCCACGTCCGACCTTGCCGAACTGTCCGTAAGTGCAGTGGAATTTCAGATTTGAGAAACGGCCGCCCACTGTCGAGCGGCCGTTCTCATGTGTTTCCAGTGCAGGGTGAATAGATCCCTGGCATTTCGTACTTGACAACATGGATGTAAATTGTATATAATTATCCATCACTCGGCACCCCAGCCTCACGGGGCCCTGCCGTACGCGATCACTTAGTCATCATCGGCTCACACGAGCATCAAAGAGATACGAACCTGCAAACGCGCTGTTTGCGCGTCCGTTGCCTGATGATGTTGGGGTCATCAGCGGCGAACCTCTGGAGGTAGGCATGGATTCCAATTCGCGCCTCTTGCGATCGTTGACTGCATCATGTATTGCGCTTCTCGTCTGTTGGAGCGCAACAGCTCTTTCTGTTCACGCGCTTCCCAATTTCCCGGTCAATGTCGCGAGTCCGCCGGCGACCGAACAGCATAACAGCTCAGTCGCCTGGAGCGAGATTGTCGTCGGAGATGTGTATGGTGTTTGGACCGAGTTTGGGGCAGGGGGATTCGGCGCGTCAGCGATCAGTTACGGATTCTCTCCCGCGGGTGGGGCGGCATTCATTCAGGGAATCATCCCGCCGTTACCGGCACCGTTCGTTAATGCCTGGAACCCGACTATTTCGGCACATCCCGGGGGTGGATTCTATACCGCGTACACCGCCTATGGTCCGGGTCTGCCCTGGGTAGGCGCGGGAGGTATTGTGTCGAGCTTCTCGCCGGGAGGTGGAGCGGCCTTCGGCGCGCCAGCCATTCCATCGGGCCCGGTGCCGCCGGGGATGTGGTACGACTATCCGTATGTCAGAGTCGATGACATTCCCGGAAACCCTGCCGCTGCGATAGGTACCGTTCACATCGCGTACGCGCAATACATGGATGGCGCTCCCGGAGACGCGGACGGCAATGGACTTCCCTTCGATGATCTGGGGGATGGCTTCGGGATAGTCTACCAATACTCGCGCACTACACCCGGCCCCGCGCCGATTTATCCCGCCTTCTCACCTGCGGTTGTACTCGCTGTCGGACCCGGTTTCCCGAACGCGATGGCAACACACCGCCCGAGCGTGGCGGTCATGGGGCCGCCCGGAAATCTCGCGGTCCCAGCCGGTGGCGTGTACGTAGGCTGGTCTGACGGCTTCACCGCGTTTATTTCCGGGAGTCCCGGATTTGGCGCGCCATTCTTCGCGCCAGTGGCAATTGCGCCGATCGGTCCAGTTCCGCCGGTGATTGCCGGCGGTATCAAGTGCGCCACGAATGTCACGATCGCCACGGGAACAGGTCCGTGCGCCGGCATGGTCTTCGCCGCCTGGACAGCATTGGTCGCGGGTGATCTGGATATCTACTTCTCGTCCAGTCCGACCGGATTGGCCGGAACCTGGACACCCGCCGTGCGAGTAAATCAAGATCCGTTCGCGAATGGACTCGATCAATGGGCGCCGCACATGGCAGTTGATCCGGCTACCGGTTTGATCCAAATCACCTACTACGACCGGCGGATGGACCCGGCGAATATCCGGCACCAGACGTGGGTGTCGATGTCTCCTGATTGCGGGCTTACATGGACGGACTGCCCGGCATCATCTATAGTCCCGATCGCGCCGGCGTCGGCGATACCGATGCCACCGGCTCCGATATATCAGGGTGATTATCTCGGCTCTGATTTCAGTGCGATAAGTGGTCCTGGATATATCTGGAACGATGCCCGTCTGCCCGGCGCCATGCAGGATATTTATTTCGAGACTGTGTTGTCGTGCGGCATGCTTGACTCCGATGGTGATGGTATTCCGGATGCGGCTGACAATTGTCCCACTGTTCCCAACCCCGGACAAGCGGATTCAGATGGTGACGGCATTGGGGATGACTGCGACAACTGCAAAATCGTCTTTAATCCAGGACAAGCAGACGGCGATGGTGACGGCATTGGCGATGATTGCGACAACTGCGCCACCATTGCAAATCCGGGACAGGACAATCCCGACGGAGACTTATTCGGTTCCGCTTGCGACAACTGCCCACTTGTTGCCAATAATTCGCAGTTGGACGGTGACGGCGATGGCGTCGGTGACGACTGTGATAATTGCCCGGCAGATCCCAATCCGCTGCAGGAGGACGCGAATGGCAATGGTATCGGCGATGCCTGTGAGACTTCTTGCTGTATCGGCGAGACGGGGAATGTCAATAAGTCGATAAGTGAGACGCCCGATCTCTCGGACTTGTCGTTATTGATTTCGTACCTTACGGTAATACCGCGACCTCCGCTTCCGTGTCTTGAGGAAGCCAATGTCAACGCCGCGGGAGCAATAGATCTCTCGGATCTATCTCTTTTGATTTCGTACCTCACGGTAATACCGCGACCGCCTTTGCCGCTCTGCCCGTGAGGATCATGTGTTCCGCCATAAATCGAGAGCGGCCGCCCAAAAAGGCGGCCGCTCTCTTTTTGTACTGCTATGGCGATGACAAACTAAGGTTTGGCTTTCAACACAAAATTAATGTTCTCGACCGATGAGCCTGACTCTGACGGAAGGACATCAAACTCCATCGACGGCGGTTCCGCGATATACCCAAACTTGTCGAGCTGTTCCGGGTCGAGGTAGGCCCGGTAGTGACCCGGGATGAGACCGAGATAGTAGTACTGTCCACTACTGAAAGAGACGATATCGACCGCGACATCCTTGTCGACATTGAGCAACTTGAGACGTATTCCGCCAACCCCCACATTGCCGCCCGGCGTCTCGCGCTCGATCACTCCGCTGATATCCGCGGCCATAACAACCGGGACATCAACCGACGTAACCACATTGGGATTCACCGATACTCGATAATTCTCAAAGGCCGGCTTGAGCATTGGGTTATCCAAACTGGTAGGGTCTATTGAGATGGTGTAAGAATCGTATGGTCGCAGATTCTCATAGTAGTAGAGCTTACCACGCGGAACTGGTCGCCCTCCAACCCCCACCAGCTTCGCTTTGAGTCCCGGCAGGAACTCTTCACCTTCATTCGGGACACCGTCGTTGTTCAGGTCGAGGAATGGGCGCACGACCGCGGAACCATATCCGATTCCGTTGCGACGGTCGAACCGTATTTTGCCGGCGGCGCGATCCCAACGGATCGATCCGCGCTGCATCTGGTTCATCGAGTAGTCTTTATTCGAATACGCCGCGCGCGTGGAGAAAGCCGCCACTGAATTGAAGAAATTGAGATTCAACATCACCGTATTGGTCTTGTACAGCGGAGAATGTTCATACGATAGGCTGATCTGGCCGGTCTTGAAGACACGACGAGTCAGGTAAATGCCAAACCGCGAGAAATCATTGACATCGTGATCGTAGTCGATCCGAAACTGCGGGCGAAGCCAGTTCAGCAGGTCGGTTGACAGCAGCATCTGGCTGACCATAGAGGTGGCCGCGCGGTTCGGGTAGATCGTCCGCTTATAGCGTCCGATGTAATTGGCATACATGCGTAGAAACGAGGCAGTAGCGCCATAGTTCATTGAGAGCGAGGAGAAATCCGAATAGGTGTCGTACGAAGCGTTGTAGCGGACTCCAAGGTAGCGCTGGCCGATCCTGATCGGCAGCGACATGGTACCGGAGATACTTTGCTCCTGCTTCCCTGGATTGCGGAACGGATTCTCTTCGTATCTGGTATAGGCAAGATTGGTATTCAGGAAATTCGGCATCGCGTAGTTTGCACCGACCTGCATCTGGTATCCCGGCGAGAATGACGCGTTGGCAATCACACTTCCCGCGACCTGCAGCGTCGCCTCGGTCGACAGTAGCGGTTCTTCCTCAATATCGGAATTGATAGGAACATCCGCTCCCACGCCGATGGTCAGCGAATTGAGCAGTCCGTAATACGCGGTCGGCTGGGAGTACAGCCTGGTTGTGTCGGCGGTGGCATCCTTACCCATCGCGACAGAATACTCTAGCTTGTTTTTGGGAATCAAATTGTACGGGACACGCAGGTGGCGCTCTTCCGTCCGGATCTCGCCGCTTGGGCCATACATTTTCAAAGTGATGTCGCTCGAACCATAGACAACGTCGACATCAAACTGATATTTGCCGGTAGCGTCGGCTTCAGCAAAGTCGAGCAGCCGGCCATCCACATACAGTTCAACCTCCCATCCTTCCTCGAGTTGCCCATCAAGTACTATGGTCTGGAAGTATTGTCTTTGCACCTGCGGCGTGTTGGTGATCATGGCCCCATCCAGAGATCGCGAAAGCAGACCGGCAGGATTGACGGTCCCGACCTCTGCCTGGGTAAGCCAGGGATTCTCACCAAACGAATAGTGCCAACGGTAATTGAGTTGGTCCGACTCAAACCCGCGCGACGTGCTCCCGGAGCCTGATACCATCAGGTCTCCGCCGAGAACCATCGATCCAAAAGCCAGGTCGAGATAATGCCCGCCCCCTCCGATCGGGTTCGATGACACCGTCCAATCGGCTACTCCTCCAGAGAAAAGCTCGTGTCGACGCTCTACTGACTTAACGTCTTTCAGGGACGCGACCTGCTTCTTCAGTTTCTCTCGCGCCTGCTTGCGTTTCAACTTCTGCCAGGCAGGGAAACTCTCATTCAGGGGGAGAAGGATCCGCAGCATCGAAAAGTCGAACGACATGTCGAGTCCGAATATGCGGCCAAACTGGTCGAGTCGAAGATAGAGCTGACCGTTGTCGTACATGAACTCTGTACGGTCGAGCGGGAACTCCTTCTTATTGACGATCGCTTTGCTCTCCGCCGGACGAATCTCGAACTTGTCATTGCGATTGAAGAGAAATCCCTGGAGCTTGGTGCGGTCGGCATCGGGACCTATATTGATATCCAGGTAACCGAAGACTTCGACTACTGGTACGTACAGCGTCTTTCCATCGTAGCGAACGAACAGATCGCGGGAGAGAAGTCTTGGGACCTCAAAACTGACCGTGATATCTTCGTACGATGTCTGGCTCGACGCCGACAGCGGCAGAAACGCGGTAGCGATGGCGAGCGCCATCGCGATGTAACTTGGTAACTTTGTACGCATGGGCATCCTGCCCTGGAGCATTCGCTCCTCATCCTATCAGAGCCGGATCACTCCGGCCGCTTTCTACTCCTTACTTACTGAACCTCGACGACCGAATAGACCTTGTTCCCCGGGATCATGTCTTCCGGGGCGATATCCGTTCGACCCTCGGTAGTAATTCCCAGTTCGATCTTGTACTTGCCGGGAGAGGCAACCGGAAATTCGATCTTCCGCTTCAATTCGCGGTAAACCGCGATATCCGTCTGTGTCCTGGCAACTTCCTTCTGGTTTGCGTCGAGCAGCCGTGCGGTCAAGACGCCGACATACGAGGCGTTTCCTTTGTTGGAGAGATCAACCATCACGTAGACAGAACTGTCGGTCTGCGTCGCTTGCGTGTTTGTCACTGCCACTTCGGTTCCGACATCACCCGTCCGGTATTTCAGCATGATCGCGGTCTGCATGATCATATTGAGTTTGGTGGTGATGGCGTCTGCCTCGGTCGGGGTCGGAATTTTGGTCTCTCCGTCTTTGGAGCGCACCACGATACGCGCCCAGTACTCGCCGGCTGGGAGGTCCTTGGGCGGATTCGCCACGAAACGGACTACCTGCGTGCCATTCGGCGGGATGACGATCTGACGCGGGAAAGCTTTGACCCACTCAACCGCAGAACGCGGGTCGGTGATATTCGAGTCCTGTAAGATCACTGAGACATTCCCTACGCTGTCGGAGACCGGCAGACCATAGGCAAAGCTGATCGTGACTTCCTGGGGAGTGGTTCCGGTGTTGTTGATATCCAGTCGCGCGGTCTTGTTCTTGTCATTGACGAAAACAACCGTCGGGGCGACCAGGACACCCGCCACTATATTGGAGGAAAGGACGAGAAAGAAGATCAGAACCCAAAGCAAACCCCATCCCGAACGCGAGTCGGACGATGGGGTTGAATCTGTCTTAGCCATTATAACCATCCTATGTAATCAAATCTCTGTTCACACACGCTTCGGCCATCCATGCCGAGTGCGTACTCTTGCTTCGGCTCAGCTACCGGTGTAGGAGACCGTCAGCACGATATCGGCTGAATAAGCGCCGGCCGTCTGATTGACAGTCGGGATCACTTCGCCACCGAGGAAGATCTGGGCAGCGCCACCCGCGCCGATGGCTGTACCGGTCAAGTTGCGCGGGCTGGTGTTCAGCGTCGCGCCAGCGCCGGGAGCCGACGGTGTGGAAGGAGCAGCGGCCGCGAGCACCGAGAAGGTAGCGTCGGTCGTGCTGAAGGTGATCGGCATACGGTCGGAACCGTCGGCCAGAGCTACGTAATCCGGGAGCTGGAAGTAGCAGGCGATGTTCGCGCTCGGCGCGCCGGAGATCGAAAAGATCCCGGAGAGAGCGTCGGACGTTTCGTCCTGTACTTTCGGCACACCCTGGTAGACGTTGCCAAAGTCCAAGGCCTGCACTGCAGCGACCTGCAGAATCGCGAGGACCTGAGCCGTGGCCTGACCAGTAGAGACATCCTGCGCACTCACTAATGACGGAGCGCCGACTGTCGCTACGAGCGCGACTACTACCAAGCACCGGACAAGGTGTGTTAGGTACCTGTTCATGTCATCTCCTTGCAATCGGGAATACCCCTTTTATAGAATTCCAAGTTTCTGTTTAAATTCACTTTTAGGCGACCATTTGGATCAGGAACCGGTATAGGCTACGGTCAGCACGATATCGGCCGAGTAACTCCCCGCGGTCTGATTAATGGTCGGGATCACTTTACCGCCCAGAAAGATCTTCGATGTACCCGCCGCGCCGATAGCTGTACCGGTCAGGTTTCGCGGATTGGTATTCGCCGTAGCGCCGACTCCTGGCGCGCTTGGCGTACCCGCGACCTGAACGCTGAATGCCGCATCGGTCGTGCTGAACGTGATCGGCATACGGTCTGAACCGTTGGCCAACGCGACATAATCCGGAAGCTGGAGATAGCAGGCGATCGCGGCGCTCGCTTGTCCGGTGATCGTGAAAATACCGGAACTGGCGTCGGAGGTCTCATCCTGCACTTTCGCAACACCCTGATAGACGTTACCAAAATCGAGGGCCTGCGTAGCGGTTACCGACAGCACCGCCAATACGGTGGCGGTTGCCTGTCCAACTGCAACATCCTGTGACATGGCCGGCGTAGTGCCGAGGAGGATCAGCAGCATCAATGCTGCCGCGACCGCGGTCATCCGTTTCAGCCAGTTGGGCATGCTCTTCATACGATACTCACTTCCCTGTTCATCAAGTGTGCATAGGTCTGTTCGTTCGTCGAACTCCTATGGCTGTTAAATCGTCAGGCAGTTCAGAAACTTAACAGGCTTTGGCCAGATTTTTTGCAGGCTGCAATGGTCTAACCGGGTAATCCATGGATAGGGTATTGGGAAGCGACCAGACGTTTACATCCGAAAGGCTGCAAAACGCCAAGAGTATGCCAGTATTAACCGATTGCGCAGTAAGATATTAAAATAGAAAACGAGGGCTTGCGGAGCCCTCGTTTGAATTCGAAATCTGTTGTGAGAGAATCAAGTACCGGTATAGGCTACCGTACAGATAATATCCCCGGCATAGGCGCCCGCGGTCTGGTTGACCGACGGAATTACCCTGCCACCCAGAAAGATCTGGGCGAACCCGCCTGCGCCAACCGAGGTCCCCGCCAGCGTACGCGGATTCTGGTCGAGCAACGCTCCAGCGCCCGGCGCTGACGGTGTCGATGGCGCTGCGGCATCAAGGAATGAATAGGTCGCGTCCGTGGTACTGAACGCGATCGACATCCGGTCCGACCCATCCGCCAGAGCAAGATACTCCGGCAACTGCAGGTAGACGGAGATGTTGGCGCTAGCCGAGCCGTTGATGGTGAAAATTCCTGAATTGAGATCTGAAGTTTCGTCCTGGGATTTTGCGACTCCCTGGAAAACGTTGCCGAAATCGAGAGGCTGTGTTGCAACGATGGAGAGCGATGCAAGCACGTTGGCGATCGCCAATCCGTTAGCCACTTCCTGCCCCTGGACCGGTGTCGCGATCATCCCGAACAGCAGCAGGCCGCTGAGCACCCATAGTGCACGGGTCGGTCTGGTTCGCATGTTCAACTCCCTGCGGGTCTCCCCGCTCTGTTTAGACTAATTGTTCCTATGATAGGGAATCGGAATCGCGGCAAAAAATGGTCAGGAAATTGAGCCATTTTCTCTCTGAAAATGGCCAGAATGAAGGAGAATTGAACAGCTAGTTGCCGGTATACTCGGCCCTGATCTGGATTAGCCCTGAATAACTGCCCGGTTTTTGACCAAGTCCCGGGATCACTGTCGCGCCGAGCCATATAGTCAGGCCATTACTTCCCAGTCGGTAGGTGATCGGCTGCCACGGATTCAGATTGTTGTAGCCCGGGCTGGATTGGTTGGGCGTGGCGCTTGAGTCCATAGCGCAATCGGTCTCGGAAACGACCACGTTCATGTTGAATCCCCCCATGTTGATATAGGTCGGCAGTGAGAGAAACGTGATCAGCACTTCGTCACCGGCGTTGCCGTCAACATGGAACTCTGCGGCTGCTCCGGCGGCGTGCTTGGAGATGACCTTCGGCTGTCCGGGGAAAACATTCCCGAATTGCAGATTGTTGACCAGTGACACATCGATCGCCTGCCCCTTGGTCAAGGAAGGGAGGAGAAGCAGAACCATCAGAAGCGCGCCGAGAAACGCGGCCTTTTTCCAGAGAGTAGCCATCGCCGAAAGTCTACCGGCTCTCTCCTCCGAAATCAAGATTGAACTGAAAGAGCTATTTGTTGGAGTCGATGACCGTCAGTATCGCGGGCTTTTCGCTGGTGCGATTGGCGAGTAGCTCCGTGATATCCAGCATCGATATCATCTGTGAGGTGGAATTACCACCCAGGTCCAATGGCGTCCCGTCGATCAGGATGATCGGTAAACCGTGGGGGATGTAGAGAAATGATCGCGTTCCGACCCGGGTGAGTTGTGGAGTTTCCAGAGCTTCACCTGTATCGCGCAACTCGAGCAGGCCTATTGGATAGACAACGGTCGCGGTCGCGGTGATTGACGCCGAATTGGAGAGATCTTTCGCAGAAAGCGAAAGGACGAGAGTAATGGTGATGAGCGCGCTAAGCCAAAGGCAAACAGATCTCATGTCGGGTAGCAATCCACATAGGTTGGTACCCTCTCAAGGTAACATGAGACCGAAATCTGTCAAGCGCCGGGCGACATTCCGGCGACAAGCGAATCACCGACTGTGCAGTGTTTGAACTGGTCAGCTTCCCGTATAGGCAACCGTCAGCAGTATCTCGGCGCTGTAATCTCCGCCGGTCTGAGAGACGCGCGGATAGACCGTCCCGCCTATCCAGACAGTCATTGTCCCTCCGGCACCGATACGCCGGACCAACGGACCATTCGGATTGAGCGTTCCCGACGGCGTCGTCTGAGAGCCGGTGCCATCGCTGAAGGATGCATCGGTGGCGCTGAAGTCGATTCTCATCGCGCCGAGACTGTCAACCGTCCGAAGTGTATCCGGAAGGGTGAAGTCCACCGTCAGCTCGGCTGACGATGTTCCAGTGATCTCCCACTCGCCGGCAAAACCGATGGACGATTTGTCCACTGATCGCGTGACACCCGGAGTGACCGTTCCAAACTGCAGATTGTTGGTTCCGACAATTGACAGGCTCGAAACCACAGTGGCCAGTGCCTGGATCGAGGCACGTTCTTGCGCCATGACACTACCGCCTAAGACCACGCCAATGGCCAAAGCAAGCAGTACCAGGCGATTGATGAATGAGCGCATGGCTCCTCCCAATCGTTTCATAGTTTTCCTGGAACTATGCTAATGCAAGGCCAATGCCGAGGCCGACAAGTCTCTGTATCTATTTATGCGACAATGAATTGCTGCCAAGCGCAAGGTAGGTTCGGAAAATGCGACAGGGGGCAGGTATGGGGGAGTCCCAATATTCTCACTCCCCTAAAGAAACATGCTTAGTTGCCGATACCTCTTATGGAGGCTGTTCAAAGACTGAACAGCAACAAAGCTATGGAACGGCGCATTCTAACACTGGTTTTCTGCCTGATCGCTGTCGCGACGACCGCGACCGCACAGTCGCTTGTCTGGTCAAAACACTATGGCGGCTACTTTAACGAAGGCGGGTATGGTTGTCAGATAACTTCGGACGGTGGCTATGTAGCCATTGGCTCAACCTATTCGTTTGGCTCCGGTGACCACGACCTCTACATCATTCGAATAGATTCAGTCGGTGATACGCTCTGGGCGAAAACCGCCGGCGGGGCAGGAACTGACCATGGCCGCGATGTGCAGGTCACATCGGATGGCGGCTTTGTGTGTGTGGGTTCCACGACTTCCTTTGGCGCCGGCAACTCTGACCTGTTTCTCTGCAAGTTCAATCAGTCAGGCGATCTTCTCTGGAGCAAGACAATCGGCGGAACCGCCGCCGATGAAGGCTGGTCGATCCGAGAAACTTCCGATGATAACTTCATCCTCTGCGGCACCACATCATCGACCGGTGCCGGATATGCCGATCTCTGGCTGGTGAAGGTCGATGCCTCAGGAAATCTCCTCTGGAGCCGTACCTTCGGTGGAGCGGGGGGAGAATCCGGCATGGCTGTACGGGAAACCTGGGATGGATATGTCGCGGTTGGCTCGACCGGTTCCTTTGGCGAAGGCTACAGTAGTGTCTATCTTACCAAGACTTCGTTTGATGGTGACTCGCTCTGGGCGGTCACTCTGGGCGGGACCCGGGCGGACTACGGTTATTCGTTGGAGATCACGGATGAATATGGCCTGCTCATTGTAGGAGCGACCAATTCATACGGCCTGGGATATAACGATGCATATGTCATCAAAACCAACTCGACCGGTGTGGTAGAGTGGGAACGGACCTTCGGTGGCACACGCGACGATCGCGCCTATGCGGTGAGCTATACCGCCGATGGCAACTACGTGGTCACCGGGACAACTGAATCTTCCGGAGCCGGTGCTTCGGATATCTACGTGATCAAGATCACACCTCTCGGACTACAGCTTTGGTCAACCACACAAGGCGGATCTCAATCAGACTATTGTCGTTCGATCTGTGTTGATGCCAAGGGGAACTACCTGCTCGCCGGATATAGTTATTCGTATTCGATCGGCGGGTCCGATCTTTACCTGCTCACTTTGGCCGGTGACCAGCCGACGCCAGTTGAAGATGACCCAGTCACAGGGTTACCCTCCGGTTTTGGAATCGATCAGAATTATCCCAATCCGTTTAACGCCGGCACAACTCTCGAATACGCCATTCCGCGTCGAGCCGAAATATCATTGGTCATTTACAACCTGCTGGGGCAGGTGGTCAAACGCTGGCCGTCAGAAATTCAGGCGGCCGGACACTACACAGTCTATTGGGATGGCCGTTCCGACGATGGCCGGGATCTCGCGTCAGGCGTCTATTTCTTCCGCATGGAGGCCTCGGACTTCCGGGCGGTTCGCAAGCTAGTGCTATTGAAATAAGATTTCATTTGCTCCTGTTTTCTCAGGCTGCGTCACAATCCACTTGATTTTCCCTTCCAAACGGTGGTTTCTTGGAACTGTCAATTTCGACAATCCGTTAAACTGACAATGAAACAATCGCAATAAACTGAAGGAGTTTTGACATGATGATATCCAAAAAGATGGCGGCCCGCCTTAACGAACAAGTGAACCACGAGTTCTTCAATGCCTGGACCTATTTTTCCATGGCGTACTGGTTTGAGAATGAGGGGCTGACCGTATTCGCGAAGTTCTTCCAGAAGCAGGCCGAAGAAGAGCAGGGACATGGCAAGAAGATCGCCAAGTACCTGATCGACCAGGGCGCTCACGTTCGCCTGGCGGCGCTCCCGGCGCCGGTGGTCGACTACAAGACCGCCAAGCAGGTCGTGGAAGCGTTCGTTGAGCACGAGATCAAGACGACCAAGATGGTACACGAGGTCGTCGACCTGGCGATCAAAGAGAACGACCATGCTACCCGCAATTTCATTGACTGGAAGGTCGATGAGCAGGTGGAAGAGGTCGCCTCCGCCAATGAACTGCTCAATATGGTCCGTCATGCGGAGACCCCCGGCCAGTTGATGATGCTGGAAGGCCGCGTCTACCATATGCTAGAGAGCTGAGCAATCTGACACTATAGTTGGAAGCGGTCGTTCAGAGATTGAACGGCCGCTTTTCATTTTTACAGGGATACCCGCACATGAGTACTCAGGTCATACTCGGTATCGATATCGGCGGCGGCACGATCAAGGCCGCACTGGTTGATTGCCACTCCGGCCAACTTCATTCTGATCTCGCAACCGTCCCCACGCCACAATCCTCTCCTCAAGAGTTCGCCGTCGTACTGAGAGAAATGATCGATACGTTCAGTTGGCGTGGGTGTGTAGGAATCGGGTTCCCCGGTGTCGTGAAGAAGGGAGTGGTCCATACCGCGGTTCATCTCAATGCACAGTGGATCGGAAAGAATATACAACGGGAGCTGTCGACTCGCCTTGGCACAAGCGCGGTGGTGATAAATGACGCCGACGCCGCCGGTCTGGCTGAGATCAGATTTGGGGTAGGGAAGCATAGCACTGAATCTGCTCACGGAGTGGTGCTACTCGTCACGTTGGGAACAGGAATCGGCTCCGCGTTATTTGTGGACAGCAACCTGATCCCAAACACGGAGTTCGGGCACATCTACCTGGATGACGGTACGGAAGCCGAAGAAGTCGCTTCAGCATCGCTCAGGACAAAACTGGATCTCACGTGGGAAGAGTATGGCCAACGGGTCGACTGCTACTTGCGGTATGTCCAGCGAATCATATCTGCTGATACGATCATCATCGGCGGAGGCGTGAGCGAGAACTGGGAGCGTTTCGCTCCGTTTCTTTCCATGCGCCATTTGACGCGACCTGCCGAATTGCGCAATCATGCAGGGTTGATCGGCGCAGCGCTTTATGCCCATTCCAGGTCTCTCAGCAATTGACATAAAAAAGTAAGCCGCAATTCGAAGGGAACTGCGGCTTGTCAGACAAAATCTTCCGACTATCTATTCAGGCCAAGAATATCCAGAGCGAAAGCAACCTCAAACGCGTAGTCGCGAATCCGCCCGTAGCGCCCTGATTCCCCAAAATGCCCGCTTCCCATATGAGTCTGCAGCAACAGTCGGTTTGAATCGGTTTTTGTGGCGCGAAGTTTCGCGGCGAATTTGGCCGGCTCCCAATACATCACGCGCGGATCATTTAGACCTCCCATGATCAGCAGGTTCGGATACTCGCGGGCAGTCACATTATCATACGGGGAGTAGGAGCGCATATATTCGTAGAACAGAGAGTCCTTCGGATTCCCCCACTCCTCGAACTCCTGCACGGTCAACGGTAACCCCTCATCCAACATCGTATTTATCACATCCACAAACGGCACACTGGCGATCGCCGCCTTAAACAGATCCGGTCGCATGGTGACAACCGCACCAATCAGCAGTCCTCCGGCAGAACCACCACTGATAACCAGACGATCTGCCGAGGTGTACTTAGCGGCGATCAGATGCTCCGCGGCCGCGATGAAATCGGTAAACGTGTTCTTCTTGTTCAGAAGTTTGCCATCGTAATACCACTGTCTTCCCATTTCCGAGCCGCCGCGAATGTTTGCTTCAGCATAGATCATCCCGCGGTCAAGCAGACTGATCTGATTCGCCGAGAAGTAGGGGTCGGTATTGAGACCGTACGCGCCATAGCCATACAACCAGAGTGGCGTCTTCCCGTCGCGGATCATCCCCTTCTTGTAGATCACGGTGATCGGGATCATGGCGCCATCCGACGCCCGCGCGAAGATGCGCTCCATCTGGTACTGTTTAGGGTCATATCCGCCCAAAACCTCGGTCTGCTTCTTCAACTCTTTGGTGCGGGCGTGCATATCGTAATCGTAGACAGTTTTGGGCGTCAGCAATGACGAGTACACAAACCGGAACCTGTCGGTCGTGAAATCATAATTGTCGGAGGCATCCAGCGCGTATGCAGGTTCGTCGAAAGCCACAAAGTGTGATTCTCCGCTGGTCAGATCCCAGATCCGAATCTGCGGGAGTCCCCGTAGCCACTCAGTGGCAACCAGCCAATTCTCGAAGAGGTCAATACTGGTAATAAAGAGCGAATCTGCGTACGGCTCGAACTCGACCCAGTTCTTCTCCGACGGGTCGGCTACGGGCGCTGTGGCGATCCTGAAATTGAGCGCGTTGTCATTGGTCAGGATATAGAATTTGTCCCCTCTGTGATCCACTTTGTATTCATGACCGGCGCGTCGTGGCTCGATGACCTTAAATGCACCGGCTGGTTTGTCGGCATCAATAAACCGCACTTCAGTAGTGGTCAGGCTGGAGCTTTCCAGGAAGATGTACTGGTTGCTTCGACTACGCTTGACCGTCAGCTCATACATGCTATCTGTTTCATGGTAGAGCAGTACATCATCCTTTGGGTCGGAGCCGACGGTATGACGAAACAGCTTGTACGGACGAAAGACCTCATCCTGAGTAACGTAGAATATGGTCTTGTTGTCATTTCCCCAGGCAAGCGAATAAGTAGTCATCGGAATCCGCTCCGGATAGATTTTCCCGGTCGCCAGATCCTTCACCATCAGATCAAACTCTTCACTCCCTGCCGTATCAACACCAAAAGCGACCAGCGAATGATCCGGGCTGTCCTCCCAGGTCGAAAGCGCGAAATACTTGAACGGCTTGGCCAGTTCATTCTCGTCGAGGATCACTTCTTCGGGTGCATCAACTGAACCTTTCTTGCGGCAATGAATTCCGTATGGCTTGCCCGCTTCAGTTCGGGTGTAGTAAAAGTATCCGTCGTGCGGCGCTGGTGCGGTCACGTCATCCTCTTTGATCCGCCCGAGCATCTCTGAGTACAATTGCTGCTGAAGCTTCTCGGTCGGCTTCATCATCAACATCGTGTAGTTGTTCTCAGCCTCGAGATATTTGATCACCTCGGGGTTCTCCCGCTCGCGCAACCAATAGTAGTTGTCTACCCGAACGTCCCCAAACATCGAGTCAACCTTGGGAACGATCCTGGCCATGGGTGGTTTATGTTCCTGCGCGAAGGTGGTTGTCGCCAGAAGAGTGAGCAGCGCCGCGGTCAGCAGCATTTTGAGTGTACATCGATCTCTCATTTACCCTATCCTTGCCCGTAAGGTTATTCGCCAATGATCTTGATGAGCGCGCGCTTGCGACGGCGGCCATCGAACTCCCCATAGAATATCTGCTCCCATGGACCGAAATCCAGTTTCCCCTTGGTTATCGCGACCACCACTTCACGACCCATTATCTGACGCTTCATATGGGCGTCGGCGTTGTCTTCGCCGGTATCGTTGTGGCGATAGCCGCTCACAGGTTCGTGAGGGGCCAGTTTCTCCAGCCACTTGTCGTAATCCTGGTGAAGTCCGGGCTCGTCGTCGTTTATGAATACCGACGCGGTAATATGCATGGCGTTCACCAGCACGAGCCCCTCGGTTACGCCGCTCTCCTTTATCGCCTCCTGCACCTCATGAGTGATATTGACGAATCCGCGCCGCGACGGCACAGTGAACCAAAGCTCTTTACGATGATTTTTCATCACGCTTGCTCCCATTATACAGCGGATAGGTATGCTCGATACGATAGCTTGCGCCACTCGAAGACAGAACACTCGAATAGAGATGGAACGCGTCCACCCAGAATGGCCCGGATTGAAAGAGATTATTGGCCACGATATACTCGCCAAGTTTGTTTGGATGAGTGTCGCGAAGTCGCGCGATCGCGACATGCGGATGGAACTTCCGCTGATCTCGCGGGACACCCGAGCGGTTCAGCGCCGAGTCGATCTTGTGCTGCAGAAGTTCGAGCGCCTCAGAATGCTCTATCCCCACCCAAAGGGTATCCGGCCGACGACGCGGCGGGAAATGTCCGATACCGCTGAGGGTCAGTTCAAACGGGTGCATATTGATCGAGTCAAGGGCGCCGACCACATCGTCAAAAACGCCGCCGTCAACTTCGCCTATAAACCGAAGTGTCAGATGGAGTTGTTCGGGTTCGAGCCAGCGCGCACCGGGGAGACCACAGCTTATCCTGACCAGATGGTCCGCGACTTCGACCGGCAGATCGAGACCGACAAACAGGCGGTACATAGCAGATAATACGTCCTTTGCAGGCGATAAGATACAGACTAAACTGGACAAGTCAACTTATCCCGCAAGTGGTTCGAGAGTTGGAAAGGCTTTGTATGATTGGCGACCGGTGAGTATATTATGGACGAGATACTTCGGACCTACTATGTCGTTTGCCTGGGAGGCTATTCGTGAAAAAGATTCGACTTCTTCTCGCCAGTGCTTGCTGCATTGTTGTCCTGTTAGGTACTTCTCAATCGGCGTCACTCAAACTGCCACGCTTACAGGCGATGTACATACCCTCGACAGGAGGGACAGCCATGATTCCGATTCGATTGGATAGTCTGAGTGGCACAATAGGTGGATTCAAACTCTGTATCGCTGAGAACGCCAGAGCCTATTCGTTTATCGGGGTTGAACCCGGTGAATTCATGACTGACTGTGGGTGGGAATACCTCAACTGGAGGCGCGCTCCCATCCCGGAGAATCTCCGATCTCCCTACATTGAACAATATCGTTTCATGACGGGCCTCATTGAGATAACAGGTATTGCATCAGTTACCAACAACTATATCCCTACCTGTTACTCCGGCGACGAATCGTTAGAACTGATTCGTATCAAAACTGTTTTCGCTCCTCCAAATTGGGCAACTGGCGCAAACCAAGGTTGTATTGCGTCTCCCTTGAAGTTTTTCTGGCGCGACTGTTATGACAATGTTCTGTATAATCAGGGGTTCGACACGGTACAGGTGGTGAATCAAGTGTTCGACAACTACATCGGATACTATCAGACACTAGACTTTCCATTCCCTGGGTTCGGTCCGCCTAACACGGCATGCGATACCCTGCCAACGACCGTCTTGCCGACTTCTGTGGCAACTAACGGCGTGTACGACTTGATTTGTACCGATAGCGTCAACCCGTGGTATGGCGATCTAAACTGTGACGGGTATCCGCACACGATAGCCGATGTGGTGACATACCTTAGGTACTTCCTTTGGGGTCTCGGGAGTTTCACCTGCTCCATCGAGGCTTCGATCGCCGGTTCTGATATAAATCAAGATGGCCTCACATTGACTGTGGCGGATGCGGTATTGTTGATACGCTTCTCGATAGGGGACGGGTTCATTCTGGATTGGCCTAGCTTCTACACCTGGTTTCCGAAGCCGGCTGAACAACCTGCGCTGATAGAAGTCCGACAGGATGGCAGTTGTGCGCTGGAGGTTAACCAACCCATAGCGGCATGCTATCTGAAACTGCTTTCAAACTCGGACCTACCCAGCCGCCACAGTGACCTACGTGATCTTTCTGATCAGGCGATGGTTGGATGCATCGGCGACACCATCACGTTGCTCTGGATCAACCAGACCGGCGAGCCGGTGTTTGGCATGGGGAGCCATGCTCTCTTTAACTCAGACCTGCCGAATTTCCGAATCGTGCATTCCGAGATTGTCGATATGGACGCCCGCCCCATGGCAGTCACAATATCCCAATCGCTCCCGACCGAGTTCCGTCTCGAGCAAAATGTCCCGAATCCGTTCAACCCGACCACAGCGATCGCCTACTATTTGACCGCGGCTGGGCAGGTGACTCTCGATGTCTACAATGTCAATGGTCAGCGCATCATTAATCTGGTCAATTCATACCAGGAGGCTGGCTACCACGTGGCTGAATGGAATGCGGTTGACTACGCTGAGAATGCCGTTGCAAGTGGCATTTACTTCTATCGCCTTGAAACGAACGGCAACGTCGCGACTAGAAAGATGCTCCTTCTCAAGTAACTCGTATATTCATACGAATTCTCACACCCGGTTTTGAGCTGTTACACAGTTTCGGAACCGAGTGCGTCGTTTCTATGGACCCTCATCTCAATACACTTCACGGCATACGAGAAGGGAGCGACGTATGTCACCTCGTACAACGATTCTCGCGGTCGCGGTCCAGCTGGTGGTGGCGCTCGCCATTGCCATAGCCGCCAACCAGATGACCGGTTCTATCGCCGGACGACTAACGGACAAGGAGACAGGAGATCCAATGGGCGGCGCCTCGGTGCTCGTTCTGGGAACCAAATTCGGAACGATGTCTGATTCGAACGGCAAATGGATCATCTCAAAACTCAGCCCGGGAGTCTATTCCGTCAGACTCAGCTCTGTTGACTTCAGCACCGTCGATCTTACCGGTCTGGAGGTCAAGGCAGGCGACACCACAAAGGTAGACCAGAAACTGGTCAGAAAGGTAACGAACCTGGATGCAAAGATCGAGTGTTCCTCTTCGAAGGATCCCATTCAAAAGTTTGAGATCTCCAAACAGGCCCTAAAGCCCGCTCCTTGTGTTATAAGGAACCTCGATCGCGTCCAAACTGTGGACCATCTGCTCCGGCAAGTGCAGGGTGTGCAAACGACCTCAGGCGGTCAAGTCTTCATTCGCGGCGGTCGAGCCGGTGAGGTAGCGTACTGCACGAACCCGGCGGATGCAACCAGTGTTCCGCTCGCCCATGGCGGCACTGCCACTGTCATTGGTGCCGCGTTCGATGCCATGTTCTTCAAAGACTACGGCGTTAATCCATTTGTCGATGTTGAGGATGACAGCCTATCCACCTTTGCGGTCGATGTCGATGACGCTTCCTATATACTGGCACGCTCTTATCTCGAGTCGAACAGTCTTCCCCCCGCCGAAGCCATCCGCGCCGAAGAATTCGTTAACCACTTTACCTATGAATATCCGTCTCCACGTCGGGAGCCTTTCTCAATTGAACTTGAAGGGGCACCTTCCGAATTCGGCAAATCCAATAATTGGTTGCTGCGGGTTGGAATACAGGGGCGGTATGTCGCCGATGATGACCGTAAACCTGCCAATCTGGTCTTTGTCATTGATATCTCCGGCTCTATGGAATGGGGAAACAGACTTGAACTAGTGAAGAAGGCTCTCCACCTGTTGGTCGATGAGCTTCGCCCGGATGACCGCGTCGGCATAGTTGTGTATGGTTCTAATGCCCGAGTCCATCTTGACCCGCGCTCGGTCTCGGAAGGAGACGAACTGCACCGCGCTATCGACCGACTCCACTGCGATGGCGCCACCAACGCCGAGGCCGGTATCCGGATCGGCTATGAGATGGCCGACCGTATGTTTGACCGGCGCAAAACCAACCGCATTATCCTCTGCTCCGATGGCGTTGCCAATGTCGGCACCACCGGCCCCGACCAGATATTGGAGCAGATCAAAAAGTACGCGAAGAAGGGGATCACCTTGACCACCGTCGGATTCGGGATGGGAAACTACAACGATATCCTGATGGAGAAACTAGGTAACAAAGGGAACGGCCATTATGCGTATGTAGACGATATTGATGAGGCGAGACGAGTGTTCGTTGACAACCTGACCGGTACCCTCGAAGTGATCGCCCGGGATGTCAAGATCCAGGTGGCGTTCGACTCTGCCATGGTCAGGAGTTACCGTTTGATCGGATATGAGAACCGCGATGTTGCCGACAAGGACTTCCGCAATGATACTGTCGATGGCGGGGAGATCGGCTCGGGCCACCGCGTCACCGCGCTCTACGAACTCAAGCTCAATCGGCCCCTTGGCTCGGGAACACTTGGAAGAGTCCAAGTGCGCTTCAAGGACGCCGAGGGGAAGCAGGTGCGAGAAGTGGCGAGAGTGATCGATCCGGACTATTTCGGCTCAGAATTCGACTCTTCCACCTTTGATTTCCGGCTCGCGGCGGTCGCGGCGCAGTTTTCCGAAATACTGCGCGACTCCTATTGGGCAAAAGGGGAGAGACTGAGTGACCTCAGGCCGATCGCGGCCTCGCTCAAAGCGGAGTTCGAAAACTCGGAAACAACCGAACTTCTGTCGCTGATCGACCGGGCGTGTCAGATGAAGGAGAGCCTGTCGGAGAAGTAATAGCGAGAGGGTAAGGGATTCTCCGACAGTGCAAGGGCGGCGCCATGAGGCGCCGCCTTTCTATACCAACCTTTTTCCAAGCGACATCGGGCTACAATTGGCTAAGTCTGTCTGCGACAACAGGCAAGAAATCGCCGCCGAAATTCGTGCGGAACAACTTCCACAGATTTCTTAAACTTTCACCATTCGTCCACTTTTGATATATTATCTTTAGAACAGCGATTGGATTGCTATGCACGAACTAAGTATAGCCGGCAACATTGTGGAGGCGGTCGAGCGAGAGATGACCGCGCGCGGCATCGACCGCGTGACCACCATTGCGCTCCGTATCGGGCGAATGACCGATGTCGACGCTGAGGCGCTCCGCTTTGGCTTCGAAGTGATCACCAAAGAGACACGCCTGGATGGAACAAAGCTCGCCATCGAGCATCTGCAGATCGTCGCTCGCTGTACCGCATGCTCCACTGAATTCGAGATTCCCGAAATGCTCTTCATTTGTCCCTCTTGCCAGTCAACATCGGTTGATCTTGTACAGGGGACCGAACTGGATATTGCTTATATTGAGATCCCCGACGAAAAAACCGTACTTGAAGGTAACACCTGACCATGACTGACAAAGTCTCAATAGAGAAAAAAGTCCTCTCCGAAAACGACAAGCTCGCGATGGCGCTTCGTGAGAAGCTTACCACCCACCGTGTCCTCTGCCTGAATCTGGTCAGTTCACCCGGCTCCGGCAAAACAAGTTTGCTGGAAAAGACCATCGGCGCGCTCAATTCTGAACTCCGTCTCGCTCTCATTGCGGGCGATGTCCAGACTGAAAATGATGCCAATCGCCTGCAGAAAGCGGGAGGGAAGATCGTTTACCCCATCGTCACCGGCGGAAGTTGCCATCTCGATGCCCGTATGGTGACCGCGATCACCGACCAGATCGCGCTTGAGGATCTGGACATCCTTTTCGTGGAAAATGTCGGCAACCTGGTTTGCCCTTCAAGCTATGACCTGGGCGAGGACATGAAGGTAGTGTTGATAAGTACGACCGAAGGAGACGACAAGCCGCTCAAGTACCCCGGCATGTTCCGACGATCGTCTGTGATGGTCATCAACAAGATCGATCTGCTCGGAAGTTCGGAGTTCGACATGGAGAATGTCAGGAAGCACGCGCTTTCGATCAATGGCCGACTCGAGATATTCGAGACCTCCTGCCGCACTGGCAAGGGACTGGATAGCTGGTTTGATTGGCTCCGGCAACAAGTGAAACGCAAGAAATCGACGTAACGCTCATGGACAAAAGCGCGGAAACCGAAACGTCTGCCACTTTGCGGCTCCAGCTCCTGGTCAACGGAGTGGTGCAGGGGGTTGGCTTTCGCCCGTTTGTCTACCGGATCGCCACAGAATTGATGTTGGCTGGATCGGTGCAGAATGGCCCGCGCGGCGTCACTATTGAGATTGAGGGCCAGCCCGAAGCGACCAATTCCTTTCAGCAGAGACTCAAGAGCGAACTTCCACCGCAGGCTCGTATAGACTCGATAGAAGTATTGTCCATTGCACCGATCGGCGGACATCTGTTCCAGATCATTCACAGCGCGCATGATGGAAACGCCGCGACCCTGATCCCGCCGGATATCGCCACCTGCGATGAATGCCTTCGCGAGATGTTTGACGTCAATGACCGTCGCTATCGCTATCCCTTTATCAACTGCACGAATTGCGGCCCTCGCTACACTATCGTTCGCTCTGTTCCTTACGACCGGCCGTTCACTTCGATGTCGTCGTTCACCATGTGTCCGGACTGCCAACGGGAATACGACAACCCCTCCGACCGGCGCTTCCATGCTCAACCAAACGCATGTCCTCTCTGCGGGCCGCGCGTGACCTTGTGCATGGCTGATGGCTCTGCCGTCGAAGGCGATCCAATTTCGCAGACTGTCGCCCTACTGAAAGCGGGAAAGATTGCCGCTATTCGCGGGGTTGGCGGTTTTCATCTGGCAGTCGATGGCAGCATTGAATCTGCAGTCGTAGGACTTCGCCGGCGCAAGGGAAGAGCTGAAAAACCGTTGGCACTCATGGCCCCCGATATTGCCACGATAGAGATTTACTGCACAGTAACAACTCAAGAGCGCGACCTGCTCTTGTCACCTCAACGACCAATCGTACTACTTCGTCGCAAAGGTAACAGCGAGCTGGCTCCGTCGATCGCCCCCGGTCAGCATTTCCTGGGGTTCATGTTGCCCTACACGCCGCTCCACCACCTCTTGCTTCGCGACAATTTCAGAGCGTTGGTGATGACCTCCGCCAACCTGTCGGAGGAACCGATTGCTATCGGCAGAGAAGAAGCCCTCCATCGCCTGCGCGATATAGCCGACTGTTTCCTGTTCCATGACAGAGAGATATTGCAGCGGTGCGATGATTCCATCGTCAGGATCCAGGCAGACGAGCCAAGGATCATTCGCCGCTCACGCGGCTACGTTCCACTCCCGGTCGCACTGAAGCATCCAACCTCAACTCCCATCCTCGCTGTTGGTGCTGAACTCAAGAACACTGTGGCGATATCCCGAGGCAAGGAAGTATTCCTTTCGCAGCATATCGGCGACCTCGATAATCCGTCAGCACTGGGGTTCTTTGAAGAATGTATTGCTCATCTCGAACAGACCCTGGATGTAATGCCCGAGGCTATCGCCTATGACCTGCATCCGGAGTATCTCTCTACTCAATGGGCTAACCGGCAGAAGCTCCCGTCGATATCGGTCCAACACCATCATGCGCATCTCGCTTCGGTTCTCGCGGAAAATCGCTATTTGGGGAAGGCAATTGGCATCATTCTCGATGGTACTGGTTTCGGTACGGATGGCACGATCTGGGGCGGTGAACTTCTGTATGGAGATGCCGCGGGGTTCACTCGTTCGGCATGGCTTGAACCGGTTCCCATGCCCGGCGGTGCGCTGGCTATCAAGCACCCGTGGCGTATGGCGTTTGGTTTTCTCTACCAATCGTATGGAGATTCTTTGCTCGAACTCGACTTGCCGCTGGTCAATAAACATCAGTCAGAGATCCCTCTGTTGACCCAGATGATGCGGAAAAGGATCAACTCACCGCTGACCTCAAGTTGCGGAAGGCTCTTCGATGCAGTCGCGGCAATGCTTGGATTCGATAGGGAGGTTGCCTACGAGGCCCAGGCCGCGATCGGATTGGAAATGCTTTGCGATCAAGAAGCGGTAAGGAAGTCAGTAGGGTTCAGCGCTAATGCACCGATCACCGTTGCAGGCGGCGTGATAGAGATACGCTCTCTAATCACCGGGGTAGTTGAGGCGGTGCTGAATGGTCAACCTCGAGAAGAGATCGCCGCCGACTTCCACCGGAACATCATCGAACTCTGGGTGCAGGCCGCTATCCGTGAGCGCCAAAGAATCGGATGCAATACCGTTGCCCTGAGCGGCGGTGTCTACCAGAACAGTCTGATCCTCGGGACTATGGTGAGTCGGTTGTCCGAAGAGAAATTCGCGATCCTAACTCACAGACAATTGCCGACCAACGATGGTGGAATTGCGCTTGGACAGATCGCGGTCGCCGATGCACATTTCCGTCGGCAAAGGAGTAAGTAAGCAATGTGTCTGGCAGTTCCCGGCAAAGTGATCTCGTTGTTTGAAGAGAATGGATTGACCATGGGTAAGGTCGAATTCGGCGGGACCCTCATTACGGCCTGTCTCGCGTATGTCCCGGAAGTCAAGGTCGGTGAATACGTCATTGTGCATGCCGGGTTTGCCCTGAATGTCATCGATGAACAGGAAGCGGAGCGGACATTCGCCTTGCTTAGAGAGATCGGCGAAAACGAGGCGGCTGGATGAAGCACCTTGCGGAGTATCGCGACCCTCAACTCGCGCACCGTCTGCTTGACGAGATCCGCTCCACGGTCACTCGGCCCTGGGTCATCATGGAGATCTGTGGTGGACAGACCCACGCTATCGTACGCAACGGCATCGATACCCTGCTTCCTTCCGATGTCACTCTCGTCCATGGCCCCGGCTGCCCCGTCTGTGTAACGCCGCTTGAATTGATCGAGAAAGCCATAGCTCTGGCTTCGCGCCCCGACGTCATTTTCGTCTCTTTCGGCGATATGCTGAGAGTACCTGGCGTCTCAGAAGATCTATTCAAAGTGAAATCCGAAGGGGGCGATGTTCGTATCGTCTATTCACCGCTCGATGCCCTCAGAATTGCCAAAGAGAATCCCGCCAAAGAAGTGGTCTTCTTTGCGGTCGGATTCGAGACCACAGCGCCGAACAGCGCCATGGTTGTCGCGCAGGCGGCGAAGGAGAAGATAATCAACTTGTCTCTGCTGGTCTCTCACGTCCTGGTCCCGCCGGCCATGACCGCGCTCCTTGACTCACCGCTCAATCGCGTTCAGGGATACCTCGCCGCCGGCCATGTCTGCACGGTGATGGGCTGGCTGCAGTATGAGTCGATTGCCGCTAAGTACCATGTGCCGATCGTGGTCACCGGCTTTGAGCCCGTTGATCTTCTGTCCGGCGTTCTTTCTGTCGTGAAACAATTAGAATCAGGCGAGGCGCGAGTTGAGAACCAATATGCGCGCATGGTCTCCCGCGATGGGAATCTTCACGCCCAGCGCCAGATCAACGAGATATTTGAGCTCTGCGACCGCACCTGGCGTGGAATCGGCGTGATTCCGCAGAGCGGGCTGCGACTACGTGATCGCTATTCCGCCTTTGATGCTGAACACCGTTTCGGCCTCACAGATATCACGGTCGCTGAGCCAGCAGACTGTATCTCCGGTGTCATTCTGCAGGGGCTCAAGAAGCCGCACGAATGTCCGCAGTTCGGCACCCGCTGCACACCTTCAACTCCTCTTGGCGCCACAATGGTTTCCTCTGAAGGCGCCTGCGCCGCCTATTACAACTACCAACGCTTCAAACCGATCCCGGAGAACCAATAGATGATCGACTCGCCAATCAGCCCTGAAGATTTCGCCAAGTGTCCGCTCCCTATTTCTGAGCACGACACTGTCCAACTTGGGCATGGTGCGGGCGGGCGGATGATGCAGAATCTCATCTCGCAGCTTTTCCGCTGGGCCTTTGATAACGAAGCGTTGAACAAGCTCGATGACATGGCGGTTGTCTCGGTAAGCGGAAATCGCCTGGCTATCAGCACCGACTCCTTTGTGGTTGACCCCCTCTTCTTTCCGGGTGGGAATATCGGTGAGCTGGCTGTTTATGGCACGGTCAACGATGTTGCCATGTCCGGCGCTCGGCCACTCTATCTGACCGCGGGATTCATCCTTGAAGAAGGATTCTCGCTGGCGGATCTGACCAAAGTTGTTATCGCCATGAAAGAAGCGGCGGCGCGAGCCAATGTCTCCATCGTCACCGGCGACACCAAGGTCGTGCACAAGGGGAAGGGGGATAAGCTTTTCATCAATACGACTGGGATCGGCGTGGTCGAACACCCATACACAATTTCCGGCTCAGCCCTCAAAGCAGGGGATAAGATCATCCTCAGCGGAACGATCGCCGAACATGGCATGGCGGTCCTTTCACAACGCGAGGGACTTCAGTTTGAGATGCCAGTCCTCTCTGATGCCGCCCCGCTGCATGACCTCATTCAGACTATGCTCGCGGTTGGGGGCGAATCAGTTCATGCGCTACGCGATGCCACACGCGGCGGTGTAGCCGCTGTCCTGAACGAGTTTGCGACCAGCTCTCACGTAGGTATTCAGATCCAGGAAAATTTGATTCCTGTACTTCCCGCAGTTGCCGGTGCTTGCGGCTTGCTCGGCCTTGACCCATTGTATGTCGCGAACGAGGGAAAGTTGGTTGCCTCTGTCGCGGCGGAGAAAGCGGACGCGGTTCTCTCCGCCATGCGCAAGCATCCTCTGGGCAAAGACGCGGTGATCATTGGTGAAGTTGTGGCGGACCGACCAATGCTGGTCAGTCTGCAAACCGCACTCGGAAGTTGGCGCATTGTTGACGTTCCGTTAACCGAACAGTTGCCACGAATCTGCTAAATTTTCCGTTCTCGTCCTGTCCTAATTCTACTCTTTCGTAGCGATTCATTGCCGACCTAATCTGAACAGCCCGTTCTGAATCTGAACAGCTCATCCGGAGCTTGTACCCTGGAAATGGCGTCTGGACGCCAAAATCCTCCTTGTCAATCAGCGACTTGCAAATCGCCGCTCATCCGGCAGCCGGTTTGTATAGAGAGTCGTGGCTGGATTTGTTAACAGGTAGTGTACAAGGAGAATTCCGCATGACTACACCATGGATCGTCCCTACACGTTTGCGCTCGCTCGTGGTAGTGACAGTTCTGGTGATGTTGGTCGCGGTCTCGGCGGCTGATGTTCAGGGAGCGTTGCGTGCCGCCGCGACTTCACCGACCTCGATCACGCTTAACTGGACTGCGCCTGGAGATGATGGGAACACAGGCACAGCCGCTGTCTACGATATTCGCTATTCATCGTCTACCATCACCGAAGCTAACTGGGCGTCCGCGAATCAGGCGTCGGGCGAACCGACGCCGCTTCCGGCAGGCTCAGCCCAGACTTTCGAAGTTACTGGTTTGACTCCCAGCACTTCGTACTACTTCGCGATCAAGACCGCTGACGAAGCGGGGAACTGGTCCGCGTTGTCCAACGTCGTTTTGAAGTCGACCGATGCTGAAGCGACCGCGCCTTCCGCGATCGCCAACCTGGCGGCGCCATCATCCACGCTGAACTCGGTCACTATTACCTGGACCGCGCCCGGCGATGACGGCACGACGGGTACCGCCACTACGTATGATATTCGGTATTCGACCGCGACTATCACTGAAGCCAACTGGGCTTCCGCTACGCAGGCGACTGGGGAACCGTCGCCAAAAGCTGCCGGCCAGAGTGAGACTTTCACTGTGTCCGGCTTGTCTGCTACAACGACCTACTATTTCGCCGTCAAGACCGCCGACGAAGTTCCGAACTGGTCGGCCATCTCCAATGTGGCGAGTCGCGCTACCAGCGCGGAATCAACCGCGCCTGCTACAGTCGCGAATCTTGCGACCAGCAGCTCGAACGAAAGTTCTGTGACCCTCACCTGGACCGCTCCGGGTGACGACGGTACCACTGGAACGGCGACCACGTATGATATTCGCTATTCAACCGCGACTATCACCGCAGCAAACTTCAATTCGGCCACGCAAGTGACCGGTGAGCCGACTCCGTTGGTAGCCGGATCGAGTCAGACGATGACCGTGACGGGCTTGAATTCCAACACGACGTATTTCTTCGCGTTGAAGACCGCCGACGAAGTTCCGAACTGGTCGGCCATCTCCAACGTCCCGTCTCGCGCGACAACTGCTGAGACGACCGCGCCAGCCGCTGTCGCGAACTTGGCGACATCGTCATCCACCGCAAATTCCGTGACTCTCACCTGGACTGCTCCTGGTGACGATGGTTCTACCGGCACGGCCACGACCTATGATATTCGCTATTCGACTTCATCCATCACCAATGGTAACTTCAATTCTGCCGCTCAGGCGACGGGTGAACCGACACCACTCGTGGCAGGACAGAGCCAGACTTTCACCGTCACAGGCTTGAATCCAAGTACCACATACTATTTCGCGCTGAAGACCGCAGATGAAGTGCCGAATTGGTCGGCCATTTCGAACGTTCCGTCCCGCGCCACCGGCAGTGAAACGACAGCGCCTGCGGCTGTTGCCAACCTCACGACCACTGCTTCCACTTCAAGCAGCGTGACGTTGACCTGGACCGCGCCTGGTGACGATGGTTCTACCGGTACAGCTACTACCTATGACCTGCGCTATTCGACTGCAGCGATTACCGACGCCAACTTCGCTTCTGCCACGCAAGTGACTGGAGAACCGACCCCGCTCGCGTCAGGCAATAGCCAGACTATGACAGTCACCGGGTTGAACTCAAGTACCACCTATTACTTTGCGCTGAAGACCGCTGACGAGGTCCCGAACTGGTCCGCGCTTTCCAACGTTCCGTCCCGCGCTACGTCGGCTGAGGCTACCGCTCCGGCCGCCATCGCCAACCTTGGTGCTGGTAGTGAGACTGCCTCGACTGTCACTCTCTCATGGACCGCCCCTGGTGATGACGGCAACCTTGGTACCGCGACGACATATGATATTCGTTACTCGACCGCGGTGATTACCGATGCCAATTTTGCGTCCGCGACACAGGTGAGCGGTGAACCTTCACCGAGAGCCGCTGGACAGGCTGAGTCTTTCGTCGTCTCCGGATTGAACGGAAGTACCATGTACTACTTTGCGATTAAGACGGCGGACGAAGTTCCGAATTGGTCGGCTCTATCAAACGTTGTCAATCGCGCGACCACGACTGAAACAACACCTCCGCGCGCCATTAGCGACCTGCTGGTCGCTTCCTCCACCAATACGTCGGTCACGTTGACGTGGACCGCCCCCGGTGACGACGGTTCAGTTGGTACGGCGTCCGTCTACGATGTTCGCTTCTCAACCTCACCCATTACTACCGCGAGTTTCGCGACCGATCAGCAGGCGACGGGCGAACCGACGCCGCGCGCGGTTGGTACAGTCGAAACATTCACCGTTACGGGATTGACCCCGGGCACAACTTACTATTTCGCGGTGAAGTCAGCTGACGAGGTCCCGAACTGGTCGAATATATCCAACATGGTTGGCCGCACCACCTCTGGCGACGGAACCGCTCCGTCAGCGATCAATGACCTCTCGGCTCTCCCGGGGGATAATGAGGGTGAATTGATCCTTGGCTGGACCGCGGTTGGTGACGACGAACTTGTAGGTACCGCCACCGCGTACACGATCTGGTTGGCCGAATCTGAATTGACTGATTCGACCTGGACCTCCGGATCACCGTATGCCGGTTCTCCTATCCCCCTTCCGAGCGGTTCAACTCACGCCTACACGCTGACCGGGCTTGTCCCCGGTCAGCGGTACTGGGTCGGTGTAGTGACCTACGATGAAGTTGGTAACTCTGACGGCATTTCCAACATAGTCAACGCTGAGGCGAAGATCGACATCGGTACCGGCGGCGAAGGTACTATCGCTGGCGTTGCCTATCCGCAACCGAATACTGTGCTCAATACTTCGAAGCCGGAACTGGCCGTGCTCAATATCACCGCCGCCACCGCCTCATCGTATCTTTTTGAAGTAGCTACCGATTCGCAGTTCTTCTCATTAGTGACCGAAGGCTCTGTCCCCGAAGATCTGGATGGCTGCACAGAGTGGAAAGTAGACGAGCCTCTCAACGGCGGTACCGTCTACTACTGGCGCGCCAAAGCGGATGACTATCCGTACACCGCGCCGGCGGCCTTTATGGTCAATCCGGCCGCCCATGCCTATCCGAATCCAGCGGCGCTAGCCCAATATCCAACGATTACCTTTACTGATCTTCCGGAGGGCGCGGACCTTATCCTGCTTTCGCCCTCGGGCGAGCAGATTCGCTACTGGACCGATATCACCGGCGGTGACCTCCAATGGGACGGCACCAATGCCTCCGGAAATCGTGTATCGTCCGGCACTTATCTCTGGTATGTGGCTGATTCTGAGATGAAGGGGAAATTGGTAGTCATTCGCTAACCCCCCCGCTTAGCTACACGTCCTTCAAGTCACAGTTGGCTCTCTACTCTGATAGTGGCGGATTCGATGCTTGTATGTTTTTTGATTCTGCCTATTTCCTCTATCCGGTGGGGATTCCCGCCAATAATGCTTTTCCCCAAAGCGCCGATAATCTCCTAAACCGATGATAAGATTCGGGAAACGGGGCCCATCGACCCTGTTTCCCCATCCTGATACTGATTGATCGGATCGTGCGAGATCCGATCGCCCGAAGGAGATTTGGATGTATACCCAGCCGATGTTCGGGGGATCATTTCCCGGCTCCCTTACTGATTCCGATATGGCTTCTACGACCAGAATTCAGGTCGATGCCACAACTCGTCCGATCTATCCGCGCATAGATCTTACCTGCATGCCGATCCTCGAATCGGTGATGGGTACACTCCCGCCGGAGATACTGACCAAGCATCGTATCATTCCATTCAGTCTCGATCGTGAAGGCGCGCGCATGCGTGTCGCCTGTGCCGATCCATCCGATGCTGCCATGACCGTCGCGGTGACAAGCCACCTCCCGAATATATCATGCGAATACTACCAGGCAGACGGAAATGTCGTGGACTCGATCCTTCAGAGATTCGCGATCCAGGGTCTGAACGCGACCGCTATATCTAACGCGCATGCAATCGTCCGCTCGACTCCTCAAGTAGCTGAAGAGAGACCGGTGCTTCTCGAGCCGGACTCGGAGGAATCGAATCACCAGGTTCCGCCGCAGCGTGTCGCGCTATTCGTCAATCCCGACGGTCGAATTTCGCCTCAACTTCTCGCGGCCTTTCATTCGGTCAAATACGATGCCCGGGTTGTCCGGACTATCGATGCTGTTGCTCGTCTTTTGGATCAGGCTCCGGTAGAGGTGCTTTACATTCACGAAAGCCTGCGCGTGAAATCAGATTCACTGGTCCGCCAGTTCGACCAGCATGCGCGCGCTATCGCCGTCCATTTCTATCGTTCAGAGATCGATATCCTGCTCAACGAGACCGACAATCATTTCGAGGAGAATCTTCACCGGAAGAACCTCCATCTGCTGCGCCATCTGCTGGATACCCAGCATGGGCCGCGTGCGGCCCATGCCGCGACGGTTGCCCGGATGGCTGAAATGGTGGGTATTCGAATTGGCCTGCCGCCGCGCTTGCGAGCGTCCCTTGTCTCCGCTGCCTTTATGCACAACCTCGCCGAAGAGAACCTGAATACCACCGAAGGATACAGTCAGGCCGACTTGATCGGGCTTTCCGCCAGCCGTCTGTCGTCATGGGATTATCCCGCCGGAGTGGTTGAGTTGCTTCGCGATATGGCCACGATCCGCTCGCTCAAGGCTTCAGCCGACCCCAATGGCGTCAGCATCGCCGGCGAGATTGTCGCTGCCGTAGATTACTTCTGCCACGAATGGCCCGACCACGCACAAATGCAGCCGGAGCAGATCAAAGAGATCGAAGCAAAGTTCGAGAGCCGCTCGCGTCTCGCCATCTCACCCACGGTCATGCGCGCGCTGATTGAGACGATCAAGGACCAGTTTACGTCCATGAGCCGACGACTCTTTGATTTTGTTGTCCACATCTGCGTACCGCAAATGAATCTCTCCAGTGAGATAGAGTCGCCACTTATCCGCGCCGGTTATCGCGTCGAACTCACGCGCTCGGTCGAAGACTGCGCGCAAGCCTGCAGCCGCAATCTCCCGCAGGCCCTGCTCGTTTATCACTCAGGTCGGGCCGATGAGGTAAAAGATCTGCTCTTGTCACTGGCGCTCAGAGGTGTCCGGATCGATACTATTCCGACTCTCCTGATGCTAAATGAACAGGTGGTCGGAGAAGCGATGCCTTTGCTGAATCACGGGATCGATGACATTCTGCCGTCATCCGTGACCGCTGAAGTATTGATCACCAAACTCAACCGTATCAAAGATCGTATCGAAGACCGCAACCGCTTGCGGGTCGCGGTGCTGCAGGATCTGGGGACTCATGGCTCGCTCGAAGATATGTCGTTGGTCGACCTGCTCGAAGCCATGCGCGCCAACCGCCGGCCGGTGCAGATTTCGCTGACCGCGCAAGGAAACCACCTTACTATCGTGATCGACCAGGGGAGAGTGGTCATGGCTGAGTGCGAAGGATTCCGCGGGATTGACGCAGTTATGCAGGGGATCGGATGGAAACGGGGGATCTGGAGTATCGATCCGATCATCCCGGACCAACTCCCGAAGAACAGTCTCAATGAGCCTGTCGATTCGATTCTTCTGGAAGCCTGCGTCCAAATGGACACAGTCGCGGCCGGTCGCTGATCCGCAAAGCTCACCAAAGAAAAACCACTGGTCGCTCTGACCAGTGGTTTTATTTTTCAATTCACCGATTCGGTGAGTGAGGGATTACGCTTTTCTGCGGCGGACGATGCCCAATCCGGCCAAGCCAATACCAAAGAGAGCCATGGTCGCTGGCTCAGGAGTAGCCAGGCTCTTGTCAGCGGTCTCAATCTGGAGGCTCACGCCATCGTTGTAGTAGTGGCAGTCCGGATCGAACCCGAACCCAAAACGGCCATCGGCCGCGAAGGTGTTCAGGTAATTGAGCATGTCGGCATCCAGATTGACCACCAGGTCAAAATTCCGCGCGACATAGCCGACCGGGTCGGTCCAGGTCGTAATATGCGGGCCCTGACCCGCCCAGTTATCTCCACCCTGCTGGTTGTCCCAATACGTGGACACACCAAGATTTGGATTATCGAGCAGATGGATGAAAAGGCGGTCATCGGGTTCGCGGATCCAATCCCAGATATTCCGGATGGTCAGGGTAGCGCTGACGATACGTTCGCCAGCATATTGTGACCAATCAATGCCCCACGACTTGTAGTTGTGGTGGTCAAGATCCTGAAGGTCCGGCTGGGACGGCGTGAAATAATAGACAGCCGCCTGCGAGGAACTCGCTGCCAGCGCCATCACCAGTAGAAAAGCCAAAATCACTAACTTCTTCACGTCGTTCTCCTAGACAGACCGTTTTATCTCATTCACCACATAGATATATTAATTCCATAGCAATGCATAGCAAATGCATTGCCCAATCCCGCGTATTATCAAGGAGTCCGCTTGTATGTCGTATCGCATTGTAGTATAACGCCTTACGTTACTATAATGGGTTTTGGTGACTATGTTGAAGTCGATGCTATCCAAGTTGTTTGAAGCCCTGTTCAACAAAGTTGCATCGAGAATGCAGACTCCTGCAACTACCGTCCTGAATGATATTTAACTTATTTTCATCCTGTTTTGGGCCACTCAAAAAAAACCACCGGCGGCTAGCCGGTGGTCGCTCTATCAGCGATGCCTTTTGACTGACCTGTTACTTGGACTTCATTCGCCGGACAACACCAAGTCCTGCCAGCCCGAGACCAAACAGAGCCATCGTTGTCGGTTCCGGAGTCGGAGCGGCCTTGTCCTCAGTCGTGATCTGGAGGCTGACACCATCGTTGTAGTAGTGGCAATCAGGGTCGAAGCCAAAACCGAATCGACCATCCATCGCAAACTGATTGAGATAGTCAAGCGTCGAAGCGTTGAGCGTCACGACCAGGTCAAAGTTGCGCGGACGGCCGCCGTAGGGGTCAGTCCAGGTGGTGATGTGCGGTCCGCGACCAGACCAGTTGTCGCCACCCCGCTGATCGTCAAAATAGGTTCTGACGCCCAGACGAGGATTGTCGAGCAAATGGATGTAGAGGCGGTCGTTCCATTCCTGGGTCCAATCCCAGATATTCCGGAACGTCAGCGTTGCGCCGGTAATTCGCTCACCGACATGCTGTGTCCAGTCGATACCCCAGGACTTGTAGTCATAGTGATCCAGATCCTGAAGGTCGGGCTGTGGCGGCGTGAAGTAGTAGACAGCTGCCTGCGTAGAAGTCCCCGCAAGAGCCAACCACATGAACACGGCCGCGACAATGATTTTCTTCACGTGCTCTCCTTGGTGGATGTATGGTTAACGTTCTGAAGCCAGACGTTTTTGCCTTGCGCATGTGTAGAGCAAGTTATTTGCCATGAGAGGCGGGACCGGTCGAAATTGCCACATCAATTTTTATGATTGTCGGACAATAAGATACGAGTTGATTGGCAGATTGATTTAAGGCGGAATAGTGGATTCCGCTGCTCGATTACTGGCTATTCACTCCTGATGCACAATCTGCGATTTCGGTTGCAGAATCCGGTGCCTACGTGAAAGCAACGGAATCGACTCAACACGATATGCTTAATAGCGTTTTCTTTGAGGGAAAACGAAGGTCAAAGTGTCCCGCCAGGCGGGTCAAAAGGGAGGAGTTGATAAACCTGCTTCGCCATTGCTTGTTCGAACTGGTCGAGCTGTGCGAGTCCGGCATCGTCAGCGGGAGCCACAAAACGCACAAACGCGACATCGGTTGGCTTGAAGCGCAACGCGCTTATCATCGTGTAGAATTTCAGCATATAGTCATTGGATGTCTCACCGTGAGCGGTGATATACCAGAAGTCGACCACTCTTAGCACATCGCCATACTTCACGTATAAACGAGACGCCGGTATGGCACCATTGCCGATGGGTATTGTTCGAGGTTCGGATCGAAGGATCACCCAGCCGGAGCCCGGCATACAGTTACGCGGCGAATGCACTCCGCCCTGCACGTTGTCACCGGCGAAGTACGAAAGAAACAGATCGACCTGGTCGCCGTGCGGATTCCGGTAGATGGCATTGAAGATCGCGTCCGGTCTCAGGATATCTACCACCCCTTCCGCGATCGGCAACTTCTCCGCCGTCCATTCTCCCTGACTCAGCGGGAAAGTCATAATATCCACGCCGTGCGTCGGCTCCGGGCGGTAATACTTGATCACCGCGCAGAACGCGAACGTGATCACCACTATACTCATCAGGATCAGGAAGCTTTGCTTCGCCACTTCAGGATACCTCCGAGTATCAGGGTGAGGATCAGCGCGGTCACGAAAACCAGGATCCCGGACATCTCGTGCATGAAATCTTCCGCGAACGCGGTGCTGATCGCGTAGGCCGCGACCGCCGTGAAGAATATGCGGAAGATATTGGTGGCGATCGCTATCGGAATTGAGGCGAAAAAGAGCACCACCGGTCGTACTTTCCCCGGCAGCGACAGATACCCATACAGGGCGGCCAGGGCCATCAGCGTCACCAGGCTGCGCAGGCCGCTGCAGGCTTCCAAAACCTCGAGCGCATACTCGGGTAGTTGAATGATATTCCCCCTGCCTACACACGGGACCCCGATCATCTGCAGCATGGAAATTGTAACATCGGACGCGAATAACTGCATCGGGAATGTCGCCGCGTTATAGATCACGGCCGGAATAGGAACCATAAAGAGAAGGAAGAAAAACGCGAACCAGATCTTCCTGAAATTGGCCGCTCCCACATAATACAGCGCCAAACCAGTGAGAAGGAGTATCAGCGCCACACGGGTCGAAAAGAACTCATTTGCCGCGACTCCAACTATCAAGCCGATCGCTCCGAGCGCGAACAGAACCCAGCCCCAACTTGAAGGTTTGGCTGGAAAGACCAGTTCCTTGCGCTGTCGGTAAACCAGCCAGATCGAGATCGGAATAATGAAGAAACCATGCGAATAATTGTCGTCGCGGATCCAATCTTTCACCATGTCGATCAGTATCGGGATGGAGAACAGAACAATCGCTCCAAGTATCAGGTAAGGATACAGGTGAGCTTTGATATGTCTGCTGACAGATGTTTGGGAGCCGACTGCTTGAGTCATGCCATTAGTATCGTCAAATGTTGACGTAAACGCAATGTTGCTTCGCCAGGGGGGAACCACCCGCCTCAGTCGAATTTAGGTGCCCTACCGACCAATGTCCGACCCAACTCCACCAGAAATCCCCAGCCCAGTGCCCAGTGGATGGTCCAAAAGATCGGGGGGAGGATGGCAACATATTCCCAACCATGTTTGGCCGCCGCTAATATGGACACCAAAAGGGTCACCCCGAGATATATTACAGCGAGGGCCGCAAAGATCAGCCAAGTCATGGTACTCAAAAGGCTGAGCAGGGCAAGGAGAAGAGTCCCGGCCACAAAGAAGGGGGGGATCAGCGTGCCCAGAGACAATGTCCCCGGGTGTTTGCGGGCCAAGCGAAATCGTCCAACCCCGTATCTCTTGAGCTGCTTGAACAGGCCACGTAACGATTCACGGGGATAGTAATAGACGGCGAGCGCCTTGGACGTAAACGAGCGATACCCGGCCCGCGCCACCCGATAGTTGAATTCTACATCTTCGCAGGCGTCAAAACGGTCATCGAAGTTTCCGACCTTTTCCAATATCTCACGGCGGTAGGAAGCACCAGAACTGGAGGGATCGACATACGCGTCATCCTCCAGGTAAATGGTCGAATCCAATCCATGGCCGAGCAGGTTCTTGCGCGCCAGCGAAATGGCCCGCTGCATGAAGTTATTCTCCGGCGTATCCAGAAACTGTGGTCGACTGAGGACCGAAACCTGTTTCTCCGCCATCAAGCGGGCGGTGCTTCTCAGCAATTGGTCGTTATCGATATACGTGTGGCCATCGACAAACGTAATGATGTCGCCGGTGGCGTTTGAGGCGCCGAGCGCGCGTGCCGCGCTCGAGAGACGTTTGGGGTTGTTCAGTATCCGGATCCGGGAATCGGTCGCCGCCATGCGTTTGACCAGACCGACCGTGGCGTCACTGGATTCACCGTCGACAACGATTATCTCCAGCTTGTCTATCGGGTAGTCCTGCGACAGGAGATACCGCAGGGTCTGCTCAATGAAGCGTTCTTCATTGCGGATCGGAAGTATGACGCTGATCGTCGGCAGAGAGCTCGGACGGTCGCTGTTCATCGTTGGTTTCTACGTGGTCGCGTCAATTATAGTCGGTTCGGGAGTGACGTGAAATACTCCACCGTCCGCTGCAAACCCTCGACAAATCCGACAGAGGGATTGTAGCCGCATTCCTTCGCCTGTTCGATAGCGGCAAACGAGTGTCGGATATCACCCGCTCTGGCCGGGGCGTATTGCGCCTCGGTCTTCACTCCCATGATCTGACGGAGATTGTCCAATAACTGGTTCAAGGTGAACTGGCCACCACAGCCGACATTAAATGCCCTTCCAACCATTTTGTCACTGGTCCCGGCCAGCAGATTGGCCTGGACGCAGTTGTCAATGAACGTGAAGTCGCGCGACTGTTCGCCATCGCCGAACACGATCGGCTGATTCCCGGTCATGAAGGCGGTAATGAAGCGCGGAACTACCGCGGCGTACTCGCTCTTGGGATCCTGCCGGGGACCAAAGATATTGAAATACCGCAGCGCGACCGTGGGAAACTTGTACAGATTCCAGTAAACCCGACCATAATATTCATTGGTCAACTTGGATATGGCATACGGAGAGAGCGGGCTGGGGACCATCGACTCACGCTTGGGCAGTTCTTCCGTCTCACCGTAGACCGAGGACGAAGACGCAAAGACAAAGCGTTTCACCCCGGCCTGACGGGAAGCCTCCAGCATATTAAGCATGCCATCGATATTCACCACACTGGAGGTGAGCGGATTATCCACGGAGCGCGGGACGCTCGGGAGCGCCGCCTGGTGCAGCACGATTTCTATCGAGCGCACCGCCCGAACACAGGTCCAGAAATCGCGGATATCCCCGTCAAGGACATCGATCTCCGCGGCGATCTCTTCAAGGTTCTCACGCTTACCGGATGAGAAATTGTCCAGAACCCGGACGGTATGGCCGTCACGAAGGAGTCGTCGGACGATGTTAGAACCGATAAAACCGGCGCCGCCGGTGACTAAGTATTTCATGGTCGTATTGCCCAGTCTGTGTAAATGGTCTATTTACCATATCGGAGCCGAACCGACTCCGCTTAAGCCGAGGCGGCCAGATGGTGGATTCAGCTAACTCACGATATTGTCGCAGGTTCCGCTGCCGGGGGGCAGCGGTGCCTGACCTTTCGTCCGGTCAGACCGCTGCTAAAGTACAACGCCGTCCGTTCGTTGTCCACGAACAAATTGAATTGGAGAGGAGAACGCAGAACGCTGGCTCTATGGCCGGCATGAGAATAGGTAGGAAATATCTGCTTACAGGCAGCCGCGGGGAGGCTGTCCACCAAAGAAATAGCCAAGGAAATAGGCGAGATCGGAGAGATCCACCACGCCATCCGCCGAGCCATTGACGTTGGCTTCGTCATAACAGAACTGAACACCCGTGCCGTTTCCCTGGAGGAAAGATATCAAAGTCGCCAGATCTGACAGGTCTACCAACTGATCGGCGGAGCCATTAATGTTGCCCGTCATGCCGACACAATCGTCACAGGTCTTCTTGACGGCATTGTTCGATACGGCTGACCAGTTGTTCTTCTCATCAGCAGTCTTTATGGCAAAGTAGTATGTTACTCCGGGGGTGAAACCGGTCAGCATCAGCTTTTCCTTGCCGCCGGCCATCTTGGGGGGAGGTAGATTGGGAACCACCGTAGCATTCGCCCAGTTGGTGTGGGTGATCACGGAAGTCGAGTATCGTAATTCGTACCTAGTAGCGGTGCCGTAATAGCCATCATCCCCCGGAGCGGTCCACTGCAGGAACAGGGTACCGGCCTCGACGGAGAAAGCAGACAATAGTACACACACGAACAGACTGATCGTTCTCATGAACTCCGCAAGAACTGTTGAACGTCTTAGGTGGTTAGGTCGCCCAGCTACGTAGTAAAAAAGGCGAGACTTTTAGTGCCGATCATACTTCCGCCAATATACGTTAGCGGACATCATTTTACAAGAACCTTATGGCGCATCCGGCTCGCAAAAGTCGCGTATCCGGGGCTATTTTCACTGCCGCAAAATCTGCCGCGGGACAGTGCCGCCATTCAGATGCTCACACAGCTTAGTCGTTGTAGCACAATATAATACGAGCACATAACAACGGTTGGTTGTCACACGCAATATTGCCACACACGACAGACTAAGGTGCAACTCCTGTACACCATCAAGGCTGTGTTTACCGCTAGAATTCTGTTAATTATGGCCCGCTCTGTTTCGGCTCTCCTCGCCGGCGCATAGCCAGCGACCTTCACGGAAATGCCAACCCAGGACCTTCCGGGCAACTGAAGGTTAAACCCGGAACTGTTCAAATAGTTTCCATTGTGGAGCTACGAATGGGCAAAATTTTCCGCAAAAAAGAGCCTGACGGAACCGGAGTTTCCCTAACCTGTTATTGTTACAACAGGTAACGGATGGAAGATGGCCATTCACGACGGTCCTGAGTCCTTCCTTTTTGCCTGCAACGGAAATACCGATACATAATATAATAGCTGTACCGGCATTTGGATCACGGGGCAGACACCTGAGAGATTATCTGAATGCCCGGCGGCACAGCCGTGAATGAGTGAATCGAGATATTACCCAATTCGAAAGGAGAATCCAGATGGGCAAGCCTTTGCTTGTTCTCTCAATTATCGCCGCGATCGTTGGATGCGGAGCCTCGCTTTACCTGTTCAAGGAGCTTCGCTCGCTCAAATACAAGGCGGGTGAGATGGAAAAAGCTCTTGAAGAAAGCTCTGCCTCCATCAACACCTTGACCGACATGATCGACCGCAAGGTTGCCCACCGGGCAGTCTTCCTGCATCACTCCGTGGGCCGTGGTATCATGAACCAGGGTGGCTTGCGCGATTCCATGCTGGATATGGGCATACTGGTGCGTGGAGCGACCTATGGCGACGAGATCGGTGAAGATACCGACATATGCGATTGGGCTCCCAAGTTCGAAAAAGATATTGACCGGATCTTCAGCTTCAAAGCCCATCCGAACCAGTACTATGGCGACAATACGCAGAATGATATCGTGATCTTCAAGTCTTGTTACCCGAACAGCAATATCGGATTGGCCGATGCCGCTTCGCAGGTTCCTGCCCAGCGGCAGAAGACCATGGAGAACTACACCGCCTGGTTCAAAGATATCGCCAAGGTTTTCCAGAAGCATCCGAATAAGCTTTTTGTTTACCTGACCGCGCCGCCGTTGGCGCCAGAGCGGACCACGCCGGAGAATGCCGCGCGTGCCCGCCAGTTCAATCAGTGGCTGCAGAATGAGTTCATCCCTGCCTATCAACAGGAGACCGGGCTGCGCAATTTTGTCGTGTATGACCTGTTCGATGAACTGGCAAACCCGGAAAATCTTCTGGCTGAACAGTACAGAACCGAGCGCCCGGGCGACTCCCACCCCAATGTAGCGGGGTATCAGGCCGCGGCGAGTGGCTTTATGAGATTTTTCCAACCGGCTTGGGCGCAGTTCAACACCACCGCACTGGCCCAACAGCCGCAGGCGGTTAAGTAAGACAAGCCGGATATTCGGTGATTCTGGAAACGGAAGGTGAGCAGCCTTCCGTTTTTCTTTTTACGGAAGCCGACGGCATTGGCAGTTCTATTCGGATGCGCGCAAACGCACGAAGACTGATTCGACAGCGATCACGGATGTAAGGGGAGAATAAGAGGGAAAGAAGAAGCGACGATACTTAGCGAATAACAACCAGCTTGCCGCGCTCGGACGTCCCGGTGATATACCAAAGATAGGTCCCGGACGCTATCTGCTCGCCGGATTCATTGTGGGCGTCCCACGTGATATCCTGCTTGGCATCAACAACCCATCGCTTGACCAGCTCACCCGAAACTGTCAGGACAACCAACTCAGACCCCGCGGGGATATCCGTAAACGTAATACTCTGAGCTTCGGCCAGACGCAATGGATTCGGGTAGGTTTTGACGGTGTCAACATCTTCTTCACCAGTCGAGATATTCGGGTCGAAGATAAACTGCGGACCAGAGACCCAGACCGAAAGATCAGAGCTATCACTGGCCACTGACCGAACCCTCCAGTAGTACCGCTCGCCTAGAACCAGATCAGCGAAATTCAGGCTGACGTTGGAGTTTGATCCGCTCCCGCCATCAACAAGAATCCGCGGAGTAGTGAAGTCCGCGGTGGTATCGACCTGGTATTCGTGACGTAATTGATAATACGAGGGGAGACGATGCGCATACAGCCTGACCGTTTCGAGCGGAATGCTGTTGCGCACAGAATCCGCCAAAGGGGGGGCGATCCCCTTGGCGAAACTGATGGCTTCATTCGACAACTCGCCGACATTGCCGGCGTTGTCATATGCTTTCACTGCCACATAATACTGGCGCCCCGGAAGTAGCCCGTTGACCTGTGCTTCGTCGCGCTGCCCGGCGACTGAAGGAGTCGGCGGATTCTCCAGAGTGGTCGCGTTCTCAAAGGCAATATCGTTGGAGATCGCGTTCATCGAGTACTTGACCACATACCAATCGGCGGTTCCAAAACCGCCGTCGTTCCCAGGCGCATCCCAGGCCAGCGAAACAGAACCTGGGTCCGGTCCGGCCACCGCGCCAAGCGTGGTGATTGTGCCGGGAGGTGTCACGTCGGTTCCTGTACCGCCGCCGTCGGTCCGCGTCAACGTTACCTGCGGAGACTTGGTATTCCAGCTAACCGCGTACGAAATGGTGGTACTATCGGTACCCAATTTCGCCTTTATCGAAAACGGATTATAGTTGGTGGAGTCCGGATTGGAGAACGCCGCGTTGAACAGGTTGCGGTAGGTCACCATCGCGGAATAAATACCGTTGGCATTGGTCGTGCCCTGTCCAACAACAAAACCGTAGTTGTTGCGAACCGTAACCTGGGCATTGGCCACCGGCAGCGCATTGGCACCCCGCACCTGTACTGCCAGAGTTACTTTCCAGCCGAGCTGCAGCGAATCCGGTTCGCCATCCGACACCACTACATGGTTGTCAGCGACACCATTAGTGAAGATCGGGTCGATCAACCAGTTGTTGTAGGCGTGCTGGCTCGACGGAGCGCCGTAGCCCAGATACGCCGTCCAGGTGTTGTCATTGTTCGGAGAGGTCCCGCCGTAATACTGGAACGTATTCCCCAAGAAGCGCGGGTTGCCGCCATGACCGTTAAAGAATCCCCATCGAATAAACACGTTATTGGTAATGAACGTGTTACTATCGATAAGGAGATTCGGAGAATTCATTTCATTCTCGTCCAGCACCACGCAGTATGCGGCCACACCTCCTGAGCCAACCCGCTCATCGAAGGTGAAATTGTCGACAAAATACGTGCTGATAGTGTTGTGTTTCATGTACAGATTGTAGCCGAAATTAGCTGTCAACTGTACTCCGGAGGAAGGCCCCGGACCATAGCCGTTGTTCGGCGGATTCTGGTACATTGGGATGACAATGTTATTGTGATGCACGCGGACATTCCCCCAGTCCTCGCGCATGATGATCCCTTTGATCGTCGCGGCGTAGCCGTCAAACCCCTGGTGAACATTAAAATCGTTATTATAAATAGCTATACAACTATCGTCGTAGTTGTAGTTGATCCCTTCAACTCCGGAAATGAATATGCCTCGGCCACCGCTATGAGCCGTACCCGCCCTGAACCGGTTGTTGCGGATCTTGATTCGACATCCATCTGCAATGGCATTATCTCCCTGACGCAACGCGATACAGTAGTTCTCTGTGGCGGTCGTCATGGAATTCGCTTCAGGTGTTCCGTAGAGAGAGTTCCAGCCGTCGGTGAACCAGTAGTTATTGTCGAAGTCGGCGACCGTGCTGTCACCCTCAAGGTGAACGTTGCTCCAGAAGGCGACCGCGGTAGAACAGCCGGCAAAGCGCCAGTGATACAGGAAATCCGAGCCCAGCGATCGAGCGCGGTTGAAGTCCTGCAGATTCAGCATCGCTTGTTCGTTCCAGTAATCGCGACGCAGATAGGCATGGCAGCTATCGATGAATACGCAATTGATAACGTCGTTATTGTAACTGCCACCACCCGAATACATGATCTTTGAGTTACGTCCGACCACCTTGAAAGTACATCCCTCAAATCGGATATACCGGTTGGCCGGCCCCCAGCGGACTGCCAGCGCCCAGCAGTGGACGGTGGAGTCGCGCATCGACTGCGGCGGGGCGTGCAGCACTTTGAGATTTCTGATCACCACATTGGTGACTGTTCCGTTGTTCAGTTTGATACCGATATCGCCGACCACCGGAGATGACCCCGTTGGCGCGGAACCGGCCAAACCGAACTGGATCGTATCACCCTGACCATCCACCAATACGTTGGAGACACCCGCGGCAAAGTTCAGACCGATCGTCTGAGAACTCAGCTTTGTCCCGGAAATATAAAACGTATCGTTGGACGTGCTGATGGTGTACGGCAAGGATGTGATCGTCACTCGCCCGGCAAACGCGGAACCGGCTGCCAGAACCAATGCGACCACCCACAGGAGTTTCTTCATAACTGATCCAAACCTTTCACTCCACAAATTCTACCTGGATCCATTGCCAGAGTGACGACCCATTGTCCGGCGCTGCCCGCCGATCTCTTACCTTCCGATCGGCTGACAGCCCATTCTCCAGAGTGAATCGGCACAAGGCGCTTACTTCATGAGCAAGTGTAGAACCAGGACTCTCCTCTCGCGGTGTCTGCCTGCGACACGTTGGACACAGTGTAGTGTCAGGTTTGCTTACCACCGTTCGGGTCTTATACCCGTCGGCAGCAAGACGGCCCACGCAGACCATACCGGGAACACAGATAACAACTTCACTGCCATCTTCCGACAATACGACAACCGCTTGTGAGATTGCGGCTTATCGAGTTCGCTTGACGGTCAGGAACCTTCCGGAACGGGCTGCATCTGCCAAAAAAGAAACAACCTGTTCAACCGATGAACAACCAAAACATTCTCTGATGTGGCGGTTATCCGAGCGTACGAAGTAAATTCGATACGAAAACTTCCGACGCGGATGAGGATCATAGTACCTTCCTCGACCCCAGCCGCATTGGTTGCTATTTTACAACATCGACCTGTATATTGTCAAGAGAGTGCCGAAATTGCTACAAGAGAGAGGCGTTCCGACCAGACTGATAGCCATGACATCGACCACACCCAATGACCGCAACCGCATCCTGAGGATCGCTTTAATCCTTTCGCTGCTAGGAAACCTCTCTATCGTCTATGTCTCCTACAAGGCACTGGACTACCGGGACCACGTCAACTACTTCCTGGATAAGTATTTGCAGGCGATCGATAAGCTCTCAGGGCGGTACGATTTTCTCGATGAAAACCGGGTTCTGGCATCCGATACCACTGTTCCGAATCGGGTCGTCTTTTTCGGCACTCAGATGACTCGCTGGTGGAAACTTCCGGCCAGTTTCCCCGAATATGAAGCGATCAATCGCGGCATCTCTGGACAGCGTGTGGCGGGGTACTTGCTACGATTTCGTTCGGATGTGGTCGAACTGAAACCTTCGGCCACAGTAATCGAATTGAGTTCCTACAATTTCCGGCCGGAAAATTCGGTCGAGGAGATCGAAGAGTACACTGCTTCAATGATCGATATCGCCCGCGCGAATAAGATCACTCCGATCATGCTGACTGTCCTGCCGATCGGACGCGATTTTGACGCTGAGATCGAAGTGCCGTACAATGTCATGGACAGTCTCCGCCAGTTCAACAACTGGCTCCGCGCTTATTGCGACTCTAACAATGTCGCTATGGTCGATGCCTATGCCGCACTGGTTGACAAGGAAGGTTTCCTCGACCCGGATCTGGCCCATGGTCAGATCAACGTCAAGAAGGAAGGGTATGCCCGACTGACCGGATTGACCAAGACAGCTTTGTTGAACGCGGGTGTGATTTCAACGGGAACGCAGCCAACGCGATAACTCCCCCATGAAAAAGCTGCTCCTCGTCACCTATGTATTTCCTCCTATGGCCGCTGTCGGCGGACAGCGCCTGGTGAATTTCTGCAAGTTTCTCCCTGAATACGGATGGGAGCCGGTGGTCCTGACCGTAGATGGGGGCACAAATGCCGCCTGGGATGCGTCGCCATTGGCCGATATTCCGAACGTCAAGATATACCGCGCCAGAACCTTTGAGCCGCTCCAGAAATGGGAGGCACGACAGCACGGGAGCAAGCAGGTGGCGCAAGCTTCAGACAGTGAACCGACCAGTACGTCGATTCACGGTCAATTGCCCAATCCTTCATGGCTGTCATCCGTGAAGCGTTATGCTCGATTGGCTCTGTCCGTACCGGACTACGCCATTTTCTGGGTCCCTTTGGCGTATCTTCCTGGACGCCGGGTCATTCGCGATGAAAAGATCGATGCGGTCTTCTCCTCGTCGCCGCCAGTCTCTTCGCATTTGCTGGCTTCGGCGTTGGCCAAATCAGCCAGGCTGCCGCATATCGTCGATTTTCGTGATCTCTGGACACTCAATCACGCATACCCGTTGCGTCGATACCCTGAAGCGTTTGCACGTTATGATCGATACTGGGAGCGCAGAGTTCTCGCCCGGGCCGCCCATGTTACCACGGCGTCACCAGGCTTCAGCCGGCAGATGGAAGGGCATCTCGATGGTCTACTAACCTCTCGCGTGACCACCATCACCAACGGATTTGACTATCGAGAGGTTGATCTGACCAAAGAGTATCCGGTCACGACTGCAAGTGAGCCGATGCGCTTTCTCTATGCCGGTTCATTGTACGGAGAGTTTAACCCGATCTTTTTCCTCGAGTCACTGTCGGCATGGATGAAAGCCGATCGTATTGAGGAAAGCAGTATCCGGGTAGATTTTTATGGCAATTGTGACCGGGATTACTCCATCTTAGTGGAACAACTGGGGTTAGCCGGTCGGGTGACCTTCCACGGGTTTAAGTCCCGTAAGGAGTTACTCCCGCTATTCCCCACGGCCGATTGCCTGTTATTGCTTTTGGGATTCAGCGAGCAGTATGCAACCGTTATCCCGGCCAAAGTGTTTGATTATTTGGCGGCCGGTACAGAGATACTGGCGATGGCGCCCGATGGTGTATCGACCGGACTGATCAGAAAATATGAAGCCGGGAGTGTCATTCACGCGCCGGATAAAGAGGCTGTGATCAACAAGCTCCGTCAATTGTATCAGAACTGGCAGGTTACCCGGAATCGCACGCGCGCCTTTCGGCATATCCCTGAGATAGACCGTCGGCATCTTACCGGAGAACTGGCAAAACTGCTGGATCGTGTGACCGCCGGGCAGAGATAGATATCTGAATCATCGTATGGCCATCAACGAACAAAACGCGACATTCGGCACAACCCGATCGATCATCACGCCGCTCCATATCTACTGGCTGGCGTTGATCCTGATCTCGATTACCTTCGGGCTGGCAGCCATGTTTGTCGACCCGCTCTATCTTATCGCCGCTATTCCGGCCATTGTGGTCGGTGTTGCGATGATCAAGTATCAGTTTTTTGGCCTCGTTGTGTATTTGGCTGTCTTTACACTGCGCATAGGTGAGATGTACCCGGCGCTCGCGGCGCTCCGGCTCGAGTTACTCCTCGGTGGTTCGTTGTCCGTCATGACCCTGCTCGCCAACAAGTATCGGTATGGCAGTCTCATGATCCCCAAGAGTGTACTTAACACTAATTTTCTGCTCATTCTTGGCGCCATGGGAATGTCGCTGTGGCTCTCTGCCTGCAAAGATTGCACGGTCGACATGACGATCGAAATGGTCAAGCTGGGGATCTTCTACCTGATGATCATCCTGAATGTCGATACGCAGAAGCGACTGGAGACATTCCTCTGGCTGTTCCTCATCCTCAACGCCAAACTCTCGTTTGACATTATGTGGGGGTACTACAATGGCGCGGGAATTGTCAAAGGCGACCTGACACGCGCTTCGGGGGGCAATTCTACTATGGACAACTTCAACGGGATCGCTATAACTATGAACACGTTGATCCCGTTCGCCTACTATCTGTTCCTGCACTACCGTTCGATGTTCAAGAAAATTGTTATGGGGATCATGCTGGGGTTGTTTGTCTGGACCATGATCCTGACCGGCTCTCGCGGAGGACTGCTTGGTTTCTGTGCCATTCTCGGTCTCATCTGGTGGCAGTCCAAACACAAAGGCATCATGATCTTTGGACTGCTGGCATTCATGGTAGTGGGATGGTTTATGCTGGGCGATGCGTCCAAAGAACGTTACATGACTATTTTTTCCGATGACCTCGATGAATCTTCGCAAGGGCGTATCGATTCATGGATCGATGGCCTCAAGATGTTCCTAACCCGACCTCTCTTCGGAGTAGGAGCGGGTGCATTTGCCTGGGCACGAGTGGAGCATTTCGGGACATATCTTAATGCGCATAGCCTCTATATCCAGGTGATCGCTGAATTGGGACTCTTTGGAGTGATGGCCTATTTCCTGTTCATTCGCGGAATATTCAGGGTCAACTGGCGCACGGTGAAGTTGATTGAATCACGCCCCAATCCGAACAAATTTCTCGCCCCTTTCGCGCGAGCTATCATCATTACCTGTGGCTCAATGCTGGTGACAGGTCTGTTTGCGCACTCCGCATACCGGTATACCTGGTATTTCATGGCCGCGATGACCGTCGTGGCCCAGCAGATCGCTAATCGAAATGAGGCGCTCTTCGTGAAGGAAGAACAGGAAGCTGCCGCCACGGAAGCCTCGGGCGGTGGTCAACTCCCTGCGGAGGAGACGTCGTGACGATCTACTCGTCGGTCTTGCGTTCCTTTGTTCTTCCCTGGGCGTTGTCGCGCGACAATAGGCAGTCCGCGTTGACTCACTGGCGTTTCTTTGAGGAAAGCCAATACTGGTCGCTGTCGCAGCTGCAGGAATATCAGTCGCGAAAACTCGCGGCGCTAATCAAACACGCATACGAGACGACTCCGTATTATCGTCGCATGTTAGACCAACGCGGCCTGAAACCGTCCGATATTCGCGCTGTCGAAGACCTTTCCAAACTCCCGATCCTGACGCGCAACGATCTGTTCGATCATGCCCAGGATATCCGTTCCCGCGCCTTCACAGATACTCAGGTACACAAACTGCTCACCGGTGGCACTACCGGCCAACAGGCCGTGCTCTATCGTGATCAGGAGAGCCTGAATATCAAATTGGGCATGGCCTGGCGGCACGAAAAGTGGGTCGGCGCCGAACCATGTGACAAGATCGCCTACTATTGGCCCGCGCATATTGATTTCCACCATGACGAATCATGGAAACAGCGTGTCAAGGAACGATATATTCTCCGCCAGATGATGAACTACTCCGGAGCCGGAAGTGATGAGTCCCTCGGAAAAGTGCACCGCGATTCCGTCGCCTTCAATCCGCGCATAGTCAAGGCATTCCCCTCGGCCCTGCTCCGCTTCACTGAGTACATGAAGTTACATGGCCTGACCTATCCGAAGATCGTCGGTATCATGTCGACCGGCGAGATCCTATACAAAAAAGACAAAGCGCTGTTCGAGGATTTTTTCCAGTGTCGCGTCTTCGACATGTATGGATCCCGCGAAACCGGCAACAACGGATGCGAGTGCGACCACCACACGGGTCGTCATATCGCAATGGAGACATCGATCCTTGAAGTCGCTCGGGATGGGATAGCGCTTGGACCCGATCAGGAAGGGGAATACCTGATCACCGACTTGACGAATTTCGGATTCCCGTTAATTCGCTACCAGATCAATGATTTTGGACGTATTTTGGCGGAGAAATGTGGCTGCGGCAGACAATTGGTGATGATGGGCGCCACGGTGGGACGTTCCCATGATCGGGTTGTGATGATCGATGGCCGGACTATCGACGGTAACGTCCTGCTGTATCATACGACCACCGATGATGTTCACCGTATCGGTCAGTTGCAGATAGTCCAGCGTTCGGTTACGCGATTCCTGGTTCGTATCAACCGGAAACCGGAACCGACCGAAGCAACCATGGCGTTTGTCCGTGACCAATTGCGGAAACTTCTGGGCGATATCGAGGTTGAAATTCAGATAGTGGATGAAATTCCGCGGGACCCGTCCGGCAAAGTTCGTTCATTGATCAGCGAAATGGGGCAAACAAATGCTGCAGCCGCCGAATAGATTTTGCTAAGACGTTACTTCCTAACCGTTTACTTCCGGGGCGGGGATTTCCAACCTGTGGTGAAACGACAGAGTGGAAGATTGTATAAAGGCTGATGTAAATTACCGGCCCGGAATCGTCGAAAACTATTAAAGAACAGGCAGTTCGAACCGTCAAACGCCGCTGGACCTATCTTCGGCTCGGTCCCGACAAGTGCCTGATAATCCGGCCATTGCTTAGCCCCGCAAAAATTGTGGTTGCTGTGAAGCCGGTTTTCTGAGTTATCTGGAATAGACTGAGACAACTGTCGAGGAGATTCACATGAAAGTCGCGCGTGGACTACTTTTGCTCATACTCATATTCGCCTCCCCGGTGATGGGGCAGACCTCCATCACGGTGCAACATTACGCTATCGACAGCAGTACCTCGCAGGTTTTCAATCCGCTGTCGATCCCGCGTTTCCAGATCGCACCGCTTTCCGGTGCTGGCGACGCAGTCTTCTACACGCATGGTTTTACCGGCAACAACGCGTTTGTTATGACTTACAATCTCGATTCAACTGTCCGGTGGGTCGGCAAGAACATGGGCGGACTCAATGACCTCGACCACGCGCATATCTCCGTCTACCGCGACACCGTCTATCTCGGCCGTAACAGCGACAATCGCCTGTACGCCCTGACGCGCACCGGGATTGATTCTCTGCAGACACTCTTCACCTACCAGTGGCCACTGACCGAGACCGATCTATATATCGCCTCAGCCTATCGTCTTCCCGGATCGGATACCGTGATCTCGATCTCGCGCGGACTCGATGACAACAACGCCATCCGTTACTGGATCTCAACGGACAAGGGACAAAGCTTTGGATCACAACAGTGGCTCGTTAATCGCGTAGGAACCGGGCGTGTCCGTATCGGCGCAATGATCTACGATAATACGGTCGCCGTCGTTGTCGACTCCGGCGACTATTCGATCGGCTGGTATACCTGGAATCGTACGACCCGCCAGTGGATGAACGATGGGAAGACCTTCAATCGCTCCATGTATCGTGGCTTCGCGGGCAACGCCTACATGGATACCATCCGCTTCGTGATTGGAACTCGCGACAATGTTTCCGGCGGGATCGACTCTGTGCTCTGGGCCTTCAAGAGCAAAAACGCGTCGACCTGGACACAGGGAGCATTCCAGAGCTTCACCGCCGATGTCGGCGTGCCACCCTACGTGGCGCTTACCTATATCGAAGCTTCGCGCCGACTGGTGTTGTTTTATTCGCAGTCTGATTACGCCAACGATGATTCGATTTCTATCTACATGCGTTATTGGCGTCCGGAAATAACCAACTGGTCGTCGCCAACCAAGGTCTCGCGCGGACGATACGTCTGGAAAGTAACCACTGCCCAGAAAGTACCTGCGTCTCACGGCGATGTCTGTTACGCTATGTATCCCTGTATCCGGACCGTCGGCGGCTCAAACTACAATTTTGCCGATGTCGTGCGAATTACGTTCAGTAGTGACGATGTTACCGCGCCGGGAGCTGTCCAGGATCTGAGTGCCACCTTTGGCGACACTCCGAGTCAGGTCCGATTGGCCTGGACCGCCCCGGGTGACGATGGAAACTCCGGCAGCGCCGAATTCTATGTTGTCAAATCTTCGTCCGATCCGATCAATGCGTCAAACTGGGAGAACGCGTTGACTGTGCCAACCTATCCGCCGGTCCCCGGTAGTTCTGGAACCCCGCAACAGTTTATTGTCTCCGGGCTCCCCGCCGGGCAGGCGACTTACTTTGCCGTCCGTGCCTTTGATTCGGTAGGCAACGCGTCGCCGGTCTCAAACTCCGCCTTTATTGACCTTTCGCTTCCGGTCGACGATCCAAATACGCCCGATCGGATGGCGACCGGGATTGGGAGTATATACCCCAACCCTTTTAACGGCGCCACCCGCATAAACTATCATGTGGGTGAACGGTCGGACGTCAGCCTGACGATCTATGATATCCTGGGACGCCGCGTGAATAAAATGCTTGATGCAACGCTGCCCCGTGGCGAGTATTCCACCGTGTGGAACGGGACCGACGATCGCGGGAACGAGGTTGGCTCAGGCGTCTATTTCTGCCATATCGCCTCCGGCGGATGGGCCGACTCGCGAAAGCTGGTCTTTCTCAAGTGACACAATGAGTGTCGCTAGCGCCGTAAAGGGAATTCCTTATTCATGAACATCCTTGTGCTCGACGAGGAGTTTCCATTTCCTCTCAATTCCGGTAAACGCATCCGGTCATTCAACCTGCTCAGTCGCCTGGCAAAACGTCACCAACTGACCTATCTCGCTTATGGCACGGAATCCAGCGAGTCGTACAAGGCATTGCAGGCGGAAGAGATGCATCCGATCCCGGTCCTCCATACGCTGCAGCCAAAATCCGGGCCGGTCTTTTATCTCAAACTGCTGCAGAATCTGTTCTCGTCGCTCCCATACACGGTTACCAGTCATTTTGCCCAGCCTTTTGTGGAGAGACTCGTGGAACTCCTGGACCGGCAGCGTTTCGATGTCGTGATTTGCGAGTGGAGCCCTTACGCAATCTATATGCGTGAACGGCGAACCCCGCCGACCGTGATCGTCGCGCATAACTTGGAGCATTTGATCTGGCAGCGGTATCACCAGACCGAGACGAATCCGCTGAAGAAGCTTTATATCGGCGGCCAGTACCGGAAGATGCTTCGATTCGAAAAGGAAGCCTTCGATCGCGCGGCCGGAGTGACGACCGTATCCATGAAAGAAGCTGAGGGTGTGCGCTCGCTCTCACCACTCCCCATGATCGCTCCGGTCGACAATGGCGTCGATCTGAACTACTTCGCTCCAGTGCCGGAGCCACCCAAGGCGGATACACTTGTGTTTGTCGGTTCTCTCGACTGGCGCCCCAATCAGGACGCGGTTGAGTACTTCATAGAGGAAATACTCCCGATCATCCGGGGTTGTCGACCCGAAGTTGTCTTTCGCGCCATTGGCCGCAACATGCCGCCGCATATCGCGCGTCTTGGCAGCCGGCCTGGCGTGAATCTGGTGGGCGAAGTTGACGATGTACGCCCGTACGCCCGCGCCGCGTCTGTATTTGTCGTTCCCCTGCGTATTGGTGGCGGAACACGCCTGAAAATACTTGAGGCGCTTTCCATGGAGTCTGCCGTGGTCTCAACCTCCATCGGCGCTGAAGGACTCGAACTGGAAAACGGCAAACATCTCCTGCTTGCCGATACTCCGGCGGCATTCGCCGAAGCAGTGGTCGATCTTCTGGAGCATCCGACCCGCAGTAAGGAACTGGGAAAAGCGGGACGGGCATGCGTCGTGTCCCGCTACGGTTGGGACACCCTGGCAGTTGACCTCGAGAACTTCCTGGCGAAAGTGGTGGCGCGATGAGAATTCTCCACCTGCGCGCCTCCAATTTCTACGGTGGACCTGAGCGCCAACTTCATATGCACGCGCATATCGCCAAACAGGCCGGTATTGACGTTGTGGTCGGGTCGTTCTCCGAGCACAAGGAACCACCCGAATTTCTGGAAGTGATATCCGCCGATGGCCTGGAGACCATGCTTTTTCCGGTCACCAGCGCGTATGACCGCTCCGCCATACAGAAGGTAGCCGATGGGTTGGTCGCCGCGAAATTCGATATACTCTGCACTCACGACTATCGAACGCATGTCATCGGCTGGCTGGCGGCCCGTCGTGCCAAAGTCCGATGGATCGGCTTCTCGCGAGGCTGGACACAGGATACACTGCGGGTCAAGATCTACACACTGATCGACAAGTTCGTCATCCGTTTCGCCGACCGTATTGTTGCGGTCTCGCACAGCCAGAAAAACCGCCTCACCCGCTTGTGGATATCACCGGGCAAGATCGCGGTCGTTCATAACGCCATAGAACTCGATCGCTTCGCCGGTATTCAGGCCGTCTCGCTCAAACAGCGATTCGGATTTCCGCCAGACGCTCTGGTCGTCGTTGCCGGTGGGCGATTCAGTCAGGAAAAGGGACAGAAGGATCTGGTCGAAGCATCGGCTCGGGCCATCCGAAAGAACCCTCGTATCAAGGTTGTGATGTTCGGGCATGGTCCGGATTTCGATATTATCCTCTCGCAGATTCGGGCTGTGGGCCTACAGGACTCCATTCTCTGTCCCGGACATGAACGAAATATGCTCGGCTTTCTGAAGTCCGCGGATCTGCTCGTGAACCCTTCGCTGTCCGAAGGACTACCCAACATCATTCTCGAAGCGATGGCCCTTGGTGTACCGGTGGTCGCCACTTCGGTCGGTGGTGTTCCGGAACTCATCCAGCATGAGGCGAATGGCTTGTTGGTGCCGGCCAAAGATCCAATTGCGCTCAGTGACGCCATGCTCGAAATGTGCGGCGACACGGAAACGCGCGAGAGATATCGAAAGGCGGCATTGGAAACACTCGCCAGATCGTTTACTTTCAAGGGGCAACTTGATGCTTTGCGGGATATCTACCAACGCGTGATTTCAGGCTCCTGAAGAATTATCCATGAAACGGGCGCTGAAATATAGTATATATGCACTCCTGTACTGGAGCGGCTTCTGGCTGATGGCTCGCTGGTTAACCCGAGACAAAACCCGAATCTTGATGTATCACGGTGTGGTGCAAGAAGATATCGATGTCTGGACTCAGCTCCCGGTCGGCCAGTTTCGGGCCCAGATAGAGCATCTGGCCAAATGCTATCGCCCGGTCAGATTGACTGAATTTGTCGATAATAAGAAGGGCACCGGTACTCTCGGCAGGTTGGCGGCTATCGTAACTTTTGATGATGGCCTGAAGAACAACCTGACGACAGCCTACCCGGTGCTGGCTGAGTTGAAGACTCCAGCGACGATCTTTGTCGCCATCTCGCTGATAGATCGACCACCAACGTTTGGCGGTATGATCTGGACCGACTACGTGCGCGGGTTGATTCGCTCGACCAACGCGAGCAAACTTGATCTCAGCACGTATGGTTTGCCCATACTCGAGTTGGACTCTGATACAACCAGACGAGCCGCTGAGACCTCAGTTGGACGCGCATTGAAAGGGTTGCAGGCCGACCGGCGAGAGCCGGTGATCGCGGAGATAGCACGTCAACTCGGCGGGGCTGTCGCTCGCGAGCATGCGGCACCATTCGATGGCTTGACCTGGGATGAGATAAGGCAAATGGACCGCTCCGGACTTGTCGAATTTGGCGCTCATACGGTGAGCCACGCCATCCTGTCGAAAGTCTCCGATCAGCAGGCTGAACAGGAGATGGTTGGCTCGAAGACGCGTCTGGAGAGAGAATTAAATCATCCGATCCGGCACTTTGCGTACCCAAACGGGACCCGGGCTGATTTTTCGGATACACATATGAAGATGGCCGCAATGCATTTTGATTCCGCGGTCACGACAATCGAGGGTCTGGTTGGTCCCGCCGATGGACTCCACGACTTGAAGCGAATAAACATCGGCAATAACATGACCATGATGGAGTTCAAGCTGCGGCTCTCCGGCGCGTTTGAGCTTCTACGATTATAAAGGAAATCTTGCATGATCGGTGGTGTCGAGCGAATGACTGAATCTACGAGTACGGCCCGTTCCTCCACGCAGGTGACTGTGGTCACCTCGCTTTCGGACTTGCAGATGTACGAGACTCTGTGGAACGACCTGCTGGCTCGCTCCGAGCATCGTCAACCTTTCGCCACCTTTGAATGGGCATCCGCCTGGCTCGAAGTATTCGGCGGCGAAGTCTCACTCAAGATCATCATTGTTTCTCAACAGGGTAGAGTCGTCGCCATTGCGCCTTTCTGCGTTCGATCGGGCAAGCTACTGACCTTTGTCGGTTATCCCCAGAACGATTACGCGGATATTCTCTATGATCCAGCTCACCCGGAAGCGCTTGAGGCGGTCGTCGATCAGCTTCTTGCCATGCGCGGCCAATGGGGGAAAGTCATTCTTGACCAGATGCGCGGGGAAAACTCAGCTTATAACAAACTTATCGAGATACTGAGCCGTCGAGGCTTGCCATTCCGTATCGAACCGTCAGATACATGCCCCGCAATGGTCATCGACGACAAAGCGGCAGCCAAGAAGATGTACCACAAGCGGAATATCACGTCGTATATCAACTGGTTCGACAAAGAAGGGAAATTCGGCTTCAACCGATATACGGACACCACTGAAGCGATGTCCCATCTCGACGACCTCTTCGCCCAGCATGTTGACCGGTGGGACGGCACACCGACCCCCAGTTATTTCCGCTTCGAACCGATGAAGAACTTCTATCGGGCGTTCTTCCGGAAGATGCACCCCAAGGGGTGGGTACACTTCTCGAGCCTCACGCTCAACGACACCTATGTCGCGATATATGTTTCTCTCGAGTACGAAAAGAAGCTATACTTGTACAAGACCTGCTTCAACAAGGAGTTCTACAAGAAATCTCCAGGGCAGGTGATCCTTCGTTACCTGATGGATGACGCGTTGCAGCGCGATCTTATCGAACTTGATTTTGCGCGCGGTGACGAAGGATACAAGGATCGCTATGCGAATACGGTTCGGCAGAATTATCGGGTCATCATCTACGGCAGCAGGCTGTCGGAGAGGATCGCTTCGACCATGTTTTCGGCGCGTTACTCAAAGCTGGCGACTATTTTGTTCCGCAACAAGACCGCCAAGGATATCAAGAAATGGCTCTTGAGCAAAAAGAACGGATAACCGGGCAATTCAGGTAGAACCATGGGATTCTGGAGCAGCACCAAATCGTTCTTTCAAACACTTCGCCAAATGAAGTGGGATCTTCAGGGACGTCATTATATACACAAACAGGCGTTTCTCGCGCTCATCCCAAGTTACATCGGTTATACTATTCGCTATCGCTTCTACAAGAAGTATGTGAAATCAGTCGGACCCGATACCAAGTTTCTCGAACGGCTCTATATCCGCAACCCGCAGAAATTGACAGTTGGTCGTCACTGTTCACTGGGCATTGATTGCAATATTCAGGCCGCTGGCGGCGTGACAATGGGTGACTATGTTATTCTTGGCCCCGGTGTGAAGATCTGGAGCTCCAATCATATCTACGCCGACCCGAATACACCCGTCTATTTTCAGGGGTCTGAGTTCAAGGAGGTCATCATCGAAGATGACGTCTGGATAGGAGCCAACGCTTTCATCATGCCCGGCACGCATCTCGGCAAAGGATGTATTGTTGCCGCCGGAGCGATCGTTGGTGGCAAGCGATATAAAGACTTCTCTATTCTTGCGGGAAACCCCGCGCGCGTGATCGGTTTCCGCAATGCCGCTCCTGCAGCCGAGCCAACTTCAGCCACTCCACCGGCGGAGCCATCCAACTAAATGTCCCAGCCGTTTCCCGTTTCAGTCATAATCGGCACCTACAACCATGGCAAGTACATCGCCAGTTGTATCGAGTCCGTGCTCGCCCAAACGTATGGGAAGTGCGAGATCATTATCATCGATGATGGCTCCACCGACAACACCGCTGAGGTCGTCAAACCGTATCAAGACCGCGTCAACTACAGGTATCAGCAGAATCAGGGGAGAGGTGCCTCGCGCAATGCTGGAATCGTGCAAGCCAGTCATGACTGGATAGCCTTCCTCGATGCTGATGACCTCTGGGAGCCGACCAAGCTGGAAAAGCAGGTCGCGGCGGTCGTCGCCCATCCGGATATCGATTTGATCGTCACCAATGCCTGCTGGTTTGACAACGACCGGATCGTCAAAGGTGATTACTTTAAGACAATGCGATTATTTCATCAGCAGAAGATCGAGCGACACGGCACACTGGGCATTTTCACCGAGCCTCTCTATCCGCTGTTCATCGACGAAAACTTCGTCAATCTTTCATCGGTACTGGTCCGCAAGAAGGCGCTTTATGCTGAAGGGCTGTTTGATGCGACCCTTCCGCGCGCGCAGGATCGCGATCTCTGGTTGCGTCTCTCGCGGCGCTATAAATTCGCCTTCATCGATGAGATACTGACTCGGAGTCGCGTGCATTCGCTCGGCGATGGCCTCACCACCATCGTACCGGCGATCAGTCGCGTCCAATTATTCGAGAAGGCGTTGGCGTTCGGTTCGGAGTGGGAGCGAAAATACGAACAGCGGCTGCGGAACCGCGTGGGCCATTGTCACTACGATCTGGCGCACTTTCACTTCTATCGGGAGAACGATCTGAAGAAAGCGCGAGTGGAGTTCGCCAAGGCGATGAGCTTTGGTTATAGCAGTATGAATGTTAAGCTTCACTATTTCGCGACGTTCTTCCCGGTTGGACTCATCACCGCACTCCGCAAGCTAGTCCGCGCGGTCCGCGGAAACTAAGACGCCGCTTCCGGCTTGCGATTCTTCACCGGTTTCGCCGGCGCGCCTATCGCCACCACCATTTCCGGAATGTCTTTCACCACCACCGACCCGGCACCGATGATCGAATGGTGCCCGACATTCGCCATCACCGTGCAATGTTCTCCGACAAAGGCATCATGGCCGATATTGACAAAATCAAACCGATCCTCGTCGGCCAACACATCCTTCGAAATATCCTGAAAATTGTGCTGGTATCGACCGGACAGGACTGAGACATAATTGGCGACAACCGCGCGGTCGCCGATATGCGCACGCCCTATCACGGTGTGACCGGTGATCAACACTCCGCGTCCGATTGTGGTATCGATCTTGGAGACAAGAGACCCAAATCCGATATCCAGATCAAGATGCGCCTCGGCGAGAGTCTGCTCGTAAAAACAGGCGCGAGTTAGTGTCCCGATCCTGCCGGGGAAAAGGCTGTACCACTGGGCGAAGAAATCGAACAGCATGCTGCTGCCCAACCATTTGTGCAGCGCCAACGAGGCGACACCCGAGGGGAGTACCAGCAGGTAAAACAGCCCGACCAGCAATGATTTAATTATCTTCCTCATCTGCCTGATTTCTCCTGGTAAACACGACGATAAAACGCTTCATGCTCGGCGACATACTTCTGGATTGAATACTTCTGATGAGCGGCAGCTTTGGCCGCCGATGAAAACCGATCGGACAAAGCACGGTCTTTGACCAGTTGCCGCACCAGATCATTAAACCTTGGCTGGTCGCCTGACGGGAAAAGCATCCCGTTCTCGCCGTGCGTGATCGCTTCGCGATTCCCGCCGACATCGGAGGCGATCACCGGCAATCCCGCCGCCATATACTCAATCAATGAATTGGAAAAACTCTCGCTGGCCGAGCAGAGGACGGCAATATCCATTGCCGCTAAGCTGGGAATGACATCCACTGCCCGCCCCGGCAGCAGGAACCTGTCAGTCAAACCATGCTGCGTCAGAAGTCCGGTGAGGCGTTCTCGGTCCGGACCATCGCCGACGATCACCCACTTGAGATCAGGGAAATCAGTTCTCAGCGCGGATGCGGCCATCACCAGCAGGTCAAGATTCTTTACATCCCGAAGATTCGCTACCGACCCGACCAGCAATTCATGCTGGCCGATCCCCCACTCAGCGCGTTTCTGGGCCCTCAATTCGGGAGTGATGCGAGAGAAGCGATCGAGGTCGAGACCGTTGTAAATGAGATGCATCTGATCGGGACGAGCGGCTTCCTTGTCGATCGTCTTTGCGATCACCGCTCTGGAGTTTGCAAGATAGTAATCCGTCCGCTTCTGTAGATACCTGAGCAACGCGATATGTACCGGACCATGCCAATGGCCGAGGTTCCGCCGACTGGAGACGATTATTGGCGACTTCGCGCAAATCGCTCCAAATGTCCCAACAATATTGCCATCGACAAAAAACGTCTGGACAATATCGACTCGGTTCTCTTTCAGGTATTTTCCCAGCCGGTTGATTTTCGCGACAGCCGAGGGACGGAAGAGCGATCCGACATGTAGAGTGCGATTCGGGACATTAAGCCCGCTTTTCTCGACAAAGTCGGCCGGACGGAGCGTGACAAGATAGGGAGCGAACTGGCTTCGGTCCAGATGCTTCAACAGCATCACCAACTGCCCTTCAGTCCCGCCGTTGGCGCTCGGAAGTTCGTCTATGACATATGCGATCCGGATCATACCCAATGCACTATTCTCTCGCTGAAGATCGTCCTGGCCACCTGCTCACCAGAAGGCGGTCAGGCGTTCGCAAAGTGTTGTCCTGTCATAATATCGTCAAGGGTTTAATCTCTCTGCAGACCTGAATTTTGTTGATTCCTGTACGCGGCAGGTCTATCTTCCGCCACTGTTGAACGGGCAACCCTGCCCTTATTCGTAACCGACTTTCTAACCGGAAAGAAAGACCGCCGTCACTGTGGCCAGCCAATCAAAAGATCTTGTTCCCAAGCGCCGCTACTGGCCAAACGGCGATGTTCACTCGGCTGCATTCCTCGCTCGCTACCCTGACTTGCGACGACTGACCGAAGAGGCGAGACATGCCGCTAAAGGGGAGATCATCTTCTGGCACCCCTGGCATATGGAGAAGACCTGGGTCCATCAGACGCTCGAGTCTCCGATTGATTGGGGGAAAATACGGACCGGGGACGAAGAGTGGCCCCATGCCCTGGCGCGGCTCAGTCATTTGGTCGACCTGGCGGCCGGCTGGCAGATGACCGGCGAACGACCGATTCTCGACTGCTACTGGGATCATGTCACGCAATTCTGCCATGCTCGGCGCGAAACAAAATGCTTCCTCTGGCCCAACCGCCTCGACTCCGCCCTGCGGATATTTCATTTCATCAAATCTTTCGATCTTCTGAATCACACCAACGATTCCACCGAACCGCAGCGCCAACTCCTGTTCGATCAGATTCAGTTCGAAGTCGATTTCCTGCTCGGCGGGCTGGGGAGCAAGGTCGGCAACTGGGAGCTGATCATTTGCTGCGCGCTTCTGACCGCGGCGGAGTATCTGCATGGCCACGTCGACACACAGGGTTGGCGGGACAAAGCCTCGGCCAGGCTGCAGGATCTTCTCAAGACTGAAATTCAGCCCGATGGCCACTGGATCGAGCAGGCTCCCATGTATCACGGCGAGTGCATTATTGCCCTGGCCGATTACGTGACAATCCTCAAGACGAATGACCTCCCAGTACCGGATTGGCTGCTCAAAGCGATGCAATCCCTACTGGTGACCCTCGAGGAGATAACTGATCCACAGGGGAGGATCCCGCAGATCGGCGATTCGGACGCCTTTGAGACCGCGTATATCTCACATCTCTGCGAGGTTCTGCTCGGCGATCAGGCGCGGGGAGATCGGGGTAACGATGCCTCGCCACCCCTCGTGAGAGTCTATCAACCAACCGGCTGGGCTGTTTCAAAGTGGAACGACCCCACTTCGGGCAAGAAGTATCAACTTATCTTCGACGCTTCTGGCAAGCCACCCAAGCGTCGCCAGTGGCACTCTCATGCCGATGACCTGCAGGTTATCCTTACCAGTTCCGATGGCCCGATCCTAGTCGATCCAGGGAGGTTCAACTATAGCTCGGTGCTTGGACCGCATAATCCAACCATCCGTCGCATGATTCAATCAAGTGGTCTCTTCAGACGGTTGTACGGGACGTTTGTATCACGGCATCGAGAGCTAGTCCGAACTGATTGGCGAAGCTATTTTCATAAGACAGACTCTCACAATACCGTTTGTCTGTATGTTCGCGATCGACGAGGATATGGTGAGTTCGAAGGAGAGAACTCGCGAGTATCGCTGCGTACCTTGTTCGCCGATGAAGGCTCGAACACTTTCCTCCTGCGCGGTGAGATCGATCCTGATGAAAACAACCTTCATTCCTATCGCCACGTGCGCTCGATCATTGGAATTCTACCGAACTTGATCGCAATTGTAGATAAGTGCGAAGCGAAATCAGATGATTGTTGGACCTCAGGATTTCACCTAGGCGGCGGCATTTCTGTCTCCTGCGAAAAGGATGACTATGTGCTTGGGCGAGGGGACCAAATCGTTTGTATGATGTCGAATTGTAGCTCTGCCGACGATTGTGGAACTAGATTCTCCGATGGCTGGGTGTCGCCGGAATACAATCTCAAAATTCCGTCAAAGACGGTGGAAAGCTTTGTCTTCAATGATTACGCATTTAGGCAGATCACGCTCTTTCGATTTTCGCCATTGAGTGGATCGTTCGGGAATGAGAAAGTACAGATCGACCTACTTAACCAGTCCGACCGTCCCTTCGATCGCATCAGACTTGACAGCGGCGACCGTTCCCTTATCATCTGGCACCAGGATGAGCCTACTACATTCACTGATGGCGCGTTCACTATTGATACAGAGCTGTTCGTCCACCGAACATAGAGCATCTTAGCATTTGAGGAACTGAGAATATATGCCCGGAATATTTGGATTTGTCTGCAAACGGCCGATGGAGAGTGGTCAACGTCAGGCGCTGCTCGCTGCCATGCAGCAACGACTAATGCACTATGATTTCTACGAGGCTGAGACGCATATCGGCGACTGGTTCGCAGTCGGCCATGCCGGTATCCCGCTGGCAGGTGAAAAGCAGTTGGGTCATTCACCGGATGCATCAGTCGTGGCCGCTTACTCCGGATTCATTTATGGATGGCACGCGGATGCCCCCTCCGGTAACATCCCCAAAGCACAACATCTTATCACACTCTATTCTCAGGACGCGGCGCGACTGTCTGAGAAGATCGATGGCTCCTTCAATGTCGCCATCTTCGATAACAGAACCAAACAGGCGATGCTATGCAACGACCGCTTCGGTCACCGCCAGCTCTACTATTTCGAAGATGACTCCCTCTTCATGTTCGCCACCGAACTGAAGGCGTTTCTGGCCTACGATAGCTTTGACCGGGAGGTCGACCTGGAGTGCGCGGCGGATATGTTCAATTACGGCTACCCGCTTGGCGACAAAACACTGTTCACGCACGGCAAGATCCTCCTGGGCGGGCATGTAATTCGGATTGCCAACGGCAAGACCACCTTCTCGCAGTATTGGGACTATACGTATCAAGAGGGAGTTGAGAAATCGCTCGACGAGATGGTTGAGGAAGTCGATGCCATCTTCCGCCCGCTGATCAGAAAGCGTATAGGGAACGCGGAGAATATTGTCATTCCACTCTCCGGCGGACTTGATTCACGCTTCATACTCGCCCATACAATTATGGCCGGGCACAACCCGTGGGCGATCACGCATGGCCGCTCCGGGTGCCATGACCATAGGATCGCGATGGATGTGGTCAAAGTACTGCATCATAACCGCTATCGTTTTGTCGAGATGGATCCATACTGGCTGGCGGAGCATGCCGAGCGATTCGTCTATTTCTCCGAAGGAATGAACAACACCGGCCCGGCGACACTCATAGGGGTCAGCACACAGTACAACCTTCCGCCAAAGTCCACCGCGTTTTTGAACGGCATTTTTGGCGGACCGACCAATTTCGGCTCTCCCTATTACAAGGCGGTCGATATCACCGAGAATATCTCTCATGAAGAGAAGCTGAAGAATCTGCGGCGCTCACTCTGGGGGGATTTTGTTGGCGAAGAGCATTACGCTCTCTTTACGCCAGAGATGGGGAAAAGCTTCGCGGCGTCCTACATGCCGAATATCGAGGAAGACTTCAAGCGCAGCCTGAACGTTTCGCCGCTCTACTGTAATCAGAAGGATAATTTCTTCATTCGAAATCGCATCGGCCGACATATGAACCTGATCGACTGCAACCGATTCATGTGGCACGACCATTTTGCGCTGGCCGATGACCGGCTGGTCGATTTCTACCTCAAGATACCGGCCGCAACCAAGCTCTCAAAATCGGTTATGTCGGCTTACTTCCGCAGTAAACTCCCTGACCTGGCCCGCGTCACCTATCAATCCACTGGCGTTGATCTCTTCTCCAAGCCAAAACCGTGGAAACAGAAACTCCGGGCGAAGGTCAACCGCTATGGCTACCTGCTGGAGCGACTGACCCAGGGTCACTTCAAATATTACAACCCGAAAAACTATAGCCATTTCAGTCAGTGGTACCGGGCGGACACCCGGGTGAGAGAATTCTACGAGGGAGTTTTGCTTGACCAGCGGACAGTCCAACGCGGTTACTTCAACCGTCCGACGATAGAAAAATTCTTGGAACGTCAGCGCAAAGGCGGAAACTCATTCTTCCAGCTCTCCGACCTCGTCGCCTTCGAGCTGTTCCACCGGATGTTCATCGACAAGAAGTAATAGCACGGACTCTAGTGGACATAGAGTCCGTCGAGCGGCCAGCGGACGTAGTCACCCTTCCAGATACGGGTCAGGTCCTGCTCGATCAATTCCGAGCTTTTCGTTCTGCGCTCCATCACCATTCGTCGGTGGATCTTCTCTTTGTGATACTCGATGATCTGGTCGTCGAACGGCAACAGCTCCGGGTTGACAAACCTGACCGCGCCATCGCAGTCACGGGCCGTGATGATCTCATTCCGATTGTAGAGACTAGGGGAGAAGGGAACATCGAGCAATCCGTTCTGGAATGCCTTGATCGCGCCACGGGCCATTGAACCAAGCCCCAGCTTCTCAATCTCACTGAGAATGATATTGGCTTCCCGTTCGATCATCGCCATTTCAGTTTCCACCAATGTCCACTCAGGCTTGACGTCTCCTGCCTTGGCCACGCCCGCTTTGGTCAGGCGCAAGGCTTCTGCATTATCATGACGGGTCGGGATATGAATCGATTCAACCGGGGTCTTGATCATGAACTTGGTGGAGCGCGCCAGCGCACCAGTAGTGGAACTAGCCACAATCAGTTCACGCGCCTTTTCGAGATTGTTCGGGAAAGCCGCCATGTACTGATGGAACACAGTCGAGACGGTTACTTTCGGGAATCCATACTTGGTCAGCCAGGCGCGTCCCACTTTGTCGAGCGCGCGGATCGCGGCGATATCCTGAACTCGGTTCCCCTGCTCCGCCAATCCAAGCGATACACAGACGCCGCCGGCCTTGGCCGTCAGGATAGCCTGCACAACATTGATCGCGATTGCCAGCGACGGTTCGATCAGACTGGTGGTCAATGGACCGAAGTATTCTCGATTGACCGTGATCCCCTGCTGCTGATAGATGCCGGTCAACTTATCGACATATTTCCAGTTCTTCAAATTCGCGACGGGCGATGTTCGCTTGTCGTACGGATAGAGGTAGCAAAGGAAGCCGCCTTCAACCGAACTCGTTCCACCCGCGATTCCTATTTCATAGACCAGGCGATGATCCGGCGAGCCGGCACGGATCTGGAATGGTGTCTCGATCGCGTTGAGGATCTCCTCTATCCCGGCCACACCATGTACCGGAACGGGATAACCATTCAGGAACGATGTTCCACCTTTTTCAGAGCGGCGGACGCCCTCCTCGGCCTTTGCGTACATATTCTTGCGACTGGCGGCATCAAGCTGAATGGAGGAAACATCCATCCCATTCTCTCGAAGCAGTTTCAGGATCTCGATCTCATCTTGAATGTGCGCGACTCCAGTGCGCGGCTGGAGGAGCGGACGATACGGCGAGGTCTGCTGTGTCTTGATCAAGTGGTGCAGGTTCTTTGCCGGCACGCCGTGATTCTTCTTCACGTCGGTCAGCCAGACGGCCGCGCCGGTCGGCCAACTCGCCAACACGTCGCGACGAGTCAGTTCGAACTCCTGCTGGCTCATCGGTTCATCTGTCACGGTATCGAGATCCGGCATCGGCGGGATCTCGTGTTCGCCATGGCTGAGCAGATCACGCGGATATATCTGTTTGTTATGGAAATCGCGTTTCAGGTTCTCGAGGATCGTCATCCATGACACCGGTTTGGGAGCGACAAAATCAAATCCCAAAGCGCGGAACTGCCGAACCACCGTATCATCTTTCTCTTTGACCGAAAGATTCCCGCCCAGGTACCAGACCTTGGGGTCACTGTTGCCGAGCGCGAAATGCTTCAGCTTGTGCGGGAACTCCTCCAGGTACATGTCGACATGGCCATTGTTACAGGAGATGAACATGGCGTCAAAATCCGCGGCATGATTAAAGAAGTCATCCAGAGTATTGCCGATCCCCATGTTTTTGACATAGAATCCTGATTCGCGGAAGGCGAGCGTCAACAATGCCATCCCGACTGAATGGATGTCATCGCCAAGAGAACCGATCAATAATCTATATGCCGTTTTCATGCGATTCGCTTTTTACCTCAATCAAGAATTACGCCCGCTCGAGGATCTTGCGGGGAGAGATATCCATGCATTTGCCGAGGCCCGTGGCTATCAGAACGTCAATGGCATCCACGAATGGTACTTCAACATCCTGCTGGCTCAGGACGAGCGGAACCTCTGAACATCCACCGATGATAGCGTCGGCGCCAAGTTCTACCAGGCGTTGGGTAGCATGCACAAAACGAACTTTCGGCTGTCCCGTCACATGCCCCGCCTTGATCCCCCATGGTTCATAGATAGGATCCATGAAATAGAACTTCTGATCCTTGTCATTGAAGATGATCGACTTCACGCCGACTGCCTCAAACTGCTTCTGGAAGAGCTGCATCTTGAGATTACCGGTCGAGGCCAGAATGCCGACGGTCTTGACCTGCGGGTGATGCTCTACAGTGTATCGCGCGGTTTCGGCGATCCCGTCGATGATCTGTGCTTTGGCCGCCTTCTGTATCTCCGGGATGAAATAGTGCGAGGTCATGCAGGCCAGCATCACGTATTCCGCACCGACAGCGTCCATCAGTTGCATCGAACGAACCAGTTCCGGCACGGGAGTAGGCCCGCCGTACAGGATCCCCTGCGTTCGATCCGGGACCGAGGAGTTGTTATGCACGAAGATCTCGACGTATTCCTGGTCGGTGATAGCCGGGGTCAATTGGACCGCCCGGTCAAACATATATGCTCCGGCGACCGAGCCCATGCCGCCGATGATCCCTAATCTCTTCTTAGACACTCTTTTCTCCTGATTGCGAAATCTTCTCTGTTAGAACGCCGAGGCCGGGTCTACTTTGGAAATACTGAAGCGGTATTTCCCCGAAGACTCCACTGGTATGGTATCGACGTACTCAATCTGGTACTTAACGTCGGTCCCCAGGTACTTCGGTATCTCCGCGGCCAGAAACTTCAGGCTGGCGTCACTGAACTTCTCGCCTCTGACTATCTTGAAGACGACCTCGTCTTTTTTCTCTTGAATCAATTGCGCCTGCGCCACCCCGGGGGTATTGGCGATCAGGTAGATCGTCAGGGAAGCTCCCGACACGATCTTGCCGGAGGGGGTCACCAGAAAGTCTGTGGTTCGCCCACCCGCCATCTTCATGAGTGGAAGTCCCCGGCCACATCCGCAAGTCTCGGATAGCGGCATTCCGGTATCCTCGATCTGGTACCGGATGAACGGCATCCCGAAATTGAGCAGGTCGGTGACCACCACCTTGCCGGTCTCACCCGGCTTGGCGGGGCGACCCTCACGGAGAAATTCCATCAGGAATCCTTCCGCGCCGATATGCAGTCCGGAATGGTAATCGCACTCGGAAGCGAGTACGCTCGTTTCCCGCGACCCATAGCGGTCGTAGACTTTGCATTCAAAGACCGACTCGATCAATGACCGCTGATCCGGCTCGAGCACTTCGGCAGAGGTGATTATCGCTTTCGGCCGATGATGATCCGTCGAGTTCGTTTCTTTCAGAAAACGAGCGAACAGGAACATCGAATTCGCGTAGGCGATATATACTCCCGGGCGATATGATCGCAGCCGCGACTTGAATTCAGCCAACCGTTCCCGCGTAATACTCGAAGTATCGAGGATGGCCAGACGATCAAGGAAGATGCTTCGCAGTTTGAACCCGACCGAGGCCATTCCGGCGATATCCTGGCGGTGTCCCCAGAATGAAGCTGTCTTCATTCCGATATCCCAACCGGCCCATCGATTGTGCCGGATCGTGGCCGCTTTTCGCGAGAACAACCGATCTTTGTCGTGGTAAAACTGCAGCGGACTGCCCGTCGATCCACCGGTTTTATTGGGAACCAATGATTCCACCGGATAGTTCCGGGCACGTAACTGGTCAAGCGATAGCTGGATATCCTTTTTGGTCAACACCGGAAGTCTCAGGATATCATCGAAATTCTGAATACTAGCCGGGGCAATACCCGCCTCATTCAGCCGAAACGTATAGAAGGGAGAATGCTTATACGCGTGAGTCAGGATCGTGCGCAGACGATCCAACTGAAGCTGCTCGATCTCCTGTCGCGACATGAACTGCACCCGCTCCATCTCCTTCAGGTGAGCGAGGGTAGTCCCATGCTCCTGGAACTCCCGCATCCTGAAAAAGAAATGCTTGGCGGTAAATTGCAGTATGTCAAACATCGTATTACTCCCGGACTCTCCTAATCGAATTTGAGCGATCTGGTCTTGATGATCTGCTTTAACCGCTTCAATTCTTCATCGGTGAAGAATTTTACGGAGAAAAGAGCGACCGGGAAAAGGCAGCCAATACCGGCCTTGGCAGCCATATCCAGCCAGAGCGTGCCGGTGTCCACCTGTATTCCGGCGAAAAACAGCACGAAGGCCACGGCGAACAACAGACCGACCCGCCTCCACTCCATATGGATAGGGTAGAGCCGATTTGAGAAATAGAAGGTCAACGATGCTTTGAAAATGAAGCAGATCAGGGTTGCCACTGCCGCGCCGAAGATGCCGAATGGTTTTATCAGAAGGAAATTCAGTATCACGTTCAGAATGCCGTTCAGCACATTGACGTAAGCTACATACTTGGTCGCCTTCTTCATCAAAATGCCAATATTGAAATGATGGTGGAACGAAAAAATGATGTAGGCCAGCACGACTACCGGCACCACTTTGTAGGCCGGCCAAAATGACTCCGCGGCCATGATCATGATGATCTCTTTTGCTACCAGCGATATCAACAGCCCGACAAACAGACTCAACGTGCAAAAGTAGGTGAATATCTTCGGATAGATCTTGTCATACCCCTCGGTATTGAAGAGCTCATACCGACGCGGCGCCCAAACCTGGAGAAAGGGAGAGGTGACAAACTGGTTGACCAACGTTCCGATCTTGTATCCCAACGAATAGATCCCGGTCATCGCCACCGAAACGTACTCTTTGACAAAATACCGATCTGAGGCTTGCACGATATACGCGCCGATATTTGACGGGATCAATGGCCACCCGAATTTCAGCATGTCGACCAGCAACTGCCACCTGATCGAGATTCCGGTTTTCCGCAGCGTCGTGAATGAGAGCACGAGAACGAACAGCACGTTGGTTATCAGCGTGGCCATCAGCACGCCCATAACGCCGTAGGGGAAGACCACGACCAGTAGAATATTCAGCCCGAGCGTGACCACGGTCATCGCTACCTTGGTGATCATATACTCGAACGACCGCTGGCGAACCCGCATGTAGGCGAAGTAGACCGGGAGGATCATAGAAATTCCCAGCGAAGCCAGCGAGACTACCATCAGGTTGGCCTGGTCACGCGACTCGAGAACCCAGCTGGCCATCGGCGCCGCGAATAGCATCAGGAAGAGGCTGATGGCTATCATCATGCCGCCATAGCCGACCACCGCCGTCCCAACTACACGGTTCCGGTCTTTCTCCTCTTCGTAATCGAAGTAGAACCGGCTGACCGCCGACTCCAGACCCATGCCGATAACCAGTGAGATCACGCTGTTGGTGAGATACAAGAGCTCGAGGACTCCGTAGTCCGAAGGGGTCAGAACCCGTAGGTACACTGGCAGCATAAGGAAACTGACAACCCGGTCGAGGACCGAGGCCAGACCGTACACCGCCGAATGCCGGGCTATGAGTTTCGCTTCTGACGCAACAGATTGAGCCATATAGATATTTCAGATTCCTCTGTACTGTATCGGACGTCCCGGTTTCGGTTCCACGGCCAATTTTGGCGGTACCGGACAGAACCCGGATCTAACCCTGCCGGATAACGCGCCCCAATGTATGGTATTTGACGGCCACTGTCCACTTTTCTGCCGGTCAATTGATCCCACGCCGTTCAGGACTCCCCTTTATGGAGTTTTTGAGTCTCTGGTCCTCGAATAACTGGAACCTGGCTCCGATACAAGTAAGAGTCAATAGAGGGGAGCAGGGGCCGACTTTGCCTGCCACCGGGAAGGTTTTTCCTACTGGCACACAGTTTGCTTAAGTATGATTGGGTTCCAATGTGAGGTTTATTAGAAGCGGGTGATGGAAGGTTGATCCCTTGGGGGAAGTAGTTCTTCCGGATCGGATATTTCCAGCACAGGTTCAATAATTCTGAGCCACCGACAGCACGAGATTGCCCGGATGGCCGATGGCGAGATTAGGGTAGCGAAATTGCATTGTTGACGATAAGGTGATAGTGGAGTAACTGCATGACGATTGGTAAAGCCCGGCCGCATATTCCCTTTTCCCGACGAATGATCGGGCCCGTGGTCCTAGTCGTGGTCCTGCTTTTCGCCGCGCTGGTAGTGCTGGGCAGCATGCTCCCTCCCAAAGACGGTCACAAACCGATCACCATCATCCTGCGCTACGACGACTATAGCGCTGTCAGCAATACTCATCTTGAATCTCAAATCCTCGAAACTTTGGATCTCCATCAACTCCCCTGTATCTTCGCGGCGATTCCCTGTGTCACTACCAACGGCTTCCGCAATCCACAACCGGCCGATAGCTTGACCATGGATGCCGAAAAGATCGCTCTGCTCAAACCGTACATCGATAAGGGTCTTATTGAACTCTGTGTGCATGGCTGCACTCACCAGACGCAGGACGGGAAAAGCCTCCATACACTAAGCGAGTTCTCCGGCCGCCCGTACGAGATACAATTGCAGCGACTGACCCATGCCAAAGGGATCCTGGAATCTCAATTTGGTCATACAGTCAAGACGTTTGTTCCGCCGTGGGGGAACTATGACGAGAATACGCTTAAAGCTGCCGAAGCGGCTGGCTTTTCGATCATTTCTGCCGACCCGCGCGGCCCTGCATCGGACGAGCAAAACCTGCTCTATGTGCCAGGTACTTGCCGAATTCACCAGCTGATGGACGCGATCAAAGAAGCGCGCAGTTTGCCGTCGTCCGGTTCGACCTTGATCACCGCCGTGATCCATCCCTATGATTTCATCGAGTCGGACAAGGAACGCGGCGTGATGACGTTCCAGCAGTTTGAGGAGATGATGGCCGAGATCAGCAATGACCCGGGGCTGCGATTTACCACTGCTGCCGGTGCCACTCAGCTATTCTCCGACCTCAGCGCTGCCCGTTTGATCAAGGCCGGCTCGCTGCGCAACAGCGCCATCAACTTGCTTGTCCCGGAACCACTGCAACTTGGTTATCCGACCAAGACTTATGTCGACGCCAAGCTGGCGAAGACGCTGCTCGAACGAGAGAGAGTCTGGTGTATCGCCATTTATGTTACGGGACTGCTCGGAATCGTAGTCGGCGTCAACCGTTCGCGGAGAATTCTCCCTCAGTCTTGGAGCGTTCATCGCAAGAAAGCGCTTATCATCGGATATGCACTTCTCGCTCTGCTGATACTCTACAGCCTGTTTGACATGCAGGTGTATGCCACTGGTCTCACGGCAATCGTGGGACTCCTTGGGGTAATGATTGGTGCCACCATCGATTGAGCACCGAATATCTGTGCATCACGACCTATCTGATCCGATCTTTGGACTGGAAAACGATTTCAGTACTTCTGCAAATGTCCGCCGATATGGACAGATTGTCTCTTCGTTCCTTCCGCAGGTCACCTATCGGGATTGATTAGCTCACCCGAAACATCACATCCAATGCGCACTTAGCGGCCTATTATATGCAAGTCGTTGCACCATTATTTGGTAACTTTGGTATAGTCATGGCGTTGCTCTGTCCCAAATGTGCGGCATCGAAGGAAATCACCGTCTTGCCTCAGTTTGCCCGTATAAATCGACCATGCGGCAATCCGTTTGCTTATTGGGCGGGTACTTGAATTGGAAGGGATAATTTCATGAAATCTGCATCTGTTCATCAATCATGGTTTGGGTCTTTGTTGTCCGGGCTTGGGCGCGTCTTCGCCCTTTTTCTGGTAGTGAGTTTTGCGCTTACTGCCAGCGTTCTTGCCCAGCCGTCAGTCTCCGGAGTGACCATCACTTCGACCAGCGGCAACAACACCATTAACGATGATATCGTCTCCAGTTTCACGCTAGGAGGCACCGCCACTCGTTCGGCGACTGCCTGGTACCGTAATGGTTCACCCATGTCCACACTCTACCTGCCATTCGAGGGTGGGGCGACAGCCGCACTGCAGGATCGTTCGGGCAACGGTGTTGTCGCGGTTTCCAGCGGCACCACAAACTGGTCCGCGACCAGCGGCTACAACACGACCGGCGGTGTCAGTTTTACCGGCACCAATTATCTCACTGCGGGGAACACATTCCCGACCAATTCGTCCTACACGATTACACTATGGGCTTACCGCACCGTATCGCGCGTCAACCATTGGTTGCTCGCCTCCAGCGCGACCGCCGCGACCAGTCATGGACTTGGCTTCACGCTCGATGACCGTCTACGCGCCGGCCACAACGGTTCCTGGAATCTGGTTGAATCCAAGAATCGCTGGTCGATCCTGACGAATACCTGGTATTTCGTCGCCCTTACATTCGATTACAACACTGGCCAGATGATCCTTTACAAAAACGGCGTCCCCGAAGACACAACCATTCTGGTCGGCGCCCAGAAAGATGTCGCCGATGCTTCCGTAGCGGTCGGTTCCTACCGTGGTACCGGCAACTATACCGGTTCAATGGATGAAGTGCAGATTTTCAATACTGCGCTCAGCCCGGAACAACTCATGTCGATGTACACGTCCGGAAACAGCCGAATCAAACAGCAGGAGAATAATGTCGGAGACGCCTGGCAGGCACAGGTAACTCCGTTCTCGACGACCGCAGCTGGCGCCACGGTTGCCAGCAATACGCTCACGATCGTTGCGACTCAGCCGCAATTCACCTCTACACCGGTGACGACGGGTATCGCCGGCAAGGCGTATACATATAATGCGGATGCCGATGGCGGCCCACACCCGACGTTCAACCTGACAGTTGCTCCCCCCGGAATGACTATCGATCCGATCAGCGGCGTTGTCAATTGGATCCCGGCAACATCAGGTACCTATCCTGTGACCATTCAAGCAATCAATACTCAAGGCACTGCCGACCAGAGTTTCTCTATTGTGGTTGCCAATCCCACCGTCAGCCTGACTGATCTTCAGTTGCAGGCACTCGGAAATGGAGATCTGGAAGCATCATATGGTCTCGGTCTGAGTGCCACCACCGCCGGCAGCGCCTGGTTCAAAAACGGCAATCCGATCATGATCCTCTATATGCCGTTCGAAGGCGGGCCAAACTATTCACTCGAAAACTACGCCGGTAATGGCGGCATCGGGTACAAAGTCGGAAATCCGGTCTATGTCCCAAATGGCGGACATGACGGCAACGGCGCCTATCAATTTGATGGCACGTCTTACATCAGCATGGGAGATATCTTCCCGGTTCGCGCGTCATATACGAAGTCTGCCTGGATCTATCACACCGTCAACGGTGTCTTCAATCATATCCTATCAGGGTGGGATCACAATACCACGGCGACAGGTGGTCACGGCCTGCGTGTCGCCTATGACCAGCGCCTCAGCGCGGGACAGAACGGTGATTGGCGCATCGTGCAGTCAAATGCCAACGTGATTCAGGCCAATCACTGGTACCATGCGGCGGTGACCTTTAACTATTCAACAGGTGAGATGATCCTATACGTGGATGGTCAGCCGGTTGACACTGCTATCCTTGCCGCGAATATGCGCGATGTTACCGATCCGGGTCTTCTCGTCGGCGCGACCCAGGGCTCATTCGCCTGGAACGGGTTCCTTGATGATGCCCGCGTCTATAACTACCCGCTCTCTCCTCAACAGATAGCCATGCTTTATACTGAGGGCGGCGATAAGATCGCCGCGAACGAGACCGTGAATGGCGAGGTCTGGCAGGCGAAAGTCACTGCCTTCTCTTCAACTGAAGCCTCGGTGCCATTCAGCACCAATCCGGTGACCATCGGTGTTTCCGACCAGCCGCCGGTTCTCGCCGCCATCGGCCCCAAATCAGTGAACGAAAACCAGGCGCTGAACTTTGTTGTCTCAGCGACTGATCCTGAGGCCGAAATTCCGACGCTGTCCGCGACTCCGCTCCCGTCTGGCGCCAGCTTTATTGACAACGGCGACGGTACCGGAAGTTTCACCTGGACGCCAACCTATGCTCAGTCCGGTGTCTATAATGTCACCTTTACGGCATCTGATGGCACCAACACCGACGAAGAGATCGTAACTATCACGGTCAATAATATCAACCGCGATCCGATCATCTCAACCGTCGTTGATCCGCAGACCATACTCGAAGGGGTCATGCTGACCATCAATTACGCTTCGACCGATCCGGATAACGATCCTTTGACATTGAGCTACGTCACCGACGCTATTGGTGCGTTATCATTCACCGACAACGGCGACGGAACTGGACAGTGGGGCTGGACCCCCGCGGTGGGCCAGGCTGGCGTGTACAATGTTACGCTCCGAGCGTTTGATAACCTCGGCGCGGCTGATTCCATTTCCTTCTCAGTGACGGTTGTTTCGACTCTGCCGCCGACCAACTGGACCGCGACCATTCTCGCTACCGGCGAAGTTGCCGGTTCGGCGACCAGCACGTCCAATGTCATCATTGGAATGGGGAATTCAGACCAAACAACTCCGGCCGCCCCGCTTCCGCCCGAATACACTACGTCGCTAAAACTCTGGAAAGGCGGCGTGGATGGACCGTACTACCGTGACATCCAGCAGTCCGGCGGACTCTGCTACTACTACGTGTTGGAACTGGATCCGCATGGCAATGTCGCTCCGGCTGGCACGCCGCGGTGCGCTACCATTAGCTGGAATCCGGCAGAACTGAGTGACAAGCGGAACTACCGTTTGGTCGATGGTTCCAATCCGGGTGGAACCGTTCTCGTGGCTGATATGCGGACGACCACTTCCTATCAGATCTGCGATCTGCAGTCCTCGCACTTCCTGACCATTGAGTGGTTCGATGACGACTGCGCCGGATTGTCTTTCGCCAATCTTGTGCTGAATGCCGGTTGGAATCTTGTGTCACTCCCGGTGACGCCAGAGACGCCAACCGTCAGCGCGGTTTTCCCGACTGCCGAGGCTATCTTTGAATTCAACGGTCAGTATATCGAACCGACCACGCTTTCGGGCGGCAAGGGATATTGGGTGAAAATGCCCGAAGCTACCGTTATCATGCTCTCCGGCACCGCGGTGACCAGCACAAGCGGGTCGCTGTCATCGGGCTGGAGCTTGATTGGCGCGCCGAACTGCACGGTCACGCCGACTACGACACCTTCTGGTAATATCGAAGCCATCTTCGGCTATAACGGTACCTATCTGCCGTTCACTGATATCAGCGCGAACAGCGGTTACTGGATCAAGCTCACCTCCGCGTCGACCCTCAATGCGACCTGCGCAGGACCGGTCTCCGGCGGAGGAATCGAGCCGTTTGCGTCGCTTGCCGCTGGAAATGGCATCCTTACTATCCATGCGCAGGGTGTTGCCAACGATGGCTCCAGCGAGGCGAATATCATTCTCGGAACCGACGCACAGAAGCGGAGCATGCCGCAGCCGCCGTCGATGCCACAATACTCGGTCGGACTGTCTATCTACGATCAGAGTTCGCAGGAACGTCTCTTCCAGGATGTGCGCGACAATATCGCCATCCCCAATCATTGGACGATCGCCGTTAATCCGAAAGGAAATATCGGTGGTCCGTCGCAGGCGACCGCGACGATTTCATGGGATGCTGCCCAGCTTGGTCAGGGTCGCTATGAACTGCGCGAGGGTGACTCTAAGGATGGCAAACTGGTCATCGCCGATATGAGCAAGCAAACTTCGCTGCAGGTCACTGGCGGTAATCAGGAGATATACTTCACCATCACGCGTGCTGCCGGCAAGTCGACCCTGCCGTCGGGCTTTGCGCTCGGTCAGAACTATCCGAACCCGTTCAACCCGACCACGCAGATCGAATTCAATCTCCCGGCGGCCGGTCAGGTTCGACTGGAGATATTCAACGTCCTCGGTCAGCAGGTAAAAACGCTGGTCGATGGAGTGATGGAAGCTGGCCACCATGCCGTTTCCTGGGACGCGACCGATAACTCCGGCAACGCGGTCTCCTCGGGTGTCTACTTCTACCGCATGGTTTCAGGCGACCAAGCCGATCGAAAGAAGATGCTGCTGCTTCGTTAGAGCAGATGCGCTGCATACAGCAAGGGCCCGTGACGTTGTCGCGGGCCCTTTTCGTTTATGCTATCAGCGGAAATCATCGTCCGGTCTGATCCTGCCAGGTCCGGTACTCCTGGCGGGTCAGTGAACGAGGTTGCTCGAAACGATGGATGAACTTGTCCGCCAGCAACTGAGCGGAGAGAATTCCGACGAACGACATATTATCCTTGAACGAAAGATGCGCGTGAAACAGCTTTGCGCACTTCTCCTGAAGTTTCCCGACCATGATCGGATTGAATATCCCGCTTCGCGTCAAAGCTTCTTCAGATAACATCTCTTTGACATACGCCGGCGAATCAGCCTGGACGAACGAATTTGAATCCGGCGCCATATAGGGTTGCTTAACGCGCTGCAGGATCTCTTTCGGAAGTTCCTTCCGCATCGCCTTCTTCAACACGAATTTCTCTTTTAGCCCAAGCAGCTTATGGTTCGGTGGAATGGTCGTAGCAAATTCCACCACGCGATGATCCAGGAACGGATACCGCCCCTCGACTCCATGTGCCGCGGTGACCCTGTCACCCTGCGAGGAAAGCAGGTAGCCGGAGAGTAGAGAACGGGCCTCCAGATATTGCGCCCGCGCCAAGTGGTGCCAGCGATTCAGATTTGAAGGTAGATCTCTTCCAAACGATTGCAGGGAATCATACGACCCGATCCGTTCTTTCACTTCCTTAGTAAAGAACGATTTCACTTTTGAGGTAGTAGTGATTCGCTGCATATGCGAGAAATAGTAACTATCGGTCTGCGAGAGACCATCCTTATAGAATGTCTCCAGATAGAATTTTGCCTTGGCCGGCGATAACGGGAGGGTCGGATACAATTTCTGCAACAGCGCCGGACGCCAGGCCGATTCCGGATTGCGCGCCCAGAAATTCCGGATCAATGCTTCCTTGAAAATATCATACCCGCCCAAAATCTCATCCGACCCTTCGCCCGTCAGCACCACCTTGAAATTGGTGTCGCGCACCAGACGGGAGAGAAGATAAAGCGGAGTCGGCGCGGTCCGTACGATCGGTCGCTCCGCATGCCAGATGACATTCGGGAAATTCTCGGCGATATCCTGATACGTGCAGCTGATCCGGTGGTGATTGGTTCCCAGATAGTCAGCCATCTGCTGCTGGTACTCGGACTCATCATATGCTTTGTCGTGAAAGGCTATCGAAAAAGTCTCGACCCGATTCGGCGTGAAGTTCTTGATGAGCGCGGTCGTGGCCGATGAGTCCAACCCGCCGGACAGGTACGCGCCAACCGGAACATCGGCGCGCAACTGCAGTCTGACCGAGTCAACCAGCAGGGCGTGCAGTTCTTCCGCCCACGAATCCGCCGAGCGTTGTCTGTCAAAGCTCTCCGGGAATTCCATCCGCCAGTAACGATCTGAAGTTACCCGGCCATTCTTTATCTCAAGCCTGCAGCCGGCCTCGAGTTCGTTTATCCCTTCGAACGCCGTGCGCGGCGGGGCGGTTGTCCACCAGGTGAAGATCTCATCCAGTCCGCACAGATCAAGGCGGCGGGGAATGGATGGGTCGCAAAAGAGGGACTTTATCTCCGACGCAAAGTAGAATCTGCCGTTATGCACCGTGTAGAAAAGCGGGCGGATACCCAGCCTGTCGCGCGCAATAAACAGCGACTGCTTTCGACTGTCATAGATCGCGAAAGAGAACTGACCATTGAAATAGTCGACACAGTCTTTGCCCCACTCTTCGTAGGCGTGGACCATCACCTCTGTATCCGAACTGGTTCGGAACTTGTGCCCGCGCTTCTCCAGTTCGGGGCGAAGTTCGATGTAATTGAAAATCTCGCCGTTGAACGTTATCCAGACAGTGCCATCTTCGTTGGTCAGCGGCTGCTGTCCGGTGGAGAGGTCGATGATAGAAAGGCGAGCATGGCCGAGCACCGCGCGGTCGCTCAGATAGACGCCGAACTCATCCGGCCCGCGATGGCGCAGGATATTGACCATCCGCCCGATCAATTCCTGATCGGGGGCCTTTGGCTCATGTAACTGAAAATATCCGGCTATACCGCACATAGTCTATTTCGCTTGCTTCCCTGCGTCCACGCTGTATTGGTCAGTCTTCAGCAATGGCTTGTTTACTTTACCTGATTGATATTTCGGCAGTTCCGGCGCGAACACCACTTGCTTGGGGACTTTGAAATCCGCCAGATTCTTTTTGCAGTGATTCTGAATCTCTTTCACGTCGGCGACCTCACCGGCTCTGAGCACGACCACCGCGCGGATCGCTTCGCCAAAGAGTGGGTCAGGTACGCCTACCACCGAGGCTTCGAGTATCTTCTCATTGGTCAGCAGGCACTCTTCGACCTCTTTCGCGCTGACGCGATTGCCGCCGGCCTTGATGATCTCTTTCTTTCGTCCCACCACCCAGAAGTAGCCATCGTCATCTCTTTTCGCCAGGTCGCCAGTTCGCAACTTGCCATCTTTGATAGCTTCGTCGGTCTCGGTCGGTTGCTTCCAATATCCCAGCATGACATTCGGGCCGCTTACCACGATCTCGCCGGTTTCGCCGATATCCACCGGCCTGTCATTATCGTCGAGTATCTCAACCGTAACCCCCGGCACCTCAATGCCGATCGAACCAACTTTGTCAGTCAGTCGCTCAGGCGGCAACCAGGTGACGCGCGGAGCCGCCTCGGTCTGACCATACATGATGAAAATTTCTTTGTGGCCGAAGACCGAGATCAGGCGACGAATAGTCTCGGGCGCCATCGCCCCACCTGCCTGCGTGAAATAGCGCAGATGCTCCAGCTTGCGACTGGAGAATGTAGAATTGCCTAACAAAATGAGAAAGTTCGAAGGGACACCGGAGAATCCGGTCGCCTGTTCCTGCTCCATCGTATCGAGAACCACTTCAGGATAGAGGAATCGGTTATCGATAACTGCTCTCCCGCCGCAGGCGATATGCGTAAGCAGAAGCGAATTTCCATAGATGTAATAGAACGGCAGGATGACCAGAACCGAATCATTCGGCGTCAGTTTGAGATACTGAATGGTCCCGATCGTGTTCGACACCAGATTCCGGTGGGAGAGCATCACCCCTTTGCCAGCGCCGGTCGAGCCGGACGTATAGAATATCGCGGCCAGATCATGGGGAGAATTGTTGCCGCTATTGTCCGATAGTTCAAGCGGAGAGTTGCCTTCGAAATACTTATCCGGACCGGGTGTATGCGGCCCACTGTAGGTGGCGTTCTCGCCGATAATCGACGAGAGCAGCACCGGGTGAACCTCGTCTCGTCCCGTCGCGACCTTCGTGTCTGCGATTACATGCGCGACCGAATGACACTCTTTGAGAATTTCGGGGATGCGCCGCCGAAACTTCATTTGCGCAAACAGCAGTTTCGCGTCGCAGTCATTCAGTATCTTCGACAGTGAATCCGGACCCAGCGAGGTATCCAGTGGCACCGCCACCAGTCCGGCTTTGAGCAGGCCGAAAAAGATGACGACATACTCAATGCCGTTCTCGAAGAGAATGGCGGCACGGGTTCCCGGCTCAAATTGAAATGAACTCAGGTGCTCGGCCACCAGCGTGGAAGCACGGTCTATCTGCTGAAATGTGGCTTCTCGATCCTCATGCGACACAGCGATCCGTTCCGGAAACGCCTTGGCTGCCTGGATCAGCAGGTCATGTACGCGCATGGGGAGACCATCGGGGACTGATCATCCGATGGACGACTTCGTCAGGAAGCCGTCCCGGAATTGAGCTTACGCTGGATGAAATTAACCAGATTATCGATCGAGTCGAGGTTGGCGGGAAGCATCTCATCGTCCGTCGGAACGACACTGTACTTCTCTTCGAGGTGCGCGGTCAATTCGAGCACTCCGGTCGAGTCGATTATACCGTTCTTCATGAACGAATCGGCATCCGTGAAAACCACGCCCTCATCGCCGATCAAAAACGAATCCATAATGAACTGGCGGAGATCCTTCCGCACCACTGTCTGATCTATTGCCATAACCTGCCTTTCTATTCGCTTTCTTTCTGCCCCTAAATCAAACCGCGTGCAACGGCGGTAGCTTTAGATATTCGGTCGCTTTCACTTTGCGCTCGATATTGGCGTACCCATGCTGTGCCTGCTCTACCGTCAAGCCGAGAACTTCCGCCGCCTTCTCAGCCGGCACCTTGTTCTCCATCGCATGCCAGAGCATGTCCATTCTATAGAAATCAAGCCCATAGAAGAATTCTTCCTGGGTAACTTCGGCGCTATAGGTATCCGTGGTCGGGGTTCGCTCGATGATATCCTTCGGGACACCGAGATACTCGGCCAACTGATAGACCTGGATCTTGAAGAGATGGGCGATCGGTTTGAGATCCGCTCCGCCATCGCCATATTTCACAAAGAATCCCTGTTCATGTTCATCTTTGTTGCCCGTGCCGATCACCGCCCAGTTCCGCTTCTCGGCGTGATAGTACAGCGTGGTCATCCGAAGGCGCTGCTTCAGATTAGACGACGCTACCACCTGCAAGTACGCCGCCAGCGGCATGCGGGCGGTCTTCTTTTCACCCTTCTTGTTCTCAATAGTGAGGTGGAAGAAGTTGAACGTATCTTTTTCAAGGATGTTGGTCGGGATCGTGATCTTGGCGCTCCAACTCGGGTCGAACTCCGGGAAGACCGACTTGATCGCTTCATCGCGACGTTCGTAGCAGCCCAAACCGGCGAGTCCGCCGCTGATATCTTCTTTGATCGCCTCAAATCCGAACTGCGCCGCCAGTTTCCGGGCCAGTTGCTCGGAGAGGGGAGAAGAGTCCTTTTCCGGCATCATCACGCCCAGTACCCGGTTCGGACCGAGCGCTCGCGTGCAGAGAGCCGCGCAGACAGTGGAGTCAATACCACCCGAGACACCGATAACGGCGCCTGTCTTATGCAGTTGCCCGCGGATCTGGCTGCGGATGGTGTTGCAGAGCTGCTCCGTCACGGCGGCAGCGTCGATCTTCAGACTATTCTTGTTGAAGTCCAAGGTACGTCCTTCTGTTGGCGTTCAAATTCAATGGAAAGCGGCCGTTTGGCGAGCGTTGAATATACGAAATTGTTCAACTGACGCAACCGGCAAGTCACCCCAAATTCGGCCTCCCCGCGTCCCCGCAGGTTATTGACTGATATAGGGGTTACACCTAATTCCTATCGGCACAGAAGCTAAACGGCTTGAATGCCCGTGAAGTTCGCTCCGAATCTCGAATTCTGACTATATTCTGCGTTTGCGTCCCGGCTGTCCGGACCCATGATAACCCCTTTTCTCCCTTGACCATACATTGTGGCGGCCCTACTTTAAGGGAACTTGTGGTCGTGCCGATGTTTACAAGGATGGTACCACGGTCAATCGGTTTTCAAAGGACATGAGAAAATGAAGCCTCTCGGCGAAAAGAACGAGCTGAATCCCAAAGACATTTTCGCGGTTGTCGTCCGCCGGAAGTGGATCATCATCATTCCCTTTATCATTGTCAGCATCCTAACCTACGGAATCTCGTTTCTCCTGACGCCGATATTTCAGTCCGCGACTATCGTGGCGGTCAGCCCCCAGCAGCGCCTTTCCACCGAATTACAGCGGCTCCTCGGTACCGAAACCTACCGTGGGCGAACTTCCGAAGAGAGCGAACTGCGCAGTATCTTCAACGATATCACATCATCTTACTACGTCTCGCAATTGAACGAGCGCCTGAAACTGGATCGCGATCAGGAGATCGCCAAGCAGGTTGCCAAGGTCTCGGCATTACATCCGGAAGTGGACAAATCGACCATCACGCTCGATCTGCTCCAGCAGGATCTCAAGGAGAATGTCTCTGTTCGGTTTGCGGCGCAGGATCACGTCATGATCACGGTCCGCTCCCCCATCCCGACCAAAGCGCAGGCGATCGCCAATAATCTCGGTCAGATCTTCATTGGCGAGAAGAAAAAGCAGGAGATGTCGTCAATCCAGACCTCGCAGGATTTCTCCGGCACCCAGTTCGAAAAGTACGACCTGACTCTGCAGCAGAAGATAAACGAACGGACCCGCTACCAGGAACGGTTGCTGCAGGTGCAGCTTGATGCCGGTATCGGGTCAGAAGAGAATCGCACCAGCCTCCGTACTGATCTCGACCGGACCAACAGCGATATCAGCGATCTCCAGCGCGAACAGACATCAATACTAGGGCGATTGAAAGGGATTGCCGGAATAGATGTCGCAAACCTGGCGCTGCCGGCGTCAGCTGAAATGGAGAGCCTGAGATCCGATCTGAAGGGGCAACTAGAGTCGATCCCCGATGTGTCGCTGCGCTACCCCTGGAATGATCAGCAGATCCTGAGCATGAATTTGAGGATGAACTCCACTTTGCGATCGATGCAGAGTCTGTCGAAGCGACTGGTTGGCGAGAGGTGGGCCTCCGTTGACGCCAACTCGCAAGGTTCGCTCGTTAAGTACTTTGAGAATCAGGCCACACTTGATTACAACTATTCGCGAGCGCTCTATCTCAAGGCCGCATTGGACCAGATAAACGACAAGATGACCTCAGTGCCGCAGTACCAGGCGACGCTGAACCGCCTCGACCAGGAGATTGCCGACCTGACCAATCTGCGCAACCAGTTCAAGAGCCAGCAGGAAGGCTCGAGCATTTCGCAAGCCTTGTTCCAGGACATCTCTTCAAGCAAATATCGCGTAGTCGAACCGGCCAAGCTGGCGATCGATCCGGTCGAACCGAATAAGATCAAGATCCTTCTGATGGGATTGGCGCTCGGACTGGTTATTGGTGGCGCGGCGGCTATTCTCGTCGAACTACTTGATACGTCGTTCAAGAAAGTCGCCGATGTTGAAGAGTACCTTGGCCTGCCCGTGCTTGGGATCGCGCCGAAGATCGAGTATATGACCAAAGTCACTGAATAAAGTCGGGTCACCGATAGAATTGCTGACGCCGGGCACTCGGTCCGGCGTTTTTCATTTCGGCCGGCAGGTTGACAGTAACCCCGTCCCGGATGTATACTTTGATGAAACAGAATGTCAGGAATTATCCAGCATGAGTGACCAGAAACAGCTCGACAGATCTCTGGCCGCATTTCCGGTCGATAGCGCGCCGGCACAGGCCATGGTGATCCATTGCGCCGATCCGCGCTTTCAAGTTGCTATGCGACGCTTTGTCATTGAGACTCTCGGACTTGGAAACTACCTGCCGATCATTGAAGGGGGAGGAATTCACGCGCTTCGCGCCGAGGAATATTCGCCGCGTGAATTTGAGACGCTCTGGCACCAGGTGACTTTCATGTTGAATCTGTTCAAACTCCCCGAAGTCATCCTGATCGGTCATCAGGATTGCCGGTGGTATCAGAACCACGCCGAGCACTTTGATGGCGTCGAGCCGGAGACCCGCTGCCGTATCGATTTGCCGATCGTCGCGGGGATGCTGGTCTCCAAGCTCCCGCACCTCCGCGTCCGCTGCTACTGGGCAGGCATCGAGAACGACAAGGTTGTTTTCTCCGAAGTAACCTCGCGCTGACCGCGCTTATTTGACCGCGCTGGAAACCGCTATCCGTCGACCGATCACGTTCGCCAGACGACGAACACCCTCGACGATCTGCTCTTCCGTCGGATACGAATAATTCAGGCGCATCGTATTACGTCCGGAGCCATCGTAGAAGAAACATGAGCCGATCACAAACGCCACTTTGACATCGATCGCGTCCTGGATCATATCATTTGAGTCGAGCCATTCGGGTAGGTGCAGCCAGAGGAACATGCCCCCTTCGGGCTTCGACCACCAGAGGCCGTCGATCTTCGGCAGATATTTCTCCATCGAGTCGATCATCACTTCGGCCTTGCGACGATACAACTTCTTGCTGATCTCGATCTGTTTCTCGAGGTATCCATCTTGTATCAAGTATCCGGCAATGATAGAGACGTACGATGCCGTGCAGAGGTCGGTCCCCTGCTTGGCCATCACCAATTTGTCTATTACCTCCGCGGGTGCGTTGATCCAGCCGAGACGGAAACCGGGACAGAAAATCTTGGAGAAGGTCTTCATCTGGATAACCCGCCCCTCGCGATCAAGAGAGTAGAGCGACGGGAGCAAGTCTCCCTCAAAGCGGAGTTCGCGATACGGGGAATCCTCGATGATCGTCAGGTCGTACTTGCTGGCCAGCGCGAGCACCTCTTTGCGACGCTCCAATGTCAGCGTGATGCCGGAAGGATTCTGGAAATCCGGTATGAGGTAGACGAACTTCGGCTTACGTCCTGCGTCAATCAGACGAATGACCGTCTGTTCGAGTTTTTCCGGAATGACACCGTTCTTATCCAACTCCACTCCGTGGAAATCCGCGTCGAAAGCGCGGAATGCCTGGATGGTCCCGACATATGTCGGTCGTTCGACAATGATCGGGTCGCCCGGGTCAATGAAAATCTTGCCCAGCAGATCGATTGCCTGCTGTGACGATGCTACCACCAGCATGTTCTCTGGCGTGACATCCTCGCCCTGGCGTTTGGTGAACTTGACCAACTGCTCTTTGAGGAACGGGTCCCCTTCGGTGGGACTGTACTGCAACGCATGCCGCCCCGATTCTCTGATCGCCTTCAACGAGGCGGCCTCAACCGCGGCATACGGAAAGATCGCCGGGTCGGGAAGACCGCCTGCAAACGAGATCGTTTCAGGGTTACGGGTCAACTTGAGCAATTCGCGTATTTCGGAGCGACGAAGTCGTGTCGCCATCGATGAAAACTGAAAGTTAGCCATGTCGGTCTCCCAGGCGTTACCACTAGTCCGGACGTTACCTACTGACAACCAATAATACTATTGCTATAACAAAGCTGTTGCAATATATTATGTCATTGGTACAACAAACGGAGTGGGATGTCTCGTATAAGTGGTACAATATCGCTTCGTCTTGGTAACTTGTTGAAGTGGAGTATCCTATGGATTATCAGCTTAGCTGGGAGCCGGTAGTACAAAAACGAGAGGAACCTTACTACATTGCGGTCGTCCGTGCTCTCTCGGAAGATATTGCGGGAGGAAGACTTCCGGTCGGGACGCGCCTTCCCACCCAGCGCGAATTGGCCGACAAGCTGCATGTTGCCTTAGGGACAATCACCCGCGCCTATGCCGAGGCAGAACGTCGCGGCCTGGTGTATGGCGATGGCCGACGCGGTACCTTTGTGGGTGAACTCCCCAATGCCCGTTCCTATCTCGCTTCCGTCTACAAGCCGATCTCGGTCGGCGTTGATTTCAGCAAGAACCAGCCGGCCACAGCGTATGATCCGGATCTCTCTGCCGCACTCAAGCAGATAACCAAACAGGGAGATATTCAGCATCTCCTGCATTACCCGCCATCGGCAGGGTATCCGAAGCATCGCGAAGCTGGCCTCCGCTGGCTCGAGTCGCTCGGACTCAAGGTAGATCTGGAGCAGATATATATCTCAGGTGGTGCCCAGCATGCCTTGATGGCGATCTTCGCCGCGGAAACACGCCCCGGCGATCTGATCGCGGTGGAAGAGTACACCTATCCCGGCGTCAAGATCATCGCCGAACTGATGGGGCTCGAAGTGGTCGGTATCGAAATGGACGCGGAAGGTATACTCCCTGATTCTCTCACTTCAGTCTGCGCGCATCGGGATGTCCGTCTGATGTATTGCAATCCCTCTTACCAAAACCCAACCAACTCCATCATGTCGCTAAAGCGGAAACAGCAGATCGCCGAAGTCGCCGAGAGACATAATGTGACGGTAGTAGAAGATGAGATACTGGCGCCTCTGATGGACAAACATCCCGGGTTCATCACGCGACTTATACCTGAGCGCGCGTACGGCATCATGTCGTCTTCCAAGGCGCTGGCCGCGGGTTTGCGAATCGGGTTCATTGCCGCGCCCAAGCAGTCACTGAGGAAGTTGAATGAATCACTGCAAGCCTCCATCCTTGGCGTGCCGCCGCTCATGGCGGAGATATTCACCCGGTGGTACAGCGATGGTACGCTGGAAAAGATAGTCGCTCGACGGAAGCGTGAGATGATGCATGCCCAGCAGGTCGCCACGCAGCAATTGAAGGGATTCAAGTTCAGGTCGCATCCGACCAGTTATCATATCTGGCTGCACCTTCCGGAATACTGGCAGTCAATGCAATTTGCCTCGGAGGCACAAATGCGCGGCGTCGCTCTGACTCCGGCCGAGATATTCGCGGCCGAGCGCAAAGCCGGGATTCAGGCGGTGCGTCTTTCGATCGGTTCTGTTTCAGATAGAGAATTGCTCAAACATGGTCTTGAAGTCGTGCGCGACATTCTACAGGGCGCGACGCGCAAAGAGGCCGTGACGGTCTGAGTTGATCTGGTGGGGAATCGACAAGGCGCGGTACGTTCTGCTGTCACTCGATACGCCAGGTGACAACATCGTGCACCGCGCCCCGCGATCATGAAGAGTGCCTTACTCTACATCACAAAATCTATTTCTTCGACAGCGTCGTCTTGACCCAGACTTCCTGCTTGGACGGCCGCTGCATCCCGCCAGGCCCGTCGCCCATCGCGCCGCCGCGTCCCATGCCGCCACCCATTCCTCCGCCCATGCCACCGCCGGGTCCACCTCCCATACCGCCACCAGGGCCGCCGAAATCCATGCCCCCGCGCGGACGTTCCTTGCGGAGCATATTCACCTCACCCCAGACCAGACCAACGGACAATTCCTTATTGTCCACAGCGCCGAATCCATACGAACGAACCTCAGACTCTTTCATCGGGATAGCAAACTCATACACGAAAAACGCGTGCGAGGTATCAAACGCGACCGCCGGACCTTCAGATCCATCCAAAGGGATCTCTTTTTCGTCGATTCGATCTTTGATGAAGCAGATCAGTTTGGGGATGGTATCATCGCGCATCCGCTCCGGCTCGCGCCCTTCCATGCCGTCGGGCATCTGGCGATCCCCCTGTGGTCGGTCGCCGACCTCTTGTTTGCGGAGCGCGCGAAGTTGTTCTCTCGATGGACCACCGATGAACTTGACGTAGAAGTCTTTCTTTTTGCCGCCTTTTGGATCGATATAGATGGTCAGGCCGGACATGGCGATCGTGCGGACCCAGCGCGGGTCATTGGTCCGGAACATCAGGTAGAGATTCTTGTCATCGTTGGCAAGTCCGACCACTGCTTTCTGGTCTTCAAAAAAGGTAGTGGGGTGATCTTTCCAGTCATCGTAGCGGCCATCGATCTTGATCGGTTGGACGGCGAACCGGCTGGTCACCTTGTCCGAGCCGGCCCACCCGGGTTGAGCCGCGAATGCGAGCATGATCAACAGCAGGGCCAATGTAACAGATAGGTATCTGGCGACAGATCGCATAGGACGCACTCCTCTTCTTACCCTCTTTAGACCACAGGATAGCGGTTCGAGATTAATTGAGGAACACGAAATTCAGACGAAGCTCCAGGGGGACAACGAAAGGGCAGGTCCAACGCATTGGATATGCGCGTCAGCCTGCCCCGAGAAATGCACTAACCGTCGATTTACGACGGTATCTTTTCGGACTGCACCGGCTTTTCGTAGGTCTGGATCACCAGGCGGGGACGTTCATTATCCACTTCCTTGTTTGTCAGGAGATGGAACGTGAACCCGGCCAACAGACCAGAGCCGATCACAGCCACCCAGAATTGTGTGGTCCATTCAACCGCGATCACCATAGCGGCTTCAGGTGGAATATCCGCGCCCGCGCGCGATTTGAGAACAAAGAGGCAGATCGCGCACAACGCGGCCGCCGCGCCGGAGAAGATCTTCGCTCGACGTCCCGCGAACAGCGCCGCCAGAAATGCCGCGACCGCCAGAGCCATCGCCGCGGCGGCGACCGGTTCGGCTTTCACGCTTCCATCCATCCCTTCCATCTGACCCATCTGTGCAGATTGGTCAAACTGCCCCATCGGGGTCTGCTGCCAGAGTGAATCCGGAAGGCCCGGGTTGTTCGGGTCGGACTGATACGCCTGCGATTGGCTCGATGAATTGTCGGGCTGGAATCCCTGGGCTTTGGCCATATCCATGAACTTGTTGTTCGGCTTGACATCGCGACCGGTCGCCATATCGAAACCGGAGACCTCCATAAAGGTCTGGCCGCCGCAACTCACTTTGAGGAACGGCATAAAAAAGCAGACCAGGATGATGGCCGCGAGGGCCGGACGAAGTTTCCGTTCGTACTCTGTCATTCTTTCCCTCCTTGGTGGAGATGATATTGAAAACAAGAAATAATCGAGATGATCAGACTACATTATATATCGGCAGGCTGGAGGCCGGACTGAAGCTCCGGTTGGACAGCCGGTTGGGCCGCCTCAAGTGAATCGAAAGATTGTCGATAGCCAGAAAGAACTCGCCGAATCCAGATAAGGTGCCCATATGACTGACAACCGAAAAGACCGACGGATCTACGCCCCCGAAGTACTGCCTGTCAAGGACAAGGCAAGCCACCTGACCTTGGGATTTCTGCGCGACCTCTCCCTGCACGGGATGAAACTGACCGGACGGGGGCCATTCTCGGAGGGGAAGAAATACAATCTCTCTATAGTGCTGCCGCGCGCGATCATGGGGCTGCGGACCATCCAGTTAGACGCGACCTGTAAGTGGAAAGCGAAGACGCCTAAGCGGGATATCATGGATGCCGGCTTTGAGTTCGGGCCGCTGACCGAGAATCAGGAACTCCTGATCGTGCTGGTGCAGGTGGAGTACGCGGTCAAGGCGCTGGATTTTGAGACAGTGGTCGAGAACAGCCCGCTCGGCGCGAAAGCGTGATACAATTGCTAGCGTTTGGGTGAGGTGATCACACGGTTGCCAGATTAGCGTACGGCTTGAAGTCGCAGAGTGCGACATCAAATCTTGACAATCTCTTCGCGCACTACACTATTTCAGAAGTCATGACAGATTCTCCACTCCCCGTGATTCTCCTGGTTGATGGCAATAGGTTAGTTCTCGAAGCAATGGTGACGCTGCTGGAGGACGAATTCAGAACGCTGACCGCCTCGTCACGTGAGGAAGCGGTCTCACTTGCACATCAGAACCCTGACATAAAAGTAATAGTATTAGGAATAAAGTATCCTGATAACGATTTCCAAGGGATTCAGATCGCTGTTGAAATGAATAGAGTACTTCCTGAAGCGGCATTAATCTTCCATTCGGGATATCCAATAAGGAAGGTTGGTCGAAAGATCAAATCACTTGGGCTCTCGACTACCTGTCTACACAAGGGCCGGTCGCCAGCTCAACTCCTAAAAGCTCTCAGGGAAGCTGCTGGAAAATCGTAAGTCGAGTGAGCCTCATTGCGTCGCAGATTATAATCATCGCAGCGTTCCGTCCCAATTGGAAAACAGACAAGGCCAAATGAGTTACTCGCCTGATGACAATAACAGAAAATCTACGCCCGAAAACGACTCGTTCTCTCTAGTAGAACTCACAACTGCTGACTTCGTATGATAGCCGTCCTTCTGGCAGTAGAAGGTAATGGTCGCGGCTCCTTCATACCAAATATCCCAGTGTCCAAGCGAGTCGGACAAGATCGGGTCTGCCAACGTTAAAGTATCAAAGATCGTTATGCGCGCGCTGTCGATCGGCTCGCCAGAAAGACTGTCGATCACGGTCCCTTCGACTGTGGTGAATCCGCCACCGCAGATGGTCCGGTCCTTGCATCCGGTCAGAGATGTGGCAATCAGGGGAACGAGGCAAAGAACTGCTTTGAGTAGATTTGGCACGACATCCTCCCATGAACTTTTGAGTACAGCTAATAGACGATCCAGTCTATGATACGTCAAGGGGAATTGGACCCCGAGCTTTGTCATATGAGCTTTATAGTCCGCCTCCGGGGATGCGCACCCCCATAGCGGCCGTAACGTATTGCTGCACAATGCCTAAGTTGAATTTTCAGCGACCAGTGGAACAAATCTGCGGACTTTTCGTTTAACTAACCGTATAGTTTAACCAAAAGGTTAGTTGAGCCGAAAGGTTTGGGATGGTACCCGCTGAGAAAGTTACTCCCGAGGATGTCGGGACGAAAGAGAAGATCATCGATGCCGCCAGGCATGAGTTTGCCGAATTCGGCCTCGCCGGCGCCCGCGTTGAGCGGATCGCCGCCAATGCTGGCGTCAACAAGGCGATGATCTATTACCACTTCAGCTCCAAAGAACTGCTCTACCAGAATGTGGTCCGCACATTCTTCACGCGGGTCGTGACAGAACTTCGGTCGCGCACCTCCGCCGGAACCAATCTTGAGGAGTTCCTGATGGGGGCGCTGGAGACGCACATTTTCATCTATCGCGATCATCCGGAGTTCCTGCGGATTCTGCTTCGCGAACTGGCGAATCCCGAAAGTGAAGCGATCCCGTGGATGGCAGAGACAATTCGGGAATCGCAATTCCCGCTGGAGACAGTCGGAAAATTCCGGATCGCATCTGAGACCGGAGCATTTCGCCAGGTCGACCCGCAACAGACGCTGATATCGTTTGTTATGATGTCGCTCGGTTACCTGATGTTCGCTCCGATGGCCGACCGCATCTGGGGGATCGAGGATCGCCTCGCGTTCATAGAAAAAAGAAAACATGCCATTGTTGACCTCTTCCTGAATGGAGTGCTGGCCAGATGAAGCTGACACTTGTCATATCAATAACCCTTCTGCTCCTTGCGCCGCTGGCGGCGTTACCGCGCGACCTTAGCCTTGAGCAGGCGCTGACGATGGCACAGCAGCACTCGTTCAGTCTGCAGAAAGCGAAAGCCCTGGCGGAGGGTTCCTCATCGGATCTTCGAGCGGCGCAGGCTGAACGGTTTCCCACGCTGAGCGCTGTTGGGACGGGGAGCTATATCAGCGAAGTCGCGACCATGTCAATCGCGCTCCCGACTCTGCCTCCAATAAATCGTGAGATAGGAACGCACGAGAACTACCAGGCGGATTTTCGCCTAAATATGCCGCTCTTTACGGGCGGAAAGATCTCCGGCGGGATCGATCTCGCGTCGGCCGCGCGCGATATGTACCAGGCGCTTGAATCGGCCGACCAGGACAAAGTCTACTATTTGACCCGAGCAGAGTATTTCGGTCTCTATCGCGCCACCGAGCTGCTGAAAGTCGCGCAAGCCTCATTGAAACGCGCCGAAGTGATCAATCGAAATATCCACTCGTTGTACGAGGCCGGCGCGGCGGATTCTGTGGCGGTACTCGACGCGAATCTGGCGCTGTCCAAAGCCACACTCGCGGTCAGTCAGGCGGAGACAAATCACCGGGTGAGCGAGATACGTCTGCTCACACTACTGGGAATTAACCTATCGGATTCTCTCGGGCTGACAGACAAGCCGGGCCAACCGACCGACGCCAGTCTCGCCGTGACTGTGTCCCAATCCAAGCCGGAGTTGCAGGCGGCGGACGCGTCAATCAAAATGGCGACCGCCCGGCACAAAGTCAGCAAAGCGGATCACTTCCCGACCCTGGCGGCATTCGGCGGATACTCATACGGCAAACCGAATCTCGACCGCTTCGGCAATAGCTGGAACGATTATTTCACGGTTGGCGCAACTCTCAACTGGTCATTCAATCTGGGCGGGCGGACCTCCAACAAAGCGCGGAGTTCAGCATGGGCGCTGGAGTCGGTGCGTCGCGAACGGGACATAGTGGCGGAGAATCTCAGTCGCGAGGCGAATCTCTCACTCGAACAGCTGAAGCTCGCGTTCAGACGCTATCAGAATAGTCTGGCGGAGTATCAGATCAGCAGTTCGCAATATCGATTGGCCGCGCAGCAGCATGCCGATGGCGTGTTATCATCGAATCGACTTCTGGAGATAGAAGCGGACCTGACCGCATCGGAAGCGGCAATGGCGGCCTCATTGATAGACTACTACATCGCGCAGTCCGGCTACTACTACGCGACCGGCTCAGACGAATTGAAGAAAGGGATATAGACGATGCGTACGGTATTACTGGTGGTTCTGTTCGCCGGCGCGGCGATGCTGGCCGGATGCGGCAATGGAGAGAACGAAGCTGGCGGCTCGGCTTTCATCGAAGCGAACGATGTGTTGGTCTCGGCCGAGGCCGCGGGGCGGATTCTGGAACAGCGTTTTGAAGAGGGAGCGACCGTGGTGCAGGGAGATACGCTCGTCATCATTGACCCGAGCAAGATAGAATTGGATATCGCCTCGGCGGAAGCGAACCGCCAGACTCTGCTGGCGAATCTAGATGCCGCCAAACTGGTGGTGACCAAGGCCCGCGAGACCGAGTCCTATGCTAAGTCAGAGCGGGATAGAGTCGCGCGTTTGTTGAAGAACGGCTCGGCCACGCAGAAGCAGATGGATCAGCTTGAACATGAGGTGACGCTGGCGGTCAATGGACGGCAGACCGCATCGGCTAATGTGGAAGTGATCAACGCGCAGATCACCAAACTGGACGCGGATATCGCGCGGTTGCGCCGTCAACTGCAGGATGTCTACGTACTTTCGCCCAAAGGCGGCGTAATGACGGAAGATTATGTCGACCAGGGCGAACTGGTCTCGCCGGGGAAAGCGGTCGCCAAGATTGCGCAACTGGATACGGTTTGGGCGAAAGTCTATCTCCCATCGGGGCAGTTTGCCTCAGTGAAGATCGGGGACAAAGCGACCATCAGCACTGAATCGGGAGAGACTAGTTACCAGGGGACGGTGATCTGGACCTCGTCGGAGGCCGAATTCACTCCCAAGAATATTCAGACGGAAAAGTCACGCGCGAACCTGGTCTATGCGGTCAAGGTGTCGATACCGAACAGCGATGGCCGACTCAAGATAGGAATGCCGGTCTACATCACGCTGGGGAAGTCATGAGTTATCTGGTAGCGGATTCCCTGAGCAAGTCATACGGGAAGATCGAAGCGCTTCACGATTTCACGCTCAACGTGAATGACGGAGAGATCTTTGCGCTGGTTGGTCCGGATGGCGCGGGGAAAACGACTCTCATCCGCATCCTCTGCCGGCTAATACATCCGGACAAAGGGAGCGCGACGATCGGGGGGCTGGATATCCTGAAGGATTTCGAGAAGATCAAACCGTTGCTTGGCTATATGCCTCAGATCTTCTCGTTGTATCCGGATCTGAGCGTTGAGGAGAACCTGACCTTCTACGCTGGGATATTTGGCCTGACCGGCGCGGCCTACCGCGAGAAGCGGGATCTGCTCTACGACTTCTCTAAGCTGGGGCCATTCGCCGACCGCCGGGCGGCAGCACTCTCCGGTGGGATGAAGCAGAAACTGGCGCTCTCGTGCGCGCTGATACATGATCCGAAGATCCTAATTCTCGATGAACCAACGACCGGTGTCGACCCGCTCTCGCGACGTCAGTTCTGGGAGATATTGTTGGAGCTTCGTCGCCAGGGAACGACCATCCTGGTCTCCACTCCTTACATGGATGAGGTCGCGCGCGCCGATAGAGCCTGCTTCATTTTTAACGGGCGGAAGTTATCTGAGGGAACGCCGACCGAGTTGGCCGCCGAGTTCAAAGGGCAGATATTCTATCTCGACGAAATGCCTACCACCGAATTGGTGGCGCGCCTCAACCAGATCGAAGGGTTGACTGCGCGACGTTTCGGAGCCGGGATGCACCTCTACATCCGACCAGGAGAAAGGATTGCGCAGTACACTGACTCCTTGCGTCAGGCCGGTGTTTCAACTGACCACCTGCGCCCGATCGTGCCTGAGTTGGAAGACCGGTTCATCCAGTTGATGGAGGTGGGGAAATGAACGGGACTGCGGTCGATATTCAGGATCTGACGCGCAAGTTCGGCAGTTTTGTGGCAGTCGACAAACTCACCCTGACTGTTAACACGGGAGAGATATTCGGGTTTCTCGGCGCGAATGGCGCGGGGAAAACGACAGCCATCCGTATGCTCTGCGGGCTACTGGTGCCAACCTCAGGCTCCGGCCATGTCGGCGGCATTGATATCATAAGAGAGTCGGAAAAGATCAAGCGGTCGATCGGCTATATGTCGCAAAAGTTCGCGCTGTACAAAGATCTGACCGGCAGGGAGAATCTGCAATTCTATGGCGCGGTCTACAATCTGGAAAAACGAATCGTCGCCGAGCGAATCGCGGAATTGACCGAGCAGCTAGCGCTGGGTGAGTTCATCGACCGTCAGTCCGGATCTTTGCCCACGGGATGGCGTCAGCGGCTGGCGCTGGCCGTCGCGATCATTCATCGTCCGAAGATCGTCTTTCTGGATGAACCGACCGGCGGGGTGGATCCGGTCTTCCGCCGGACATTTTGGGAACTTCTCTATCAGATGGCCGACCAGGGAGTGACGATCTTCGTCACCACGCATTACATGGACGAAGCAGAGTACTGCGGCCGTATTTCTATTATGCATGCGGGCAAGTTGGTGGAGATCGGCAAGCCGACGGAACTCGTAGCGAAATACCAGGCGAGCAATCTTGAGGATATGTTCATTGACCTGATCAGCCCGCGCGGGGTGGTCAGTGCATAAGATACGGTTCATCGCCCAGAAGGAAATGTACCATATCCTGCGGGATTTCCGCTCGCTGATCATCATCTTCATTATGCCGCTGATGATGACCTTCCTGTACGGGTACGCCATCAACATGGATATCGAACATATTCCGCTGGGTGTGGTAGACGCCGACCAATCCGCGGAGTCGCGGGCGTTTGTGGAGCGGTTCTGGGCATCGAACTATTTCTTCCCAGCAACAGACGAGCCTGTGCTGAGCGACCCGCAGCAGTTGTTGCGCGGTGGCCGCGCGGCGGCGATCCTGGTGATCCGTCCGGGATTCAGCGAAGCATTGCGGAACAACCAGCCATATGAAGTGGAATTGCAGATCGATGGCTCAGAGGTCTCCCAGGCCGGCGCGGTGGTCGGGTACAGCAACTCGATCCTTAGTCAGTTCCTCAAAGACAAGATGTTGGCGCCTGGTAGTAAAATGCCCGGTGTAACCATCGCTCAACGGGTTCTTTATAATCCTGACCTCAAGTCCTCACACTTCTTTGTGCCGGGAATTGTCTCGATCATTCTGCTGATGATCTCGGCGCTGTTGACCTCAATTACGATCGCTCGCGAGAAAGAGACGGGAACGCTGGAGCAGTTGCTGACCGCGCCGGTCTCACCGCTGCAAATACTACTCGGGAAACTGCTGCCGTATATCGTCATCGCGTTTCTGGATGGATTACTGGTACTGGCGTTCGCCAAGATATTGTTCAATGTGCCGTTTGTCGGGTCCTTCTGGTTGTTGATGGGGATGGAGATGATCTATGTGGCGACCGCGCTCTCAATCGGGATACTCATCTCCACCGCCGTGCCGACTCAGCAATTGGCGATGCAGTTCGCCCTGCTTATCACCATGTTGCCTTCCATCATGCTCTCCGGGTTCATTTTCGCGGTGAAGAATATGCCGATACCACTGCAGGTAGTGAGCAAAATAGTTCCCGCCACCTATTTCCTGAACATAGTCAGGGGGATCATGCTGAAAGGCTCGAGTGTTGAGATACTCGCCCCACAAGCTGGCGCGCTGGCGATCCTGATGGTCATATTCCTGGCCCTGGCAGTCAAACGATTTAAGTCGAGTGTAGGTTGATATGCTGCGTCCATTCATGGGAGTCATGCGCAAAGAGTTCATCCAGGGTCTGCGGGACAAAAACAATCTGCGGATGCTGTTCGTCATGCCGCTGGTGCAATTGCTGTTGATGGGATACGCGGTGCAGACCGACGTGAAACATCTGCAGCTCGACGTCTACGACTACAGCCAGTCGGCCCTTTCACGCCAGTTTGTGGAAGCATTCAAGGCGAGCAGTTACTTCGAGCCGGTCAATCGGACGGTGGACCCGCAGCAGTCACCGCTTTGGCAACTCGATCAGAGGTTTCTCAGCAAGGATGCCGAGATGGTGATGATCATCCCGCAGGATTTCTCGGAAGAACTGGTCAAAGGGGATCCGGTGCAGATCGGTTGGTTAGCGGATGGCTCTGATGCCAACGCCGCGCGCATGGGGTTGGGGTATGCCGGACAGATAGTCCGGACATTCTCCAACAATATCACCGGACGGAAACCGAATATCGAACTTCGCTATGACTACCTGTTTAACGCGGAAGCTGAGTCGCGCTATTTCATGGTGCCGGGGATCGTTGCAACTCTGCTGACCATGCTGACCCTGATGATGACCTCAATGGCGATCGTCCGCGAAAGAGAACTGGGGACGCTGGAACAAGTGATGGTGACGCCGATAAGCACCATCACCTTTATGATGGGGAAGATCACGGCTTTCACGATCATTTCCATGGTGATCATGGGAGCCGCGTTGCAGTTGGGGCTCTGGTGGTTTGAGATTCCGTTTGCAGGCTCGCACCTGTTGCTGTTCGGTATGTCATTGTTGTACCTGATGAGTACTCTGGGATTGGGGATGTTCGTTTCGACTATCACCAGCACGCAGCAGCAGGCGATGTTTCTGGCTTGGTTCTTTTCCATTTTCACCATGCTGACCTCCGGGTATTTCACGCCGATTGCCAACATGCCGGACTGGCTGCAGAATGTGACTTTGATCAACCCGATGCGATACTATATCGATATTGTGAGGGGGATCGTGCTCAAAGGAGCCGGGTTGGCTGATTTCTATCCCAGCGTTATCGGCATGACCATTTTCGGGCTTGTCATCTTCACCTTCTCCGCGCTACGTTTCCATAAGCGGACGGCCTAAGGAGTGAATTGATGCGCGTATTGATCACCGGTGGAACTGGATTGATCGGTCAGGGAGTGAAGAGGCAGCTTCGGGCAGAAAGTAACGAAGTACTCATTCTGTCGCGCAAGCCTGCCGTTAAGGGAGAAGCCATCCAATGGGATCCGGATACGGGGAAGATCGATCGGAGTTCACTTGAAGGATTCGACGCGATCGTCCATCTTGCGGGGGAAAATATCGGCGCGGGTCGATGGACCGCCGCGCGAAAAGCGCGCATACTCAAGAGCAGAGTTGATTCAACACGATTACTTGCCGAGACCATCGTACGCCTTGATTCTCCTCCGAATGTGGTGATCTCGTCTTCGGCCGTCGGATACTATGGCGACAGGGGGGACGAACTGCTCACCGAGGAGAGTACGCCCGGGACTGGATTTCTCACAGATGTATGCGTCGCCTGGGAGGATGCCATTCGACCAGTGATTGATCGCGGCATTCGAACTGTGATACCGAGAATAGGTGTTGTCCTGACTCCTGATGGAGGAGCGCTGCAACAGATGCTTTCGCTCTACTGGTTCGGATTGGGGGGAAAGCTAGGCTCTGGAAAGCAATACTGGAGCTGGATCGCGTATTCGGATGTCATCAACGGAATGATTTTCGCACTGGGCAATTCTTCGCTTAGCGGTCCGGTTAACTTCGTCGCGCCGCATCCAGTGACCAACGAAGAGTTCAACGCGACGCTGGCATCAATACTCCATCGACCGGCGTTTTTTGCCGCCCCGCGATTTGCGCTGAGGCTGACCTTAGGGGAGATGGCGGACGCTTTGTTGCTTTCAAGTATGCGAGTCTCGCCCTCGAAGCTGTTGCACGCTGGCTGTCAGTTTGAACATCCTGAGCTTGATGATGCGCTTCGCGCGGTTCTATCTCGTTAGCTGACGGTCTGATATTGGGCCAATCATGTACAAGTTGGTAAGATTTCGCGACGATTTCTATTGCCGAGCGACATCTTAAACATATATTCTCCTCTTTAACTCCGGGCAGAATAGAGTTAGAAGGGATAGACCGTGGCTACTGAAAGTCGTAAGCGCACGCTGTTCCGCCATCCGTTGGCTGCCATTGGCGGCGCGTTGACATTGGCGGGCGGCTTCTTGTTCATCGTTCTTCTCCTGCTTGATCTTACAACGGGCGGGGATAATCCATACAGCTCGCTGGTGACATTTGTGATCGTCCCGGCGATCATCACGCTCGGCGTGATTCTTTTCCTGGTCGCAAGCTGGCTGCAGGTAAAACAGGCGCGCAAGCGCGGCGAAGAGGTGAAGTTCAACCTGTCGATCGATCCGACCGACAGCAATTACTTGCGCAATCTCTGGCTCTTTCTCGGCCTGACCGCGGCGCTTATCATTGTCGTGAGTTACTCGGGATATCGCGCGTACGAATCGACCGACTCGGTCGCTTTTTGCGGCAAGACCTGTCATACGGTGATGGAACCGCAGTATGTCACATACATGAATTCGCCGCACGCGCGAGTCGCGTGCGTGGAGTGTCATATCGGCCCGGGTGCGTCGTTTTATGTGAAGTCGAAACTGGATGGCACGCGCCAACTCTGGCGCACCGCGCTCAATTCATATGATCGCCCTATTCAGACCCCGGTGCACAATCTTCGTCCTGCACAGGAGACGTGCGAAGGATGTCACTGGCCACAACAATTCTGGGGGAACAAGTTCACCACGCGCACTTACTATAAAACTGATGAACTGAATTCGCCGTGGACGATCAGTTTGCTGGTGAAAGTCGGCGGCGGCAATCCGCGCACCGGAAAACTCGAGGGGATCCACTGGCATATGCTGGCAGACAATAGAGTTGAGTACGTCGCGTCCGATTATAAGCGCCAGATCATTCCGTGGGTCCGCGTCACCAAGCAGGATGGTTCGACCAAAGTCTACAGGCAGCAGGGAGTGGAGATGCCCGATACGACTGCTGTCGAGAACGAGATACGGTCGTTTGACTGCATGGATTGTCATAACCGACCCAGCCACAAGTTCCAGCCCCCGGCAACATCGCTCAACCTGGCGATGAGTACGCGCATGATCTCGCCGACTCTCCCGTATATCCGCCAAGTCGGTTTGGATCTGCTGAACGCGTCGTACGAAAATCGCGAACAGGCGCAGGCGGCGATCGACACCGGATTGTTCGCTTATTATCAGGCGAACTATCCTGCGCTCGGCGATTCATTGAAGTCTGAGATCACTAAGGCAACGCAGACGCTGAAGACGATCTACTCGGAGAATTTTTTCCCGGAGATGAAAACCGACTATCGCGCTCGCGAAACACATCTCAGCCACTTCGTCAACGACGGCTGTTTCCGCTGTCATAACAGCAGCATGGTAGCCGACGATGGTACTTCGATCTCATCAGATTGCCGCACGTGCCACTTGATAGTCGCGCAGGGGCCGTCCGAAAATGTCGCGGAGTTGGCGTCAAATATCACCGGGATGGACTTCCAGCATCCGGAGGATGTCGGCGATGCCTGGAAAGAAGCGAAATGCACTGAGTGTCACACGCCTGAATCGGGCTACTGATGCTTGTGGACAGACTTGATCGGCGAGTGAGATAAGCTCACTCGCCAGACCGCCGGGATACTGGCCCCGGCGGTTTTTTTTGTCGCTCCTCGAATTTGCACCATGAATAAAGTACTTTTGGCGGCAACGGCTAGGCAGATTGCTTTGGTAAAAAGCCAACAGATTGCGAAAATAGTGCGTTCAATGGTAATAAGGGGGGCCCAGCCTCGGCTTTGGATCGGCCGTGAAAAGAGTAGAATGGATATGAGTGAGTGAAGAAAATAGACTCAAAAACGACTTATTGCTCGCGTAACGCATTGTCTTATAATATATTATAGATAGTGTAGGCGATCGGTAGCTGTTCTTTCTCGTGCAAAAAGGAACTAAGTCAGCGCCAAAAAAAGCGTTGACAATAGAGGCTCAACACTCCTATTTACGCCTTCAAATTCTCGAATTAGGCTATTCGGGAACACAAAGAGAGGCAACAGTCGGAGAGAGGAATACGTTGAGTGCACCGTCACTCAACAGAGGTGCGTAGTCGGCAAAGACGTTGAAAATGAGAGAGGATGTGCGCGGACGCGAGACGTTAGCGCGTATCCTTTTTTTTCGCCCATAACTAAACCCATATAATCACCCATTTAGAAAGGGATACTGAAATGTTCAAACGTGTGACACTCGCTCTGTTGGCGCTGATGCTGCTGGCGCTGGTTGGCTGCAGCAAGGCTCCCGAAGCCGAGATGACCGCTGCTTCCGCGTCGTTCGACGCCGCCCGCGTGGCTGAAGCCGAAGCCTATGCTCCGGAATCCTTCCGCACCGCGCAGGATACTCTGAACGCGGCCCAGGCTGCCAAAACCGAGCAGGATGGCAAGTTTGCTCTGTTCCGCTCCTATGGCAAGTCCAAGGATATGTTTGTCCGCGCTCAGGCTCTGGCTGAGAAAGCGACCGCTGATGCCGCCGCCGAAAAAGAGAGAGTGAAAGCCGAAGTGATGACCCTGATGGCCGATGCGAAGGCTGCGATCGATTCCGCCGCCGCCGCGGTTGCCAAGGCTCCTAAGGGCAAAGACACCAAGGCCGAGATCGAACTGATCAAGGGCAGCCTTGATGCGCTCACCCCGGCGTACACCGATGCCGAGATGGAATTCAATAACGGCAAGTATCTGACCGCCAAGACGAAGTTCGAAGGCGTGATGAACCAGGCGAAGTCTATTCAGGACGAGATCGCTGCCGCTGTTGCTCGCAAGGCTGGTAAGTAATCGCGAATGTCGATTAACCCCGTTTTTCCGCGAAGGGCCGCCGTAACACGCGGCCCTCGCGATATATACCCCAACGTGCCACAGCGCCGCCCCTTCTTTCGCTTCTCGCTCAAGAGACTTCTGATCCTGGCGCTGATCGCAATGCCGGTGGCATGGGTTGTCTATCTCTTTTTGACTCCTGCTGAACCGAACCTGGTCCTTCATCGAAGCGCAAAACTGGCATTAGAGACCGCGCGTACTGCCGGCGCTGTTCGCTATTCCGAATCGCTCTTTCGGGATGCCGAAAAGCTGTTGAATGCCGGTTGGCTGGAGATGGCCTACCAGAACGGGCGGATGGCTCCGTTCCGTGACTACGAAAAAGCTGACTCGCTGCTCCTCCAGGCTATCAAGACGGCTTCAGAAGCCACGACTACTACGCAAAAATTCCTCGGTGACCTGCGCACGACCGTCAGCAATGAACGGCAGGATCTTCAAGAAGAGTTGAACTCCTGGTTGCAGGCGCTGAATGGCTCCCTGGCCAAGCTGAGTCTGAACCGTTACTGGTCAATGGCTGAGCTCGCCGCCAAACAGTCCGACCGACTGGTCAATGCCGGTGAGTACGCTGATGCCAGAGAGCAGATGGCGTTAAGTCGCACCTGGCTCTCCAAACTGGCCACGTCGATGGATGAATATGATGATCAGGATGCCCAGTACCTCAAGGTGTGGCGACGCTGGGTGGCGGAGACGGTTGCCGATTCTCGTGCGTCTGGGGGGTATGCGGTGATCGTCGACAAGGCCAAACACAAGCTCTACCTGATCAAGGCCGGAAGCGTACTACATACGTACAATTGTGAACTCGGATATAATGCCGGGCACCAGAAGATGTTCTCGGGCGATGGCGCCACGCCGGAAGGGAAGTACCGCATAAGTGCTTACCGTCCACGAGGTAGCCGCTATTACAAGGCGCTGAACATTAATTATCCGAACGATACGGACCGGAAACGGTTCTCTGATAATAAGGCAAAGGGGATCATCTCCCAGCGCGCCCGGATCGGCGGGCTTATCGAGATCCATGGCCACGGCGGCCAAGGGAAAGATTGGACCGAAGGATGCGTCGCGCTGACCAACAATGAGATGGATCACCTGATGAAATATGTGTCAAACGGCACACCGGTCACGATAGTGCGCCGTTCGGATCAATGGCCATGAAAAAAGTACTGATACTCATTTCGATCCCCGTTCTGCTGATCATCGGCGCAATGATCTTCCTGAAAGTCACTTCCAGTGATGATATACATGCCGATCAGACGGTCTTCGTGGATACGTCATTGGCTCAGCTACCGACCGAACAGAAGGCGGCCAAGAAAGAACTTGATAAGGCACGCAAAGAACTGACGAAGTTGAAACCCAAAGGGAAGTATATCGTCATCGATACGCATGCCAACAAGATCGCGATCCGTACTGAAGACTCCGTGCTGGTCGAAGCGACCTGCTCGACCGGTTCCGGCAGCGAACTGATCGACAGTGTCACCGGGCGGAAATGGATATTCAACACACCGCACGGTGTGTTCAAGGTGAAGAACAAAATAACCGAGCCGTGGTGGCGCAAACCGGATTGGGCCTTCATCGAAGAGAACGAAGCGATCCCCAAAAATGAACAGGATCGTCTTGATCCCAATGTGATGGGTGAATACGCCCTGGGATTCGGCGACGGGTTTTTCATTCACGGGACGATCTATCAGCGATTGCTCGGTATCAACGTGACACATGGATGCGTGCGTGTCGGCTCGGATGATCTGAAAAAGATCTACGATCAGACACCGATCGGAACACCCATTTACATTTTCTAGGACTGGGAAACAATGGGATCAATTCTGAGGCAGACGGTTCGTGGCGCCCTGCCGGCGCTGGTCCTTCTGATGCTCGCCTGTTCGGGCGACCAGAATGGCTCGAACGGCTCCGGATGGAGCGCGGTCGCCGCTGAACGCGAGTACCAGATGATCCAGGCGGAATTGAAGCTCTCTGCCCCCGAGAAGCCGTACCTCGTTCTCAATTTCGATGAAAAGCAGATCCGTCTCAAACTCAAAGGCGCCGTTGTCTGGGAATTCCCCATCAATTTCGAATCAGCCGACCAGGATGAGATCGTGAGTTTCGCTGAGCACTTCCACGAAGGCCGACGACTGGTCCGTCCCATCACCACGACTCACCTGTATGCTTATAAAGAGCAGACCCCGGATTCCATCCTGACGATCATCTCCGAGGTGACCAAGTTTGACGCGTCACTGCTGCAGCGTGAGATGCCTGCCCGATTTGAATTGCATTGGGGGGATGAAGTGATCCTGGATATTCGCACCGATGTCGAGGGGAAACCGGTCGACAAGTTCAAGAATACCATGGTTTCAGTGCGAAATCTCCTTCAGGGCTCGCTGGGTTCCTCAACCATCACCATCAAGGTTGACCCGGTACATGCACTGACTCTGTACCGCGTAGCGCAACCTGGATTGCCGACGATCGTACTTCCACCCAGATCCCACTGACCTTACGCATGTCCAAAATAGACTGGTATTACTTCAGACCGGGGTGAGAGACCTGCGCGAAGTCGCAGGAGTTCCTTGCGAAGCAGAAAGTCACAATTGACTCACAGACAAACGCCAAAAAGCAGGTCTTTGGTGAGACTGAGGTCCGCGACATGCTGAAGGGTTTTGAGCGACTCATCTCAGTCAAGGGGCCAAGGGTCGTCTCTGTCGATCTCCGGAAGGAGAAGCCGAAGTGGAGCGAAGTGCGGGCTTTGCTGCTCGGCCCAACGGGCAACCTGCGCGCACCAGTGGTTCGTATGGGCAGAACGCTAATCGTCGGATTCAACAGAGACATTTACTCCGAGCATATCCGCTAGTCGCCAATCAGGCCGAGTACTTCTTGACAATCGTGACCAATTTGTTTTGTTCCGGTTAGCAAGGAGTTGATGGTTGGCCAGAGAAAAGCAGTTCCCCCTGGAGTGGGAAGCCCGTAAACCTATCTATCATTACCCGAATGAACCGGTTACTGTAACCGGTGATATTCTGGAAATTGGCCCCGGTCGCGGCGACATGCTGCTTTGGCTGGCCCAGCAACATCCGGAGAAGCGGTTTGTTGCGATCGAGCTGATGGTCAGCCGCTACAAAAAGCTGATCCGCCGGTGTGAACGGCTCGGTCTCGTTAACATCCGCCTCGTCCGGGGGAATGCCCGTTTGGTCCTTCCAAAGTTTTTCGATACACCCTGTTTCGAGAAGATCTACGTGCTGTTCCCCGATCCCTGGCCCAAGGAGAGGCATGCGTTCCATCGACTGCTTTCGGTTGAGATCCTGACTTTCCTCTCCTCCATTATGCGCGACGGGGGAGAGCTGATTTTCGCGACCGACCACGCGCCCTACGCCGAGTGGGTTGTCAAAAATGCGGAACGAGTCGAGTCATTCCATAATCTGGGGACGCCGTTCAGCAGTGATACATCGCTGATCCCGAATCCCGACCGAACCTACTTTGAGACGAAATGGCGGAAAGAGGGGAAAGAGATACGATTCGTTCATCTGCAAAAGAAAACGGCTGGTCAGTAAACCAGCCGTACTTATCACAATCTGAAAGTATCCAGTCTTACATTCCGCCCTCGTGGCAGGCCACACAGGCTTCCTTATTGATCGCGGACTTTCCATGCTCTTCAATAGAATGGCAGTTTTCGCAACCCAGCTCAAGGTCAGTCACGTGCATAGTGTGAGGGAGTGACTTGCCGGAGTAGTTGACAGTCTCGGGGATAGACTTGCCATGACAGAAGGTCATGCAACTGTTTTCCTTCTTTGCGGCACTGGGAAGTTCAGGAGCCACAAACCCTGACCGTACTGCCTTGACCGCGTTCTGTACCTGCTCCCGGCTACTCTTGAGCAGATGGAGCGAGTACCAGATGTTGTGAGAGACATGCCCTTCCTTTATCAATCCAAAGTTCTTTTCCGCGTTGGCGACCGCGGTTTTCACGGCGTCATTCTTGCCGGCGGTCGAAAGAGCGCTCGAACGAAGGCTGGTGAGGTAACCGGGGAGTTCCGCGGAGAGCTTTTTCGTCCCTTCGATCCAGTTGTCGAACATCAATTCGCGTCCCTTGCCGTGGCAGGTGATGCAGGAATTACGCGTCGCCTCTTTCCGCTCCTGGTGCGCCAGTTGCTCACCCTGAGGAGTCAGGTGCGTGTGGCACCCGTCACAGGAAACTTGGGCGATAAAGTGCGGACTTGGAATGTCGGTCGTGTCGGCGCCGCCTATCCCCATGTAGAGTTGCTTGGGACCATTATGCATCCGGACATGGCAGTTCTCGCACTGGATCTCCAGCGAACTGACCATCTGGAAATTTCCATGCTTCAGATCCGAATGGCACTGGAAACAGTCGATGCCGTTTGTAGTAACATGGATCCGGTGCAACTCTTCCCGGCTATGCTCTTTCCGATCGCGCTCCACATGGCAGGCGTAGCACTTACCTTCAGGGACCGAGCCATCCCCCTGCACGATCTGCGTGTGACATTGCTTGCACTCGACTCCCGCCTTGATATAGGGCGCGTGGTCGAAGGTGAACCCGCCATGCTCGACGGTGGTGGTAGGCATCCCGTGGCAAGCGTCGCATCCCGTTATCGCCTCGCCCTGACCGGCATCTTTGAAGTGACAGACAAAGCATGACTTGTCGTTGACCGTCATGTGAGTCGGCGTCACCTCTTCGTCATATTGCACTATCTGGTTGTGGCACGAGGTACACCGTAGATCCTCGCCGCGAAGCGGTTTGCTCAGGTGCGCCTGGTGATCGAACATGATCCCTTTGCGGTATTCCTTCAGCGCAGACAAGGATGATGTCTCATGACACTGCAGGCAAGCTTCATCGGGTACGTTTGACTTTGGCCGGGTGGTATACGTATTCGTCCAATATCGAATGGTCGACAGCGCCAATGAGCCGACACCGTAGTCATGGCAATCAACGCAGGTAACATTGGCATGCGTTGAGGCCTGCCAGTGACGGTAGTACGGCTCCATGTAGTGGCAGGAGGTGCAGAAATCGGCATCTTCCATTTTGAAGTAGGTACCGACTCCGACCAGCACTATCAGGGCGATGATCCCGCCGACCAAGAGCGCCAGAGTGCGCAGGTGACGTTGTATCAGGCGACCGAAGTCGCGAAAGAACTCTCTCATGATCCAGACTCAGTGTTGGCAGATTTGTGTTCCGAGCGAAGCTCCACTGCTTTGCGCTCGGCATTGACGATCTCCGCGTACTCGAGCGGATGGTGGTGTTTGAGCTGGCTTTCGGACAGCCGGCCATTCCACCAGACCCAGCTCATCGGGAAGACCTCGGGGTTGAAGTGCACGTTGTAGAAGTGCCAGATGATGATAGCCAGCGTGGCCAGTAGGCCTTCATCCGAGTGCGCTTCGCGCGCGATATCAAACAGCCCCTTGTTGAACATCTCCTTGAACCAGAGAATAAGCCCGGATCCGATCATCACAACCATTCCCCAGTACACCGCCCAGTAGTCGAACTTCTCGATGAATGAAAAGCGCCCGAACTTGGGGCCGGAGGGTTTGCGTCCCAGATAATACATCACGGTATGGAACGCGTCCTTGGCATCCTGCGGCCGGGGGATCATCAGGAAGAAATCCCGCCGTCCCATCCGCGACAGGATGATATAGCCGACATGCCAGACACCGACGATGATGAGTCCGACCGCGGCGATACGGTGAATGAGTGTTGAGTTTTGCAGCCCGCCAAAGATAGTTACGATCATAAACTTGGAGATATCAAACTCCGGGAACTTGAGCGGCATGCCGGTAAGAATGAGAAGAATGACCGAAGTGAACATCAGCATGTGCTGGGCGCGGAAATTCCGTCCAAACCGGAGGAAAGTCCGTTCTTCGACCGGTTTGCTTTCCACCGGCCTGACCCGGCTGAACCGAGTAACCAGTTCGCTCAGGGCGACATTGGATTCGAACTGCAGCCGTTCATTGATCTCGCGGGTCTGCTTCTCGATATCGGCCTGCGGCGTGGCCGGGTCGATATGCGGCTTGGCCGAATCAACGATCGATCGGGTCAATGACTGAATTATCTGTTCGCGCTCGGTTTGCGCGTTCTGAGTACGTTCGTCCATAGATTACTTTCCACCACGCGCGCGTTGAGCTCGACGGAAGAGGTCGAGCGCGATAAACACAAACAGCCCGGCCAGCGTCCCGATGGTCAGGATCGTGAAGAACTTGGTGATGTAATACACCAGCCCTGATTCCTTATTATGCGGGTCAACGTGGATCTGTCCGCTGGCGAATTGCACGGTCGCTTCGGGATGGCAGTTTGACTGCCCGCACGTTTTCACGATATTATTGATATTGATCGAAGACTTAGGGTCATCCTGCGGCCGAATATCGTGGAATCCGTGACAGGACGCGCAGTTGGCGACTGTCCGATTCTCCATCTGGTGCGCGATACCGTGGAATGAATCCTCAAAGGTCGCGGTGCGATCCGATTTGATCCCATACTTGGTGGCGACCCCCATCGGACCGTGACACTCTCCGCACGTCTGTGAAACATGACCCGGCGAGACCTGCGACGTCGTATCGGTCGGACGCCGGATATTATGCTCGCCATGGCAATTCGAACAGTCGGGAGAATCCATGACGGAATCCTGTAACAGAGCCACACCGTGGACTGATTCACGGTACGTGGCGTAGATCTCGATGTGACAGGTTCCGCACGCCTTGGGTCGATTCATTTTATTGGCCATGCGCGAAGTCGGCGAGTCATGTTTTTGGATATCATGCGCACCGTGGCAATCCTGACAGATGGGGGCTTTAGGATTCCCCTTCATCACTTCCTGGCCATGCACCGACTGGGCATACTGGTCATACAACTCGCCCTGCGGAGCGCCAACCGGGTTACCGGCGTAGTGGCATCGACGGCAGTTGACCGGTTCAAGATGTTTCGCGTGCGGGATCGTCGTGATATCGACATGGCAATCGGTACAAACACGCGACGCGTGCGCCGAATGCGCGATGATGGTGGTGTCGATATAGAGACTGACCTTCCGACCGGTCTCCTCGACTCGCGAAAAATCAGCCTTGCCATGACAGATAAGGCAGCGCTCCATCGCGGCCAACTGGCTGCCAAGCGCCAGAAGGATCAGAATGAGAATGGTGGTCACTCGCATGGACATCTCTTACTCCACCCGCTTGACGCGACGTTTGTATTCCAGCACCCGGTAGATGATGAAGATCACGATAAGGATCGAAATGAACCAGATATAAAACTGGCGAACATACCACTCGCCGCCGGATTCCTTTTCGCTGGCGGATTCATGTACCTGCGCGGAGGCGAAACTGGCTGGCAGATCGGTATGGCACTGGCCGCAGGTGGCTTCGATATTCGAGGCGTTGATCATCGAACGCGGGTCAGACTGCGGATAGATATCATGCACTCCGTGACAAGAGGCGCAGTTGGCCACGCGCGTATCGCCGAACTCGGTCCCGACACCATGGAATGATTCTTTGAAGGTCGCGATCCGGTCGGCCTTGAGGCCGAATTTCGCGACAACTTTCTCGGCTGCATGGCAATCTGAACACGTCTTGGATACTGACGTGGCAAAAACCCGCGACTCCGGATCCTCGGTCGGCATAATATTGTGTTCGCCATGGCAGTTGGTGCAAGTCGGTGACTCCATCACCCCTGACGCCAGCGCCGTACCATGGACCGACTGAACGTACGCGGTCTTGATGTCACCGTGACAATGTCCACACGTTTCAGCAATATGAGTCTTAAAGACTGGCGATTCCGGATTGTCCGATGCCAGTGTCGAGTGACTGCCGTGACAATCGATACAGGACGGGGCTTTTTCCGAACCATGTTCCAGCAGCGCTTTACCGTGGACCGAATTCTCGTATGCCTTGATAACCGCCGCTTTGGGGAGCTGTTGAACCTGCTCGGTCAACTGCTGATCCTCGTGGCACTGAATACAGATCCTGGGGGAGTTCTGATGGCTCGTCTGTGAATTCGGATCGCTGTGGGAGAGGATCGCATGCCCGCCATGACAGGTGACGCAGGTCGGAAGCTTTTCGATATTCGCTTTCCGCCCCTCCACATGCGGCGACTTGTTGAATCCCGCGGCCTCCTGCTCGTGGCATTTGGCGCAGTAGACCACCCGATTCCCCTTGTGGTTGACTTTCGGGTCAACCGCGTGGCAATCGACACATTTAAGCGCGGCATGGATCGAACCGGTTAACGTGGCCGGGTCAACCACCTGCGCTTTTCCTTTGGCCATTCCCGGACCATGACAGGTCAGGCAGGCATCATTCTGCGCTGTCGCCGCGGCGGCAGTCAGGAAAAGGAAGCAAAGAGCGAGAGCGATCTGTCGTGTCATAGGTTGTCTCCCAGACGAGACTACGATATTTTTTTCACAAACTCGCCTAAATATATCGTCTTTTGCCTCCCGGTCAATTCTTTTTCGATGCTTTTTGGACAAATCGCTCCCTGTTGAATGCGACTAACGATTGCCAGAAAAGAGGTTGAATTGATACCATATAGATAGCAATAATTCCTGAAATACGATACTTTCCTTCGGAGTATAATTTTCTATCATGGCGTACGGACTTTACAAAGATGTACTCATTAATGCAGAGGCTATATATGCGCAGACTACTACTCCTTATAACGACCGTGATCATTCCCTTCACGGCCTGCAGCTCCAATAACGATCAGCAGACGCGCCCACCTGATACCCAAACGGGTTCATTGGTGGCGGCATTTCCCAATCTGACATTTGAGCGCCCGCTCTGGTTCGGTCATGCGGGGGATAACAGCGGACGACTCTTTGTCATCGAACAGCAGGGGTTGATCCTGGTCTTCGATTCGGCCAACGCGACCTCAGTAGTTGATACTTTCCTCGATATCCGCGTACCGGTCAACGATGCCGGCAACGAGGAGGGGTTACTCGGCCTCGCGTTTCACCCACAATTTGCGTCGAATGGATACTTCTACGTGAACTATACTGCGGCGAATCCGCGGCGAACAATTGTGAGTCGGTTCACTGCGTCACCGGCGAACACGGACAACGTCGATGAAGCGACGGAGTTTCCGATTCTGACTTTTGACCAGCCGTATTCCAATCACAATGGCGGATGTTTGCAGTTCGGGCCGGATGGATATCTCTATATCGCGGCCGGCGATGGCGGCTCCGGCGGCGACCCGCAGAACAACGGGCAGAACCGTGCGAATTTACTCGGTAAGATCCTCCGTATCGACATCAACACTGCCGAAGGAGGGAATCAGTACGGGATTCCCGATGATAACCCGTTCGCCAATGCGACCGACAGCTCCCGCCCGGAGATCTTCGCGTATGGCCTGCGCAACCCCTGGCGGTTCAGCTTCGATCCTTTGAATGGACGGCTCTGGGCGGCGGATGTCGGCCAGAATGCGATCGAAGAGATAGATATCATTGAGAGCGGCAGAAACTACGGGTGGTCGATCATGGAGGGGAATAATTGCTTCAAGCCGGATTCCGCCTGCGACACCACCGGCCTCGTGCGACCGGTCTTCCAGTACACGCATGCTGATGGTCAGTCCGTGACGGGGGGATATGTCTACCGCGGAACGAAGGTAGCTGGCTTGGTGGGTAGGTATCTATTCGCCGATTTTGTCTCCGGCCGCATCTGGTCACTGCAATACACGCCGGGACAACCGGCAGTTGTCCAGCAATTGCCGAAGACCAACTTGCTGATATCCTCGTTCGGCGTTGATGCGGTGGGGGAACTGTACGTGACTTCATTTGACGGGAAGTTGTACCGGTTTGGGGAGTGAGGGTGGTATCGTTGTGGGATATGATCGATTACTTGATGATGACGAGTGTGCCTAATTGCACTTTGCCATTCACGTCCTCGACGGACCAATAGTACAATCCAGATTCAACGGTCATAATATTGCGGTTAATAAGATCCCAAGTATCATGGTCAGATGCAGGATCATCGTCTGGCACGTCATGACGAATTTCTCGTACCAGATCTCCGTCCAATGTATGGATGCGAATCGTGCATTGTGCCGGCAAATTGGCAAATTGAATACGACGCTCGCGATCGTCGATTCTCTCCGAATTGCGACCCTCATAACCTGAAGTTCGATATTTGTCATCCACGCGATATGGATTGGGATAAACGTACACTGGTTTGGCTGTTGCTCCGGAAAGATTGGCATTTTGCAGGGGGAAACAATCCTGCAGACCAAGAACCCGCGATGACTCCAGGGCCTCGACGCCAGCACTTGGATCCCCGTGATCAAAAGCAGTTACGTTGAGGTAATAAGGCACGGTCGGCAAGAGGTTTTCCAAAACGCATTCGTATTCATAGTATTTGAGGTAACCATCCTCAGTATAGGCATCTTTAGGGATGGGTCGACTTAGGTCAGGTTTAGGTGTATTCGGATAAACCTTTCTGATGTTCGTTTCAACTCCAAGTCGGTCGGTATTGAAACCATGCGGAAGAAAGTAGAACAGAGAGTCGTTGGCAAATCCTGAAAGTCGATAAGGATTGGCTGGAGTAAAGCTTAGCGGATCGAACAAAGAATCGTTGCATGGGGTGCTGCCGCCGCCGTACCAGCACCTCAGTTCTTGTTTGGAGAAAGGGACCTCCTGCACTTGATATTCGCCTGTGGGATAGGCATTTGAGTTCCAAACGAACTTATCGAAATTCTCGATGTCGTACTCGGCAGCAAGTGAGAGAGACGCTTCACGGTCATCTCTTCCGACATAGATGCGATATCCCTCAAAATCAATTCGATTGTTGACAAGATCTCTGGTAGTCTCGGAGTCCTTGCCATTGAAGCGGACTCGAATACCACCGTCAAATGGAACCAGCCAAACACGTGGTGGCGGAGGCGGTCCAACCTCTCTCCAATCAGCTACTCCGTCGCCAGTATAGTAGGTGGTTTCAGCTACATTGATCACCCAAACTGAGTCGTTCAACACGGAGTCAAGCACACAAATGTGAGCCTTGCCCCGATAACCGTCGCCGTCAGTGTCGACTCCAGGATTATCGTATACCCACCGAGCTTGTTGTGCGTTCTTGCTAAGATCGGTAAGGTCAGTTTGGGCATACCACCGATCCAGGTCCCCGGCAATAAGATAGTCAGTATTGTAGGGGTCGTTATGAAATGATTCGCCCCCTACCAATGCAATAACAAAGGTTGCCTGCTCGTTTTTTTCCAGACTAAACGGTCCGGTTGACAATAGCAGCCGGATGTCAGAACCTCTCCACACCCACGTTCGGGCGTACTCTGTTGGGTATGCCCAGATCGGGTCAGTTGGAGGGATTCGTGACAATAGCGGGACATCGGGGTCGATCTCTCCGTTCGACAGGAGATGATACTTGTTGCGGTCCCCTTCGGGAGTTCCAGTGCCGCCAGTCCAGAAATCCGTGTAAGGTGATTCCTGGAATCGTCGATAGCGAGGGCCGTAGTCAAACCTGGGATCCCGACTCGGGCTCCACCAGTTAAAGCTGACTGAAGCATCAGGATCAGGCGACTTGAGTATTGTCGCACCACTGACTGAACGTGTGGACTTGCTTTCACCAGCTTCGACCCACTTGCTCTCATAAGGATCGCCGTCATTATCTGCAAACCAAGCGAGGTGGATACTGTCTTCAAAAGGTCCACATGCCGAGGGTGAAAGCAACATTGGTTTGAAACCACACATATCGTCACATTGAAAACAGAAGGGGCTCGACCCGGCAACCGCGTAACCTACTCCCACTTCCAGGAAGAGACCAATATTCATCTCACGCAGATCGCCCGCTCCGATATTTGTTACTTTGTACTCTATAATTACGAAATCATTGGCAAGGGTTGACGACCAGGCGCAAGATCTTTGGTCCACTTGAATGCCAAGGGGCTTGTGTGCTCGATGTGAAAATGGGTCGGGAAGAAGTCCAGGTCGACCAGTGGTGGCGGTGTCACTGTACGAGCAAAGGTAATCCTGTTCAGAGTATGCCTCTTCATTGCCATCCTCATTTCTTGAACGTGCTCGAACCTCACCGGACGGACCTGGAGAAGCATACAACTCATAGATGCCATGCCAGCCATCCTGCGCAACCGAAACAAGGGTGTCATTTTCCTCGGTAATTCCACCGATCCAGAGTGCACCGAAATGGATCGAGTGTGTGCCTGAGCCAACTGGGTATTCATCTGCACTGATATCCCAAATTGGTTGATTGAAGATTCTACCTATGTAACAGCCCGAGGAATCGAATGGATATTGCACGTATCCGGTAGGTCCCGTACCGGAAATATGAGGTAAGACACCCAGTGTACCACCGTTGGTGACCATTAGCCCATAACGACCGACGTCATGTGCTGCCGTACAGTAGATAGGTTGAGCGAGGCACACCTGGACACGATGACAAACAAGAATAAGAAGTGTACCAACAAGACAAATATGAACTTTGGAAAGGAGGCATCTCACAACTCTAATTCAGCACGTTTGTATTGCCGTACTGCTCCCAGGACGAATATGGACTGCTTTGAGGATAATGTAAAGTGAATTTGTAGGAGCAATCTTGGGCGCTGAATATGCGGCCCTCGTAGGAAATGAGATAGAGTCGCAACTGCAACGGGCGGTCGTGAAGGCGACCGCCCGTCGTTTCTTGAAAGATTATGCGTGAAAGAGGGATTTCTACTATAACGCGCCGTTGCCGTTCGTGTCGACCAGACCATCCTTCAGCTTAAAGACCCGCCCCGACTGCCGCGCGATATTCATATCATGCGTGATCATGATGATCGTTTTCCCCGATTCCCAGAGTTCATGAAACAACTGCACGATCCCGCCGCCCGATTTAGTATCAAGGTTACCGGTCGGTTCATCGGCGAGAATGATATCCGGCTCGTTCGCCAGCGCGCGGGCGATCGCCACGCGCTGCATCTCACCACCCGACATCTCAGTCGGCTTATTGGCGACTTTGTCCGCCAGACCGACCTTTGACAAGAGGTGCATGATCCGCTCCTTGCGCTGTTTGTTATTCACCTTGGCGAAAAGAAGCGGAACCTCGACATTCTCATACGCGGTCGCGTACGGCAACAGGTTGAAGGCCTGAAACACAAACCCGATCTTCTTATTCCGGACATCGGCCAATTGGTTCGCGTTGAGTCGATTGACCACTTGACCATCGAGAATGTACTCGCCCGAAGTCGGGATATCCAGACAGCCGATGATATTCATCATGGTTGATTTGCCGGAGCCGGAGGGCCCGACGATCGCGAGAAACTCGCCGCGCTTGACGTTGAAATCAACTCCCTTGAGCGCCTCGAAGGTCACCTTGCCGGTGGTGTAAGCCTTGCGGACATTCTGCATGTCGATAACTGTATCGACGCCGACCGTTTTGCCGGTTGCTGACAACATCTGATTACTCATAACGTAGTGACTCCACTGGACTGACTGAGGCGGCTTTCATGGCAGGGAAGAGGCCGGCCATGATCCCCATGATTCCCAATATCGCGACCACCACCAGACCAATATCGATCGAGATGGTCGGGCGGCCCATAAAGGCGAGAACCTCGGACTGTATATTAAGCGACTTGAATCCTTCGGTAATAGCGACCGAGATGAACATCCCCAGAAATCCTCCGGTGAACGTTATCAGGATCGCTTCGAGCAGGAATTGGGTCAGGATGTAGCTCTTACGCGCGCCGACCGCCATCTTGATACCTATCTCACGCGTCCGTTCTTTGATGGAGACATACATGATGTTCGCCACGCCGACCGCGGCGATAAGAAGCGTCAGGCCGCCGATAATGCCAAGGAATATCTTGATCCCCATCATCACGTTGTCGGTCTCGCGCTGATTTTCGGCGACATCCCAGATACCAAGCGCGCGCTGGTCTTTGGGATCGAATTTGTACTTCTGCCCCATCACCTCGTACACCTGCTTTTCGACATCCTTCATCTTGTTCACGTCGTGCGGCATATAGATGATATTGTCGAGCCACGGGTCACCAAAGACCGCTTCGAAGGTCGTCGCGGGAATAGAGGCCTTGTCGGCATCCATACCCGAATAGCTGTTCATCTGCATCTTGTGTATTTGCACACCGACAACCGTGAACGGGATGCCATTGATCAGCACCTGCTTGCCGATCGCCATCTCCTGGACTTTCTTCGCCTCGGGCGATTCCTGGAACCAGAGGTCGTCCGGTGGTGGGGTTTCTAGGAAGAGCCGCTCGGCCAGCTTATTGCCGAGGAAAACCACGCGGCGCTTGAGCTGCATATCCAGCTCGTTGATCATCCGCCCGCCGATCGCCGGAATGTGATTCCGCATTTCTTTATAGTTGGGGGAGATGCCGTTGATATGCTCGCTGACGATCTTGTCACCATACTTGACCGAGACGCCCCAGCGATGATATTCGCCGCCGACCTCTTTCAGTTCGGGGATCTTGGCCTTCAGGTAGTCGACATCCTCGGGGACGAATCGGATAGTGCGCCCTTTCCCCATTCCCTTGAAGGGGAGAGAGGTCGCGCCGGGCCAGAGGACCGAAATACCTTCGCCCATCCCTTTGCCGTTGACCGACATCTGCTGCGAAAGCCCTTCGCCGAATCCAAGCAGCAGCATGATGGAGATAGTTCCCCAGCAGAGCGCGACGATCGTGAGGGTGATCCGCTTCTTCTGTTTTCTGAAATCGCGTACAAAGACGTTATAGATGGTCGACCACTGCATCGCTACCTCAGAATAGTTTGAGCGCCTGGACCGGTTGCAGGTTGGCGGCACGGCGGGCCGGGAAGATACCGGCGATCAGACCGACTATCCCTAGCAGAACTACCACCATCACCGAGCCCAAGTAATTCACTTTGGGTGTGCCGATATATTCTTCCAGGTTCAGCGCGGGGAAGGCTACGACTATGGAATAGGCAAAGAGGAAACCAAAGATCCCGCCGATAGCGGTGATCATCAGCGTTTCCACAATGAATTGCATCATCACGTAACTTTTGCGGGCGCCGAGCGCCATCTTGATGCCGATCTCTTTGGTCCGCTCTTCGAGCACCACATTCATGATATTGCTGACCCCGATGCCGCCGGTGATAAGCGTGGCAACCCCGATGCCGACCAGGAACATCTGAAACGCGCCGAAGAAGTTGTTCATGAACTCCAGCCCTTCGGAAACATCCCAAACCGAGAGCGCCTCTCTATCCGTCGGGTCAAAGCGATACTTGGCACCCATGATGGCGAGGATCTCCTCGCGCGAGCGCTTCATCGTCTCTTCCGGCAAGCACTGCACTACCATATTGTTCGGGTAGCGGCGGGAGTACATGGTATTGAAGGTCGAGGCCGGGATATACGCCTTCTGGGCGTCACGACCATTGTAAGAGCTATCCTGGCGTTTCGGCTTCATCACGCCGATGACTGTGAACGGCACACCGTTGATGAGTACCTGCTGGCCGACCGCCTTCTTAGCAGTCTCGACCGCCATGCTGTCATCGCGCGAGGTTACGCCGCCGGTCAACGTCCCACCAGCGAACAATTGGTCGGCGAGTCGGTCGCCGATAAAGACAACCCGCCGCCGCTGCAATTCATCCTGTTCATTGAGCCAACGGGAGCCCTCGAGCGCGATCAAGTTGCGCATCTCGCCGAATTCCGGCCAAACACCGACGACATTCTTTATCTGAACCTGGCGCCCCACTTTGAGACTGACATTCCACTTGGAGAACTCCGGCGAGATCCGGTCGACCGTCGTCGCCTTGGTCTTGATCATTCGGACATCTTCTTCGGTGAAATTGATCTGGCGGCCGCGCGGCAGCCCCTTGTAATCCTTCGCGGTGATTCCCGGCCAGAAGATGCCGATATTCTCGCCGAGCCCTTTCTGCGACTCGATCTGGTTCTCCCGTATCCCCTGTCCGAACGCGAACAGCAGGACGATCGAGCAGGTCCCCCAGAATATTCCAAAGGTCGTCATCGCGGTGCGGAGTTTCTGTCTCCGCATATCATTGAAGAACTGGCGAATGGTGTGCAACGGCATCATGATGGTCAGCTCTCGCTCTTAGTTAGCAGTGATCTCTTTGGGCGGACGTTCCACGACCAGGTCGCCTTCTTTGAGCCCCTCAGTGACCTCAAGATTGATGCCGTCGGAGAGACCGGTCTTTATCGTCAGCGATGTGACCGTGCCGATTGAATCACGCACCTCAACTGTCGCGACGGAATCCTGGAATTTGACCAGTCGTTCCGGTACCAGCAGGATGGAGTCCTTCTTCGTGATGATCACATCGGCGTTGGCGGAGTAGCCGGCCCGCAGGAACTGACCATTACTCTCGGTGATGGCGATCTCAACCTCGAAGAGGGTAGAGCCTTCTTCTTTGTGCGCCTTGGGGGATATCTTCACGAGTTTCCCCTGGATCTTCTGATTCGGGATAGCGCCTATCTCAATCTCCACCGGCATGCCGAGCGTCAGCTTGCCGACATCGATCTCGTCAACATTCCCCTTAAAAACGAGGTCTTCCATATAGGCGATCGTCATCAACGTCGTTCCCGCCTGATACGACGTCAGCGGGACAACCGGGTCGCCTTCCTCAAGGTCCACCGAGAGGATTGTGCCATTGACGGTCGAGCGGATGATATTCTCCACCTGGCGGTCGGCGACCGAGGTTTTGCCCGTCTCAATCAATGCAAGGCGCTCCTTGGCGAGGTCCAGGCGAAGTTTGGATTCGTCGAATCTGGATTTCTCGAGATCATATTCCTGATTGGAAATGAGCTGCTTGTCCTTGAGCTGGAGGGAGCGGTCATATTCGCGCTTGCGGTTGTCGAACTCGACCTGCGCAAGCTCCACCTGGCGCTTGGCTTCGGCGAACTCCAGCGGAGTTGGGTCAGGAGCGATATCGAACAGTGGTTCGCCCACCTTGACTTCGTCGCCGATCTCTTTATAGCGCTTTTTGATGAGTCCGGAGATCTTGGATTTGACTTCGATCTCTTTCTTGGGTTCGATCTTACCGACCGCGAGGGCTTTGTCGATAAGGGTGCCGCGGGTCACGGCGACTGTTTTGAGGTCATCTTCTTTCTTGGCCGAGCCGTCTTTGGCGAAAAACAGGACAACGGCGGTGGCGACGACAAGAAGGATGCCTCCCAGGACGATTTTCTTAACCATGCCAGGCTTCTCCGCATTGGGTTGCGTTCCGACTAGTTCGTGGGGCTATCTGGTTAGAGTACGGGAGACGGGCGAGAATGTTTCAAGGGGCGAGCATTGTCGCCAAACAGGGTTCGCTTCCTACCAGCCGATTCAGCCAAGCGTAAATGGTAATACACCAAAAACTTGACCGTTGACGATGATCTCAATCTTATGTTTGCCGGGATAGTGCTTGCGCGTGGTCATCTCGCGGAAGGAATGCTTCGATAACAACGACAGCGATTCGCCGGCGTTCAGCGATTTCTCCACCAACTTAAATACTTTTCCGTTCAGTTGCCCATCCGCCTTGACATAATGCACTTTGTAATCGATTGCCAGCTTCTGCGTTTTCTTCGCGCGTGAGAGTATCTCAAATGAAAGTACCGCTTCACCGCCGATCCTTGGTTTGGTCGGCGTCAGTTTGAGTTTCTTGATCTCAACCTGTGGGTTCGATGTAAACCCGAACAGCTTGAAAACCTCCGGCGTCCCTTTCTTGATAAGCGAACGGCAGGCGCGCTTGAGGATCCAGTTCGTACGCGGATCATTCGCTTTCATCCACGCGAGCGCGGTTTTGAGCACGATATCCGGATGGTCTTTGGAGATGTCGTTCAGATTATTCGCCACCGCCTTGCGGACATAAAGCGAATCATCAGCACGGAGTTTCTCCAGCACCTTCAGCACCGGCCGTGGGTCTTTGCGGTATGCTTCTATATGGATCGTCCAGACTCCGCGCGGACGGGTCCCTTCGGCGGCCAGGCGTCGGAGATGCTCATTCTCATCCTCCGCCCACCGATGTATCACCTTCAGCATCTCATCGGGGTACTTCACTATGAACGGCCGGATCGTGAACTCCGCCGTCCCGTGCTTCGTCAACTCCTGCATCGCCCGCACCGAGTTGGGGAGATCATCCATCCCGAACTGATCGACATACGAATTGAGTATCCAATTCTCGAATCCATTCAATCCAGGCGCGACCGTGACCAGAATATCAACCGCATTGCTGTAATTCTCAGGAAAATACGGTTTGAGGTGTGACGCTATCAACGCGATACGAGCTTTCAGTTCGAGCTGGTCAAACTTCGCTTTGACCAGTCCATCGATAAATCGAGCGGAATCAAACTTCGGGTACACACTCTTTATCGCCGCGCCAAACTTGATTAGGCTGGCGCGGTCGATATAATCCTTCCAGAGTTTCGGCTTCTCGTCAGACGAAGACATCGCTATTTCTGACTCGCCAGTTTCACGAATTCATCGACTTTGGAGAGCGACCGGCCTACCGATGCCGCCCAGAAGTCTTCCTTCGTCAGATCGACCCCGAGATGTTTTTTCGCGACCTGTTCGGTCGTCATGCTGCCAGTGTCAGCGAGCAGCGCGCGATACTTGTCAGCGAATGACTTCCCTTCCTGACGGGCACGGTCATAGACACCGCCCGCGAAGAGGAATCCAAACACATATGGGAAGTTGTAGAACGGCGTGTCGGTGATGAAGAAATGCAATTTCGAGCACCAGAAATACGGATGGTAGCCGTCGTCGGCAATCAAGCCCTGGTATGCCTGACGTTGCGCGTTGGTCATCATCTCACAAAGGCCGTCGGCATCGATGATTCGCTTCTCCCGCTCAGCATAAAACGCCCGGTCAAAGATATAGCGGCAGTGGACGTCGGTAAAAAAGACATACGGCTGCATCAGAAGTTGATCCAAAAGCATCAGCCGCTCATCACGCGATTGCGCCGAGGCCAGCGCGGAGTCGGTGGTCAGCAGTTCGTTGAATATCGAAGCTGTCTCGGCCAAGCCCATCGGGTACATCCCGGCTAACCACGCCTTGTCACGCAGGACGTGGCTGTGATAGGCATGCCCCAATTCATGGGCGAGAGTGGAGAGATTGTCATACGTGCCGGAGTAAGTCATGAAAATGCGGCTCTGGCGATGAATGCCGAATGTCGTACAAAACGCGCCGCCGGCTTTGCCGGGACGGTCCTCAGCCTCGATCCATCGGTTTTTCACCGCCATTTCGCAGTAATCCGCGAGGTGATCCGAGAATGACCGGCAGTTGGTGACGATGAACTTGACCGCGTCCTCAAATGGCCACTTGCGATGTACTTCGCCGACAGACGCAAACTCGTCATACCAACGGAAAGCGTCGATGCCGAGCAGCTTCTTTTTCGCCTCAATATACGGCGTCAGTTTCTTTGTCTCACGGGCGACCACATGCCACATGGCATCCAGCGATGCCTGGCTGAGGCGGTTCTGCATCAATGGTTCGATCAGCGGCGAGTTCCAGCCGCGATTTTTGTAAAGCGCCAGACGGAACCCGGCCTGCGCGTTAAGGGTCATGGCGGCGAGATCAGCGCGTGTTTTCCAGGCCTCGGTCATCTTCTCGAACGCCGTGCGGCGAACCTTGCGGTCAGGATTGTCCATATAAGTCGCCAGCTGCCCCATCGACAGCTCTTTCGTTTCGCCGCCGACTTCCATCGTCACGCGAAGGTCCCCGGCCATCCGGTCATAGAGGCGGTTCCAGGCATGATAGCCGTTGACCGCGAGATCGAGCGCGAGCGATTCCCGTTCGATCGGCATTTTGTGGCGGGCCATCTCGCGGATCTCATCGAGGAAAAACTTGAACCCCACCAGCCCCGGATCTGACACCAGGTCATTCCAGGCCGCATCAGACTGCTTGATTGACCAGGCCTCCAGATAGGTCCGGAGTTTCTCCCACTCGGAGGTGAGTTGGTCCCCTTCGCCGACAATCCCCTGCGCGGCGTTATCCGCCACATTCTGCGCGATAAGACATCCGCCGAACGAGCGGACCAGCTCCAGCTTTTCGTGAAGGTCCTGCAGATTGACAATGAACTGCTTCCAGCTCTCGCGGCTGGACTTATCGAGCACCGGGGAGAGACCGGCGACCTTGGCGGCCTCGACAGCTATCTCTCCCTTTACCTTTTCGCGGAACGCTTTGAATTCAGATGAGGCCGAGCCGCCGGGAAAGATCGATTCGAGATCCCATCTCGGGGCGGCAGGTATGGATGTCGTGACGGTGGTCATAACGGAAAAATCCTCCAATCGTGATATCGAGCCGTTAAGCTAACCAATGATACGCCGGTTGGCAAGTTCCGCACCGATTGACCTTTCGGTCGACATTCCATCCGTTATATTGTGCCTATGCGTATCGATGACGACGATCCCATCGACTACCCGATCGACGGCACCCTCGACCTGCACCAGTTCCGGCCCAATGAGACCAAAGATGTCGTCCTGGACTATATTGCCGAATGCCTGAAGCGGGATATCCTGGCGATCAGGATCGTGCACGGGAAGGGGATAGGGGTGCAGCGGGAGATCGTCCGGTCAGTGCTGTCAACGCATCCGAATGTCATACGGTTTCGCCACGAAGAGGGGTCTGGCGGCTCCTGGGGCGCGACCGTGGTGGATCTGAGGAAGTAACCGCATGGAATATGTCGGTCAGTATTTCAGTGCCCTCTGGGATCTTCTCAAGGACCTCTGGCTCTGGTTTTTGGTAGGTTTCCTGGCGGCTGGAGTAGTCTCAGAATTTGTGCCGCACACCTTCGTTAATCGTCACTTCGGCAAAAACGATCTCGGTTCCCTGGTCAAAGCCGCGCTTTCCGGTCTGATCGCTTCAACCTGTTCCTGTGGAGCGATCCCGTTGGCCGTGTCATTGCGGGAAAAGGGGGCCAGCACGGCGGTTGCCCTGACTTTTCTGTTGGCCACCCCTTGGTCCGGCGTACCGCAATTTCTGGTCCTCAGTAATTTCCTCGGACCATTCAACACCGCGATCCTTATGCTCTGTGCCGTGGCGGCCGCGCTGCTTTCCGGAATTGTGCTCTCAAGACTGGAGCATCGTCACTTGATTGACGCTCCCCTGGCAAATTCTGTCTCATCCGAGTCGGCGTGCGGATGCGCCAGCAATTCGGGATGTTCAGATCGCGACTGCGAAGCCGCCAAACCGCACAACCGAGTGATACGCGCGCTTAATTCCTCCTGGCTGATCTTCAAGGATATCGGGAAGTATCTGGCGATCGGTTTAATTCTCGCGGCCGGTCTGGCCGCATTTGTCCCCAGTGCCATTGTCTACGAGTATCTCGGGAATCCTGCCTCGCCGTGGACGATTCTTCTGGCTGTGCCGATCAGTGCCGTGATCGAACTCTGTTCCGAGGGATTCAGTGTTCTGGCGGGTCAGGCATACACTATGGGGGCGACACTTGGCGTGGTGTTTGTGATGTTGATGGTCGGCGTGACGACGGATATCACCGAGATAACGGTGGTCTGGGGGAAATTCGGCAAACGCTCGGCCATCGCATATGTAGTGGTCAGCACAACGATAGCGGTCGCAATGGCGTATCTGATCAACATCCTTCTCGCGTAGCTATGACGGGGCAGGGGATTTGGCCCGATCGTTTTTGGCTTATCAGGAGAGTCATCGCGGGCCTTGTCCGGCATCAGTTCATCTCCCCGCAGAAATCCTTAGTTGTCAACGGCGCTCTGAACGTCTATATTTGACCAGATAAAACTGGGGAGTTTATGCGTCGAAGTCTGTATTGTCTCTGCCTTCTTCTCTTGGCGAGCGTTTCCACGGCTCGCGAAGTTGCGAAACACTCCCCTCAATCGGCTAGTGCTGCTGCTCCGGCTTACTGCACCGCCACTCACGACATCGGCCGTCTCGGTCTCTTGGTAACTAACGGAGGAATCTTGGGAACACCGGATTCCCTCCCATACATTTCCGATTCTTCCGGTTGTCACCTTGGTAGTCTCCGATTGGAACCACCACTTGGTGCGGATGAGTACCCCTTGGGTTCGAGAGACAAAATGCTCGAGTGGGGTGCTCTCTGGATCGGTGGAATCAACGAGAACGGCGATACCCTTGTTTCCACTGCCTATGCAGAGCAGGGAGCACACTATGAGTTTCATCCTTCTGGCGATGTACTAGAGGGGATTCAACTGCGGAGTTTGGCAAATCCAGTCGACGTAGATGTTGCCCGCTCCGATCAGGATTACGTTTCCGTCTATGCTGATACTTTTGTAAGGGGCGTGGGGGGGAATACACTTGACTATCTTGCACTGAGGCATCACAAACCGCTGGGCGTCGAGATCAAACAGACTTCCTCTGCTTGGACGTCATCGCTAGTTAGTGACTTCGTCTTGGTTGAATACGTGGTAACTAATGTCGGAATGTCGGATTTGTCTGATGTCTATATGGGCTTGTGTATGGCACCTGCCGTTGGCCATCTCCGGACAGTGCAGAATGATTCCATTTTGTACACCCCGTCCGGGGATGATTTGGTTGGTTTTTTGAAGAGCTTTGATGTAAGCGAATTGTGTCCCCGAACAGACACTCTCAATATAGCGTGGTCTACCGATAGCGATGGTGATCCTGATGGGACTGCAGGCGAATGGCGCGACTCCGGACCGTTCAAGTCCTGCAGATCAGTTTCAGGATTGCGCATATTAGAGGCGCCCCAAGGAAGCAGAACTCAAAGCTATAATTGGTGGATGTGGCTTCTAGACTGGCCCTCAACAGTGTATGATTATGGTCCGCGCTTGCGTCAGAACTATAGATTGTTTCAAACAGGGGGAACAGGCGAGCCAAAAGGAGATGCCAACAGGTACTTTCTCTTATCCAATGCCGAGACTGATTTCGACCAAGTTCGTTTAGCATCGTTTGGTTCTAATGAATCTGACTGGGAAGCGCCTCCTCAATACGTCCGCACATGGGGTGCGTGGGGTAGCGCCGCAGAGTACCTTTTGTCAGTTGGACCATTCGATCTTTTGCGGGGTGAGTCGAAGGCTCTGGTAGTCTCTTACGTGGGTGGAGAGAACTTACATATGATTCCCACAAATCATCAAAACCTGGAAACTGGCAATATCGACGCCTGGTACGCCAATGTCGATTTCACCGACCTCGTCAAAAACGCCAAGCAAGCCGAGTGGGTCTATGACAATCCCGGCTATGACACCGATGGCGACGGATATCGCGGCAAATACCATGTCTGTGTGCTTGATTCTGTACTGGTTGATTCGGTCTGGATTCCGTCAGTTGCCGAAACAACCTACTACGCCGGTGATGGTGTCCCCGATTGGCGTGCGGTCGGCCCACCACCTGCACCCAAGTTCTGGCTCTATCCGTACGACAGTGGTATCCGCGTTCGGTTTAATGGACTCCCAAGCGAAACGACCAAAGACCTAGTCTCAAATCGAATCGACTTTGAGGGATACCGCATCTATCTCGGTCGCGATGACCGCGAAGCATCTCTCGCCCTCGCCGCCGGTTGTGACCTGAAAAACTACGATAAGTTCGTCTGGAACCCGAAGATATATCCCTCCGGTGGCTTCGAGGTTCAGGAAGTGCCTTTCACTCTCGACCAACTCCGCTGTCTGTATGGATTAGGGAACGATCCATGTCATGATTCACTCTTCGACCCGCTCGCGTACACTGCCGGTACGCCATATCGTATACCGGGATATCTCGGTGATTCGATCTTCTACTTCGTCCAGCATGGCTACAACGCCAGCCGGTTGGGTATAGATACGCCCATCCGGAAGCTCTATCCGAACCAACCGAAACCGATCCCCGGCGAACCGATTCCCGATTCCGCCTACACCGAGGATGGCTATCTGAAATACTACGAGTACGAGTGCATTATCGATGGCCTGCTCCCGACCGTCCCGTACTACGTCAATGTAACAGCCATTGATTACGGCGACCCCGCCGGTGGAGTCGAAGCCCTCGAATCAAGCAAACTGCTCGGACTTCAAGACTGCTACGCTTTAGAAAATGCCAATCAGACCGGCGCGAATAACA